>JAVJOF010000028.1:0-64732 GCA_040216925.1 Longimicrobiales bacterium
CAGTGGAGGCGGACCCAGTTTCCGCTTCACCGCGGCACGATGCTGATGATGCCACCAGGGCCGCGAGTAGGAACCATTTCGCGTGTCGAGTTCCGAGCCCCACGCCACCTCCCAGCTTCCTAGGCAACCGCCTTCTAACTCGTCTTTCACCTGTTCGTCACTAGGCAGTTGGGCGGCGCTGGGCGCAAGGGTCTGCTAGAAGGATACGCCTCCTATCCTGCGCTTGCCCGCGGCCGTGCGACGCTTGGAGTCGCTTGTGGTGCCCGGATGGGCTGGAATGGCGACACCGGCGGATTGATGGGAGGGGCTGTGGGAACGGCCGGGAGCGGCCAGTGGGCGCTGGCAGCCTAATCGCGCAGGGCGCGCTGGCGCGCAGGGCGTGGGGCAGGGGGCACGGGGCACGGGGCACGGGAGCAGCGGGCTCCGCCCACCGCGGTTCCAGCGCCATTCGAGCACCGCAGCCTCCTTACAGCCTCCTCGGACCGGACGCCTCGGGGCGCCCCGCTCCCTGCCGGTCCAGCGGACTTCGGACGCTCAGGCCCATCTGGTCGGCCACGTGCAGGTAGATCATGGTCGTGCGGACATCCGAATGTCCGAGAAGCTCCTGGACGACCCGGATGTCGTATCCGTCGCGGAGGAGCTGGGTCGCGAAGGAGTGCCGGAAGGTGTGGCAGGTGGCGGGCTTGTGGATGCCGGCGCGGCGCACGGCGCGCTTCACCGCGCGTTGGATGGCGGAGGGGTGGAGCGGCGTGCGGCCCCGGCGGTCGGTGGCGGGGTCGGGGTGCTCGGCCCGCCCGGGAAAGAGGAACTGCCACGCCGGGTCCCAGCCTGCGTCGGGGCTCTTGGCATGGAGGGCGTGGGGCAGCGGCGCCCAGCCTCGGCCACGCCGCCGGTCGGCGCGATGCTGCTCCTTGACCACCTCGAGCTGTCGGCGCAGGGGCTGGGCCAGGGTCTGCGGGAGCATGACCACCCGGTCCCGTCCGCCCTTGCCCTCCCGCACCGTGATCCGGGCCAGCTCGAAGTCCAGATCCTTCACCCGCAGCCCGAGGGCTTCGGACAGCCGCATGCCGGTGCCGTACAGCAGGGACGCGACGAGCCACGGCCGGCCGCGCAGCTCTCCGAGCACGGCCTGGGCTTCTCCGTGGGACAGCACCGTGGGCAGCCGCCCGCGCCCCCGGGCCCTGGGCACGGACACGACCGCGTCGGAGCGGAGTACCTCGCGGTAGAAGAACGCCAGGGCCGACGCGGCCTGGTTCCGGGTGGACGCCGAACACCGCCTCGTGTTGGCCAGGTGGCTGAGGAACCGCTCCACGTGCCCCGCGTCGAGTTCCCGGGGATGGGGATGCCGGTGGTGCACCAGGAAGCGGCGCACCCACCCGAGGTACGTGCCTTCGGTCCGGGGCTGGTACCCACGGGTTCGAAGCACGCGACGGGTCGCGGCAAGGGCTCGTTCGGTCAGGGGATGTCGGGCCACCCGATACGATGGGCGGAGCCGCGGGGCAGGGGGATGCCGGCATGGGACGCAGACGGTAGGTTGGCCCTCCCCGCGCCCGATCGACCGTCCACCATCGCGCTTCCGGAGTCGTCATGCTTCGCCCGACCTCGATGCTCACCGCCGCCCTGGCGGCCTCGTTCCTTCTCCCGACGGCTCCCGCGGCCGCCCAGCGTTCCGAGGCGGTGCAGGCGGTGGCCCGGCCCCTGACCGGCGCGGTCCAGACCCGCCAGTTCGGCGATCTGGCCGAGGGCCCCTACGACCGGCTGGTCATCCGGGGCGCCATGGTGCTTCCGGGGCACGGCGGCCCGCCGGTGGGCCCCTACGACATCGTCATCCGGGGCAACGTGATCGAGGAGATGATCCCCTTCGATCCGGTCACCGCCGAGCGGCGCGGCAACATCGACCGCCCCACCGGCGACCGGGTGATCGAGGCCGAGGGGATGTACGTGATGCCGGGCATGATCGACCTGCACATGCACCTGCGCACCGAGCCCCAGCCCATCGAGTACGTCTACTACACGAAGCTGGCCCACGGCGTGACCACCCTCGTGCCGGCGCCGGATCGCGGTCTGGACGCGGCCATGTCCGAGGCGGCCCGGAGCGCCCGCAACGAGATCCTGGCGCCCCGCATGTACCCGATCTGGGGATGGGGCACCGGCCTGGACGTGGACCGGGCCACCCTGGAGGACCCGGCCAACGCACCCGACATCGCCCGCCGCATGGCCGAGCAGGGCGCCCACGTGGTCAGCCTGGGCTCCGTGACCTGGGACCGGGACCTGTTCGGCGCGGTGGCCCAGGGCGTGACGGCGGCCGGCGGCATCACCACGATCCACCTCCCGCCCAGCACGAACAACGTGGTCGATGCGGTCAACGCGGCCTGTCTCGGCGCCACCATGATCGAGCATCACTATGGCTACGCCGAGTCGGCTCTGGGCCGGCAGACCCAGGACTTCGTCCGCGACTACAACTACAACGACGAGAACGCCCGCTTCCGCGCGGCGGGCAAGGTGTGGGTCGAGGCGGAGCAGACGGCCAAGGAACGCCTGCTGACCACGGTGGTCGACTCGATGGTGGCGTGCGGCGTGACCATGCTCCCCACCCGCGTGGTGTACGAGGCCAACCGTGACGTGGAGCGGGCCATGAGCCTGCCGTGGCACGAGAAGTACACCCACCAGACGCTCCACGAGTGGAATCTCCCGAACCCGGCGTTCCACGGATCCTTCCACTACGACTGGACCAGCGACGACGAGCAGTACTGGTACACGACGTTCGACCTGTGGGGCGACCTGATCTACGAGTTCAACAAGCGCGGCGGGCGCGTGGCCTACGGCACCGACGACAACTACATCTGGGCCACGCCGGGCTTCAGCAACGTCCGTGAACTCCAGCTCCTGCGGGAGTCGGGGATGCACAACCTGGAGGTGCTGGCGTCGGCCACGCGCAACTCGGCCCTGACGCTCCGCACGCCGCAGCTCGGGCTTGTGCGGCCGGGGTACCTGGCCGACCTGGTCCTGGTGGACGGCAACCCGGCGGAGAACCTGCGCTTCCTCTACTCCACCGGCGCGCTGACCATGCGCGACGGGCAGATGGTCCGGACCCGCGGTGCCGTGCACACCATCAAGGACGGGGTGGTCATCGACAACGCCCGCCTCATGGAAGAGGTGGCGCGCATGGTGGCCGAGTCCAAGGACGGGGTGGGCCCCGACGTGTCGAACCGGCCGTTCGTGGTGGGCGGGCGCTAGGGCGGGGGCGCTCCGCGTCCGGTAGGGGGATCCGCGTCCGGTTGGGCGGCTGCCCTTCCGGTCGCGGGGCGCACCGGGGTTCGGTGGCGACGGGCCCCCGCCCCCCCTACCGCAGCGCTTCCTCCAGCGCCGTGGCCGCGTCCGTCCGGTCGTCGCGGTACTTCACGATGACGGGGGCGTACAGCCCGATCCCGTGCTCCTCGGCGAAGCCGCCCGTGGCGGGCCGGCTGCCCGGCACCACCACCGCCCCGGCCGGGATGGTCAGGGGCGCCTCGGCGGTGCCCCGGTGCACGGTCTCGCGCACGAGGTCGTAGACGGCCGTGGAGCGGGTGAGCTGCACACCCGGCGCCAGCACGGCACGGCGCCCCACCAGCGTGCCCTCGAACACGCCGGTGTTGCCGCCGATCATGGCCTCGTCCTCGACGATGACCGGGCGGAGCCCCACCGGCTCGAGCACGCCGCCGAGCTGGGCGCCGGCGCTCAGGTGGACGCGCTTGCCGACCTGGGCGCAGGAGCCCACCAGGGCGTGGGAGTCGATCATGGCTCCCTCGTCCACGAAGGCGCCGAGGTTCACGTAGGCCGGGGGCATGATCACCACGCCCCTGGCCAGGTGCGCCCCGTGGCGCACCGACGTCCCGCCGGGCACGATCCGCACGCCCTCGGCCACGCCGTCCGTGGGGCGCAGCGGCAGGGTGTCCCGGTCGTAGTACCGGAACGTGGAGCCGCCGAAGGCTTCGTTGGCGTCGGTGGGATGCGGCGTGAAGGCGGCGGTGGTGCCCGTGCGGAACGCCAGCAGGATCCCCTTCTTGACCCAGGGGACGGCCCGCCACCCGTCGTCGCCGGGCTCGGCGGCCCGCACGGTTCCGGCGCTCAGGGCTTCGAGCAGGTGCGCCACGGCCTCCCGGGCGCGGTCGCGGTCGGGCTCGGCCCCTGCGGTGAGGGACTCGATCAGGGCCTGGAGGTCGGACACGGTCATGCTCATGGACGGGCGGGGTCGGGGGACGTGCGTCAGGGAAGGAGGTCCAGCTCGCCGAGGATGGCCTCGAGCCTGGCCCGGCCGGCGGCGCCCATGGGCACCAGGGGCAGGCGGAAGTGGGCGGTGCCGTGGCCGAGCAGCTCCACGCCCGTCTTCACGGGCACGGGGTTGGTCTCCACGAAGTTCACGCGCATGAGCTCGAGCAGCCGGAAGTGCTCGGCCCGGGCCGCCTCGGCATCGCCTCGAAGGCACGCCTCGGCCAGCCGCGCCATGCCTGCGGGGTCTTCGTTGCCGGCCACGCTCACCACGCCGTCGCCGCCCAGGGCCGCCACGGGCAGGGTGAACTCGTCGTCGCCGGCGTGGACCAGAAAGCCCTCCGGCCGGCGCTTCAGGATCGTGGCGATCTGCGCCAGGTCGCCCGAGGCTTCCTTCACGCCCCAGACGTTGTCGATGGCGGCGAGGCGCAGGATGGTCTCGGGCAGGATGTTCGAGGCGGTGCGCCCCGGCACGTTGTAGACGAACACGGGCAGTTCGGCGGCCCGGGCCACGGCCTCGAAGTGCCGGAACAGGCCCTCCTGGGGCGGCTTGTTGTAGTACGGCCCCACGGACATGACGGCATCGGCGCCGGCGTGCCGCGCGGCGGCGGCCCGGCGGACGGCCTCTTGGGTGCTGTTGGCACCGGCTCCGGCCATCACGGGCACCCGCCCCGCGGCGGTGCGCACGGCGGTGCGGATGACCTCGGCCTGCTCGGCCCCGCTCAGGGTGGCGCTCTCGCCGGTGGTGCCGCAGGGCACCAGCACGTGGACGCCGCCCTGGATCATGCGCTCGACGTGGGCTTCGTAGCGGTCCAGGTCGAGGGACCCGTCGGCCTTGAAGGGCGTGATCAACGCGACGCCCACGCCCCGGAAGCGGGCGGGGCCGGTGGCCCCGGGACCGAACGCGGGCCCCTCGGTGCCGGCGGTTCCGGACGGGGCGGACGGCCCGGAGGACGGGGTGGGGGATTCGGCGCTCATGCTCGGTCGTGCTCCCCGGCGCCCAGGACCTGGTCCAGGGCGTCTTCGAAGGTGTGGATGCCGGTGCGCCCCTGGACCCACTCGGCGGCCCAGACCGCACCGTGGGCGAAGCCGGCCCGGCTCCGGGCGGTGTGGCGGAGTTCGATGGCGTCGTGGGGGCCCTCGAGACCCACCACGTGCGTCCCGGGAATCTCCCCGGAGCGGACGCTGCCGACCTGGAGCACCGCGGGGTCGTGGGCCCGCCCGTCGTGGAGCTCCGCCGACCAGCTCGTCTTGCGTCCGACGCCCTCCACCAGGAGGTCGGCCAGGCGCCGGGCGGTTCCGCTCGGGTGATCCACCTTGTGGCGGTGATGCTCTTCCCGGAGGTACACGTCGTAGTCGTCCACGGGGTCGATCAGCCGCGCGGCTTCCCGGACGATCCGCGCGAAGACGTGCACGCCCACGCTGAAGTTGGGGCCGTGCACGAGGCCGAGCCCGGTCCGGCGGGCGGGGGCCAGCACCGCGTCGGCGTCGTCGGACCACCCGGTGGTACCGACGATCAGGCGCACGCCGGCCTCGGCGGCGGCGGCCACGGAACGGCCGACCTGCCCGGCCACCGTGAAGTCGATGGCGGCGTCGGCTCCGCCCAGCTTCCCGGCCAGGGCGGAGGTGTCCAGGCCCTCGAGTTCCGCACGGCCGAGCACGTCGGCGACGTCGTGCCCGCGACCCGAAGCCTCGTCGGCCACGGCCTGGCCCATGCGCCCCGCGCCCAGCAGGACGAGCCTCACGCGTCGTCCGGCGTCGTGCCCGGGCCCGCCCCCGCCCAGAACCCGGCGGTGGGCGGGAACGCCGCCCGCCCGGACGTGTGGGGCTGGGCCTGGTGCGGACCCACCGCCCCCGCGGCCGCCCGCAACTCGATCAGGCTGGTGTGGAGCCGCTGCAGGACGCTCGGCGCTTCGGACTCGTCCACCAGGAAGCTGAGGCTGACGTCCGAGGCCTGGGCGATCAGGTGCACCGGGGTCTTCTCGACGGCCCAGAACACCAGCGCGTCCATCCCCGGCTCCTTCATGAGCCCGTGGCCCACCACGGTCACGGTGGCCAGGTCCCGGACCACCTCCACCTCGGCGAACTCCGACAGCTCGGCCACCACGGCCTCCAGCTCCTCGGCTTCGTCCAGGGTGAACGCGGTGGTCCAGTGACTGGCCGCCACGAGGTCGACGGGGGTGCGGTGCCGGCCCAGGACATCGAAGACCCGGGCCAGGAAGCCGTACGGCATGGACCACGCCCGGGTGCGCACCTTGAGCAGGATGACGCCGGTCTTGGCGGCCACGGCTGCGATCTCCGCCGCGCCCCGCAGGTCCTGCCGCACCAGCGTACCGTCGTGGCCGGGCTCGAACGTGCTCCGGATCCGCAGCGGCACCCGCCGGGTCACGGCTTCCACGGCCGCACCGGGATGGATGACCTTCGCGCCGAAGTAGGCCAGCTCCACGGCCTCTTCGAAGCCGATCTCCGGAAGCAGGCGCGGACCGTCCACGACGCGGGGATCCCCGCTGAGGATGCCGGTCACGTCGGTCCAGATGTGCACGACCTGGGCATCCACGGCGCCTCCGAGCAGGGCCGCGGTGTAGTCGCCGCCCCCCCGACCGAGCGTGGTGGTGGCACCCTCCTCGTTCGCGCCGACGAAGCCCCCGACCACCGCCACGGTGCCGTCGGCCACCACGGGCAGGAGGTGGAGGGCGCACTGCTGGCGCATGGCCTCGTGCTGCGGCACGGCCTTGCCGTGGCGCCCGTCCGTGCGCACGAGCCGCCGCGGATCGACCCAGGTCGCGGGGCGCCCGGTGGCCCGGATGGCGGCGGCCACCATCGCCGCCGAGAGGTCCTCGCCGGCCGAGAGGATCGCGTCGTCGCGGGCGGCGTCGGGCAGCGCGGTGCGGTCCGCGGCCAGCGCGGTGACCTCGTCGAAGCGCCCGGCGATCCGGTCGCGGAGGGCCCGGGCCTCGTCGTCTGAAAGGAGCGCGTCGGCCCCGGCGTCCGGCCCGTTCCCGGCCAGCCCGTCCACGGCGTCCAGGTGGCGGGCGCGCAGAGCGCCCAGGGCCTCGGACACGTCGTCGCCCTCGCGGATGCCCCGGCAGACGGCCACCAGCGCGTCGGTGACCTTGCTCATGGCCGAGACCACCACCACCAGCGGGCCGGCTTCCAGGGCGGCCAGCCGGGCCACCTCCCGGATCCGTTCGGCGTTGCCCACCGAGGTGCCGCCGAACTTGTAGACGACCGGGCCGGTGCGCTCGCTCATGCCGGCACCCCCGGCACGCGTCCCTGGGCCCGGCACAGCTCGGCGTTCAGCAGAGCCGCGCCCGCCGCCCCGCGGACGAGGTTGTGCGAGAGCACCACGAACGAGACGTGGAAGGCCTCGCCGGGCCGGATCCGGCCCACCGTGACGGTCATGCCCGCGCCCCGGTCGCGATCGAGGCGGGGCTGGGGCCGGTCGTTGCCGTCCAGGACCTCCAGCGGACGCTTCGGCGCCGTGGGCAGGTCGAGGTCGGCCACCTGGCCCCGGAAGCTCTCGAAGGCATGGCGGACGTCGTCCACACCGGGCGCGCCGGCGAGCTCCAGGGAGACCGCCGCCAGGTGCCCGTGGAGCACGGGGACGCGGACCGCGGTGGCGTCCACCGGGAAGGTCGCGTCCACGAGGCCGTCCGGCCCCAGCGTGCCCAGGATCTTCCGGGGCTCGGCCCCGATCTTGGGCTCTTCGCCGCCGATCCAGGGGATGACGTTGTCCACGAGGTCGAACGCCGCCGGACCCGGGCGTCCCGCGCCGGAGATGGCCTGGTACGTGGATACGGACGCCCGCTCGATCCCGAACGTGCGGTGCAGGGGCGCGAAGGCCAGCGCCAGGCCGGCGATGACGCAGTTCGGGTTGGTCACGATGCCGCCGGACCACCGCTCCGACTGGCGGTCCACCAGCGCGAGGTGATCCGGATTGACCTCGGGGATGACCAGGGGAACCCCGGGGTCGGCGCGGAAGGCCGAGGCGTTGCTGACCACCAGATGCCCACGGCCGGCCAGCTCCGGCTCCACGGTCCGGGCCACGGAGGCCGGCAGGGCCGAGAGGATCACGGGCGACGACCAGTCCGAATCGAGGCTCTTGACCTCGAGGTCGGCCACGTCGGGTGCCAGCGGGGAGGGGTCGATCAGGTCCCGGAGCCGGGACCCGGCGGAGCGCTCCGACGCGCCCACCTCCGCCACCCGGAAGCCCGGGTGCTCGGCGAGCATCCGGAGCAGGGTCTCGCCCACCATGCCGGTGGCGCCGAGGACACCGACGGGAACGCGGTCGCTCACTGTTTCCACCTCTCTCCCACACCCAGCCGGGGTGCGCGCTGCGAAGGGCCGTTCGACGGGGGTGAATCTCGCACATCGGACCACGGGGTCCAAGGATGCGGAGGGTCGAAATGCAAGGTGCGAGCCAGGGCGATGCCACTTCGACAGACGCGGGCCCGGCCGGGTGTCGAAGTGACAGAGCGGGGCGGGTCACAACCCGTTGGGGCCGTTCACTTTGACAGAAATTGGGCTCCGTGGGGATGGCACGCCGGTTGCACCTCCGTGGGGGTGCGAAACAACCCGTCCGTCGGCCCGAGCCGACGTTCGACTGAACCGAGTCCCCATGACCAGAGGAGGACACCATGGCCATCACCCGGTACACCTTCCGCAATCCTTCCGTGGCCCCGTGGCGCGAGCTGGAGGAGATGTCCAACCGCCTGGCGCGCTTCTTCGACGAGAGCGGGAGCGGCCTGTCCACGACCCAGAACTCCGGCGCGTGGATGCCCGCCGTGAACGTGGAGGAGAGCGCGGACGAGCTCCTGCTCACGGCCGAGCTGCCCGGGATGAGCGAGGAGAACATCACCCTCGACCTCGAGAACAACGTCCTGACCATCTCCGGCGAGAAGCAGGAGACCCGGACCGAGGGCAACGAGGAGCGTCGCTACCACGTCTGGGAGCGCCGGTACGGCTCCTTCCAGCGGAGCTTCACCCTCCCGCGCACGGTCAAGGCGGAGGACATCCGCGCCACCTTCGACAACGGCATCCTCGAGGTGCACCTGCCGAAGGCGCCGGAGGCCAAGGGCCGCAAGATCGCGGTGGAGCGGGCGTCGAACTGACGTGACCGTTCCGGCGCGCCCGCCCTGACGGCGAGGACGCGCCCCAGACGAGACGCGACGGGGGTCGGGCATCACGCCCGGCCCCCGTTCCGCATTCCGGGTGGCGGGGCCCGGGGCCGGAGCGTCGCGGCGCCTCGACGCTCGGCGGCGGCGCGTCGTCCGCCGGGCTATGGTGGGCGCATGACCGGCTTCACTTCGGATCGCGAGCGGCGGCTCTGGGGGTGGACCGTGGCCGTGGTGGCCGCGGTCTACGCTTCGGCGGGGTTCGCCGGAACGCTGGCGGGCGTGCTCCGCCGCCGGGGCCTTCTCGAGGCGTCGTTCGCCCTGGCGTTCCTGTGCGTGGTGGTGGCGGTGGTGGGCAGCGCCATGCGGCGGCGCCCCGGCGGGCGCGAGGTCTGGGTGGCCCTGGGTGTGACCGCCGTGTTCGGCATGGTGGTGGTGCGGCTGGGCGTCGGCCCGGAGGAGCGCACGCACCTGTTCGAATACGGGCTGGTGGGTGTGCTGGTGCACCAGGCCCTGGAGGAGCGCCGCGGCAACGGGGCCGCGGTACCGGTGCCGCCGCTGCTGGCGGTGGGCCTGACGGCGGCGCTGGGCTGGATCGACGAGGGCATCCAGGCGCTCCTGCCGGACCGGGTCTACGACCTTCGCGACGTGGGCGTCAACGCCCTGGCCGGATGCATGGCCGTGGCCGCCGCGATGGCGGTCGGCCAGGCCCGGCGGTGGGACGCCTCCCGGCGAGGGCCCGGGCGGTAGGACCCGGACCCCCGCGCTCGGAGGTCAGCCCGACATCGCCACCCGGAAGCGGACCACGGAGTTGATGTCGAACTGGTCGCGCTGGACGCCCCAGAAGGCATCGCCATCCACCAGCAGCGGCGCGAACCGGTCGGGCAGCGTCATGACGCCCAGGTAGCGGCCCTGGTCGTCGAACACGTCCCACTCGTCGGCGCCGAGGTCCTGGGGATTGAATTCGGTGTCGTCCGCCGTGAGCGATTCCATGCTCTGGATGTGCTGCACCCAGACGGTGCCCGACGGACCGGCCAGGATCTGGGCGAACGCTGGGAAGCGGTCGGCGAAGGACATGCCCTGGATCATCTGGTCCACGGCCTGGGGCGGGGCACCCTGATCGATGAATATCCTACGGATGGCTCGGAGCAGGCGGTCGATGTCGTTGTCCGTGACCTCCTTGGTCTCGAACGGCTTGGTGATCACCCGCTGAAGCGTTCCCGACGCGTCTCGGACTTCGAGGCGGTAGCCGCTGTTCAGGCCCGACAGCACCCGGCCGTCGGCCGCGGCGTCCCATATCGGTTCGCTGCCGAAGACGCGGATCTGGGGCCGGCCGCCCTCCATCTGAAGAGACATCCCGCCCGACAGCACCGTCACGGTGTCCCGGGTCGGGGTGCCCATGGTCACCACGGCGTCGTCGGTGCCGGCCGCCGGCGCGTCGCCCATGCCCAGGAAGCGGAGCTGGGCCACGAGACGGTCGCCCACCCGGTCCCAGCGCATCGGGATCCCGTTCGTGGGATCGATGGGCGTGCTGCCCAGCACCTCGCCCGAGGGCGTGTAGCGGCCCAGGCGGAGGTTGGCCATGTCGGCCACCCAGACGTCGTCGCCTACGACGAACACGCCGGCCAGCGCCTGGCCGATCTCGCCTGGGCCGCTGCCGGGACCGCCGATGGTGTGGAGGAACCGTCCGTCGGCGTCGAACACCTGGACGTGCTGGGCCTGCTGGTCCGCCACGTACACGTTGCCGTCGGCGTCCACGTCGACGCCCACCACCAGGCCGAACTGCGCGTCGCTGCCCGCGCTGGCACCGCCGATCCGGAGCTCCTCGGTCACCTGCCATGCGGGAGCCGCACCCCACACGCCCTGGGCGGGATTGTCCACCACGGCCACGCCGGAGGAATCGGACACGGAGCCGGCCCATTCGCCGCTGGCGACCTCGGTGCCGTCGCCGCCGCAGGCGGACAGGAGCCCGGCCGCTGCGGCCAGGATCAGGGCGGGGGCGGGCCGGCGCCGGGAAGGGGTGCGAGCCGGGCGGGGGCTTCGGGACGGGGCGGAATGCATGATACGCTCGCAGGCGGTGGGGACTCGGAAGGTTGTCGGGGCGGATACGGGCGAGCTACCGCCATCCTTCACGCCCGGGGTGGTTCGCCGGCCCCTTCTCCCCGGACGCACGAACGCCCGCCCGCCGGAGGGATCCGACGGAGCGGGCGGTTTCGCGCGATCGCGCTGCCGGCGGTCAGCCGGACATCAGCGCCTCGAAGTTGATCTTCCGCTCGGCCAGGCGGGACAGCTTCTGGTCCGTGACCGTGACCTCACCGAGACACGTCTGGATCATGTCGGCGTGCTCGTACCGGCCGGCCTTCTCCAGCAGCGTGCGGGTCACGCCGAATCCGGCGATCTGGTAGTGCAGCATGCGCTGCAGCGCGCTGATGATGGCGGCGTTGCCGATGTCGGCGTTCGTGGCTTCGGAGAGGATCTCCTTGGCCTCGGTCACCAGTCCCTCCATACCCCGGCACTTGTGGCCGCGGGCACCGAAGTCGGTGTCGTCGGCGATGGCCTCGATCCGCTCGACCTGCTCCTTCGTCTGCTCACGAAGACCGTTGAGGTGCGCGATCAGGTCGGCGTCCTGCGCGGCGTCGTTCAGCGTGGGAAGGAACGCCTTGAGCTGGGTCCCGGCGCTCCAGAGATCCTTGAGTTCGTGGGCGAGTAGCTTGTCGAAGGTATCGAGCTGCATCCGTACTCCTCTTGAGTTGAACGTTCGGGCCGGGAGGTCCCGGCCGGCAGCCCATAGATAGATGCAAGAGGCATGCCGACAACGAGTTACGGGTTCCCGGTCCGGCTCGTTCCGGTGTCCCCACCCAGGTCCCCGTCCCGGATGCGGCGCACCGCCTCGTCCATCGACGGCACCTCGGCGAAGCGCCCGGCGAAGATCCGCTCGTTGCAGAGCTCCACGATCTGGCGGGCCGAGACGTCGCCGTTGTCGTAGGTCGTGTTCGTGCCCCGGGGCATGACCACGCGGAAGCCGTGGTCGAAGGCCACCCGGCACGTCGTGTCCACGCAGTACTCGGCGCACCGCGTCGTGAATCTCCCACCCCTCGGTGCCGGGGGCGCCCGGCGTGCCCGGCGGCTCGTCGTGCTGCACGTGGATCACGTCCACGCCGGCAGCACGGCAGGCGGCCTGGAGGGCGGCGATGTCGGCCAGCACCTCGGAGCCCCGGTACGGGCTCAGCTCGATGGCGCGGTTCTGGACGTCCACCACCAGGAGGGCGGTCCTGCCCGGGCCCGCCGTCACTCCACCCGCTCCGCCAGCTCGTCGAGCAGCGCGCCGGAGCTGGCGGCGATCAGCCCGCCGTCCGTGAGCGTCAGCTCGCCGCCGCCGAGCCTGCGGACGGAGCCACCCGCCTCCTCGATCAAGAGCCACCCCGCCGCGAAGTCCCACGGCATGAGAATCAGCTCCCAGAAGGCGTCCAGGGAGCCCTGGGCCAGATAGGCCAGGTCCAGGGCGGCCGAGCCGGCGCGCCGGACCCCCGACGCGGCCCGGAGCACCCGGTCGAGCTGGCCCAGGTAGTCGGGAAGCCGGTCCAGGATCTTGAAGGGAAAGCCGGTGCCCACCATGGCGTGGGCCAGATCCCGCCGGGGGGCCACCGAGACCCGCCGGCCGCCCTTGAAGGCGCCTTCGCCCCGGGTGGCGTGCCACCGTTCGCCCGTGGATCCGCTCACGATGGCGGCAGCCGCCGGCCCGCGGTCCACGGCCACCGCCACCGAGGCGCAGTACTGGGGATGCCCGTGGAGGAAGTTGGCGGTCCCGTCCAGGGGATCCACGATCCACAGGGGCCGCCCGTCCCACGCGTCGAGACGCTCCTGGAGCGGGGCGTCGTCTTCCTCGGCCAGGATGGAGTGGTCGGGGTGCCGGCTCCGGATGACCTCCAGCGCCGCCGCCTGCGCGTCCACGTCGGTACGGGACACGTAGTCCGCCCGGGCTTTCTCGGAGGCGGCCTCGAGGACGATCCGCCCCCGGTCGCGGCGGTGGACGGCCACGGCGGCCTCGGCGGCGGCGACGGCGGTTCGGGTCAGTTCGTTCATGCGCGCTGGCGAAGAGGCCGTGGCAGGCGCCGCGTGCGGCGCGACGGGTGGGAGTGGAGCCGGAGTGTTCCTAACTTAGCGACCGCACAGGCGCCCCGGCCGCCACGGCCCCGGGCGGCATCCACCCCGGACACGGAACCACGCTCCATGAGCGACGGCGGCAACGACACCGCGACCCGCAGGAAGCGCATCTTCAGCGGCATGCAGCCCTCCGGCGAGGCCCACCTGGGCAACTACCTGGGGGCCCTCAAGCCGTGGGTGGCGCTCCAGGACGACTACGACTGCATCTTCTGCATCGTGGACGACCACGCCATCACCGCCGGCGGCGACCCCGCCGACATGCCGGCCAACGTGTTCGACCTGGCGGTGAGCTACCTGGCGGTGGGGCTCGACCCGGAGCGCTCGATCCTGTTCGTGCAGTCGGACGTGCACCAGCACACCGAGCTGGCGTGGCTCTTCAACGCGGTCACGCCCGTGGGCGACCTCGAGCGCATGACCCAGTTCAAGGACAAGAGCCAGCGCTTCGAGTCCGTGCCGGCGGGCATCCTGAACTACCCGATCCTGCAGGCCGCGGACATCCTGGTCTACAAGGCCGACGCGGTGCCCGTGGGCGAGGACCAGCGCCAGCACCTGGAGCTGACGCGCGACATCGCCCGGAAGTTCAACGCGGCCTACGGCGACACCTTCCCGGAGCCCGAGGCCCTGATCGGTTCGGCCGGCCGCATCCTGGGTCTGGACGGCGACGCCAAGATGAGCAAGTCGCTGGGCAACACGGTGCCGATCCTGGCCGAGCCCGAGGCCGTCTGGGAGCGCGTGCGCACGGCCGTGACCGACCCGCAGCGGGTGCGCCGCGACGATCCGGGCCGCCCGGAGGTGTGCAACGTCTACTCGCTCCACAAGCACTTCCAGGACGCGGACACCCTCGACGACATCGCCACGCAGTGCCGCGGAGGAACCCGTGGGTGCGTGGACTGCAAGCGCATCCTGTCGGACGCGATCGCGGCCGAGTTCGCACCGTTCCGCGAGCGCGCCGCCGAGCTGCGGGCCCGACCGGACACGGTCCGGGAGATCCTGGACGCCGGGGCCGTGGCCGCCCGGGCCATCGCCGAAGTCACCCTGGACGAGGTCCGGGGCCGGATGGGGCTGCACTGGCGCAAGGCGCTGGACGGTCGCTGACCTCGATGGAGACCGTGCTGGACTTCGTGGCTTCGATGCCGGGGCTGCGCTCCGGGTGGTTGCCGCGGTGGGCATCGGACGCCGGCCAGCAGGCCGCCGACGCCGGCGAGGCCCCCGCCGACTGACGGCGCAGGGCCCCCGGAGCTTCGTCGCGCCCGTCGGGACCGGCCGCTATCTTCGACACATCCGCTTCCGGTCCTGGGAGGACAGCCGATGCAGGAGCTCTTCAAGGCGGCCATCGAGCGTGGCGCCAGCGACATCCACATCAAGTCGGGCGACGTGATCCGAGCCCGGATCCACGGCGAACTTCAGCCCCTCACGCAGCAGAAGCTCACGCCGGACCAGGTGAAGGGGATCGCCCTCAAGCTGATCCCCCACGAAGAGGACCGGGAGCGCTTCGACCGGCTCATGGACTACGACTGCTCCTGGGGCATTCCCGGGGTCGGCCGCTTCCGCGTGAACATCATGAAGCAGCGCGGATCGCCCATGATCGTGATGCGGGTGATCCCCATCGAGATCCCCGACTTCGACGATCTCGGCCTGCCGCCCATCCTCAAGCGGATCGCGAACCACGAGCGCGGCATGATCCTGGTCACCGGCGTCACGGGCTCCGGAAAGAGCTCGACGATGGCGGCCATGATCAACCACATGAACCAGCACAAGAAGATGCACATCGTCACGCTGGAGAACCCCATCGAGTTCCTCCACCGCGACAACAAGTGCTCGATCACCCAGCGCGACATCGGCACGGACACCGAGTCGTTCGTGTCGGGCCTGCGCTCGGTGCTGCGCCAGGACCCGGACGTGATCCTGATCGGCGAGATGCGCGACAAGATCACCATCGAGACGGCCCTCAAGGCGGCCGAGACGGGCCACCTGGTCATCTCCACCCTGCACACGAAGAACGCCGTCCAGACCATCTCCCGGATCATTGCCGTGTTCGATCCGGCCGAGCAGGAGATGATCCGGATCCGCCTGTCCGAGTCCCTCCAGGCCGTGGTGAGTCAGCGGCTGGTGTCCAAGAAGACCGGCGGGCGCGTGGCGGCCATGGAGATCATGCCCGTCACGGCCACGATCCGGGACTGCATCAAGGACCCGGACCGGATCGACGACATCTCCGACCTCATCGAGGAAGGCAAGGACCACTACGGCTCCCAGACCTTCGACCAGCACCTGATGGATCTGGTCAAGGAAGACGTGGTCGAGTTCGAGGTGGCCAAGGCCGCGGCCAACAACCCGGCGGACTTCGACCTGAAGATGAACATGTTCAACGACCCCAACGAGCGCGGCCCGAAGCAGGGTATGGCCGACGAGATGAGCCAGCTCTTCGGAGGAGGGGCATGATCGACCTGAGTGGCGCGTACCTGCCGGTGACCACGCCGTTCGACCCGGTCACCGGGGACGTCGACATCGTGGCCTTCCGGGCCAACCTGCGGCACTGGTTCCAGCACGATCTGGCGGGCATCCTGATCGCCGGCTCCACCGGCGAGTCGGTCTTCCTGGACGACGCGGAGGCCCGGAGCCTGCAGGAGGCCGCCAACGACGTGCTGCCCGCCGCCGCCAAGGTGATCATGGGGGCCGCGGCCGAGTCGACGCGCCACACCATCAAGAAGGTGAAGGCCGCGGCGGACGCCGGGGCCGACGCCGTCCTGGTCAAGCCGCCGGTGTACTTCAAGGGCGCCATGACGCCCGAGGCCCTGGTGGCCCACTACCGGGCGGTGGCCGACGCGTCTCCGGTTCCGGTCCTCATCTACCAGGTGCCGCTGCGCCTCAGCACCCTGGAGTTCCCCACCGGGCTCGTGGCGGAGCTCTCGCGCCACGACAACATCGTGGGCATCAAGGACAGCCGGGGCAGCCTGGACAAGCTCGGCGAACTGGTGGAGGCCGTGTCCACCGGGTTCCAGGTCCTCGTGGGAAGCGGGGCGCTGTTCTACCCGGCGCTGGAGGTGGGCGCCGCCGGCGGGATCACGGCGCTCGGGCTCATGGCGCCGGCCGAGATGGCGGCCATCGACCGGGCCTGGAAGGACGGCCGCACCGCCGATGCCGGGCGGATCCAGGAGCGCATCGCTCCGGTGCACAACGGCATCGTCGGGGGGATCGGCGTGCCCGGCATCAAGGTGGCCCTGGACATGCTGGGCCTCCACGGTGGGCCCACCCGGTCGCCGTTGCTGCCCCTGCCCGTGGCGCGCCACGACGAGGTACGGAGCCTGCTGGACGGCGCGGGCCTCCTGGCGGCCGCCCGGACCTGACGCCGGGGCGGGCGGCTGCAACCCTCCCGCCCATCGCCCTGTCCCATCCCCTGGAATCGATCGCTTGACCGGGACGCGTCGGCCGATTTATTACACATCGTATAATCAATCATGGCGAACCAGGGGCGAAGGGATCGGGGAGGGGGGCCGGCGGCGCTGTGGACGGCGCTGCTCCGGTGGTCCGTGCCCGCGGCCCATCGCGACGCCGTGCTGGGCGATGCCGAAGAGGAGTACGCCCGGCGGGTGCAGAGGGACGGCGCGCCGGCGGCCCGGAGCTGGTTCCGGCGCCAGGCCCTGCGCTCGCTCGGGTACGGTCTGCGGCACCGGGTGGAACGGTGGACCGACGCGTGGACGCATCCAACCAGGGGAGACGGGACGATGATGCAGTGGTGGACCGAGATGCGACTGGCCGCGCGGACGTTGGGCCGGAGGCCGCTCTTCGCGGCGACGGTGGTCCTGACCCTCGGCCTGGGCGTCGGTGCGACCACCGCGCTGTTCGGCGTGTTTCGGGCCATCTTCCTGGAACCCCTGCCGGTGCCGGAACCCGACCGGGTGGTCCTGATCATGGAAGAGGGGGCCTTCGGGTGCTGCGGCCCGGCGTCGGGTCCGGACTACCAGGACTGGCGTGACCGGCAGCGGGTCTTCGACGGGATCATGGCCATGAGCCCCCGGGCCTTCACCCTGACCGGCCAGGGCGAGGCCGAGCGGGTCCAGGGCACGTGGGTCACCGCCTCGGGTTTCGAGATGGTGGGCACGCCGCCCCTCCTGGGACGTTGGCTGGCCGAGGAGGACGAGCTGACGGACGAGCCTCAGGTCGCGGTCGTGTCCCATGGCTTCTGGACCCGGGTGCTCGGCGCCGACCGCGACGCGGTGGGCCGGGCCGTCGAGCTGGACGGGTCGTCCGTCACGGTCGTGGGGGTCATGCCCCCGGGCTACGACATCCCGTCGCCGTGGGGTGGCGGCCGCACGCCGCACGACCTGTTCGTGCCGTTCCCCCGGACGCGCCTCGATCAGAACCGGGGGAGCCACGGTTATCCCGTTCTGGCGCGGTTGGCCGAAGGTTCGACCCTGGACGCGGCCCAGGCGGACATGGACCGGATCCTGGCGGAGATCGTGGTGGAGCACCCGGATTCCCACGCGGACCGCTCGGCCCGGGTCTTCAGTCTGCACGAGTGGATCTACGGCGACGTGGGGGGTCAGCTCATGCTGATCCTCGGGGCCGCCGGCGTCGTTCTGCTCATCGCCTGCGGGAACGTGGCCGGCCTCCAGCTCGCCCGGGCGGCCGCCCGGGAGTCGGAACTGGCGGTCCGCTCGGCGCTGGGGGCGTCCCGGGGCCGGCTGGTCCGCCTGCTCTTCTCGGAGAGCCTCCTGCTGGCCGGCGCGGGTGGCATCGTGGGCGTCGGCGTGTCGTTCCTGGCCGTGGATGCCTTCAAGATGCTGCTCCCGCCCACCATGCCGCGGGTGGACGCGGTGGGCATCGACGGGGCGGCGCTCCTGTTCGCGTTCGGGACCACCGGTCTGACCGTGGCGCTGTTCGGCGTGCTGCCCGCCCTCCTGGCCGCCCGGACGGACCTGGCCTCGGCGGTCAAGGAAGGGGGCTACGCCACCATGGCGCCCGTGAAGGAGCGGCTCCGCGACGCCTTCATCGTGGCGCAGATCGCTCTGGGTCTGGTGCTGGTGAACGGCGCGGCGATCCTGGTCCAGAGCTACACGACGCTCCGCGGCCAGGACGCCGGCTTCACCGCGGAGGGCGTCCTGACCTTCAGCGTGGACCCACGGGGTCCGCGCTACGCGTCCATGGCCGAGCGGGTGGCGTACTTCGAGGAGGTCATGGCCCGGGTCGAGGCGCTGCCCCGGGTGCAGGAGTCGGGCATCATCACGCGCCTGCCCCTGAGCGGGGGGACCAACGGCACCGTGTGGGTCGAAGGCACGCCGCCGCCCGTGTCCGGGGAAGGCGTGCTGGTCGAGGTCACGAGCGTGGCCGGCGACTACTTCGGGGTCCTGGGGATTCCCCTTCTCCGGGGCCGGTTGCCGCTCCCGGAGGACTCCGTCTCGGCGGCGCCGGGCGTGGTGGTGAACCAGGCGTTCGTGGATCAGGCCTGGCCCGACGAGGACCCGTTGGGCAAGCGCTTCAGCTTCGACACGGAGGAGCCCACCTGGCTGACCGTGGTCGGCGTGGTGGGCGACGTGCGGCAGTGGGGCCTCGAGCAGCCGGCCCTGGCCCACATGTATTCGCCGTATCCCGTGGGATGGTCGGGCTCCGGGTACGTGACCGTCCGGGTGGCCGGTGATCCCGCCGAGATCACGCCGGAGGTGCGCCGGGCCGTCCTGGCGGTGGACGGGACCCAGCCGCCCACCGGCTTCCGCACCATGACCGACCGGGTGGACAGCCGCCTCGCCCAGCGCCGGTTCTACACCACGCTGATCGGCCTCTTCGCGGGAGTGGCGCTCCTTCTGGCCGCTGCGGGGATCTACGGCACCATCTCCTACTTCGTGGCCCGGCGGACCCGCGAACTCGGGATCCGGATGGCCCTCGGCTCCGGCGGGCGCGGCGTGGTACGCCTGGTCCTCCGCCGGGGTGTGCGCCTCGCCATCTGGGGTGTGGCCCTGGGCCTCGTGGGGGTCTGGGCCAGCACGCGGGTGCTCGAGAGCCTGGTCTACGGAATGGGTCCGGTCGACGCGCTCACCCTGGTGGCGGGGTGCCTGATCCTGGGCGGAACGGCCGTGGCGGCGTCGGGGGTTCCCGCCCTCCGGGCCGTGCGGATCTCCCCCGTCTCGGCCTTGAGGACGGAGTGACATGGGCGAGTTCGAACAGCTGGTCCTGCTGGCGCTGCTCCACCGCGGCAACGACGCGTACGGCATGGAGATCCGGGAGGAGATCGAGGAGCGTGCCGGCCGGGACGTGTCGTACGGGGCGGTCTACACGACCCTCGACCGCCTCGAACGGAAGGGGTACGTGGCCCACCGCGTGGGGGAGTCCACGCCGGAGCGCGGCGGGCGGGCCCGGAAGTACTTCCGGGTGGAGCCTGCCGGCCGGGATGCGCTGGCGGAGAGCCGCGAACTGCTGGAGGTCATGTGGAAGGGGGTCACGGTCCGGTGATTGACGCGCACCGGAGCCGCGCCTAGCTTTTCCCGAAGGATACAGCAGACACCAGGGCCCATCCCCGAGCGGGACGGGCCTTTCGTGTTTGTGACCTTTTTCGCGCCGTGAGCAGAAGGCCAATGTCCGAATTCGGAGCATGCACCGTCATCGTCGGCTGCCAGTGGGGCGACGAGGGGAAGGGAAAGATCGTCGACGTCCTGGCCGAGGGCGTGGACATCGTGGCCCGCTACCAGGGCGGGGCCAACGCCGGGCACACCGTCCATGTCGGCGACGACGAGTTCATCCTCCATCAGATCCCGTCGGGGATCCTGCACGAGGGACGCCGGTGCCTGCTGGGCAACGGCGTGGTGCTCGACGTGGTGCAGTTCTTCGAGGAGTTCGACGCGCTGGCCGCCCGCGGGATCGACCTGACCGGGCGGGTCGGGGTGAGCCGCCGTGCCCATCTCCTGCTGCCCTACCACCGGATGCTCGACAAGGCGGCCGAACGGTCGGCCCAGGAGAAGATCGGCACCACCGGACGCGGCATCGGGCCGGCGTACGAGGACAAGGCGGGCCGCCGGGGCGTGCGGGTGGCCGACCTGGGCAATCCGGAGCGCCTGAAGCAGCGCGTGGACGCCGCCATGGAGCGGGTCTGCGAGCGGCTGGACCGCCTCGGAGAGGGTGCCGGCGACGAGCTCGGCCGGGCCATGGACGAAGCCCTGGCACTGGGCGAGCGGCTCCTGGCCCTGTCGTGTGATACCGGTCCGGAGATCATCTCCGCGCTGGACGCGGGCAAGCGCGTGCTGCTGGAGGGTGCCCAGGGAACGGTGCTGGATCTCGATCACGGCACGTACCCGTTCGTCACGTCGTCCAACACCACCGCGGCCGGGGCGGCCATCGGTACGGGGATCGGCCCCACGCGCATCGACGACGTGGTGGGCGTGGTCAAGGCGTACATCACCCGGGTCGGGGAGGGGCCGCTTCCCACGGGGATGGCTCCCGAGATGGACGAGCACATGCGCAAGCTCGGCGGCGAGTTCGGCGCCACCACCGGTCGTCCGCGTCGGTGCGGGTGGTTCGACTCGGTGATCTCCCGGTTCGCGGCCCAGGTGAACGGCCTGACCGGACTGGCCGTGACCAAGCTGGACGTCCTGGACACGATCTCCGAGATCCAGGTGGCGACCGCCTATCGGATGCCCGACGGCAGCGTGGTGGAGGACTTCCCTGCCGACACGTGGTCGCTGGGGGCCATCGAGCCGGTCTACGAGACCCTGCCCGGGTGGGAGGCACCGACCACCGGTGCCCGGACGCTGGCGGATCTGCCGAAGAAGGCCCGGTCCTATCTGGACCGCCTCGAGGAGCTGACCGGGGCGCCCGTGCGGTGGGTCAGTGTTGGGACCAAAAGAAGCCAGATCATCGAAGTCTGAAGGGGTGCGGATCTCGGCGCAGAAGGTCGTTGGGCCGCGGACTCGCTTCGTTGCGAAGTAGCGCTGCTACTCCTCACTTCGCTCCCCTTGCCCGCCTACTTCTGCATCCGAGCTGCGCACCCCCAGTCCGGGTAGGGCGGGGCGCGGATCTCGGCGCAGAAGGTCGTTGGGCCGCGGACTCGCTTCGTTGCGAGGTAGCGCTGCTACTCCTCACTTCGCTCCCCTTGCCCGCCTACTTCTGCATCCGAGCTGCGCACCCCCAGTCCGGGTAGGGCGGGGCGCGGATCTCGGCGCCGTGGTTGAGTGGGTAGGGGCGGTCGGGGGCCAGGCCTGTGGGCCCACCCCGTAGACGTCCAGGTGGGGTGGGACCATGCCACCCCCCACCGGCCAGTGGAATAGCCGGATCGGCCCACCTTCGCGCACGAGCCCACCCGAGGCGCCAGGACCTCCGGAAGCGAACCACCACAGCCTTATGCGTCTATCCGGTCGGGCGCCGAGATCCGCGCCCTATCCCGACCAGGGGGGGGTGACTCCGTTCGACCGGGCATACGCGATGCTCTGCCCCAGGTGCTCGTTCATGTGGGTCAGGAGCTGGAGCAGCACCGCGTACTCGCCCACGTCCCGGCCGTAGAGCCGCGTGGTGGACTGGAGATCCGCCTCGCCCATCTCCCGAACCACCCGACGGACGTGGTCCATCGACTCCGCCAGGATCGGCACCACGGCGGCCTTGTCGTTCACGACGCCCTGGAGCGCGTCGTAGTCCATCCCGGCCGGCGGGTCCACGTCGAGCGACGTGTCCGGGTAGTAGTAGTTGTACCGGGCGATGTGCATGAACACCTCGGCTACCGACGCCACGCCCTCGGCCGGCCGCCAGTCGTAGGTCCCGGCGGGCATCGCCTCCGCCAGCGCCACGAACTTCCGGGCCGACGCCTCGAACTGCTGGGTCCACTCCTCCAGGTAGCCGGCAGGCGCCTGGGCGACCGCGGCAGGGGGTGCGAGCGCGGTCAGCACGACGGCGGCCGACAGGGCCGTCCGGACCAGGGTGTGGGGGATCGATGGGGATGGGCGGATCATGGGTCGTCGCTCCGTACGGCCACCAGGACCGTGCTGGGTTCGTCCCGCCAGACGCACCGGGCGTCGAAGCCCGCAGCGGTCAGGGCCGCCACCTCGGCGTCCACGGGGTGATAGGTGTCTTCTTCGGACCAGTCCTCGAAGTGCCGCCAGGCCTGCTCCTCCTCGATACCCGACGACACCAGATGGTCGGCCCACGTCCGGAACGTGGCGTCGCGGAGCGGACCGTCGGCGGGCACCATGACGTCGGCCACCACCAGGACCCCCCCGGGGCTCAACGCCCGTCGAAGGTGCCGGAAAAGCTCGGTCTTCTCGTCCAGCCCGGGCACGTGGTGGAGCGTGAGGGACGCCGTCAGCGCGCCGCACGGGGGCAGGGGATCGAAGAAGGATCCGGCCATGAACGAGACCCGGTCACCGTGGTCGCCGAGGCGGGCCCGCGCCTGGTCCAGCATCTCCGGGTCGAGATCGAGGGCCACGACCCGCCCGACCTCGGGTCGTTCGAGCAGCGCCGCGGACAGGGCACCCGAACCGGCGCCGAGGTCCACGACCACGGCCGGCCCGACGCGGGCGGCTTCGGACGCGGCCCGGGCGATCATGCGGTCGTACGCCGGAATGAACCGCCGGATGGTCTCGTCGTAGGCACCGACGTCCAGTCGCAGGTGTCGGCGGACGCTGTGGGAGGTCTTGGCCATGCCCGATCCTGCCTTCTCGCCCGCCCGGGTGTCAATCGCCCCGTCGGACCCACGGCGGCGGGGCCGCACCCGCTGCGCGCCGGGGGGACGGCGGTTATCCTTGCACCGCCCGACCAACACCCCGCCTCCGGGACGTGTCTATCGGGCGCAGGTCGCCACCCGGTTCCCGCCCGATGCGCGGACCCTCCGAGGCGTGGCGTCACGAAGCACGGAACGGAAATCCCACCCCATTCGAGGTCCCCATGAGGCGTCGCATCCGCACTCCCGCCCTCCTCGCCGCCACCGCGGCCCTGTTCGCCGCACCGCTCACCGCCCAGCAGCGTCCGATGACCTGGATGGACGCCCAGCTCATGCGCAGCGCCGGGTCGTGGGAAGTGAGCCCGGACCGCACGCTCATGCTCTACACGGTCTCGACGCCGGACTGGGAGGAGGCCGAGCGGTACTCGGACGTTCACCTGGTGTCGCTGCGTGACGGGGTGTCGTCCAGCCGTCGCCTGACCTTCACCGACGACGACAACGAGGAAGACCCGACCTGGGGGCCGGACGGCTCCTTCTTCGTGTTCGCCTCCGACCGTGACCAGGGCGATGGCCTGCAGGGCAACCAGCTCTTCATGATGCGCCACGACGGTGGCGAAGCCCGGCGCATCACGGATGCGGCACGCGGGGTCTCCAACTTCCGCTTCAGCCCCGACGGGCGCTGGCTCGTGTTCCGGAGCGGCGAGCAGGGCATGCAGCAGCTCCATGCGCTGCCGGTGGCCGACCTCGACGGCGCGGACGCCGAGGCCATCACCGAGGAGCCGGCGGGCATCGAGAACTGGGAGTTCAGCCCCGACGGCACCCGGATCTACTTCGTGCGCCCCGACTCCTTCCTGACCGCAGAGAAGGAGCGGCTCGAGGCGGGCTTCACGGTGGACGTGCGGAACGCGGAAACGCCGCTGTCGAAGCTCTACGCCCTGGACATCGCCTCCGGTCGGGTGGACCGGCTGACGGATTCGGACGCCTACAGCGTCGACGGGTTCGAGGTCAGCCCCGACGGCCGTTGGATCGGCTTCGAAGGGGGTTCCACCGAGCGGTACGAGCGCAACATCACCCAGTCCGGCCTCTACCAGGATCTGTATCTCCTGGAGGTGGCCACCGGCCACGTGGAGCGCCTGACCGAGAACTACGAGGTGTCCGAGGGCGGCTTCACGTTCTCGCCGGACTCCCGGACCATGGCGTTCTCCGCGCCCGACGACATGACGCGGTACACGATGACCGAGAACCGGGTCTACGTCCGCCAGGTCGCGGACCGGGGCGGGAGCTTCCGGAAGATCGGGACCGGATACGACGGGAGCATCTTCCCGGCGTTCTGGTCGGAGGACGGCCGCACGATCTACTTCAACGACGGCATCAAGGTCACGAACCAGTTCTTCAGCCTGGACGTGGCCTCGGGCGAGGTCCGTCAGATCACCAGCGAGCGCGCAGCCCTGGGCGTGAGCAAGGACGATGACACGGGTCAGATCCTCATCGACTACCAGGACCCGACCACGCCGCCCACGGTCTTCGCGGTGTCGAGCCTCGACCAGGTGGCCGACCGCTCCGCGTGGACCCGGCTCGTCGACGTGAACCCCGAGGTCGCGGAGATGGCCCTGGGGCGTGAGGTGGAGGTCGAGTGGACGTCCACCGACGGCAAGCGGGTCGGCGGGGTGCTGGTCTACCCGGTGGGCTACCGCGAGGGCACGCGCTACCCGCTCATCGTGGCCATCCACGGCGGCCCGGCCTCGGCCGACGTGCTCCGGTTCAACGGCGGCTACGGCGCGCAGGTCTACGCCGGGGCCGGCTACGCGGTGCTGAAGCCCAACTACCGCGGGTCGACGGGCTACGGCAACGCGCACCGCACGGACATCGTGGGCGACTACTTCACCCTGGGCTACGACGACATCATGACCGGCGTGGACCACCTCATCGCCGAAGGCATCGTCGACGAGGACCAGATGGGTGTGCTCGGGTGGAGTGCCGGAGGCCACTGGTCCAACTGGATCCTGACCCAGACCGACCGCTTCAAGGCCATCAGCTCCGGCGCCGGCACGATGAACTGGATCAGCATGTACGCCCAGAGCGACGTGCAGCGGAACCGCCAGTTCTACGTCGGCGACGGCTTCCTGTACGAGGACTTCGACACGTACTTCGACCAGTCGCCGCTCAAGTACATCATGAACGCCAGCACGCCCACCATGATCCACGTGGTGGAAGGCGATCCCCGGGTGCCGAGCCCCCAGTCCGTGGAGCTCCACATGGCGCTCAAGCAGCTCGACGTGCCCACGGAGCTGTTCATGTATCCCGGCCGCAGCCACGGCATCCCCGACCCGCGCAACCGCCTGGTGAAGTCGGTCAGCGAGATGGCGTGGATGGACCACTACGTCCGGGGCATCGGCGAGAAGTTCGAGTGGGAGATGGTGCTGGAGACCCTCGAGAAGAACGCGGAGGACCCGCGGCCGGTGTCGTAGCGGACACCGCCACCGCGGTTCGCCGCGGCCGGTCGCAGGACCCGGAGGGGGGCGCCGTTCGCGCCCCCCTCCGCCCGTTCACCCCCCGGGAGCGCCCGCTCGCCCGGATCGCCTTCGGTCTCCCCGGCCCCCCGTCCACCCTCCATCCACGGAGGTGTGACCCGAACGGGAGGGGAGATCGTGCAGACGCTCGTACAGGACGTCCGCTTCGCGATGCGGACGCTGCGGAAGGGGTGGGGAGTCACGGCCATCGCCATCGCGTCGCTCGCGCTGGCCATCGGCGGCAACACGGCCGTCTTCGGCCTGATCAACGCGCTGCTGTTCCAGCCGCTGCCCTTCGAGGAGCCGGACCGGCTGGTGGCGTTCCAGGAGCGGCGTACCGCCCAGCCGGAGGGCCTGAGCACCCTCACGGTGTCGCTCCCGGCGTGGGCCGACCTGGCCGAACGGACCCGGGCCTTCGACGGGTGGGCGGCGTACCGGCCGACGGTGGTGGGACTCCGGTCGGGCGAACGCTCGGAAGCGGTGCGGGCCGCGCATGTGAGCCCCGGGTTCTTCGACGTGCTGGGCGTGCGCCCAGCACGCGGACGGTCCTTCCGTGCCGACGAGGCCGTGGAGGGAGGTGCGCTGGTGGCCGTGGTCACGCCCGAGTTCTGGGAGCGGACGCGGGGCGGGGATTCGGATCCCCTGGGCGCGGTCCTGACCCTGGGCGGAGCCCCGGTGGAGGTGGTGGGGGTGACGCCCGACGGCTTCTCCTTCCTCTTCGCCGCGGTCGACGTGTACCTGCCGTTGACCGACAGCCCCGTCGATACGCCGAGGGACCGGCGCGACGTGACCGCCGTGGCACGCCTCGCCCCCGGGGCGACCATGACGGGCGTCCGGGCCGAGGTCCGCGACGT
The DNA here is from genome assembly GCA_040216925.1 of Longimicrobiales bacterium. Classification (GTDB taxonomy): domain Bacteria; phylum Gemmatimonadota; class Gemmatimonadetes; order Longimicrobiales; family Gaopeijiaceae; genus JAJCZZ01. The sequence continues at coordinate 26,525 of JAVJOF010000028.1, forward strand.
GGGCCAGGCCCTGGCCCTCGAGCATCCGGGTGTCTCGCGGGACTGGACCCTGGACGTGTTCAACGTCCGCGAGGACATCCCCGACAGCCGGAGCAAGATCTTCTACGGTCTGCTGCAGGGGTCGGTCTTCTTCGTCCTGCTCATCGCCTGCGCCAACATCCTGAACCTGCTGCTGGCCCGGGGGCAGGAACGGCGCAAGGAGATCGCGCTCCGCACCGTCCTGGGCGCGGAGCGGAGCCGGGTCGTGCGGCAGCTCCTGACCGAGAGCGGCCTGCTGGTGACGGCAGGCGCCGTCCTGGGGCTGGGGCTCGGGTGGTACGGGCTCCACCTGATGGCCGCCCGCTTCGCCGGTGCGCTGCCCCCGGGCTACGAGCCGCGGCTGGACGCGACGGTACTGCTGTTCACGGCCGGTGTGTCCGTGGTGGCCGGGCTGGCGTTCGGCCTGGTGCCCGCCTTCCAGACGTTCCGCGTCGGGCAGGCCGAGACGCTCAAGGAGGGCGGCAAGGCGTCGGCCGGGAGGGGACGGCGGATCCTCGTCCAGGGATTGGTGGTCGCGGAGATCGCGCTCTCCCTGGTGGCCCTCGGAGGTGGAGGGATGTTGGTGCGGACCTTCCTGGACCTCCAGTCGGCCGACCCGGGGTTCGTCGGCGACGACATCCTGACGCTCCAGGTGCGCGTGCCGGAGTCCACCTATCCGGACGGCCCCCGTTTCCAGGTGCTCATGGACGAGGTCCTGGCCCGCGCGGCCGCCGTCGGGGGCGTCCGCCACGCCGGGCTGGTCAACACGCTTCCGCAGAACTTCCAGGCGCCCACCGACACGTTCCGCGTGGCGGGCGTGGAGGTCGATCCCAACGCTCCCCGGCCCGAAGCGTTCTCGTTGGTGGCCTCGCCCGGCTACACGGACGTGTTCGGCATCGAGGTGCTCCAGGGGCGGTTCTTCGAAGCCACGGACGGGCCCGACGCCGCGCCGGTGGCCGTGGTCAACCGGTCGTTCGCCGAGCGCTGGCTCGGAGGCGGCGATGCGGTGGGGCGCACGCTGCACGTCCAGGGGGGACCGCGGGAGGTGGTGGGCGTCGTGGCCGACATCACCCAGGTGATCTTCCCGAACCCGGGCGGCGTGGAGGCAGAGGCCATCTACGTGCCGGTGGCTCAGGCGCCCCGGGCCAACTACACGGTGGTGGTGGCGGGGTCCGGCGATCCCACGGCCCTGGCCGAACCGCTTCGCGAGGCGCTCCAGGGCCTCGACGCCGACCTGACGCTCAACCGGGTCCTGACCATGCAGGAATTCGTGGATCAGTTCTTCGTGGGCCTCGACATCTTCAACACGGTCCTGGGGGGCTTCGGCCTCCTGGCCATCCTTCTGGCCTCCGTAGGCACCTACGGCGTCCTGGCCTACTCGGTGGGGCAGCGCCGTCACGAGATCGGGATCCGGATGGCGGTGGGGGCCGGCGGAGGCGCCGTGGTGCGGCTCGTGGCGCGTCAGGGGGTGGCGATGTCCGTTCTGGGTCTGGCGCTGGGCGGGCTCCTCATGATTCCGTTGGCGACCCTCGTCCAGAACCTCCTCGCGGGCTTCGTCGAGGTCCGGACCGGCACCGCGTGGGGCGTGGCCGGGGTGCTCCTGGCGGTGACGCTCCTGGCCAGCTTCCTGCCGGCCTGGCGGGCGGCGGCGGTGAGTCCCGTCCAGGCGCTCCGTACCGAGTAGTGCGGGGCACGGTGGCCCGCGACGCCGGGGGCCGGTCTATTGCGGCATCGTGCGGTGCGGATGGTGCCGGCGCTCGGCCCTGACACGGAGCGGATGTGACCCAAGCGGGGGAACGCGATCGGCCCGGGGGCGCGAGCCCGGAGGCACCGTCCACCCAGTGGGGCTTCTGGGTGGTGTTCTGCGGCGCGTGGCTGGCCGTCTTCGGGCTGTGGACGTCGGCCGCCGCCTCCCTCGAGGACATGGCGGTCCTGGACGCCGCGGCCATGTCGGCCGCTTTCGTGGTTCCGGTGGCGGGGTTTGCCGCCCTGATCGGGCTGGCCCGCCATCGCCTGATCCGGCCCGACTGGAGCCTGCTGCGCACCGCGGCCACGCTGGCGGCCGTGGGCGTGGTGTATGCGGTGGTGGCCGGGTGGCTGGCGAGCGCGGCCATGCGCGCCGTCTACCGGGGCGTCTCGGACGGCGTCGAGGCGGAGATGGCCGTCCAGTGGCAGGTGGTGAACGTCCTGTTCCTCTACGCCATCTTCTCCGGCTTCATGATGTGGTCGGAGTCGGTGCGCCGCGTCCACGAGACCCGCACCGCGCTGGCCCGGGAGGGCATGCTCCGGGCCCAGGCCGAGGCCAAGGCGATCCGGGCCCAGTTCAACCCCCACTTCGTGTTCAACACGCTCCACTCCCTCATGCTCCTGGTCCGGGCCGACCCGGCCACCGCCGAGCGCGCCATCGAGGACGTGGGGCAGTTGATCCGATACGCCTCGACCCTGCAGCGCCGCGAGGTCGACGAGGTGCCCCTGACGGAGGAGCTGGGCGTGGTGCGCCGCTACCTGGGACTCGAGCGGCTCCGTCTCGACCACCGTCTCCACGTGGTGTGGGACCTCGACGAGGAGCTCGACGACCAGGCCGTGCCGGCCTTCGGCATCCAGACCCTGGTCGAGAACTCGATCAAGCACGGGGTGGAGCCTTCGGAGCGGGGGGGCACCGTGACCATCCGGGTCCGCAGGGAAGCCGACGGGCGGGTGGCCGTGACCGTGGCCGACGACGGGGCCGGCGTCGGAGACCGACCGTCCGCAGGGTCCCGGCCGACGCCGGACTCCCTGGCGGGGCACGGCCTCGATCTGCTGGCCCGGCGGCTCGACGCCCTGCACGGCGATGCGGCCTCCCTGTCGTGGGGCCCTGCGGCCGGCGGCGGCTTCACGGCCACGTTCCGGGTGCCAACGGCGCCTGCACGGGGAGCCGGGACGTGAACGGTGGCGCCACCGTCCGGGCCCTGGTGTGCGAGGACGAGCCGCTGGCCGCCCGCGCCCTCCGGGAGTACCTGGCGGACGTGCCCTGGGTGGAGATCGTCGGCGAGGCCGTGAGCGGGCCCGAGTCCCTCCGGTTGATCCACAAGCACGAGCCCGACCTGGTCTTCCTCGACGTCCGGATGCCGGGGATGTCCGGAGTGGAGGTCCTGGACGCGCTGGAGCACCGTCCGGCGGTCGTGTTCACCACCGCCTACGACGAGTATGCGGTGTCGGCGTTCGAGCGCGGCGCCGTGGACTATCTGGTCAAGCCGTTCGGCCGGGAACGCGTGGCCGAAGCCATGGCGCGGGTCCGCGTCCGCCTCCGGGGCGAGGGGTGGCCCGGCACGCCGTCGGCCCGGCTGGAGCCGGGGGGCGCCGCCGCGGTTCCACGGCGTCTGTTCGCCCGGAGCAGGGGCGCCATCGTGCCCGTGCCGGTGGGCGAGATCCGCCGCATCGACGCCGACGCCGGAGGGTCGGTGGCCCGGACGCCGGGCGCGACCTACGAGCTGGACGCCACCCTGGGCGAGCTCGAGGAGCGTCTGGCCGGAGGCGACTTCGTGCGGGTGCACCGGAGCCACCTGGTCAACCTGGACCACGTGGTCAGCATCCGGCGCTACGACGACCGGCGGCTGTCCGTGCGCTTCGACGACGGCGAAACGGTGGTGGCCAGCCGGACCGGCTCGCAGGCTCTGCGGGCCCTCATGGAGTAGGCCTCACTCCGTGGGGCGGTGCCGTCCGAGCGCCACCATGCTGATGATGGCGCCGAGGGTTCCCGTGGCCGCCGACGACAGCGGCGCGAACGTCAGGAGGATCCAGGGCTGGTCGCCCAGGGCGATGGCCAGGAGGACGCCGGCCAGGGCGCCGACAATCCCGATCAGGAATCCCCCCTTGGCCGCCGTCGGGATGGTCCGGGCGTGCCGGGCCCCGTAGGCGACGCCCAGGACGAAGGGGATGCCGGTGCCCAGGACCCCGGACAGCAGGAGTACCGTCTCGCTCCAGTGGCCCAGCAGGACCATGACCACCTGGAGTGCCACGCCGGTCCAGATGTATCGGCTCATCGCGGATTCGGGTCGGGGAATCGTCCGCGTCGAGGCGCGCGGTCGTCGCTCCAGTGTGGTCCGCCCGGGGCGGGGCCGCCATGGGTCCAACACACCGGCCGTGTAGTCGGTCGTATCGGGCGGACGTATTGTGCAGGGGTGCTCCGAACCGCGGCGCGCCTCCTTCCCCGCCATCGCCGAGCCCGTGAACGACCCGTCTCCCCTCGCCCTCCACCCGCCCGAGCGGCCTCGCCGCCCGCGATGGATCCGGGGCACGGTGACCGCCCTGGGCCTCCTGACCGCTCTGGTCGTGGCCGCATCGGCGCTCTCGGCGCAGGCGGTGCTGGTCCAGGTCACGGACGACGCCGGCGGCCAGCCCCTCCAGGGGGTTCTGGTGGAGGTCCGCGACGGCAGCGGGGCGTCCACGGCCAGCATCCTTTCGGACGCGGCCGGCCGCGCCCGGTTCCTGTCGATTCCCGCCGGCTCCTACACCGTCCGGGCGGAGCTCATCGGCTACGGCTCCACCTCGCTCCCCGTCGAGGTCCGGGGCGGCGAGCCGGTGGTGGTCCAGATGCGTCTGGCCAGCCGAGCCATCGAGCTGGAGGGCATCAGCGTCGAGGGAGAGGAGCGGTGCGAGGTCCGTCCGGACGAAGGGCTGCGGGTGTCGCAGGTCTGGGACGAGGCCCGCAAGGCTCTCGAGGCCGCGCGCCTGACCACGGAAGGCGGCGTGTACCAGTACCGGACCCGGAGCTACTTCCGGGACATGGAAGACGGCCGCGTGGTCAATCAGCAGAGCCGTCGCTCAACGTCCTATTCACGGGCGCCCTACGAGAGCCGCCCCGCCGAGGACCTGATGGACAACGGATTCGTCCAGGGCGCCGGCGACGACCAGGGGGGAGACCTCTACTTCGCACCGGACGCCGCCGTCCTCCTGTCCGACGAGTTCCTGGACACCCACTGCATGCGGCTGCGCGCGGGCCGCAACGAGGACACGGGGCGGATCGGACTGGCGTTCGAGCCGATCCGGGGCCGGGACGTGCCCGACATCGAGGGCACGCTGTGGATCGAGCCGTCCACCTGGGAGCTCGTGCGGCTGGACTACAGCTACGTGAACGTCCATGCCGACGTGACCCTCTACGACGTGGGCGGTCAGGTCGAGTTCCAGCGCCTGCCCAACGGCAACTGGATCGTGCCCGAATGGAGCATCCGGATGCCCTGGCTGGCGCGGGGCCGGGACCTCCAGGGTCGCCCCCGGGTGGTCCAGAACGGCCTGCGGGTGGAAGGGGGCAGCGTGCTGTCGGTGCGCGAGCCCGGCGGCGACGTGATCCTCAGCACGACCACCGCCACGGTGGAGGGGGTCATCCTCCACGAGATCTCCTCGGAACCGGCGCCCGGAACCCTGGTCCGCCTTCTGGGAACCGACGAGTCCATGCGGACCGACGAGGCCGGCCGCTTCCGCTTCACGGACCTGGTGCCCGGCGACTACGACGTGAGCTTCGAGCATCCGGCCATGCTGCCGTACGGGGTCGTGGGTGGACCCGAGCCGGTGTACGCCGCCCGCGGGGAGGTCACGTCGGTCCGGATGCGGGTGCCGAGCCAGATCTCCCTGGTCCAGCGCGTGTGCGCCGACGATCTCGACACCCGGCCGGAGCAGACGAGCGCCCTCGTGGGCCGGGTCCTCGAGCGGGGCACCGAGCGTCCGGTGGAAGGCGCCGAGGTAGCCGTCCGGTGGACCAACTTCCGGGTGGATACGCCGGGAGACCAGACGGTGGTGGCCAGCCGGCAGCAGGGCGCGGCCTACACCACCGGGCCCAACGGGGCGTTCCGCGCGTGCGTCGTGCCGCAGAACACCATGATCACGTTGGAGGTTCGGGTCGGCGGCGTCGCGATGGAGCCCGACACCACCCGGATTCCGCTGGGTGTGCCCGTCCTGGGCCGCGACCTCTACGTGCCGCCGGCCGGGGGCACGCCACCACCGGACGGGTTCTGACCGGCCGGTTCAGGTCGGCACGACGCCCACGACCCGCAGCACCCAGAAGACCACCATGAGGAGGGTGGGCACGAACGTCAGGCCCACCGAGAAGGTCAGGCCCATGCGGAACAGCGCGGGCCCCGTGGGCAGCACCTCCCGACCCCAGAGCTTGTCGATGGCGATCTCCGCCAGGGGTCCCAGGAAGTAGAAGAAGTTGGCCATGAGCCCGAAGGCCACGATGCCCTCCCACGGGAGGCCCGGGAAGGCGATGCCGCCGGGAGGGAGCATGGCCAGCACGAGTGCGGTCCCCAACGACAGCGTCCCGGACAGGCCCACGATCAGGTTGTAGGCCGGCCGGCGGCGCTCCCACCACGTGAAGATCGATCCGGCGGAACGCCGGGCCGGGGCGGGAAAGAGGAACTCGGTCAGGGCGCTCACCGGCGCATCTCCTCGTCGGAAGACCAGTGCGGACGGGCCGCGGGATCAGGGTGGTCGGTCGGTCGGGTGGCGGCAAGTGGCCGCCCCGCCCCACGTATTCTACACGGAGCACTTTGTCATGCAAAGCGCAGGTCGTACGCCGGGGTCCGGACCGGGGCTGGTGCGGGACGGTGCCCGGGCACGCTGCGTGGGGCGAGGTGAAGGGACGATGCGGCCCATCGCTCGGGCCCTCCCCGTTGAGCGCCCCCGGCGCCGCTTCTAGCTTTCGGGTTCTCCGCGTCTCGCCGGGCCTGCCCGCCGGACGCCTTTCGTGACGGGACGGGAACGGGAGTCCGACTGTGTTCGACGAGCTGGCGAACAAGCTCGACAGCGCTCTGGGCAAGCTCCGGCAACGGGGCGTGCTGACGGAGCCGATGATCAAGGAGGGCCTCCGGGAGGTCCGGCGCGTCCTGCTGGAAGCGGACGTCAACTTCCGGGTCACGCGCGATTTCCTGAACCGCGTCCAGGAGAAGGCGCTGGGCGAGGCCGTCTTGAAGTCGGTCTCGCCCGGTCAGCAGATCGTCAAGATCGTCCACGACGAGCTGGCCCACCTCCTCGGCGACGAGCGCCCCACCACGAACTGGGCGCCCTCGGGCCCCACGGTGTTCCTGATGGTGGGCCTCCAGGGGTCGGGCAAGACCACGAGCTCCGGAAAGCTCGCGCGCCGGATGATCCACGGCGGCCGCAACCCGATGCTGGCGGCGTGCGACCTCCAGCGTCCGGCGGCCATCGAACAGCTCCAGACCCTCGGCAAGCAGCTCGACGTGCCGGTGGTGGCCGGCGAATTCCAGGGCGATCCGGTGGCGGCGGCCGTGGCGGCGAAGGAGAAGGCCCGGGCCGACGGCCACTCCGTGCTGATCGTGGACACGGCGGGCCGGCTCCAGATCGACGACACGCTGATGGACGAGCTGCGGCGCATCAAGGACGCCGTCCAGCCCCACGAGGTCCTGTTCGTGGCCGACGCCATGACCGGGCAGGAAGCCGTGACCATCGCCCAGGGTTTCGACGAGGCGCTGGGCATCACGGGCGTCGTGCTGACCAAGATGGACGGCGACTCCCGGGGCGGCGCCGCCCTGTCCATCCGCGGCGTGACCGGCAAGCCCATCAAGTACATCGGCGTCGGCGAGGGGCTGAACGACCTGGATCAGGCCGATCCGGAGCGGCTGGCGGGCCGGATCCTCCAGATGGGCGACGTGGTCGGGCTGGTGGAGCGCGCCCAGGCCGCCATCGACGAGGAGGAGTCGGCCAAGCTCCAGGAAAAGGTGATGGGCAAGGGCCGCTTCACCCTGGAGGACTTCCTGACCGCGATGCGCCAGGTCCAGAAGATGGGTCCCCTGGAGCAGCTCCTGAAGCTCATTCCCGGAGCGGGCCGCCTGAAGATCCCGGCGGCCAACATGGACCCGAAGCGCATGAAGCACGTCGAGGCCATCATCCTTTCGATGACCCCGAAGGAGCGGGCCAAGCCGGAGATCATCAACGGCTCCCGCCGCGCGCGCATCGCCAAGGGGAGCGGGCGGCCCATCAGCGAGGTCAACCGCCTGCTCAAGCAGTTCAAGGAGATGGAAAAGTTCATGAAGCAGATGAAGGGGATGATGGGCGGCGGGGGTGGCCTGCCGGGTATGGGTGGCTTCCCGGGGATGCCCTTCGGCCGCTAGGCACCCATGACAGACGACATCACCGGCTCCACCGCGGATCCGGAATCCGTTCCTCCCGAGGAACGGCGCTCGTGGCGGGGCCTCCGCGTCCTGCTCGGCCTGCTTCTGGTGGCTGTCGTCCTGGCCGTGCTCGGGGTTCGGGAGGTGCGCTCGTCGCGCCTGCAGGCGGCCCTCTTCACCCGGCTGGCCGACGGCATCGGCTTCTCGGTGGAGGCGGGTCCCTCGCCCAGCATCCGGTTTCCCGACCGGGGTCCGTACGACCGCCGCCTCGGGTACACGCGGATCCCCGACTTCACCCTGCGCATGGACTCGCTGGGGTTCGACCTGACGCACCAGGCGCGCTTCAGCCCCCGTCTCCTCCGCGTCACCGACTGGGGCGCCTACCCGGTGTACGAGACCAAGGCGTCGGCGGGCCTCACCGTACAGGACCGCCGGGGCCGTCCCATCGTCCAGGAGCGGTACCCCTCCGAGGCGTACGCCCACTTCGACTCGATTCCCGAGATGATGTGGCGGTCGCTCCTCTACATCGAGAGCCGGGAGTTCCTGGCGGAGGAGCCGCAGCAGAATCCGGCCGTCGAGTGGGACCGGTTCCTCCGCTCGGTGGCCGAACTGGCATTCCGCAACGTGGGGATCTCCGACGGCAACGTGGCCGGCGGAAGTACGCTGGCCACCCAGATCCAGAAGTACCGGCACAGCCCCGCAGGGCTCACCCGCTCGCCGGCCGACAAGCTGCGGCAGATGTTCAGCGCGTCGCTCCGCGCCTACCGCGACGGGCCCGACACCCGCCGCGAGCGCCGCGAGATCGTCCGGGACTACCTCAACTCGGTGCCCCTGGCGGCCCAGGCCGGCCACGGTGAGGTCATCGGCACGGCCGACGGATTGCGGGCCTGGTACGGGCTGTCCCTGGATTCCGTGAACGCGGTCCTGGCCTCCGGACCGGTGGACCCAGAAGGCCGGCGCCTGAAGGCGGAGGTCTATCGGCGGGTGCTGAGCCTCCTGCTGGCCCATCGCCGCCCGTCGTTCTACCTGACCCGGCCGGACGGCCGCGTGGAGCTGGCCGACCTCACCGACACGTATCTCGGTCTGCTGGCCCGCGACCGGGTCATTCCGCGCTGGATGGCGGACGAGGCACGCCGGGCCCGGGACTCGGTGCAGCTCGCGGCCCGGGCGCCCGAGGAGCCGCCCCGCTCGTTCGCGGAGCGGAAGGCCGAGACGATGGTCCGGACCGAGCTCCTCCGCCTGACCGGCGTCGGGTCGCTCTACGACCTGGATCGCCTGGACATGGACGCCACTTCCACCGTCGACTTCGCGTGGCACCGGGAGGCGACCACGCTCCTCCGGTCCCTCCGGAGTCCCGACTTCATCGCCCGGGAGGGCTTCGGAGCCGACCGCCTCCTGGACGTGGGGGACCCCGCGGGGGTGCTCTATTCGGTCACCCTCCTCGAAGCGACGCCGGAGGGGAACGTGGTCCGGCTCCAGACCGACAACTACGAGGGGCCGCTGAGCCTGGGCACCGCCTCCCGCCTCGAGTTGGGCTCCACCGCCAAGTTGCGGACGCTGGTCACGTATCTCGAGATCGTGGACGAACTCTGGGACGAGCTGGACGGCCTGTCCGCCGATTCCCTCCGGGCCCGATCGGTGGCACCGCGCAACCGGCTGGAGCGCTGGGTGGTGGACTGGTTCCTGGTCAACCCGGGAGGGGGCAAGCGCGCCATCCTGGACGCCGCCATGCAGCGCACCTATTCCGCCAACCCCGGCGAGCGCTTCGTGACCGGCGGTGGGACGCAGACCTTCGCCAACTTCGACAACCAGTACGACGGCCGGGTCATGACGGTGGCCGAGGCGTTCCGGCACTCGGTCAACCTGCCGTTCGTCCGCATCATGCGGGACCTCGTGCAGTACGAGATGGCCCGGTTCGGCATGGCCGACGTGCTGGAAGACCCGGACGATCCGGCCCGCAGGTTCTACCTCGAGCGGTTCGCCGACCAGGAAGGGAGCATCTTCGTCCGCCAGTTCCACGGGAAGTACCGGGGCCTGACCGGCCCGGAGATCTTCGACCGGCTGGTGGAGGAGCGGCGCCTGGGCAGCCGGCGGATGGCGTGGGCCTTCCGGACGGTGGCCCCCGACGCCGACCTCGAGCGCTTCAGCGTGTTCCTCCGGGAGAACCTCGGCGCCGACGAGCGGCTCTCGGACGCGGTGCTGGCGGACTTGTACCGGCGCACGGACCCGGCCGCCCAGACGCTGTCCGACCTGGGCTTCCTGGCCCGGATCCACCCCCTCGAGCTGTGGGTCGCGTCCTACCTCCTCCACAATCCGGGCGCGTCGGTCTCGGAGGTGCTCACGGAGAGCCGGGACGCACGCCTGGAAGTGTACCGGTGGCTCTTCCGCACGAGCCGGGTGGACGCCCAGAACGAACGCATCCGCTCGATGCTCGAGATGGAGGCCTTCCAGGGCGTGCTCCGCCGGTGGCGCCGGGTCGGCTACCCCTTCACCAACATCGTTCCGTCGCTGGGCACCGCCATCGGCTCCTCCGGGGACCGTCCGAGCGCCCTGGCCGAGCTGGCGGGCATCATCGCCCGGGGCGGTGTCCGGGCGCCGGTCCGTACGCTCACGTCGGTGGACATCGCCAGGGACACGCCGTACGAGACCCGGTGGGCACCGGCCACGGGCACGACGGAACGCGTGCTCGGCGTCGAGACCGCTGCGGTCCTCCGGGACGCCATGGTGGACGTGGTGGAGAACGGGACGGCGCGCCGTGCCCGCGGGGCCCTGCGCGACGAGGACGGCACCCCCCTCCAGCTCGGCGGAAAGACCGGCACCGGCGACAACCGGTTCCGGGTGTTCGCCCCCGGCGGTGTCCAGACCGCGTCCCGGGTGGTCAACCGGACGGCGACGTTCGTGTTCTTCGCCGGAGACCGGTACTTCGGAGTGGTGGTGGCCTACGTGCCCGGGCCGGAGGCGGAGCAGTACCGCTTCACCAGCGGCCTGCCGTCCCAGCTCCTCAGGACCCTGGGCGGCCGGCTGGCGGCGGTGAACTCAGCGGAGGCGGCGCAGCGGGCGGAGGGGCCGTCGGCGGACCCGTCGCCGCCCGACCCGTCGCCGCCGGATCCCGGGGCCGGCGGCCGCTTCGAATAGCGCGGTCCGAGCCTCGGCGGCCCGGAGGTGTCAGGGACGGACCACGAACGGGATGAGGTACTCGACGCCGAATCCCACCCCGGTCCGGTCCGCCTCCGGCAGATACTGGTTGAGGCGCCATTCCACGACCGCGTACAGCCGGTCCACCAGGCGCCACCCGGCCTGGTGCTCGCTGACGGTCCGGCTCCGTGGGCTCCCGTCGGGTCCACCGAACCACAGGTTGTGGTCGGCGAATCCGGCCAGGTAGATCCGCCCGGGCACCGCGTCCCAACGATAGGCGTGCTCCACCTGGGGTGCCCATCCCTCGTCGGGGCCCGCGCCGAAGCGGGCCAGATGCAGGTTCACCGCGTAGGTCACCCGGGCGGCCCGGAGGGCCCGACCCGGGCCGCCGGTGTCCGAGGCCCGCCAGCGAACGCCCAGGTAGGCCGGATCGTTGTCGGGGCCGCTCCGAGGCGACCAGAGGGCGGTCACGTCGAAAGGGGTGGAGCCTACGGCCCAGCGCACGTGGTGCTCCGAGTAGAAACCGTCCAGGTCGGTCGAGGATGCTCGCGGCGTGCTGGTGTAGTTCACGAACGCGAAGTACTGGAGGCCCTGGGGTAGATTGGCCAGCGCGTTCACCGTCAGCGTCGTGAACGACCGGTCGTCCCAGTAGCCGTTGAGGTCCAGGAAGCCCCCGCGCTCCTGGGCGCCGGCGTTCGTGGCCAGCGTCAGCGCGGCCGCGGCTGCAAGGAGCGGGGGCGCGGTGGGATGCGAACGGCGCGACGGAGCGCGAGCCGGCCGGAGGTGGCGGGCAGGTGCAGGCATCGGGCACATGGCGGAAGGCACTCCTCGGGGGGCCGTCGGCGACGGTAGAGGCGTGGTGCGTCGTCGCCGGAACTCGTCCGAGTATCGACGGGTCCGGCCTCCCGGCTGAGCCCGCGCCCAGCACCGTCCGGGCACCGGCCCGCGACTTGTCCGCACCGGACGGGCGCCCATAGCATCGACTGTGCGCCGGCGTCGGACCGTGTGTGGGGTTCTTCCCTACCCGGTCCGGGGTCCTCCGCCCGACTGACCGCGCCGGTCCGACCGAGTACGATTCCAGTGTCCCCACACGCGGAGTCCTCGTGCCGATCTGCAGCTATGTGGTCGTTCCGGCCGACGGTGCCCGAGGCGCCGTCGCAGCCAGCCTGGCGTCCCTGCCGGGGTGCGACGTGGTGCCGGCCGAGAATGCCGATCTGCTGCTCCTGGTCACGGAAACCGACGACCTGGACGCCGAAGCCGCGCTGCGCACCCGTATCGAAGCCATGCCGGAGGTGCGGGGCCTGGTGTTGACCTTCGGCGACGTCGATCCCGACACGCCCGAGGCCGACCCGCTGTCCCGCACCTTCCGCAAGGCCGTCTCCTCCCTCCCCGACACACCATGAGCCCGGTCGAGCGACGCATCTTCCTGAAACGCATGGCGATGGCGGCTGCGGCTGCATCCGCTTCGTCGCTGGTGCCCGACGTGGCCTTCGGCGAGGAGCTCGGCGGCTACGTCGGCGACCCCGAAGCGCTCGAGTGGCGCAAGACGCCCTGCCGCTTCTGCGGTGTCGGATGCGGGCTGCTGGTAGGCCTCGAGAACGGCCGCGCCGTGGCCGTGAAGGGCGACCCGGAGTCCAGCGTCAACCGCGGGCTGTGCTGTGTGAAGGGATACCACTCGGTGCAGGCGCTCTACGGCGGAGACCGGATCACCCGGGCGCAGGTGCGGCGCGACGGACGGCTGGTCGAGGTGTCCATCGAGGAGGCCCTCGACGTGGTGGCGGAGCGGATCCGCTCCACCATCGCCGAGCACGGCAAGGACTCCGTGGCCATGTACGGCTCGGGTCAGTGGACCATTCCGGACGGCTACGTGGCGTCCAAGCTGTTCAAGGGAGCCCTCGGCACGAACAACGTCGAGGCCAACGCCCGTCTGTGCATGGCCAGCGCCGTCACGGGCTTCATGAGCACGTTCGGGCTGGACGAGCCCATGGGGTGCTACGAGGACATCGACCACGCCGACGTGTTCGTCCTGTGGGGCAACAACATGGCGGAGATGCACCCGGTGCTGTTCTCCCGGATGCTGGAGCGGCGGCGGACGGGGCAGGGGGTCCAGATCATCGACCTGGCCACCCGGACCACCCGCACGAGCTACGCGGCGGACCGCTCGCTCCTGTTCGCGCCCCAGTCGGACCTGGCCATCGCCAACGCGATCTGCCACGAGCTCGTGGCCAACCACTGGGTGGACGAGAGCTTCGTCGAGCGTCATGTGGCGTTCAAGCGCGGCAAGACCGACATCGGGTACGGACTCGAAGACGGCTTCTCCTTCACCGACGAAGCCACCGACGTCGGATGGGACGAGTACGTGGCGTTCCTCGCCGACTACACGCCCGAGCGGGTCGAGGCCATCTCGGGTGTGCCCGCTGAGGACATCCGGTGGCTCGCGTCGCTCTACGGGGATCCCGCCCGGAAGGTCACGTCGTTCTGGTGCATGGGCATGAACCAGCACACCCGGGGCACCTGGATCAACAACCTCGTCTACAACGTCCACCTCCTTGTGGGCAAGATCGCCGAGCCGGGCAACAGCCCGTTCTCGCTCACGGGCCAGCCAAGCGCCTGCGGCACCGTCCGGGAGGTGGGCACGCTGACGCACGCGCTGCCCCACGGGGTGGTGACCAACGAGGACGACCGCCGCATGGCCGCCGAGATCTGGGGCGTGCCGCTGGAGAACATCGATCCGCGGCCCACCTACCACACCGTGGAGATGTTCCGGGCCCTCGACCGCGGCGACATCCGCTTCATGTGGGTCCAGGTGACCAATCCGATGGTCACCATGCCGCACCTGAACCGGTACCGGGCCGGGGCCGAGAAGGAGGGCCGCTTCCTGGTGGTGTCCGACGTGTATCCGACGCCGACCACCGACGTGGCGGACGTGATCCTGCCGGCGTCGATGTGGTTCGAGCAGGAGGGGCTGTTCGGCAACTCGGAACGCCGGACCCAGCACTTCGCGCAGCTCGTGGACCCGCCGGGGGACTGCATGAGCGACACCTGGCAGCTCATCGAGGTGGCCCGGCGTCTCGGCTACGAGGAGCTCTTTCCCTGGTCCTACGAGGAGCACATCGACGGGATCTGGGCCGAATACACCCGCTTCCACGACAATCCGAAGCACCGGATGGCGCCCCTCGACGAGTTGAAGGAGCGTCCGGGCATCATGTGGCCGTACGTGGACGGTCAGGAGACGAAGTGGCGGTACAACACGCGCCACGACCCGGCGGCCGACGCCGAGTACGGCGACTTCGACTTCTACGGGAAGCCCGACCACCGCGCCTGGATCTGGCTGCGGCCGTACGAGCCGCCTCCCGAGGTCCCCGACGCGGAGTACCCGATGTGGCTGAACACCGGCCGGGTGGTCGAGCACTGGCACACCGGCTCCATGACGCGGCGGGTGCCGGTGCTCCACCAGGCGGTGCCGAACGCGTACGTCGAGGTCAACCGCCTCGATGCCGCGGAGATGGGCATCCGGAACCGTGAACGGGTGCGCCTGGTCACGCGACGGGGCTCCCTCGAACTCGAGGCCCGCATCGACTACCGGGGCCAGCCCACCCGGGGACAGGTGTTCGTGCCCTTCTTCGACGAGGGCCTCCTGGTCAACGAACTGACCCTGGACTCCTTCTGTCCGATCTCGAAGCAGCCCGACTACAAGAAGTGCGCGGTGCGTCTGGAGCGGATCGGCGGACGGACCGCTTCGTGAGCGACGAGGGACCTCTGGGCGGACGCCTCCTCGGCATCGCGGTCGCGGCGCTCGTGATGCTCGCCGGGGTGCTGGCCGTGGGCGCGACCCTGCGCGGCGGGCCGGACGTGCCCGCCCATCCCGAGCCGGGGACACTCGAGACCGGCCAGCCGATCACGGAGGAGGCGGCGGTGTTCTCGACGCGGGCGGCCGACCTGGCGGTGGATCCTACCGTCCAGGGCCGTCCCGGGGCTTCCGGTCGTTCGTTGGCCGGGTTCCGGGCGCTCCGGGCCTACCCGGGCGCCCCGCCGCGCATTCCCCACGCCCTGGCCGACGACGAGTTCCTCCAGGCCACCTGCAACCAGTGCCACCGGCGGGGCGGGTGGGCGCCGCGGTTCGGCGCCTATGCGCCGGTCTCACCCCATCCGGAGTTCTCGAACTGCCTGCAGTGCCACGTCCCGGCCAACACCGGGGAGCTCTTCCGGCCCACGGGATGGGTCGCCGCGGCGTGGCCGGTCACCGGTCGCCGGGCCATGGAGGGAAGCCCCCCCGTCGTGCCCCACGCACTGGAGATGCGGGGCAACTGCGTCTCCTGTCATGCCGGCCCCGCCGCGGTGGCGGAGATCCGCACGACCCACCCGGAGCGGGCCAACTGCCGGCAGTGCCACGTGCCGGCCCTCGGCGGTCCGGAGCCCGGTGCGGCCTTCAGCCGGCCCCTGGAGCGGCCGGGGGGCGCGGCGCCACCGGACGGACCCGACGGCCGGGGAGGGGGAGCCTGATGCGGACCCGGGAGAAGCGTACCCGCCACCGCCGCACGTTCCCGTACTTCGGCGTCCTGCTGGTTGCGGGCCTCGCGGGGTGCGGAGGGGACGCGCCGCGCGCCGGCGGGCCGCCGGCCTCCCTGGAGGTCCTGCCGGATGCGCCCCGGGCCCTCGCTACCGTCCCGGCCAGCCCCGTCGTGGGGCGGACCGGCCCCGGGGGGACGGGCTTCTCCGTGGCGCACCGGACACCGGCCATCGAGCAGTACCCGTGCGCCTCGTGCCATGCCGACGGATCGGCGCTCACCCCCGCCCGCGAGACGGACGTCCATGGAGACATCCGACCGGTCCATCCGGCCGACGCCGGTCCGGCGTGCACCACCTGCCACGCCGAGTCCGACCCGTCCACCCTCCAGCTCCTGGACGGCCGGACGGCCACGTTGGACCAGGCCTACCGTCTCTGTGCCGGATGCCATTTCGAGCAGGGGCGCGACTGGGCCGGAGGCGCCCACGGCAAGCGACTGGCCGGATGGCGGGGGCAGCGCGTGGTGCTGAGTTGTACGGGGTGCCACGATCCCCATTCACCCACCGTCGACACCCTCGTGCCGTTCCGCGGCCCGCGGATTCCACGCACCGGGGGAGGGCTCCCATGAGGCCGGACGAGACACGGACGGATGCAGCCCGGGGAGGCGCTCCCGGGCCGGATGCGCGGGAGCTGACCTTCGAAGACGTGCTCCGGTACGCCGGGCGCCTGGAAGCCGAGCGCAAGATTCCACCGGACGTGCTGACGGCCCCGTCCGCCGCCGGACCGCGCGAGGGGTGCGGGTCGGGGTCGTGCGGGTGCGGGAGCCAGGGCGGCGGCGATCCTCCGGCGCCGGCCGGTGTCCTGGACAAGCCGATGGACCGGCGCAGGGCCCTGGGCACGCTGTTCGGGGCCGCGGTCCTGGGCAGCCAGGCGGCGGGCGCCTGCTCGCCGGTGGGCGACCCGGACGGACGGGAGGCCGCGCTCCTGGCCTGGGAGGAGTACTTCAAGGGCAACTTCCGACTCATGACGGCCGCGGAGAAGGCGGAAACCATCCGCCGCATGGAGCGTCTGGCCGAACTCCGTCAGGGCGTGGATGTGGCCATCAAGGCCACCGAGGCCCAGCCCGGGGTGATGTTCGGCTACGCCTTCAACATCTCCAAGTGCAAGGGCTACCGGGAATGCGTGGAGGCGTGCATCCAGGAGAACAACCTCGATCGGGCGTCCGGCACGCAGTACATCCGGATCTTCGAGATGGAGGACGGCGAGATCGACTTCGAACACGCCGACGCCGGGTACATGCACCCAGTGCCGGCCGAGGGCCACTTCTACCTCGGCACCCAATGCTTCCAGTGCGCCAATCCGCCCTGCGTCGAGGTGTGCCCCGTGGGCGCCACCTGGCAGGAGCCCGACGGCATCACGGTGGTCGACTACGACTGGTGCATCGGGTGCCGCTACTGCGAGGCGGCCTGTCCGTACTGGGCCCGGCGCTTCAACTGGTCCGAACCCCAGGTACCGGCGGAGGAGCTGAACCCCAACCAGCACTACCTGGGCAACCGCGCCCGCACGAAGGGGGTGGTGGAGAAGTGCACGTTCTGCATCCAGCGCTCCCGGGAGGGGCGGCTGCCCGCCTGCGCCGAAGCGTGCCCCACGGGCGCCCGGGTTTTCGGCAACCTGCTGGACCCCGACTCCGAGATCCGCTGGGTGCTGGAGCACAAGCGGGTCTTCCGGCTCAAGGAAGAGCTGGGGACGGAGCCGCGCTTCTGGTACTACACGGACTGATGGGCGGAACGGGTCGGGGGCCGGCATTCGCGGCGCGTCGCATCCCCTCGGGCTGCGTTGCTCCTCCTCAGCGTAGCGCTGCTACGCCTCGTCGTCGCGCCTTGCCCGCGAGGCGCGACGCGCCGCTCGGTGCGCGGCCCCCGTCCCGTCCCGCCCATCACTCCGTGACACGGTGGGTTGTTTGCGGCCTGGTGGCCTGCGTGGCCGGTCGCATCGGTCCGGGCGGCCTCGAGGAGGACCCATGCATCTGATGCCGTTCCTCCGCGACGCGCTGCGGTCGGCCACGTCGGGCGGACGCCGGTACCACCTCTGGATGGGCGCCCTGACCCTGCTGATGCTCGTGGGCGCCTACGCCTACGTGATCCAGCTTCGGGAGGGCCTGGGCGTCACGGGCATGACCGACCACGTGAGCTGGGGCCTCTACATCTCCAACTTCACGTTCCTCGTGGGATTGGCTGCCGCGGCCGTCATGCTCGTGCTCCCGGCCTACGTGCTCAAGGACGTGGACTTCGGTCGAGCGGTGCTGATCGCCGAGGGGGTCGCGGTGGCGGCCCTGCTCATGTGCCTGGCCTTCGTGACCGTGGACCTGGGAGGGCCGCACCGGTTCTGGCACCTGATTCCCGGCATCGGCCTCCTGAACTGGCCCCGGTCCATGCTGGCCTGGGACGTCCTGGTGCTGAACGGGTACCTGGCCCTCAACCTGGCCATCCCCTTCTACATCCTCTACAGCCACTACGCGGGGCGGAAGCCGGACAAGCGGAAGTACGTGCCCTTCGTGTACCTCTCGGTGTTCTGGGCCGTGAGCATCCACATGGTCACCGCCTTCCTCTTCGCCGGCCTCCCGGCGCGCCCCTTCTGGAACACGTCGCTGCTGGGGCCCCGCTTCCTGGCGTCGGCCTTCGCGGCGGGTCCGGCCTTCATGATCGTGGCCCTCTGGTTCATCCGGAGTCAGACGCGCTACGCCATCGAGGACGCCGTGTTCTCGAAGCTGGCCATGATCGTGACCGTGGCCGCCCAGATCAATCTGGTCATGGTGGTGTCGGAGATCTTCAAGGAGTTCTACTTCCCGACCCACCACGCCATCAGCGCCCAGTACCTCTTCTTCGGCCTGGAGGACGCGGATCGGCTGGTCCCGTGGATCTGGACGGCACTGACCATCAACGTGACCGCCACGGGTGTGCTCACGTTCCATCCGCTGCGCCGCAATCCGGCGTGGCTGATCCCGGCGTGCATCATGTTGTTCGTGTCGATCTGGATGGAGAAGGGGATGGGGCTCGTCATCCCGGGCTTCATCCCTTCGCCCCTGGGCGAGGTGGTGGAGTACATGCCCACGTGGGTCGAGTTCGCCGTCACCGCCGGGATCTGGGCCATGGGGCTGTTCGTGTTCACGGTGCTGGTCCGCGTGGCCGTGCCCATCGAACTCGGCGACGTCCGTAGCCCCCGTGCCGCCGGGGGCGAGGCAGGGTAGGGTGCCGCTCCGCCCCACGATGACGCGGGGCGCCAGGGGTGCTATCTTCATATTCATATGATGAATGTGTGCCCCGATGTCTCCGCACCTCACGGACCCGTCCCATGATCCTGTCCCAGACGTCCATCTACGCCATCCGCGCGGTCATCCACCTCGCCGAGGCCGAAGGCGACGACCCCGTGCGCGTCGACGACATCGCGGAGGCACTGAAGGTGCCCCGCAACTACCTGTCCAAGATCCTGCACGGGCTGACCCGCACCGGCCTCCTCGAATCCACCCGGGGCCCGAAGGGAGGGTTCGTCCTGGCCCGTGCACCGGGGCGCATCCGGCTCTCGGACGTGATCGAGCCCTTCGACGACATCGCCGGCAGCTCCGGGTGTCTCCTGGGCCGCGCGCGCTGCAGCGATGCCAACCCGTGTCCGGCCCATGCCCGCTGGCGGGACGTGTCGATGCAGGTCCGGGCCTTCCTCGCGAACACCACCATGGAGGACCTCGCGAACGTCCCGGCCAACCGGGCCGCCCTCGAGGTGTGAGCGATATGATCCGACGCACGCTGACGGTGGCTCTGGCAGGGGCCGCCCTGGCGCTTCCCGCGCTTGCCGCTCCCATGGCCGCGGCCGCCCAGGACCTGACCTGGACCGGCCAGGTCCGACCCCGCTACGAGCATCGGGACCCGGTGGGCGGCGGTCCCGACGAGTTCACGTCGATGCGCGTCCGGCTGGGTCTCAGCGCCCTGGTCGATCCGAGCCTGACGATCTTCGTCCAGCTCCAGGACGTCCGGATCTGGGGCGAGGAGTCGAGCACCACCGGCGACTTCAGCGCCGACAACCTGGACCTCCATCAGGCCTATCTGCGGTACTCGAGTCCGTCGCGGCCGTGGTTCGCCGCTACGGTCGGTCGCCAGGAGACGGCGTTCGGGGGCGAGCGCCTGGTGGGCGCCGTGGACTGGCTGCAGCAGGGGCGGGCCTTCGACGGCGTGCGGGTCGATCTCGACGGAGGACGTACCGATGTCGCCTTCGTGGCCCACACGCTCGCCGACGCCACGGCCGCGACGCATCAGGCCGACGCCGAACTCTACGGGGCCTACGCCACGGTGGGTGCGGTGGGGCCCGGCGCCCTCGACCTGTACCTCCTCTACGACCGGGAGGAGGGTGCCTCCGACGCCGACCGGGCCACGTTCGGCTCCCGCTACGCGTTCAGCACGGCGGGCGGGTTCAGCAGCCGGGTGGAGGGGTCCGTCCAGCGAGGAGAGCGCTCGGAGACCGACCTGAGCGCCTGGATGGTGGCCGCGCGACTCGGCCGGACGTTCGCCGGGGGCCGGGGCTCGGTGACCCTCTGGTACGACTACCTGTCGGGCGACGACCCGGACGACGCCGCGGACAACGCCTTCAACACGCTCTTCGCCACCAACCACAAGTTCTACGGGTTCGCCGACCTGTTCCTGAACATCCCGGTCCACACCGGGGGGCGGGGGCTCCAGGACGCGGCGCTCAAGCTGGCGCTGGGGTTGGCCGACGACGTGGACCTGGGCGTGGACCTCCACTCGTTCAGCGCCGCCCGGGACCAGGGGCTCGACTCGGGGCACTTCGCCAACGAGCTCGACGTCACCCTGACCCACCGCTACTCGTCCGCGCTGTCGCTCACCGCCGGGTTCAGCTTCGTCCAGCAGGACGACGCCCTGGCGGCCGTGGGCCGGCTGGCCGAGGACATGACGTTCGGCTACGTGATGCTGAACGCGACGTTCTAGTGCACCCCCCATAGCTGTAGGGAAATCCCCCACAGGCGGTCGGGTGGGGTTTCCGATGAGGAACCGGCCTCTTCCGCCCGATATTAATCATAAGAACATGATCAACTACACAATATGTTTCGCTCCACCCACCCTCCTGTCACGAGGAATCCACTCATGAACGCGCAGGCTACCTTGCATTCCCGCTCCTTCTGGTCCGCCATCGGCGGTCTGGTCGTGCTGGCCATCTTCGCCATGGTGGCCACCCGACCCGCGGCCGACGAGACCCTCCGTCCCTCCGACATGAGCGCACCGGAGCTTCCGGCGCTCCGTGGTGAAGAAACGGCCATCCTCACCGAGGCGCCCTTCGTGCCGCCTCCCATCACCCGCGACTACGCCACGGTCGTCAACGTCGAGCTGGAGACCGTCGAGGTGAAGAAGCGGCTGGCCGACGGCGTCGATTACACGTTCTGGACCTTCGGGGGATCGGTTCCGGGCTCGTTCATCCGGGTGCGCGAGGGTGACGAGGTGCGGTTCACGTTGAAGAACCATCCCACGAGCATCGTGGCCCACAACATCGACCTCCACGCCGTGACCGGTCCGGGTGGTGGCGCCAAGGCCACGTTCACGGGCCCGGGGCAGGAGACCGACTTCACGTTCCGGGCGCTCAACCCCGGCCTGTACGTCTACCACTGCGCGGTGGCGCCGGTGGGGATGCACATCGCCAACGGCATGTACGGCCTGATCCTGGTCGAGCCCGAGGAGGGCCTGCCGGAGGTCGATCGTGAGTTCTACGTGATGCAGGGCGAGTTCTACACCGAGGGCCGTTACGGCGAGCCCGGACACCAGCCGTTCAGCTACGACAAGGCCCTGGCCGAGAACCCGGACTACGTGGTGTTCAACGGCTCCGTGGGCTCGATGGTGGGCGACCGCTCCCTGCAGGCGCAGGTGGGGGAGAAGATCCGCCTCTTCGTCGGCAACGGCGGGCCCAATCTGGTGTCGTCCTTCCACGTCATCGGCGAGATCTTCGACAACGTCTACCCCGAGGGCGGCACGACCGTGAACCGGAACGTGCAGACCACCCTCGTGCCCGCCGGTGGCTCCGCGGTGACCGAGTTCCGGGCGGACGTCCCGGGGACCTTCATCATGGTCGACCACTCGATCTTCCGGGCCTTCGACAAGGGTGCCCTTGGGATGATCGAGGTGTCGGGCCACGCCACCGCGGCGATCTTCACCGACGGCGGTGCGGCGGCCGCCGGCGGCGGACACTGAGGCGATGATGCTCCGCCTCCGCCGCGTCGGCCGGGTGCTGGTCACGGCCCTCCTCGCCTCCTCCGGGAGCGCGGTGGAGGGCCAGGCCCCGGTCCGCCCCGCGGCGGAGGCGGTCGTCGTTCCCGCCGGCCGCTACGTTCCGCTCTTCGCGCAGCCCGGCGCACCCAGGGAGGTGGCGGTCGACGCCTTCCGGATGGACGTCCACCCGGTCTCGGTGGCGTCCTTCCTGGCGTTCGTGCAGGCCACGCCGGCCTGGCGCCGCGACCGGGCCCCCGCCGCCCTGGCCGGGGCGGACTACCTGGGGGACTGGGCGTCGGCGGACGACCCGGGCGGGCTCGACCCCGACCGCCGGCACCCGGTGACGCGGGTCTCCTGGTTCGCCGCGCGGGCCTACTGCGCGTGGAGGGGTGGCCGGCTGCCCACCACGGACGAGTGGGAGTACGCCGCGGCGTTCGACGAGTCCGGTGCCGTGGCCGCGGGGGATCCGGACTTCAACCGCTGGCTCCTCGGGGTCTACCAGTCGCGGCCTTCGTCCGACGCGCTTCCTCCCGTGGGGAGGGGCGTTCCCAACGGCCTCGGACTCCACGATCTCCACGACCTCGTGTGGGAGTGGACCGAAGACGTGAACAACCAGCTGCTCACCGGCGCGGGCCGGGACGACCGCGGCATCGATCGACAGCTGTTCTGTGCCGCGGGCTCCACCGACGCCACCGACCTGACCAACTATGCGGGATTCCTCCGCTACGGGGTGCGAGCCACCCTCGGCGGCGGCGGGGGAGAACCGGGAGTGGGGTTCCGATGCGTGTACTGACGGTCCTTGTCGCGGCAGCCCTCCTGGGTGCCGCCGGGTGCGGGTCCGAGGACCCTCCCGCCCCGGACGTGGCCGTCCGGGACGACGCCGCGTCGGCGCACGCCGCCCACACGGCGGCAACGGAGAGCGGGGCGCCGGACCCGGTCGAGGGCACCTCCCTGTACGTGCTCCCCGGCACCTGGACCGACCAGGCGGGGCACTCGAGGACGCTGAGCGACCTGAGGGGCCGGCCACAGGTGGTGGTGATGGCGTACACCCACTGCGCGTACGCCTGCCCCGCGTTGGTGGCCCGGATGAAACAGATCGAAGCGGCGTTCGAGGGCCGCCCTGCCTCCGCCCGCCCCGGCTTCGTGCTCGTGTCCATCGACCCGGAGCGGGACACGCCGGGGCGCCTGACCGAGTTCGCGGAGTCCATGCGACTCGACGCGGAGGACTGGGTGCTCCTCAACGGACCGGACGACCAGGTGCGGGCGCTCTCGGTGCTGCTCGGCGTGGCCTACCGGGCCACCGGCACCGGCGACTTCGCCCATTCCAACGTCCTGACCGTTCTCGACGCCGCGGGGGCCATCCAGCACCGGACCGAGGGCCTGAGTGGCGGTGTGGACGCCGCCGTGGACGCGTTGGAGCGCCTGCTGCCCCAACCGTAGGGGTGCGGGTGGGGCCTTGCGAGCCGGCGTCCGGCCCGTAATTCAGGGAGGGGCCTCCCGTACACTCGGTACGGTGTCCCCACGCCTCGAAGCCTCCACCCGGGTCTCCATGGATCGCCTGCCTTCCTGGATCGTCCGTTCGTTCCGATACGTGCTCGCGGTCGGGAGCGTGGGCGTTCTGGCGTTTCCGTCGCTGCTCGCCGCCCAGACCGGAAGCGGGTCGGCCCGGGAGGCGGTCCGCAGCCTGGAGGATTCCGCCCGTGTCCGGGTGATCGCCCCGGGCGTCTACGTGGATCCGGGGCTGTTCCTGGGCGTGGTGGGCGACTCGCTCCATCTGTCGGACGCCGACGTGCGGCTGGCCGTGGCGTTCGACGAGCTCGAGGAACTCGCCGTGCAGGGCAGCAAGTGGCGGAAGGTCGGCCTGACCAGCGCGGGCGTCGCCGCCGTCTTCGGTATCGCCATCGGGTACTTCGTCGGTACCAGCGACTGCGAGTTCCAGCTCTCGGGATGCGGGGGACACCAGCTCCGTGGGTCCCTGCGGTGGGGTGGGGCGTTGGGGCTGCTCGGGGGCGTGGCCGGCGCGACCATCGGATCCCGCCAGACGTCGTGGCGCCGGGTCTTCCCGTGAGCCTCCGGCACCGGGCTGCGGCCAGCGCCGCGGGCGTGCTTCTGGTGGCCGTGTCCGGCGCCGCGGCCCTGACGGCCCAGGACGGCGTGCCCGTGTCCGGGATGATCTACGACAGCATCAACGGACGCCCGTTGGTGGGGGCCACGGTGGTGGCCCTGGGTACCGACGCGCGCACCCGCACCGACGCCCGGGGCCAGTTCACGTTCGACCTCCCCGCCGGCCAGTGGGACCTTTCCTTCACCCATCCGGGCGTTGCGGACTGGGCGCCGCTCCTCCACGAGCGGGGGGTGACCGTCCAGAACGGCCCCGTGGCCGCGTCCATGGCCACGGCGTCGGAATCCACGGTCCTGGGTCGCACGTGCGGTGCCGGCGGCGCCGTCGTCGGGGGCGTGGTGCGGGACATGCTCACCCGGGTGCCCGTGGCCCGGGCCATGGTGGAGGTGACCGGACGGATCGGTGGCCGGGAGGAGGATCTGGGCCGGATTCCGACGGACCTGGACGGCAGCTTCCAGCTCTGCGTCGGCGCCCTCCCGGACGACGGCGTCACCCTCCGGGCCTCCATCGGCGGCACCCGGAGCCGCCCCGTGGGTCTCGAGACCCACGGCCGGCGGGTCGTGGCCACCGACCTCAACGTGGTCGTGTCCCAGCCGGCCCGGATCAGCGGCGTGCTCACGGACGGTGGCTCGACGGAGCCCGTGGCCGACGCGCTGATCCGGGTGGACGGCACCCGCCTGGGGGCCCGCTCCGGCCCCGACGGCCGCTTTCTGATCCGCGGTGTCCCGCCGGGGGCGGTGCTCCTGGCCGTCGAGCACGTCCGCTACGGGCGCCGGAGCACGGAGGTCCTGGCCGAGAGCGGAGACTCCGTACACGTCGAGTTCGAACTCCACGAGGAGGCCATCGCCCTGGAGGGGATGGAGGTCCGGGTCACCCGCGCGGCCACCGATCGGCGGGACCGGATGGGCACCCGGTTCGACGGGCTCGACCGCGCGGACATCGAGCGGCTGCTGGAGCGCTCCAACGAGTTCGTGGACATGATGCGGAACGCCAACATCCCCGGCCTTCACCTCTTCCACGACGGCCGCCAGGTCTGCGTGGAGGTCAGCCGCCGCACCGGGGCGTTCGCCAACCAGTGCCAGATGGTGGACGTCTACGTCAACGACGTCCGGATCATGGACGCCCGTGAGTTCCTGACCACCATCCCGCCGGAGTCCATCGACCGCGTCCAGGTCGTGTCGCCGCTCGAGGCCGTGGGACGATTCGGCGGCCGGGCGGTCCGTTTCGGGGCGCTCCTCATCTACACCATGGGCAACTGATGGCGGCCTCCCGCGAGGCGTTCGAACGCCTGGTGGAGGCCATCCAGCGCGGCGACGACGACGCGGCCCTGGCGCTCCTCGAGCGGATGCCGGAGCTGGCCGACCATCACGAAGGGGGTGGCCCGGGGGCGATCCACTGGGCCGCCTACAAGCGACGCCCTGCCGTCGTCCGGCATCTGGTGGGGCTCGGCGTCGATCTGGACCGGAAGGAGACCAAGTTCGACGCGACCCCGGTGGGATGGGCGAACGAAGGAGGCCATGCCGACATCCTCGATCTGCTCCTCGAGGCGGGGGCGGGGATCGACCTGAGCCGGGCGGCCGCCGCCGGCCGTCTGGACGTGGTGCGCAGGCTCCTGGACCAGGGCGAACCGCTGCTCGAGGCGTCCACGGACGACTGGCTCCCGCTGGCGCAGGCGGCCGGATGGGGACGGGACGACGTGCTCGCCTACCTGCTGGCGGCCGGCGCCCCCCTCGACGCTCCCTCCCGCGGCGGCACCACGGCGCTCCACGCGGCGGTGGCGTGGCACGGTCACGCCGGCGCGGCCCAGCGGCTCCTGGACGGGGGTGCGGATCCCAGCCCGCTGGACGACGACGGCCACACGCCGCTGGACATGGCCATCGCCCGCGACCGGCACGACCTGGCGGCGCTTCTCCGGGCCCGGGGCGGGCTCACGGGCCGGGAACTCGAGGGGCTCCCGGAGCCGGACGACGCCGGGAACTGAAGCCCCGGCCCGGTCCTTCTAGGGGGTGTCCAGGAGGTAGCCGTCGGCGAGCGTCTGGAAATGCTCGACCTCGGCCGCGACCCACGCTTCGTCGCGGTCCAGTTCCCGGGCCAGGATGCGGGCCACGGGCTCTGCGGCCTCCCGGGCGGCCCGTGCGTCCAGGATCAGCGACCGGGACCGCCGGGCCAGTACGTCGTCCACCGTGCGGGCCATCTCCCGACGGACGAACCAGGCCACTTCGCCCGGGGTGAGGTCCAGCCGGTCGTGGATCGGCGTGTCCCATCCCGGAGTGCCGTCCATCAGCGCCTGCACGGCCGGAGCGTCGGCGCCGTAGGGGGCCAGCCGCCCGAACCGCTCGGCGTCGGGGTCGTGACCGTGGATGCGAAGCTCCTTGGTGGGGCAGGGGCGGGGGTCCAGTTCCGCCAGGGTCAGCGCCACGTCCACGGTGTCCTCCGCCATCTTCCGGTACGTGGTCCACTTGCCACCGGCGATCGTGACGAGGCCCGAATCGGATACCCGGATCGCGTGCTCCCGGCTGATCTCCGCCGTGTCGCCGCCTTCGTCCGCCGACACCAGGGGGCGCAGACCGGCGAACACGCTGAGCACGTCGGCCCGGGTCGGGTCCCGTTCCATGTACCGCCGCGCGTGGGAGAGGATGAAGTCCACCTCCTCGTCGAGTGCCCGGGGCTCCAGCGAGGGCTCGTCCAGCGGTGTGTCGGTGGTGCCGACCAGGACCCGTCCCAACCAGGGGATGGCGAAGAGGACGCGGCCGTCGTCCGTGTGGGGCACCATGATGGCCGCATCGCCGGCCAGGAAACTGCGGTCGAGGACCACGTGCACGCCCTGGGACGGGCGGACGATGCCGGGAGCGTCCGGGTCGTCCATGCGGCGGAGCCCGTCCGTGAAGACGCCCGTGGCGTTGACCACCACCCGGCCCCGGAGGTCGTGGCTGGATCCGCCCTCCCTGTCGGTGACGCGCACACCCGAGACGAAGCCCTCGGAGTCCTTCCGCAGCGCCGTGACCCGGGCGCGGTTGAGGAGGGTGGCTCCGTGGTGCGCGGCCGTCCGCGCCAGCGCGATGAGAAGGCGTGCGTCGTCGAACTGCCCGTCGTGGTACAGCACGCCCCCCCTGAGGTCGTCGTCTTCGAGGTTGGGGATGCGCTCCAGCGTCTCTTCGGTGGACAGGTTCCGCGACTTCCCGAACCCGTACTTCCCCGCCAGGACGTCGTACACGCGCATGCCCACGCCGTAGAACGGGGCCTCCCACCACTTGTAGTTCGGCACGACGAACGGGAGGTCGTGGACCAGGTGGGGGGCGTTGGCTCGCAGGATGCCCCGCTCACGGAGCGCCTCCATGACCAGCGGCACGTTGCCCTGCTGGAGATAGCGGACCCCGCCGTGGATGAGCTTGGTCGAGCGCGACGACGTGCCCTTTCCGAAGTCGCTCTGCTCCAGGAGGACCACGTCGTACCCGCGGGCCGCGGCGTCGAGGGCCACGCCCATGCCCGTGGCGCCGCCGCCCACGACGATGAGGTCCCAGAGGCGGTCGGGGTCGGTGATGCGTCGGAGGCTCTGGTCGCGGTCCATGATGGAAGCGTCGGGGCGTGGAGGTCGGTGGGGCGGTGGTCCGGCCCCCGAGGGGAGAGCCGGCCCGTCGCATGATGCCGGCCGCCCCGGACCCGGGCAAACGCCCACGGGCTGCTCCAACAGCCGGAAGCCCGCACGGCTGTACAGGACCCGGGGCCTGGGTTATCGTTCACGTCTGTCTCCATGGGGCATGTGGCTCCGTGGGCCGGGTCGGTCGCGTCTGCGCGCCCCGGCAGGACGCCAGGAACCAACGTAGGAATCATGCCCGCACGTATCCGACTCCGGCGCATGGGCCGGAAGAAGCAGCCCCACTACCGCGTGGTCGTGGCCGACAGCCAGTCGCCCCGCGACGGTCGGTTCGTGGAGACCCTGGGCTATTACAAGCCCCTCTCCCAGCCTGCCCGTCTCGTCATCGACATGGATCGCGTC
This sequence comes from Longimicrobiales bacterium, assembly GCA_040216925.1. Taxonomy (GTDB): domain Bacteria; phylum Gemmatimonadota; class Gemmatimonadetes; order Longimicrobiales; family Gaopeijiaceae; genus JAJCZZ01. Next base: position 54,672 of record JAVJOF010000028.1, read on the forward strand.
GACTACTGGCTCGGCCAGGGCGCCTCGCCCAGCGGAACCGTCAAGTCGTTGATCTCCAAGGCTCGCGCCGGCGGCGACGACACCGTGGCCGTGGGTGAGGTCGACACCGAAGAGGTGAAGGCCAAGCGCGCCGAGGAGCTCGCTGCGAAGCGCGCCGCCGAGACGAAGGCCGCCGCGGAAGCCGCCGAGGCCAAGAAGGCTGAAGAGGCTGCCGCGAAGAAGGCGGCTGCGGAAGCCGCTGCTGCCGAGGCCGCGGAGGCCGAAGCCGCTGCCGAACCGGCCGCCGAAGGCGAGGCCGCTGCGGAAGGCGAAGACGAGGAGACGTCCGAGTAACCCTCGGACGCGCTGCTGGACCATGGGTCGAGCCGACCCGAGCTACCGGGTGGTGGGGCATCTCAACAAGCCCCACGGCACCAAGGGTGAGCTCTTCGTCTGGCCTCTGACGGACCACCCCGAGGGCTCGTTCGCCCCCGGGGTGGTTCTGTACATGGGATCGGGTGACGACGGGGAGCCGGATCCGGATCTGCCCCCGCTACGGGTCGAGACCGCCCGTCCGTTCCGACGGGGCTTCCTGGTCCGCTTCGGCGGGGTCGAAGACCGCACGCAGGCCCAGACGTTCCAGGGCCGCTACGTCATGCGGTCCGCCGACGACCTCGAGGCGCGGGACGACGACGAGCTCTTCTACCACGAGCTGCTCGGTCTGGCCGTCGAAACGGAATCCGGGCAGGCGCTCGGCGAGATCACCGAGGTCTACGAGCTGAACCCCGCCGACATGCTGGAGGTGCGGGACGGATCCAAGGTCCGGATGATTCCGTTCCTCCTCGACTGGATCGTCGAAGTGGACCTCGACGAGGGCGTCCTGGTCATCGACCCGCCGGACGGCCTGTTGGACCTGTAGGACGCCGTCCCACGAGTTCCGCCCGGTACGCCGGGAGGCCCGATGCGCATCAACATCCTCACGATCTTCCCGGACTTCTTCTCCGGACCGCTCGGCCTGTCGATCCCGGCCCGGGCGCGCGACGCCGGACTGGTCGAGTACCGGGTGGTGGATCTCCGCGACTACACCCACGACCGCCACCGGACCGTGGACGATCTGCCGTACGGCGGCGGGGCGGGGATGGTCATGAAGCCCGAGCCGTTCTTCGAGGCGGTGGACGACCTTGCGCCGGAAGGACCCATCGTGCTGCTGTCGGCGCGGGGCCGACCCTTCCGGCACAGCGACGCGGTCCGTCTGGCCGTGGCACCCGAGTTCACGCTCCTCTGTGGGCACTACAAGGACGTCGACCAGCGCGTGGCCGACCACCTGGCCACCGAGGAGATCAGCCTCGGCGACTTCGTGATGTCCGGCGGGGAGATCGGCGCTCTGGCCGTGACGGACGCCGTCGTCCGGCTGTTGCCGGGCGCGATGGGCGACCACGACGCGGCGGCCACCGACTCGTTCTACGACCACCCGGTGCTCAGCGCGCCCTCGTACACCCGGCCGCCGACCTATCGGGGTCACGACGTACCGGACGTCCTCCGCTCGGGTGACCACGCCCGGATCGAGGCCTGGCGGCGCGAGGCCGCCGCCCGCCTGACGGCCGACCGGCGTCCCGATCTCCTGGACCGCGGCGGTCGGGAGTGACGCGCGGGGCTTCACCGGGGGGGCTCGGGACATTACATTAGCGGTCTCTCCGGAAACTCATCCGGCCCGTTGTCGAAGGAAGGCGATCATGGCTGATCTGATCCAGGAAATCGAACGCGAGCAGCTCCGGGACGACGCTCCCGACTTCGCCCCCGGCGACACCGTCCGGGTCGCGTACCTCGTACGCGAGGGCGCCAAGGAGCGCATCCAGAACTTCGAGGGCGTCTGCATCGCCCGGAAGGGTGGAGGCATCAGCGAGACGTTCACCGTCCGCAAGATCTCCAGCGGCATCGGGGTGGAGCGTATCTTCCCCCTCCATGCCCCCACCGTGAGCGCGATCGAAGTGGTGCGCCGTGGCCGGGTCCGCCGGGCCAAGCTGTACTACCTCCGCGGCCGCCGCGGGAAGGCCGCACGGATCGCGGAGAAGCGCACGCGCTGACTGCTCTCCCGGCCATGACGCCGGACAAGCAGGGCACATCGCGGCCCCGGGACCCGCTCGAGTACGAGCGACGGTTCTGGGGCCGCGGTCGTACCGTGGCGGGGGTGGACGAGGCAGGGCGGGGGCCGCTGGCCGGGCCGGTGGTGGCCGCCGCCGTGGTCCTGCCGGAAGGCACCTGGGTCGACGGTGCCGACGACTCGAAGCGGCTGGACCTCTCCGTGCGGGAGGAGCTCTATCCCCGGATCCTGGCTGCGGCCCGCTGGGTGGGTGTGGGCGCCGCCTCCGTCCGCGAGATCGATCAGGTCAACATCCTGAAGGCCACCACGCGGGCCATGCGCCGGGCCCTGGCGCGCCTGGAGGGGACGCCCGACCACGTGGTGGTGGACGGGCTCGCGGTGCACCACCTCGGATGGGAGCACGAGGCCGTGGTCGACGGCGACGCCCTGATCCACTCCATCGGATGCGCGTCCATCGTGGCGAAGGTCGTCCGGGACCGGTTGATGCGGAAGCTGGATGTCCGGTATCCGGCCTACGGCTGGGCGCGGAACGCCGGGTACGGCACGGCCGAGCACCGGGCGGCCCTCGACGAACTGGGGCCCACGGCCCACCACCGCCTGACGTTCACGGGGTACATGCAGTTCGACCTGGGGCTCTGACTCCATGAAGGACGGGCTGCTCCGCCTGCTCCGGATCGGCGCGGCGACCTGGGTCGGACTCGCGCTTCTGCTCGTGCTGGCCGAGACCCGCCTCGTCTACGCCGGCGCCGGCTTGCCCGGGAACGCACTGCCCGACGCATCGAGTCGCCTTCCCTGGGACACCGTCCGGGTCGCACCCGCCTCCGGGCCGCCGGTCTTCCTTCTGGCCATCCAGGCCCCCGAGGCGGCTTCGGAGGCGCCCTGGGTCCTGTACTTCCACGGCAACGGAGAGCGGCTGGGCAGCCCCGGCTCCGTGGGGCGGTACCGACTTCTTCGCGAGATCGGACTCAACGTCCTGGCCGTGGAGTACCGGGGATACGGAATGGCGGAATCGGCCGGCGCTCCCTCCGAGGAGGGACTCCACCGCGATGCGTTGGTGGCGTGGCGGCACTTCACGCACGACCAGGGTGTCGACGCGGGGCGCATTCTGATCTACGGATGGTCTCTCGGGTCCGGCGTGGCGGTCCGGCTCGCGTCCACGGTGGATCCCGCCGGCCTCGTGACCGAAGCGGCGTTCACGTCGGTGCCTGACGTGGCCCGGAGCGTCGTGCCCTTCCTTCCCGTGGGGCTTCTCATGCGGAACCGGTTCGAGAACCTCGAGCAGGCCCCGGCGGTGACCGTGCCGTGGCTGCTGTTCCACGGTCGCGGGGACCGACAGGTCCCGTTCGCCCACGCGGGGCGCCTGGCCGCGAGGGCGGCCCATCCGCTGGTCGTGCCCCTCGACGCCGGCCACGACGACGGCGTGACCGCGGCCTGGACCACCGCCTCCCGGGCGCTGGAGCGATTCGCCCGTACGGTGTTCTGAGGCGGCCCTCAACGCCTGGTCCCATGCGACCATGGCGCCGGCGCGTGCGATGCGCTTCCGTTCCCACCCACCCGACCGGTCGAGGGTGGGTCCACAGGGGGCGGCCCGCCCCGTCGGTCGACGCCCGGCCTCCGCCGACGCATCATCATCTGCGACGACGCGACCCCGACCAGCACCTGGAGATTCCCGTGTCCCTCCGCCCACGCGCACCCGTTCCCGGCCCCGTTCCCGGCCTCGTCGCCCTCGCCGTGCTCGGCCTGACGGCTCCGGCAGCGGCCCCCGCAGCGGCCCAGCAGATGCCGCCGGACCGGATCCGCGCGCTGGTCGAGACCCGCGAGGTCGCGGCTCTCGAGATGTTCCGCGAGTACCTGAGCCTTCCCAACGACGGCCACATGCCGGACGACATCGAGCGGCTCCTGGTCTGGCTCGAGGGCGCCTTCGGCGAACGCGGCTTCGCGACACGCAGGCTCGAGACGCCGGGCAACCCGCTCCTCCTGGCCGAGCGCCGGGTCGTGAATCCCGCCGCCACCGTGCTGGTCTACCTCCAGGCCGACGGCCAGCCCGTCGACCCGTCGGCGTGGTATCAGGAGAGCCCCTACGGCCCCGTCCTGAAGGAGGCGGATCCCGATGCGCAGGGAGGCTTCGGGCCCATCCCCTGGGACCGTCTACACGACGGCGTGGATCCGGAGTGGCGGGTGTTCGCCCGCTCCGCCTCCGACTCGAAGGGCCCCAACATCCAGTTCCTCCAGGCCCTGGACGTGATGGCCGAGGCCGGGGTGGCGCCCGACTACGACCTGAAGGTGATCATCGACACCATGGAGGAGATGGGCTCGCCCCATCTGCCCGACGCCGTGGCCCGGTACCGGGACGACCTGGCGGCCGACATGCTCATCATCTTCGACGGCCCGCCCCACTATTCCGGCGCCCCGTCCCTGAAGTTCGGCGCCCGGGGCATCGCCCGGTTCACGCTGACCACCTTCGGCCCCCGGGTTCCCCAGCACTCGGGGCACTACGGGAACTACGCGCCCAACCCGGGAATGCGCCTGGCGGAGATCCTCGCGTCGATGAAGGACGACGACGGGCGGGTCACGATCCCCGGTTTCTACGACGGCATCGAACTCGACGCCGCCACACGGCGGATCCTCGACGCCGTGCCCGACGACGAGGACGAGATCCGCCGGAGCCTGGGCATCGCCGAACCGGACCACGTCGCGGGCTCGCTGCAGGAGGCGGTGCAGTATCCGTCGCTGAACGTCCGCGGTCTGCGTTCGGCCTGGGTGGGCGACGAAGCCCGCACCATCGTGCCGGCCACGGCCGTGGCCGAGGTGGACGTGCGGCTGGTTCGCGAAACCGACGGCCAGCGGTTGCTCGATCTGATCCGCGATCACATCGAAGGACTCGGCTACCACGTGGTGAGCGGCCGGGATCCGACCGAGCAGGAGCGCATGACGCACCCCCGCCTGGCCCGCTTCGACGGCGGCGTGTCCTACGCGGCGTTCCGCACCGACTTCGACTCGACACCCGGCCGGTGGCTGTCCGACGCCTACGAGCACCTCTTCGGACGGGAGCCGGTGAAGATCCGGACGAGCGGCGGCTCGATCCCGATCTCGCCGTTCGTGACCACCCTGGACGTGCCCGCCGTCACCGTGCCCACGGTCAATCCGGACAACAACCAGCACAGCCCGAACGAGAACCTCCGTGTCGGCAGCTTCCTGGAGGGCATCGCCATCGCTGCGGCGGTGCTCAGCCAGCCGCTCCGGCCGTACGTGACGGTGCCGTGAGGGAGCGCCGCGCATGCGTCGCCCGGCTCCGAGCGAAGCGAGGAGAACCCTGGGTCCGGGCCCCACCCGGGTCGGCGCGCGAAGCGCGAATGACCCGGGTGGGGCTCGACCGAGCGCCGCGCATGCGTCGCTCGGCTCCGAGCGAAGCGAGGAGAACCCTGGGTTCGGGCCCCACCCGGGTCAGCGCGCGAAGCGCGAATGACCCGGGTGGGGCTCGAACCCACGACCTACTGATTAAAAGTCAGTTGCTCTGCCAGCTGAGCTACCGGGTCGCCTCCAAGATAGGAAAGGAGGCCCCGAGCGGAACCCGCAGCCCCCCATCCGAGGCATCATCGCCCTCGTCCTGGAACCTCGACGGCTCCCCTCCCGTAGAGTGACAGGAGCACGGGGGCGTCCTTATCATCGAGGAGGCCCATTCGATCAGCGGGAGGATGAAGACGATGCGGTTCGCGGCGGCACTTTCGGTCACCGGCCTCCTGGGCTTCGTGATCCTCGAAGCGCTGAAGATCCTGCTGGCGCCCCTCGCGGCCTGGCTCCTCGCCATCGCCATGGTGGGCGTGAAGCTCCTTCTGATCGTCGGGGCCGTCGTCGGCGCCTGTGTGGCGGTCGGTGTGGGCGTGTACGTGTACAAGCGCACCCGGAAGGACCCGCTGGGCACCACCTGACGCTCCCGGTGGCCCGGAGCGTTTCCGCGCTCCGGGACGGCCCGATGCCGCGCCGTCGGCAGGGCCCCGTCCCCGTCCTGTAGGGGCGCTGTAATCCGGCTTCGGCCCGTCGCGTACCCCTGCGCGTCATGCCGAATCCATCCTCCCGACGCCTCCGGGGCGTCACGACCGCCTTCCTGTCCGCCGCCGCGATCCTGATCGCGGGCTGCGACGGAGGACCCACCGTCCTGGAGGACGTGGACGTGGAGGTCCGCTCGGTGGCCACCTCCGGCGACAGCCGGACCTTCCGCCTCTACCATCCTCCCACGTTGGGCCGCTCCGGGGCCGCCCCCCTGGTGCTCGTCTACCACGGTGCGACCCAGTCGGCCGCGGGCATCGAGCAGATGTCGTGGATGTACCCGGCGGCGCGGGACGGCGGCGTCCGCGTGGCGTATCTGGAGGCCACCGGCGACTACTGGTCCACGCCCGCCAGCCCGCCCATCTACTGGCCGGTGAACGACCTGGGGTACACGGGGGCGGTCATCGACGCCCTGGTGGCCGAGGGGCTCGTCGACCCGACCCGCGTCTACGCCACCGGCTTCTCGAACGGCGCGATCTTCGTCGAGCGCCTGGCGTGCTCTCTCCAGGACCGGATCGCGGCCGTGGCGGTGGTGGGCGCTTCGATGTCCCGGGACCTGGCCGCGGGGTGCCGCCTCCACCGCCCGGTGCCGGCGCTGTTCTTCCTGGGCGACGCGGACAACCAGTTCTTCTGGGACGACGGCTTCGCGGCCAACTTCTTCCAGTACGGTGGACAGGGCTCGGCCGACTGGTGGGCCGACGAGGCGGGGTGCGATCCCCGGCCCGAGGTCACGCAGGTGCCCGACACCGTGGACGACGGCACCACGACCGAGGTGTGGTCCTATTCGGGATGCCGGAACGGAGGCGACTTCCGCTTCTACCGGATCCGCGGCGGAGGACACACCTGGCCCGGTTCGCCGCTGGGAGGCGGCGGGGTCCTGGGCCCGCAGAGCCTCGAACTCGACGCCAGCCGGGAAATGGTCGAGTTCTTCCTGCAGTACCACCGACCGGAGGCCGGGTGATGCCGCGGGGAGGGGGATTCGGCGCGTCCATCCGGCGATGGGGATGGGCCCCCCTGGCGGCCTGCGTCGCGCTGGCGCCGGCCCCGGCGTCAGGACAGGCGCCCGTTCTCGACGCGTTCGTGGCCCCCCAGGCGGGATGGTCCGAGTTCCGCCGGCTGGTGGTGGGCGGGCAGGCGGGTCTCCGGCTGGTCGGCGGGCTCGAAGTGGCGGGCGAGGGCCTCCTGTTCTTTCCGGACGAGGCCAGTGCCACCGAACGGGGGGTCCACGTCGATCGCAACGCGTGGCAGCTCAACGCCCACCTTCTCTACTCGTTCGACCGCACGCGGCGCCTGATCGTCTACGCCGGCCCGGGTGCGAGCTGGGCCCGCAACACGCGGAGCGTGGTCGTGGACGGGGTGCGCTCCCGGCTCGAACTCACCGGCTGGGCGGCCACGGTTCTGTTCGGCGCCCGGTGGCCCCGGCCCTACGGCGAGCCGTTCGCCGAGTGGCGGACCGAGTTGACCCGCGAGAGCCAGTGGGTGGTGACCGCGGGCGTACGCCTGGCCCTTCCGGGCGGCTGAAGGCGCCGTCTGCGGCGCGGGTGCGCCGACCCCGGCTACTCCTCGCCTCCGTCCCGGAGGAGACCACCCATGATCATCGTCACCAACGAGATGACGATGCTACCCAGCACCGCCGCCCACAGTCCGCTCACCGCCAGGTGCTCCGTCAGGGCCGCCGTGATCATCAGCAGCAGCCCGTTCACGACGAACGCGAAAAGCCCGAGGGTCAGCAGCAGGAACGGCAGCGACAGGATCAGGAGGATGGGCTTCAGGATGGCGTTCACCAGCCCGAACACGAACGCCACGAGAAGGAGCGAGCCGGCGCCGCCGGTCAGGCGGATGCCCGGCACGATGTAGGCGGCGACGGACAGGGCCAGGGCGTTGACCACCAGCCGGACGATGAAATTGCGCATGGGAGCTTTCCCTCGGGGACCGGATTCGACGTTCTCCCATACGTACGGGACCCCCCTTCGGGTTCCATCGGACACTCTGTCCGGTCGCCGTGTCCGGATCGGTCAGCTTGTCCGGCTCGAAGTCAGGGGGACGGCGGGTGCCAGATCGCCATAACTCGTTGTATGCCATAGTCATGCGAGATCCGGCGAGTTCTGGCACCACGTTTGCCTTCTTAAAGGGCGAGAGAGCGAGGACGGTTGCGAGGCCCGGCCCGACCCGGCGGCGGAGACGCCACGGATCACCCCCCTGGACGGGTCTCGCAACCGAGGTTCGAAAGCCCCCCCCAGTAGAGGGTGCCACGCCCCCCCGAAGCATTGGGTGGCCCCCTCGAGGCCCTGCGCAGGTTCGCCTGCCAGGGCCGCTTTCGTTCCCCCGTGCCGTTCCCGTCCTTGCGAGAGGTGCGGCGGCGCACGAGGGTGGTGCATGCCGACCGCCCCGCCGCCCGTGATCTCCGTCCTCGTCGCCGACGACGACCCCACCCAGCGCCTGATCCTCGATCGGATCCTCCAGAGCGCGGAAGGGGTGGAGCACCGCGTCCGCACCGTCGAGGACGGGGCCTCGGCCCTGCACGCGCTGGGCGAGGAGGTCTTCGACGTGGCGCTCCTGGACCTGAGCATGCCGGGGCTCGACGGCCTCGAAGTGCTGGAGGCCGTGGCCGGGGATCCGACGCGACCCTCCGTGGTGTTCGTGTCGGGACGGGGGACGGTGGCCACGGCGACCCGGGCCATGAAGCTCGGCGCCTACGACTTCGTCGAGAAGCCCGTGGATCGCGAGCGACTCCTGGCCCTGGTGTGGAAGGCCAGCGAAGCCCGCAGGCTGCAGGCGAAGTCCGAGCGCCTCGGGGCGGTGGCGCAGCGGGAGGCCACCGCCGGGGCGCAGATCGTGACCCGGGACCCGCGGATGCGCGAGGCGCTGGCCCTGCTCGAGCGGGTGGCTTCTTCGGAGGTCTCGGTCCTGATCGTGGGCGAATCGGGCACCGGCAAGGAGCTCGTGGCCCGGGAACTCCACCGCCTGTCCGGGCGGGAGAAGGAGCCCCTGGTGGCCCTCAACTGCGCGGCGGTGTCCGAGGCCCTGGCCGAGTCGGAGCTGTTCGGTCACGAACGCGGCTCGTTCACCGGGGCGGCCCAGCGGAAGATGGGGCTGGTCGAGATGGCCGACGGCGGGACCCTGTTCCTCGACGAGATCGGGGAGATGGACGCCGGGCTCCAGGCCAAGCTCCTGCGGACGCTGGAAGGGAAGACCTTCCGCAGGGTCGGGGGGGTGAAGGAGCTTCCGGCCAACTTCCGGCTGGTGTCGGCCACCAACCGGGCCCTGGAGGAACGGGTGCGGGACGGGGCGTTCCGCCAGGACCTGTTCTACCGGATCAACGCCGTGGTGGTGGAGCTTCCGCCGCTCCGCGAACGGCCCGACGACGTACTCCTGCTGGCCCGGCACTTCCTGGCGGTCGCCCGGGATTCCGACGGGCCGACCGACATCTCGGACGAGGCCGCCGCGATCCTCCAGGGTTACCGCTGGCCCGGCAACGTCCGCGAACTCCGCAACGTCATGGAGCGGGCGGCCCTCCTCTGCCGCAGCAGCACGATCCGGCCCGGCGACCTCGGCTCGTCGCTCGTCCTGGACGGCCCGGTGCCCGACCGCCGGTCCACCGACCCGGTGTCGTTGCCCACACTCCATCTGGAGGAGCTGGAGAAGCGGGCGGTCCGCGAAGCCCTCCACCGCACGAGCTGGCACCAGGGGCAGGCGGCCGAGGTCCTGGGCGTCAGCGCCCGGACGCTCCACCGCAAGATCAAGGCGATGGGTCTGCGCCGGCCGGATTGACCGAAGTCGATCCAGGGGGTGTCCTAGAAGATATGAAAGGGCTGGCCCAACCAGCTCGGGGTAGCGCGGATTAGCGTGACTCCGAGGAGTCGACGCCAGAGCCACATGCGACACGAGAGGTCGCAGCCGAGAGGAGGGCCAGCCCAATGTCTTCACCCATGAT
>JAVJOF010000018.1:0-236618 GCA_040216925.1 Longimicrobiales bacterium
GTGGCCATCGACCCGGCCGATCCCCCCACGGGGTACCCGTAGGGCGTGGTCGCGTCGGGCCGCGAGCCACCGAGCGTGTCGAGGCGCCGCTGCGGCGAGGCGCGACGACGAGGCGTGGCAGCGCCACGCCGAGAAGGAGCAACGACGCCGAGGCGGATGCATCGGCGCGCGAATGGCCGCGGCACGGCGCGACCCCGCCCTACGGGTACAGGCGATTCATGAGCCGCGGGAACGGAATGAACTCGCGGATGTGATGGCGCCCGGTGATCCACGCCACCGTGCGCTCCACGCCGAGGCCGAAGCCCGAGTGGGGGAAGCTCCCGTACCGGCGGAGGTCCAGATACCACGCGTACGCCTCCTCGGGCAGGTTCTCCTCGCGGATCCGGGTGCGGAGCCGCTCCAGGTCGTCTTCCCGCTGGCTGCCGCCGATGATCTCGCCGTAGCCCTCGGGCGCCAGGAGGTCGTCGCACAGGACGGTGCGCGGGTCCTCCGGGTTCTCCTTCATGTAGAAGGCCTTGGCCTGTCGCGGGTAGTTGTAGATGAACAGCGGCAGGTCGTAGTCCTCCGTCAGGACCGCCTCGTCGGTGGCCCCCAGGTCGGATCCCCACTCGAACTCGTGACCCCGGGCCTGGAGCCGCTCCACGGCCTCCGTGTAGCTCAGCCTCGGAAAGGGGGGCTTCACGTGCTCGATCCTGGAGGTGTCGCGCTCCAGGACCTTCAGTTCCTCCTGGCAGTTCTCCAGGGCACGCTCGACCAGGTACGAGACGAACTCCTCCTGGAGCCGCATGTTGTCGGCGGAGTCGGCGAACGCCACCTCGGGCTCCACCATCCAGAACTCGGTCAGGTGACGCCGTGTCTTGGACTTCTCCGCGCGGAAGGTCGGACCGAAGCAATACACCTTCCGGAACGCCGGGCAGGCGGCCTCCACGTAGAGCTGGCCGGTCTGGGCCATGTAGGCGGGGTCGCCGAAGTAGTCGGTCTCGAACAGCGTCCCGGCGTGCTCGCCGATGGAACCGGTCAGGATCGGCGTATCGATCCGCGTGAAGCCCCGCCGGTAGAAGAAGTCGTGGATGGCCTGCTGCACCTCCGAACGGACCTTCAGGCCGGCGCGCTGCTGCGACGAGCGGAGCCACAGGTGCCGGTGGTCGAGGAGGAAGTCCACCCCGTGCTCCTTGGGCTGGATCGGGTACTCCTCCGCCAGATGCACGACCTCGAGGGAGGTCACACCGATCTCGAACCCCCCGGGCGCGCGATCGTCGGCCTTCACTTCCCCGGCCATGCGGACGGTCGACTCCTGGGTCAGCGCGGCGAACGCCGTCCACACGTCGTCGGACACGGCCTTCTGCAGGACCACGCCCTGCACCTCTCCGGTCCCGTCCCGCAACACGAGAAAGGCCACCTTGCCGTGGGAGCGGGTGGTCTCGACCCACCCCTGGAGGGTGACGGATTCGCCGACGTGGGCGCCGAGATCTCTGATTTCGACCATGGTGTGTCGGATGGGAGTGCGGGACGGAGGCCCCCGAGCGTGCGCGAGGCACGGCGGGACGGTGCAGGCGGACCAAAGGGTATCATCCGCATCCCCACTTCTCCAGACGCCACCGGTGCCGTGACCCGCGCGGCGTCAGCCCACCTCGAACATCTCGAGACGCTCCCGGTACCGCCCCTCGAGCTGCCTGCGGATGCCGGCGTGCTCCGGAAGGGCCAGCTCCGGGTCCCGGGCCACGACATCGCGGGCCGACGCCTGGGCCTCCACCAGGAGGTCTTCGTCCCGCAGAAGGTCGGCGAAGCGAAGCGCCGGGTCCCGGCCGTGCTGCTGGGCGCCGAAGAAGTCGCCCTGTCCGCGGATGGCCAGGTCGGCGCGGGCCACCTCGAAGCCGTCCGTCGTGTCCCGGAACACCTTGAGGCGCTCCACGCTGCCCTGCCCGGGTTCGGCCACCAGGATGCAGTGGCTCTGCTCCGCCCCCCGTCCCACGCGACCCCGGAGCTGATGGAGCTGCGACAGCCCGAACCGCTCGGCGTGCTCGATGACCATGACCGTGGCGTTGGGCACGTCGATGCCCACTTCGATGACGGTCGTGGCCACCAGAAGGTCCACCTCGCCCGCGAGGAACGCCCGCATGACGGCGTCCTTGTCGTCGGACTTCATCTGCCCGTGCAGGAGGCCCAGGCGCCGCTCCGGAAACACCTCCGTGCGAAGGCGCTCGTACTCCTCGGTGGCTGCCCGGAGATCCACCTTCTCCGACTCGGCCACGAGCGGGTAGACCACGTAGGCCTGGCGCCCCGCCTCCAGTTCGTCCTCCACGAAGCGGTACACCGCCTCCCGTTTGTCGGGCATGCGGAGGACCGTCTTGACCGGCGTCCGCCCCGGAGGGAGTTCGTCGAGGATCGACAGGTCCAGGTCTCCGTAGAGGGCCAGGGCCAGGGACCGAGGGATGGGCGTGGCCGACATGATCAACACGTCCGGCGCCCGCTCCCCCTGCTCCGCCAGCGCCATCCGCTGCTTGACCCCGAATCGGTGCTGCTCGTCCACCACCACCAGACCCAGCCGCTCGAACGCCACCCCCTCCTGGATGAGGGCGTGGGTCCCGACCACCAGCGGGAGCCGCCCGGTGGCCAGACCCTCGAGAACCTCGCGGCGCGCCGCAGCCCCCAGGCTCCCGGTCAGGAGCCCCACATCCAGGCCGACCGGCTCGAGCAGGGCCCGCAGGGTCCGCGCATGCTGCTCGGCCAGGAGTTCGGTAGGCGCCATGAGGGCCGCCTGGCTTCCGCCCTCCACCGCCAGGAGCATGGCGAACAGCGCGACGACGGTCTTGCCCGACCCGACGTCGCCCTGGACCAGGCGGTTCATGCGGGCCGGACCGCCCATGTCGGCGTAGATCTCCCGGAGCACCCGAGCCTGCGCTTCGGTGAGCTGGAACGGGAGGGACTCGTGGAGCGGCCGGATGTGTTCGTTGGTCCGGGTGTGGGTGATCCCGGGGGTCTTCTCCGTCTGGACGTGGCGGACCAGCGCCTGGAGGAGCTGCAGGAAGAAGAGCTCGTCGAATGCCAGACGGCGCCGACCGCGCTCGGGGTCCGACAGGCTCTCCGGACGGTGGAGCCACGCCATGGCCTCGGAAAGGCGCGGCAGCCGGTGGCGGTCCCGCCCCTCCTGCGCCAGGTATTCGTCCTCGTCGGCCCACGACAGCAACTGGTCGAGGTTCTTCTCGAAGATCCCCCGGAGGATCCACTGCGGCACCGCGTCGCTGGCGGGGTAGGTCACGAAGATCGTGCCACCCTCGCCGGTGCCGGAGTCGCCATCGGCCCCGCGGCCCATGAGCGTGAACTCGCGGGGCTGGATCTGCTTGCCGTGGAAGAACTTGACCGGACCCTGCACCAGCAGGGTGTCGCCTTCCCGGATCTTCCGCTCCAGCCACGGCTGCCCGGGCCACGCCACCGTGATCATCCCGCTCCCGTCCTGCAGCACCGCCTGGAACACCCGCAGGCCGCGGCGCGTGGGAATCACTCCCTTGTGCCGGACACGCCCCACCGCGGTGGCGTCCATGCCCACCTGGAGGTCGCCGATGGGTGTGACCGTCGAGGCGTCGTCGTACCGGCGGGGCACGTGGTAGAGGGCATCCCGGGCGGTGCCGATGCCCACGCTCACCAGGGCGTCGGCGCGCTTCGGTCCGACCCCCTTCAGGAACTGCGCCGGCCGGTCCAGGTTCGAATAGCTCACGGGCCGCCCCGCTCGATGCGCCTCACGAGAACCCCTCTCACGGGTTCCCGAAGACACCCTCCACGAAGGCGTCGGCGTCGAACGCGGCCACGTCCTCGACCGATTCGCCGAGGCCCACGAGCTTCACGGGAATCCCCATCTCCTCCTGGATGGCCACGACGATCCCACCGCGGGCCGACGAATCCATCTTGGCCAGGACGATGCCGCTGACCTGTACGACCTTGTTGAACGCATCGAGCTGCCGGAGGGCGTTCTGCCCCACCGTGGCGTCCAGGACCATGAGCGTCTCGTGGGGCGCACCTTCGATGCGCCGACGGACCACCCGGTCGATCTTCTCGAGTTCCTGCATCAGCCCCCGATTGGTGTGGAGGCGGCCCGCCGTGTCGATGAGCAGGACGTCGGTGCCCCGGGACTCCGCGGCTTCCAGGGCGTCGAAGGCGACCGCCGCCGGGTCGCCGCCCTGCTGCCCGCGGATGAAGTCGGCGCCGATGCGATCCGCCCAGACGCCGAGCTGCTCCACCGCCCCGGCCCGGAAGGTGTCGGCTGCGGCCACCATGACGCTGCGTCCCTCCTGGACCAGATGGTGGGCCACCTTGGCCACGGACGTGGTCTTCCCGACCCCGTTGACGCCGACGATCAGGTAGACCGTCGTGCCGGAGTCCGCGGCCGCGAGCTCGGCGCCCCGGGAGGCCTCCAGAATGGCGTGGATCTCCTGCTCGAGAGCCTTCCGGAGGCCCGCCCCGCCCCGGACCTTCCCGCGCCGGGCCAGGGCCTCGACCCGGTCGACCAGGCGCATCGTGGCCGGCACGCCGAAGTCCGCGGCCAGCAGGCGCTCCTCGAGGTCTTCGAGCGACGCGTGATCCATGCCCCCGGCCGCCACCCGCACGTCGGTCAGGGCCAGGTCCACCACCTTGCGCCAGAGCCCCTTCTTCCGCTCGGGCTTCTTCTTGAACAGCCGTGCCATGAGTCCTTCGGTTGATGTCGGTCGGTGTGCGGTCCGCCTACCGGAGCCCCGCGCGCCGCCGGCCGACCCACTCGACCGCCAGAAGGACGAGAACGGCCAGGTAGGGCCATGGGGATGTCCGGAGAGGGCGCCCGGGCCCCCGGGGCCCGACGCCGGACCCCCGGTCCGTCGCGTCCACCGCGGCGGGGACCGTGGGGGCAGCGGCCATCTCCATCGTGCGTCGGGCCACGTCGAACCGCCCTTCCGACAACACCGTGCCGTCGGCGTCGGCGGCCGCCCACGCATAGGAACCCGGCGGCAGCGTTCCGGATCCCGC
Organism: Longimicrobiales bacterium; assembly: GCA_040216925.1. Lineage (GTDB taxonomy): Bacteria > Gemmatimonadota > Gemmatimonadetes > Longimicrobiales > Gaopeijiaceae > JAJCZZ01. The sequence goes on from JAVJOF010000018.1 coordinate 4,996, forward strand.
CTCGCCTCCCGCCTCGAACGTCGTGTCCACCACCGGCCCGGTGCCGGCGGAGCCTTCCGCCCCGTCGCCGGCGACCCGCACGGTCAGGCGGACGGGCCGGTCCTCCGGCGTCCTCCAGCGGATCTCGGCGTCACGCTCGAAGACGCGGGCGGTGGGGCGGACGTCGGTCACGGCCACGGCGGCGTCCGGCGTGAGCAGCCATCCGGCGGTCCCGGACCAGAGACGCCGGTAGGCCTCCCGGGCGCTGCCGTCGCGTGCGGCCCACCGCCAGAAGCCCCGGGCCATCGGCACCGCGAGGCGGCGCCCCTCCGGTCGGAGCAGGACCAGGGCCGGCTCACCCGGACCCGTGCCGCCGAGCTGGAGCAGGAGCGGGGGCGCCGCCGACCCCTGCCCTCCCTGCACCAGGACATCCGTAAGCGGCGGCAGGCCGGCGAACGCCGCCCCGGCCAGGGCCCCGGCCAGGGGAGAGGGAGGCACGTCGTCGGCGGCGTACCACTCGCCGCCCCGGGGCGGTCCGGTGGCCAGACCCAGGGCCCCCGCCGCCTCGGTGTCGACGGGCCACACCAGCGCCCGGGGGGCCCGGGTCGGAAGCGACGCCGCCCAGGCGTCCGCGTCTCCCGCCAGACCGTGCACCACGAGGAGGGCCGCCTCGGCCACGGCGCGCCCCACCGCCGTCGAGTCCACGGTCGGGCCTCGGGCCTCTCCCCGTCCCATGGGCAGGAAGCGGTCGGGCCCCACCCGCAGCCAGGCGGCGGCCTCCAGGCCGGTCACGGTCTCCAGGACCGGCAGCAGGTACCGGGGCTCCCAGTCGGGCACCAGCGACACGAGCACGAGCGCCCCTTCGTCGTAGCCGGCGGTGGCGTAGGCCACGGCTTCGTCGTCGTCCGCGAAGGCGTCTCCCGGCAGGGTGGCCCGCACCGTGTAGCGCACCCGACCCTCCGCTTCCGGCGCGGGCAGCGTGGCCTCGACCCGGCGCCGGAGGCCCGGGGCGGGCAGGGCCACCATCTCGGAGGCCACGAGCCGACCCTCTTCACGGAACTCGAGCAGGACCGAGTCGGCGGCGCCCTCGCCGAAGAGCTCCAGCCGGGCGTCCATCGGGGCGTCCCGGCCCGGCGCGTCGTCGACCTCGAAGCTCCCCACCCCCGCGTTGGTGGTGAGGGTGCCGAACGTCTCGACCCGGACGGGGGCCTGGGAGGCCGCCAGGACGCGGCGCACCTCGACGGGGTCCTCCACCCGGGCATCGGTGAGCACGCGGACTTCCACGGCCCCTGCCTCGAGGGCCCGTTCGAGGGCCGGGGCCAACGTCGTGCGCGAGGCCACGGGCTCGTCGGGCACACCGGCACCCACGGTGGCGCCGAAGGGCACGACCCTCCATCCGTCGGCCTCGAGCGCCCGGGCGCGGGCCACCGCTTCCTCCCAGGGTCGGGCGCCGTCGAGGCCCGGTGCGTCCATGCTGGCGGAGACGTCCAGGAGCACCCAACGCGACGCGGCTCCGGACAGGCCGCCCCACGGCAGCCTCGGATCGAAGAGGAGGAGCAGGATCAGGACGAACGTGGCGATCCGCAGCCCGGCCAGCACCCGGCGGTTGCGCACGGGAAGCTCACGACGGGTGTACACCCACCACGTGTAGGCGGCCAGTCCTCCCGCGAGAAGGAGGAAGAGAACGACGCGGATCACCCTCCGGTTTCGTCGAGGCCGTCCGGGTCGTCGGGCCCGGCCGCGTCGGGTGCCGCGGCCTCGGCGTCGGCGGACCGGGCCATGCGGACCGGGCCGGCGCCGGGAATCGATTCCAGCAGCCCCACGCGGACGCGGGACTCGGCGAGCCACTGGGTCCGGTTCTCCGACGGCACCGGATCGCCGGCCGGAAGCTTCACGGATTCCGGATCCATCTGCCGGTCGTTGCGGAGCATCTCGTAGTGGAGGTGCGGCCCCGTAGCCAGCCCCGTCATGCCCACGTACCCGATCACGTCGCCCTGACGGACCCGGGTCCCGAGCGTCACGCCCCGGCGGAAGTTGGACAGGTGGGCGTACCGCGTCACGATGCCGTTCGGGTGCCGGATCTCCACCGCGTTCCCGAAGCTGCCCTTGGGTGCGCGGTGGATCACGACGCCGTCCGCCGTGGCCATGATGGGCGTACCGGTGTCGGCGGAGTAGTCGATGCCGCGATGGGCCCGCCAGCGCTTCAGGACCGGATGGAAACGCGCGGGCGAGAAGCGCCCCGAGATCCGGCGGTACTCCAGGGGCTTGGTCAGGAAGGCCCGGCGCACCGACTTCCCTTCGAGGTCGTAGTAGGAGCCGTCACCGTCGCCGTTGGGGTCGAACCACACCGCGTGGTAGGGCGTGCCCGAGTTCACCAGCTCGGCGGCGAGGAGTCGCCCCGTGCGCATCGAGCCGTCGGGCCGGACCTCCCGCTCGAACGCGAAGCGGTACTGGTCGCCCACCCGGATCTGCCGCGAGAAATCCACCTGCCACTGGAACACGCGGTCCAGGTGATCGATGAGCTTGTTGCGGTCCGATACCGGAATGCCCTGGAGCGCCGGGTTCCGGACCACCGCGGTCCAGAGCACCGACTCGATCTCTCCGGCGGCGAACACGGTATCGGTGTAGGTCGGCGTCCGGATCGTGCTGGAGCCCCAGCCCAGGTCGTCGCGCACCAGGCGCACGGTCTCGTCGCCGTTGATGGCCACATCCACGCCGCGCAGCCACTTGTCCTCGGGCCGGTACCGCAACGTGACCTCGGTGCCCGCCCGGATGCGGCGGGGGCTGGCCTGCTCCCGGAACGCCATCAGCAGCGAATACTGCTCGTTGGCCTCCACCAGGTTGCCCACCAGCTCTCCGAGGGTCTGGCCCCGGCCCAGGGTCCGGATCTCGACGTCCTCGGCCGGCTGCGCGAACACCGGATCCAGCGTGCCCGCGTCGGGAGCGTTGCCCCCGGAGCACGCGCACACGACCCCGGCCGCCGCCATGGCGGCGAGACTCCGAACCCTGGTCGTTCCGGTGCGAGCCACTCGTTTCTCCTGTCCCCCGGTCATCCGAAGCCGCCCGACGGGAGAGGGAGTCCCCACCGGGCGGCCCACCAGCGTGCGTGGGGGGCACTGCGCCCCACGCGCATGGAGTGTACGTCCTTCCAATCTGTCGCACAGGGGCCGGTCCACGCACCTCCCGCGTCTTCGACACCCGAGAGTGCCGGCGGGTTGCACGGCGCGCTTCACGACCCGTCGCCCGTCGTCAGTCCATCTGGCGACGGATGAAGGTCGGGATGTCGAGCTCGACCAACTGGTCGCGGGTCACCGTCCGCTCGGGCATACGGCCCAGCGGCAGCACCGCGTCCCGCCCGCCGCCGACGGCCATCCGCGGAGCCTCCATCGTCGTCTGCACGTGCTGCGTCTGGGGCTGCATCATCGGCTGGGGCTGCGGCCGCGGCGGAGCGTTGCGGGTGGCCGGACCGCGTCCGTGCCCCCCGCCCTGTCCCGGACGCTGTGCCGGATCGACGTCGTGGGTCTGCGGCTGCGTGCGGCCCCGACGCATGTCGATGACCTGCTGCTCGTCCTGGGTGTCGAAGCCCGTGGCGATCACGGTGACGCGGATCTTGCCCTCGAGCTCCGGATCGTGGACGGCCCCGAAGATGATCTCCGCCTCGTCGCCCGCTTCCTCCTGGATAATCGAGGAAATCTGGGTGACCTCGTCAATGGCAAGGTCGAGGCCGCCGGTGATGTTGATCAGGACCCCCTTGGCGCCCGCGATGGACACGTCGTCCAGCAGCGGACTCGAGATGGCCTCCTGGGCCGCTTCCTGAGCGCGGTTGTCGCCTTCGCCGAAGCCCGACCCCATGAGGGCGGGTCCACGGGACTGCATGATGGTGCGGACGTCGGCGAAGTCCACGTTCACCTCGCCGGTGACCCGGATCAGGTCCGAGATGCCCTGCGTGGCGTGGAGCAGCACCTCGTCGGCCTTCTTCAGCGCGTCGCGGAACGACGTGCCCTTGGGCACGACGGCCATGAGCCGGTCGTTGGGCACCAGGATCATCGTGTCCACGCAGCGCCGCAGCTCGGCCAGCCCCTGCTGGGCCTGCCGCTCGCGCTTCTTGCCTTCGAACGAGAACGGACGCGTTACGATGCCGATGGTCAGGGCACCCATGTCCCGGGCGATTTCCGCCACCATCGGCGCGGCCCCGGTACCCGTACCGCCGCCCATGCCGGCGGTCACGAACACGAGGTCGGCACCGTCCAGGGCGCGACGGACGTCCGCCTCGCTCTCGGCCAACGCCTGGCGGCCGATCTCGGGCCGGGCGCCGGCGCCGAGGCCCCGGGTCAGCTTCTTCCCGATCTGCAGGGTGACCTGCGCCCGGGAGTGCTTGAGGGCCTGGGCGTCGGTGTTCATCGAGATGAACTCCACTCCCTCCAGGTCCTCGTCGATCATGCGGTTGACCGCGTTGCCACCCGCGCCGCCCACACCGATCACCTTCATGCGGGCGTTGCGTACCGGGGTCTCTTCGAACTCGAAGATCATCATGGTGGTGTCTCCTCTCCTGTGCTGCTGGTGGTGGATGGTGGTGTCGTTCGGCTCAGAAGAATTCCCTGAGCCAGGTGCCGAGCTTGGTCAGGACGCCGGACGTCAGCGTCGACGCTCCCTCTCCGGTTTCCTGGAAGCGATCGGCACCCCAGAGAGCCAACCCGGCCGCGATGGCGAACCGGGGTCGTGCAACCGAATCGGCCAACCCGCCGAGCCCCTCCAGGGGCACGCCGAGGCGGACCGGTGCGGCGAAGATCTGCTGGGCCAGTTCGACGATCCCGGGAAGGGCCGCCGTGCCGCCCGTCAGGACGATGCCGGCGCCGAGATCGTCCAGGAGGTCCTGGTCCTGGAGCTCCTGGTGGACCAGGCCGAACATCTCGTCCAGACGCTGCTCGACGATGTGGGCGATGAGCTCCCGGGCCACCGCGCGCTTCTGACCGGGCCCCGGACCGGGCATCTCCACGGTCTCCCGGGGATCCACGAGCTGGGCGAAGGCCATGCCGTGGTGCTCCTTGGCCTTCCGGGCCTCGGCGTACGGCACGGACAGGCCCCGGACGAGGTCGGCCGTGAGGGTGCTGCCGCCGAACGGCAGGATGCACACGTGGCGGACCTTGCCCTCGTAGTAGCAGGCCACGTCCGTGGTGGAGGCGCCGATCTCCACCATGCACACGCCCACCTCCTTCTCGTCTTCGGTCAGCACCGAGCGGGCCCCTGCCAGCGGCTCGAGCACCAGTTCCTGCACCCGGTATCCGGCACGGTTCACGGCCTTCCGGATGTTCGCCCCGGCCGTGACCGCGGCGGTGACCAGGAAGACCTCCGACTCCAGGCGCACGCCGGACATGCCCACGGGGTCCTTGATGCCCCGCTGGTTGTCCACGCGGTATTCCTGGGGGATGGCGTGGATCATCTCCCGGTCGGGCGGGAGGGCCACGGCCCGGGCCACCACGTGCACCCGCTCCACGTCGTCCAGGCTGATGTCCTCTTCGGAGACCGCCACCACGCCCATCGACGTGGAGGCACGGATGTGCTCGCCCCCGATGCCGGCGTAGACCCGGTCCACCGTGACGCCGGCCATCAGTTCGGCCTCCTTGAGGCACGAGCGCACCGATTCGGTCATCTCCTCGATGTTGATGACCATGTCGCCCCGGAGGCCCCCGGTGCGGGCCTGCCCCACGCCCAGGATCGTCAGCCCGGGCCGCCGTGGGTCGGCCGAGACCTCGCCGATCACGGCGCACGTCTTGGCGGTCCCGATGTCCAGCCCGGCGATCAGATTGGCACGCATGCGTCTACTCCTGGGGTGAGCGGCGGACCACGACCTGGTCCGCAAAACGGAGGTCCACCACGGCCGGAGGCGCGGCGGGGTCCTGGCTCACGGCATGGGCCAGGGCGAGCAGCCCTTCGCGGAACCGGTGGACCGGCGTGCCCGGTCGGAGCAGGAAGTCGACCGGCGGGTCCGACCAGCGGGCCACCAGAGTCGAGCCGTCCAGCCATCCGATCTCGGACACCATCTGCAGGAAGGCGGTGTCGCCCTCCATGAGCCGGGCCACCTCGTCCAGCAGGCGGCGGGTGTCGGCGGGCACGAGACGCGCACCCCGGGCCACCGCCCCGCTGGCCGCCACCACCGGGAGGTCCAGGCGGGTGGACGAGGGGTCGATGGGCAGCAGGGCGCCGGTGGCGTCGACGGGTTCCAGCGTCGGCGTGGCCACGAGCGCCACCGGCTCCCGTTCGACCACTTCCACCACCAGCGTTCCGGGCAGACGGCGGCGCACCCGGACCCCGGCCACGAGAGCATGGCGGGCCACCCGATCCTCCCAGGGACCCGCATCCTCCCAGATCGTGGCGCCGGGCTCCACGGCCATGAGCGACTGGACGTCGTCCGGGGCCAGGTAGCGCGCCCCCCGGACCTGCACGTCGCGGACCCGGAAGGTCTCCATCTCGGCGAGCCAGCCGGGCACCCGGGCCGAGACAGCCCACGTTCCGGCCAGGAACACCGTGGCCAGGATGATTCTCACGTCCCTACGCATGGACCCGGGCCTCCAGGTGCTGGAGGACGCGGGGACCGACATGCTCCACCGATCCGGCGCCGAGCGTGAACAGGACGTCTCCGTCCACGAGCGCCGCCGCCAGCGGCTCCGCCAGGCCCTGGACCTCGGCATGGTAGCGCACATCGGCGCCGCCGGAGTCGCGGGCGTGCTCGGCCACCAGGGCCCCGTCCACGCCGGCGATCGGCTGCTCCCGGGCCGGGAAGACGTCGGTGATCCACACGATGTCCGCGGCGGCCACGGCCTGCCCGAACTCCCGGGCGAAGTCGCGGGTGCGGGTGTAGAGGTGCGGCTGGAAGGCCACGACCAGGCGCCGTCCCGGGAAGGCGGCACGTGCGGCCTGGAGGGTGGCCTCGATCTCGGTCGGGTGGTGGGCGTAGTCGTCCACGACCGTCACGCCGTCCACGGTGCCGAGGCGCTGGAAGCGACGACCGACGCCGCCGAACGTCGCCACGGCTTCGGAGATCGCGTCCCAGGAGGCCCCGAGGTGCCGGGCGGCGGCGGCCGCCCCCAACGCGTTCCGCAGGTTGTGGAGCCCGCCCAGCGGCATGTGCAGCCGAGCCACCGGACGTCCTTCCTCGACGATCCCGCACCGGGTGCCGTCGGGGCCTTCCGTCACGTCCACGGCCCGGAGCATGCTGCCCGCGCTCAGGCCGTAGGAATAGCCGCGGGCCCCCGCTGTCGGGAGGAGGGCGGCGGCCCCGCCGTCGTCGGCGCAGGCCACGATCCGACCCCCCTCCCGCACCCCGTCCAGGAAGGTGCGGAAGCCCTCGCGTACGCCCTCCAGGGAGCCGTAGATGTCGAGGTGATCGGCCTCGAGGTTCGTCACCACGGCCACGTCCGGCGTCAGCGTGTGGAAGGAGCGGTCGTACTCGTCCGCCTCCACGACGAAGAGCTCGGAACCGCCCAGCCGGAGGTTGCCCCCCCACCCGGCCACCCGCCCTCCGACGAAGCCCGTGGGATCCATGTCCGCCGCGGCCAGCATCTGGGTGGCCAGGGCGGTCGTGGTCGTCTTGCCGTGGGTGCCGGCCACCGCCACCAGGGTGCCGGGATTGACCAGAGCACCCAGGGCCGCGGCGCGCTTCAGCACCGGAATGCCCCGGTCGTGCGCGGCTTCGAGTTCGGGATGGTCGGCGGGCACCGCCGACGTGACCACCAGGGCGCTGGCGCTGAGCACGTGGGCGGCGTCGTGTCCCACCAGGATGCGCGCGCCCAGGGCCTCCAGATCGTCCAGCGACCGGCTCCGCTTCACGTCGCAGCCGCTCACGCGGCCCCCGCGGCGCAGCAGGAGCTCGGCCAGGGCGCACATGCCGGCGCCCCCGGCGCCCATGAAGTGCACGTGACCCTCCCGGGCCAGCGCCCTCAGGTCCGGGGCGGGGCCGTTCACGACCGCCCTCCGTCGATCACGCGAAGGACGTCCCGGGCAATCGTGCCGGCCGCGTCCGGACGGCTCTGGGCCCGGGCCGCCGCGCTCATGCGGCGGCGGAGATCCCCGTCGACGGCCAACGCCTGGATGTGGTCCCACAGCGACGCGCCGGTCAGGTCCGCCTCCGGCGCCACCACCGCGGCGCCCGCCTTCTCCAGGGCCCGTGCGTTGTGGCTCTGGTGATCGGCGGCGGCCGTGGGCAGCGGCACCAGGATGGACGGCACCCCTTCCAGCAGGAGTTCGGCCGTGGTCATGGCGCCGCCGCGGCTCAACGCGAAGTCCGCCGCGGCGAGCGCGGTGGCCATGTCGTCGATGTACGCCCGTGCGTGGACCCATGCAGGACGGCCGGCGGCGGCGAGGGCCGCGGTCACGTGGTCGAAGTGCGCCGGGCCGGTGGACCAGTAGACCTGGAGGCCCTCGGGACGCGTGGACTCGCCCCGCGCCACGGAGGCGAGGGCCTGGGACACGACCTGGTTCAGCGCGTAGGAGCCCTGGCTCCCGCCCATGACCAGCAGCACCGGACCCGTGGGGTCCAGGCCCAGGACCCGGCGGGCCTCCACCGGAGGAAGGCCCGAGGGCGGGCGCACGGGGTTGCCGCTGACCGCGGTCCGCTTGCGGGCCGTCCGGGGAAGGTGGGCCGCCGCGTCGGGAAAGGCCGTGTGGACGCGCCGGGCCCACAGCGAAAGGAGCCGCGTGGTCTTGCCCGGGAAGGCGTTCTGCTCCTGGAGCACGAGCGGAATCCCCATGAACCCCGCCATGATCCCGGCCGGTCCGCCGGCGTATCCGCCGGTCACCACGACGGCCTCCGGACGGAGCGTGCGGAACAGGCCGTCGATGCGGGCCAGGGAGCGGAGGAGGGCACGACCCGTGTGGATCGCCCCGCCGAGCGTGCGGCGCGACAGGCCCTCCACGGGCAGCAGGTGATGCTCTTCGCCCCGTGCGGGAAGGATCCTCGCTTCGACGCCCCGGAGAGCCCCGACGAAGACCGCCCGGACCTCCGGGCGCTCCCGGCGGACCGCGTCGGCCAGGGCCAGCGCCGGATAGAGGTGGCCCCCCGTCCCGCCGCCGGAAAACACGACCACCGGGCGCTCATGCACGGGCCCCCTTCCCTCCCGGTGCGGACCGGGCCACGGACACCAGGATCCCCAGGGCGGCCAGCGTCACGAGGAGGTTCGAGCGTCCGTAGGACACGAGCGGCAACGCCAGCCCCGTGGGGGGCACCAGGCCGAGTCCCACGGCCATGTGGAGCACCGCCTGGAGGGCGATCAGGCTCGTGAAGCCGATGGCCAGCAGCTCGCCGAAGAGGTCCGGCGCACGGCCGGCGATCCGGAAGCCCACCAGGATCACGATCATGTAGAGCGAGAGCACGAAGGCCACGCCCAGAAGGCCCCATTCCTCGCCGACCATGGCGAAGATGAAGTCGTTGTGGGCTTCCGGAAGGAATCCGAACTTCTGCCGGCCTTCCCCGAAGCCCACACCGGTCAGCCCCCCCGACCCGAGGGCCACCAGCGACTGGCGCACCTGGAATCCGGCACCCGCCGGATCGGCGGCCGGGTTGAGGAACGCCTCGATGCGGTCGGCGCGGAACCCCACGGCGAGCTGGCGCTGGATGAAGGGAAGCACCAGCAGGCCCAGGAACACGAAGTGCCCCACCCGGGCCCCGGCGGCGAACACCACGAGCATGCCCAGCATCCCGATCAGGCACGCCGTGCTGAGGTCCGGTTCCAGGGCGATGGGGATCAGGATCAGCGACCAGATCAGGAAGAACGGGCCCAGCCCCTGGGTCAGGCTTCCGAAGTGCTCGGTCTTCCGGACCGCGATCGTGGCCGTCCAGACCACGATGGCGATCTTGGCCACGTCCGAGGGCTGGAAGGTCACGCCCAGGCGGAGCCACCGGCGGGCGCCCTTGATCTCCGGTGCGATCGACTCGGTGCCCGGCAGCACGATGACCACGAGCAGGATCACGGACAGCCACAGCAGCGGCCACGCCAGCTTGGCCCAGTGCCGGTAGGGGAACGCCGCGCAGGCGAAGAGGATGCCCAGCCCCGCCAGCGCCCCGGTCGCCTGGCGTGCCACGTAGTACGTGTCGGGCAGCCCCTGGCGGAGGGCCAGCACCGACGACGCGCTGTAGAGCGTGACCAGGCCGAACGCCAGGAGCAGCATGGTGACGCCGAGGAGCACGGCGGGCTCCCAGCCGCGACCGAGGCCGGAATGCGGCAGGTTGGCCGCCCCGGCCGGCGCGACGTCCACCGGGCGGGCCATCAGGCCACCTCGCGGGCGAGGGCGGCGAAGCGACGACCACGCTCTTCGTAGTTGTCGAACATGTCGAACGACGAGCACGCCGGGGACAGCAGGACGATGTCGCCGGGCCGGGCGCGGTCCGCCGCCGCCTGGACCGCCTGGTCGAAGGTCCCCTCCACGGGCACCAGGTCCACGGCGCCGTCGAGGGCGTCGGCCAGCCGCGGGCCGGCCGCCCCGTACGTCACGGCGGCGCGCACGTTGGCCAGGGCCGGGCGCAGCCGCCTGAAGTCCTCGGCCTTGTCCTTGCCACCCAGGAGGAGCACGACGGGGCGCTCCAGGCTGCCCAACGCGCTGGCCGTGGCCGCCACGTTCGTGGCCTTGGAATCGTTGACCCACAGGATGCCCCGGCGCTCCAGCACCGGCTCGAGGCGGTGCGGCAGGGCCCGGGCGGTCCGGAGGCCCCGGGCCAGCGCGTCCGGGGTGGCGCCGGCCAGACGGGCCACGAGCGCGGCCACCAGGGCGTTGCGGTGGTTGTGACGCCCCAGGAGGGGCACCTCGTCGGTGGGGACGAGGGGCTCGGGCTCCCCGTCGACGGCCACCGTCAGGACACCGGCGTCCACCCAGGCGTGCGCTCCTGCCACGGGCTCGTCGGCCACGTAGTAGCGGGTGCCCGGGGCATCGCCGGCCAGCGCCGCCACCTCGGCGTCGCCGTAGGGCAGCACCCACCGGCAGCGCTCGTCGGCGTTGTCGAAGAGCCGCGCCTTGTCTCCGTAGTAGTCCTCGACGGTCTCGTAGTAGTCGAGGTGGTCGGGGCTGAGGTTGGTGACCACGCCCAGGTCGGGACGAAGCGTCTGGATGGCGCCGAGCTGGAAGGACGACAGCTCCAGGACGTACCACGCCGGCGCCGGCTCCATCAGGGCCAGCGCGGACGCGGCCGGAGCCAACCCCCCACCCACGTTCCCCCCGAGGGCGGCGGCCTGTCCGGCTTCCTGGAGCAGGTGCGCGATCATCACGGACGTCGTCGTCTTTCCGTTGGTTCCGGTAACCGCGATCAGTGGACCGCGGAAGAACCGAACGGCGAGCTCAGGTTCGGAGATCCACCCAAGGCCACGATCCGAGAGCGCGCGTAGCACCGGAGCGTGCGGGGGGATTCCTGGACTGACCACCACGAGGTCGGCTCGCGCCACGCGGTCGACGTCGTGGGCTCCCCACTCGACGTCGGCTCCGAGTGCGCGGAGCTCGGCTCCACCATCTGCAGTCTGGGCATCAGCGCGCAGATCCGAGACATAGACTTCTCCTCCTTCGGAAAGGGCCAGGCGCGCGGCGGCTCGTCCGCTCGCACCGAGACCGAGGACCGCGACCTTCCTTCCTTCGAGTGCCGCACCACGGGGCCGTCCATGCGTCGCGTCATGTCCGTTCACCGGATCTTCAGCGTGCTGATGGCGACCATCGCGAACATCAGGCCCACGATCCAGAACCGGGTCACCACCTTGGTCTCGGGCCAGCCGAGCTTCTCGAAGTGGTGGTGGATCGGGGCCATCCTGAAGAGCCGCCGGCCTTCGCCGAAGCGGCGCTTCGTGTACTTGAACCAGGACACCTGCAGCATCACGCTGAGGATTTCCGCAACGAACACGCCTCCCACGATCACCAGCAGGAACTCGGCCTTGAGCAGGATCGCCATGACGCCGATGGCGCCACCCAGGGCCAGCGACCCGGTGTCGCCCATGAAGACCTCGGCCGGGTGGGCGTTGAACCACAGGAAGCCCACGGCCGCTCCGGCCAGCGCGACCGCGAAGATCGAGAGCTCCCCGGCGCCCGGGAGGTAGAACAGGCCCAGGTAGGCGGAGGTGTCGACCCGGCCGGTCACGTAGGCCAGGACGCCGAACGTGGCGGAGGCCATGGCGGTGAGGCCGGCGGCCAGCCCGTCCAGGCCGTCGGTGATGTTGACCGCGTTCGAGGTGCCGGACACCACGAAGCCCACCAGCAGCACGAACACCGGCGCCCAGAAGACGGCGGCCCAGTCGCTGAAGAAGGGCACGCTGGTCATCGTGGTGGGCAGCGTGGACAGCGGGTTGGCCAGCAGCAGGCCGCCCAGGGCCAGGGAGAAGCTCCACTGCCCCACCATCTTGTAGCGCGCCACGAGCCCTTCGGACCGCCCCCGGGCCACCTTGAGCCAGTCGTCGAGGAAGCCGATGCCGCCCATCCACAGCAGCGAGACGAGCGCCCACATCGTGTACGGGTTGGTCAGCTCGGCCCACAGCAGCGTCGAAATGGCCGCGGACAGGATGATGATGATGCCGCCCATGGTGGGCGTGCCGGCCTTGTGGGCGTGGTCGGGGCCGTAGTCCCGGACCACCTGCCGCACCTTCACGTGGCCGAGCCACCGGATGACGGGAGGACCCACCAGGAAGGCCACCAACAACGACGTGACCACGGCTCCGGCGGCCCGGAACGTGATGTAGCGGAACAGGTTGAAGACGATGTGGACGTCCGCCAGGCCGGGAAGGAGATGGAAGAGCATCAGGCGTCCTCGCCGGCGGCGGGCTCATCTGCCTGCGTCTGCCCGAAATCCTGCTCCAGCAGCGGCAGCACGCCCTCCAGCGCCACGCCCCGGGAGGCCTTGAGCAGCACCACTTCGTGCCCCTCGAGCCGCTCGCGCAGCGCGGGGTAGCCGTCGCTCCAGTCCCCCGCCGAGACCAGGTTCGGGTCCGAGCGGCCCGTGGCCACGTCCGCGAAGCGCCCGGTGGCCACGACCAGGTCGAGGCCGCGGGAAAGCGCGTCGTCCAGGACCTCGCGGTGCAGACGCTCGTCTTCGGTGCCCAGCTCGAGCATGCTGCCGAGAACCGCCACCCTGCGGGCCGCGGTCTGGGTCTGCAGGAGGTCGAGAGCGGCCCGGACGCTGGGCGGGTTGGCGTTGTAGCAGTCCACCAGCACCGTCAGGTCGCCGATGCGTCGGCGCTCGCCACGCATGGCCCCGGCCCTGGCGTCGGCCAACCCGGCCGTGGCGTCTTCGGCGGACACACCCACGAGGTCGGCCACGGCCAGCGCCAGCAGTGCGTCGGCCACGACGTGCCGCCCCGGAATGGACAGGGACGCCCGCTGGCCCTTCCAGGCGAACGACCACGCACCCCAGTGGTCCATCTCGGCGTCGGCGGGACGGAGGTCCTCGTCGGCTCGCTCGGACCATCCGGCTACACGGACGGCGGGGCAGATGCGCCGCGCCGCGCCGGCCAGCACCTCGGGCTCGTCGCCGACCACGCAGCGGCCGCCCTCCGCGAGCCCCCGGAGCAGGTCGAGCTTCTCCTCCAGCACCCCGTCCAGCGAGCCGAGCTTTTCCAGATGGCTCTCGCCGACGGTGGTCACCACACCGACATCGGGGCGGGCCACGGCGGCCAGCGCGGCGATCTCGCCGGGCTCGTTGGTGCCCATCTCCAGCACGACCACCTCCGCGTCGTCCGGGGCGGACAGGAGCGTCAGGGGCATGCCGATGCGGTTGTTCTTGTTGCCTGCCGTGGCGTGGACGCGCCGTGCGCGACCGAGGGCGGCGGCGGTCAGGTCCTTGGTCGTGGTCTTGCCCGCCGATCCGGTGATGCCCACCACCGGGGCGTGGAGCGCGTCCCGCCGGTACGCCGCCAGTCGACCCAGCGCCACCAGCGTGTCGTCCACCGGATACAGGGTGGCATCGCCTTCCCCGGCCACCGGCTGCGACACCACCGCGCCCCGGGCACCCCGGGCCAGCGCGTCCGCCACGAAGTCGTGGCCGTCGAACCGGTCGCCGGTCAGGGCCACGTACAGTTCGCCTTCGGCCACCGTGCGGGAGTCGGTGGACACGCCGGCATAGGCCAGGTCGTCCACAGCCAGTTCGACTCGGAGCCCCAGCGCCGTGCGCACGGCCGAGTCCGTCCAGGCGAAGGTCACGCTCCCTCCCGGGCGGCCAGGGCGTCACGCACGACCTGCCGCTCGTCGAAGGGGCGCTTCTCCGTCCCGATGACCTGGTACGTCTCGTGACCCTTCCCGGCCAGGAGCACCGTGTCTCCCGGGCGGGCCTGGCCGAGGGCCCAGGCGATGGCGGCGCGGCGGTCCGCGGCGCGGTGGTCGGGCCCGCCCCGAAGCCCCGTAGCCAGGTCGTCCAGGATGGCCTCCGGATCCTCGGTCCGCGGGTTGTCGGACGTCAGGACCACCACGTCGGCGGCGCGGCGCACGGCCTCGGCCATGGGCTTCCGCTTCGTGCGGTCCCGGTCGCCGCCGGCGCCGAACAGCACGATCAGCCGCCCCGGAGTCACCGCCCGGAGTGCCTCCAGAGCATTCGTCAGCGCGTCGGGGGTGTGGGCGAAGTCGATGAGCACCGTGAACTGGCCCGCGTGCACCACCTCGAGACGGCCCTTGACCTGGGGCACCGTGCTGAGACGACCGGCGATGTCCGCCACCGGGATCCCGGCGGCCACGGCCACCGCGGCGGCGGCCAGGGCGTTCTCGACGTTGTAGGCCCCGAGGAGCGGGAACCGGACCGGCGCACGCTCCGCCCCCACCACGAGGGTGAAGCGGGACCCGTCCGCCGCCAGCTCGAGATCCTCGGCCCGCACGTCGGCCGTGCCGCGCGCGGAGAAGGTCCGCACGGAGCGTCCCCGGGCGTCCAGGTCGGTCCACGCCGGGTCGTCGCCGTTGACCACCACCACGCCTTTCTCGGCCACCAACTCCACCAGCCGCGCCTTGGCTCCGAAGTACGAGGCCAGGTCCGCGTGGTAGTCCAGGTGGTCCTGGGTCAGGTTCGTGAACACGCCGACGTCGTAGCGGATGGCATCCAGCCGGTGCTGCGCCAGGGCGTGCGACGACGCTTCCATGACCACGGCCTTCACACCGCCCTCCGCCAGCTCCCAGAGCCACACCGCGAGCTGCACCGGGCCGGGCGTGGTCAGACCCTCCGTGCCCGGACGCGGACCGTGGGCGTCCACGACGCCCAGGGTGCCCATGGCGGCGGCAGGTCCGTTGGCGGCCAGGAGGTGTCGGGTCAGGAGGGCCGTGGTGGTCTTCCCGTTGGTGCCGGTCACGCCCACGGTGAAGAGCCGCTGCCACGGCGATCCCATGACGGTGTCGGCGGCCAGTGCGCCTGCGCGGCGCCCGTCGCTGACCACGAGCTGCGGCACGCCCAGTGCCTCCATCGGCCGCTCCACCACCACCGCGGCGGCCCCGGCGCGCACCGCGTCGGCCACGTGGTCGTGAGCGTCCACCGCCGTGCCCTTCCACGCCAGGAAGAGGTCGCCGGACCGGACCGCACGGCTGTCCTGGGACACCCCCCGAACGACGACGTCCCCCGGACCGTGCGCGTCCGTGAGGAGGCCGGCCGACCGGAGGACGTCGCCCACGGTATCCAGGGTCACGGAGACGTCAGCCATCGCTGCGCCTCCCCAGGCGCAGCCGGACGGTGTCTCCGGGCAGGACCCGTACCCCGGCCTCGGGAGCCGTACCGACGATGTCGCCGGACCCGGACTGCCGGATCACCCGGAGGCCCAACGCGTGGAGCCGGCGCACGGCCACCCGTGCCGGCAGTCCCGCCACGTCGGGCAGAGCCACGCCCTGGCCGGGCACGGCATCGATCGACATCGGCGCGGGCTCGTCCCGAACGGGCGCCGTGACGCTGCGGGAAGCGAAGCGGGCCCCGGCCTCCGGCTGGTTGGACGCCGGCAGACGCATCGAGCGGATCAGCCGGTCCCGGTCCAGGGGCGTGGTGCGGGCCGCGAGGGCCGCCTCCATCGTCGCCCGTGTGACCGGCGCGGCCACGGAGCCGCCGTAATAGGCGCCGCCCTTCGGCCGCTCCAGCTTCACGAACACCACGAGCTGCGGATCGTCGGCCGGGAAGAAGCCCACGAACGACGAGTAGTAGTCGCCGGCGCGGTAGCCGCCCTCGGGCGAGTAGGCCCGGGCCGTGCCGCTCTTGCCGGCCACGCGGAAGGTGGCCATGCGGGCCTTGGTCCCGGTGCCGTCCTCCACGGCGTCCTCGAGGACCGACGCCACCTGAGCGGCCACGTCGGCCGACACCACCTGCCGGACCTCCCGGGGCTCGAAGCGCTCCAGGACCGTACCCATGGGGTCCCGGATCTCCTTGACCAACCGGGGCTCCATCAGGATGCCGCCGTTGGCCAGCGCCCCGTAGGCCATGGCCATCTGGAGCGGGGTCACGGAGATCTCGTACCCGATGGCCAGCGACGCCGGCGACTGCCCGGACCAGCGGTCCGGCCGCCGCAGGATCCCTCCCACCTCACCGGGCAGCTCGATGCCCGTGGGCACGCCGAAGCCGAAGTCCCGGAGGTTTTCGTACTGCTGACCGTGGGTCAGCCCCGCCGCGACCTTGGCCACGCCCACGTTGGACGATTCCCGGAGCGCCTCGGCCAGCGACATCACGCCTTCGCCGTGGACGTCGTGGAGCGTGCGACCGGCCACACGCCAGGTCCCGTCCTCCACGTCCACGCTGTCGTCCAGCGCGGCCACTCCGTGGGAGAGGACGGCCGCCACGGTGAAGGGCTTGAGGGTGGAGCCCGGCTCGTACGGCGTGTTGATGGCGGACAGGGCCGCGGTCTGGCCCCCGCGGATCGACACCAGCGCCAGGATCTCTCCCGTACGGGGATCCGTGACCAGCACGTCGCCGCCCCGGGCCTCGCTCTCCTCGATGGCCTCCTCCAGCGCCTGACGCGCGATCTCCTGCAGATCCATGTCCAGCGTCAGGAGCACGCTCCCGCCGGACACCGGCGCGTCCACCACGAACGTTTCGCCCGGGATCGGCCGGCCCACGTTGTCCCGGGCCACGACCTCCCGGCCGGGCGTTCCCTGCAGCAGGGAGTCGAATGCCTGCTCGACCCCACCCTGCCCGTCCTCGTCGGCCACCGTGCCCAGGATCCCCCGGGCCAGGTCGGCGTGGGGATGGAAGCGCTGGAGTTCCCGCTCCAGGTGGATGCCCCGTACCGGCCCGAGGGCTTCGCGGATGCGCGGCGGGAACCGCCCGGGCACCACGTGCCACCGGCGCTCGTCCGACGTGAGCCGCCGGGCCTCGCGGGCGCTCAGCTCCAGCGTCTCCTGAAGCAGGGCGATGGCCTGGTCGCGGTCTTCGAGCTCGTTCGGCGCGATGCCCACGCGGTAGGTCTCGCGGGACACCGCCAGCGGGACCCCGTCCCGGTCCAGGATGCCGCCACGCGGGGCGGCCACCTCGTTGTCGGTGGTGTGCTGGTCCTCGGCCATGGCACGCCACTCCGCGCCCTGGGCCACCTGGATCTGGCCGGCGCGCACGCCGACCACGGCGCAGCAGGCCAGCCAGCCGGCCAGCAGGGTGCGCCGGCGCCAGGCCGACGGACGGACGGGACGATGGCGGGGGCTCACGACGGGGCTCCGGGGATGATGACCAGCTCACTGGCGTCAGGGGTGTGCATGTCGAGGCGGTCCCGGGCCGCAGGCACCACACGCCCTCGGCTCTCGAGCCACTGGACGTGGCGCTCGAGCTCCACACGCTCCGCGACGGCCAGCGAGGTGCGGGAACGGATCTCGTCGAGGCGGGCCAGGGTCTCGAAGGCCCGGCTCTGCCGCCACGTGACCAGGCCCAGGGAGCCCAGGAGGACGGCCACGGCCAGCACGGCGCGGATCAGCGGCAGGAGGTCGCTCATGCGGCCCTCCGCCAGGCCCGCAGCCGCGCGGAGCGCGCCCGGGGGTTCCGCTCGGTCTCGGCGTCGGTGGCCATGACCGGCTTCCGGGTCAGCGTCTCGCCCAGGGCACGGCCCCGGCAGCGGCAGATCGGCAGCTCGGGCGGACACACGCATGTGCGGCTCCACTCCCGGAACGCGTGCTTCACGATGCGGTCTTCGAGGGAGTGGTAGGCCAGCACCACCAGCACGCCGCCGTCCACCAGGACGTCGCGGAGGGCGGGAAGTGCCCGTTCCAGCGCCTCCAGTTCCTCGTTCACCGCGATCCGGACCGCCTGGAAGATCCGCGCCTTGTCCTGTGCGGACGGCGAGCGCCGCAGCACCACGCTGAGCGCGGCCACCAGATCGTCGCTGGTGGTCAGCGGCTCGGTGGCCCGGCGCTTCAGGACCTCCCGGGCCAGGCGCCGCCCGTGGGGCTCCTCGCCGAGCTCGCGGAACACGCGGGTCAGCTCCTCCTCGTCGGCCTCGGCCAGGAGGGCCGCGGCGTCCCGCCCCTGGGTCCCGTCCATCCGCATGTCGAGGCCTACGCCCCGGCGGAACGCGAAGCCCCGGGCGTCGGCATCGAGCTGATGCGAACTCACACCCAGGTCCAGCAGGGCGCCGTCGAGGCCCCGGTCCCGGACCTCGGGGTCGTCCACCGCGTCGTCGAACCGACGGTGCAGCAAGCGCACCCGCCCGGGGAAGCCGGCCAGCACGTCCCGGGCCTGGGCGAGCGCCTCCGGATCCCGGTCCACGGCGATCACCCGGCACGCCGGGCAGTGCTCCAGGATCGAGCGGGTGTGCCCGCCCCCACCCACCGTGCCGTCGAGGTACAGGGCGTCGCCGGAGGGAGCCAGGTATTCCAGCACCTCGTCGGCCATGACCGGCTCGTGGTAGTCGGCGTGCACGTCAGCGCCCCAGCTTGAGTGCGAGGGCGTCGAGCTTGGCCTGCGCCTCGCCGGCGCCGTCGGTCTGCGCCCGGAGCGTGGCGGGGTCCCAGATCTCGATGCGGCTGCTCATGCCCAGGAGGGCCACCGAGCCGTCGAGACCGGCGGCGGCCTGCAGGTGGGACGGGATCAGGATGCGCCCCGCCTTGTCGGGGCTGACCTCGGCCAGGTTGGCCAGGATGCCACGCACGGCGTTCATGCTGGCCGGGTCGGACGACCCGAAGTCCATGAGGCGGTCCTCCACCTCGTTCCACTTCGCTTCGGGATAGAGCGTCAGGTAGGGCTTCTGGAGCTGCACCAGAACGAACGTGTCGATCTCGCCCCGGCGAAACGCCGAGGGGAGGCTCACACGCCCCTTCTCGTCCATCTGGTGCTCGAACTGCCCCCGAAACGCGCTCACTCGTGGCCCCGGTGTGGGATGAGGTGGGGTAAAGTGGGATGCCGTGGGGACATCATACGCCCGCGTGGGGGCGGGTGTCAACACTCTTTTTTTGCCATTCTCGGCGGCGCGCGGATGGCCGTGAACGGGCGCTAGTCCTTGCCGTCGCTGGATCTTCGTGGAGGCGGGGTTCGAGCAATTCGGAAGTTTTCCGAACGAAACCCGAAAGTCCCGAAGGCGAGGCGGGGAATGCCCGGTGGGACGGAGTGGGACCGTTCCGGTCCGCGGATGGCAGAGCCGACGGTCGCGGCGCGGGAAGGGATCGGGCCGGCGGGGTGCCGCGGGCGCCTGGGCACGAAAAAGGGGCGCCGCGAAGCTCGAAAGCCCCGCGGCGCCCCGGGTCGGTCGGTCGACCTTGCCTACATCATGGGGTTACCGGCCCCGCTTGATGATGGCGTCCTGGATCTCGATGTACGTGTTCGTGGCGTCCAGAAGCTGCTGCAGGTTGACGTTCACCGTGCTCGGGTACTGACCCACGTTCCCGAAGAGCTGGAGCGCCTGGCGGAACTTCGGCAGCGTGGCCTCCGCCGTCTGGAGCGTCTGCGGGCCCTGCTGCTCCATGCCCTGCTGGTAGAGCGAGTACCCGTGCCAGAAGTTGAGCTGGTGCGTCATCTCCTGGCTGACGTTCGGAAGCTTCTTGGCCTCCGTGATCGTGGCGATGGCGTGGGCCCAGTTCTTCTCCGACACGCCCTGCTGGTAGGCGCTGGCGAAGACCATCCGCGCGGCCGTCTCGGCCTGCTCGGGGTTGGCCTGTGCGACGCCGGTCAGCACCTGGACGGCCCGGGCGATCTCGTTCGCCTGGATCAACCAGTTGCCCTGGCGCAGTGAAGCGGACGGATGGGACGGGTTGATCTCCTTGACCCGGTCCAGCGCCGCGATGGCCTCGTTGAGCTGGCCGTTGCGCTGGAGCGCGTCGGCGTACATCGACCACAGCGCGTCTTCCTGCGGATGCGTCTCGAGAACGCGCTCACCCATGGAGATGGCCTGGGCCGGCTCCTCGAGCTGGATGTAGGCCGCCATGATGTTGCGGAGGTGGCCGACGGGCGTCTCGGCACCCTTCTGCGCGAAGACCTTGGTGTAGGCGTCGATGGCCTGGCGGTACAGAGTGACGGCCTGGGGCGGAATCCCGCCGGCGTCGTTCTGGGCCGGGCCCATCTGAGCTTCCTGCACGACCTCGAGGGCCGCGGCGAAGGCGAACCCGCCGTACTGCTCGAGCAGGTTCACGTTCTCGGGCTCCACGTCCAGGCCGACCTGGATGAACTGCATGGCGCCCTGCGGGTCACCGGCCTGGGCCAGGTCGTAGGCGATGCGCATGCGGACCTGGGCGTTCCCCGGGTTGATCTCCAGGTAGCGGCCGTAGTAGTCCCGCGCCTGGTCGTCCATGCCCTCGCTGGCGGAGATGTAGCCGGCGAGCTGCAGCGCGTCCTCGTGGAACTCGTTCACCTCGAGGACCCGCTCCAGGGCCTCGAGGGCCTCCGGATACCGCTCCAGCTCGTACAGGATGCGGGCGCGGAGGTAGCGGGTGCCGATGGACTCCGGGTTCAGCGCCAGCGCTTCGTCGCAGTTCCGGAGCGCGTTGTCGTACTGCTGGCTCTGGTAGTAGTCCTGGCAGATCCCCTGGGCGCGCACCTGCTGCACGTACGCGTCGAACGATCCGAAGATGTGCTGGGCCGCTTCCTCGCGGGCATCCTTGTCGAAGGTGCCCTGGTCGACGGTGAACTCCTCGCCGGAGGCCACGTCGTGGAAGGTGGCGTTGAGCACACGGTTGTCGCCCTGCTCGGTGTAGTCGGCGCAGAGCGCGAGCTGGGCGTTCATCTGCGACGCGAGCTGACGCGTCTTGATGCAGTCCAGCTCCTCCATCTTCATCTTGAAGCGCTTGAGGTTGTCCTTGATCTCGTCTTCCTCGATGGCTTCGTGGGTGAGCAGCGTGCTCATGAGCTCACGGAGCTCCTCCGCCGCCTTCTCACCGAACCCTTTGTTGGCGTCGTTCGTAGGGTAGAAGTCGGGAATCAGGATCCGATACCGACCCTCCTGGGCGTCGAGCGAGGCGGCGGGTACAATGACCGCTGCCGCGACCATCAGGGAACATGCGAGCTTCAGCCGACCGACCATGGCTTGGTCTCCTTGGGGGGGGCACCCCATCTGGATGGGACTTCTGTGACGCGCGGGGAACCCGGGCCGGTACCCGAGCCGTGCGCACCCTGATAAACCGAACGCGCGCCGGAGGTCCGGAATGGCCGGCCGCCGGCGCTTCAACTTCTAGTCTATTGAAACCCGAAGGATCGGGTCAACGCACCTTATATACGTTCGGAAGCGGCGACCTTACAACCCGGGTGGCCGTCGCGCCACCCCCACCGCCGCCCAGGCCCGCGTCACGCCTCCCGCCCACCCGGGCCGAAGGGGCCGTCGTGGGCCTCCAGACGGGCCCGGATCTCCTCCGGGATCCGAGCCACCGCTCCAGCGTCGTAGTCGTATCCGACCTGGACCGTGCGGCCGCTCTGGAGCAGCGTCCCGTCCTCGCCACGGACGTCGTACTCCATGTCGAAGTGCTTCTTGCCGAGTCGGCTCACCCGGACGCCCACGGTCACGGTCTGGGGCCACAGAACGCGCGCGTGCCACCGCACTTCCGCCTGGGCCAGGATGTAGTCGATGGCGTCGATCCCGTCGCGGCGCGCGACGGTGCGCCAGTACGCGGCGCGTGCCTCTTCGAAGTACACCAACGCATGGGAATGGTGGGCGTGCCCGCCCACGTCGATGTCCTTGAAACGGACGGTCACGGGGTGGCGGAAGCGGAACGGGTCGTCGGACACGGGGCGCGGGAGTGGAATTTTCGGTGGTGACGCCGGAGGCACCGGTGGTAGCTTGGACATACCGTCGACGCAACCCGGTCCTCACCCGAGCCCTCATGAACCAGCGCCCTTCCCGGCCCTCTTCTTCGCGCCGCTACTCTTCGGTACGAGCGGCCACCGCCCTGGCCGCGGCAGCCCTCGTCGCCGCCTGTGCCGGCGGTGCGTCCGGCCCCGCGGGCACGTCCGGCCCGGACCGGGCCAGCGCGGCGGAGTGGGAGGCGCTGGCCACACCACGCCCCGCCCCGCTGGCCGGCGCGGCCCGGGTGTCCGTGGGCGACATCCGGATCCTGGCGTCGGGGCTGACGGCGCCCGAGGGTGGGGTCGGACTCGCGCTGGGCCTCCAGGAACTCGTGTCCGTGGGCCTCCTTCGACGCCGCGACGTGCACTTCGTGGAGCGCCGCCGGTTCGCCGAGGCCGCCGCCCGGGAGCGGGCGGGTGGGGCCCGGCCCGCCGGAGCACCGGCTGCCGGCGTCTCTCCGGGCGTGGAGTACGTCGCCACGGCTGCGTGGGCCTCGGTGGGCCTCGACTCGGCGTACGTCGATGTGCGCCTGGCCGAAGCCGCCACCGGCGACGTCGTGGCCACGTGGCGTGGGGCCACCGCCACCGACGCCGACATCGTGGCCGTGGGTCGGCGGGTGGTGGTCGGCATCCTCGGGGCCCTGGACGAACTCGGGCGCCGCCCGGCCTGGTCCGACCCCGTGGCGGCGGCCGCTCCGGCGTCGTCCGGGCCGTCGGGCGTTCCACCCGAAGCGGCGGCGGCCTTCTTCCGCGGCCTGGCGGCCGAGGAGGAGTGGGCGTGGGAGCGGGCGCGGGTGGCCTACCAACGCGCCGCCGCGGCTCGGGACTTCCCGGAAGCGGCCGCGGCCCTGGCGCGGGCGGCCCGGCTCCGGACGGGTGGGACCCTGGGCGAGAGCTGAGCGCGGACCCGCGTCATCGGGTGGACCGGGTGCCGGCGCGCCGCGGCGGCCCTATCATGGGAAGGGGTGTCGTCACCCCAGGGTCCGTTCCAGAAACCACGCCCCCCCAGGCCCGTGAACGTCCAACCGTCCTCGCCGTCGTCGCCGCCAGGCGCCGAACCGTCGCCGGCTGCGTCCGTCCGGGTCCTCGTCATCGAGGATCCCTCCGGCGCGCCCCGGCTGTCCGAACTCCTGCGGCATCGGGGCCTCACCCCGGTCTCCGTCGCGGACGGGGAGGCGGCCTGGCGGGCGTTCGACGAGGCCGCGCCGGCCCTGGTCTTCCTGGACCTGACGGCCCCCCACGTGGACGGGCCCGCCCTGTGCCGCCGCCTCCGGGCCCACCCCCAGGGGGGCGTACCCCTCGTGCTGGCCGTCTCGACCGCCGAATCCGAAGACCTGGTGGCCCGCGTGCTGGACGCCGGCGCGGACGACTTCCTGCCCCACCCCGTCGATCCCGCGGTGCTGGCCATCCGGCTGCGCATCGCCGAACGCAGGATCGAGGAGCAACGCGAGCGTCGGCGGACCGCCCACGCCCTCGCCTCGACCACCCACGAGCTCGAGACGCTCTTCCGCAACCTCCACGACGTGTTCTTCTCCGTGGACCTGGTGGAAGGCCACCTGATCCAGGTGTCCCCCGCCACGGAGCGCATGTTCGGACACGCCCCCGACGCGTTGATGCGAGGCGGCCTCTGGCGCCACTACCTCCTGCCCCCGGAACCGGACTCGTCCGAGGATCCGTGGGCCCGGTTCCGCCACGAGCCGGTGGGTGGGCCCGTCGTGCGGGAGTACACCGTCCGCCGCCCCGACGGCGACGTCCGTTGGATCCGGACCACCGTGCAGGTCCAGCAGGACCCGGTCCACGGAGCGGTCCGTGCCGACGGCACGGCCACGGACATCACCGACGAGCGCCGGGCCGGCCTCGAACTCGCCCAGCGGAACGAGGAACTGAACGGGCTGCATCGCCTGGCGGAGGTGGCGCTCACCGCCGGCGGGCTGGAGCAAGCCTACGCCGAGATCCTCGAGCAGGTGGCCGCGATCCTCGGAACGCCCATCGCCGCCATCGAGGAACTCGACTTCGACCGGGGACGCCTCGTGGTGACCGCCGTGCACGGCCTCACGCCGCCCGACGACGCGAGTTGGGAATCCCTCGTGCACGGCTCCCTGGCCGGCACCGTGGTCCAGAGCCGCCGCCCGGCGGTGGTCCAGGACCCGAAGCAGCTCCAGCGGGACCGCCCCGAGTGGCTTCGGGGCCAGCGCCTCGGGTTCTTCGCGGCCTTTCCGCTCATGGGGGGCCCGGAAGCCAAGGGCGCCCTGGTGCTGGCATCGCCCGACGCCCTCGGGTGGAGCGACCGGAAGACGGCACTGGCCGCCAACCTCGCGACGTCCGTCGCCGCCTACTCGGAGAGCCTCGAAGCGCAGGAGGCGCTCCGGCTGAGCGAAGCGCGGTACCGCACGTTGGCGGAGGAACTCCAGCAGGCCAACGACGAGCTCGAGTCGTTCGCCTATTCGGTGTCCCACGACCTCCGGGCGCCGCTCCGCACGATGCAGGGCTTCGCCCACGCCCTCCTGCAGAACTTCGGCTCGACCCTCGACCCCGAGGCGCGGGACTACGCCCGCCGGATCATCGCATCCGGAGCGCAGTCCGAGGGGCTCATCAGCGACCTGCTCGCCTACTCACGCCTGAGCTTCGAACAGATCGAGCTGAAGCCCGTCGACCTGGCTTCGGTCATCGAGTCGGCCCGCGACCAGGTCCAGGCGTACCTGACGGAAGCGTCGGCCCACCTGACCGTTCGCGAGCCCCTTCCCACCGTCCTCGGCAACCACACGACGCTCGTCCAGGTCGTGGCCAACCTCCTCTCGAACGCCGTGAAGTTCGTGCCCGACGACCGCAAGCCGGAGGTCACGCTCCGGACCGAGGAGTTCGGGACCCAGGTCCGCCTCTGGGTGGAGGACAACGGCATCGGCGTGCCCCGCGGTCAGGAGGAACGGATCTTCCGCGTGTTCGAGCGGCTGGCCGACGGCGACGTTCGGCCGGGCACCGGGATCGGCCTGGCCATCGTGCGCCGGGGCATCCAGCGGATCGGCGGGCAGTGCGGCGTCCAACCGCGCCCGGACCGGGGAAGCGCGTTCTGGATCCAGCTCCCCCGGGAGAAGAAGCGGCCCTGGCGGCCCTGGGCGCGCCGGGGGTCCTGAAACGACACGCGGCCCGGGACTCGAGAGCCCCGGGCCGCCGTTCCTGCTCCGCCCCCGTCAGTTCCGGACGAGGCGGATGCTCCCGGAGCCGGTGTCGATCCGGATCCGTCCCTGGCCATCGCCGATGCGGCCTTCCAGATGGTCGCGGCGGACCGTGCGCACCTGGACCGCGAAGTCCACGTCGATGCCGCCGCTTCCGGTGTCCACCTCCACGTCCGCGCCCAGGGACGCGGGGGCGCGGACCGTGACCGAGCCCGACCCGGTGTCGATGTCCAGCCGGTCGATGTCCCGGGTCAGCCCGATATCGACGCTGCCGGATCCGGTGTCGAGCACCACGTCCGCCGACGTGACGTCGTCCAGTTCGATGCTCCCGGACCCCGTGTCCACGCGGAGCGCGTCGGCCCGGATCCCGGAGCCGGTCACACGGCCCGACCCCGTATCGACCGTCACGTCGCGACCGGCCACGTCCCGCACCACCACCGAGCCGGACCCGGTGTCCACCAGGAGGTCTCCGTCCATGCCCGTGACCCGGATCCCGCCCGAGCCGGTATCGATGGACAGCGCCCCCCGCATGTCCGTGGCGGTGACCTGACCGCTGCCGGTATCGACGCTGATGCGCCCGTCGACCCCGTCGAGCTCCACGTCGCCGGCCGCCACGTTCAGCGAGAGCGACCGGCCGGCGGGCACTTCCACCACCAGGTCGGCCCAGGCCTCCAGACCGCGACCGCTTCCGCGGATCCGCACACGCTCGCCGCCCCCGCCACCTCCGAAGGTGCCGTCGTCCCGGACCCGGAGGTTCGTGTTGCTGCCCCGGCCCATGCCCTCGTAGATGACCTCGTCGTCGGGGTAGATCACCCGGAGCGTCTCGCGCCCCCGGATCTCGCCGACCACCACGTCCAGGCGCTGTGCGTCCGCGCCGCCCCGGGCGAGGCGCACGACCACCTCCGAGCCGGTGCCGCGGCGTACCTCCGCCCGGCCGGCCAGGTTGTAGATGGCCACATCCGCGCCACGCAGGCGGTGCGCTTCCTGCGCATCGACTCCCCCGGCTACGGTGGCGGTCAGGGCGAGGGCCACGAGCGTCGTCTTCATGGTTCGTTCCATCGGTACGTTCCTGGTCATCGGATCCGGATGGATCCGTTCACGGTCGTTACGGACAGTTCGGGACCGCCCCGGCCGAGCACGCCCTGCGCACGGTGGCGGGTCATGCGCCCCTCCAGGCGGAAGGGAAGGTCCGACTCGAGCCCCCCGTTCACCCAGCGCGCGTCCAGATCGGCATCGACATCGTCGGGCAGGTCGAGGGTCACGCTGCCGTTCACGGTCTTGAAGCTGAGGCCGCCCTCCGGGTCCATGCGGCCCATGCGGGCCTCGATGGATCCGTTCACCGTGGAGGCTTCCGCGTACCCGGTGGTGGCCACGTCCACGTCGCCGTTGACCGTGGTCAGCGTCACGTCGGACGCGAGCCCGAGCGCCTCGACGTCTCCGTTCACGGTGCGGCCGGCCAGGCGAACGCCTTCGGGCAGGCGCACGACGAACCGGACCTGCGTGTCGTTGTTCCGGTTGTTCATCCGGCCCTCGGAGCCCGGGGCGCAGTAGTTCTCACGCTCCCCTCGCGGCGTCGGGTAGACGGCGCAGATGGTCACCCCTTCTCCATGCTCCACCAGCTCCACCCGGACCTCGTCGGGATCGGACCGGCGGGCCTCTGCGGTGGCCGTGACTTCGACATCCGACCCCGATGCGCGCTCGACGACCACGTCGCCGTTGAGTCCCTTGACCTCGAGGATCTGGCCACGGTCGAGCCGGCCGGTCCACCGGAAGTCGTCGGCCGCCTGGACCAGCACCGCGTCGCTGCCCCGATCGAAGGCCCGCTCCATGACGCGGCCCACCCCGTCGAAGGCGCGTTCCAGAGCGCGGCCGGCCCGCTCCAGGGCCCGCTCGATGCTGCTCGTCTGCGCCGAGAGCTCCCCGGCACCCGCCACCGTCATCACCAACGCCAGCGTCACTCCGCTCCACAACCGTCGCATGTCCCCTCCTCGTCTGTGCCTTCCCCGACCCACCCGACCCGACGCCTACCGCCGGGCCCGCAACTGGATCTCTCCGTCGAACACCTGGATCTTCATCGAGGCGCTACCGTCTCCCAGCGTGAAGCTGAAGGAGCGCCCGCCCCGGTACCGCTGCAGCATGATCGGAAACTCCGACATGAACTCCCCGTCGAACGTGGCCACTTCCATGGCCAGGCCCGCGTCACGGGGAATCGCCACCATCGCGTCTCCGTCGTGCACCGAGATCTCGTACCGCCCACTCCGGCGGATCGGCCCGTCGAACCGGACGTCGCCGTCCAGCGTCTCGGCCCGGAGCGACGCCGCGTCCACGTCCTGGAGGAGCAGGTCCCCACTCCCGGACTCCACGTCCACGTCGCCCACCACCCGGATCAGCGTCACGTCGTCTCCCTGGGACCGCGCCTCGACGCGTCCCTCCACGTCGGTCACGCGGACCTCTCCGTCCACCGAACGGATCCGGACCGGGCCGCGGCTGGCCGACACGTCGATGTCGCCTTCCACGTTCCGGACGCTCACCCCGCCCTCCACCTGACTCACCGACACCTCCACCTCCCGGCCCCCGATCTGCAGTTCCATCCATCGGGGCACCCGCACCACCGCATCCACCTCCCGCCCCCGACCCCGCCGGGAGGACGGCCGGAGCGTCAGCTCCGATCCGCTTCGTGTCAGTGCGACCTCCGCCCGGTCGCCGGGCTCTCCCCGGACCTCCAGACGATCCTGGTCCCACCCCCGTACGACGAGCGAGCCCGAGAAGTTTTCGACCACCAGCCGATCGCCGCGCCGGACGTCCACCACGGTGTCGCCGGGTGCCGGTCCCAGGGCCAGGGCCACAGCCAGGAGGAACGGGGTCATCAGCTCGACCACGCCGCGATCGACGTGGCCTCTTCGAGGTAGTCCCGCTTCCGCTCCACGGCCCGATCGAGATGCTGGCGCAGGTACTCGTTCTCGGGATCGAGGGCCAGCGCCTGGCGCGACTCGACGATCGCGCGCTCGATGACCGCCAGGTTCTTCTCGAGGATCCGGACGGTGTTCGGGTCCAGCCGGTCCCGCGCCTCGCTCAGCGCGGCTTCCAGGTCCGCCACGTCCTGTGCCAGCTCCGGGTTCGCGCCCGGCGCGGACCCGTCCCCGGTGGACACCGCCCGAACCGCCGACGGAGCGACGGGCACGCCGTCGTCCGGTGCCGCCAGCCCCGGGCCGAGGGCCAGGGTCCCGGCCACCGAAGCCATCACCAGAAGGACCGCCGCCGCCGCGAGCTGAGGCGTCGAGAGGAGTCTGCGTCCAGACGGTGCCACCGGCTCAGGAACCCGTCGGGGCGCCGTGGGAAGCCGGATGACCGAACGCTCCACGGCCCCCGGCAGCCGCCGGGACACCACGCGCTCGATCCCTGGCCAGAGGTCGCGGGGAGGCTCGACCGGTCCCATCGCGCGGGCTGCCGCCACGACGGTGCGGATCTCCTCCACGGCCTCGCGGCAGGCCGCGCACCCGTCGGCGTGCCGCTCGAAGGCCTCCCGGTCGGTGGGCGACAGGTCGCCGTCCACGTACTCGGTCAGCCGGTGGGTCCAACGCTCGTGTTCACTCATGTCAGTCCAGGTGTCGTCGGAGCAGCATGCGCGCCCGGTGCAGCTGGGACTTCGAGGTCCCCACCGAGATGCCCATGCGGTTCGCGATCTCCTCGTGCCCGTACCCCTCCACGTCATAGAGGACGAAGACCTGCCGGGCCCCGTCCGGGAGCGTCTGCACCGCCGCCTCGAGATCGAGCGCCGCGCCCGAACTCCGTCGGGTCGGGGCCCGGAGTCGCTCCACCACGCCCTCCGATGCCACGTGCCGCGCGTCCCGTTTCCGCATCGTCTCCCGCCTCGAAAGGATCAGGTTCACCGCCAGGCGGTGCAGCCAGGTCCCGAACTGCGCGTCGCCGCGGAAGGTGCCCAGCTTCTCCCAGGCCCGGATGAAGACCTCCTGCGTGAGGTCCTCGGCCGCGCGGTCTCCCGCCATGCGGAGCGCCAGGGCGAACACCCGCCCCACATGGTCGCGATACAGGCGTTCGAAGGCCTGATGGTCGCCACCGGCCGCTCGCTGGACGTCGGTCGCTTCGATGGGCACAGCACCCACTGCGTCCCCCGGGGGGAAACGGGACATGTGGTCGGTCTCGTCCGTCACCAGCTTGGACGGGCCGGAGGGGGGCGCGGTTGGAACGACCCTCGTCGCGGCCACGCACCGGTCGTATCTTCGAAAGCCTGCCCCGCCGCTCCCACGCCTGCAACCCGGAGGACGCCCGACATGGAACTGGTGCCCGTCGACCTCGTCGGACTCGTGGCCACCATCATGGGCATCTCCATCGTGCTGATTCCCGTCATCGGGGTCACGGCCCGGTTCGCCCTCAAGCCCACGGTCGAGGCCCTGTCCAAGCTGTTCGAGCACAAGGGTCTCGACGAGACCGTGGGCATCATGGACCGGCGCATGGCCCTGATGGAACAGCAGATCGAGTCGATGGAGCACTCCGTGCGCCGTCTGACCGAGGTGGCCGAGTTCCACCAGCAGCTCCGGAGCGGCGACCCCACCGGGCCGGCCGGGGGATCCGGGGACGGCACGGCGTGACACCGGCCGACGCCGAGATCATCGCCCACCGCGGCTTCAGCGCCGTCGCCCCCGAGAACACGCTCGCGGCCCTCGCCGCCGCGTGGGACGCCGGGGCCGACGCCGTGGAGTTCGACATCCACACCGCGGCGTGCGGAACCCCCGTCCTGTTCCACGACGACATGCTGAGCCGCACCACGAACGGCGTGGGGCCCCTCAAGCGCCGGACCCTGGCCCAGCTCAAGAAGCTCGACGCCGGGTCGTGGTTCGGCGACGGCTTCGCCGAGGAGCGGATCCCGACCCTGGCGGAGGCGCTCGAGGCCTGCGCCGACCGGGCCGGCCCCATCTACGCCGAAGTGAAGGGCTTCCGTGAACTGGAGGACCTGGACCGGATGGTCCGGATCGCCACCGAGGCGGACCTCCTGGACCGCACCGTGTTCATCGCCATGAACTGGACGCTCCTCGATCGGATGCGGAGCCAGGAGCCGGCGCTGCGCATCGGCTACATCGTGGACGATGCCGACGAAGTCGGAGAATCCCTCGTGCGGGCCCGGGGAGACGAGCGCGCCCTGGTCGATCTGCGCGCCTCGCTCCTGCTCGAAGACGACCTCCTGGCCGCACGCTACCACGCTGCGGGCGTTCCCATGGCCGTCTGGACCGTGGACTCGACATCCGAGGCCGACGCCCTGGTGGCCCAGCGGGTGGGCCGGATCACGACGAACGAAGTGGCCGCACTCCTGGGATGGAAGCGGGGCGGCCCGGCTCACCCCTCCGGAGGGCGATAGCGGGCGCGCAGCGCCTTCTTGTCGTACTTCCCGGTGGCGGTCAGCGGGATCGCGTCGGCGAAGATCACCCGGTCCGGGACCCACCAGCGCGGGACGTGGCCTTCCAGCACGCCCAGGACCTCCGGTTCGGACACCGAACCGGGCCCGCCGCGCGGCACGACCGTGGCCCAGGGCCGCTCGCCCCACCGGTCGTCGGGCACGGCCACGACCGCCGCCTCGGCCACGCCCGGGTGGCCGGCCAGGAGATGCTCCAGTCGCACGCTGGAGATCCACTCACCGCCGCTGCGGATCAGATCCTTGGTGCGATCCACCAGGCGGACGTACCGGTCCACGTCCACCGTGGCCACGTCGCCGGTACGCAACCATCCGTCCCGGAAGGAGTCGTCCGACGCGCGGCGGTAATATCCCGCGGTGACCCAGGGCCCCCGGACCTCCAGTTCCCCCGGCGTCTCGCCGTCGCAGGGTACCGCCGTCCCCCCGTCGTCCACGACCCGGACCTCCACGAAGGGCAGCGGGGTGCCCTGGGAGGTGCGGACGTCGAGGAGCCGCTCGGGCGATGCGTCGGTCAGGTGACGCCGCGGGTGCGTCACCATGCCCACGGGCGTCAGCTCGGTCATTCCCCAGCCGGTGACGATCTCGACGCCGAATTCCCGGCGGTACGCCTCCAGCATCGCCGGCGGCGTGGGCGCCCCTCCGGCATGGATCCGTAGACCCCCGGCCAGGCGCCGTGGCCGGGCGCGCAGCTCGTCGAGGACGCCGCGCCACACGGTCGGGACGCCGGCGGCGAACGTGACCCTCTCGGCCTCCAGGAGGTCGGCCAGGAGGGCTGCGTCCGGCCGGGGTCCAGGCAGGACGAGGCCGGCCCCGGTCATGGCCGCTGCGTACGGCAGGCCCCAGCCGTTGGCGTGGAACATCGGCACGGCGGGCAGGAGGGTATCCGCCTCCGACAGCCCGAAGCCGTCGGGAAGGCTGATGGCCAGCGTGTGGAGGGCCACGGCCCGGTGGCTGTAGAGGACGCCCTTGGGCTCGCCGGTCGTGCCGGACGTGTAGCAGAGCCCCATCGGCGCGCGCTCGTCGGCCGGTTCGGCCCACGCCGGACGGGGCAGACGGGCGCCCTCCGCCGCCGATACGGCCTCCGGCCAGGACGTCCAGCCGGGCACCGCCCCGGACTCCCGCGGGTCGAGGACCATGCGCACCGGCGCTCCGTTCCCCGGCTGCTCCCCCTCGCTCCGGCGGAGGGCCAGGGCCGCGTCGACCAGCGGCACGAACTCGGCCTCGGCCAGGACGACGCCTGCCCCGGCATGCTCCAGGATCCGCCCGACCTGCTCCGGAGCCAGGCGCACGTTGACCATCAGCAGGACCGCGCCGGCGGCGGGTACGGCGAAGTAGAGGTCGAGGTGGGCGTGGCTGTTCCACGCCAGGACCGCCACCCGGTCGCCCGGAGCCACACCGGCGGCGACCAGCGCGTCGGCCGCCCGCCCCGCGTCCCGGCGGATCTGCGCCCACGTCCGCGTCCGCCGCTCCGCCCCCTCCACCGCCACGACCTCCCTGCCCCCGAAGAGCTCCGCGGCGCGGTCCAGGAAGTGGAGGGGCGTCAGCGGCCGATCCATCATGGGACCACTCACGCCCCGATCTCCTCCGGCTCGGGGCCCGCCGAGGGGAGGTAGATCGTGAAGCGGCTCCCCTCCCCGACCCTCGACTCGACGTCCACCCGGCCGCCGTGCGCCTCGGCGATCCCGCGCACGATGGCCAGTCCGAGGCCGGAGCCCGTACGGTCGTCGCGGCTGGCCTGCCAGAAGCGGTCGAAGAGATGGTCCTGCTGCTCGCGGGGGATTCCCGGCCCCGTGTCGATCACCGACAGCGCCACGCCCGTCATGCCCTCGGCCGGCTGCGCCTCCAGAAGGATCCGCCCGCCGCTCGGGGTGAACTTCAGCGCGTTGGCCATGAGGTTCGACAGCGCCTGCTGGATCCGATCCTGGTCGAAGCGCGCCTGCGTCGTACCGGGGAGCACCACCACGTCCAGATCCAGGCCCCGGTCCTCCGCCTGGGGTCGGAAGTAGTCGGCCACGTCGTCGAGGAGGGGACCCACGTCCTCCGTTCCCGGCCGCAGGACGAGGGCCCCGGCCTCCATGCGGGAGACGTCCAGCAGGTCCTCGACGAGTTCCCGCATCCGATCGGCGCTGCGGCGGATGATCTCCGCCTGCCGACGGCGATCCTCCTCCTCGAGGGGGAGCTCGAGCAGGAGTTCGGCCGCTCCCGCCACGACGCCCAGCGGATTCTTCAGATCGTGCGAGACGATCGAGACCACCTCGTCGCGGATCCGGACGGCCCGGAGCAACTGGTCCTCCTTCCTCACGATCTCCGTCGTGTCGGCGAACGTGAGCACGGCCCCGCGGACTTCGAGCCCGTCGACCATGGGTTGCACCGACCACCGCGCGGGAAAGGACGTACCGTCCCAGCGCCAGAGCACGTCGCCGGACGACGAGGCCCGCCCGCCGTCCCGGAGAACGGCCAAAATCCGGGATTCGTCCCGGGGCCGCACGGTGCCGTCGGGCCGGGTGTGGTGGATGGCGTCGTGGACGTCGGCACCCCGGAGGGAGCGCTCGGGAACACCGAGCAGCGCCGACCCGGCACGGTTGAGCGAGATACAGCGACCCTCGAGGTCGATGCCGAGTACGCCTTCCCCCGTCGCTTCCAGCAGCGCGTCGATCTCCCGGCGGGCCTCCACGGCCTGTCGCCGCCGCTCTTCCGCCTCCCGGGTGACCATCCCGAGGCGCCGACCCACCTGGCCCACGACCACCGTGGCGCCCAGCGCCAACACCACGAGCCAGAGGGTGATGGACGTCTGCAGCTCGTGGGTCCGGGCCACCCTGCGGCGGCCGGCCTCCACCTCGCGTTGCAGGGCCTGCTCGAGGGCCAGCGCGGCGCTCTGCACCTCCGAATAGCGAGATCGCTCGCGATCCAGTCCGTCGCGCACCACGGCCCGTCGTGCCTCGTCGGAATCGAAGGCCAGTTGGTGGTTCAGGTGCCACAGACCGACCTGTGTGGACAGGCGGGCCAGGCGCTCGCGGACCTCCAGGTCCATGCCCTGCACCACGCGGCTGAGCTCCTCGTAGAGATCCGCCTCCGTGCCCAGGGCGTTCTCGTAGTCGGCCACGTAGCTCAGGTCGCCCGTGAGCAGGAACGACTGGAAGCGGACCATCTGGCGCGCCTGGACCAGGGAAAGGCGGCTTCCGATGACCCGCGCCGGTTCGAGGACGTCGCCGATCTCCCGCTGCACCTCGACCACGCGCTGACCGAGGTAGATCGGCACCAGGGCCAGCGCCACCACCGCCGCCGCCACGAAGCCGAGAGCCCACCGCCCCCGGCTCCGGGAGGAAGCGTCTTGAGCGTCCCGTTGGGCGTCGGCAGCGGTGGTGGCGGTCATGCGCTCATCCTAGTCGGAGGGCCCCCCGGCCCGGTAGTGTCCCCAGGGCCCGATCCGTGGAGCCGGACCCTGAACCCCATGGCCTTGCACGCACCGTGCCCACCGCGGACGTTGGCGGCCATGCCCACCACGCTCGTGACCGGCTTCCCGGGGTTCCTCGGACATGCCCTCGTGCCCCGCCTCCTGGACCGGGACCCCGAGCGCACGGTGGTCTGTCTGGTCCAGCCTCATTGGGCGGCCGCGGCCCGGGAGGCGGTGGCGGGCATCCTGAGGGACCGGCCGGAGGCCGCGGAACGGCTCCGGCTGCTGGAAGGAGACATCACCCGCCCGGCCGCGGGGCTCGCCGACCCGGCGGCACTCCGGCGCGACCTCGGGGAGATCTACCATCTGGCGGCCGTCTACGACCTCGAGGTGCCCGCCGACATGGCCGAGCGCGTCAACGTCGACGGCACCCGCCACCTCCTGGAACTCGCGGAAGCCGCGCCCGGCCTCCGCCGCGTGCACCACGTGAGCACCTGCTACGTCAGCGGCCGGTTCGAGGGGCGGTTCCGGGAGTCGGACCTCGACCGCGGGCAGACGTTCAAGAACCACTACGAGGCCACCAAGTACCGCGCCGAGGTCGTGGTCCGCGACGCCATGGCCCGGGGCGTTCCCTGCACGATCTACCGCCCCGCTGCGGTGGTCGGCGACAGCACGGACGGCGCGACCCGGAAGCTCGACGGCGCCTACATGTTCGTCCGCCTGGTGGTGCGGCAGCGGGGGGTGGCGTTCGTTCCGGTGTCCGGCGACGTGGACCGGCTCACGGTCAACATCGTACCCCGGGACTTCGTGGTGGACGCCCTGGCGGCGCTGGCGGCCCGCGACGATTCGTCGGGCCGCACCTACCATCTGGCCGATCCGTCGCCCGACACCGTGGGAGGCATGCTCCGGGACGTGGGCCGGGCCGCGGGCCGGCGTGTGGTGCAGGTGCCGCTGCCGCTGTGGCTGGCCCGGGGCGCCACGCACTGGGTGCCCGGCGTCCGCGCCCTCACCGGCATCCCCCCGGAAGCCGTCGACTACTACGACCACCGCGCCACCTACGACGTGACCGGGACCCTGCGGGACCTGCAGGGAAGCGGCATCCGCTGTCCGCCCTTCGCGT
Organism: Longimicrobiales bacterium; assembly: GCA_040216925.1. Classification (GTDB taxonomy): domain Bacteria; phylum Gemmatimonadota; class Gemmatimonadetes; order Longimicrobiales; family Gaopeijiaceae; genus JAJCZZ01. The sequence goes on from JAVJOF010000018.1 coordinate 40,249, forward strand.
CCTACGTCCATCACCTCGTCCGCTTCGTCCGGGACCATCCCGACATGGGATCGGGTGCGATGGTCTAGGGAAGCCCTAGGGCTCGAAGCCGCCCTCGTCCTCTTCGAACTCCTCTTCGGGAATCCGGAAGGACGCGGCCAGCTCGTCGTCGTCGGGCACGTGCCCGAGGATCCGGTTCGCGATGAAGTCGCCGAGGACCGGCCCCTGCTTGAACGCCTCCGCGTTGCCTCCGCCCGTGAGCCACACGTTGGCGTGGTCGGGGTGCCGATCGATGATGAAGTTCCGGCTCACGCTGCCGCAGTAGTGGCAGGCCCGCGTCTCGTTGATGGGCTGTTCGGCCAAGGCCGGGAAGTACGTGCCGAGCACCTCCTTCGGGCGGTCGTGGTACTCGGCGTCGATCCACCGCACGCTGGTGTCGGGATCGTCGCCCCGATGACCCCCCGTCCGGATCCGGAAGCCACGGAAGTCCTGGGGCAGGGCCGGCCAGCCGGTCACCCCCGGCACGTTGTAGCTGGGGATGTTGGGGAACTGGAACCGCATGTCTCCCGGCGGCGTGGCGATGTAGTAGACGTGGCCCAGGGTCCGGATGCGGATCCGCTTGCCCAGGAGCTCCGGGAAGTACTTCGGGAACCACGGTCCCAACGCGAAGACGAACTGGGCGCCGGCCAGCGCGGTCCCGTCGTCGAGGGTGATGGCGTTCAGGTCCCCCGAACCGCCGGGAAACTCCCCGACCCTGCCGACCCGCACCGTGCCCCCTTCCCGCTGGAAGACCTGGACCACGGACTCGATGGCCCGGCGCGACCGCACCACGCCGGCGTCGGGCTCGTAGACGGCGACCTGGATGTCCGGGGTGTGGATGGCCGGCCACCGGTACCGGACCTCCTCGGGCGTGAGCACCTCGTACTCGCGGCCCATGGTGTCCCAGTTCTCCATGGTGCGTTCGAGGAACGGCTCCATCTCCTCGCGGAGGATCACGTCGCCCGTCGTGAAGTAGAGGGGCGGCAGGAGATCCCCGGCGTGCTCCTCGTCCCAGGCCTTCCACCGGCGGATGGACTCGGCGGCCCACTCCCCCCACTGGAGTCCGTGGGGCCGGTCTCCGTAGCTGGTGCGCACGCCCCGGGTCTCGCCTCCGGACGTGGCACGGGAATTCGCCGGGCCGTGCTGATCGACCAGCGTCACCTGCGCTCCCCCGCGCTGGAGATGAAGCGCCGTCCACGCCCCGAAGGCGCCGCCGCCGACGACCACCACATCGGCCGCCTGACGGGACCGCACGGCCGGCGCTCCGGACAGCCGCGGCCCCGCAGCCGAGCCCGGGGTCCCGGTCAACGCCAGACCCGCCCCGGCACCGGCAACCCCCTTCAGGAAGTCCCGGCGGTGGAGGGTCATGGCGCGCCTCCGGGTGCCGCGAGCCGCGTCTCCAGCCCCGGCGAATCCGCAGTCAGGTCTCCGGAGCCGGCGGGGAATCCGTTGAGCGAGAGGATGTAGGCGATCACGTCCACGTATTCGCCCATGGGCAGGGACCCCGGCGCGTCGTCCGGCATGCTTCCCACCACGTGGTTGAGAAGCTGCCCCACCGTGCGACGCTCCCACTCGAACTGGAAGGCGTCGTCGCGCATCTCCGAGGAGTAGTGGCACTCGGCACAACTGTCGCGGAAGACCTGGCGTCCGCGCTGGGCCTGAGCGTCGCTGTAGAGCGCGCCGCCTGCTTCGGCCGATGCCGGAGGCGCGACGGCCGGAGCCGTAGGAGCGGGCGCGGGCGTGGCGGGTGCGGGGTCGGCGCCTCCTCCGCACGCGGCGGTCAGAGGCACGAGCAGGGCGACGGCGAACAGGGTCTTCGAGGTCATGGCGTGGGGTGCATGGGTCGGCAGGACGGAGGAACATGCCAGACCTCCGCGCCCTGCTGCAAGACGTGCCGGGCTCACACCTTGATGTGGATCCCCCGGCGGTGCAGGAGGGTCATGGCGGCCAGCCAGAACACGACGTACACCCACGCGAACGCGAGACTCCCGTTCACGGGGCCGGCCCACGACGCGAAGCCGTGTTCGTAGAGCCAGCCGTACAGCGACGGACCGTCGGGGCCCTGGAGTCGGATCCGGGTCAGGGCCTTGGTCAGCATGCCCGACAGGACGAACACCGCGATGGCGTTCATGCCGTAGATGACCATGGGGCGGTGCCATGCCCCCCGCCACCTCCGGACGTCGATGGCCTGGAACAGCGCACCGAAGAGGATCAACGCCGTTCCGGCGGTGAAGACCACGTACGAGCTGGTCCAGAGGTTCTTGTTGATGGGAAAGACCCACCCCCACGCCAGGCCCACCGCGGAGAGGGCCACGCCCGCCAGCAGCATCCCCCGGGTCAGGACCGGGCCGCTCCGGCCGGACCGGAGCCATTCGCCGGTGGCGAGGCCCAGGAGCGTCGTGGCCACCGCCGGCACGGTGGACAGCAGCCCCTCCGGGTCCCACGTGTCCTGCCAGAGGTGGCCGTCGAGAAGGAGCCGGTCCAGCCACGCCGCCAGGTTGCCGTCGGGGCTGAGGTCGCCGGCTCCGAACCCGGGCACCGGCACCCGCGTCATGACGGCCCAGTACCCCAGGAGGATGCCCGCGACCCACCCCGCCCGGGCCCGGGGACCGAACCAGAGGTAGAGGCCCGCGGCCGCGACGTAGACCAGCCCGATGCGCTGGAGCACCCCGTAGTACCGCATGTCCAGGAGGTCGAAGTCCGGAACCGCCCGCATGAGCAGGCCCAGGCCGATCAGGACGAGGCCGCGGCGGACCGCGTGGCGGAACAGGGCTCCCCGGTCGTCGCCCCGGGCCAGTCTCCTGGCGAAGCTGAACGGCACCGCCACGCCCACGATGAACAGGAAGTAGGGAAAGATCAGGTCCGTGGGCGTCCACCCGTGCCAGGCCGCATGGCGGAGGGGCGGGTGGACGTGGGCCCAGCTACCCGGGTTGTTGACCAGGATCATGGCCGCGATGGTCAGGCCGCGGAACGCGTCCAGGGACACCAGGCGCTCGCCGGGAGACGGAGTCGCCGGGGCGGCCGAGCCGGCCGACCCGAGGGCGGATCCCGCAGGCGACGGCGCTACGACGGCCCCCCCGGGGCGCGGCCGAGCGCCGCTTCGAACCGGGCCTCCACCAGGTCGGCCAGGCGTACGAATCGCTCGGGATGGTCCACGTCCAGGACCGGCACCGGAGCGGCCAGGCCGGGAACGTCGGTGAGGACGGCCACGTAGCGGGGGTCCGGCGGCGCCGACGGGTCCAGCCAGGGGTCCTCGTGGACGGCCCGGCGGTAGACCTCGATGCGGGGGGCGGAGGAGTCCTTGAAGCCCTCGGCCACGACCACGTCGGCATCGGCCACGTAGCGGGCCACGAGTTCTTCCAGCGACGGCTCGCCGGAAGGGCCCCAGCCCCCCACCACGCCGACCCCCTCCGGTCCGGCCATGACCACCCGCTCGGCCCCGCCCTCGTGGACGTGCCGCCAGGAATCGGTGCCCTCCGTGTCCAACCGGAAGCCGTGCCCGTGCTTGAGGGTCATCACCCGGCGGCCCCGGGAGGCGAGCTCGGCCACGAGCCCCACGACCGTGGTGGTCTTGCCGGACTTCTTCTTTCCGATCACGCACACCACCGGGGGAAGCGGCGTCACGGTCCGACCTCCTGGGCGGCCCGGCCGGCAAGCAGGACCCGGGCGCGCTCGGCGTCGTCGGGGCGGTTCACGTTGAGGAACGTGTCCGGCCCGGCGCCGAGAGCCGCCGCCTCGACCGCGCGCCCGCCGACGGCGTCGAAGAGGGCGTGGAGCGATCCACCCCCCGTCGTGGCGGCCGACGCGACGCCGGGAAGAGCCCGGAGGCCGTACGCGGCGCACAGCGGCTCGATGCCGCCGCCCGCCCGGGTCGGCGCCACGGCGGTGCCGTCGCCCAGGGCGGCAGCCAGGGCTTCGAGGACCGCGGGCGGGACCAGGGGGAGGTCGCAGGCCAGGACCAGAACGCCCATCCGGCCTCCCGCGTCGGCTTCGCGGAGCGCGGCGTGGAGGCCCCCGACGGGACCGATCCCCTCCGGCCGGTCGGGGATCACCCGACGCGTGGTATCCACCGGCACGGTGCTCACCACCACCACCTCGGCACAGCACCGGGACAGCGTATCGGCCGCCCGGTCCGGCAGGGAACGGCCGCCCAGGCGGACCTGTCCCTTCGGACGCCCGAACCGCCGCCCCGCGCCCCCGGCCAGCACCGCCCCGAGGAAGCGGGCCGGGCGGTCAGAGGCCGAGTCGGGCGGCACCGGAATACACGTTGAAGCCGCCGTCGCGGGCGAAGCCCACCAGGGTCAGCCCGAACCTCTCGGCCAGGTCCACCGCCAGGCTGGACGGCGCACCCACGGCCACGAGCATGGGGATGCCTGCCGCCACGGCCTTCTGGACGAGCTCGAAGGAGGCGCGTCCGCTGACCACCAGGACCCGGTCCGGAGCAGGCAGGCGCCCGTCCAGCACCCGGCGCCCGACGACCTTGTCAACGGCGTTGTGGCGTCCCACGTCCTCGCGGAGCACGTCCAGCGTTCCGGTCGCATCGAACAGGCCTGCGGCGTGCAGCCCTCCCGTGCGCTGGAACACACCCTGTTCGGCCATCAGGCGGTCCGGCAGCCCGGGAATCAGATCGGGATCCATCGACCAGCCGTCGTCGTCCAGGATCGGGTACCCCAGGGCCTCCACCGCATCCAGGGACGCCTTGCCGCACACCCCACAACTGGAGGTCGTGTAGACGTTGCGCCGGACCCGCTCCAGGTCGAACGACACCCCCGGGTGGAGCCGGGCCTCGACCACGTTGTACTCCTGGGGGCCCCGGCCGCTGCGGCAGTAGGTGATCTCGTGGAGATGCTCCGGCCGGGCCAGGACGCCCTCTCCGGAGAGGAACCCCGCCGCCAGTTCGTAGTCGTGACCCGGGGTGCGCATGGTCACGGCCACCGCCTCGGCCCGCCGCTCGCCCGTGGCCGGATCGATCCACGCGACGCGCACCTCCAGGGGCTCTTCCGTGGCCACCGCGTCCCGCTCGCGGCGGACCTCCCCGTTGCGGACGCGGCGAACGCGAACCGGGCGGGACGGAGCGCCGGTGGGCTTCACGGGGCGCCGGGGGGCGCCGCCGCCGCCCCACCCCCCTGGGCCAGGAAATCAGGCATCACGGACGGGCCCCGCCCATGGCCGGATCGGCCCCGTTGCCGCCCGCCACCACCTCCACCACGGCGGTGAAGTCCGGGATCCCGCACTGGGGCTCCACCACGTCGCGTCGGATGAGCGGATTGGCCTCGGGCCAGTGGACCTGGAGGTTCCGGGGCTTCACCGGCGCGATCCGGACCCGCCCCGTCATCGTGCCGACCTCGGACCGGAGCGTGATCGCGTCGCCGTCCGACAGGCCCAGCGCGGTGGCGTCTTCCGCCGCCATGAACACGTGGTCGCGGAGGCTCCCGGTCAGCGGGTCGCGGGCGGCCTGGACCATCGAGTTGAACTGCTTCCCCCGGCGGGTGGTCAGGTGGAAGTGGCCCTTCGGGATGTCCAGTTCGGGGGGCTCGACGGCCATGAACCGCGCGCGCCCGTCCGGAAACCCGAAGCGGCCTCCTTCGCAGAGCCGCGTCCCACCCCACTGCACCATGTCGCCCTTGTGCCGGAGGCCTTCGATGCCCGCGTAGAAGGGCACGGCCCGGGCGATGTCGGCGCGGACCGCGTGGGCGTCCGCGAACGCGATCGCATGGGCACGTTCCGGTCGGATCCGTGCGGCAAGTTCGGCCAGTACCTGCCACTCGGCGCGGGCCTCGGGAATCCGGCGCCCGGGGATCTCCGGACTGAAGATGATCCGCCGCTCCGTGGACGTCTCCGTGCCCCCGCCCGGCTGCTCGTAGCGGGTCGTGGCAGGCAGCAGGACCACCGTGTCCGCCGGCTCCACGAACATCTGATGGGCCAGCACGATGTCCTGGTGGACCCGCAGCGGCACGCGCTCCAGGGCTTCCCGGCAGTAGTCGGGGTCGGGAAGCGTGCCGAGGTAGTCGCCGCCCACGGCCCATAGCGCGTCGATCTCGCCCCGATGGGCCGCGTGCACGGTCTCGACGGCCGAGAGCCCCCGGAACGACGGCACCTCGAATCCCCAGAGTTCCGTCATCTCTGCGGCGCTCGCCTCGCCCACCGGGCGCCCCCCCGGATACGACCAGGGAACCGCCCCCACTTCGGCACCCCCCTGGACGCCGGAATGGCCACGGATGGGCATCAGGCCGCACTTCTCCCGCCCCACGAATCCCCGGGCAAGGGCCAGGTTGACGATGGCCTGGACGTTGTCCACGCCGAACCGGTGCTGGGTGATGCCCATGCTCCAGACGAACACGGCGCTCCGGGCGTTGCCGACCAGCTCCGCGAAGGACCGCATCTCGGCCACGGACACTCCCGAGTAGCGCTCCAGGTCCTCCCACGACTGGGCGGCCAGGTCCGCCTCCAGTGCCTCGAAGTCCCGGGTGTGGTCGGCCACGAAGGCGCGGTTCACCCACCCCTCGGCGATCACGTGCTTCAGGACGCCGTTGAGGAACGCGACGTCCCCGCCCTGGTGGACCCCCACGAAGTGATCCGTGAGCTGGGTGCCGAACACGGCCGAATCGAGGATGGAGGGGATCCAGTACCGCTCCATGGCCGGCTCACGGTACGAATTGACCATGGCGATCCGGGTCCCCTGCTCCTTGGCCCGGTACATGTACTTGGTGGCCACCGGCTGGTTGTTGGCCACGTGGGAGCCGAAGAACACCAGCAGATCCGAGCCGATCCAGTCCGTGTACGAGCAGGTGGACGCCGCCGCACCCAGCGACCGCTTCAGCGTCGTCGTGCTGGGCGCGTGGCAGATCCGGGCCGAGTTGTCGACGTGGTTGGTCCCGAGTACCCGCGCGGCCTTCTGGGCCACGTAGTAGGTCTCGTTGGTGATGCCTCGAGACGTCAGGTAGAACGCCATCCGTGTCGGGTCGACGGCCCCGATCCGTTCGGTCAGGAGCGCCATCGCCTCGTCCCAGGACAGACGCCGGAACCCGGCGTCGCCCCGTTTCCGCACCATGGGGAACGGGATGCGGCCGAGCTTCCGGAGCGCGTCTCCGTCCATCCCCGCCAGGTCCCGGACGTCGGCCAGAGGGGCCGGATCCAGCGCCCCCATCGTGTTCAGCCGCAACAACTCCAACCGGACCGTGCACAGGTGCACGCCGTCGAGGGTGTAGTCGTGGATCCCGGTGGTGCCCAGGGCGCACCCGTCGCACACGCCGTCCTTGAGGATCCGCATCCCGAACTCGAGTTCGTCGCGGTTCTCCCAGAGGATGCGGGCCATGTCCCGGAAGTGGTGGGGCTTCTCCTTCCCGAGGCCGAACGGAGACAGGGAGACCCAGGTCGACGGATTCCAGCCGAACTCCATGAGGGCGGGCCTAGAACGGAGTGAGCGCGCGGAGGAACGCGTACGCCACGGCGCCGATGAGGATCGTGAAGAAGGTCTTGAACCCTCCGATGTCCAGCGCTTCCCGCAGGCCGATGAAGCCGGCGATCATCATCCAGATCGGAACGGCCCAGAGCCAGAGGCCCATCAGGGGAAGGATCCCCAGGATCAACAGGATCCCCGGTGCCTGGGCGAAGCCGATGGCGCGCATCACTTCGCCCCAGGTGGCGCGGCCGTCGAAGAGCTTCGTACCGATCACGAAGGTGAGACCCGCCCAGACGGCCCAGCCCACCACGGCCGCCACGGCGGCCCAACCGGCGGCGAAGAGCCCGGAGCCGGAAGCGCCGATGGCGCTGGCGGCGGCCACCATGGCCACGACCGTCGCGGCCTGGCCGGTGGCGGTCTCGTCGTGTTCGACCTCTTCGAACGTGTCGGTGCTCAACATCGCCGCGCCGATCATGCGCGCGACGAGGGATCCGCCGGTTCCGGCCATGGTGCGCTCCTCGTGTGGGGATGAGGGTCTAGGATACCGCGCGGCCGGTCGGGGGCGCCACGGGCCACACGCCCCCGACGCGAAAAACCCCCGTCCCGGACGATGCCGGGACGGGGGCCTTCGGTGACTCGTTGGTGGACCCGAACGCTGGACTCTTGATCAAGGGTTGGGTCTCGTCGGGTTTGATCCGCTTCGGGGCTCTACCGTCGAGTCGCTGATTCGAAGGTCGGCCGATGCCGCGCCGGACTTTAGCCCCGACTCCCGTCCGGCTTCGGGTCGCGCTCGAAGTAGGGCGCCACCGCGGCGGCCGGCGGCGGCGGGGTGGCCAGGCTGACCCCCACGAACAACACGGCCGAGACGATGATCCCCGGAAGGACCGGGTCGATGGCCTCGCTGCCGAAGACCTCCCAGGCGAAGGTCGAGAGCACCCCGCCCACCATGGCCGAGGCCGCCCCCTCCCGGGTGGCGCGCCGCCACAGTACCCCGCCCACCACGGGCAGCGCGAAGGATGCCGCCATGAGGGCCGTGAAGAGCAGGACGATGAACTGCACCAGTTCGCCCTCCCCCACCCCGCTCAGCAGGAGGACCAGGGGCACCAGGCCCACCACGACGATGCCCGTCCGGTCCACCCAGGCGCGACGCCGGGGCGAGGCGTCGGGATCGACCAGGTTCTGGTAGAGGTCCACCGAGAGCGCCGAGCCCGCCACGATCAGCAGCGAATCCACCGTCGACATCATGGCGGCGGTGATGGCCGCCAGCATCATGGCCCCCAGGGCCGGGGGCAGCACCGCCGTGGCCACCATGGGCATGGCCAGGTCTCCGGTGGGAAGGTTCGGAAACAGGACGATGGCGCCCAGGGCCATGAGGAACACGGTGAGGTTCAGGCACGTCACCACCACCACCGCGAAGAACACCCCCCGCCGGATCGTGGGCATGTCCTTCATGGCGTACAGGCGGATCAGCTTTTCCGGGGTGGCCACCGAGCCCAGGAAGAACGCCAGGCCCATGGTGAAGAGCAGCGTGGCGGGAAGGGTGCCCCAGGCGAACACCGTCGGCTGGGCCGACTCCACCAGCTCGAAGAGCCGTCCCCACCCGTCCACCTGGCGGACGGTGAGGGGCAGAGCCAGCGCGGCCCCGAGGCACATGACCACGAGCTGGAAGGCGTCGGTGTAGACCACCGCCACCATCCCGCCCACCACCGTGTAGGCCAGCAGCACCAGCGTGAACAGCACCATCCCCTGCTGCACCGGCAGCCCGAACACGATGTTGGCCACCAGGCCGCCGGCCACGATCTGGGCCTGGATGTAGACCACGGTGGCCACCAGGACGATGGCGGCGGCCAGGCCCCGGACCCGCTTGCTGTAGTACCGCGCCTCGATGAAGGCCGGCAGGGTCAACTGCCGGACCCGGGTGAAGCGGGGCGCGAGGACGGCGGCCACGAACCAGTACGCCAGGGGGATGGACAGCAGGACCCATCCGAACGACCAGCCGGCCGTGTACATCACCCCGATGGTCCCGACGAACGTGCCCGCGCTCGTGTGGGTCGCAGCCAGCGTCGCCCCGCCCACGAACCACCCCAGGTCCCCCCCGGCGATCCAGTAGTCCTCGTCGCTCGCCGTGCGACGGAGGGAGATCCACCCGATGGCGAACACGACCACGAAGTACGCCGCGAAGACCCCGGTCTGGACCGTCATCGCTCGGTCCACCACATCCAGAGGGCGTACCCGACCAGGATCAGGCCACAGGCGGCGAACAGCCCCCAGAAGATGAAGCCTGGGCCGTTCACGGGGCCGTCCGGATGTGGCGCCACGCGGCCCAGAAGAATCCGATCAGGACCAGGAGCGCCAGCCCGTCGAACAGGGTCGGCAGCCCCGGGCGCCAGACGCCGTCGGTGCGCGCCCGCAGGCCCAGGACCGAGGGGACCACCGGCAGCGTGGCCACGTAGACACCCGGCCGGTCCGGATCCCCGGCCAACGTGGTGGGAAAGCCCTCCATCACGGACCATCCCCGGGGCACCCGGAACTCCGCCACGAACAGCCCGGGCTGCGAGGCCTCCGGGGGTCGGTCGAGGGTCAGGACGGGAACCTGGAACCGGAGGGCCGGGCCGGAGCGGGCGGCGGCTTCGGCCACGACGTACCGGAGGATCACCACCGCATCCCCGGCCCCGGTGCGCGACGTCACCACCAGGGAGGTCGTCGATGCGACCCCGGAGGCGGCGGCCAGCGGGACCGCCCGCCCCCCGACCGTCAGGTCGGAGATCCTGGAGTCGCCGAAGGCCAGCACGCGGCCGGGGAGCGTGTCCCCCGGCGCCACCCCACCGATCCGGTATTCCACGGTCACGTCGGCACTTCCGTCGCCGGCCGTGAGGTCGGCGACCACGCGGGCGCTCCGGACCGTACCCGCCGGGGCCTCCTGGCCGCCCGCGGCGCTCCAGGGCCCCACGGCGAGCAGGGTGGCGACGGCTGCGATCCACGCCCCGGCCGTCGCACGGAGCGCCGGCGGGGCGCGCCGGTCCGGAATCAGCCCCACACCTCGGACATCAGACGGAGGGCGTTCCCGCCCATCACCTTCTCGATGGCGTCGTCGTCGTAGCCCTCCTTGACCAGCCACCGCACGATGTTGGTGGATCCTTCGGTGGGGTTCTCGAGGCCCGCCACGTACTCCACGGGGTGGTAGTCCTTCCCCGGTTCGGCACCGCCCCGGGACTCCTTCAGCGAGAGGTTGGCGGAATACACCCGGTGCAGGCCCACGTGGTCGCCGTAGAGCGTGTCGGGCCCGAAGCCGACGTGGTCGATCCCCACCAGGGACTCGATGTACTGGAAGTGCTCCATGAACGCGTCGAGCCCATGGGTCCGGTGGGTGGGCGTCAGGGTGGTGTGCGGCGCCGCCTCGACGCCGATCACACCCCCCTTGGCCGCGCACGCCTCGAGCACCTCGTCGGGCGCCAGGCGGTTGGAGTCCCAGAGGGCCCGGGCGCCGATGTGGCTCAGGACGATGGGCTTCTCGGACCACTCGATCGTGTCGAGGGTGGTCTGGTCGCCGCAGTGGGAGCAGTCGATGAGCATGCCCACCTTGTTCATCCGCTCCACCGCGCGCTTCCCGAACACCGTGAGTCCGCCGTCGCGGGCCTCCTTCAGGCCGTTACCCAGCGCGTTGGACTCCGAGTAGGTGATGCCCAGGGCGCGCACCCCGAAGCCGTACAGCAGATCGATGCGGTCGAGCTCGTGCTCGATCATGGCGGCCCCCTCCATGGAGGCCACCAGCGCCACCCGGCCCTCGTCGTGGGCTCGCTGGATGTCCGACACCCGAAGGCAGTGGGTCACGAAGTCCTGGTGGGCCAGGTCGCACAGCCGCATGCCCAGGTCGTGGAGGACGTCGTCCCACTGCCACCCCGACCGGGAGTGGATCGTGCAGATCCCGTCCATGAGGTTGTCGAACACGCAGTCCCAGTAGGACGCCGCCAGCCCTTCGAACGCGGTGGCCATCCGCCCGTGGCGCACGTAGTCCGGTGTCTCTTCGATGCGCTTCGGGAAGACTCCGAGGTGCTCGTGCAGGGAAACGAACACGCAGCGTTCCACCAACGCTTCGACCCGTGCCTCCTCGTCGGGGCCCAGCGGAACCGGACGGGGCGGGACGCGGTCGATCTGCGGCGCCAGTTCGAACGCCGGATAGTCGGTTCCGGCGTCCAGGTACGAGAAGGAGGTGTAGCCGTCGTAGTTCTTGTGGAGGCTCATGGCGGCGGGGCGTTGGATGGAGGGGGTCTGCCTCCATGTAGGTGCCGCACGGCGCTCGGACAAGCGCGCCCCCTCCTCAGAGCTCGTGCCGTACCATCCTGGACAGATGGGCCGCCGCCTTCCGGACCCAGCCGCGGCCCTGCCACTCCTGGCCCGGTTCGACCTGCTCGCTCCGTTCGAGGTCCTGTCCGAAATGGGCGTCGAGCCGCGCGGTGAACTCCGTGTCGGCCACGAGGAGCGAGAGCTCGTCGTCCCGCTGCATGGACCGGTGGTTGAGGTTCGCGGACCCGATGCAGCTCACCTGCCCGTCCACGGTGGCCACCTTGGCGTGGAGCATGGTCGGTTGGTAGCGCCAGATCCGGACCCCGGCGTCCATCAGGTCGTCGTACACGGCCTCGCCGGCGAACTGGCACACGCGGAAGTCGATGTACGGACCGGGAAGCAGGATCTCGACGTCCACCCCACGGCGGCTGGTGTCGCAGAGAAGATCCACGAGGTCGGGGCTGGGCACGAAGTAGGCGGTGCAGATCCGTACCCGTTCGTCGGCCGTCCGGAGCAGCGTCCGGAAGATCGTCCGGGTCCGCGCCCAGGAATCGGACGGCCGGCTCGGCACCACCATGACGTCGGCGTCGCCCTCGGCGTTCCCGTCGGTGCCCGGCTGCATGCCCGGCCCCGGTCGGAGCAGGGTGTCCGGGAGGGATCCCCCTTCCCCGCCCGGCAGCCCGCACCAGTGGTCGAAGAACTCCGCCCGGAGTGCGCGCACCGCGGGTCCGCGGATCCGGAAGTGGCTCTCCCGCCACGAACCGGGCTCCTCGCCGTCGCCCTCCCACTCCTCGGCGATCCCCACGCCTCCGGTAAAGCCCACCGCGTCGTCGCAGACGAGGATCTTGCGGTGGGTGCGGCGCGTGAGCTGCCAGAACTTGAGACGGGCCATGGGTCCGAACTCCCGGACCTCCGCCGGGCTGTCGTCCAGGATCCGACGCGCATCGCCGTCCATGGGAATGGAGCCGACCGCATCGAGGAGCACGCGGACTTCCACTCCCCGCCGCGCCGCGTCGGCCAGGGCGGTGGCCATGCGCAGGGCGATGCCGCCGGACCAGTAGACGTACGTCTCGAACTCGATCGTGTCGTCCGCTCCCTCGATGGCCTCCAGGAGCGCAGGGAAGATCTCGACGCCGTTGCGGAGCACGTCGAGGGCGTGGCCGCCCAGGAACGGGCGCCCGAGGGCCCGCTCGAGGGCGGACCGCCGAAGCGGCCTGTTCAGAACAGGAACGCGAAGACGGCCAGGACCAGGAAGACCAGAAAGGCCATCTTGGCCATGCCGGTAGCTGCGCCCGCCACGCCGCCGAAGCCCAGGGCTCCGGCCAGCAGCGCGACGATGAGCAGGAAGATCGCGAGGCCCAGCATCAGCCGTTCACCTTGTCGTCGACCTTGTCGAACCAGTCGGCCACGGCCTTCTCGGCCTCGTCGGCCGTCTTCCCGTACTTCTCCTGGAGCTTGCCGACGAGCACCTCGTCGCGCCCCCGGACCTGGTCCAGGTCATCGTCCGTGAGCTTCCCCCACTCTTCGCGGGCGTGGCCCTTCAACTGCTTCCACTTTCCTTCGAGTACGTTGCGGTCCATTGGATTGCCTCCTTCGTCGTCGGTCGTTCAGGATTCACGACCAGGAGGTGCAAGACCGGTGCCAGAGGGGGGGCGCACGCTGCTGCACGGGCACACACGCGGAGCCCCGCCCGGACAGGGGACCGGGCGGGGCTCGACGCGGGGGTCGTCAGTGGGCGCTGAGGGATTCGAACCCCCGACCCCCTGCTTGTAAGGCAGGTGCTCTGAACCAGCTGAGCTAAGCGCCCGGAGGTCCTACAGGATGATGGCCAGCGGCAGGAGCACGACGTAGGCCAGCACCAGCAGGAGGGGCGCCGCGGTGATGGAGCCCTGGGCCAGGAGCCAGTAGCCCAGGATCAGGGCCACCAGTCCCCCGGCACCCAGGAGGGCGTTGACCCGGGTGAACTTGAGGGCCGCAGGCGGCGGCGTCGAGGTGCGCGAAGTCCTTGCCATGATGTCCGAAGGCTAGAGAAGGTGGGAGGGGTCGTCAACGCCGGGATTCAGGCGCCGTCGTCGTCCTCGGCCAGGTGGGAGGGGATCTCCGCGGCGTCGATGCCCAGCGCCTCCGCCGCCGCGGCGTGGTCGCCTCCCAACCGGTCCACCACGTTCCGGACGTGGCGGCGGACCGCGGTGGCCAGCGTGAGGTCGCTGTCGTCTTCCTCGTGGCCCAGCACGAGGTGGTCGGGACCGATGATCGTACCCCGGGCCAGCAGCGTGGCGCGCATCAGCGCGTTCTCGAGCTCGCGGACGTTCCCCGGCCACCGGTAGGCGGCCAGACGGCCCATGGCTTCGTCGGAGATGCGCCGGACGTTCCGGCCGGTGTCGGCCGAGATCCGCTTGAGCAGGGCCTCGGCGAGCTGGGGGATGTCGCCCGGACGGTCGCGGAGAGGCGGCACCGTGATCTGGACCACCTTCAGGCGGAAGTAGAGATCCTCCCGGAACCGCTCCTGGCGGACCATCTCCTCCATGGGCTGGTGCGTGGCGGCGATCACCCGGGCCTCCGTGCGCCGGGGCTCCTCACCGCCCACCGGGTAGAACAGGCGCTCCTGCAGCACCCGCAGGAGCTTGGTCTGGAACTCCGGGCTGGTGTCGCCGATCTCGTCGAGGAAGATGGTCCCCTCTCCGGCCAGCTCGAAGTACCCCTTCCGGCCCGACGAGGCGCCGGTGAACGCGCCCTTCACGTGTCCGAACAGCTCGGACTCCAGAAGGGTCTCGCTCAGCGCACTGCAGTTGACCGCGATGAACGGCTTCTCGGCGTGGATCGAGTGGTCGTGGATCGCCCGGGCGATGACCTCCTTGCCCGTGCCCGTCTCGCCGCGAACCAGCACGGTGGCCCGGTTGCGGGCCAGCGTGCCGATCAACTTGTAGATCTCGATCATCCGGGGATCCGTGCCCACCAGCGAGCCCCGGCCGCCGCCGTCGTCGTCGTCCACCTCGGGGGCCGACTCCGCCAGCTCCCGCTCGCGGAAGCACCGCTCGGCCAGGTTGGCCAGGGCCTTCGGGTCCACCGGCTTGACCAGGAACTCGAAGGCGCCGGCCTTCATGGCGTTGACCGCGGTCTCCATGTCCTCGTGGCCGGTCATGACCACGACCTCGAGCCCCTCCATGGTCTCGCGCAGTTTGGCCAGGAGCTCCAACCCGGTCATGCCCTCCATCCGGACGTCCGTGACCACCATGCCCGGATCGAACTTCTTGACCCGCCCCAGCGCCTGCTCGGCGCTCTCGGCGGTCTCGACCTCGAAACCGGCGTGGACCAGGCGGGTCTTGTAGACCTCGAGGGCGTCGGCGTCGTCGTCGACGATCAGGATGCGCTGACTCATGAAGGGGTCGTACCTGTGGAGGGGTCGGGAGATCCCCGCGTGCCGGGGGACCGTGAGGGGTCGCCGGCGGGAGCGTCGGCGTCAAGGTCGTGCCACGGCTCGGTGGGGCCCGGGTCCACGATGCCCGCGCCCGCGCCGGCGGCTTCCTCGTCCCGCCAGTAGGCGGGGCGCTCCGGCTCCTCGCCGGCCCGGAGTCGTGCCATCCGCTCCCGGTCGTACCGGCTGCGGACGCGCACCATCACCAGCAGACCCAGCGTGAGGGCCAACCAGAACACGGCCGAATGGGACAGAACGAAGAGCCACCCGTACCGCTCCTTCACGTGGCGCTTCCAATCCTCCTCGAACTGGCCGCTTGTCACGCCGAAGGTATGGCGGAACGCGTCCTCGAACGAGCGGAGCATCCGCCACCGCTCGAGGAAGAGGGCCAGGCCGCGGGGCCCGCTCTCGCGCAGGAGGAACGTCAGGGCGCTGGCCGTGAGGAGATAGGCCGACTCCGCGTCCGCACGGCTCCGGGGCCACGCCAGCGCCAGGGAATCCAGGGGGGGCGTGCGGCCCAGCGCGACCAGCACCCGCAGACGCCAGGCCTCCGCCGCGTCGAACCCGCCCGAGGCCCACTGGGCGTACCCCTCGTCGAACCATCGAGGCACCCGGAGGTCGCCCATGTGGGCGTGGAGGCCGAGGTGCGCCCACTCGTGGCGGAGCGTGCGGCGTCCCTCGGCGCTCAGCACCCGGGTCCCCTCCCCCGTGGGCACGACCAGAAGGCCCAGCGAGGGCACCGCCACCCCCGCCCGCCACTCGGGCACGACCCCGCCGGTCAGGGCATCGAGAGCCGCAGGCGTGTGGGCCAGAGCGACGGTCACCCCCCGGGGGACGTCGGCCGGCAGCCCGGGCAGCGCCGCCTGGGTGCGCAGGAACTCCAGGACACGTTCGGCCACGAGCGAGTCGCGAGGGGCGAACCGGACCGTGATGTCGCCACCCTCGATCCTCGCGTAGCGGACTCCGTCCAGGGAATCAGGCACGACGGGCACGGCGCCCGGCGGGAGGGCGGCCTCCTGCGCGGCCCCCGGATCCGGCGGACCGTCCACCACCTGGGCCGCACCGGGAGTGGAGCCCACGAGCCCCGCCACGAGCACCGCGAACCGGAGCCGTCGCACGGGCTTCACGCCCCTGCCAGCGTCTCCAGGTTGGTGCGGACGGCCTCGTTGTTCGGGTTCAGATCCAGCGCCCGGCGCCAGAGCAGGACCGCCACGTCCCGGTCGTTGTCCTTGTAGGCGATGGTGCCCAGCCGCAGGTACACGTCATCGCCGAGACGCGGCGCCAGCTTCACCGCCCGCTCGTACTGGACGCGCGCGCCTTCCAGATCGCCTCGCGCGTAGGCCTGGTCGCCGAGGTTCTTGTGGGCCTGGGGCGGGGGCGGAGACACGGCCACGGCTCGCTTGTAGAGCGCCTCGGCCGCCTGCACCTCACCGCGCCGCTCCAGGACCGCGCCCGTGTTGACCAGGATCGGGCCGGACTCGGCGTAGTGCGTCAGCCCCTCGCGACCCACGGCCACCGCGTACTCCAGGTCCCCGGCCACCGCCGAGGCCAGCACCGTGTAGCTGTAGTACAGCTCCGACGGCGTCCGGACCTTGGGTGACGTCCGATAGGCCCGCAGGGCCTCCAGGGCCGCCGCCGCGTTCCGGGCCTTGAGGTGGACCACACCCTTCAGCAGGTGGACGTTCGGGTCGTCCGCACGGGATACCTGGGCCGTGTCCAGGCACTCCAGCGCCTCGCCGAAGCGTCCCATCATCTCCAACGCCAGCGCCCGGTTCCTCTGGACCGCGTAGCTGTCCCTGACGGGCTCCGGCATGGAGCCGAACCGCGCGAGCGCCTCCTCCATCTGGCCTCGACGGAACGCCATCAGCCCCAGCATGAAGTTGGCCCGGGCCTGCTTCGGATCGACGGAGAGGGCGGACTCGAACTCCCGCGCCGCATCCTCCATCATCCCGGAGCGGTAGAAGGCGATGCCCAGGTTCAGGTGCTGCTGGAGGGCCTCGTCGCCCCCGGTCTCCTCGGTGGTGGTCTTCTCGCCGGCGCGACTCACGAACCCGCCCTGGATCAGCCCGTACAGCGCCTTTCCGGTATCGAACTCGACCAGGCCGGCCTCGTTCATGACCTCCGTCACCGTGCGCACCCCGTCGATGAACGGGAGCACCTTCTTCTGGTCCCGTGTCAGCTCGACCTCTTCCTCGCTCTCGTCGGGGTGCTTGTCGAGCTGGAAGACCACGTCGAACGACGGGATCTTCTTCTCGACCAGCGACCACTCGTCGACCCTCCGGGCCCCCTCCATCAGGAGCGACTCCGCCGGCACGTTGACCAGGAAGATCCCCTCCTCGTCCGGAAGCTGCTCCGGGTCGAAGTGGAAGGAGCCCTGGTTCCACGTGAACAGGCTGTAGACCGCCTCTTCGATCTGGGTCTGGATGTAGTGCTGGAGCTTGTCCTCCGAGAGCGCCCCCATGTCCACCAGGATCTCGCCCAGACGCTTTCCCTTTTCCATGGCCTGCTTCTCCATGGCCTGGGAAAGATCCTTCCGGGTGATCACGTGGTTCCGCACCAGGAGTTCGCCCAGCCGGTCCACGCGATTCAGGACCGAGGCATGGATGACCCGGCCCTTCTTGAAGTAGACGTAGCCGAAGTTCGACCGGTCGGTCAGGCTCAGGCAGCCGGTCTTCATGCCCATCGACAGGAGCTGGCAGATGTCGGCCAGACTGACGTCCTGGAGGGAGCCTTCGATGGCCATCAGTCCAGCTCCTCCTGCAGGAGATGCTCGATGCGTGGCCAGTGGATGACCACGTTCTCGGCCGACGGGAACCAGGCGCCGCCCTTCCGCACCGGGGCGGCGGGTTCGACGGGCACGGCGTCGTCCGCGGCCGCCTCGTCACCCTCCGGGAACAGCCCCACCCGGTCTCCCACCTCCAACTCCTCGAGGGGTGGGATTCCCTTGCCGGATTCGCCTTCGCCCCAGAGGCCGGCGGCGGCCGGGTCGTCGACGGTCTCGACCAGCTCCAGGCCCCCGGCGGCGGACCCTGCATCGACCTCCAGCACCAGGCCGCCCTCGAAGCGGGATCGGAGCCGTTCGTCGATGCCGGCGATGCCTGCCGGCGCGCGGTCTCCAGCGAGCAGCACCCGGGCGCCGCGACGCTTCAACGCCTCGAAGAGATGGAAGAACTCGTCCTGGGCGCGTTCCGTATCGGACAGCGCCTCGACCCCGTGGACCAGCAGGAGGTCCACGGTCCACCACCGCTCGCGCCAGGCTCCGGCCACCCCGTCGCCCAGGGCCCGGATGAAGTCCTGCGCGAACTCCTGGACGGAGGTCACGGCCATGCGCGTGTCCGGGTTGGCCGCCTGCCAGGTCCGTCCGGCGGCGCCCAGCAACGTCCGACCGAGCTCCGGGCGCTTCGACCAGACGTAGAGGGGGTTGTACTCCGGCTTCTCGGCCAGAACGAGCTGCTGGGCCGCCTTCACCGAGATGCGGGGGAACTCGGCCAGCGCATCCAGGTCCGGCCCCGGACCGAGCTTCTTGAACGGACGCTGCCGTTCGCGCACGGAGGTCAGGAGCGCCTCGGCCTCGTCGATCCGGTCCGGGTCGAGGAGGAGCCCCGTGGCGGCGTCGGGCCACGGATTGCCCAGCCGGTCCAGTTCGGCGTCGATCTCCCGGAGACGCCGGACGTCGGTGCGGAACGCGTCGATCTGGGCCTCCCAGTCGTCGGGCTCGCCGCCCCCCTGGAGCGCCTTGAGGCGGCGCGCCGAGAACCCCTCCCGCTCGGCCCCGTCCACGGCCTCCCGGAGCGCCTTGCGCCACTCCTCTTCCTGGGCCTCCACCGTGGCCGCCACGGTAGTGCTCAGGTCCGTCAGGAAGCTCCCGAACTCGTCGCCACCTCCGGCCGGAGACGCCGGTTCGTCGCCCATGAGGCGCCCGATCTCTTCGGCGTCCACCTGCCGCTCCTCCAGCTCCTGGGTGGCCAGGACCTTGTTGAGCGCCCCCCCGAGTTCGCGGACGTTCCGGAACGGGAAGCGTGCCAACGCCTCCGCCACACCGGCCCCCAGCGTCTGCCCGCGCTCGTCGGCCTTCTTCCGGATGATGGCCACCCGCGTCTCGAACTCCGGGGCGGCGATGTCCACGATCAGGCCGCCGGAGAATCGCGACAGCAGACGGGCGTCGAGGCCGTTGATCTCCGCAGGCGGCCGGTCGCTGGCCAGCACGATCTGGCTGCCCGCCGTGCTGAGTTGATCGAGGGTCCGCAGGAGCATCTCCTGGGCCTCCGGCTGGCCGGTAAGGAACTGGACGTCGTCGAGAAGGAGGATGTCCAGGCCGCTGTACCGGTCGCGGACCGCGTCGCGGTTGCCCGCCTCGAGGGCCTCCGCCAACTGGGCAAGGTAGCCTTCCAGCGCCATGTACTCGATGGACAGCTCGCCCGTCCGCTGCGCGTGATGCGCGATCGCGTTCAGGATGTGCGACTTGCCCAGCCCCGACGCGGAATAGAGGAACAGCGGGTTGTAGCTGGTTCCCGGCGACTCCGCAGCCCGCCGGGCGGCCGCGCTGGCCAGGCGGTTGGCGGGTCCGACCACGAAGGAGTCGAAGGTCAGCTTCGGATCGAGGTCCGTCATCGGCGGGAGGGGTGCCTCGGTCTCGGGGACTGGGGGGGGCGAGGGGCCCTAAGTATCGGCGACACCCGGTGGGAAAAAAAGGTCCGGGTCATGGTGTCGTGGGCCCTTCGTCCGGGGCTCTCCCACCCTCCTCTCCCCGAGCCCAGCGCCGTACGGCCGCCAGATCCTCCGGAAGCTCGGAGCGGAAGCGGACCTTCTCGCCCGAGACCGGGTGACGGAACATCAACTCGGCCGCGTGGAGGAACTGCCGGGGCGTCCGGGAAGCCAGGGCCCGGGCCCAGGCACGCGCCGGCCCGCCCATCCCCCGCTCCCACCCGGCTCCGTACACGTCGTCGCCGACCACGGGATGCCCCAGGTGGGCCAGGTGGACGCGGATCTGGTGGGTGCGGCCCGTCTGGAGCGCCACGTCGAGCAGCTCCGCGCGGTCCCAGCGTTCCGACACCCGGATGTGCGTGACGGCCCGCCGCCCTCCCTCCACCACGGCCATACGCTGCCGGTGGCGTGGGTCCCGGTCGATGGGCGCGTCCACCGTCGTCGGCGATTCGGCCAGGTGACCCCACGCCGCCGCTCGATAGAGCCGCTTCACGGTCCGTTTGCGGAGCGCCTCCGAGAGGGCCACGTGGGCCCGGTCCGACTTGGCCACCACGAGCAGGCCCGACGTGTCGCGGTCGAGTCGGTGGACGATGCCCGGCCGCAGCCGCCCGCCGACCCCCGACAGGTCCTGGACGTGGTGCAGGAGCGCGTTGACCAGCGTGCCGTCGCGGTGGCCGGGCGCCGGATGGACGACCATGCCCGCGGCCTTGTCCACCACCACGATGTCCTCGTCCTGGAAGACGATGTCCAGCGGGAGGTCCTGTGGCTCGATGCCGGTGTCCACCGGTGCCGGCACGTCGACCTCCACGCGGGAGCCCTCCTCCACCACGTTGGACTTCTTCGGCACCGCGCCATCGACCCGCACGTGGCCCGCGGCGATCAGCTTCTGGATCCGTGTGCGCGACAGTTCGAGGCGCGCCGACAGGAAGGCGTCGAGCCGCTCCTCCTGGCCCTCTCCGACTTCGAGGACACGCCGGTCGGTCCCGGGCTCGCTCACCCGGTCGCCGGCGTCAACGCGACCGTCGCCGGGAGACCGTCGAGGTCCACCTCGCGGGTGTGCTCGTGGTCGTCGGTGGCGCCGTCGCCGACGGACAACCCGGTGGCCAGCACCTCTCCGCACAGGAACACCTCGTGGGCACGTGCGGCCGCTTCCACGGCGGCGTCTCCGCTCACGCCCAGCCGGATCCGGTCCGTGATCTCGAGGCCACCGTCCCGGCGGAGCCGCTGGATCCGGTTGACCAGTTCCCGGGCCAATCCCTCCGCCCGCAGCTCGTCGTCCAGCGCCGGGTCCAGGGCCACCGTGTAGCGCCCTTCGCCCTTGACCACCAGATCGCCCAGCGCTTCCTGGACCACCTCCAGGTCGTCGGCCTGGAGTTCATGGCTCGCTCCATCGAGCTCCACGGCAACCGGTCCGCCCTCCTGGAACACCGCCAGCGATTCGGGGCCGAGGGCCCGGATGGCGTCCGCGGCGCGCTGGGTGTCCTTGCCGAAGCGTTGCCCCAGGGAGCGGAAGTTTGGGCGGGCGGACAGCGTGACCAGATCCTCGGCCGAACCGAGGAAGGTCACGGTCTTCACGTTCAGCTCGTCGCGCACCACGTCGAGCACCTCGTCGGACAGGCTGCGCCCGCCGGGCACCACGGCCTGGAGGGAGCGGAGCGGCTGGCGCACGCGGATCTTCACGTCCTCCCGGGCGGCGCGCCCGAGAGAGACCAGGGTGCGCGCCGCGTCCATCTCGGCTTCCAGGCCCGCGTCGGCGACACCCGCCACCTCCGGCAGGAGCTGGAGGTGCACGCTCTCGCCGGTCAGGGCGTGGTGGAGCCAGTCCGCGGTCATGGGAACCACCGGCGCCGCCAGAAGCGCCACCGTGCGGAGCGCCTCGTGGAGCGTGCGGAAGGCGCCCCGGGCATCGTCGTTGTCCGCATTGCCCCAGAACCGCGAGCGGCTGCGGCGCACGTACCAGTTCGACAGGTCTTCCACCACGAAGTCGCCCAGGGCCCGATAGGCGCGGGTGACCTGGTACGCGTCCATCTCCCTGCGCACGTCGGCCACGACCGAATCGAGGCGGGACAGCAGCCACCGGTCGAGGAGGGGCCGGTCGGCCGCTGCCGGGTCCGCGTCGGACGCCGCCCACGACTCCGCTCCCGCGTAGAGCGAGAAGAATCGGTAGGTGTTGAACAGCGTGTCGAAGAACTTCCGCGACGACTCACGCACCGAGTCGGGGTCGAAGCGCTTCGGGACCCAGGGATTCGACGAGGTCATGAAGTACCAGCGGATGCCGTCGGCGCCGTGGTCCCGGATCGCGTCCCACGGGTCCACCACGTTGCCCTTGGACTTGGACATCTTCTGCCCGTCGGCGTCCAGGATCAGGTCCGTGCAGAGCACGTTCCGGTAGGACGGACCCCGGCCGAGCATCGTGCTGATGGCCATCAGGGAATAGAACCAACCCCGGGTCTGGTCCAGCGCCTCGCAGATGAAGTCCGCCGGGAAGTGCTGGTCGAACTCGTCTTCGTTCTCGAACGGGTAGTGCCACTGCGCGAACGGCATGGCGCCGGAGTCGAACCACACGTCGAGCACCGACGGATCGCGGTGCATGGTGCCGTCGCAGGCGGCGCAGGGCCAGGTGACGTCGTCGATGAAGGGCCGGTGGGGGTCGAAGTCGTCGGGCAGCGGGCCGGCCCGCTCCGACAGTTCGGCAAGCGAGCCGATCCACTGCACGTGGTCTTCGTGGGCATCGCAGATCCACACCGGCAGCGGTGTGCCCCAGTACCGGTCCCGCGACAACGCCCAGTCCACGTTGCCCCGAAGCCAGTCGCCGAACCGCTTCTCGCCGGTCTCGGGCGGATGCCAGGAGACCTGGTCGTTGTTGGCCAGCAGCTCATCCCGCAACGAGGAGGTGGCGGCGAACCAGGACGTCCTGGCCACGTACAGCAGCGGCGAAGCGCACCGCCAGCAGTGCGGATAGGAGTGCATCATCGTGCCGATGTCCCACAGCCCGTCGGCTTCCCGCAGGGCCTCGACCAGGACCGGATCGGCGTCCTTGACCCACATCCCCCCCACGAGATCGACGTCGGCCGTGAACCGCCCCTCGTCGTCGAGGGGGTTCAGCATCGGAAGGCCATGGCGCTGCCCGGCGGCATAGTCGTCGGAGCCGAAGGCCGGAGCCATGTGGACGATCCCGGTGCCGTCGTCGGCGCTCACGAAGTCCTCGGCCACCACCGTCCACCCGTTCTGCGGGTCGTCGGGTGCGGGCACCACGTCCAGGGGGCGCCGGTAGCGGAGGCCCACCAGATCGGCACCCCGGTGGGTGGCCACCACCTCGGCGTCCTCACCGAAGTAGGCCTCGACGCGGGCGCGGGCCACCAGCAGCCGGCGGCCGTCCCGGGCCACCTCCGCGTATTCGAGGTCGGGGTGGACCGCGAGCCCGGAGTTGGACGGGACCGTCCAGGGCGTCGTGGTCCACACCAGGAACGCCCGACCGTCGGGGGCTCCGCTGGCGTCCACGACGTGAGCCAGGAACGTCAGGGACGGATCCTCGACGTCCTTGTAGCCCTGGGCCACCTCGTGCGACGACAGGGTCGTGCCGCAGCGGGGGCAGTACGGCACGCTCTTGTGTCCGCGGTAGAGCAGGCCACGCTCGGAGAGCTGATGGATGATCCACCACACCGACTCGATGTACGGGGTGTGATAGGTCACGTACGGGCGCCAGTACTCGAGCCAGTACCCGATGCGTTCGGAGAACTCCTGCCACTCCTCCAGGTAGGTGAACACCGACTCGCGGCACACCTCGTTGAACTTCGCGATCCCCAGTGCTTCGATGTCGGGCTTCCCGTCGATGCCCAGTCGCTTCTCGGCCTCGATCTCCACGGGAAGGCCATGGGTGTCCCACCCGGCGATCCGGGTCACGTGCCGACCCTTGAGCGCGTGATACCGGCACACGAGGTCCTTCACCGTGCGGGCCAGGATGTGGTGGAGGCCCGGCCGTCCGTTGGCGGTGGGCGGCCCTTCGTAGAACACGAACGGCTCCCCGTCGGCGGTGGCCGCCAGGGTCTTCCGGAACAGGTCGTCGACCCGCCATCGCTCCAGGGTCTCTTCTTCCAGGGCCTGGAGATCGGCGGGCAACTCGGGGTAGGTCATGGAGATCGGGTTCGGGCCGGGATCAGCCCCAGCGGGAATCGTCGTCGTCGGCCGGCGCAGCATCGTCCAGCGACAGGGAGAGCGTCTCGTCGTCGTCTTCGTCGGCCGGGCCCGGCCGCGCGGTGACCGCCACGTCGTCGTCGTCCGCCGGATCGTCCGGCGCGAGGTTCGACACGTCCAGGGCATCCTCGAGGTCCCCGGCCAGCTGGGCTTCCAGCGCGGCCCGGGCTTCCCTGGCGGCCTCGTCGCCCGAACGCCGGCGGCCGCCGCCCAGATCCAGATCGATGGCCCGCTCCTCCAGGGGGGCGCGCCCCTCCTCGACCTCCACCACATCCAGCTCCCGCTCGAGGAGCTGACGGAACTGCTTCAGGAACCGATGCCGCCGGTGCTCGATCTCTTCCAGCGCGTCCCGCCCGTCCTGGAGGCGCCGCTCGGCGGCGCGCACCGCGGCCTTGGTCTCGGCTTCCGCCTCGGCCGTGAGGCGGCGGGCCTCCGTGCGGGCCTCCGCCAGGATCAGCTCCGCCTGGCGCTCGGCCTGTTCCCGGATGTCGCTCCGAAGCTCCTGGGCCGTGACCAGGGCCTCCTGCACGGCCCGCTCCCGGCCCGTCTGGGACTGCACCTGCTGCTGCAGGTTCTCCGACCGCTCGCGGAGCTTGAGGTTCTCCATGACGAGCTGGTCGAGGCGCTCCGCCACCAACTGCAGGAAGACGTCCACTTCCTCGGGGTCGTACCCGCGGAGCTGCTTCTTGAAGTCGCCCCGCTTGTTGCGGACGTCCAGGGGAGTCAGGTCGATCATGCGTTCCTCTCGCCGAAGAGTGCCGTGCCGATGCGGACCATCGTACTACCCTCGCGGATGGCCACCTCGAGGTCGTTCGTCATGCCCATGGACAACTCGTGTCCCACCCGGTCCGTCGCGTCCTGGAGTCGCTCCAGGACCGACCGCAGGCCTGCGAACGTCCGGGTCAGGACCTCCGGCTCGGCCACGTACGGGGCCATGGTCATCAGGCCCCGGACCCGGAGGTTGGGAAGCTCCGCCGCCTCGTGGACCCGCTCCACCGCGTTCTCCAGGTCGAAGCCGCCCTTGCTGTCCTCTCCCGAAGTGTTGACCTGGGCCAGGACGTCCACCACCTCGTCGGCCTCCACCGCCACCCGGGAGAGCCGTTCGGCCAGACGGGGCGAATCCATGGAGTGGATCAGGTGCGTCCGTCCCAGCAGACGCGGTGCCTTCCTGCGTTGCAGATGACCGATCATGTGCCAGCGGACATCCCGGTCGCCCAGGGCGGCCGCCTTGTCCTCCAGTTCACCGACGCGGTTCTCTCCCAGGTCGGTCAGGCCGGCTTCCAGGGCCGCCTCCACCGCCGTGAGCGGGTGCCCCTTCGACACGGCTACCAGCCGGATGTCGTCCAGCGAGCGGCCGGCCAGGTCGGCCGCCCGGCTCATGCGCTCCCGGACGCGGGGGAGCGTGTCCGCGAGGCGGGTGCGGTAGGAGGCGCCGGATTCCAGGGTCTGAGCCGTCACGTGGCAGAAGGGTGGAGGAAACGGGTGGACAAACGAAAGGACCCCGCCGGAGCTCCGGCGGGGTCCAGTCGTCGCCTTACAGCTCCGGTGTTACCGAACCTGGAAGGTAATCGGGAACGACACCCACACCGGAACCTTCTTGTCCCGGTTGAGGGCCGGCGAGAAGCGGTAGACCTCGGCGACGTTCAGAGCCGCCTCGTCGAGGGCCTGATGGCCGGACGACTGGTCGATCCGGTAGTCCTGCACGGATCCGCCTTCGTCGATGAAGAAGTACACGCGCACCGTACCGCCGATGCCCGCGTCACGCAGGAGCGGCGGATATTCGCGCTCCATGGCGCGGATCACGTCGTTCCGGTTGAGGATCGACGGAGCCACGGTGAACGGCGTGAACGTCGGCGCCGCGGACAGGTCGCTCTGCTCCTCCTCCGGGGGCGGCGGAAGGTCCTCCACCGGGTTGTCCTCGAAGGTGGTGGGCGCGATCGTGATGTCCTCGTCGATGTTCGCTTCCGCGATCACCGGCGTGGCCGGCCGCGAGATCTGCTGCGGTGGCGGCGGAATCTCGATCTCCGGCGGGAGCTCGATGGCCTCCAGCTCCTCGGCGGTGAACGACACGTCCTCGGCCGTCAGATCCGGCCAGAACGCGAAGATACTGAAGTGCACCACCGTCGCGGCAATCATCCCGCCCCAGAACCAGCTCTGGAAGCTCTGCTTCAGACGATCGTTCGCGGTAGGTACACTGGCGGACGGTACGGCTTCAGCGTTCATCGTCTTGCCCTCTGCATCTGTTGCTCCAACTGCGCGGCGAACACCACGCGCACCACGCCGGCTGCGACGAGCTCCTTCTGGAGCTGGTCCACGAACCGGTAGGGTGCGTCCCGATCACCGCGGATCGAGATGACCAGAGCACGCTGCGAGTTCGCGTAGAGCGGCGCCACGTACCGCGACACCTCCTCCATGGCGAACTGCTGGTCGTTCATGAAGATCGTGCCGTCCTGCTCCATCCAGATGTTCAGGATGTTCTTGCTCTTCTCGTCGATCTTCTGGGCGGCTCCCGCCTCGGCCCAGTCGATGGGGCGTTCCTTGTCGTTCGGGAACACCGTCGTGACCATGAAGAAGATCAGGAGAAGGAACGCGATGTCGGCCAGCGACGAGGAGGGAATCTCCTCGGACGCCTTGGACTTGCGCTTGAAGCCACCTTTCATCGACATGGCGTCAGTTCTCCAGGACCTGCAGGGAGATTCGCTCGGCGTTGGCCGAGTGGAGCGCGTCGAGCACGTCCATCATGTACCGGTACGACGCGTCCGGGTGCGTCTTTACCGCGGCGATCAGGTTGGGGTTGGCGACGATCTCCTGCCGCCAGAGCCCCTCGATCTCGTTGGCCCGCATCTGCTGCACCTGCTGGCTCTCGCCACGCTTCACGTCCACGATGCCCGTGGGCTGGACGAGGAGGTGCAGGATGTTCTTCTGGGACACCTGGACTTCCTCGGATTCCTCGGGAAGGACGATGGCCAGGCCCTTGTCCTTCGGGAACACCGTGGTGACCAGGAAGAAGATCAGGAGGAGGAAGGCGATGTCGGCCGTGGACGACATCGGTACCTCTCCGCTGACCCGCGATTTCTTCTTGTCGAGGACTGCCATGTCCGCCTCGGGTTGGAGAGCGTGCTTTGAATTCGTACGGGGCGAGCCCCGAAAGGTTCCTACGCGATGTCCGTGTCTTCGGGCGTCTCGGCCACGCCTTCCGGCTTGACCTGGGTCGCCGGGGCCGACGGGACGGAGCGCGCCTTGGCGGCGGCTCCGGCGGGCACGGGCGCGTCGTCCTTCCGGACGAAGCGGATGTGACCCTTCTTCTCCAGGTCCCATGCCAGGTTGATGATCTTCTGGGCGCCCTGCTCCATGTCCACGATCAACTGGTCGATCCGGGACACGAAGAAGTTGTAGCCGATGTTGACCGGGAGAGCCACGGTCAGACCGGCCGCCGTGGTCAACAGGGCCACCTTGATGCCGCCCGCCACGAGACTCGGATCGACGTCACCGGCGAGCTCGATGGCCGCGAAGGCCGTGACCATGCCGACCACCGTGCCCAGGAACCCCATGAGGGGCGCCACGTTGGCGATGGTGGCCAGAATCACGAGTCCCCGCTCCAGGAAGCCGAGCTCGATGGCTCCGGTCGTGGCCACGGCCTTGTCCAGGTCCGCCTGGCTCAGCGACTTCTGTTGGATGCGGCGCAGGCCGACCAACAGGATGGCCGCCGTCGGGCCGGGGGTCTCGCGAGCGATCCGGACCGCCTCGTCGATGTTCCCCGCCATGGCGGCTTCCTCGACCTCGGTCATGACCGTCTGGGAGTCCTTGTGGGCCATCCAGAGGGTGTAGGCCTTGGCGATGATCACGCCCAGCGCGATGAGGGAGCAGAGAACGAGCGGATACATCATCCACCCGCCGTCCGAAAAGAGCGTGGTTATCTGATACTGGGTGCCCACGTGAGGCTCGCCTCTTTGCTTGTCGCCCCGAGGGGCTCGATTCCAGGTTCAGGACCCGCCGAAGATACGGGGGGCTCGTCCGGCATGTCAACGCGACTTCCGCACGAAACTCCGCGGCGGATTCCGGGGGTTTCAGCCCTTCGCGCCGGAAGTCGCCAGGGCGACGTCCCGGTCCGGGAGCGCCCCGGCCAGGATCTGCCTCAGACGTTCCGGATCCACGTCACGCTCCAGGCGCCCCCCCATGGCGCACGAGATCTGAGCGGTTTCCTCGCTGACCACGATCACCACGGCGTCCGTCTCTTCGCTCAGACCCAGGGCGGCGCGGTGCCGGGTACCCAACGAACGGTCCGGGATGGACGACTGCGTGAGCGGCAGGATCGCCCCCGCGGTCTGGATCACGTCTCCGGAGATCAGGACGGCACCGTCGTGCAACGGCGAGTAGGGCGTGAAGATGGTGGCGAGCATCTCCGCCGACACCCTGGCCTGGACCGAGCTCCCCGTCTGCGCATACTCGTCGAGGCCGACGTCCTGCTCGATGGCGATGATGGCCCCGGTCCGGTTCCGGGACAGGCGCTCCACCGCATCCACGATCTCGTCGGCGACCTTGCTGCCCTCCAGTCGCTGGAACACGCGGATCATGCGGGACTGGCCGAGGCGTGCCAACGCCGCGCGGAGCTCCGGCTGGAAGATGACCAGCGCCGCGATGGCCCCGAACTGGAAGCTGTTCTCCAGCAGGGTTCGGATCAGGATCAGGTCGAGGAGCCGCGCCATGCCGTAGAGCACGGCGAGCACGACCACACCCAGGAGGATCTGCATGGCCCGGGTCCGCTGCAGCACCAGCAGCACCCGGTACAGCAGGAACGCGACCACCACGATCTCGAGGGCGTCGCCCCACCCGGGCCGGAAGAGCTGGAGCTGTTCCCAGATCCTGGTCACGTCGAACCGGTCTCCGAGCGCGCGGGTCGGGAGGTGCGGGTGTCGTCCACGGCGGCGGCCACCGCCAATGCCTGGACCGCCGGGCCGACGTCGTGGACCCGGAAGATACGGGCTCCCTGAAGATACGCGGCGACGCAAGCCGCCAGGGTACCCGGCAGGCGCTCATCGGCGGGCGCCCCCGTCGTGGCTCCGATGAAGCTCTTCCTGCTCGGTCCGACGAGCACCGGTCGGCCGAGGGCGCGAACGGTGGACAGGTCGCCCAGAAGCGCCAGGGAGTGCTCCGCGGTCTTGGCGAAGCCGATGCCGGGATCGACGACCACCGCATCCGTCGGCACGCCCGCCCGTTCCGCCCGGCGGATCGACGCGGCCAGCTCCTCCGCGACTTCCCGGTGGAGATCGACGTAGGTGGCCCGATCCGCCATGTCGGCCGGTGTGCCGCGCATGTGCATCAGCACCAGCCCTGCTCCGGATTCGGCCACGACCCCCGCCATGGCCGGATCGAACGCCAGGCCGGACACGTCGTTGACGATGGTCGCACCGGCGTCGAGAGCCGCCCTCGCCACCGGCGCCTTGCGGGTGTCCACGGACACGGGCACGCCCAGGGCGGTGGCGCCCCGGACGAAGGGCACGACGCGCCGGATCTCCTCCTCGACCGGGACGGGCACGGCCCCGGGCCGGGTGGACTCCCCGCCCACGTCCAGGATGCCCGCACCCGCCGCGACCATGGACTCCGCCGCCTCGAGGGCATCGGCCACGTCCCGCCACCGACCGCCGTCGGAGAACGAATCCGGCGTCAGGTTGACGACACCCATGACCACGGGGCGGTCCACGGCGAGGTCCCCGCCCGGGAGACGCCAGCGCGGCCCGGCGGCGTCCGGCCCGGATCCCTGCCCGGCGGCCGAGGTCGGAACCCCGGGACGAGAAAGGGGACCGGCGCCCCACCGGGCACCCGTCCCCTCGTCGCCTTGCCGGCGGACCCGGGAGGTCACGACGGCAGGCCGTCCTCGTCCGACTCGACGTACCCCGGCGCCGGACCGGGCAGCGGACCGTCGGCTCCCGGAAGCCCGAGCGGAGGCGGCGGCGCCGGAGACGGGCGCGACTCGGGAGCCCCGGGCAGCCGGGTTTCCTCCGCGACGGGCTCGGGCAGCGGCGGGAGGTTCTCGCCCCGCGCGAGCATGTTGATCTCGTCGCGGTCGAGGGTCTCACGCTCGAGGAGCGCCTGAGCGATGCGCTCGAGCAGGTCCTCGTGGACCTCCAGGACCTCGCGCGCCTTGCCGTGGGCGCCGTCGAGGATGCGCTTGACCTCCTGGTCGACCAGCCGCGCCGTGTGCTCGGAGACGTGGCGCCGCTGGCTCAGCTCCCGGCCGAGGAAGACCTCGTGCTCGGCATCACCCACCGCTACGAGCCCGATGACCTCGCTCATCCCGAACTGTGTGACCATGCGGCGCGCCATGGCCGTGGCCCGCTCGATGTCGTTGCCGGCGCCCGTGGTCACATCGTTGACCCCGAAGGTCATCTCTTCGGCCACCCGCCCCCCGAACAACATGGCGAGCTGGCCCTCCATCCAGTCCTTCGTGTAGGAGTGTCGGTCCTCTTCGGGGAGGCTGGCGGTGATGCCCAGCGCCCGGCCCCGGGGCACGATGGTCACTTTGTGCACCGGATCGAGACCGGGGATCTTGAGGCCGATGACCGCGTGGCCCGCCTCGTGGTAGGCCGTGAGCTTCCGCTCCCGTTCGGTCAGGACCAGCGACCGGCGCTCGGTTCCGAGCATGACCTTGTCCTTGGCCTGCTCGAAGTCGTCCATGGCCACCTTGTCCGCGCCGCGGCGGGCCGCCAGGAGCGCCGCCTCGTTGCAGATGTTGGCCAGGTCGGCCCCGCTCATGCCGGGGGTTCCGCGGGCGATGAACGACAACTCGACGTCGTCGGCCAGAGGCAGCTTCTTCGCGTGGACGCGGAGGATTCCCTCGCGGCCCCGGACGTCGGGGGAGTCCACGACGACCTGTCGGTCGAAGCGGCCCGGACGGAGGAGCGCCGGATCCAGCACGTCCGGCCGGTTCGTGGCGGCCAGCAGGATCACACCCTCGTTGGACTCGAACCCGTCCATCTCGACCAGGAGCGCGTTGAGCGTCTGCTCCCGCTCGTCGTGCCCACCGCCCAGGCCGGCGCCCCGGTGGCGCCCGACCGCATCGATCTCGTCGACGAAGATGATGCAGGGAGCGTGGGCCTTGCCCTGCTCGAACAGGTCGCGGACGCGGGAGGCACCGACACCGACGAACATCTCGACGAAGTCGGAACCCGACATCTGGAAGAAGGGCCGCCCGGCCTCACCGGCCACGGCCTTGGCCAGCAGGGTCTTTCCGGTTCCCGGCGGTCCCACGAGGAGCACACCCTTGGGCAGGCGGCCGCCCAGTCGGCTGAACCGGGCCGGGTCCTTCAGGAACTCGATGATCTCCTGCAGCTCTTCCTTGGCCTCGTCGGCCCCCGCCACGTCCGAGAAGGTGACCTTCGGCGTGTCGGGGCTGATGAGCTTGGCCTTGGACCGTCCGAACTGGAAGGCGCGATTCCCGCCGCCCTGCATGGTCCGGAAGATCCAGATCCAGAAGGCGATGAACAGGAGCCACGGGAGCGCGGCGATGAGGAACGTGCCCCATCCCTGCTCCGCCTGCTCCGCCTCGATGATCACGTCCTGGTCGCGGAGCTGCTGCAGCAGACCGTCCGTGACGTCGCCGGGAAGGACGGTTTCGAAGCGGGTCAGCTCCTGGCCCTCGCGCATGACCGGGGCCCGGAGCTCGCCCTCCACCCTCCGGTCGCCGATGACGGTGACCTTGTGGACGTTCCCCGAGCTGAGCTGGCTCATGAACTCGGTGTTGTTGAACGTCGCGGCCGCGTCGTCCTGACCACGCACGAACTGCATGGCCATCAGGAAGATCAGGACCATGAGCATCCAGAAGGCCGCGGTCTTGGAAAGCCGCGCCCAGCGGGAGCCCGGGTCGGGTCGGATGGGGTCCTTGTCAGGCATCGTTATTCACTCGCTCGGAACCGTACACCCCTACAAACTGGCGATATACGGCAAATGGCGAAAATCCTCGGCGTAGTCGAGTCCATACCCCACAAGGAACTCGTTGGGTGCATCGAACCCCACCCAACGCGCTTCCGGCCGGGTCTCGGCGATCCTCTTGTGCAACAACGTACAGATTTCCAGGCTCGATGGGTTGCGCGCCTCCAGGCGGGGAACCAGACGATCCAGGGTCGTCCCGCTGTCCACGATGTCCTCCACGAGGATCACGGCCCGGCCCTTCATCGACGCCTCGGGGTCGTAGAGAAGCCGGACGTCGCCGCTCGACTCCGTGCCCGATCCGTAGCTCGACGCCACCAGGAAGTCCACGTGGAGCGGCAGGTCGATGGCCCGCACCAGATCGGCCAGGAACACGAACGAACCTTTCAGGAACCCGATCAGGAGAAGCCGGTCCGCCGCCGTGTAGGTTTCCGTGATGGACGCCGCGAGATCCTCCACGCGCGCCTGTATCTGCTCCGGAGTGTAGACCACGCGGGTCAGCCGCTGGCCACCGAGCTGGCTGTCTTCAGTCAATCTGGGCACGCGTGATTTCCATGTGAAGGTCCCGGTCGGTTCCGGAGGGCTCGGCGAGCACCGAGCGCGCGAGGCCCGGCACCCAGACCACGGCGCCGGACGCGTCGGTGACCACAGGTGTCCGGTGGCGCTCCCGCACCGGAACCCGGCACTCGAGGAACACCTTCTTGAGCTTCTTGGAGCCGTAGTCGAAGCGGATCCGGTCGCCCGGCCGCCACCCCCGCACCTCCAACGGCATGCGGAGGGTCCCGGTGTCGAAGCGTACCGCGTCGGCCCCGATCCCGTCCGGCCCCCAGCGGACCTGCCACCGGGTGCCTCCGACGGACACGTCCGCCCGGCCGGCAGCCACGGACGGGATCCACAGGGAGTCTCCACCCTTCGATCCACCCGTGCACCGGAGTTCCAGGCGATCCAGCGCGCGCTCGAGGGTCAGTCCGCCGCCCAGATCCACCCTCCCTCCGCTGGCGCCGTGGCTTGTAAACTCCATGGCGACACGGGTTCCGGAACCGGTGAGCGGGGCCCCCAGTTCCTGCGCCAGGTGCCGCAGGACGCGAGCCCGCACACCCGGGTGGTGCCCGAGGAGGGGGGCCCGGAGGACGGCGATCCGCCCCTCCTCGCGGCGAGGCTCCAGCGCCTGCACGAGGCCGGGCAGGAGGCTGCCCCACGCGCCCTCGTCCACGCGTACGCGCCGGGCGAGCCCGGCCAGAGCGCCGACCGGGTCGGCGGTGATCTCCTCGGCCGCCGGGAGGATGCGGTGGCGGAGGACCGCCCGGGCGGGCCCGTGCCGGTTCGTGGGATCCTCGCGGTGCGTCAGCCCCACGCGCCGGGCATAGGCGGCCAGGGTGTCGCGCCGCTCGGCCAGGAGGGGGCGCCACACACCGGGGCTCCGGCGATCCGACATCCCCTGGAGGCCTCGGAGCCCGGTGCCCCGCAGCGCCCGGAAGAGAACCGTCTCGGCCTGGTCGTCGGCGTGGTGCGCCGTGAGCACCCAGGTCGCCCCCACCGTCTCGCGCACGCCGTGTAGAAACGCGTACCGGGCAGCCCGAGCCGCCGCCTCTCCGACCAGCGTGCGGTCGCTCCGCGCCGAGTGGAGTTCGACCCCCCAGGCCCGGCAGAGGCCGGCGACCCACGCCGCGTCGGCCTCGCTGTCGGGCCGCATCGCGTGGTCGAAATGAGCCGCCACGAGGGGGCGGGCGGGCCCGTCGCCGCCGAACCGGAGCAGGTGCAGGAGGACCGTCGAGTCCAGCCCGCCGGAGGCCGCCACGAGCAGCGGACGCCCGACGGGCTCGGCGGCCACCCGCCGGGCCAGTCGCCGGGCCAGTCCCTCCGGATCCAGGGTCACGAGCACCCCGGAGGAAGGGGCCGGCCCACCGCGTCGTGGAGCACGCGAGCCAGGAGGTCCGGCCGGTCCGTCTGGATGCCGTCCACACCCCAGTCGAGGAGGCGCCGCATGTCCGCCGGGTCGTCCACGGTCCATACCTGGACGGGGAGGTTCCGCCGATGCGCGGCGGCGACGAAGGCGGGGCTCACGATCCGGAGACCCCGGAAGGTTTCGGGCACCTGCAGGATGTCCACCGGGGGCACGTAGGGCCCACCCCCCGGCAGGCGGTGTCCGAGCCAGAACCAGAAGACCTGGTGCCGGCTCGCGCCCCAGGGGCCGCCGTAGCCGCGAGCGGCCCGACGGTTGGCCTCGAATTCGGCGGCCACCAGGACCCGCTCGCGGGCACCGGCGCGGCGGACGACCTCGACCAGGGGTCCGGCCACCCGTGCTTCCTTGGCCTCGACGTTGAACCGCATGAACGGGAACGCCTCGAGGACGTGGTCGAGGCGGGGGACCCCCTCGCCGGTGCCGGCGAAGGAGGCCGCTCCGTCCAGGTCCCGGAAGGTGGCGCCGGCGTCCATGCGCCCCAGTTCGTCGGCCGTGTACCCGGCCACCGCCCCCACCCGGTCGGTGGTCCGGTCCACCGTGGCGTCGTGGATGACCATGACGTGGCCGTCGGCCGAGAGGCGGACATCCGTCTCGATCATGTCCGCGCCCCAGGTGCCTACGGCCGCGCGGAAGGCCGCCATGGTGTTCTCCGGCCCGAGCCGGGACCCGCCCCGATGGGCCACGAGCAGGGGTGCGCCTGCCAGATAGGTGCAGCCGGGGCGGGCGCTCACGGCATGCAACCGCGGCCGAGGGGCGGCACCGGCGCCGGACCGGCTACGCCGAGGCGCGCCGCTCCGCCTCGACCTTCTCCACGTCCTCGGCGGTGAAGCCGTGGTATCGATAGAGCACGAGGTCCACCAGCCGACTGGTCATGTCCAGTTCGCTGTCGAGGCCTTCGCCGGACTCCTCGGAGCCGTCGATGCGCTCGGAGAGTTCGATGACGCGGCCGGCGAGGAACTCCAGGATGTCCTCCACCACTTCGGGCCGGGGACTGGCCGGCGCCTTGGCGTCCGGCATGACCTCGGTCAGGAGGAGGCCCCGCACGAACGCCAGGAAGCCGGGGAACGCCAGTTCGGTCAGGAAGCCGCCTTCGCCCATGGCCTCCTCGTCGGTGATGTTCTCCCACTCCAGCTCGTTCCAGTACAGATCCTCGGCTTCCTCGCAGAGGAACCCCCGGACGCGCTCGGACAGCATGGGGCGCGGTCCGGTCTGGGGAGCGGAGAGCGGACGCCCGAGAAGGCGTTCCAGGCGTTCCTTGCGGCCGTCGAGGAGGGTGCGTACGCGTTGGGTCATGTTCGGTGCCGGATCCGTGGGACGGTCGAGTGCGGGGGGGCAAGATAGGCCGCCGACCCCCGGGGTGGAAGCCGGGGGGGCTCCGACCGCCGCTGGCGCCCCCGGTCCGGGGGGCCGACCTTGGCGCCGTCGCACCCCCTTCCCGTGCCCGGCCCAACCCGCCCGGAGAGCCATGACCCGCCCTCGCATCCGTCGCTCCTCCGGTCTTCCGGCCGCCGCCCTGCTCGCGGCCCTGGCGTCGGCTCCGGTCCTTCCCGCGCCCGCAGCCGGCCAGGAGGTCGTGCTCCGGCCGGACCGGGTCTGGGACGGCGAGACGCTGCGCCCCGGGTGGGCCGTGCTCGTGCGGGACGGCCGGATCGCGGCGGCGGGGCCGTCCGTGGTCGGGTCCGCCGGGGCGCGCACGGTGGACCTTCCCGGGACCACCCTCCTTCCCGGGCTGATCGAGGGGCACAGCCATCTTCTGCTGCACCCCTACGACGAGACCCCGTGGAACGATCAGGTGCTCGACGAATCCCTGGGCGAGCGGGTAGCGCGGGGCGTCGTCCACGCCGAGGCGACCCTGATGGCCGGCGTGACCACGGTCCGTGACCTGGGCAGCGAGGGGGCCGGCTACGGCGACGTCGGTCTCAAGGCCGCGGTGGACAAGGGCGTGATTCCCGGTCCGAGGATGCTCGTGGCGGGCCGGGCTCTGGTGGCCACCGGCTCGTACAACCCGAAGGGCGCGCCGGAGTGGACGCTGCCCAAGGGAGCGGAGGAGGCCGACGGGTACGACGATCTGATCCGGGTCACGCGGGACCAGATCGGCCGGGGTGCCGACTGGGTCAAAGTGTACGCCGACTACCGGTGGGGTCCCGACGGACAGGCCCGGCCCACCTACTCCACCGAGGAGATCGGCATCGTGGTCCAGACCGCGCGGGCGTCGGGCCGTTTCGTGGTGGCGCACGCGTCCACCGTCCAGGGGATGGAGAACGCGGCCCTGGCCGGCGTCCGCACCATCGAGCACGGGGACGCCGGGGAGCTGGAGACCTTCCGGCTGATGGCCGATCAGGGCGTGGCCTTCTGCCCCACGCTCGCCGCGGGTGACGCGATCCTCCAGTACAACGGCTGGCGGAAGGGCGTGGACCCGGAGCCGGCCCGGATCGTCCGCAAGCGGGAGAGCTTCGAGGCCGCGCTGGCCTCCGGGGTGGAGATCTGCTTCGGCGGCGACGTGGGGGTCTATTCCCACGGAGACAACGTCCGGGAGCTCGAACTCATGGAGGAGTACGGCATGCCGCGCACGGCGGTCCTCCACGCGGCCACGGCCGGCAACGCCGACATCTTCGAGCTGACGGACCGGGGGCGCGTCCAACCCGGCCTGCTGGCCGACCTGGTGGCGGTCCGCGGCGACCCGACGGCGGACCTGTCCGCGCTCCGGGAGGTGGTGCTGGTGATGAAGGGCGGGGAGATCGTCCGGGGTCCGGGGGACTGAGGATCGGGCGGCCCCGTCCATGGCTCGATGCGCCTGCCGAACAGGCTGCCCGGGTTCCCGGCCCGACTACCCCTCGGTGGTCTTGTCGCGCTCCTGCTTCGACGCCACCGCATCGTAGAGCCGGCGGGGCAGGATCTGTCCCAGGAACACCTGGACCCAGAGCGGGAACGGAAAGCCGACGCGGCGCTTCCGCCCGTCGATGGCCCGCTCGAAACGGTCGAGGGCGTCGTCGAGTTCCATGAGGAACGGCATCGGGTACGGGTTGCTGTCGGTCATCTCCGTCTTGACGTACCCGGGCGTGAGCAACGTCACGTCCACGCCGGTGCCCCGCAGATCCAGGCGCAGGCTTTCCAGGAACTTGTCCACGGCGGCCTTGCTCGCGCAGTACGCCGCCGTGTGGGGAAGCCCACCGTACCCGGCCAGGCTGCCCACCCCCACGAGGTGCCCGCGTCCCCGTTCGATCATGGACGGAAGCACGGCCTCGGCGGCGTAGACGACGCCCAGGAAGTTGATGCGCATCAGGGCCTCGACCTCCGTCCCGTCCAGCCGGGTGGCGTGGGTGTCCCAGTCCACGCCCGCGTTGGCCAGCAGGAGGTCCACCGGCCCAAGCTTCGCGACGGTCTCCTCCACCGCCGACCGGACCTGGTCGCGGTCTCCGACGTCGCAGGGGCACACCAGGGCCCGCCCCCCGGCCGCCGCGACCTCGGCCGCCACCTCCTCGAGACGGTCCACCCGGCGGGCGGCCAGGGCCACCCCCCATCCCCGGGCCCCCAGGCGCCGGGCCATCCCCCGCCCGAATCCCGACGAGGCCCCCGTGATGAACGCGATCTGCTCCATGGCCGGAGGCTACCGTGGCGTCCACCTCGGGTCCACCCCCGCCGATCCGGTTGACCGCCCGGCGCCCGGGTCGGTACGCTCGGCGCATGGAGACCAACCCGTTCCGGGCACGGCGCGTCCAGGAGGAGTCCGGCGACCTCCCCGCCCGCGGCGACGAACCGACGGCCCCGGGCCGCGGCAAGGCACGGCCCGACGGCCCTGCGACCGCCGGCGGAGCGGGTCCCGTCCGATGGGTCCGCGAGTCGGTCCAGGGGCAGATCTGGTGGTATCGGGCCCCCTTGCTGCTGATCCTGTTCTGGATCTGGAAGGACTACCCCGGCGATCCCCTGCACACGTCGATCTTCGACGGCATCTCCCTCGGATTCCACGAAGCGGGCCACGCCGCGTTCATGTGGTCGGGCAACCGATTCCTGACGGTGGCGGGAGGTACGCTCTCCGAGTTGGGGATCCCCCTCGTGGCGGCCGGCTACCTGCTCGTGAAGCAACGCGATCCG
Source organism: Longimicrobiales bacterium (assembly GCA_040216925.1). Lineage (GTDB taxonomy): Bacteria > Gemmatimonadota > Gemmatimonadetes > Longimicrobiales > Gaopeijiaceae > JAJCZZ01. The sequence goes on from JAVJOF010000018.1 coordinate 78,247, forward strand.
TTCGGCGCCACCGTCTGTCTGTTCTGGATGGGGACGGCGTTCTGGCACACCGCCGCCTACGCCGGAGACGCCCGGGCGCAGGCGCTGCCCCTCGTGTCGCCGTTCGGTCCGGTGGACGTGGACAGCCACGACTGGACCTACATGCTGATGCGCGTCGGGAAGCTCTCCCAGGACACCGAGATCGCCCGGGACCTCCGGACGGTCGCCCGGATCCTGATGGTGGGCTCGATGGTGGCCGGAGCCTGGGTGCTCTGGATCATGGCCCGGGCCGGTCGATCCGGGGCCGCCAGGCCCGGCGGGGGCCCGCCTGCCGAGGAGGACAGGCTGGAGGACTTCCTGGGTGGCGCGTGAGCCGTGCGCGGGCGGGCGGCGCGGGACCGTTGAACGCAACACGGCCCCGCAGGCGAGAGGACGCCCGAGGGGCCGTGCGGAAGCCAGTGCCGGAGGAGGGACTCGAACCCCCGACACGCGGATTATGATTCCGCTGCTCTAACCGACTGAGCTACTCCGGCGGGGAGACGACAAAGCTATTCCAGGGGCCTTGAAGCGTAAAGGCCTGAAGGCCCCGCACCGGCACCTGCGCCGCGGGATGGCTCCCGCCTTGCGAACCGGGGTAAGGATCGACACGCTCAGGTGTCGGCTGGCGTCCCATGCGCCCGGCGGCCCCGATCCGATGCAAGTCCCTACAACGGTGGAGGATCCGTGGACCCCCTCGGCGTCATTCTCTGGCCTCTGGCCGCCCTCGGCGGAATCGGCCTGCTCACCAGCCTGCGCATCCTCTACGAGTATGAGCGCGGCGTGGTCTTCCGCCTGGGGAAGCTCACACGGGCGAAGGGTCCCGGGCTGATCTTCCTGGTCCCGTTCGGGATCGAGCGGCTCCAGAAGATGGACCTGCGCATCGTGGCATTGGACATCGCCCCCCAGGACACCATCACCAAGGACAACGTGTCGGTGCGGGTGAACGCGGTCGTCTATTTCCGCGTGGCCGACCCGACCAAGGCGGTCATCGAGATCGAGGACTACTACTTCGCCACGAGCCAGTTGGCCCAGACCACCCTCCGGTCGGTCATCGGCCAGTCGGAGCTCGACGAGCTGCTGGCCGAGCGGGAGCGGATCAACGAGGTGGTCCGGGAGATCATCGACGAAGGCACCGACGAGTGGGGCATCGAGGTGACCGGCGTCGAGATCAAGGACATCGACCTGCCCAAGGAGATGAAGCGGGCCATGGCCAAGCAGGCCGAGGCCGAGCGGGAGCGCCGGGCCAAGGTCATCGCGGCCGAGGGGGAGTATCAGGCCTCCACCAAGCTGGCCCTGGCGGCGGACGTCATCCAGCAGTTCCCGGTGGCGTTGCAGCTCCGCTTCCTCCAGACCGTGGTGGAAGTGGCCGCGGAGAACAACTCCACCACCCTCTTCCCCATCCCCATCGAGCTCTTCCGGAGCCTCGTGGGTCCGGGAACGGGGTCCAGCGAGCCCACGTCGGAAGAGGATCGGCAGCAGAAGCTCAACGCGCTGAGGAAGGCCGCGGAAGCCATGATCCCGGATCTGCCGGATACGGAGGACCGCGCGGCGGTGGAATCGGCGGCCCGGAAGATGCTCGGCCTCCGCAACGTCGCCGGCGCCGAGAAGGCCCCCGTCGAGCGTGAGGGGGAGGAGGACTAGACGCCGATGACCGACGCCGGTCCGCCCCGGCCCAGCGACCTGCGCCGCCTTTCGGACGAGGAGGTCCGCGTCGTGCTCGAACGGGCGGGCCGTGACGCGGCACTCCCGGTCGCGGTCACCGAAACGACCTCGGTGCGGGATCTCATGGCCGCGGCGGCCGAGGTCGGCCTGGACCCGCAGGAGGTGCGACGGGCCGCGCTGGTGGAAGGTCCGGACGCGCCCTCCCCGGCCGTCCGCCTGACCCTGGGGGCACCCGACCGCCGGGAAGTCCGTGCGCATCTGCCGGGGGCCTCCCTTCCCGAAGACCGACAGGCGCTGGTCCGGGCCGCCCAGGCCGGGGTGGGCCGCCGTGGCTCGCTGGTCGAGAGCACGGCGGACCGCTTCGTGTGGCGGGAGGACCATACGCTGGGGCGCACGGCGGTCACCGCCGAGACCGGCTCCGACGGGATCGACGTGACCGTCCGCTCCGACCGGGCCGGGCACTACGCCGGGGCGTGGTTCGGTGGGCTCGTCGTATGGGCCGCCGTCCTCGGGGCCGTTCCTGCCGCCGCCGCGCTCCCCCCCCTGGTCCTGGCGGCGTCCTTCCTGGCGCTTCCCTTCCTGGCGGCCCGCCCGTTCTGGGTGCGGGCTGACGCGAAGGTCATCGCGCGGCTCGAAGACACCCTTCTCCGGGTCCTGCGGGCGGCGGAGACCGCACCCGCGCCCCTACCGGGTACCGACACCGAAGACGGGCCCGGAACACTGCCGCCCGGACCGGACGGGCACTGACGTGGGCGGGCCCGGAGCCTGGGGCTACCGGGCTCCCGCGGAGTCGGGCACGGTATCCACGTCCACGATGCGGTAGAGGATCTCCCCGTCCCGGATCATGCCGAACCGTTCCCGCGCGATTCGCTCCAGGGTGGCCGAATCGACTTCCAGCGAGTCCGCCCAGGCGCGGAGCGAATCGAGTTGCCGGTGCATCTCGGCCAGCTGGGCCGCCTCACGTTCCTCGGCCTGCCGGGCCCGGTAGAGCTCGAGGAACGAGTACTCCCCACCGAACACCGCGTAGTATCCGGCCAGAAGCAGGACGGCCGGCAGCACCAGACGCTTGAGGCGACCCACGGTCGGTCTAGCCCCTCAGGATCGAGCGCCCGGGATACTCGGCCTTGTCGCCCAGCTTCTCCTCGATGCGGAGGAGCTGGTTGTACTTGGCCACGCGGTCCGTGCGGCTCGCGCTGCCCGTCTTGATCTGTCCGGCCCGGGTGGCCACCGACAGGTCCGCGATGAAGGTGTCTTCGGTCTCGCCGGAACGGTGCGACACCACCGACTTGAACCCCGCGCCTTCCGCCATGCGCATGGCCTCCAGCGTCTCGGTGAGCGTCCCGATCTGGTTGACCTTGATCAGGATGGCGTTGGCCGACCGGTCCTTGATGCCCTGCTCCAGGCGCGCCGCGCTCGTCACGAACAGGTCGTCGCCCACGATCTGGGTCCGGTCGCCGATGGCGGCCGTCAGGGACTGCCAGGCGTTCCAGTCGTTCTCGTCCAGGGGGTCCTCGATGGAGGCGATGGGATACCGGTCCACCCACCCCTTCCACCACGACACCATGTCCTCGGCACTCAGACGCTGGCCTCCGGACCAGTGGAAGACGTATTCGCCGTCCTCGAAGAGCTCCGTGGCCGCCGCGTCGAGCGCCAGCACGATGTCCTCGCCCGGGCGGTACCCCGCCGCCTCGATGGCCTGGAGAACCACCTCGACCGCCTCCTCGTTGCTGCCCAGGTCCGGCGCGAAGCCGCCTTCGTCTCCCACGGCGGTGTTCTTCCCGGCGTCGGACAGGACCTTCTTCAGGTGATGGAAGACCTCCACGCCCATCCGGAGGCCGTCGGAGAACCGCTCGGCGCCCACCGGCATGATCATGAACTCCTGGATGTCGACGTTGTTGGGCGCGTGGGCCCCGCCGTTCAGGATGTTCATCATGGGAACGGGCAGCACCCGGGCGTCGCCGCCCTCGGCCAGGTACCGCCAGAGCGGCATGTGGTTCTCCTGGGCGGCGGCCCGGGCCGCGGCCATGGACACCGCGAGGATCGCGTTGGCGCCCAGGTTCCGCTTGTTGGGCGTGCCGTCCAGCTCGATGAGCGTCCGGTCGATGTCGAGCTGTTCCCGAGCCTCGAACCCGCGGATGGCCTCGGCGATGGTCGTGTTGACGTTGTGCACGGCCTTGCGGACGCCCTTGCCGAGATAGCGGCCCCGGTCGCCGTCGCGGAGCTCCACCGCTTCGTGGGCGCCCGTGGACGCCCCCGACGGTACGGCGGCCCGACCGCGCACGCCCGTGTCCAGGGTGACTTCGGCCTCGACGGTGGGGTTGCCCCGGGAGTCGAGGATCTCACGGGCACGGACGCTGACGATGGCGGACACCTCGCCTCCTTCGGTGGTCTATTCGGGAAGGGCTCCGGACGTCAGCAGCGCCGCCACCGACTCCCTGGCCCGGTCGGTCAGACGGTCCCTGTCGGACACCGTCATCCCGTCGACGGAAATGGGGGCACCGAACCGGATCGTCACCCGTCCCGGGCGGATCAGGAAGGACCCCTTCTTCATGACTTCACGGCTGCCCAGGACGGCCGCGGGCACGACCTCCACGCCGGTCTGGATGGCCAGGACGAACGCACCCTTCTTGAACGGGCGCAACTCCCCGTCCTCCGAGCGCGTCCCTTCGGGGAAGAGGATGACCGTGGGCCGGTCCTCTTCCAGCCGGCGTCGGGCCACCGCCAGCGACTCGATGGCGCTCTTGCGGTCGTCCCGGTCGATGGCGATGTGGCCGCACGCCTGCCACGCCGGACCGAAGAACGGGACCTTCGTGAGTTCCTTCTTGGCCACGAACCGGTAGGGTCCGGGCATGAACGCCGCCAGGGCCAGCACGTCGAACCAGGACACGTGGTTGGCCACCAGCACCTGGGGCCGATCCGGGTCGATGAACTCCGCGTTCTCCAGCACGACCTCCACGCCGGCGGCCCACAGCAGACTGCGGGCCCACGCGCGGGGCAGTTCCTCGCACGTGCACTCGGCGGTCCGTCCCCCCTTGCCGGCGCCCCGGACGATGCGGATGCCGTACCAGATCGTGGAGGGGATGCCCACCAGGAGGGCCCGGAGCAGAGCGATCACCCGGCGCCCTCCCCACCGAGGTGGTCGAATCCCCCGCGCTCCGCGCGCACCGGCTCGCCGTCTCCGTCGTCGAGCCACACGCCCTCCCCTTCCTCGACGCGGCCGACGCGGGTCAGGGTCACGCCGAAGTGGGCCTCGAACCGGCCCGGGTTCACCACGCCGGGGGGGGCCGCGAAACAAAGTTCGTAGTCCTCGCCGCCGTGGAGGGCCAGGCGCCGCGCTTCTTCGAAGCCGAGGGCGCTCACCGCGGCGGGCACCAGGGGCACCTGCGGCGGCTCGAGGACGATCCGCACGCCCGACCCCGCCGCCACGTGCCCCACGTCGCCCACCAGGCCGTCGGACAGGTCGATCAGCGCGTGGACCCGCTCCTCTTCGGCCAGCCCGCCCGCCTCGCGGGTGCGGAACGGCGGACGGGCGAAGGCCCGCCGGAGACTGTCGGCCGGTTCCTCACCCGACTCCCACACCCGGACCGCCGCCGCCGCGGCGCCGAGACTGCCGGTGACCCACACCTCGTCTCCCGGCAACGCTCCGTTCCTGAGCGTCGGCGAGTGGCTCGTGCCGACCACCGCCACGTCGATGAAGAGCGGTCCGGGCGAACGGGACAGGTCTCCGCCCAGGACGGCCGCGCCGGCGGCGTCGGCGGCTTCCTGGACCCCGGCCTGAAGGGCCTGGAGGTCCACTCCGGTCCGGGGGGACGCCACCGACACGAGCAGACCCACGGCGCTGGCGCTCATGGCGGCCAGATCGGACAGGGCGGCGGCGGCGGCCCGGTACCCGATCTCCCGATCCGACAGCCAGACCCGTCGGAAGTGCACGTCCTCCACCATGAGGTCGGTGCTCAGGACCCACCCGCCCTCCAGGACACACCCGTCGTCGCCGGGACCGATCCGGACCCGTCCGGGAAGTCGACCGCCCCGGAGAAAGCCGCGGATGGCGTCGAACTCGCGGCCCGGCCCGAGGGATATCGTGTCGTCGCTCATGTCAGTGCGATGCGTCGAGGTCGAAGGTCACGAACGGGAGGTCGAGGTCCGTCACGCCCGCCCCCCGTTCCCCCAGGGCATCGGGAAGCCACCGGACCACGTCCGACGGCATGGTACCCCGGCCCCGCCCGGAACGCTTCGCCGCCCTCCCGGTCAGGTAGAGCGCCACCGATCCCGCATCCGCCGGCGCGAGGCCGCGGGCCATCAGGGCCGCGGCCACGCCCGTGAGCACGTCGCCCATGCCCGCCACGGCCAGGTCGGACGATCCCCCCACGTCCACGCGGACGGGCTCGTCGGGCTGGGCCACGACGGACGTCGCCCCCTTCAGGAGCACCGCACACCCCCACGCCTGCGCCGCCTCCCGGGCCGTGCCCACCGGGTCGTCCGGATCGGCATGGGGCCGAAGCCTCCGCATCTCGCCGGGGTGAGGTGTGACCAGGAGCCCCCGGCGCCGGGCTACCGAGGCCAGGTCCGGGGCGCGCCCGGCGGCCACCAGGTTGAGGCCGTCGGCGTCCACCACCAGGGGCCCGCCGCCGCCCTCCAGCACGCGTGCCGCCACCGCGGCGGCCGCCTCGGTCGTTCCCAGACCCGGCCCCAGCGCCACCGCGTCCGCACGCGCCAGGGCATCCTCCAGCGCGGACGCGTCGGCGGCGTCCACGAAGAGCGCCTCGGGAACCGCCGCGTGGATCGCCGCCGCATTCCCGGCCTCCGAACAGATCTGGACCAGGCCCACCCCGGCACGGAACGCCGCCCGTGCGCTCAGGATGGCGGCGCCTGCCATGCCGGCGCTCCCCGCCACCAGGGTCAGGCGCCCCACCGCGTTCTTGTGGGTGTCGGCGGCGCGGACCGGAAGGCGGGCCTGGGCCCACGCCGGCGTCACGACCCGGGCACCGGCCCGGTCGTCGCCCATGGGCGGGAACCCGATCTCCACGGCCACGGTCCGGCCCGTCCGGGCGCGGCCGGGATGGAGCAGTCCACCCAGCTTCGGCGCCCCGAACGCCACGGTCAGGTCGGCCCGGATCGCCTGTCCCGCCACCGCCCCGGTGGCCGCGTCCACGCCCGACGGAACGTCCAGGGCCAGCACCGGCCGGCCGCTGCCGTTCACGCGGGCGATGGCGGCGGCCTGTCGCTCCCGGGGAGCGCCCCGGATGCCGGTTCCGAGGATCCCGTCCACCACCACGGCGGCGGCGGACAGCAGCGGCTCCCATCCGTCCCGGTCCAGATCGGTGTCGGTCAGGGTGGGCACGGTCCAGCCGTGCAGCAGCGCGCTCGGCTCGCGGTCACCGACCACGACGGCCGTCACCGGGCGCCCCCAGGCCGCGAGCGTGCGCAGCAGGACCAGCGCGTCTCCTCCGTTGTTGCCCGCGCCCACCAGACCCACCACCGGCCCGGCCGGCCAGAGCCGGTCGAGGACCGCAGCGGCGGCGCGGCCGGCGTTCTCCATGAGCACCGGTTCGGGCACGCCGGCCGTACGGACGGCCCACGCGTCGAAGTCGGCCGCCTCGGCGCCCGTGGGGGCCGGTACGTCCACGCTTCCGAACGGCCGCAAGGGGGGGTGGGCAGTCACGTCCGATCCCGCCAGCGACGCACGACGAAACGACCGGGCACCCGTCCGGAGGGGCCCGCAGAGTCGTGACTCATGCTGTCATGGGATCGTCGGGCGGGGCGACCGACCCGGTGGAGGCGCGCCCCGGGAGGAGCTACTTGTAGCTCTGGCCGATCTCTCGGCCGAACGTCACTTCGCCGTTGTCGATGCGGATGTTGAACCCACAAGGCGGGTTCGAGCACACCCACGCCTTGTACCGGATCGGTGCCCCGTCCCTTCCGTAGTCCGAAAGGGGAAGCAGGATCCCGGTCTCGCACTTCAAGCATCGCGGAAATCCGCGGTCGTCCACCATGTGCAACCCCTCCCATGGGCAGGGCGATGTCGTTGTCGCAGGACGCCCGGCAGTGCCGGGCGAAATGTCAGTGAGGTCCGGCTCAGGGCCGGACCGATGCCGTCAGGGTCGAGCTTCCCAGGGATAGTTCCGCTCGAACGCCTCTTCGAAATCGAAAACGTCGGCGAAGTCCTCGGCGTTGTCCTGATCCTGTTTGATCAGCACCCCCTGCTCCACCAGCGCGAACACCACGCCGCCGACGTCCTCCGTCGAATGGATGCCCCAGTGTCCGAGCACCGTGCGGGCCATGGGGCCGAACCGGGTGAGCGCCAATTCCCGCACTCCCTCGGCGAGTTCCCGACCGGAGATGTGCCGCGGTGCGTCCAGCGACTTGAGCACGGAATGTAACGCTGCTAATACGAAGAAATAGGCCTTCGCGTGGAAGCGAGGGTTCCGCTCCTGGAGCTCGTCCAGGATCTCGTCGGCGAACTGCAACTCAGTCATGACGCCAATGTGCGCGGGCGACTGCGCCTTCGCCAGTAGCGGCGCGGGTTCCGGGGCACGTCCGCCCATCAACCACGGTCGGCCAGCTCCGGGTAGAGGGGGAAGTCCGCACACATCTCCTCGACCTCGGCGCGGACCGAGCGCAACCGCTCCTCGTCGGCAGGCGCCTGGAGCACGCGGTCGATCCAGCCCGCCACCGCCTCCATCTCGGGCTCCTTCATGCCCCGGGTGGTCAGGGCCGGCGTGCCGATGCGCAGCCCCGACGTCACGAAGGGCGAGCGGGTCTCTCCCGGGACCGTGTTCTTGTTCACGGTGATGCCGGCCGCTTCGAGGGCCCGCTCCGCGTCCTTCCCGGTCAGGTCCTCGTGGCTGCCACGGAGGTCGACCAGGAGCAGGTGGTTGTCGGTGCCGCCGCTCACCAGCTGGAACCCCCGCTCCGCCAGCCCCGCTCCGAGCGCCTGGGCGTTGCGGACGACCTGCCCCGAATACTCCTCGAAGTCCGGCTGGAGGGCCTCGAGGAACGCGACGGCCTTGGCCGCGATCACGTGCATGAGCGGCCCGCCCTGCATGAACGGGAACACGGACTTGTCGATGGCCTTGGCGTGTTCCTCGGCGCACAGGATCAGGCCCCCGCGCGGACCGCGCAGCGTCTTGTGCGTCGTGGTGGTGGTCACGTCGGCCCACGGCACCGGCGACGGGTGGTGCCCCGTGGCCACGAGCCCGGCGATGTGGGCCATGTCCACCAGGAAGCGGGCGTCGATCTCCCGGGCGATCCGACCGAAGGCCTCGAAGTCGATGATCCGCGGGTACGCGCTGGCCCCGGCCACGATCATCCTGGGCCGCTCCGCCAGCGCCTTCTCCCGCACCAGGTCGTAGTCGATGAGTCCGTCGGAATCCCGGACGCCGTAGGACACCACCTCGAACAGCTTCCCGCTGAAGTTCACCGGCGACCCGTGGGTCAGGTGTCCGCCGTGGCTGAGGTCCATGCCCAGGATCTTGTCGCCTGCGTCGAGGAACGCGAAATAGGCGGCCATGTTGGCCTGGGCGCCCGAATGCGGCTGCACGTTGGCGTGTTCGGCGCCGAACAGCTCACAGGCCCGGTCCCGGGCCAGATCCTCGGCCACGTCCACGTACTCGCATCCGCCGTAGTACCGCTTGCCCGGCACGCCCTCGGCATACTTGTTGGTCATGACCGTGCCCATGGCTTCGAGCACGGCCTGCGAGGTGAAGTTCTCGGACGCGATCAGCTCGAGGCCGTCGGCCTGGCGCCGAGCCTCGTGGACGATGGCGTCGAAGATGGCGGGGTCGGCGTTCTTCAGATGGTCCATCATGGAAGGGCTCCCGTCCTCCAGGGAATCTCTAGACCCAGGAACGCTGCAGGTGGCGGGCTTCGGCGATCCGCTGTTCGGCCACGGCGTCGGCGGCTTCGCTCGTGGCGATCCCCTCGGCCTGGGCGCGCTCGAAGATCCGGAGGAGGGTGTTGTAGATGTCACCGGCCTTCCGCTTCGACCGCTCCGCGTCCCAGCCGTGCAGCTCTCCGTAGACGTTGATGAGTCCCCCGGCGTTGATCACGTAGTCGGGTGCGTACAGGATCCCGCGCTCCTGCAGGGCGGCGCCATGGTGTGAGCGGCCGAGCTGGTTGTTGGCGGCGCCGGCGATGATCTCGAACGAGAAGTCCGGCAGGGTGTCGTCGTTGACCACCGCACCCAGCGCGCAGGGGGCGAAGACGTCGGCCTCGACGCCGTAGATGGCCTCCGGCGCGACCGAGGTGGCGCCGAAGTCCTCGACCACGCGCTGGACCCGCTCCGGGTCGATGTCCGTGACCGTCAGCCGAGCACCCTCGGCGGCCAGATCCTCGCACAGGTAGTAGCCGACGTGGCCGAGTCCCTGCACGGCGATGTGCTTCCCGCCGAGGGAGTCGTTGCCCCACTTGAAGGCGGCGCACGCCTTGATGCCCCGGTAGGTGCCGAAGGCGGTCACGGGCGACGGATCTCCCGAACGGCCCAGGACGCCGGCCACGTGCTCGGTTTCCATGCGCACGAACTCCATGTCGTCCGGAGACGTGCCCACGTCTTCGGCGGTGATGTACCGCCCGCCCAGGGACTCCACGGCACGGCCGTGGGCCCGGAAGATCATCTCCCGGTCCTTGACCTTGTTGTCGCCGATGATGACGGACTTCCCGCCTCCCAGGTTCAGGCCCGTGATGGCGGCCTTGTAGGTCATGCCCCGGGACAGCCGCAGCGCGTCCACGACCGCGTCGTCGTCGGAGTCGTACTGCCAGAAGCGGGTCCCTCCCAGGGCGGGCCCCATGGAGGTGTCGTGGATGGCGATGATGCCCCTGTAGCCGAGGTCGGGCTCGCTCCAGAGTACGAGTTGCTCGTGCTGGTGCTTGGCAAGGCGCTCGAAGAGTTCCATTCGGTTCTGCTCCACCGGGTCGCGATTCAAAGGGTCAATCGGCGCGTGCGTCCCGGAGCACTTCCCGGGCGATCACGTGCCGCATGATCTCGTTCGTTCCTTCGTAGATCTCGGTGCCCTTCGCATCCCGCAGGAGCTTCTCGACCGGGTAGTCGCGCATGTACCCGTAGCCACCGAAGATCTGGACGGCCTCGTCGGCCACCCAGGTCGCGGCCTCACTGGCCGCGAGTTTCGCCACGGCGGCGCGCGCCGTGAGTCCGTCGGCCCCCGTCCGGGGGTGTCCGCCGCTGCCCATGGCCTGGAGGGCGTGGCCCGCGTCGTGGGCGAGGGCCCGGGCCCCGAGGATGCGCCGGAGCATCTCGGCCAGCTTGACCTGGATCGCGCCGAAGTCCGCGAGCGCCCGGCCGAACTGCTCCCGCTCCAGGGCGTAGCGGGTGGCGTGCTCCATGGCCGCGCCGGCGATGCCCACCGCCTGGGCGGCGATGCCTACCCGGCCCGTGTCCAGGGCGGACAACGCGTAGGAGAGGCCCTTGCCCTCCACGCCGAGGAGCTCGGCGGGTGTGCCGTCGAAGGTCACGGACAGCGTCTCCGACGCCCGCAGGCCCATGGTGGACTCGCGACCGTGGGTCGCGTACCCACCGGCGGCCGGGTCCACCAGGAAGGCCCCCGTGCCCTGGTCGTCGTCGGTTCGGGCCACCACGACCACGAGTCCCGCACGGGCACCGTTCGTGACCCAGCGCTTCTGCCCCTCGAGCACCCAGCCGGCCCCGTCGGAGGTGCCCCGGGTGGTCATCGCCCCGGGGTCGCTCCCGGCGTCGGCCTCGGACAGCGCGAAGGCCCCCAGCGCTTCGCCGGAGGCCAGCTTCGGCAGCCAGGCCGCCTTCTGCTCGTCGGTCCCGTGGGCCGCCACCATGCCGGCCACCGGGCCGTTGTGGATGGCCACGGACAGCGCCACGGATGCGTCGCCGCGGGCCAGTTCCTCGAGGACCAGGAGGTACGTGCCGACGTCGAAGGCCAGGCCCCCGTACTCCTCCGGCACGAGCATCCCCAGGAACCCCAGTTCGGCCAGGCTCGCGAACACCCCGTCGTCCAGTGCCCGCGCCTCGTCCCACCGGGCCGTGTGCGGGCGCAGTTCCCCTTCGGCGAACTCCCGCGCCAGGGTCCGGATCTCGAGCTGTTCGGCGGTCCAGTGCATGCGGGCCTCAGTCGTAGGGGTAGAAGCCGCGGCCGCTCTTGCGACCCAGCCACCCGGCTGCGACGTACTTCCGCAGCAGGGGCGAGGGGCGGTACCGGTCGTCGCCCAGCTCGCGGTGGAGCACCTCCAGGATGTTCAGGCAGGTGTCCAGTCCGATGAGGTCTGCCAGTTCCAGCGGCCCCATGGGATGGTTCATGCCCAGCTTCATGACCGTGTCGATGGCCTCCGGCTGCGCCACGCCCTCCATCAGGGCGGTCACGGCCTCGTTGATCATGGGCATGAGTACGCGGTTCGACACGAAGCCGGGGAAGTCGTTGACCTCCACCGGGGTCTTCCCGAGTTCCTCCGACAGCGCCACGGTGGCCGCCGTGGTGGCATCGCTGGTGGCCAGGCCGCGGATGACCTCGACGAGCTTCATGACCGGTACCGGGTTCATGAAGTGCATGCCGATGACCTGCTCGGGCCGCTTCGTGTGGGCCGCGATCTCGGTGATGGAGATCGAGGACGTGTTGCTCGCCAGGATGGCGCCGGCGGGTGCCGACTGATCCAGGGTCCGGAAGATCGAGGCCTTCAGCTCCGGCTTCTCGGGCACCGCCTCGACGACCAGATCGACATCGGCGACTCCGGCGGCCAGATCCGTGCCGACTTCGATCCGCTCGAGGGTGGCGTCGCGGGTGGCCTGGTCGATGCGCTCCTTCTTGACCTGACGGTCCAGGTTCCGGGCGATGGTGCCGACGGCCCGGTCCAGGACGTCCTGATCCAGGTCGAGGAGGCGGACCTGCTTGCCGTGCTGCGCGGCCACGTGGGCGATGCCGTTGCCCATGGTGCCGCCACCGATCACGGCGATGCGCTCGATGCTCATCCAAACTCCCTTGGTCCGTCCGGCGGGGCCGGTGCGTCGGTCAATGCGTTCGAGTCGTGCGAGTCCCCGCCCGTCGGGTGCCCCGTCGCACGGACGGAGACCCAGCGCGCGGGGATGGCGGGGTCCCGGCCGCTCGGGCCGGACCCACCGCCGGAGAGATCCCGCCTTACGCCCGCTCGACGGAGAGGGCGACGGCGTTGCCCCCCCCGAGACAGAGCGTGGCCATTCCCGTGCTCACGTCACGCTGCTCCATGGCGTTCAGGAGCGTGACCAGGATCCGGGTGCCCGAGGCTCCGATGGGGTGTCCGAGCGCCACGGCGCCGCCGTTCACGTTGACGCGATCCTCGTCCATCCCCAGGGCCCGCATGTCCGCGATGGCCTGGACCGCGAACGCCTCGTTGACCTCGACCAGGCCGTAGTCGCCGATGGCCTTGCCGTCCTTCTCCATCAGCTTCCGGACGGCGTCCACCGGGGCGAAGAACAGGTCCTGGGGCTCCATGGCGCCGACCGCGTAGGACGAGATCACCGCGTCGTAGCTCAGGCCGTGGGCGTCGGCGAACGCCTTGGAGGCCACGAGCACCGCAGCCGCACCGTCGTTCAGACCCGGCGCGTTCCCGGCGGTGACCACGTGTTCGGTGACCGACTCCGGGGCGTCGCGTACGAACGCGGGGCGCAGCTTGCCGAGGGCCTCCAGCGAGGTGTCGGCCCGAGGCGACTCGTCGGTGTCGACCACGGTGGTGCCCCGGCGGCTCTCGATGGCCACCGGTACGATCTCCTTCGCGAACCGTCCCTCTTCCATGGCCGCCAGGGCCTTCTGGTGGGAGCGGAGCGAGAAGGCGTCGGCGTCGTCCCGGCTGACCTGGGCCTTCGTGGCCGTGTATTCCGCGTGCCCGCCCATGTGACAGTCGCCGAACGAGCACCAGAGGCCGTCGTAGATCAGGCCGTCCTGGACCGTCTGGTCGCCGAACTTCACCCCGCTGCGCATCCCCCGGAGGTAGTGGGGGACGTTGGACATCGACTCCATGCCGCCGGCCACGACCAGGTTCAGGTCGCCGGCGCGGATGGCCTGGGCCGCCAGCATGACCGCCTTGAGGCCCGACCCGCACACCTTGTTGATGGTGACCGCTGGGATCGTGGCGGGCAGACCGGCGTGGATGGCCGCCTGGCGGGCCGGGGCCTGGCCTCCGCCCGCCGAGACCACGTTGCCCATGATCACGTCCTGGATCTCGGCGACGTCCACCCCGGAGCGTTCGACCGCGCCACGGATGGCGATGGAACCGAGTTCCGCGGCGGATTTCGGGCTCAGGCCGCCGAGGAAGCGACCGATGGGCGTCCGTGCGCCGCCGGAGAGGATGACGGCCGTCTTGGAAGGGTCGGTCATGAAGGCATTCGGTTCGGGTCGCGGGGGGTCGGCGGCGGACCCCCGGAGAGATCGCCGCCCAGCCCGGATAAGATAGGAAGAAAGGGGGGGACGGTCACGGGAGGCCCGCCCCTGGCCCCGTCCGATCGGCGCGGGGGCGCCGGAGCCTATCCCCCGGCCAGGCGGGGCCGGTCGGAAGCGGGGTCCAGGCGGCCCCAGGGCACCGTCGGATCGTGCTCGAAGATCAGCAGCCAGTCCTCCGCCCGCGCCCGGGACCAGAGGCCGCGCTTCGACTCCAGGGTCACCAGCGGCTCGAGGTCGTACCCCATGATCCACGGCAGCGGGAGGTGGGCCGCCGTGGGGCAGACGTCCGCGAGGAAGCAGGCGGTCCGGCCGGCGCTCTCGATCAGGACGGACTGGTGGTAGGGCGTGTGGCCCGGCGTGGGTACCACCCGGACGCCCTCCGTGACCAGGGCCGCCCCGTCCACGAAGTCGTACAGGTCCGCCTCGGCCACCGGTCGGATGTTGTCCGCCAGGTAGCTGGCGCGGATGCGTTCGTTGGGGCTGCCCGCGAACTCGAACTCCTTCCGCTGGACTACATATCGCGCGCCCGGGAACGCCGGCACCACGGCGCCGTCGTCGCGGCGGACGGTGTTGCCCCCGGCGTGGTCGAAGTGCAGGTGCGTGCTGAGCACGATGTCCACGTCGGCGGGCTCGAAGCCGGCGGCGCGGATGCCGTCCTCCAGGCGGGTGGGTTCGCCGTCGTTGGCGACGCCGTAGAGGTCCCGGAACTTGTCGCTCTCCTTGTTGCCGATGCCCGTGTCCACGAGGACCAGGGCGCCGGGAGCCTCGACGAGCAGGCAGCGCAGCGCCAGCGGGATCCGGTTGCGGTCGTCCGCGGCGATCCGGCGCTCCCACAGCGGTTTCGGGACCACGCCGAACATGGCGCCGCCGTCCAGCCACTGCAGGCCCGCCTCGACCGCGTGGACGGTCAGTTCCCCGATCCGGGTGCTGCGTACGAGAGGAAGGTCGTCCACGCTCGGATTCACGGCGGTCGCTCCTGTCAGGATCCGGGACGGCGGTCGCCGCCCAGCGGAAGGCTCATCTGGTGGGGGTCCATGGTCGTACGTCGCCGGCGACGCCGGAGGTGCGCCTCGAGGGACTCCAGATCCTCGAGGCCCTCCCCTGCGGCCTCGTCCAGGAGGCGCAGGAGGACCCGCGCGGTGGCGAGGGCGTCTCCATGGGCCCGGTGGCGTGCGTGGATCTTGACCCCGAAGTGACGGGTGAGTTCGTCCAGGTTCCGGCGCCGGAGTCCCGGCACGAGGCGCCGGGCCATCCGTACCGTGCAGAGCCGGGGCACCTCCGGCGCCTCGCCGAGCGCCCCGACGAGTTCCCGGGACACGAAAGCCCAGTCGAAGGCCACGTTGTGCGCCACGAACACCCGACCGGTCAACCGCTCCTGGATGGCCGGGGCCACGTGCTCGAAGAGGGGCGCGTCCGCCACCATCCGGTCGTGGATGCCGGTGAGGGCCACGACGCCGTGGGGAATGCGGCGGCCGGGGTTCACGAGCGTCTCGAACTCGTCCACGATCCGCCCGCCGCGGACCTCCACGGAGGCGAACTCGATGATCCGGTGCCCCCCGCCCCTGCCGCTGCCGGTCGTCTCGACATCCACGACGGCGAACGACAGCTCGGAAAGGGGCCGGCCCAGGGGTACCCGGTCCGGGTCGAGACTCCACTGGCCGTCGCCATCCACCCGGAACCGTGTGTCGGCGCCGAGGAGCTGGAAGACGGCGGCCGCCGACGCCCCGGCGTGGCCGGTGAGGCCCAGGACGTCCCGGGCCAGATCCAGCGTGTGGACGGGTCCTCCGGCCAGGCGGTCCGCGGCCTGACGCACCAGCGAAGCGGCGCGGCCGGGCGGAACGCCGTCCGTCACGACCCCTTGCGGCCCTTGGTGATGGCGAAGGACAACGCCTCCATCTCCATGACGAGGTTCACGTCCGTGACCGGCACGTGGTCCGGCACCCGGAGCTGGGTCGGGGCGAAGTTCAGGATGCCCCGGGCGCCGGCGGCCACCGCCCGATCGGCCACCTCCTGGGCGGCCCCGGCCGGCACGGCGACGATGGCCAGGTCCACCTTCCCGGACCGGATCACCGATTCGAGATCCGAGGCGGGGCGGATCACCAGGTCTCCCCAGCGCTGGCCGACCTTCTCGGGGTCGGCGTCCACCACGCCCACGCATTCGAAGCCCCGGGCCGCGAAGTTCGGGTACTCGAAGAGGGCCGAGCCGATCCGGCCCGCGCCCACCAGCACGACCCGCCAGGTCCGGTCGACGCCCAGGATGCGGCGCAGGCGCCCCGCGAGTTCGGGGACGGCGTACCCGAGACCACGTTTCCCGAACGAACCGAAGTGCGAAAGGTCCTTCCGCACCTGGGCGGCCGTGGTCCCACCGCGCCGTGCGAGCTGCTCGCTGGACACCGTGGTGGTGCGGTCCGCTTCGAGGTCCTCGAGGGCGCGCAGGTAGTGGGACAGGCGCCGGATGGTGGAATCGGAGATGCGTCGCGACACGGAACTTCCGCGAGAAAACGGCAGGATGGCAGGCGAGTCCGACGGGCCGGGAAGGCGCGCCGCCCGCCGCTTGTGAAATTCTTCACAATTCTAGAGGCGCCGCCCTTCGGCGGCAACGCGGCGGCGCGGCCCGCCGGCCCCCGTCAGGCGTCTCGGTCGGGCAGGACCGCCGCGGCGAGGCGCACGAAGGCCCCGGGGGACAGGGTCTCCGGCCGGTCCGTCAGCGCGAAGCCGATGGCATCCGCCGCCTCCTCCGCCGTCGAGGGCGGCACCGACAGGTCGGGGTGATCGCGCAGGATCTTGCCGAGTTGCTTCCTGCGCCACTGGAAGGCGGCCCGCACCAGGACCCGCACCCGCTCCTCGTCCGAAGGCTCCAGGACGGGCGGGTCCAGGGGGGTGACCCGGATCACCGCCGAATCGACCCGGGGCACGGGGCGGAACGCCCGACGGCCGACGCTGAACAGACGCTCCGCGTGGGCCACGGACTGCACCCCGACCGCCAGCGCACCGTAGTCGGTCGTACCCGGGGAGGCCACGATCCGGTCGGCGACCTCCGACTGGACCATCAGCACGATCTCCCGGGGCCGGGGACGCCCGAGAAGATGGAAGAGGATCGGCGTGGTGATGTTGTAAGGGATGTTGCCCACCACCCGGAGGCCTCCGACGTCGTCGGTCAGGTCTGCCAGCGCCACCTGCAGGATGTCGTCATGGACGACGGTCACGTCGGAGCGCCCGGTGTACCGGGACGCGAGGGCCCCGGCCAGGTCGTCGTCGAGCTCCACCAACCAGAGGTGCTCCACCGTGCCGACCAGATGGCGGGTCAGGGCGCCCCGCCCCGGCCCGACCTCCAGCACGCGATCGAACCGCCCGGCCCCCACGGCGTCCACGATCTTCCGCTGCAGGTTGGGGTCGATCAGGAAGTTCTGGCCGAGGGAACGCTTGGCCCGGTGGGCCCCCGTCACGCCCGCAGGACCAGGGCCGTGCGGTCGTCGCCCATGATGGGCGAGGCCACCCCCGACGCCAGGGAGAACAGCGCCTCGACGATCTCGCCGGCCGGCCGGTCGCGGTGGCCGACCACGGTGTCCAGGACCCGCCCCTCTCCGTCGTTGCGGCTGCCCGTGGACAGCATGTCGGACAACCCGTCGGTGAACAGCAGGAGAAGATCCGACCCCGACGACCAGGGCACGCACGTCTCGGCGTAGGAGTCCGGCCCTGCGAACCCGACGGGCGGGTCCGTGGCAGCCAGGCGCTCCATGGAGCCGTCGCCGTGGACCGAGAACGCGTGAGGGTGACCCGCGTTGGCGTAGGTCAGCGTGCCCGCCTTGGGATCGATGACGCCGTAGAACATGGTCAGGAACATCTCGGTGGTCTCGAGCTCGTCGCGCAGGGCGTCGTCCATCTCCCGGATCACCCGCGCCGGCGAGTCGTGCTCCCGGGCATAGATGCCGGCGGCGCTCATGGTCAGCGTCATGATCAGGGCCGACGGGAAGCCGTGGAGCGACACGTCGCCCAGCATGACCCCGACGCGCCCGCCACCGAGCTTGAAGAGCTGATAGAAGTCGCCTCCGACCTGCTCGGCCGGCGACACCCGGGCGGCCGCGTCGGCCGCGTCGAACCGTGCCGCGTCGGGAAGGAGCTTCATCTGCAGGTCGTGGGCCAGCTCCATCTCCCGCGCCATCCGCTCCTTCGACAGGCTCTCCTGGATGAGCCGGTTGTTCTCCAGGGCGGCGCCCACCTGCGAGGCGATGGCCGACAGCAGCTTCTGGTCGGAGCCGCTGAACCGGTCGCCGTCGTTGCGTCCGATCAGGTTGATCACCCCCACGGTCCGGGTCTGGCCGGCCGGCGGGGTGTAGCGGATGGGGACCGAGAGGAACGAGTCACCCTCGGCGCCTGCGGACCGGGCTTCCGGCGTGACCATCCGCGAGGCGATGACGGGGATCCCGTCCCGGAAGACCATGGCCGTGACCGTATCCGGATCCCGGACCGACAGGGGCCCGTCCAGGCCCTCGGCGCCGACCGACGCGGTGAGCTGGAGCTGGTCGCTGGCGACGTCGTGGACCCACAGCGACCCGCGCCGCGCCCCCATGACGCTGCACACCTCGCCCAGGATCACCCGGGCGGCGTCGTCCAGATGGAGGATCGAGCCCAGGATCTCCGAGATCGAGTAGAGGAGGTTGATCTCCTCGTACCGCTCGGAGAGTTCGAACGTGAAGAAGCGGACCTCACGGTCGGCCTCGAGCGCGCGGTCCAGGGAGGCGGCCAGGACTCCGGCCACGGCATCGGCCGACGCGCGTTCCGCCCGGGCGATCTCCAGGATCATCGGGCGGCCGTCCCTGGGGTGGACGACGCGGGTGGCCTGGACCTCGGCGTCGTCCGGAAACCCCACCGAACGGTAGAGGACCTCGGCGGGGTCACGTCCGTTGACCGGCTTGCGGACCAGCCGGAGGGAGAGCCCCAGGGCCGTCTCGAAATCCGTGAGCGTCGATTCAACCGGATCCGGCAGCGTCGATTCCCCGCGCCGGTCCGGCGCCTTCACGCTCGGGCCCCGCCCTCGAGCGGGGCGCCCGGGTCGAGGCGTAGAACCAATCGCACCTGGTTCCCCCGGTCGTTGTAGCTCACCTCGTCCAGAAGTTCGCGCATGAGGAACAGCCCCCGCCCTCCGCACTTCAGGAGGTTCTCGGGGGCCGTGGGATCGGGGACGGCGTTGGGGTTGAACCCGGGACCCTGGTCGGTGACCCGGGCCTCGATGCGCCCCTCGGTCAGGGACACCTCGACCCGGACCCGCTTCGAGGGGTCGTGTCCGTTGCCGTAGAGCATGGCGTTGGACAGCGCCTCGGTCAGGCCCACCCGGAAGTTGAGGCGTACCCGACTCGCGTGCGCGGCACAGTCGGGGCACCGCTGAACCACGTACTCGACCGCATGCTCGATGGACCGGATGTCGGTCGGGAGCTCAAGAACGAGTTCGTTTTCCATGGAATCGACGCTCGGAGGCAGGACGGGGTGGAGTCGTACCGGGAGGCGGGGTACCCCGGGGGGCTAGAAGCCCTCCATGGCCTGCTCCTTGTTGTCCGTGATCCGGAACAGCGTGTCGAGCTTGGTGAGCTCGAACAGGGTGCGCAGGTCCTCGTTGAGGCTGGACAGCCGCAACTCACCGCCCTGCTCCCGGATCTTCTTCGACAGGCTGACCAGCACGCCGAGGCCCGAGGAGTCGATGTACCCGGTCTGGGAGAAGTCCACGACGAACTTCCGGTCTCCTCCCTCCAGGTGATCGAGCACCTTCTGCTTCAGCTCCTGACGGTTCCCGACGATGAGCTGACCCTCCACTTCGACGAGGGTGACGTCACCGTGCTGAGATACCTGAAAGGCCATGCGTTGTCGCTCCGGGTCGGGGAAGTGGGGGACCGACAGCCGCGCAGGCAGGCACGGCGCGCCCCAGGAGGAGTCGAAAGGTAAGAAAATCGGGATTCACGGGGCAAGAACGACGTTGCGCACCTGGGGCCCGCCGGGTCATTCCACCGAGAGGAGCGCCGTGATGCACGCCACGTCGAGGACGTCGGACGCCGTGGCACCCCGGGAAAGGTCGTTGCAGGGGCGCGCCAGCCCCTGGAGGATGGGGCCCAGGGCCACGGCACCGGCCAGGTGCTGGACGAGCTTGTAGGCGATGTTGGCCGCGTCGAGGTCGGGAAACACCAGGACGTTGGCGGTGCCCGCCAGCGCCGATCCGGGCGCCTTGCGCTCGGCGATCGCCGGTACGAGCGCGGCGTCGGCCTGGAGTTCGCCGTCGGCGCACACCTCGGGCATCCGTGCCCGGAAGCCCGCCAACGCCTCGCGGACCCGCGTGACCGACCCGCCCTCCGCCGACCCACGGGAGGAGTAGGACAGGAAGGCCACCCGGGGCTCGTCGCCGATCAGGCTGCGGCGGGCCCGGGCCGCGGCCACGGCGATCTCGGCCAACTGCTCGGCGGTGGGCTCCGGGACCACGCCGGCATCGGTGAACGTGAGCACCGACGGCCCGCGGTCGTGGCCGACGGGAAACGCCATATAGAAGGACGAACTGACCGTGCGAATGCCCTCCGCGGTTCCCACGCCCCACAGCGCCGCCACGACCACGTCGGCGGTCGTGCGGACACACCCCGCCACGGAGCCGTGGGCCTCGCCGGTGCGGACCATGAGGGCGGCCTGGAGCAACGGGTCGGCCGCCGCGGTACGGCCCTCCGCCGGGCCCACGCCCCGTCCGGCCCGGAGTTCGCTGAAGAGACTCCCGTACCGGGTCGCACGGTCGGGGTCGGCGGGATCGAGCACGGTCACCCCCGCGCCGTCGGCGCCGACGTCCGCCAGACCCGCCCGGACGCGGTCCGGCCGGCCGAGCAGGATGGGATGGTACAGACCGTCCGTCACGGCGCGGACGGCAGCCGTCTGGACCCGGGAGTCCTCGCCCTCCGCGAAGACCAGCGTGCGCCCCGCCGCCCGGGCGCGGACCCGGAGGCTCGTGAGGAAGTCCTCCGCGACGGCCGTCACGAGGAGCCGAGCTTCTCCCGCAGGGCGGCCGAGACCGGGGGCGAGACGAAGCGCCCGATCTCCCCGCCCAACGCCGCCACCTCGCGGACCAGGGACGACGACACGAACGAGAAGTCCACTTCGGGCGCCAGGAAGACCGTCTCGAACTCCGGCCAGAGCTCCTGGTTCATCTGGGCCATCTGGAACTCGTATTCGAAGTCCGACACCGCCCGGAGTCCGCGGACCGCCACCGGAGCGTTCCGCTCCCGGGCGAAGTCCACCAGCAAGCCTTCGAACGCCAGGGCCTCGATGCGGGGCTCGTCGGCGAAGACCCGGCGGATCAGATCGACCCGCTCCTCGACGGAGAAGAGGCCCTTCTTCGTATGCGTGGCCGTGTGGGCCACGGCCACGAGGAGGCGGTCCGCGATGCGCAGGGCGCGCCGGGCGATGTCTTCGTGCCCACGGGTGATGGGATCGAAGGAGCCCGGATAGATGGCCACGTGGGTCCGCTCGCGACTCATGGCTGACTCAGGTAGGTGGTGAGGGCGGTGTCGCCGTAGCGGCGGACACGGACAGGGTCGGCGTCGGGCATGGATTCGCGCGAAGGATGCTCCACCCAGAGCGACGACGCAAACGGCCGGGCGCGCCAGGCTTCCACGAGCCGCATGGCGTCGCCGGTGCCGTACGGGGGGTCCGCCAGGGCCACGTCGAACGCCTCCTCCTCCAGGTCCCGGAGGAACCGGAACACATCGCCTGCGACCACCTCCACCCGATCGGCCGCGTCGAGGAGTGCGACGTTGGACTCGATGACCCGGAGAGACGACCGCGCGCGCTCGACCAGCACCACGCGAGCGGCGCCCCGGCTGGCCGCTTCCAGTCCCAGGGCCCCGGAACCGGCGAAGAGATCCACCACCGTGAGGCCGTCGAGGCGCCCCCCGAGGGCGGACATCCAGGCCTCCCGGACCCGGTCCGTGGTGGGCCGGACGCCCCGGCCCTTGAGCGGGTGCAATCGCCGACCCCGCCAGTCACCCGCGATGATCCTCATGGGGCCGACGGCCGGAGGTCCACCAGACGAGCCTGCAGGCGCACCTCGCCCCGCCACTCGTTCGTCTCGAGCTTGACCAGGGCGTCGTAGAGCCCGTCGCCGATCGAGTCCGGTGGAATGCGCGGCACCAGGCCGAACCCGATGGCGTCCACGGCATTGCCCCGGGCGGGCCGGAGCCGCGCCTTCAGGTGGCCCGTGCCCACCTCCCGAGGGCCTTCCACGCGAACCCGCCGCGCGAGGAACACCGGGCGCGGATTCCCGATGCCGTGTGGGCCCAGGTAGTCGAGCCAGCGCACGAGGTCGAGATCGGCCTCGTCGAGCCCCAGCTCCACGTCGGCGCGGAGCACCGGCCGGAGGTCGTCGGCCCCGACGCGCGCGCGTGCCTCGGCGTCGAACGCGGCCCGGAACGCGGGGATCCCGGAACGGGCCACGTCCATGCCGGCGGCCTGGGCATGGCCCCCGAAGCGGAGCATGTGCTCGGAGCAGGCGGCCAGCGCGTCGTAGAGATGGAACCCTGGGATCGAGCGCGCGCTGCCCCGGGCACGGTCGCCGTCGAGGGCCAGGAGAACGGTGGGGCGGTGGATCCGTTCGACGATCCGCGAGGCGACGATGCCGATGACTCCGGGGTGCCACCCCTCCCCCGCCAGGACCACCCCCGTGTCCCGCTCCGGGTCGTAGGTGGCCTCCAGGACTTCGAGGGCTTCGTCCAGCGTGCGCCGGTCCTCGTCCTGGCGGCGCCGGTTGATCTCGTCCAGGGAGGCGGCGAGGCGGCGGGCCTCGTCGGGGTCGTCGGTCAGGAGCAACCGGAGGGCGTCGGCGGACTCGCCGATGCGGCCGGCCGCGTTGATGCGGGGGGCCACACGGAACCCCAGAGCCCCCGCGCCGACCCCGACGGGGTCCACGTCGGACACCTCCAGGAGCGCGGCGACTCCCGGAACCCGGGTGTGGGCGAAGCGGCGGAGCCCGTACCGCACCAGAACGCGGTTCTCCCCTCGCAGGGGCACGAGGTCCGCGACGGTGGCCAACGCCACCAGGTCGAGATAGGCGCCCAGTTCCTCGGGGTCGGCGCGCAGAAGGCGCCCGACCAGGGCGCAGACCTTGTAGGCCACGCCGGCACCGCACAGCCCGGTGTCGGGATAGGCGCAATCGGGCCGCTGGGGATTGACAAGGAACGTCGGTTCGGCCGGGCTCGCCCCGACCGTGTGGTGGTCGGTGACCACCACGTCGCGTCCTGCGGCCCGGGCCTCGCGAACGGGCCCCGTGGCCACCGTGCCGCAGTCGGCGGTCAGGATCAGGCCCGCCCCTGCCTCCTCCGCGGCCCGCAGTCCCGCCGGGCCGAAGTCGTAGCCGTCGCGGACGCGGTGCGGGACGAAGGGAACCACCGAGCCTCCCAGGCTCCGGAGCCACCGGGTGTAGAGCGCCGTGGCGCAGATCCCGTCGACGTCGTAGTCCCCATGGACCAGGATCGTCTCACCGGACCGGACGGCGGTGGCGATGCGCTCGGCCGCCGGGAGGCCGTCGGCCAGGAGTGCGGGGTCGTGACCGTGGTCCATCCGCGGCCGCAGGTGTCGCTTGGCCGCTTCGACCTCACCGAACCCGCGAACCGCCAGTACCGCGCACACGGGCGCGGGCAACCGCAACGCGGCCGTCAGAGCGGCCACGACCCCGGGATCGGGAGGGACCGGGTCGGCCCATCGCGGCGCCGGCGGGAGCACGGCCGCCACCCTGGCACGACCGTCGGTCACTCTTCGGCCGAGGCCTCCTCGGAGGGCTCACCCGCGTCCTCGGCCGCGGCCACGGCGGCCGCTTCGGCCTCGGCCTTCTTCTTCTCGTCCTCCGGATCCGGCGACGACAGGATCACGCCGCACGCTTCGCAGCGGATCAGGTCGTTCCCGTGACGGATCTCGTGCTGGACCTGAAGCGGGACCACGCCGTAGCAGTTGCTGCAGGCGCCGTCCTCCGTGAGGTCGGCCACGGCCACCCGGGTCCCTCCGCCGCGGATGGCCTCGTACATCCGCAGCTCTCCTTCCTCGAGCTGGTCGGTGTACTCCCGCCGCTGGGTCTGGAGGGCCTCGAGCTCGTCCTTCACGCCCTGACGCTTCTGCACGAGGGCGTCCCGGGCCGGCTCCACCTGGGCTTCCGCCTCGGCGAAAGCCTCGGCGAGTTCCGCCTCGCGCTCGTCGAGCTTGCGGATCTGGTCCAGCAGCGTGTACGCCTCCTGCTCGTCGCTCTGGAGCGCACGACGCACCATGTCCAGCTCGGCGCTGGTGGCCGCCTCCTCGCGGAGGTTCCGGACCTGGCCGAGGCGGTCTTCGAGCTTCTTGACCCGGACCCGCTTCTCTTCGACCGAGAGCTCCAATCGGCGCTCCTCGAGCTTCATGTCCTTGAGACGCTTGCGGGTGGTCTCGAGCTCGCTGCCGAGCACCAGAGCCGGCTCCTCGACCTCCTCGAAGAGCGGGTCGAAATCCCGGACCGCCTGACGTACGTCGGCGATCTTCGTGTCGAGTCGCTGGAGCTTCTTCAGTGCGCTGCGGGTCTGCTGCGTCATCGGTTCCGGTCTTTTTGGTTGGGGTCGGCCTTCAGCCGCCGGGCGGTGGTGGTCCAATCGTCCGGGGCCATTTCCCGCCGTTCGCGGGAGAGCCGCATCTTCTCTTCGGTCAGGTCTCGCTTCTCGTCGTCGCCCCGGGCGTCCTGCATCCGGCGGTCCACATCCTGGAGTCTGCGGTCCAGTGCCGCCACCCGGACCCGGCTGACCGCGTCGTCGAACACACGTCCGGCGTGGGCGATCTCCTCGGGATCGTCGAGGAGGTCCTGGAGTCGCTGGACCGTGACCGGGTCCATCTCCGGAAGGGGAGCACGCAACTCCGGTTCATCGAGGAGCGCCTCAAAGATGGCTCTGTAGGCGGGATCGACAAAGTCCCCCGGGCCCAGACGCTCCGCCGCGCGCTCCACGAACTCCGGTGCCCGGGTCAGGATCAGGAGCAGCGTTCGTTCCGCTCCGAGGCGGGGAAGACGCTGCCGTGCGGCGCGCTTCGGGGGGGGCGGCGGCTCGGCCCGGGTGCGGGGGCTTCCGGGCCCGGAACGGTTCAACTCGTCCTCCAGCGTCTCGCGGCGGACGCCGGTCCGGTCCGCCACCTTCTTCACGTAGATGTCCCGGAGCGTGGGGTCGGCGGCGGCGCGCAGGGTCGGCAGGAGACGGTCCACCGCCGACCGCGTCCGCTCGATGTTGGAGAAGTAGTCCTTGTCTTCGAGGATCTGGAGCTTCCGGTCGAGGACGTCCACCGCGTCGTCGAGGTGGCCGTCGAGCGCCCCCGGGCCCTGCGACCGGACCAGCGTGTCCGGATCCTCGCCGGGAGGGAGCGTGACCACGGCCGGATGGAGCCCGGCCTCCAGGAGGGTGTCACCCGCCCGGAACGTGGCCTTCAGGCCGGCGGCGTCCGAGTCGAACAGCAACAGGACGCGGCTGGTGTACCGCGACAACAGCCGGGCGTGCTCCTCGGTCATGGCCGTGCCCAGGGTGGCCACCACGTTGTCGAAGCCGTGGGCCGCCAGGGCCACCAGATCCATGTAGCCCTCCACCACCAGCGCGGCCTCCTCCTTGCGGATGGCGTGACGGGCCCGGTGGAGGCCGTAGAGGACCTGCCCCTTGTGGTAGATGGGCGTCTCGGGGGAGTTGAGGTACTTCGGCGCGTCACTCCGGTCGGCCAGGATCCGGCCCCCGAACGCCACGACCTTTCCCGAGAGCCCTTCGATGGGAAAGATGATCCGGCCGCGGAACTTGTCGTACGGCTCCGGCGAACGCTCGCTGCGGCTGAGGAGGCCCACCTCTTCCATGAGGGCGTCGTCGATGCCGTGCTTGGCGGCCGCCTCCCGCAGCGCCCGCCACTCGTCGGGCGCCCATCCCAGGGAGAACCGCTCGGCCGTGTCCGCGTCGATCCCCCGTCCCTCGAGATAGTCCCGGGCCACCGCCCCCACGCCCTCGTCCAGGAGCTGGGCCCGGTACCAGTCCCGGGCGAAGGCGTTCAGCTCGTAGAGCGGCCGGTTCGGGTCTTCCTCGTTGGAGTCCCGGCCCACCTCCCGGATCTCGACCCCGGAGCGCCCGGCCACGTGCTTGACCGCCTCGACGAAGTCCATGCCCGACCGTTCCATGAGGAACGAGAAGACGTCTCCCGACTGGCCGCACCCGAAGCACTTGTAGAAGCCCTTGTCGGGTACGACGTAGAAGGACGGGGTCCGCTCGTCGTGGAAGGGACAGTTCGCCTTGAATTCCTTGCCGGCCTTCTTCAGCGGGACGAATTCCCCGATGATGTCCACGATGTCGGCCCGGGCCCGGACCTCCTCGACCACGTCGTCGGGAATCACGCGCTCACCGGAACGAGGCCACGGTCACACCCGCGCCCCCTTCGGTGGGACCGCCCATGCGGTAGTCCTGCACCCGGCCGTCGAGCTTGAGGAGCTCCGACACCCGCTGCCGGAGGGCCCCCGTTCCCTTGCCGTGGATGATGCGGAGCTCGGCCAGATCCTCCATGACGGCCTGGTCGAGGGAGCGGGCCAGCTCGATCTCCATCTCGTCCACGCGCAGCCCGCGCAGGTCCACCTCGGTCCGGACCTGGCCGCCGACGCCCGGGCCGGTCCAGCCCCCACCCCGCTTCGGCGCATCCCCGTCCGGCAGAGCGTCCAGGAGTTCCAGGTCCACCGCGGGCATCTCCAGGCGAAGGGCACCGACCTCCACCACCGCCCGTTCGTTGCGGACCTCGATGACCTTGCCCTTGGCCCCCGTTGCCCGGACCCGCACCCGATCTCCCTCGTCCAGGTCCGGGGCGGGACCGTGGTCCCGGTCGTCCGACGAGACGGTCCGTTTGCGCGCCGCCTCTTCGACCCGCCGGCGTGCCCGGGTGCTGGCTTCCTCGACGTCGTGGCCGTCGGCGGCGGCGGCCCGGACCTCCTCGATGGCCTTCTCCACCTCGGTGCGGGCGTCCATGAGTTCCCGGCGCGCCTCTTCGCGAGCCCTGCGCTCGGCGGTCCGTTCCGCCTCCTTGAGCGTCCGTTCGCGGGCGTCCAGATCCTCCTGGAGGCGCGCGGCCCGGGCCCGTTCGTTCTCGAGTTCGTGGAGGGCCCGCTCCGCTTCGTGCTCCCGCCGTTCGAGGCGCCCCAGAAGCTCCTCGAGATGGGCCTCCTCGTCCGAGCGGTACGTCTCGGCCCGGTCGAGCACCGCCCCGGGAAAGCCGAGGCGCCGGGCGATGGCCAGACCGTAGCTCCGGCCCGGGCGTCCCTTGACGAGTTGATACGTCGGTTCCATCCGGTCCGGGTCGAACTGGAGCGACGCGTTGACGATCGCGCTGCCCTCCTCGTCGAGGCGCTTG
This sequence comes from Longimicrobiales bacterium, assembly GCA_040216925.1. Lineage (GTDB taxonomy): Bacteria > Gemmatimonadota > Gemmatimonadetes > Longimicrobiales > Gaopeijiaceae > JAJCZZ01. The sequence continues at coordinate 105,708 of JAVJOF010000018.1, forward strand.
AGCTCGCCCAGATGCGACGAGACCACCGTGAACGCACCACGGTCCACGAGTTCCTCCAGCACCGCCCGGGCCAGGGCCGCGCCCTCGGCGGGATCGGTGCCGGTGCCCATCTCGTCGATGAGGACCAGGGAACGGTGGTCGGCCTCCTCCACGATCGTCTTCAGGTTGGCCAGGTGTGCGGAGAACGTCGAGAGACTGCGGGCGATGGACTGCTCGTCGCCGATGTCGGCGAAGAAGCTGCCGAACACGGGGAGCCGGGTTCCTCGCTGCACCGGCGGGACCACGCCGCTCTGGGCCAGCGCCGCGATCAGGCCGGTGGCCTTCAGGAAGACGCTCTTTCCGCCGGTGTTGGGGCCGGAGATGACAAGCGCCAGCTCTCCCGGGCCGATGGACAGGTCGTACGGCACCACGTCCGGATGGTCCTCGGCTTCCAGGAGGAGCGGGTGGCGGGCCCCCTTCAACTCGAGGCCGGCCGGGCCGTCGTCGAGAAGCTCCGGAACCGACGCGCGCCAGGCGGCCGCGGTCCGGGCCCGTGCGAAGAGGGCGTCGAAGTCCACCAGCGCTTCGAGGGCGCCCCGCAGTTCGGCGCGGAGAGGAACCAGCCGGCCGGTCAGTTCTCCGAGAACGCGGCGGACCTCGCGTTGCTCCTCCCGCTCGAGATCACGGAGCTGGTTCATCAGCTCGATGGCCACCGGGGGCTCGACGAACAGGGTGGCACCGGACTGGGACTCGTCGTGGATGATGCCGCCGACCGCCCCCTTCCCTTCCCGACGCACCGGGATCACGTACCGCCCCTCCCGGATCGTGACCGAAGCGTCGGCCACCACGAAGCGCTCGTCCAGGCCCCTCAGATACTGCTCCAGGCGACGCACCACCCGGCTGTGGGCGCCCTTCAGGCGGTCCCGGATCTTCTTCAGATCCCGCGACGCCGTGTCGAGGACGTGGCCGTCGGCGTCGACGGAGCGGTCGAGGGCCTCTTCGAGGTCCCGGTCCTGCACGAGCCGGAGGCGGACCGACTCCAGTTCGGGGTAGTCCTCCTCCCGCCCGTCCATCTCCCGGGCCAGATCCCGCGAGGAGTGCAGGAGGATGCCGATGCGGTGGAGCTGGACCGGCTCGAGGACCGCCCCCTCGGCGATCAGGCCCTTCAGCGCCCCGCCGGCATCGGGCACGATGGGCATGCCCCACCCCGCCTTCTCGTCGGCGAAGCGCATGGCCGCGGCCACGCGCCCCAGCTCCCGGCGGGCATCCTCGGGCACCGTCGAGGGGCGGAGGGCGCGGATCCGCTCGCGGGCCGGCTCCGACGAGGCCCGGGCCGCGACCCGCTCCAGCACGCGGCCGAACTCCAGGACCTCGAGCGCGTGTCGGCTCATCTCATGTCGACGCGACCGGGACCCGGGTCACGAGGACAGTTCGTCCCGGACGATCCGGTTGGCCTCGCCTCCGTCGAACCGGCCCCGGATGCGAGGCATGAGGGCTCCCATGACGGCGCCCATCTGGTCCGCACCGCCGGCGATGGCCTCGCGCACCATGGCCCGCACGTCGTCCTCCGAGAGCGCCTCGGGAAGGTAGACCTGCAGAACGGCGGCCTGGGCCTCCTCCTGGTCGGCCAGCTCGGGGCGCCCCGCGTCCCGGAATTGCGTCGCGGCGTCGTTGCGCTGCTTGATGGCTTTGGACACCACCTGGATCACGCCCTCGTCGTCCAGATCGACCCGCCCGTCGATTTCCTTGTTGCGGATCTCGGAGAGGATGGTTCCCAGGACCAGGGTCCGACCCTTGTCGCGCTCCTTTCGAGCGGCGTTGAGGTCGGCCTGGATGCGGCTCTTCAGCTCGCTGGACACGGTGTGGACTCGCTGGTGATGCGGGGAAGAAGGGCGCACGGAGCCGGCCTCTGCCGAAGCCGAGGGTCCGATTCGACGCGCCGGCGGACGGGCGCGTCCGGCCGGCGGCGGCGGAGTGGCAGAAGCTACCCCGCGGGCCGCCGAAGGGTCAACGAGAAGGCGGGCCTGACGGGTGCCGCCCCTCGGGTCAGCCGGGAGGCCAGTCCAGGGCCCGCCCGCCGAGGACGTGCACGTGGACGTGGTGGACGGACTGCCCGCCGTCGTCGCCCGTGTTGATGACGGTGCGGTACCCGTTCTCTGCCAGGCCTTCCTTCCGGGCGACGTCGCGGGCCGCCAGCAGCAGTCGGCCGAGGAGGGCGCCCTGCCCGTCTTCTGCATGGTCGAGGGAGGTGATGTGCTGGCGGGGAATGACCAGGACGTGGACCGGCGCCTGTGGGTTGATGTCCTGGAACGCCATGACCTGGTCGTCGGCGTGGGCGATGGCGGCGGGAATCTCGCCGGCGGCGATCCGGCAGAAGAGGCAGTCGGAAGGAGTCAACGGGCCTCCGGGCGGGGGAGAGGGGCGGAGCGGGGCGGGTCGTGGTACCCACCCACCCAACCATGTTGGAGGGATGGAGCGACGCGCAATGCGCGAACGGGACGGATCACGTCCCGTCACCTGTCCCGCCCAGCCATGGGGGCGCCGCCTCCGGCCGGCGAGACTTCCCGGTCCAGCCTCCCCCCACCCGAGACACGGAGGAACGATGGATCCGATCGTCGCCGATGCGGCCGACATCCTACGCCGCCATCCAGCGCCTGGACTCCCGCTTCGAACGCTGTTGGAGTTGCTCGTGAGGGGTGGAGGAGCCTCCGGCGTCGACGCGGCCCGGCTGCGCATGCTGCTGGAGGCCCGGCCCGACCGCTTCCGGGTTCTGGACATGTGGCGGGGGCCGCTGTCCGTCCTGGCTCCGGCCTTCGGGGCGGTCGGGGGCGACGGCGACGCGTGGGTGGCCGTCATGGACGATCCGGACGCCATGGAAGCCTCCGGGCCGAGGGTGGCCCTCCGCGTCCGCGAGAGCGTGCGGTGGCTGGCCCGTGCCGTGGACGGCCGAGCCACCCGCGAACTCGCCCGGTGGCAGCGGCTTCTGCAGGTGGAGTCCGCGACCCGCGCCGCGCTGGTGGCCGGGCTCCCCCCGGACGGCGGCGCGACCGGCAACCGGGGCCCGGTGGCGGCGGACGGTGCCGGGTCGCCCCGTTCGGCCACGATCCGACATGCCGCCTAGGAGGCCGCCCGCGGCCTCCCCTCCGGGCCTACCTGCCGGAGCGGGACGGCGACGGGCTCGCGTCCGAGGGGAGCCGCCCCGATCCCGGTGCACGGAACGAGGCGGAGCGCCACGGACCGTCCTCGTCGAGGGCGGCGAGCCGGAATCCGACCTCCTCGGCAGCCCGTCGCATCCCTGGCCATTCCGCGTCGAGGATCCCCGACAGCACGAGCCAGCCCCCGTCCCGCACCGCGGCCCGGAGGCCCGGCAGCAGCGGACGGAGCACCCCCGACTCGATGTTCGCCACGACGCCGTCGAACGGCCCGAGGGCAGCGAGCAGCGCCGCGTCGGCCCAGGCGGCACGGACGGTCACGCGATCGGCGACGCCGTTGGCCTCGACGTTGTCTTCGATCGCTTCCTTCGCGAGGGGATCTCCCTCCACGGCCATCACCCGCGACGCTCCGAGGCGGGCGGCGGCCACGGCGAGGATCCCCGAACCCGCGCCCACGTCGAGCACCGATTCGCCCTCGGTCACCAGGGCGTCGAGAAGGCGAAGGCATCCCCGCGTCGTCCCGTGTTCGGCGGTACCGAAGGCCATGCCCGGATCGACCACCACCACGACGGTACCCGGCGCTTCCTCCACGGGGATCCAACTGGGCGTCACGGTCAGGCGGTCGGTGAGCCGCCGGGGCTCCAGGCCCCGCTTCCACGTCTCGGCCCAGTCCTCGTGGGCCTGCCAGGACCCGTCGACCTCGATGGGGACGGGAGCGGCCACTCGGGAAAGGGTTTCCCGGGCCTCGGCCACGAACGAGTCGGCATCGGCGGGCTCGGCGAAATGACTCACCAGCCATCCGTCGCGCTCCTCCACGGCACGCCCCCCGAGACCCACGAGCCCCTCCGCGAGCACCGAGGCCAGATCGTCGTCCACGGCGGCCGGCCGGACCCGCAGCTCGAGCCACCGCCGCTCCGGGGCGGTCATCCGCCGGTGAAGGCCTCCTTGACCTTGGACCAGAACCCCTTCCGGCTCCGCCGCTGCACCTTGCTCGGCGCCGGCGATTCCACCTCCCGGAGGCGTCGGAGCACCTCTTCCTGCTCGGGGGTCAGATCGTGGGGCGTCCACACGAGGATCCGCACGAGCTGGTTGCCGCGGCCCCCTCCCTGGAGTTCCGGAAGCCCGAGGCCGCGCAGCCGCAGCACCTCACCGCTCTGGACACCGGGGGGAACCGTCACGCGGGCGTTGCCGTCGACGGTCGGCACCTCGACCTCGTCGCCGAGCGCCGCCTGGGCGAACGTCACCGGGAGTTCGACCACGAGATCGGCGCCCTCCCGCGTGAACCGGGAATCCTCTTCGACCTCGAGGAGAACCACGATGTCGCCCCGCGGACCCCCTCTCGGGCCCGCACTGCCCTGACCCCGGAGGGTCAGGAAGTTCTCGGACGTGACGCCGGCGGGCACCTCGACTTCGATCTCCCGCTCCGAACGGGTGCGCCCTTCACCCCGACACCCGCTGCAGGGGTTCTCGACCACCCGCCCCTCGCCACCGCAGGTGCGGCAGGGCTGCACGCTCACGAACTGACCGAAGACCGACCGCTGCACGTGTCGCTCCTCGCCGGCTCCCCCGCACGTGGGGCAGGCCCCCGGGGCGGTGCCCGGCTCCGCGCCGCTTCCCTCGCATCGGGTGCAGGGGTCGAGGACCGACACCCGCAGGGTCTTGGTCACGCCGTGCGCCACTTCCTTCAGCGTCAGGGGCAGACGCAACCGGACGGTCTGGCCCTTCCGGTTCGGAGACGAGCGCCGGGTGCGGGCGCCGCTCATGCCGAAGAGGTCTTCGAGCCCAGAGAAGCCGCCTCCTCCGCCGAAGTCCCGCATGAAGATCTCGATGGCGTCGGAGAAGTCGAACCCACCGGGGCGTCCGGCACCGGGGCCGTTGCCGCGGAGCCCCTGCTCTCCATACCGGTCGTAGACTTCGCGCTTCTCGGGCTCCCGGAGGGTTTCGTACGCCTTCGTCACCTCCTTGAAGCGCTCCTCCGCCTCCTTCGAACCGTCGTTGCGGTCGGGGTGGTACTGGAGGGCCAGCTTGCGGTACGCCTTCTTGATCTCGTCAGGGCTCGCCGATCGGGAGATCCCGAGGAGCTCGTAGTAGTCAGCCATGGAGGGGCAATCGCCGTCAGGTCGCGAGGATGCGGGATACGATGGTGGACGTGTAGTCGACGATGGCCACCACCTTCTCGTAAGGCATGCGCGTGGGTCCGATGACCCCGATCACGCCCTTCAGGCCACCCACGCGGTACTCCGACGTGACCAGCGTGAAGTCGGAAAGCTCCGAAGAGGAGTTCTCCCCACCGATGGTGATCCGGAGCTTCCCCCCGTGGTCCCGGTTACCCACCGCCTCCGCGAGGAGGTCCCTCTGGTCGGTGAGCTCGATGAGGCCCTTGAGGCGCGCTCCGCTCTCGAACTCGGGCTGAGACGCCAGGACGCTGGCGCTGCCGAGGTGGAGCTTGGTCGCGTCCAGCGCACCGATGTCGAACAGCTCGGCGCCGGACTGCACGAAGATGTTCAGCAACTCGGCCCCCGCCCCGTCGGGATGCGCATCCCGCAGCCGCTCCGGAAGGGTCCTCCGGATCTCTTCCAGGGTCAGGCCGGACAGCCGTTCGTTCAGCGCCACCGTCAGGGTGACGAGGGTGTCCCGCGGCACCTCGACCGACAGATCGACGTACACGGTCCGGACCACGCCGCTATGGATCGTGGCCACCATCAGCACCTTGCTCGTCGAGACCTGGATCAACTCGACGCGCTCCAGCCGGGCCGTTTCGAGGCGGGGCGCAACGGCCACTCCGAGTTCGTTGGAGATCAGGCTCAACGCCTGTGTCGCCTGGCGCACCAGCCGCTCCACCGCCGACGAGCCCGCCAGGTCCAGCTCGCGGGTGATCACCGCCTGCTCCTCCTGCGAGAGGGGGAACGGCTCCATGAGACGGTCCACGAAGAACCGGTAGGCCAGATCGGTCGGCACCCGGCCGGCGGAGGTGTGGGGATGGTACAGATACCCCTTCTCCTCCAGGTCGCTCATCGTGTTCCGCACGGTGGCGGGGGACACACCGAGGTCGTACCGGCGGGATACCGTTCGGCTTCCCGCCGGCTCGGCCGTGTCCACGAAGGTGCGGATCACGGCCTCGAGCACCTGGCGCTCGCGGTCGGTGAGTTCGTCGCCCGCGAGGACGCGTTTGTCGAGTCCTGACATGATGTTGGAAGATCGAAGCGATACCGGGAAAGCTCAACCCGCCAGGGCGGCGTCCAGATCCACGGCCAGTCGGTCGAGGACCAGCCAGCCCTGCGGCGTCAGCCGCACGGTGCGGCCGCGGCGGTCGGCCAGACCCGCGCTCACCCATCCGTGCAGGAGGCGCGCCACGCCGGCGCGTTCGGGACGGCGCTCCTCCCACCCCCGGTCGGTGCGCAGGGCCAGCCATACCCTCTCGAGCCGCAACGCCTCGGCGTCCAGGACCTCCCGCTCTTCCTCGGCCGTGCCCGCTTCGGCAACCCGAGTGCGGTAGTCGTCCCAACTCCGGAGATTCCAGCGACGCACCGGCGGGGCGTAGCTGTGGGCCCCGTTGCCCAGCCCCAGGTACGGAGCTCCGGTCCAGTAGACACCGTTGTGGCGGGCGCGGAACCCCGGGCGAGCGAAGTTCGAGACCTCGTAGTGCTCGTAGCCCGCCCCGCCCAGGACCTCGGCGGCCAGGAGGAACTCCTCGCGGTATCGCTCCTCGTCGACCGGGACCTCCCGTCCCTCGGCCACGGCCCGACCCAACGCCGTGCCCGCCTCGACGGTCAGGCCGTAGAGGCTGACGTGGGGGACGTCGAGGTCCAACACCTGATCGAGGTCCGCACGCCAGTCCCGACCGAGACGCTCCGGGAGTCCGAAGATCAGATCCACGGTGATGTTCGGAATTCCCGCCGCCCGCGCGGTGGCCACGGCGGCACGGGCTCCGTCCGGTCCGTGCAACCGGCCCATCCATCGGAGGGCGGGTTCGTGGAACGACTGGATTCCGATGCTGATCCGATTGACCCCCGCGGCCCGCCAGGCACGAGCCAGGGCCGGGGTGAGGCTCTCGGGGTTGGCCTCCGCCGTCCATTCCAGGTCCGGGCCTTCCAGCCGACCGGGCCCCAGGACGTCCGCGACGCCGGCCATGGCCTCCGGACCGAGGAGCGACGGGGTGCCGCCACCCACGTACACGGTGTCCAGGGTGTCGCCCAGGCGGAACGTGCCGTCCGCCGGCAGCCCCGCGACCTCGTGTCGGAGCGCCGCCAGCCACCCCGCGGTGTCCCCGACCTTCCGGACCTGGACGGCGAAGTCGCAGTACTGGCATCGACGGGCGCAGAACGGCGCATGCACGTAGACGGATCGGACGGGCGTGGCCACGGGCTGTCCTACCCCGCCCGGCGGAACCGGGCGCCGGGGCGCCGCTCCACCCGCCCGCCCATCTCGAGGGCCGAGAGCGCAACGAGGGTACGCGCGATCGGCAGGCCCGCCCGCCGGGAGACTTCGTCCGTCGGCAGCGCCTCGGAGCCGAGGACGGCAAGAACACGCCCCCCGTCCGCGCCTCCCGAGACTTCGGAGCTTCCGGAGCCGTCGGAGGTCCCGGGCGCCCGGAGCTCGGGGCAGGTGCCGGGTGCCACCCGGGCCGCGAACGACTCGACCGAGACCAGGGGGCGCGCTCCGTCGGTAAGCAACGCGTTGCTGCCGGAGCATCCCGCCTGGTCGATGGGGCCCGGCACGGCCCAGACGTCGAGACCGAGGTCGAGGGCGTGGTCCACCGTGATCAGCGATCCGCTTCGAGCCCCTGCTTCGACCACCACGACGGTGTGCGCGAGGGCCGCCAGGATGCGGTTCCGGCGCGGGAAGTGGTGGGGCAGCGCCGGCGTGTCCGGAAGGAACTCGCTGACCACCAGACCGTGGCGGGCGATGCCCTCACAGAGGCGCCGGTGACTCCTCGGGTACGCAGCTTCGGCACCGGTGGCAACGACGGCCACGGTCGGCCCGCCCACGTCGAGGGCGCCTCGATGGGCGGCGCCGTCCACCCCCAGGGCCAGCCCGCTCACCACCGTCGTCCCCCGCGCCGCCAGGGCAGCGCCGAGGCGGCGGGACACGTCCCGGGCCCGCGCCGTGGCCCGCCGGGCCCCCACGACCGCGACCCCCGGGGAGGCGAGAAGGGCGGGATCGCCCCGGAGGAAGAGCACGGCCGGCGGATCGGCCAGGTTGTGCAACCGGGCGGGGTACGCCGGATCCCCCCAGTGCAGGCACACCACGCCGGCCTCCTCCGCTGTGCGAAGCCCCGTGTCCACCCGACGGCCCACGGCCGGATCATTGCGGCCGGCCGCCGCAGCGGTGCCGAACAGCGCCTGGAACCCCTCGTCGGGGAGCGCCAGGGCGGCCACGCCCGACCCCACCCGCTCCACACCGCGGCGCAGCCGGCGAGGCCCGACCCCGGGAAGCTGGTCCAGTACGAGGAGCGCCCGGATCTCCCGGCGGCGGTCCCTCGTCAGGGCGTCCACCACTCCTCGTCCTCGTCCGGCCCCTCCTCTTCCCGACGGGCCTCCTGACTCCGCGTCCACAGCGCTTCGAGCAGATCCGGCAGACCCTTCCGGGCCACGGCGGAGATGGGGAAGACGCCCCACGCCTCCGGCGCGTCGATGTGCGGCACCGGATCGTCCGGACCCAGGAGGTCCGACTTGGTCAGGAGCACGCAGTGGGGCCGCAGCGCCAGGTCCGGCGAGTAGGCGGAGAGTTCCGAGCGCAGGTTCTCGTACTCCGCCTGCGGGTCGGCCGCGTCCACCGGCACGAACAGTGCCAGCGTGCGGGTACGCTCGATGTGGCGGAGGAACTGATGGCCGAGGCCCTTTCCTTCGTGGGCGCCCTCGATGATTCCGGGGATGTCCGCGACGACGAACGTCCGATAATCGGTGATCTGCACCACGCCGAGGTTCGGCGTCAGTGTGGTGAAAGGATAGTCCGCCACCTTGGGGCGTGCGGACGTCACCGCCGCGAGGAACGTGGACTTCCCCGCGTTGGGCTCGCCTACGAGGCCGACGTCGGCCAGCAACTTGAGCTCGAGACGGAGCCGCCGTTCCTCGCCCTCCTCGCCCGGCTCCCAGTACCGGGGGGCCTGGCGGGTGGCCGTGGCGAAGCGGGCGTTGCCCCGGCCCCCGCGACCGCCCCGGGCCACGACGGCTCGTTCGCCCGGCTTCAGCAGCTCCGCCAGCAGCTCGCTGGTCTCGTCGTCCAGGACCATCGTGCCGGCCGGAACGCGCAGGACGAGATCCTCGCCGGACCGGCCCGTCCGGTTGCTCCCTTCACCGTGCTGCCCCCGCTCGGCCCGGTAGTGGCGGCGATAGCTCAGGTCGAGCAGGGTGGAGACCTGGGGATCCACCTCGACGATCACGTCGCCCCCCTTCCCTCCGTCGCCCCCGGACGGTCCCCCGCGCGGTACGCCGGACTCCCGCCGGAACGCCTCGGTCCCGGACCCGCCGGCACCCGCGGCGACCTCGATCACGGCTCGGTCTACGAACATCCGGTCAGTCTCCTGCGTCTCGGTCGTGGGAGTTCGTCTCGTCGTCCATCTCGGTGCCCCGCCGTGCCAGAAGCTCGGCCCACGCTTCCGCGGCCCGGGCCCGGGCCAGCTCTCCGCCGAACGGAGCGGCCACGGCCAGCGCCGCCGCCACGTCTCCGGGGTCGGCGCCCACGTTGAGGGCGCCGCGCATGTGGGAGTACAGTTGGCGCGGAGCGTCCTGCACGGCCAGGATCGCCACGATGCAGAGCTCACGGGTGACCAGATCCAGCCCCGGGCGCCCGAGGACCTTCCCGTAGCCCTCCTCCACCATCCAGACCTCCATGTCCGGATGGAGGCGCCGGATGTTCTCCCGCAACCGGCCGTACTGACCTCCGTAGACCGCCCGGCACACCGCCACACCGCGTGCCGCGCGGTCCACCGGTCCGGCCGCCGGACCCGCCGGCCGACCGGAGATCCGCCGCCAGAGCGCCAGGGCGTTGAGGGCGGTCGGGTAGCCGAGGAAGAGGTAGCTCTGGACGAGCGCCTCTTCCACCGCCTCCGGCTCGCAGAGGTCACCCGCCGTCCGGAGCGCCGAGTCCAGGCGCACGTCGTCCCGGCCCGCCAGGGCCGCGCTGAGCGCCACCAGAGCCCGCTCGGAGTCGGTCACGTCGGCTCCGGGGCGGGCAGGTCGAAGGTGGCCCGCACCACGCCGACCACGTCGTCTCGCGTGTTCCGCACCGGGGGCTCCGCGAACCCGCCCAGCGCCGCCACGTCCTGGTCGCTCAGGACTCCGAGTCCTTCGAGGACGCGGATCAGCGCCGCTTCCACGGCCCGGCGGCCTCCGTCCTCCACCTTGATGACGAAGCCGAGCCCCCGCGCGGGCAGGCCTCCCCCGTAGACCCCCTCGGCGCCCAGCTTCACGAACGCGGCCCCTCCGGTGCGTTCCATGACCTGCGTGCAGCAGCGGCCCGTCCCCCCCACCATGAAGGGCCGTTCGTGCATGGCCCGGACGACGCGGGCCGGCGCCGCCCCTGCGTGGGCTGCGGCGCCGAAGCGGGCGAACGAAGCGGCCATGGCCACCAGGGGCACGGCGAAGCAGGTCACCCCGCACCCATCGATACCCGTGGCCACCGCCGGATCCGGCACCCCCGTCCAGCGGACGACCTCCTCCCGCATGCGTACCTGGACGGGATGGTGTTCCTGGTGATACCCCTCCAGCGGCCAGCCGTGGGCGGCCGCGAGGGCCAGCATGCCCGCGTGCTTGCCCGAGCAGTTGTTGTGGATGCGCTCCGGCTCCCGTCCGGCCGCCGCCAGGGCCTTCGCGACGGACGGCGAGAACGGCACGTGGAAGCCACACCGGAGCGCGCCCTCGTCGATGCCGGCCTTGGCCAGGATCGAGCGGGCTCCGGCCAGATGGGCGTCCTCTCCCTCGTGGGAGCCGCAACAGAGGGCGAGTTCGTCCTCGGTCAGGCCCAGGCGATCGGCCACGCCGTCCTCGATCAACGGGAGCGTCTGGAAGGGCTTGGCCGCCGACCGGTAGTACGTGACGCGATCCGCGTCTCCGATCGAGGAGACGAGCCGCCCCGACGCGTCCGCCACCGCCACGTGGACCGCGTGGCGGGACTCCACGAGTCCGCCACGCACGACTTCGACGAAGGTCACGCCCCGCTCAGCCTCACGGGGTGTGCGGGCGACGCGGGCGACGGCATCCGGACGTATGAGCACGCCTCACGATGGAGGTCGGAACGGGGCGGTACCATGGGAGAACGCGACGACGGGACCGTCAAGAACCGCCGGCACCGTCGGTCGATGCCGACTCGGCCACCGTGCCCACGGAGAGGAGGTCGGCCGGCGTGGCCGCGTCGCGGAGCAGGGTCACGGCCTCACCGAGGGGCGCATCGAAGCGCATCATCTGCAGGAACTGTCCTTCCTCGCCCCAGGCCTGGAGCGCGATCTCCCGCTCGAGCTGGTACTCGATGAACCGTCGCGAGGCACGGAAGTCGTCGCGATCGACCCGGACGTCCCACTCGGGCAGGGCCCGATAGAACGCCGACAGATCCGCGTCGGTGAGCCGGAACCCCGGCTCGAGTTCCGGGTGCGCCTGGACGAACCGCACCGCGAAGTTGAAGAGGGCCACGTTGAAACGCCCCGCCAGACGGTACAGGGAGCGCACCGCCTGCTCCTCGTCCTCCGTCAGCGTGGTGGGCTGGACGATGAGGTCGGGGGTGATCCCGCCGCCGCCGTAGAGGAGCCGCCCGGCTTCCGAACGAACCGTGGGCCGGCCCTCCAGCTCCGGAGGCGTGGTGATCTGGCCGGAGAGCGCCAGCGACGGGTGGCCCTCCCGGATCTCGGCGAAGCGCTCCTCGTCGTCCTTGTGGATGGAGCGCCCCAGGGGCGTGAACCAGCGGGCCGTGGTCAGGCGGAGCACGTTGCCGCCGCTCAGGCGGTAGAGGCTCTGCACCACGCCCTTTCCGAAAGTCCCTTCCCCGATGAGCAGCGCGCGGTCGTGGTCCTGGAGCGCCCCGGCCACGATCTCCGACGCCGAGGCGGAGGCTCCGTCGATGAGCACCACCACGGGCATGCCCGGGAACAGGTCCTCGCGGCTGGCGCGGTAGACCTCGTTCTGACTCCGGTCACGGCCCCGGGTCTCGACGATCCCCTGCCCCCGTGCCAGGAAGAGGTCCGACACCGCGATGCCCTCGTCCAGCAACCCACCGGGATTGCCGCGGAGGTCGAGGATCAGGCGCTCCATCCCCTCTTGGCGCAGTGAATCGATGGCCGCCCGGATCTCGGACGAAGAGGTCTCCAGTACGCTCTGGAAGGGCACGTACCCGACGCCGTCGTCGAGGAGCGACGCGAACGGAACGGCCCGGACGCGGATCACTTCCCGGGTGATGCTGAACGGGATCGGCTCGTCGACGCCCGGACGGAGCATCTCGACCTCCACCGCCGTGCCGGGCCGTCCGCGGAGCAGTTCCACCGCCGCGTCCGAATCGAGGGTGTCCACCTGGACCCCGTCGATGCTCCAGAACTGATCGCCGGCCCGGATCCCGGCACGCCCGCCCGGTCCCCCGGGCATGGGCGTCACGACCGTGACGAAGCCGTTGCGATCGATGACTTCCAGACCCACCCCGCCGTAGTCGCCCTCCGTGCGGATCCGCAGATCCTCGTACTCCCGCGCCGGGAGGAAGCTCGAGTAGGGGTCGTCCAGGTCCTCGATGAGGCCCTCGATGGCGGCGTTGTAGAGGCGGTCGCCCTGGACCTCGTCCACGAAGCTCGACTGGACCCGGTCCACGACCTCCTGCAGCACCCGGACCTTCACGTACACGTTCTCCGCGCGGTCCACGCCCTCCTGGAGGAGCCATCCTCCGGAGAACACGGCGACCGCGAGGATCACCAGGGGTGCCACGATTCCACGCCTCATCACCCGTCGCTCCTTCGCATCCGTTGCCGCGGAACCGCGTCCGCGCCCGTCCGCTTCGTCGTCATCCGTTAAACCCCGGCCTCCGGGAAGGTTTCCGGCAACCGCGCCCGCAGCACGTCCACGATGCGCCGGTGGACCTCCGTGGGCGTCCCGGCCGCGGACACGACCACGACGTCCGGATCAGCGGCGGCAAGAGCAAGATACCCGTCCCGCACGCGCCGCAGGAAGTCCGCGCCTTCCTGCTCGATCCGGTCCTCCACCAGGCCGGCGCTGCGCTGACGCGCCGCGCCGTCGTCCACGGGAAGATCCAGGAGGACCGTCAGGTCCGGGCGGAGCCCGCCCGTGGCCAGCGCCACGGCGCTTCGCACCCCGTCGAGGGGCAGGCCGCGGCCGTACCCCTGATAGGCCAGCGTGGACAGGTCGAACCGATCGGCTACGACCACCTCACCCCCGTCCAATGCAGGACGGACGATCTCCGCCACGAACGCCGCTCGGGACGTGAGGTAGAGGAACAGCTCCGAGGCCGGCGGCATGGCCAGGTCGGTCCGGTCCAGAACCACGGACCGGACGGCCTCTCCGACGGCCGTGCCCCCGGGCTCCCGGGTGACCCGATGGGCGACCCCGGCCGCGTCCAGCCACCGGGAAAGGAGGGCCGCCTGCGTGGTCTTGCCGGCTCCCTCGCCCCCCTCCAGTACGATGAAGGCCCCTCTGGCCATGGTCGGTTCCCGCGCTTCGGACGAACTTCGACTCGGGGGGGAACCCCGTCCCCCCCCTGGGAATCCGGGCCAACGGAACGGGCCCGGAGGAACGGTGTCCTCCGGGCCCGCGCGCCGTCCGGCCCGGGACGTCAGTCCTGGTAGTACTCGATACCGAGGTGCGTGATCTGCTCCTCGCCCATCATCCAGCGGAGCGTGTTCTTCAGCTTCCAGTGCTGGATGAAGATGTCGTGCTCCGGGTACAGCCCGGGCGCCGTCTGGGGGCTCTTGAAGTAGAACGAGAGCCACTCCTGGATGCCGCCCATGCCCGCGCGGGAGGCCAGGTCGAGGAAGAGCGCCAGATCCAGGACGATGGGCGCCGCCAGGATCGAGTCACGGCAGAGGAAATCGACCTTGATCTGCATCGGGTATCCCATCCACCCGAAGATGTCGATGTTGTCCCAGCCTTCCTTGTTGTCGCCACGGGGCGGGTAGTAGTTGATCCGCACCTTGTGGTACATGTTGCCGTACAGCTCGGGGTACGTCTCGGGCTGGAGGATGTGCTCCAGGACGCCGAGCTTCGAGACCTCCTTCGTCTTGAAGGACTCCGGATCGTCCAGGACCTCGCCGTCCCGGTTGCCCAGGATGTTGGTGCTGAACCAACCCGACAGGCCCAGCATCCGGGTCTTGAAGCCGGGGGCGAGGATGGTCTTCATGAGGGTCTGGCCCGTCTTGAAGTCCTTCCCGCCGATGGGCACCCCGCGCTCCTTCGCCACGTTCTCGAGGGCGCCGAAGTCCGCCGACAGGTTGGGGGCACCGTTGGCGTAGGGCACGCCCTCCATGATGGCCGCGTAGGCGTAGAGCTGGCTCGGCGCGATGTCGGGATGGTTCTCCTCCATGCCCTTCTCGAACGACTCCAGCGTCTCGTGGACCGCGCTCGCCCGCACGTAGATCTCGGTGGACCCGCACCACACCATGACCAGGCGGTCGCAGCCGTTCTCCTCCTTGAAGCGACGGATGTCGGCCCGGAGAGCCTCGGCCAGGTCCTTCTTCGTGGCGCCTTCCTTCACGTTCGGCCCGTTGAGCTTCTTGACGTACTTGGTGTCGAAGGCCGCCGGCATCGGCTTGATGCCCGAAAGGAAGTCCTTGATCGGATCGAGGTGCTGCTCCTTGTGGAGCACGCCCGCCTTCACGGCGCTCTCGTACCCGTCGTCCGCGATCGGATCCCACGTCCCGAACACGAGGTCGTCCAGGCCCGCCAGCGGCACGAAGTCCCGGATGAGCGGAGCCTTCTCGTCGGTACGCTTGCCCAGGCGGATGGTCTGCATCTGGGTCAGGCTGCCGATGGGCTTGGCCAGACCGCGGCGCGCGGCTTCCACCCCGGCGACGAAGGTGGTGGCCACCGCCCCGAAGCCCGGGAGCAGGACGCCGAGCTTGCCCTCGGCCGGACGGATGTCAGACGGCTGCTTCACGTGGTTTCGCCTCGTGTGGTATGGATGTCGGACGGATGCGAGCGTCGGGCCGTTGTGGTGTCCCGGAAGCGCATTAGCTCGAGAGGATGATCTTGCTGGTGGCCCCTTCCTGGAGCCCCTTGGCCATCGTCTCGTTCACCTTGTACATGACCTTCTCGAAGTTCGACTGCGCCGCGATGAGGCGCTGGAACTCCGCCTTGCCCTGGAGTTCGGTCGCCGCGTCCTCGTAGGCCTTCTTGACCTCGTCTTCGGGCTGCTGTCCCGCCCGGAGCGAGGCCTCGATGCGCTCCTCCAGGGCCTGGAGCTTGTTCCGAAGCTCTACAAGTTCGCGGTTGTCGTCCACCGCCTCGCTCACCCGCTTCAGGGTCTGGTACTCGTCGGTGCGCGCCAGCGCCCCGCCCAACTCCTTCGCCATCTCGTAGATGCCCGCCATGGGTCTCCCTTGTTCTCTTCGAGTCACATCGTTCCGGGGTCTGTCCTACCCGTCGCCCCCCGGGGGTTTCCGGGCGGTCACGATCCGCTCGCGCCCGGAGAGGTCCCGCCGGACGCGAACCTCCTCATACTCCCCTGTCTGTTCCACCTCCGCCACCACCGGGCCGGCCTGACCGGCCCCGATCTCCAGGGCCAGGAGCCCTCCGGGGGCCAGACGGCCGCCCGCTCCGGCCACGATCCCGCGCACGATGGCCAGACCGTCCGGGCCGCCGTACAGGGCCTCCGGCGGTTCCCACTCCCCGACCTCGGGCTGGAGCGACGACGCCTCGGCCTCCGCGATGTAGGGCGGATTGGACACCACCACGTCGAAGCGCTCATGCGGCCCCAGGGGGGCATAGAGCGATCCCTGACGGAACTCGACCTGCCCGTCCGTGGTCACGTCGGCCGCGTTCTCACGGGCCACCGCCAGCGCACCTTCCGAGACGTCCGTGCCCACGACCCGGGCGAACGGCCCCTCGAGGGCCAACGACAGCGCGATCGCCCCGGTGCCGGTCCCCAGATCCAACGCGGACAACCCGGTGCGTCCGGTGGCGGCGGCCCAGGCCAGCACCTCCTCCACCAGGCCCTCGGTCTCGGGCCGGGGAATCAGGACCCGCGGATCCACCCGGAGGTGGAGTTCCCTGAAGCCGGCGCGACCGACGATGTATTGGAGCGGCTCCCGGCCCGCACGGCGCTTGAGGAGCGGTCGGAACCGGTCCAGCTCCGCCGACTGCAGAGGGCGGTCGAACTGGAGGTAGAGCTGCAGACGCTCGACATCCAGCGCATGGGCCAGGAGGAGCTCGGCGTCCAACCGCCCCCGCTCGACACCCTTCTCCTCGAGGTACGTGCCGCTCCAGCGCATGAGGCGCAGCACCGTCCAGACCTCCCCGTCGCCGCCGGACGACGCGCCGTTCCCGCCACCCGTCACGACGACGCGGCCTCCAGGCGTTCCTCTTCCTGCGCCAGGCGGAGGGCCCGGACGAATTCGTCCAGATCCCCGTCCAGGACCTCTTCGAGGTTGTGGACCGTCAGGCCGATGCGGTGGTCGGTGACCCGGTTCTGCGGGAAGTTGTACGTCCGGATCTTCGCGGACCGGTCTCCGGTGCCCACCATGGTCTTGCGCTCCATGGCGCGGGCGGACTCCTGCTCGGAGACCATCCGGTCCAGAAGGCGGCTCCGGAGCACCTTCATGGCCTTGGCCTTGTTCTTGTGCTGGGACTTCTCGTCCTGGCACGAGACGACCACGCCGGTGGGAAGGTGCGTGATGCGCACCGCCGAGTCCGTGGTGTTGACGGACTGGCCGCCGGGACCCGACGAGCGGAACACGTCGATCCGCAGGTCGTTGGGGTCGATCTGGAGGTCGACCTCCTCGGCCTCGGGCAGCACCGCCACCGTGGCCGCCGAGGTGTGGATGCGACCCTGGCTCTCGGTCTCGGGCACGCGCTGGACCCGGTGGACGCCGGACTCGAAGCGGAGCCGCCCGTAGGCACCCCTTCCCTTGACCAGGAACACGGCCTCCTTCACGGAGCCCGGGATGCCTTCGGACATGCTCATGAGCTCCACGGACCACCCGTGGGTCTCGGCCAGACGCTGATACATCCGCATGAGGTCCGCAGCGAACAGCCCCGCCTCGTCGCCGCCCGTTCCGGCCCGTACCTCGACCACGGCGGGCCGGTCCTCGAGGGGGTCCGGCGGCACCAGCAACTCGCGGGCCCGGCCACCGAGCTCTTCGATCCGCCCGGTCAGGGTCTCGACCTCCGCCTCTGCGAGCGCACGCATGTCCGGGTCGTCGGACTCCTCCGCCAGCTCGACGGCGCCCCGGTACTCCTCCAGCGCATTCCAGAGAGCGCGGGCGGTGGCGGCCAGGGGCTCGAGGAAGGCCCGCTCCTGCCCGAGCTCGCGTAGGCGATCCGGGTTCGACAGCGCTTCCGGACTGGCCAGTTCGCTGTCCACCTCGGCAAAGCGGTCCACGGCCTCACGAAGGCGTTGATCCAGGCGGGGATCGACGGAGGGGTGGCTCATCGGAGGGGTGCGGCCCGGAGGGCCGCGGCGGTCGTACGGAGGAACGAGCGGGCGGACGGCCGGGCGCGAGGCCCGACCGACCGACTCACTTGTCGACCTTCCCGTACTTCTTCTTGAACCGGTCGACCCGTCCGGCGGTGTCCACGAGGCGCTGCTTGCCGGTGTAGAACGGATGGCACACCGAACAGATCTCGACGTGGATCTCGTCCGTGGTCGACTTCGTCTCGAAGCGGTTCCCGCACGCGCACACGACCGTCGTGGCGGTGAATTCGGGGTGGATGCCCTGCTTCATGGTCCTGCTCCCACGTCCAATTGGAACGGGCCGGGCGGCGATTGCCCCCTGGCCCGGTGGAGTCCGGCGCGACGCTCGCGGCGCGCACCTGTATAGCCCGGAAAACCTAACTCCGCGAGTCGGTCGGGTCCAGGGATGGGGTCGATGGACGGACCGGTCCCTCCGAGCCCGGCCCGCTCGTCCCGCGTTCGCGGCGGCGGGCCCCGAGCGCGGAGACCGCCACCAGGAGCGAAGCGGCTGCGGCCGCGCCGTTTCCGGCCAGATCGCCCCACCGCACGAAGGCGGTCCGCACGTCGGTGGTGGAGACCTCGCCGACGAGGACGCCCGGCTCGAACCGCGGCAGGGACGCGGCAACCCGACCCGTGGGATCGACGATCATGGTCCGGCCCGTATTGGCCGCACGCACGAGGCCCGCGCGGGTCTCGATGGCCCGCATGACCGCATGGGCCGGATGCTGCCACAGGGCGCCGCTCCGCGAGCGGAAGGCCTGGCCGCCGAACCACGCGTCGTTCGTGAGGTTCACGAGAACGTCGGCGCCGCCCCTCCGGGCGTCCACCGCCGCGCGTGCGTGCGCCGACTCGTAGCAGATCATCGGAGCGAAACGGACGCCGCCGACATCGACCAGGGAGGACTCGCGCCCGGGTGTGAAGCCCCCTCGGAGCCCGCCAGGGAGCCAGGGAGCGCCAGGCACCAGGCCCCCGGCCTCGACGGCGGGCACCAGATACTGCTTGTCGTAGCGGAACGGCCGCAGGCCCGAGGAGTCCACCACGAAGGCCGAGTTGTGGACCTTCGTTCCGGGTCCGGCCTCCGAGGCACCGAACGCCCCGAACAGGACCGGAGCGCCTGCGGTCCGCGCGTAGCCGATCAGCCGCCGGAGCGCGCCCCGTCCACCGGGGAGTTCCGGATAGGCCGACACCACCGCCTCGGGCAGCACCACCAGGTCCACGGAGCCCGGCGGGACGGAGGGAAGGAGCCGGTCGAGCGACGCGAAGGTGGCGGCCGTCGCCGCAGCCGGTCGGAGTCGGGTCTCCTGGGGGATGCCGGGCTGCACGACCGCGACCCGGACCGCCGGTCGGACCTCGAGCGTCCCGGCCCTCCACACGCCCCAGGCGGCGGGCACGATCAGAACGAGGGCCGCCACGGCGCTCCACCGGATCCTCCGGGGCGCGTCCAACACGGCCTGGGCCAGGAGTCCGTTCACCGCGGCGATCCAGAACCCCACCCCCCGCGTGCCGACGACCTCCGCGACGCCGACCATCTCCGGCACGGCGGTCAGGGACACGCCCAGCTCCATCCACGGAAAGGCCAGCGGTCCGGGCCAGTGCGCCCGGAACCACTCACCGGCCGTCCAGGCCACGGGCACCACCAGCCAGACCGGCGCACGCGTCCCGTGAAGGCCGCGGTGGGCGACCCAGGTCACCAGTCCTCCCACGCTGGACAGGAGCAGCACCGCCCCGATCCACGCCGGGACCGCCCACGCCGAGTAGCCCACCAACGCCAGGACCCAATGGACGAGCAGGCCGAAGTAGACCGCTCCGAAGAGGAGTCCGCCACGGACGGCTGCGGCCCGGCCGTGGGCATCGGGCGATCGCCCCGCCACGAACAGCGCGAGCGGGACCAGGGCCACGAAGGGGAGCGCCACGGGATGAAGCGGCGGGGCACAGGCCACGAGGAGGAGCGCCGACACCACGGGCAGGAGGCGCTCACCGGACCGGGGCACCCACCAGGCGCCCAGGGCGGACACCACTCTAGACTTCGACCTGCCGGCCTTCCTCGGCGGATCGGTACGCAGCCTCGATGAGCCGCATCAGGGCCACCTGCTCCACCGGCAGCTTGCAATCCACTTCGCCGGCCAGACCCCGGACGAAGTGGTCGAGCTGACGGCGGTAGGCGTTCGTGTAGGGGTTCTCGCCGCCCCGGGGCCGCGGCTGGCGTGGGGTGACCTCGAGAGGTCGCCCGCCGAGTTGTTTGAACACCTCGAGCTCCGGGAGCGCGCCGGACCCCTCGGTGCCCAGGACCCGCGCGTAGTAGCGGTCCTGGGCCGCGAAGTACCGGTTGCTGACCTCCACGGTGAACACGACGCCGTCGGTCGACTCGAACAGGAGGGTGGCCGCGTCCTCCACCTCGTGCTCCGAACGGGCCACCGAACACGTCACGCGGGCGATCTCCGGATAGCCGACCAACCACATGCAGAGGTCCAGGGCCGGAACCCCGAGATCCACCAGGGCGCCGCCGCCGGCCTGATCCCGGTCGTGACGCCAGGTGGCGCGCACCACGGGGACCCGCCGGGTGAGCCACGCCCCCCGCACCGAATAGACCTGCCCGAGCTCACCCCCGGCGACGAAGCTCCGGAGGGCCGACACGTCGGGACGGAAGCGGTGGGGACTTCCCATGATGAGGACCGTACCGGCCGCCCGGGCCGCGTCCAGAATGCGCTCCACCCCGTCCGCGGAAAGCGCCAAGGGGCGCTCGACGAACACGTCCTTTCCAGCCTCCAGCGCCGCCAGGGCCTGCTCCTCGTGCAGGTGGTTCGGGGTGCACAGGACCACGGCGCGGATGTCGTCGCGGTCGAACACCTCGGACGGTGGGAGCGCGTCGGGAACGCCGAACCGGTCCGCGATGGTGCGGGCCTTGGGGAGATCGACGTCGGCCAGCGCCACCACGTCGACGTCCTGGCGCTCGGCCAGGATCGGCACGTGCACGACCTGGCTGATGGCACCCGTACCGACGATGGCGACCCGGACCGGGTCCTTGGCTGGATTCATCGCGTCCGCTCCTCTCCGGGCATCAGGTCGCCGAACATGAACTGGATGCCCGTCCGCACCTGCAGGTACCGGAGGTCGCCCAGCACCTCGTACCGCCCCTGTCCGTGCAGACGCACCCTGTTCGACACCGGATACTCCAGACCGGCGTGAAGGTTGAATCCGGCCGTGACGCTGTCGAGGAGATCCTCGATGAAGGTGCCGTTGATGGCGGCCCCGTCACCGTTCAGCAGATGGGCCGCCGCACCGAGCCCGGCGAACGTCAGCAGGTTGCCCGGAACGTCCCAGACCACCTGGGCGTCCATACCGATCTTGATGTCGGACCACTCGATCACGCCGAGGTCGACGTCGGGGGCCGGTCCCTCCGTCTGGGTCGCGATGAGTTCGGCCACCCGTCCCTCCAGTTCGGAGACCTCGGCGCGCTTGAACGGGGCACTCCAGTAGCTGAGGCTCGGAAGCACCCGCACCCCGGGCCCGAGGTAGCCGAGGTCCATCCGGATGCCCCAGCTCTGGGTCGGCTCGACACGGGTCGGCCACATGTAGCCCCAGTCGAGACCCACGCCCCGGAAGCGGAGGTTCTCGTAGTCGAAGTCCGCCAACTCCTGCGCCGCCGCCGGTGCCGCGGCACCGAGTCCGGCCAGGACGGCCGCCACCAACGTCCCCGATCCCCGGCTCCAACGCTTCGTCAAGGTCGTACCTCCGCCACCAGGTCGTAGTCGAGTGCGTCCACGATCTCCACCTCCACCATGCTTCCGGGCCGGAGGTCGGCCCCGCCCCGGATGTTCGTCACGCCGTCCACGTCCAGGGCCTGGTGCCGGGTGCGCGCCACCGCGCCGAACTCCGGATCGTCGTCGACGAGCCGGTCCACCAGCGCCGTGAAGGTCCCCCCCACCAGGTCCTGATTCCGCTCGAACGAGATCCCGCGCTGGACCTCCATCAGCTCCTCGAGCCGTTCGTTCTTCTCCCGGTCGTCGAGGTGCCCCTCCATGTCGGCGGCGCGGGTTCCTTCCTCCACCGAATAGGTGAAGGCCCCCACGCGGTCGAAGGCGATCTCCTCCAGGAGGTCCAGCATGTCCTGGAAGTCGTCCCGGGTCTCGCCGGGGAAGCCCACGATGACCGTGGTCCGGAGGGTCAGGCCGGGAATCGCCTCCCGCAGCCAGGACACCCGCTCCCGGATCGTCTTCTGCCGCTCGGGGCGTCGCATCAGGGTCAGCATGCGGTCGCTCCCGTGCTGGATGGGCACGTCCAGGTACGGCACGATCCGCTCGCTCGAGGCCAGCAGATCCACCATCTCCCGCGTGATGCCCGACGGGTACATGTAGAACAGCCGATACCAGGGGATGTCCGTGCCGTCGATGAGCGCCCGGAGCAGATCCGGCAGGAGCGGCGCGTCCGCCCCGAGCGGCCCCCGGCGCAGATCGCGTCCGTACCAGGTCGTATCCTGCGACACGATGTTGATCTCCCGTACCCCCTGCGCCGCCAGGCCCGCCGCCTCGGCCACGAGATCCGCCACGGGCTGGGACCGGTGGAGGCCCCGCATGATGGGGATGGCGCAGAAGGCGCAGGTGTGGTCGCACCCTTCGCTGATCTTCAGGTAGGACGTGTGGCGGTTTTCGGTGGACAGCACCCGGAGCGGGCGTTCCATGAGGGGCACGTCATCGGTGTCGGGCAGGAGCCCCCGGGCGCGGAGCTCCGGCACGAGGCCCTGGAGTTCCGACAGGCCCATGTAGAGGTCCACCTCGGGGATCTCCGCCTGGAGCTCGTCCTTGTACCGCTGGACCATGCACCCCACGGCCACCACGGCGCGCAGGCTCCCGTCGGCCTTCATGGAGCACGCTTCCAGGATGGTCTCGATGGACTGTTCCTTGGCCTCCTGGATGAAGCCGCACGTGTTCACGATGACCACGTCGGCACCCTCCACCTCCGACGACACACGGGCCCCGTGCCCGACCAGCGCCGCCATCATCCGCTCGGAATCGACGGTGTTCTTGTCGCACCCGAGGGTGACCAGAGCGATGTGCGGGCCCCCGTAGGCCCCGGAGGCCGGCAGTTCGTGCTGGACCGCCGACACGTCGGGCGACACGTCCGGGCGCACGGGTTCCGGCGTCAGCGGAAAGACCGGGAGGTCGCGGATTCTCGCCATCAGCTCGTCCCGCCCGTCATCCGGAGATCACCTGGGCCCCGGGGGGCGGCGAGAAGGAGAACCATCCAGCCGGAGGTGTCGCGCCGACCTGGATGTCCCGCAGGGTGATCGTGCGGACCGACCCGTTCTCCTCTTCCAGGCGCACCTGACGGAGTCGCGGCGTGCCGGTCTCGATCCAGACCGTGGCCACCTGGTACGACGTCGGGCGCAGGGGCCGCAGCCGGATGCGATGCGTGTCGCGGCCGTCCACCGCCTCCACCCCGACGTACTCGGCTCGGTACTTGGTCATCGGCTCGGACAGGAACTCACGGTGCAGATCGAATCCGCCGGGGACGTCGGTCACCGGAAGCTTGACCACCTGAACCGGATCGGTGCTGGGCCAGTAGAGCCACACCCAGGCGCCGTCCATGACCACCACGTCGCCCTCGGGGTCCGTGAAGCGCATGGCGAAGCGGTCGGGCCTCGCCTGGCACAGCCGTCCCCGCCCCGTGCGCTCCTCGCCCAGCAACGGGATGGCCCGGTGCTGCACGAAGTCCGCGCACAGCGTGGCCACCGGCGCGTAGTGGGCCTCGGCGGCGGCGAGGACCGACGCGGCGTCCTGACCGTGGGCGGGCGGCGCCACCACCAGCGCGGCCACGAGTCCCAGCAACCCGGCCCGACGGCGGACCCTCATGCCTCCGCCCCCTCGGGCGCGCTCTCGCTGCCCGTCGAAGGCGCGCAGATCTCGTCCAGCTCGTCGTAGGTGACCAGGACCTCGCGTCCCTTCGCTCCTTCCGACGGGCCCAGCACCCCGGCCTGCTCGAGCTGATCGGCGATCCGGGCGGCCCGGCCGTATCCGATGCTCAGCTTCCGCTGCAGCAGGGACGTCGAGCCGCCTTCGTTCTGGATGCAGACCTCCGCCGCCGCCCGGAACAGCTCGTCCCACTCGCCGGCGATCTCCTCCACCGCTGCGACCGCTTCTTCCATTTCGTGGCTCTTCACTTCCTCGAGGATGTCGGGCTCCTCCATGCCGATGGGGCCCGCCGATACCTCCTCGCCTTCCTGCAGCTTCTGTGCCCTCTCGATGTACCAGGTCATCAGGCGCTCCGTGTCCTCGGTGGACAGGTAGGCGCCCTGGATCCGTACCGGCTCGCTCTGTCCCGGCGGCAGGAACAGCATGTCGCCGTTGCCCAGGAGCGCGTCCGCGCCGTTCTGGTCCAGGATCGTGCGCGAGTCGACCTTCGAGGCCACCCGGAAGGCGATCCGGGAGGGGAAGTTGGCCTTGATCAGCCCGGTGATGACGTTGGTCGTGGGCCGCTGGGTGGCCACGATCAGGTGGATGCCGATGGCCCGGGCCTTCTGGGCCAGCCGGATGAGCGGCTTCTCGATCTCCGACTGCACCTGCATCATCAGATCGGCCAGCTCGTCCACCACCACCACGATGTAGGGCATGACCCCGTCGGAATAGATCCACCGATCTTCATCTCCCTCGCGTCCCTTCGGCTCCACCCGCCGGAGCAGGGTGCCTTCAAGGACCTTCTTGTTGAACTCGCCCAGTGACCGGACGTGGTTCTTGCTGAGGAGCTCGTACCGCCGCTCCATCTCCAGAACCGCCCACTTCAGTACACCCGCCGCGTCGCGAGGGTCGGTCACGACGGGATGCCGGAGGTGGGGGAGCTTCGCGTAGATCGACAGCTCGACCATCTTCGGGTCGATCATCAGGAAACGGAGCGTCTCGGGCGTGTGGCGGTAGATCAGGCTCGTGACGAGGGTGTTCACGCACACCGACTTCCCGGATCCCGTGGCGCCGGCGATGAGCACGTGGGGCATCTTGGCGAGGTTGGCCACGTACGGCCGGCCCGTCAGGTCCTTGCCCAGCCCCAGCGGGAGCTCGGCTTTGGCGTTCTGGAACGCCGGGGCCTTCAGGATGTTGCTGAGCTGCACGATCTCCGACTGGGGGTTGGGGATCTCCACACCCACGGCGCCCTTGCCGGGGATGGGCGCCACGATCCGGACGCTCTTGGCCTTCAGCGCCAGGGCCAGGTCGGCGTCCAGGTTCGCGATCCGGTTGACCTTCACGCCGGCAGCCGGGACGACCTCGAACTGCGTCACCACGGGTCCCGTGGTCCGACCGCCGAGGGTGCACTCCACGTTGAAGGTCTTGAGCTTGTCGACGAGGATCTGTCCGAGGTCGTCCAGTTCCCGACCCATGGCCTCCCGGTC
Organism: Longimicrobiales bacterium; assembly: GCA_040216925.1. Classification (GTDB taxonomy): domain Bacteria; phylum Gemmatimonadota; class Gemmatimonadetes; order Longimicrobiales; family Gaopeijiaceae; genus JAJCZZ01. The sequence goes on from JAVJOF010000018.1 coordinate 130,812, forward strand.
GAGGTCGTCGCCCTGGGTCAACAGGCCCATGTCCGGCAGCGTCGGGTCGGCCCGGACGACCGGGTCGCCGTGCTCGGGCAGATCGTCCTCCACCAGCTCCTGGAACGGCTCGGGCTCCGGAGCGGCGGGGAGGTCCGGCTCGGCGTCCGCGGAGGGCACCGGGTCCGGGATCGGCGCGGCAGCCTCGGATTTCCTGGCGCGAGGCCGCGTTGGGGCCGGCTCATCGACCGGGTCGGGCTCCCGTTCCGGCTCCACCCCCGCGGCCGCCCGGGCCTCGGCTTCGGCCAGTTCGTCCAGGATCGAGCGTTCTTCGAGTTCGGCCCGTGCCTCGGCCATGCGCTCCGCCCGGGCCTCGGCGTACGCCCGGCCACGGGCCACCAGAGCCGCGGCGACCTTCGATGCCCAACCACTCCCCCGGGCCAGCCCCTGGACGAGGGAGCGCAGGGGATTCCACCCCAGGGTGCCCACCGACAGGGCCGCCACGGCCACCGTGGTCACCAGGAGCGCGCCGAGCCACCCCAGGAAGCCGGCCAGAGGCAGACCGACGTTCACGCCGAGCCAGCCGGCGGCGTCCGGCGCCTCCGTCAGGACCCACAGCACCAGGGGTCCGAGCACGAGGATACCGGCATTGAAGATGCCGAACCGCAGGGTGCGACCCCCGTCGAGCCACCGCCCCGCCTGCAGACCGGCAAGGACCAGGAGGGACGGCACGAGATAGGCGGCGAAGCCGAAGAAGCCCATCAGCCATCCACGGAGCGTCGATCCGACCACGCCCATGGCGTTGCCCGAAGGGAACCACTCGCCGCTCCGGGCGCCGAGGATGCCCACCGGGAGCAGGGCCAGCAGGACGAAGACGGCCAGGGCCAGGAGGCCGATGGCCAGGATCTCCCGCTGCTGGTCCCGGGTCAGGAGGGGCGCGCCCGTCTCCTTCTTCCCGCCCTTCTCGGCGCGGGCCACGCTACGATCCGGCGCGGGTCAGCGCCTGGTCCACCATGACGGGAACCACGTCGTGCCGATCGATCTCGGCGCACAGCGCCAGGTCCTGGGCCAACCCGACGGCGGCGAGGAGCCGGCCGGCCTCGGTGCCGGCCAGGAAGGCCTCGTCCACCGTGACCTGCCCGGCAAGGATCTCGCAGGCGCGGGCACCGTCGTTCATGGTCGGGTCGCCTCCCGTGCGCTCCCGGATGGCCCGGATCAGCGCCCCGGCACACAGAGCGTCCTCGATGGAGAAGTGGCCTTCCCGCCCGGCACACAACACGACCACGTGCTCGTCGCCGGCCACGGCGTCGGCCACCGCATTCAGGTTGGTGAAGGCCCCGGCCACCAGACGCGGCGACTCCTGGGCCGCGGCGAAGGCGGCGGTTCCGTTCGTGGTGCTCCAGACCAACCGCTTCCCGTCCACGACCTCCGACGCGAAATCCGCCGGCGAGTTGCCGAGGTCGAAGCCCTCGATCTTCATGCCCCGACGCTCCCCCGCCAGCAGGGTGTCCTCCCGGCCCAGGGTCTGGGCCAGCCGTACGGCGTCTTCCGTCGAGGCGACCGGATAGATGCCCCGCGCCCCGTGCGCCACGGCCTCCACCATGGAGGTGGTGGCGCGGACGACGTCCACCACGACCACCGTGGCGGTCTGGAGGACCGAGGCCTCGGCCTCCCGCGTCGACAGGTAGGTAGTGAGGGTCACGCCTCGGCCTTCTCCCGCGCCTGCATCCGGGCCACGAAGCCGGTGTCCAGGTCGCCGGTGACGAAGTCGTCCACGTCGAGGATCCTGCGGAGGAAGGGGATCGTGGTGGGCACGCCCTCGATGATGAACTGGTCGAGAGCGTGTCGGGCCCGGACGATGGCTTCCGCCCGTGTGTTTCCGCTGACGATCAGCTTGCCCAGCAGGGAGTCGTAGTACGGGGGTACGCGGTACCCGGCGTACACGTGGGTGTCGAGACGGACGCCGGGTCCCCCCGGGGGGTGGAACGACGTGATCGTGCCGGGCCCCGGCGCGAAGTTCCGCTCCGGGTCTTCCGCATTGATGCGGAACTCGATCGCGTGACCCCGGAGCGCCACGCCGCCCTCGGGAACGGTGAGCCGCTCGCCCGCGGCCACCCGCACCTGCTCCTTGACCAGATCGATGCCGGTGGTGACCTCCGTCACCGGGTGCTCCACCTGGATCCGGGTGTTCATCTCCATGAAGTAGAACTCCCCGCTCTGGTCGAGGAGGAACTCCACGGTTCCGGCGCCCACGTAGTCGATGGCCTTGCCCGCCTTGACGGCGGCTTCGCCCATCTCGGCACGGAGCGCCGGCGTCAGCGCGGGCGACGGCGCTTCCTCGATCAGTTTCTGATGTCGGCGCTGGATCGAGCACTCCCGCTCGCCCAGGTGGATGACCCGGCCGTGGTGGTCGCCGAAGACCTGGATCTCCACGTGTCGCGGCTTGATGATGCACCGCTCCAGGTAGACGCCGGCGTTTCCGAACGCCGCCTTGGCCTCGTTCTGCGCCGCGGCCACCATCTTCGGGAAGGACTCGCGATCCTCCGCGATCCGCATCCCCTTCCCGCCCCCTCCGGCAGTGGCCTTGATCATGATCGGGAAGCCGATCTCGTCCGCCACGGCCATGGCCTCGCCCGGATCGTCGATGATGCCCTCGGAACCCGGCACGGTGGGGACGCCTGCTTCCTTCATGGTGTCCCGGGCCGTGGCCTTGTCGCCCATGGACCGGATCTGGGCCGGCGTCGGCCCGATGAAGACGATGTCCGAGCGTGCGCAGATCTCACTGAACTCGGCGTTCTCCGCCAGGAAGCCGTAACCGGGATGGATGGCTTCCGCGCCCGTGACCTCCGCCGCCGCGATGATACGGGGGATGTTCAGGTAGCTGTCCGCCGCCGCCGCCCGGCCGATGCACACGTCCTCGTCGGCGAAGCGGACGTGCAGCGACTCGCGGTCGGCCTGGGAATAGACGGCCACCGTCTGGACACCGAGCTCCTTGCAGGCCCGGATGATGCGCAGCGCGATCTCGCCGCGGTTGGCGATCAGAACCTTCTTGAACACAGCGCTTCTCCCGTCTCTATCGGAACGCGCCCGCCTCTCGGGGAGGCCGGGCGCGCCTGAGAGCCCCCGGCGCGGGCCGTCGAGCCCCGTGGCGCCGAGAACGCAGGGTGGTGGACCGTTGGGGAACCGGGTGCGGGTTCAGGCCGGGTCCACGCGGAACAGGACCTGGCCGTACTCGACCGGCTGGCCGTTCTCGATCAGGACTTCGACGATCGTGCCCTCGACCTCGGACTCGAGCTCGTTCATCAGCTTCATGGCCTCGATGATGCAGAGCGTATCGCCCTTGGCGATGCGCTTGCCCTTCTCGACGTAGGCCGGCGCGTCGGGCGCCGGCGACCGGTAGAACGTGCCGACCATGGGCGACTCCACGTCCACGAGGTTGGACGTGTTCACCGGCGCGGCGGGAGCCTCCGTACCGGCTCCTCCCCCTGCCGGCGCTGCCGCCGGTGCCGGAGCGGCCGGAGCCGCGGCGGGGGCCGGTGCGGCGGCGGCCGCGTTGGCCATGGACACCGGCACCCCGGGGGCCGACTTCGACAGCCGGACCCGCGTGCCGCCGCGCTCGATCTCGATGGAATCGAGGCTGCTCTCGTCGATGGCGTGGATGAGGCGTTCGAGGAACTCGAGATCGATCATCCGTCAGACCCGGGTGAGGTATTTGTCTTCGCGCCGGTCCACCTTCAGCACGTCGCCCTCCTCGATGAAGAGCGGAACCTGGACTACTGCGCCGGTCTCGAGCTTCGCCGGCTTGGTGCCGCCCTGGGCCGTGTCTCCCCGGAGGCCCGGGTCGGTCTGGACCACTTCCAGCTCCACGAAGTGCGGCAGCTCGACACTGATGACCTTGTCACCGTGGACGAGCCCCTCGCACTCCATGTTCTCCTTCAGGTACTTGAGCTGATCCTCTCCGATCACGTCCCCGGCGATGGGGATCATCTCGAAGGTGTTGGCGTCCATGAAGTAGTAGAGCTGGCCGTCCGTGTAGGAGTAGTTCACCGGCCGCCGCTCGAGGCGGACGTCGGTGACCTTCTCGCCCGCCCGGTAGGTCTTGTCCACCACCGAACCGCTCAGGACGTTCTTCAGCTTGGTGCGGACGAACGCGCCGCCCTTTCCGGGCTTCACGTGCTGGAAATAGGTGATGGTCCAGAGATCACCGTCGATCTCGATGACCATCCCGTTGCGGAAATCCGCGGTACTCGCCATGCGGCCTCGCGACTGATTCAGCGTGTAGGGTTCAGCCGGGACACCAGGCCCCGGAGGCCTAGAAGATAGCTGTCGGCCCCGAATCCATAAACCACGCCCACCGCCACGTCCGACAGGTACGACCTGTGCCGGAAGGGCTCACGGGACGCCGGATTGGACAGATGGACCTCGACGAACGGCAACCCCAGCCCCACCAGGCAGTCGCGGAGCGCCACCGAAGTGTGCGTGAACGCGCCCGGGTTGATCAGAACGCCGTCGACGCCCTCCGACGCCTCCGTGAGCCAGTCGATCAGCCCCCCTTCGTGGTTCGACTGGAAGGCATCCACGGCAACGCCCAGTTCTCCGGCCAGGGCGCGGACGCGGGCGTTCACGTCGTCGAGCGTGTCGGTGCCGTACACCTCCGGCTCCCGGCGCCCGAGGAGGTGGAGGTTCGGGCCGTGGACGAGTGCGATCTTCACGAGGGGGCCGGGTCGTCCCAGGCCCCGAACACGTCCGCCTCGGGCTCCTCGCCGGCGTCGTCCCCGCCGGAATCCCCACCGTCGTCGTCCCCGGTGTCGCCACCCTCGGAAGGCCCTGCGCTCCGCCAGTCGAGAAGGCGGGCGAAGTAGTCCCCGATCGGAGGGCCTCCCGGCGCCTCGTCGTCGCCGTCCGAGACGCCCCACGCGAAGGGCGTCTCGACGTCCCGACCGTCGTGGGCGTCGTGTCCCTCGGGGTCCCAGGCGGAGTCGGAGATCTCCGTCTCCCGGCGGACGTCGGCGACGTCTCCGGCTTCGCCGGCTCCAGCGTCACCGGGCGGCGCATCGTCGAGGGCGTCGGCCCCGTCGCCCGACCCGGACTCGTCCTCCTCGGACGCGGCCTCGCCCCGGAACGCTTCGGGCTCCTCCACGTCCGGGTGGGGGATCGAGGCGGGTTCGGGCGTGGGCACCGCCTCGGTGCCACCTTCCTCGAGGAGGGCGATGCGCTCCCGGAGGTCCTCGGCGTCCGGATCGGCCTCGAGCAGCACCCGGTACACGGACAGGGCCTGGTCCGTGAGGCCCTGACGGACGTAGAGGTCGGCCAGCGTCCGCGTCGGGAGGGGATCCCTCTCGCCGGGCTCGTCCAGGAGGTCCTCCATCTCGTCGGGGTCGGTCTCCTCGCCGGCTTCCTCGAGGTCGTCGATCGACGCCTCCGGGCCCTCGTCGGTCTCCGGCGCCAGATCGTCCAGCGAAACGACGGGCTCGTCCGGGGTGAGCGCCGCCACGTCGTCCTCCACCGAGCGCGGCTCCGCGTCGTCGGGAGTGGCGTCGGCGTCCGGCGCCAGATCGTCGAGCGACAGAACCGGCTCGTCGGGAGCCAGGTCGTCGAGCGACAGGACGGCCTCGTCGTGGGTGGTGCCGTCCGCACGGTCCTCCCGCGACGGGTCGTCCCCGGCGTCGGGCGCCGGCGCGAGGTCGTCGAGCGACATGACCGGCTCGTCCGGGGCGAGGTAGGCCACGGCGCGCTCCACGTCGGCGTCCACGCCGTCGGACGGCCCTTCGTCGGGCTCCGGTTCCTCGTCCGGCGCCAGAGCGTCCAGCGACATCACCGGCTCGTCGGGCTCCGGTTCCTCGTCCGGCGCAAGCGCCTCCAGCGACATCACCGGCTCGTCGGGCTCCGGTTCCTCGTCCGGCGCCAGCGCCTCCAGCGACATCACCAGCTCGTCGGGCTCCGGTTCCTCGTCCGGCGCAAGCGCTTCCAGCGACATCACCGGCTCGTCGGCCTCCGGCTCCTCGTCCGGCGCCAGCGCGTCCAGCGACATCACCGGCTCCTCGGCCTCCGGCTCCTCGTCCGGCGCCAGCGCCTCCAGCGACATCACCGGCTCGTCGGGCTCCGGCTCCTCGTCCGGCGCCAGCGCCTCCAGCGACATCACCGGCTCCTCGGCCTCCGGCTCCTCGTCCCGGGCGGCGCTGGCGTCGTCCAGCTCTCCGAGCCGGTTCCGCACGTCCGCCGCCTCGTCGGAGGCGCCCCGGGACTCCAGCGCCCCGGCCAGCGTGGACAGGGCGTCGACGTTCTCGGGGTCGAGCTCGAGGGCCCGCTGGGCGGCGAGTTCGGCCTCGGCGCTCATGCCCGTCTCGAAGTACAGGCGGGCGGCCACCACGTGCCCGGACGCGAAGTCGGGGTGCCGCCCGAGTCCGTCGGTGAGCAGTTCGAAGGCCTGTTTGACGTCCCCCGCTCGACGGCAGGCGTCCGCGAGGGGCGCGAAAGCGCGCCCGTCGGGATCACGGTCCGACCAGAAGAGGGAGCGAAGGGTCCGGATCTCCCCGGCGAGGGACTCGGTCACCTTGAAAGCTCCAGAGTGCAGACGAAGAAGCGGGCGCGGCTCGACCCGGCCACCGCCGTGAAGGTCCGCGCGGCGCCCGGGATCGCAAGGGCGACGACCCGGCGAAGATACGGAAGGGCGCGAAAAAGTGTCAACGCGAGGAACGTCGGGCCGGGTGCCATCGTATGAGGAAACAGCCCGGACCCGGGCTCCCGCGCTCATTGAGGGTGCATCCAGGAGCCGTTACTTTATCCGGTCTATTCTGGAAGGTCTTATGTACTTGGCAGAGGTTGCGGGGGACGCCATTCCATGATGCGTCAGATGCGGGAAGCCACGAAGCCCATCATGCTGCTGGCAGCAGGTGCGTTCGTGGCCCTCATGGTGTTCGAGTGGGGGATGGACGCGTCCGGGCGTTCGTCGGGTGGATTCGGCGAGATCGGGCGGGTGAACGGCACGCCGGTCATGTACGACAACTACATGGCCGCGTACCGGAGTCTGTACGATCAGGCTCAGCAGTCGCAGGAGGAGCCGATCACCTCCCAGCAGAACCGTGACCTCGAAGACCAGGCCTGGGAGGAGGCGGTCAACCAGATCCTCATCCGGCAGGAGCTGGAGCGCAGGGGGATCGACGTCACCGACGAGGAGATCCGTCAGGCGGCCCGGTTCAGCCCGCCGCAGGACCTCCGGCCCAACTTCACCAACGAGCAGGGTCAGTTCGACGCGGCCTCCTACCAGCAGTTCCTCGCGCAGCTGCCCCAGGAGCAGCTCCTGATGCTGGAGGCCTACTACCGCGACGTGATCCCGCGGGGCAAGCTCCTCCGACAGGTTTCGTCGGGCATCTTCCTGTCCGATGCCGAGCTCTGGCAGCGCTACCGCGACCAGAACGAGCGCGTGGAGATCCGGTACGTACCGGTCAATCCCGCGACCCGCTTCGCCGACAGCCTGTTCACCGTGTCGGAGGCCGAAGCCCGCGCGTACTACGACGAGCACCAGGACGAGTTCGAGGTGCCTGCCCGCGCCACCGTCAAGTTCGTGGTCATGAACAAGGCGCCGACGGCCGCGGACACCGCCGCCTCGCTCCAGACCGCTCGCGACGTGCAGGCGGAACTGGAGGCCGACGGCGAATGGGACGCCGTGGCCGCACGGGAATCGTCGGACCAGGGGAGCGCCCAGAGCGGCGGCGACCTGGGGGTGTTCGCCAAGGGACGGATGGTGGCTCCCTTCGACTCGGTCGTTTTCGCCGGCCCGATCGGCAGGGTCCTCGAGCCGGTGCAGACCTCCTTCGGCTACCACGTCATCGAGGTGCAGCAGCGGTGGGGGCAGGACAGCGCCCAGGCGCGGCACGTGCTGGTTCCCGTGGCTCGCACCGACGACAGCGAGATCCGGCTCCTGACGCTGGCGGACTCGCTCGAGGACCTGAGTGAGACCGTGGGTCTCGACGCCGCCGCCACGCAGCTCGGGCTCACCGTGGGCACCCAGGAGATCACCGCCGCCTTCCCGTTCGTGACCGGGGCGGGCCAGATCGGCGAAGGATCGGACTGGGCCTTCGAGGAAGCGGCACCCGGCGACGTCAGCCCGGTGTTCGAGAACGCGCAGGCGTTCTACGCCCTCGAGCTGGTCTCGGCCGAGGAAGCCGGCATCCTCTCCTTCGAGGAGGCGCTGCCGGCCATCGAGTCGACGCTGATCTTCGACAAGAAGATGGCGCGCGGCACGGAGGAGGCCGATCGCATTCTGGCACTGGTCCGGGCTGGAGAAGCCCTGCCGAACGCCGCCGCCGAGCTGGGCATGGAAGTGCGGCAGGCCGGACCCTTCAGCCGGGTCGACTTCGTCCCGGGCGTGGGCCGCCAGAACGCCGCCGTCGGGACCGCCTTCGGACTGACCGTGGGTGAGGTGAGCGAGGCCGTGGCCACCCCCGCCAACGTGTTCGTGATCGAGCTTCTGGGCCGGGAGCCGGCCGACTCCACGGCCTGGCTCGACCAGCGGGATCAGCAGCGCGCGCAGACGGTGGCGGCGCTCCAGCAGCAGCGGCTGCAGGAGTGGATCACCGCCCTCCGGGACGCGGCGAGGGTCGTGGACCGGCGCGCCGAGGTGCTCCAGCCGGCCGACGAAGACCAGCAGGTTCAGCTCCCGATGATGTTCTAGGGAACGCCGCGGGGGACGCCAGGCGTCCACCGAACGCTCCCTGAAGGGGCGGATACACGACGGGCCGGGACGCTTGGAAGCGTCCCGGCCCGTTCTCGTATCAAGCCCCGTCGTCGCAGGAGATGGCCTCGTCTACTGGGCCTCCTGCTTCTCCTTCTCCGGGCTCTCCGCCTCCCCAGCTCCCCCCGACGCGGCCTGGGGCGTGCCACCGGACAGCTTGCGGGGCTCCCCGGACTGCTGGCCGTGAGGCGGCGTCGATCGGTGCTTGGGTTCGTCCGGCACCTTGAGCTCGTGCTCGATCTCCCGGATGGATCCCTTGAATTCCCGGATCCCCTTCCCCAGCGCCGACCCGATCTCGGGCAGCCGCCGAGCGCCGAACAGGAGCAGGACCACCATGAAGATGAGGATCATCTCCCACATCCCGAGTCCGCCGATACCCATCGTTCTATCCCTCCCGGCGCGGCTCGTGGCCGCGCGTGGTTCGAGTCCTTCGATTGGTGTCCGCCCGGCGCATCAGATCCACGACCGGGCGATGAGGGCCACAATGGCGACGCCCACCAGGGTCAACACGTTGAGCGTGAACGTCAACGGCCCCAGGTCGAACGCCACCGCCACCAGGTCCACCGTCAGCGGTCCGATGTCCGCTGCGACGGACGTCGTCAGGAAGTCGCGTGCGGCGCTCTCGGGCAGGAACAGCTCGGACAGCTTCGTGAACAGCCCGCCCAGGAAGAGCCCCAGGACCAGTGTCCAGACCAGTCGTACGGCGCCGCGGCGCCGCGTATCAACGAGCATACCCCGGCCTCAGCGCCGCCGGTCCACGGCGTACGACACCGCGTCCCGGAGAGCGTCCACCGACGGGCCGTCCGGCAGGCCGGCCAGCGCCTCCTCGGCCTGCTCGGCATAGTGACGGGCCCGTTCCTGTGCGTACGCCAGACCGCCCCGCCGCTCGACGATGTCGATGATGCCCTGGATCTCGTCGTCCGACGGATCGACCCGTGTGAAGAAGTGACGGATCTCCCGGTCCTCCTCGTCGTTGGCGTGGGCCAGGGCCCCCACCAGAGGCAGCGTGACCTTCCGTTCGCGGAGGTCGTGCCCGGTGGGCTTGCCCGTCACCGCCTCCGACCCGGTGTAGTCCAGAAGGTCGTCGGCGATCTGGAACGCCATACCCAGGTTGTGGCCGTAGGCCGACAGCGTACTCCGGAGCCGTTCGTCGCCGGCAAGGGCACCCATCTCGCACGCCGCAGACATCAGCGACGCGGTCTTGGCGGCGATCAACCGGTAGTAGTCGTCTTCCGTGAAGTCGAGGGCATCGTACGAGGTGAGCTGGCGCATCTCGCCGATGCTCATCTCGTTGGCGGCCCGGGCCAGGACGGCCAGAGCCTCCAGATTGCCGATGCGGGCCAGCTCGGTCACGCCACGGGAGTAGAGGTAGTCGCCCATGATCACGGCCACCTGGTGCGTCCAGAGGGCGTTGACCGTCGGCATCCCCCTGCGGAGCACCGAATGGTCCACCGCGTCGTCGTGGACGAGCGTGGCCAGATGGACGAGCTCCACCACCGCCGCCATCGTCAGCGCGTCGTCGGACGGCCGGTCGCGGACCTGGGCGGAGAGCAGCAGGAGCGTGGGGCGGAACAGCTTGCCCTGGAGGAAGAGGAGGTGGTCGTTGACCTCCTCGATCCGGTCGAAGTCGGACAGGACGATACGGCGGAGCTCCTGTCCCACCCGCTCGAGCTGATCGCGCACGGGTCCCTGGATGGCGGACAGCGCCGGCGGCGCGCCGCGGACGGCGGGACTCATGCCCGGGTCCACGGACGGGCGCTCACGGACCGGTGATCAGCGAAGTGCACGCAGTCGCTCCGTCACGTCGGCAAAATTGATGTCCAGGGAGAAAACGCGGTCGTAGTACTCCACGGCCTTTTCCTTCTGGTTCGTGTCTTCGTAGGCACGAGCCAGGTGGTAGTAGATCCCGACGAGCTCGTCTTCGACCCCGTACTCGACCTTCAGTGCCCGCTCCAGCGCCCGGATGGCCTGATCGGGCTTGCCCATCTCCATGAACGTCTGCCCCATCAGCTCGTAGGTCGCCAGGTGGCTCGCCGACGCGCGCAGCGCCTGCTGGTACTCCGCGATGGCCTCGTCCAGGAGCCCCATCTCCTTGTACGCGGTGCCCAGGTCGTGATGGGCCCGGACGTCGTCCGCGTCGAGGTTCTCCGAGACCTTGCTCTTGAACTGCGACAACATCTTCGCGAAATCGGCGTCCTCGTCGCCCGAGGGCTCCTCGTAGGCGACCGTGAACCGGGTCGTCTTCTCCTCGTCGTCTCCGAGGATGAGGGCCCCCAGATCCACGTAGTCCTCCGTGGACGCGACCTCCTGAACGGGCTTGGGCGGGGCCGCACCGGTCTGGTCCAGGCCCGCCTTGGCCGCCTCGTTCGTCGGATCGACGTCCAGGACCTGGTGGTAGGCCGCCTTGGCCTTCGCGGGCTGACCCGTCCGGGACAACGCCCCGGCCAGGCCCAGGTAGGCTTCCGCCTGGAGCGCCGGATCGCCCGAACCGTACGCGACCTCCACGAGCCGCTGATGAAGTGCGACGTCGTCGGGGGACGCGGTGATCCGCGCCCGGAGTTCATCGGCGGACACCTCGTCGTCGGCGGCCACATCTTCGTGGGCGGCCGCCACCGCTTCGGCCGGCTCGGGATCGATGGAGCCCTCGAGGCCGACATCGATCTCCTCCATCTCCTCCGGCCCTTCCACGTACTCGCGGGTCTCCCGGTCGCCGCCGTCGGGGATGCCGAAGTCCTCCGCCCGGAGCACGTCCGGCCCGGATTCGGCCGGCGCGTCCGCGTCCGCCGGATCGAGATCCATGATGGGAAGTTCGACGGCTTCGTCCTCCTCGTCGTCGCCGAAGTCCATCGTCGGCAGCTCGACGGCCTCGTCTTCGTCGTCGTCGAAGTCCATGGTCGGCAGCTCGACGGCTTCGTCGTCGTCGTCGCCGAGGTCCATCGTGGGCAGCTCGACGGCTTCGTCCTCGTCGTCGTCGCCGAAGTCCATGGTGGGCAGCTCGACGGCTTCGTCGTCCTGGTCGGCCGCAGCGTCGTCGTCGAAGCCCATGAGGGGGAGTTCCACCCCGCCGGCGTCTTCCTCGGCGTCCGCGTCATCCGACTCGTCGTCGAGACCCGCGATCTGGAAGTCCTCCATGGCTACGCCATCGTCGTCGGCCTCCACCACGCCGGGCGAGCTCTCCTCCACGGCGGCCTCCACGGCCGCGGCCGGCTCCTCCTTCGCGGGTTCGGGCGCTCCCCCCAGTTCGATCTCGCCGAACTGATAGAGCTCCTCCTCGGCCGCGACGCCGGCCACGTCCGGGGCGGCGGCGGCCAGGTCGACGGAGGGGTCCAACTCACGAACCCGGGCTTCGACGGTGGCGGCCTGTGCGGTGTCGCCCTCGCGCACGAGGCCCTGATGGGCCCGCACGAGCTGGGCCACGGCTTCCTGGGGCCGTTCCGCCACGATGAGCTGCTCCGCCACGAACAGCTTCATGTCCGTGTCGTCGGGCGCCAGACCGGTGAAGTCCACCAGGGCCTGCAGGGACTCTTCCTGCTCCCCCGCCTGCGCAGCCCGCTCGGCGAAGGTCAGGTAGTTGGTGCGCGCGTCGGGCATGAAGCCCTGCTGGGCGCGGATCTGACCCATCTTCAGGTAGATCTGGTACCGGTCGGGAACGTTCCGGATGACCTTCTTGCACACCGCGATGGCGTTGTTCGGGAGCTCGGCCTCCATGTAGAGGTCCACCGCCTGCTCGTAGTACTCGACGGCGTCGGCGAGATTGCCGACGCGTACGAACAGGTCACCGACGCGGTTGTACAGGCCGATATCGGGCTGGTCCTCTTCGGCCAGCTTCTCGATGGCCTTCTTGTACTGGTCCAGCGCCTTCTGCCACTCTTCCTTCTGCTCGTGGCGTCGGGCCTGTTCCTTGAGCTTCTCGATGCTCATGAATCGTCGTCCGCTGTCGGCGTTCCCCGTGGCCCCCCGATGACTCGGAGCGCAGCCTCCCGCACCCCGACCGGCACCCGTTCGCCGGCATCCGTCAGGGCATGCCGGAGCGCCTCCGCATCCCGCTCCACGCGGGTCAGGAGGTGCTGGGAGACGCGGGTGGAAAGGACGCGGGCGGGACCAAGGTCAGGAAGGTGTAATCTGTCCCCCGCCGCCGGAAGCACAAGGGCGTCGGGCAGCATGCCGATGACCTCGGTGCCGGTCACGCGGCCTCCTCGGGCACCGACGCCGGCCTCGATGGCCCGGAACACGTCCATGGGAGAGGTGCGCGCCGGATCTTCGAGGTTCATGGACACCTGGAGCCGACCCTGGCGCTCGAGGTGGAGCCCGAGCGCACGGAGGCCCGGGAATCCACCACCCCGTTCGCGGAGCGAGGCGGCCAATGCACGGACGTCCTCGTGGGAAACGCCCTCCACGTACACGTTCCACGCCAGGAGCACCGGTCGGGCGCCGACGCACGTCACACCGGCCGTGGGGTGCGGCGCGAGCGCGCCCGCCGGTTCGTCGGGTGTGCGATCCGCGGGGAAGCCCGTGGCGAAGGCCTCGACCCCACCCCGGCGGAGCTCGGCCAGGCCCCGCCCGGGAGGCCGGGACGAGCGCGCGTAGTAGAACACGGGAATGCCCTCGGCGGCCAACGCCCGACCCACCCGCCGGGACACGGCCACCGCGTCGGCCATGGAAAGGCCGGCGAGGGGCACGAACGGCAGCACGTCGAGCGCGCCGACCCGGGGGTGGATCCCGTCGTGGTGGGTCAGGTCGATGTGGTCCCGGGCCCAACACGCCGCGGCCACCGAGGCCCGCGCCACGTCGTCGGGGTGCCCCACGTACGTGACCACCGCCCTGTGGTGGTCCGGGTCGGCGGACCAGTCGAGGACCTCCACACCGTCGTGTGCGGCAATCAGGTCCACGAGGGCCCCGACGGCACGCAGGTCGCGGCCCTCGGAGAAGTTCGGGACGGCCTCCAGGACGGGTTGCATCCCAGGAAGATAGCCGGGCCTACCCGGACGAGCGACGGGCCGGCCTCCTCGGGGAGACCGGCCCGTGTGCGCTCTCCTGCCTGGCTCGTCGGGTCACCGGACGGCCAGGGTCCCCACGGTCGGCGCCAGCGCCGGGTTGCCCGGCAGGAGCTGGTAGGCCCAGTCGAAGATGATCAGCGCGTCGTCGTTCTGGTCGAACCCGAGCAGCACCACCCGGATGGTGGCGTAGCGGGTCTGACCGTCGTCGCCACGGACCCGAAGGGCGTAGCTGGTCTGGGCGTCCAGCGGCAGGTCCGCGGTGGTGTAGCCCGATGTCGGAGCCACGGACAGGTCCTGGCAGGACGCGTCCGCCCCGGGCCCGCACTTCAGCGCCGTGGTCGCGAAGGCCTGCGGGTGTACGGACGTTCCCGGTCCGGGAACCAGCCACCAGCCGGCGGCGTCGATCTCCAGACGGAAGTGGCGCGACGCGTCGAAGGCGTCCATCACCGGATCGACGCTCTCGTCGGCCTGGAATCGGAAGCCGGCCCGGTCGGGGCGGTCCGACGCGGCGTAGAGGTACTCCCCGCTGAAGTCCGGTCGGGGCGTGCCCGAGGCCAGCCCGCTGCCGGCGCTCTCGTGCCCCTGGGTGTCCACGGACGTCACGAAGTAGCGGTAGGTCTCGCCGTTGACCGCCAACTCGTCGAGGAAGCCCTCCGAGTCCGTCTCCCCCAGCAGGAACGTCTCGTTCGCTCCGGCATCCTGATAGATGCGGTAGAACGAGAAATCCGCTTCGCCCCGGGCCACGTCGGACCACCGGAGATAGATGGCACCGTCGAGAGCCACCGCCTGCACACCGGTGGGATCGGGCGGCGCGGTGGCGAACGGCACGGCCACCTCCACCGAGTAGTCGGTGGCGGCTTCCACGCCGGTGGCCGGGTCCACGGCCGCCACGTAGTACAGGTAGGTCACGCCCTCGACCACGTTCCGGTCCTCGTAGGAGCAGACCCCCCCCGAGCAGTTGGTCACTTCGGCGATGAAGAACCAGTCGGCGTCGGACGTGCGCTTGGCGTAGACCCGGAACGGCTCACCGTTCCACCCCGGCCCCAGCTCCCACGTCACCGTCACCACACCGCCGTAGTAGAACGCCTCGAGAGCCCGCGGAGCGGACGGGCCGTCTCCAGGCACCACGATCGTGGTGTCGGACTCGCACGCCGCCATCCCCAGCACCGTCAGAAGCACCCCGGCCGCACGTCTCATCGGTCTCATCCTTCCGCCCGTGGATACCGGCACCCCCCTCGGGTCCCGGCCGCCAATCGATAGAGCACGCGCCGTACCGAAACCCGAACCTGTTGTGCCGCAAGGGATTCGTGCCTGCTCACCCGTACCGCCTGTCCCATCGGGAGGACACTCCCGGGGAGATCCTTCGACACGGACGGGGCCCGAGGTCCACCGATCTCCGGTCAGCGGCGCGACGGCGGCAGCCCCACGTCGAGGTTCCGCTGTTCGTAGTCGAACTTGAGGTCCTGGTTGTCGATCAGGGAGACCTCGAAGCGGAAGGTCCAGTTGCCCGTGGCGGTCTGGAGGAAGTCGAAATTGGCCTTCCACCGATGGAGATCCCGGCTGAGCCGCACGGAATGGTCGTTGAAGCGCGACCGCTCGATGTCGTAGGAGGTCCGCCAGCTCAGGTCCCAGTGCTCGGTGGGCCGGAGGGTGATCGTGCCGTTGAGCATCTTGCTGGACTCGAGGGCCGGGTCCCGGGGACGGGTCAGTGCGTACGAGAGGCTGGCGTTCCACCCACCCCGTTGGCCGCGCTGCTGCTGGGTCTGACGGCGGGCCCCGCTCCCCGGCACCATCGACGACTCGTCCGTGGCTCCGGCCGCGGCGAAGGGGTCGTCCGGATCGAACTCCCCGTCGGGGTCGGCGAACGGATCGTCCTCGTCCTCGGGGTCCTCTTCCGGCTCGTCGTCACCGCCACCGCCGGCCAGGCCCAGGAGCCGGAAGATGCCCGACCGGTCGTTGAGGCTGAACGACATGTTCAACGACGCCAGGTGCGGCGCGAACGTCCGCGTTCCGTCGGTACCCGCCCCGTCCAGCCGACCTTCGTCGAACAGCTCGTGCTCCACCGACAGCGTGAGCCCCCGCAGGAAGTCCGAGGAGACCTGGTTCGTCAGGCGGGTCGTCTCGAAGCCCGCCAGGAACTGGCCCGCGGAATCGGCCTCCACGAAGTCGTACCGCACCACCGAGGTCCGCAGCGCCAGGAGATTGACCACCGGAGCCCGTTCCACCCGCCGCGGTTCGCCGTCCGGCGAGACCGTCGCCGCGGTGTCGGAAGCGGCTCCGGTGGTGTCTTCCGGCTGGACGCGCTTGGCCTCCCACGTCTGGTTCAGGGTCACGGATAGGGCGTTCTGGGGCTGGAGGACCCGGGAGCCGAAGACCTTCCGCTGCAGCGAGTCCGGCTGCACCTCGGGACTCCACGTGTACTCGAACGACGGGCTGAACTTGTGCCGGATGGCCTCGAACCCGAGGCGCTCCGGAATGCCTCCCCGGAGGAAGCCGTAGATGTCGGTCTTCAGCGTGGCGCCGAAGCTGAGCCGCGTCGGTGCCGAGACGAAGCTCTGGGCGAGTGCCGAGGTGTCGGACTTGATCTGCGACCCGGTCATGCTCAGACGGGGCGTCAGGGTGGTGGACCCGAACAACTGCTGCTGGTAGTTGAGGGAGGTCCGCCAACCCAGGTCGGTGCGGTTCACGGAGCGGGCCGGAGCCCCCATCACGAGTTCGCTCTCGGAGGCCGAGTCGCCCTGGAGCAGGTACGCCTCGGGGATGTCGAACTCCGACTCCTCCCGGATGTCGATGCCCTGGGAGAACGTCAGGCGACCGAGGCTGATGTTGCTCGACAGCGACCCGCTGGTGTTGGCCCGATCCACGGACGTCGGGTCGAACACCTCCGGCTGCAGGCGATCGGTGGTCTGACGGCGGAAGCTCCCGCTCCCGGACCACGTCATGTTGTTGTAGAAGCTGGCCCGGTTGGACGGCGCCTGGAACAGCGTGACCGTGGACAGCGAGAGGTTGAGGGACGGGAGCGTCATCTCGACCCGGTCGTCGGACAGGTACTGCTTCCGGTTGGCCTGGAGCGACAGGCTGCCCCAGTCGAAGCGCCGGTTGATGCCGCCCTCGGAGTCGATCGACTGGATGACCTCGAGGGGGTTGGTGGAGTTGGCCTCGAGGAAATCGGAGTTGGAGATGTAGCTCCCGGACATCCGGAGCTGGGTGCGCTCGTCCATCTCCCAGGAGTGGCGGGTGTTCAGCGCCAGTTCGGTGGACCCCTCGTTGCGCCAGTACCGGCGGAAGTTGATGTCGCCGTCCAGGAACTGGCGGTTCCAGCGATAGGCGGTGGACGCCGTCATCGAGAAGAAGTTCTCGCTGAACCAGTCGAAGGCCACGATGGCGTCCGAGTAGTCGCTCATGGCCCAGTAGAAGCCGACGTTGCTGATGCGCCGGTTGTAGCCCCCCGAGGTGCGGACGATGTCGTTGACGCTGAACCGGGGGGTCAGCAGGCCCGAGGAGCGTCCCTGGGAGATCGACTGGGCGATGAACGGGAGCCACGCCACGGGGACATCCGCGAAGTAGAGCCGCACCGGCCGGGCCACGAGCAGCCGTCCGCCGACGATCTTGATCTGGTCGGTCTCGAAGTGGTAGTGCGGCTCCTCCAGGTCACAGGACGTGAACCGGGCGTGCGCCATGAAGGTGGAGTCCTGATTGGCGTAGGGCATGTCCCCCGTGACGTTCCACCGGGCGCTCCCCTGGTTGTAGGACGTCCGGGCTCCCACGGCCGAGCCCCGCCCGCTCTGGAGGTCGTAGATCAGCCCGCCCGACTCCACCGCGTCGCCCTCGGGCGGGGTGAACGTCGATCCGCCGATGGTCCGGACCCGTCCGGTCTCCTCGTTGTAGAGGATCGAGGAATCGGCCTGGACCTCGATGCCGTCGCGGTTGACCCGGGCTCTTCCTCCCTCGGCCGCCTGGAGCGTGAGCTCCCGCTGGGCCGCGCCGAAGCGGGCGTGACCTCCGTCGTACTCGGTCACGGCGTAGCCCGGCAGAGCCAGGAGGGCCGCGAGGGTGGAGTCCGACCCGGCGCCCGCACCCGGCCGCCGGTTCACTCTCAGCGAGTCCATGCGGATCGAGTCCAGGACGTAGAGGGCCGAGTCGGCTCCGGGCGCCCGGCCCAGTCGCTCCAGGCGCTCCAGCACCCGGAGGCGAGCCGAATCCGTCCGCTCCTGGGCTGTCCCGCTCCCGGGCGCGATCAGCACGCCCACCAACGCGAGCGCCGCCCACCGGGCCGGGGTCATTCGACGTTCACGGCCCCTTCCGGGGGCTGGATGTTCGGCTCCAGCGGCTCACCCATCCGGGCCACACGTCGCTTGTGGATGCCCGCCGAGAGGATGATGGACAGCTCGTAGAGCAGCAGGAGCGGCACCAGCATCAGGACCGTGAGCGTGATGACGTCGCCGGGCGTGATGAGCGAGGCCACCACCGTCATGATCACGGCCGCGTGCCGGCGCTTCGAGCGCAGGAAGCTGGGTGTGACCAGCCCCACCGCCGTGAGGACCATGATCACGACCGGAAGCTCGAACACCGCGCCGAAGGCCAGGAGCATCTTGGTGATGAACGACAGCGTCTTCGTGATCTCGAGCTGTTCCTGCATGGACTCGCCCTCGAAGATCTTGAAGAACTCGAGGGTGACCGGGAGCGCCAGGAAGTACGCCATGGCCACGCCGCCGGCGAAGAGCACGGTGCCCAGGTAGAGCGCCGGGACGATGGCCCGCTTCTCGTGCTTCTCCAGTGCGGGCGAGAAGAAGGCCCACAACTGGTAGACCACCACCGGCAGCGCCAGGATGATGCCCACGAGGATGGCCAGCTTGAGCGTGATCCAGAAGGGGTCCGCTGGCGACAGGTACTGAAGCCGGAAGCCCGGGTCGTCGCGGGCCGCCCGGACCGGGGCGATGAGCAGCTCCAGCACCTGGAAGCGGTGCACCAGGAAGAACCCGATGACCGAACCGACGCCGACGGACATCGCGGACCAGAAGATGCGCCAACGCAGTTCCTCGAGGTGATCGAGGAAGGGCATTTCCCCCCGGTGGTTTCGCGGGCGTGTCATGCGGGGACCGTGGGCTCCGGCGGGCGGTGTTCGGCGGGGTCGAGGGTGGCCGAGTTCCCTAGAACGGGAACTCCACCTGATTGCGTCGGAGCGCCTCCTGCTCCTGGCGCTGGGTCATCTCGTCGACGAACTCTTGGAACTCACCCGCGTCCTGGAAGTTCCGGTAGACCGAGGCGTACCGGACGTAGGCCACGCGGTCGAGGGGGGACAGGCGCTCCATGACCATGGCGCCGAGTTCCACGCTGGGGAGTTCCACACCGGCGCGCCGCGAGAGCAGATCCTCCACCTCGTCGACGAGCTCCTCCATGGCCGAAGCGGACACGGGGCGTTTGGCGCAGGCGACCTTGACGCTGGACAGGAGCTTGCCCCGGTCGAAGTCCTCCACCGCACCCGAGCGCTTCAGGACCTGGATCGGGCGCTCCTCCACGTATTCGTACGTGGTGAAGCGGGCGCCGCAGACCGAGCACTCACGCCGACGCCGGACGGCCCGACCGCCGCGGCTGGTTCTCGTGTCCACCACGCGGTTCTCCGTGGCGTCGCACTCGGGACATCGCATGGTCCCGAGCTACCCGATTTCGCGGAGCTTTTCCCGAGCCAGGAAGGCCGCGTCCGCGTCGGGATACGTGTTCACGATCCGTTCGAGGGTGGCCTCGGCGTCGTCGGTGTCGCCCAGCTCGATCTGGAGCAGGGCGGCGCGGTAGAGCGCGTCGGGCACCTGCGCCGCGGTGGGGAACTGCGACGGGATGCCCAGGAACGCCTCGAGGGCATCCTCCACCCGGTCCTCCCGCACCATGATCTCCGCCAGGCGGAAGTGGGCGTCCGGCGCCAGGCGGTGGCTCGGGTGGGCCTGCAGGAACTGCTCGAAGGCGATGCGCGCCGTGGACAACGTGCCGCGGTTGAACTGGCTCATGGCGGCGTTGTAGAGCTGCTCGGCGTCGCCCCCGCCCGGGACCAGCGCACCGTCCGTGCCTCCGGTGGGGGTACCGGTGGTCGGACCCGCCGGTGCACGACGCAGGTTGGCCAACTGGTCGCGCACCTGCATGATGCCCCGCTGGTTCTCTCCGGCCAGGGCCTCGAGCCGGGCCAGCACCATGGACATCTCGCGGAGCTGGCGCGCGATGTCGCCCCGGAAGCTGAAGAGCTGGTCGGACGTCTCGCGGAGGGTGTCCTGGGTCGAGAGCGTCTCCTGCCGGAGCTGCGCGATGAGCGAGTCCTGACGGATGGCCACGTTCCGGAGCTCCGTCTGGAGGTCCCGGATGTCGCCCTTGGTGGCACAACCACTCATCGACGCGACGGCGGCCGTCGCCAGGAAGAGGCGGGCCGCCGATCGGATGCGATTCGTCTTCATGCTCGGGTCGGCGCCCCTCCCCCGCACGGACGCGGGAGAGGGGCCGCCTTCGTTAGTTGGCCGGGTTGATGGCGTTGGCGCCGGCCGTGATCACGAACTCGGCACGCCGGTTCCGCGCCCAGGCCGACTCGCCGTCGCCGCGGACCTCCGGACGCTCCTCGCCATAGGAGACGATGGCGAACCGGGCCTCGGACAGACCGAAGCCCGTCAGGAACTGACGCACGGCCTCGGCCCGGCGGTTGCCCAGAGCCAGGTTGTACTCCGTGGAGCCGCGCTCGTCGGCGTGGCCCTCGATGCGGAGCTGGACCTGCGGGCTGTTGCGCAGGATCGCGACCTTGTCGCGAAGGATGTTCTGCGCATCGGGCCGGAGCTCCGACTCGTCGTAGTCGAAGTAGACCTGGGCCTCGAGGGTCGCGCGGGCTTCGGCCATCATGCGCTGGCGGAGAGCCTCGGCCTCACGCTCGGCCCGGGCGGCCTCTTCGGCGGCCCGGCGGGCGGCGGCTTCGGCCGCGGCTACGGAATCCCGGTAGCGCTGAAGGGAGTCCTGGTCCTGCTGAGGCGGAGCGGGCGGCGGCGGCGGATCCTTGCGGCAGGCACCCGCGACGAGCGTAGCGGCGAGCACCGGCACCACGAAACGGCGGACGATCATCCCTACTCCTGGGTTTGACGACTGAGTGTGACGGTCCCCGCCGACCGACGGGGCAACTCCGCGACGCAACGAAGCTAACCACCTTTCGGCCCGGGGAAAGACCCTGAGCATATAGACCTTCCGGCCCGGCGGCGCAACGCTCCGTCGCCCTTCCGGACCTCAGTCGACCGGGGGCAGCGACGGGGACCACGACGGCACGTCCACCCGTCGGCTCCCCAGCAGGGTCCGCATGCGCCCCGTGGCCACGTCCACCACGAGGAGACCGAAGCCCCAGCGCCGCTCGCCGACGAACACGAGGTGGCGCCCGTCCGGGGCCCAGCTCGGGTCCTCGTTGTTGCCTTCCCAGGTGAGCTGGCGGAGGCGCCGGCCGGAGTCCTTCATGTCCGCGACCAGGATGTGATACGTGCCCCGCCGGATGGCGCCGTGGAAGGCCACCAGGTCGCCCACGGGAGACCAGTCCGGCGCGGAGTAGTAGCCGCCGCGGCCGAACTCGTAGGGAGACAGCGTTTCCGGTGTCCCTCCCTGGGCCGGCATCACCATGATCTGCGGCACCCGGGTGCCGAACCGGTTGGAGTTGAACGCCAACCAGCGCCCGTCGGGGGAATAGGTGGGCGACAGGTCGTCCCAACCCGGCCCTCCCGACAGGTGCGTCAGGCAGCAATCCCGCTCGACGTTGTACGTGAACAGCCCGGAGCGCGTGCCACCGCTGACCGTGAAGGCCAGGGTCTGCCCGTCCGGATGCCAGGCCGGCGTGATGTAGTTCCCGTCGCGGACCGCCGGGAGCACGGTTTCCTCGTCCGTTCTGAGATCCCGGACGATGATGCGCTGCCGGCCCTCCAGGTAGGTCATGTAGGCCAGCTTGTCGCCCCGGGGATGCCAGGCCGGGGACAACGTGATGTCCCCGTGGTTCGTGACCCGCCGCAGGTTCTCGCCGTCGGAGTCGATGATCCAGAGGTCCTTGTTCCCCGCTTCGTCCGCCATCGAGAAGGTGATCCGGCTGGCGGCCATGCCGGGGTCGCCCGTGGCCCACTCCACGATCTGGTCGGAGATGCGATGAACGGCCATGCGGAAGTCCGGATCGTTCTCCGAGGGGAGTCGGAAGCGCCCCTGCTGCTTCAACTCCGTGTACACGACATCGTGGAGCTCGAGGACCAGCACGAAGCCGTTGCCCGCCCCTTCCACCTGCCCCGAGACCAGCCAGTCGGCCCCGAGCCCGTCCCACAGCCCGTAGTCGAGGCCGTCACCCGTGAGGGAGGCCGGGAGCGAGTCGATGACGTTGAACCGGTCGGAGTTGCGCAGGTCCCGCCCGATGATGGCCTCGACCTGCGGCGCCAGACCGCCGCCGCCGAAGCGCCCGGAGAACGGTTTGAGGGCCAGGGCCGGCTGGTAGGCCGACTCGTAGACCAGGCCCAGGCTGACGCCGGGGATCGAGTCTCGCTGCTGGCCGTCCGCCGCCGGGGCCGCCAGGGCCACGGCCGCCAGACACGGAACCACACCCCGCCACGTCGTCCACCGGTTGATCATCGCGTCGCGTCCGTCGTCTGCATCGTTGGGGAGGGGGTGCCGGCGTCCGCCTGCACCAGATCGCGCCCCCTCGGGTTGAACTCGAAGCGGATGGGGAACCGGTCATACGGCAGATCGTCCGGAAGAGGTCCGAAGCGGCCACTTCCGGCACACTCCGCCGCGCCCAGCGCTTCGATGTCGAACAGCGCGCTTCCCGAGCCCCGGAGCACCCGGGCATCGGTCACGCTGCCGTCCCGACGGATCACGAAGTAGATCTCCGCCGCGAGGTTGGCCGCACCGTTCCAGCGGAAGCATCGCTGCATCT
Source organism: Longimicrobiales bacterium (assembly GCA_040216925.1). Taxonomy (GTDB): domain Bacteria; phylum Gemmatimonadota; class Gemmatimonadetes; order Longimicrobiales; family Gaopeijiaceae; genus JAJCZZ01. Next base: position 153,439 of record JAVJOF010000018.1, read on the forward strand.
GCCGGATGATGTTCTCGTAGTACGCCGGGTAGTCACGGCGCAGGCCCTCCATGCGGACGTTGATGTTCTCGCCGGTCTCCTCGGGCTTCTCTTCCGGTGCATCGGCGGCCGCCGCCGGGGTGGGCTTCTCGTCCTCCTCCGGCGGCGTGGGCGTGGTCTCCTTCGGCGGCGGATCGGGCGTCGGCTCCGGCTTCTTCTCGGGCACCACCTCGGCGGCCACGTCGTCTTCCGGCGGGGGCGGCGGAGTCGGATCGGGCCGCTCGACCACCAGTTCCTCCCGGGCCTGTTCCGGCTCGGGCGCACGCACCGGGGGGGCGGGTGATACCAGTTCGATCTCGTAGGCCACGAAATCCAACGGCTCCGGTCGGACCAGCGAGGTCAGGATCGCAAACACCACCAGGAGCGCGTGGACCCCCAGCGAGGCCGCCAGTGACCTCCGGTCGAACCCGTCGCGGGGCCGGGGCACGGGCCGCCTACCGGCCGGTGTACGGCTCGCCGACCAGGGCGAACCGGAGGCTGGCCGTAGCGGTGGCGGCGATGACCTTCAGCACGGGACCGTAGTCGGCCAGGGAGTCTCCGCGGATGTACACCTGCTCGAAGGTCCCGGCTTCCGCGAGCTGGGTCAGCGTGCTCTGGAACTCGTCCATGGACACCTCCGACTCCGAGATGAAGACCCTTCCGTCGGCGTCGATCGTGACGAAGAAGGGCTCGTCCTGGGCCGTGAGGGGCTGCACGTTGGCCCGGGGCACGGCCACCTCGATCCCACCCTGCAGGATCGGTGCCGTGATGATGAAGATCACCAGGAGGGTGAAGGCCACGTCCACCAGCGACGTGACGTTGATGTCGGCATTGAGGGGCAGGTCGTCCCGCCCCCTCCGACGTCGGCGCGTCCCGAGGCTCACACCCGCCCTTCCCGCGCCAGCGTCCCGATGAACTCGCTGGAGAAGCCTTCGAGTTCACCGCTCACGAGGTTGAGCCGGCCCACGAAGTAGTTGTAGGCGATGACCGCGGGGATGGCCACGGCCAGCCCGGCCACCGTCGTGATGAGGGCCTCGGCCACACCTGGCGCCACCGCGCCGATGTTCGTCGAACCCGCCGCCGTGATGCCGAGGAACGCGTTCATGACGCCGATGACGGTGCCCATGAGCCCCAGGAGGGGCGACACGGATCCGATCACGGCCAGCCACGTGAGTCCGTGAGCCAGTTCGTCCCGCTCCTCCGCCTCCTCCTTCTCCAGGACGAGCCGCAGGGCCTCGAGCTGGGTCAGCGACAACCCCTGCGTGGGAGGTGCGTTCTGGCGCAACGCCCCCGGCCGGAGTTCGCTGAAGAAGTTCACCCCCTGGCGGAACACGCGTCCGTACGGCGACTCCGGCAGGGCCAGGATGGCCTTGTACGCATCTTCGAGTCGCTGGGCCCGTTCCATGTGTTCCAGGAAGCGGTCGCCCTGCAGCCGGACCTCGCGGAACTGGTGCCACTTGTGGAAGATCAGCCACCAGGACGCCAGCGAGAACGCGGCGAGCACGAGGAGGACCACGGTGGTCGGCAGGGTCGCGCCGAGCACCATGTCCAGGGCGGACTGGGGCGTCCGGGCCTGGACGAAGAAGAAGGTGCCGAGGGTCATCCCTGGGTCTCCGACCTCTGGGACTGGATGAATCGGTAGGTCTCCCGGAGGCCCTCCTCCAGGGAGAAGCCCGGACCCCAACCGTGGGTACGGAGCTTGCCCGCGTCGAGCTGGCTGTGCCGGAGCTCACCGGGGCGCTCGCCCCGGTACTCACGGCCGGGACGCCGGTCGGCGACGGCCTCGAGGAGATCGGCCAGTCGGTTGACGGAGGTACCGACACCGGTGCCCACGTTGAAGGCCCGGGCGTCGATGCCTTCGCCGCTGAACGCGCCCAGGTCCGACACCCGGAGGTTGGCGGAGACCACGTCGCGCACGAACACGTAGTCGCGGGTCTGTTCGCCGTCTCCGAAGACCGTCAACTCCTCACCATCGATCAGCCGGTTGCAGAAGATGGCTACTACACCCGCCTCGCCATGGGGATCCTGGCGCGGACCGTACACGTTGCTGTACCGGAGGGCCACGTAGTCGAGGCCACGGATGCGGCGGTAGTAGTTCAGGTAGTACTCGCCGGTCAGCTTGGTCACACCGTAGGGAGACAGCGGCATCTTCTCCGTGTGCTCCGGCGTGGGCATCTCCTCGGGTTCCCCGTAGACGACCCCGCCGCTGCTCACGTAGACGACCCGGGAGGTTCCGACCTCCAGGGCTCCTTCCGTGATGTTCAGCAGGCCGAGCACGTTGATGCGGGCGTCGTGGGCCGGATCGCGCACGGAGATGCGGACGTCGATCTGGGCGGCGTGGTGATTGACCAGATCGAAACGGACCTCCCGGAAGAGGTTCCGCAGATCCGGATCTCCGATGTCCATCTGGACGAACTGCGCGCCGGTCGGGACCTGGTCCCGCTTCCCGCTGGACAGGTCGTCCACGACCCAGACATCGTCGCCGCGAGCCAGGTACGCGTCCGCGATGTGGCTGCCGATGAACCCCGCCCCTCCGGTGACCAGGACCCTACGCTTCTCTCCACTCATCGCTCGGGATCGCCCTTCGTTTGGGGGATAATGAACCGCTCCCTCCGCCTCGTCGGAAGGCGGAGGGAGCGACGCGTTCATCACGCTAATCGAACGTGCGGGTCAGGGCATCTTCCGCGTCATGCGGACCACCACGCCCTGCTCGAACACCGCGTCGTCGATATCGACGATGCGGGCGGTTGCCATCCGCGGCGTGACCATGACCACCTGAAGACGGCCTTCGATGATGTCGCCCGCCTGGGCGTTGAAGTAGGCGAACTCATCGCCGACGGCAACACCCTGGTCCGCGCCCACGTCCAGGAACGCCATGCCGCCGAGGTCGTGGAGTTCCGCCGGGCCGGCGAAGCCCATGACCATGGCCTGCGAGCCACCGGCCACCGGCTCGGGAAGCTGGCCCACGCGCAGGCCGTACGGCGGGAGCGGGCCGACGAGGTCGCCCAGCGCCATCCGGTGATACTCCTTGGTGACCAACGCCACCACGCCCTCCGGGCCGACGTCGGTGACCGTCAACAGCCCGGTGGGCAACACCACGTCGCCCACGTCCCGGACGGTTCGCGTGACGCGGTAGGCGCGGAGCTGGTCACCGACGCGGAGCGACGTGCCCCGGGGCTCGAGAACCACCCGGTCGTAGGCTCGCGGCGTCTCCGAGCGGGATCCCCCGGCGAAGGACGTCAGGACGGCCTCGTGCATCGGCTCCCCTTCGAGGGGTACGAGCCACGGGGCCGAATAGACCTGGTCACGCGACACCGCCACGTGGCTCAGACGTTCGGCTCCGGCCATGGTCGTGGCCGTGGTCGGATCCCGGTAGAAGATGGTGCGCGTGGACCGGGGGGCCGCGCGGGGTGCCGGCGGCGCCGCCGGCGGACCCTCCACCACGACCGCCGTGACCGGGGTCGGGGTCGGGCCGCCCTCCACCCCGGGGATGGTCAGGACCTGACCCGGGAGGATGAGGTTCGGGTTGTCCACGACGCCCTGGTTGGCGTTCCAGATCCGACGCCAGTCGAACGGATTGCCGTAGAAGGCGTTCGCCAGGTCCCAGAGGGTGTCCCCGTCCACCACCTGGTGGGTGCGGGGAGCCTCCTGGGCCAGCAGAAAACCAGGAAGAATCAGGACGGCGAGAAGCGCATGAGCCGACCGAACCATTGGGGCTCCTTCGGCAAGTAGGACAGGGCTTTTCAGCCCGGGAGCATGAATCGAAGATAGGACCGGCCCCGCGCCGGGGTCAACGCGTTTTTTCGAAATGACGCCAAATGTTTACCCCGGAGGCGTGCGGTTTCCGCCCGGAACGGCCCGGAACGACAGGGCCAGGGTGCCGGCCCGCCATCCCCCCTCGCCCCACTCGAGGTCCGTTTCCAGGCCCGCCTCGAAGCGCCGCCCAGGCCGCCAGGCCACCGAGGAGCGCAGCCCCCACGCCCGGCCCGGCCGCGATCCCTCCCGCAGATTCCATCGGTCCCTGCGAAGCCGGACCCCGGCCACCGTGCCCCGCAGCGCCCCGGTCGGGTCCATGATCCCCACCGCGAGCACGTGCTGCCGTCCGTACCCGCCCAGGGGGTGTCCGAGGAGTTCGTCGCCGACCCGCCATCCGTCCTGGAAGCGGGTGTGCTGGTACCAGAACGCCGGGAGCGTGTCGCACCAGCGGCACCACCGCCCCGCGTCACCGATCCCGGCGTATTCGTAGCGCACGGACACCATCGACCGGCCGGCCGGGGCATCGACCAGGACGCCGGCCAGGGCCGCGCCGTCGCCGAAGGACCGCTCGTTGTCTTCGAGGGCGATCTCGCCGTAGAGCACGGCCGGAACACCGGCGCCGGCCAGCGACCCACGGACGTCGAAGGCCCACACCTGGTTGTCGTACTCGGTGACGCGACCGATCAGGAGATCCAGGACGTCACCGGCCCCCATCGGGCGGGCATCGGGCGGGTGGACCTCGGTCTGGAACGGCGGCCGACCGCCCTGGAAATCCCCCCCCACGAGGGCCGCCCGACTGACCCCCGCCATAAGCCAGGGCACCGGACGGACCGCGACCCGGAGCAGAGCGAACCACGGGTCCTCCACCACGTCGTCGTACCGGCCCGCGCGGAACAGCCCCGCGGTCACGCTGGTGGCGCCGACCACCGGGAGCGGAACCGGCGACCGCGGGGCCAGGAGCACCCCGTCGAGCCCCGCGGACGGGGAGAGCGCGAACGCCCCTCCGGCGCCCCCGCCGAGCTGGACCCGGTGGCGGCCGACGCCGAGGGTGAAGCGGCCCATGCGGACACCGACGGCCCCGCGAGGGACCTCCACCCCGCCCCGCCCCGCGTCGAGACGCGCCGTGGCGAACCAGACGCCCCCGGGCCGGCCGAGGCGCAGGTCTCCGGCCGCATGGAGGCCCGAGGCGCCCACCGCGCCCTCGGTGCCGTCGCGGACGTGGCGCCACGCCACGCCCACCGTACCCGCCAGGGGTACGGTACGGCCCTCGACGGCGGCCTCGTCGCGGAGGCGCCACAGCGCCGCCCGGGCGCGCGGATCGTCCGCCGCGAGGAGGAGCGCCTCGGCCCGGGCACCGTCCAGCGGCCCGGCACGGACCGAGCCCATGGGCACCCGGCCGGCGGCCTCCAGGGATTCGAGCACCGCGCGGCTCCAGTGCTCCGCAGGCAGCGGCCCGTCGGCCACCTCCTGGGCGGATCCCGCCCCCGGCCCCGCCAGCAGCCCCAGGAGCAGAAGGGCCGCGCCGCCGCCGACGCTCCGAAGGCGGGCCAGGAGGTCCCGGGCCGCGGGGACGCGGAAGGCGGTGGCCAGACCCAGATAGAGCACACCCCACACCGCACCCGCTGCGGCGAGCACCCCGAAGCGCCCTGCGGTGCCCCACGCCACGGGTTCGGGGAGGCGGCCCACGGCCATCCACCAGAGCGCCGCCGGCGCGAGCGTGGCGAGCACCACGCCCAGGGTGGGGCCGGCGACGACCCGCACCGCGGCTCCACGGAGCGCCCAGGCCCGGGGCGCGGCGACGACCAGCAGGAGGAGGACGAGGGCGTTCATGGCCACCTGGGCGCCCACCAGGCCGGCGTAGGAATAAAGCATGACCGCCGGCACGAGGAGCGCGGCGCGAACCAGGTGACCCACGATCTGGACGCGGTTGACCAGGTGGGACTGGCCCACCGAGAACGCCGCCGCGAAGACCAGTTGGTTGAGGCCCTGGAGAACGAAGCCCACGGCGTAGATCTGCAGGGCGACGGCGGCGGGCCCGACCATGCCGTCGTCCAGGAATCGTCCCCGTCCGAACAGAAGGGCCACGCTCCAGGGTGCCGTGGCCGCCACGAACGCCGCCACGGGCACCGTCAACGCGGACAGCGCCGCCAGGCTGGCCCGGAGGGCCGCTCCCACCCTCGCCTCGTCTCCGTGCTCGCCCACCTCCGCGAACCGCGGCAGGCTCACGCTCTGGGCGGCGTCGTTGACCGCTCCGTGGAGGAGGTCGTGGACCATCCGGCCGTAGAGCACCGCGGAGAAGAGCCCCACCGGAAGGAGGGACGCTGCGATCCGGAACGCCCACTCCCCGACGAACGTGGCCGCGTTGCTCCCGCCGAACTTCAACCACTGCCCCGCCACCCCCCGCAGTTCGGCATCGGCGGTTCCCCGCGCGCCCCGTCGGCCCGCCACGAGGGGCGCCACGGCCGCGAGTGCGACGAGCCCTCCCGCCACCCCCCCGGCCAGACCGATCCAGCCGACACCGACCATCCCGTACCGGTCCGCCACGAGCACGAACAGCACCAGCGTCACCACCGCCGGAACGATCTTCTGCGACGAGACCGTGACGCCGAAACGGTGGGCGCTCTCCAGGAGCACCAGCCCGGCCGTGGTCGTGCCGAGAAAGACCAGGGCGGGAACCCGGATGCGGACCAGGTCCACCGTCAGGTCCCGGACGGCCCCCTGGTACCCGGGCGCCAGAGCATCCACGAGCAGTGGCGCCGCCAGCACCAGCACCGCCGCCGCCGCCACCAGGGCGCCTCCGGACCACCCCAGCAGGAGCGCACCGAAGCGTCGGCCCTGATCCGGGTCCGACGCGGACAGCCGGCGGTAGATCGGGAGCGCGATCGACTTCAGGTGGGTGAGCATCAGGAACTTCGCCAGGAAGGCGTAGATGCTCAGGCTCATGAACCAGGCGTCGGTCTCGGCGCCCGCACCGAAGTGGTAGGCCAGGAGGGACTGGAAGACCAGTCCGAACACCGCCGCCGCCAGCGTGCCGCCGCCCAGCAGGGCGGCGTTCTTCATCCGGCCGGACCCGCTCACCCGGTGGGCAGGGGCGGCACGGCCTCCTGGAGGTCGACCGTGCTGCGTGCGCCCAGCCACCGATCCGCCGTGAGCACCTCCAGGCGGGCCACTTCCGCCGTGAGCCCGGCCTCCAGGACGCCCCGGACCAGCCGCTGGAGCTGTTCGTCGGCCATGTACGGGAAGCAGAAGATGACGTGCTCGGCGTCGTAGAGGCGGGCCAGCGCCGGGATCCGCGACGCCGCCCCCAGCACGCGCACCCCCCCCACGAGGGAGCGGTGGGCGGCCGGATCGTCGTCCGCGAAGCCGATGACCTGGTATCCGGGGCCGGCGCGGTGGCGGAGGTAGCGGAACACGGTCAGCACCCCGTCCGCGGACCCGGCGATGATCGTGCGCCGCCCCTCGCGCGTGCCCCACTCCCGGGAGGTGACCTCGCCCAGGGCGCGGACACCCAGCCGGGTCAGCCCGAAGAACAGGAGCGAAAGCAGACCTTCGAGCACCACGACCGTCCGCGGGAACGACGGCAGGCGGAGCACGAACAGCAGCGCCGCGAACAGGAGCGTGCCCAGGACCACCGAACCGACCAGCCGCACCGCGTCGGAGGCCAGTCCGAGGCGCCACTGCGTCTCGTAGACGCCGAACAGCAGCGCCAGGCCGACACGGAAGACCAGGATGTACGGCAGCACCCGCGCCAGGTTCTGGAGCTGGTCGGCCGGTACGGCGCCGTCGAAGCGCAGGAAGAACGCCAGGTACATCGAGGCGAACACCAGCACCACGTCGCCCACGACCGCCACCACGCGGATCACCCAGCGGTACCAGGGCGACTCCTCCCACCCCGGCTTCTCCCGGGCCACGTGGAAGTCGCGTTCGAAGTCGTGGACCCGGCCCTCGTACAGGAACACGCCCAGATACATCAGGAGCAGCAGGAACAGCGAGGCGCCCACGCCGTAGGCCAGCGGCGTCGAGGTGACCACGAGCACGCCCACCGTGCCGGACACCGCCGACAGGACGTAGACGGCGAGCAAGGCCCGGCTCCTGCTCATGCCGTGGGCCAGGAGCCGGTAGTTGATGTGGTCCGCCTTGCCCCGGCTCAGGGGGATCCCCGACAGCTTCCGCGTGACGGTGACGAACGTGGTGTTGAAGATCGGCACGGCCAGGAGCAGCGTCGGCGCCAGGATCGTGAACGCCAGTTGGGTCAGCCCCGCCCAGCTCTCACCGATGGCCAGACCGGCCAGGAGGAAGCCCAGGAACATGGAGCCGGAGTCGCCCATGAAGATCCGCGCCGGCGGAAGGTTGGCCGGCAGGAAGCCTACGACGGCCCCGGCGACGATCCACGACACGAGCGCCGTCTCCGGACGCCCGGTGGCGTAGGCGAACACCCCCACGAAGATGGCCGCCACCGCCGCCACGCCGGGCAGCATGCCGTCCATGTTGTCGACGAGGTTGAACGCGTTGCAGACGCCCACGAACCAGAGCATGGTCAGGGGCACGGCCACCCACTCGAGGCCGTCGCCGAGGGGGAACGTCACGCCCCCGATGACCATGGCGGCCGCGGCTCCGAACTGGATCAGCAGCTTGGCCCGGGGGTCCAGCAGACGCACGTCGTCCCACACGCCGGCCAGGAAGAGCACCGTGGCGCCCAGGAGCGGGAGCCCGACGCCGGAGATGGCGTGGCCGGTGGAGGCCATGACCACCAGGCACACCCCGACCACGACCCAGATGGCGATTCCCCCGCCCACCGGGACCGGGCGTGGGTGGTTGGCATCGGGCGCCGACACCAGCCCCATGCCCGGGAGCACCCGGATGGCCACCTGGGTCAGGGCGTACGAACCCAGGGCGGCGGCCAGGCCGTAGAGTGCGACCTCGGCGATCATGGGTCAGCCGGCCACCGTCTCGACCGCATCGGGGGCCACCGCCGGATCGACGTGCCCCATGTGCTTCCGGTACCACGCCGCCGTGTCCAGGATGGCCTGGTCGAGCTCCACCCGGGGCCGGTAGCCCAGCAGTTCCTCGGCCTTCCGGAGCCGCGGGACCCGGACGTCGATGTCGGAGAAGTCGATGGCCTCGAAGCGGATCGTCGAGGGGGAGTCCAACAGGTCCACCACCCGCCGGGCCAGGTCGTAGATCGTGACCGTGTTCCGCGAGTTGCCGATGTTGAACGTCTCGCCGACGGCCGCCGGCAGGCCGATGGCCCGGAGCAGGGCGTCGACGAAGTCGTCGATGTGGCACCAGGACCGGATCTGCGTGCCGTCTCCGTGCACCTCGAGGTCCTGCCCCTTCAGGGCGGCCAGGATGAAGCGCAGCATGGCGTGGTCGCCCAGGCGCAGCGGACCGAACACGTTGAACGGCCGCACGATGACCGTGGGCATGTCCAGTTCACGGTGGTAGCACGTGACCAGGTGTTCGCCGGCCAGCTTCGCGATGGAGTAGGTCCAGCGGGCCTCGCTGACCGGTCCCACCGATGCGGGCGTCTCCTCTCCGGCCCGGAAGGAGTTCATGCCGAAGACCTCGGAGGTGGAGAAGTACACCACCCGGTCGAGCTTCCGGCCCTCCAGGGCCTTCAGGAGATTCGACGTACCGGTGAAGTTCACGTCGATGGTTTCGCGGCCCCGGGACAGGACGTTCTTGACGCCCACGATGGCGGCGAGGTGGACCACGACGTCGATCCCCTCCACCGCGGCGCCCAAGGACGCGGGGTCGAGGACGTCTCCTACGACCGTGCGGAGGTTCGCATGCCCCCACGCGGACGAGAGCGTGGCGCTGGTGCCCTCGAACGCCCGGTCGAACAGGACGACCTCGTTGTCGGCCACGAGGCGCTGGGCCAGGGCCGCGCCGATGAAGCCGGCACCCCCGGTGATGAGGACGCGGCGGCCCTGGATGCGGGGAGCCGGTGCGGCGTTGGATGCATTCATGTGGAATCGTCTTCGCCGTTCAGCACGGCGAGCAGTTGTTCGATGACGTAGGCCTGCTCGTCCTCCGACAAGGTCGGAAAGATCGGCAGCGAGAGCGCCGTCGCCTCGTACTCGACGGCGTTGGGATAGTCCAGGGCGTCGTAGGGACCGTGCGCGGCGAACACGCCCTGATGGTGGAAGGCCGGGTAGTACACCCGGGTGCCGACCCCCCTCCGGGCGAGCGCCGCCTGGACCGCGTCGCGGTCGGGCCCCCCGTTCCGCCCGGGGATCCGAACCGTATAGAGCTGGAAGTTGGTGTCCTCGATCCGACGCACCCGTGGAACGACGACATCGTCGCGACCCTCGAAGGCCCGGGTGTAGCGTGCCGCCACCGCCCGACGCCGGCGGACCGACTCCGGAAGCCGTTCGAGCTGCGCCAATCCGATGGCACCCATCACCTCCGGCATGCGGAAGTTGAAGCCCAGGGACGCCCACTCGAACTTGCCGTGATCGCCGAAATTGCGAAACAGCCGGCACCGTTCGGCCAGGTCGTCGTCGTCCGTGACGATCATCCCGCCCTCTCCCGTGGTCATGAGCTTCGACGGGGTGAAGGAGAAGATCCCCATGCGGCCGAGGGTGCCCGTGTGGGCGCCCCCACGGTAGCGGGCCCAGTGGGATTCGGCCGAATCCTCCAGCACGTCGATGCCGTGGCGCGCGGCCACGTCCATGATCCCGTCCATCTCGGCGGAATGCCCCGCGTAGTGGACCGGGACGATGGCCCGGGTCTTCGGCGTGATCCAGCGCTCCATGCGCTCGGGGTCCATGCCGTACCAGTCCATCTCGATGTCGCAGAAGACCGGCCGGGCCCCCAGGAACAGGGCGGCCGAGGCCGTCGTGATGAACGACATGTCGGGGCACAACACCTCGTCCCCGGGCCCGATGCCCAGGGCCCCCATGGACACCAGGAGCGCGCTCGAACCCGAGTTCACGGCGATGGCGTGGCGGGACCCCGTCATGGCGGCGAAGCGGCGTTCGAACTCCGCGACCCGGGGGCCCTGGATGAGCCAGCCCGACGCCACGACCTCGGCGGAGGGGTCGGCCTCTTCCGTTCCCACCCAGGGTCTCGAGAGCGGGACCCTCATGCGGGCAGATCCCAGGGTCGCTTCACCGGGCCCATCACGCGGGCCGGAACTCCCGCCACCACGTGGTCGGGAGGAACGTCCCGGGTGACCACCGCGCCGGCACCCACCACGGCGCCGGCCCCGATCCGGCGGTGCGGCAGGATCGTGGCCCCGGTGCCCACGTGCGCGCCGGATTCGACCACGACGGCCCCCGCCATGTCGACGCCGGGCGAGACGTACGCGTAGTCTCCGATGCGGACGTCGTGGGCCACCGTGCAGCCCGGATTCACCACCACGTGCCGGCCGATCTCGATCTCCACCGTGAAGGAACAGCGTGCCATGACCAGGCACCCGGCACCAAACGTCACCCAACGGGTGGTCGCGGTCGAGGGGTGCCGGACAGACGCGAAGGTGTGGCCGGCGGATTCCAGGCGGGTGGCCAGGAGCCGGCGTACCCGCGGTTCGCCCATCACCAGGAGGATGTCGACCTGGCCCTGCCGCCCTTCCAGCCAGCCGCCCGGACCGAGCACGGGCAGGTCGAGGAAGGTCCGTCCCGCCTTGTCGGCGTCGTCGTCCACGAAGCCCAGCAGCTCGGGCCCTCCACCCGCTTCGCGGAGCGCCTCGAACACCGAGACCGCGTCCCGCCCGAGTTCGGACGCCCCGTAGAGCACGACCGGCCGGCTCACGCGTCCACCCCCGCCACCGCACGGGCGGAGTCCGCCCCGTGCACCGCGACCTCCAGGGCCGCCACGTAGCGCCGGTAACGCTCCGTCCAGTCGGGGAAGTCGGCGAGCCGCCGGAACCCGGCGTCGCGCAGCCGGGCCCGTTCGCCCGTGTCGTCGAGGGCCCGGAGCAGCTGGACCGCGCAGTCGGTCGGGTCCAGCGGGTCGGCGTACAAGGCCGCGTCGGCGCAGAGATCCCGTGCGAAGTCCCGGTCGCTGGTGACCAGGGGCACACCGAAGTGCATGGCTTCGAGGTACGTGGCGGAGAACGACTCGAAGTGCGACGGCAGGAAGACCACCGAAGCGGATCGATAGAGGTCGCCCAGGGCCTCGTGGGGAACCCGACCGACGCGCTCGAGCGGCACGTCCGCGCCGGTGCGGGCCACGGCCTCGTCCAGAAGGCGGGTCCACGGGTCGCCCAGGGGTCCGACGGTGAGGATCCAGCGTACGTCGGCGGAGCTCCGTCGCCGCAGCTCCGCGGCCACCTCGGGAACGATCTCCAGGTTCTTGGCCGGCTTCGCTTCCGCCACCACCAGGACCGTGGGCACCGGCGGCGCACCGGCCGGGGCCGGCGGCTCGTCCACCAGGAACGTCGACGGTCCGTTGGGCACCAGATGGAACCGGGATTCCGGAAGGGCCCACAGCCGGGCGAGGCGCCGGCGCATGGTGGCCGTCTGGACCGTGATGGCGGCGGCGCCCCGGGCGGCCGTGCGCGCCATCCAGCCGCGGAGGGACTCGTGGAGCCGCTCCCCGGCCCGGAGGCGGGCGTGCACCGGGGACTCCGGGTAGGCCACCGTGGAGTCGTGCCATCCCATGACACGGGGCACCGGCGCCCGGAGGGGCCCGGCGCCCATGGGCGTCCAGACGACGTCGGCCCGCCACGAGCGGGCCAGCGCCGGAATCCGGAGGTTCTCGACCCGCAGGCGGGCGGGCAGCGACCCCGGGTCGAGGGTCCGTACCTCGTGATGGGGTCCCCGCTCCGGCTCCAGGCCGAGGCCCGGCCGGGCCAGGGCCAGCCACTCGTGGTCGCCGCCCAGTCGGTCGATGGTGCGCCACAGGTTGCGTGCGTTCTGAAGTCCTCCGCCCCGGGGCAGGAGCGGGAGGAAGTCGACCAGGATCCTCACGCGGGGGCTCCCAGCCGCCCGGGGGCAGCCGGATCGCCCAGCCCCTCGGCGGCGGCACCCTCGTCCGCCTCGTCGGGCGGCGGCCCACCCTCCACGCCCCGTCCCGCTGCCAGTTGCGAGAGGACGGCGATGCCCATGAACCAGATGAGTGCGTTGCCCAGGAACCGGTGCGTCCGGAACGCCAGCACCACGGCCAGGAGGAAGTCGATGTAGACGATGAGCCAGAACAGGTTGGCCCCCGTCCGGAACCGCCGGTACACGAAGCCCACCATGGCCCCGTACACCAGCGGCATGACCAGGAGGCCCCCCACGCCGAAGTCGAAGTAGAGGAAGGAGAGGAACGTCGGCGTGTTGTGGGTGCCGTACATGTAGCTGATCTGGTCGTCGACCGTGCGGGCCTCGGGCAGGAAGGTCTTCGGCAGATCGTAGCTGTTGAGCCCCATGTTCAGCGGGCTGACGCCGCGCTCCAGAGTGAACTGGAGGTTCTTGAAGCTGGCCGCGGTGTGCGCCCAGGCGGTGGCGGGCGCGCTGAGGTCGATCCGGGGGTTAACGAGGCTCGGGTTGACCTCGTACATCGTGCGGCGGAAGTCCTCGATGACCGTGAACACCGTGACGGCCACCACCCCCGCCAGCACCATGTGGCGGACACGGACGCGGGTCGGACGGTAGAACAGGAACACGATGATCCAGGCCAGCGCGGTCATGGGCGACACCCGGACGCCGCCGAACATGAGCTGGAACACGCTCAGGCCCGCCAACCCGCCCCAGAGCAGCTTCTGCGCCCGGCTCTTCGAGTGGACCACGAGCATGGCGCTGAACAGCGCCACCGCGTAGTGGAGGTCGTACACGTACCCCAGCAGCGGCAGCTTGAACTGCGTCCGGAGGGTGTCGATGCGCGGGCTGAAGAGCGGGATCTCGCCGGCCTGCTGGACGAAGTAGGCCGTCATCAGGGACGCCACCACGAACAGCCCCAGGGTCAGGGCCCGCAGGCGCGGCCAGGCGACCCCGTGCTCCAGGCGCCACCCGATCTTCCGCCGGTCCAGGCGCTGCATGCCCGGATCCGCCAGCCAGAACCCGAACGCGAACGACAGCAGGGCGCCGAGCACCACCGCGTAGGTCAGGACGCCGAACGGATCGGCGTAGTACGGCTCGTCGTAGCTCCGCGCCACGTCCAGGTGGGCGAACCCGAAGATGAGGAGCCAGAACCCGGCGAAGATGGCCAGCGGGTGGAGGGCATCGTCGGTGCGGCGGTACAGCAGCGCGTAGGCGCTGATGCCGAGCACGGCGAAGACGGTTCCGAGGATGGCGTCCAAGGGACTCCGGGACAGACGGGTCCGGAAGGCCGACCGTGGGGTGGAAACATCAGTTCACGGACCCTCCGCACCCCGAGCGACAGGGCGGGAAAAACCTACCGCTGGACGCGGAGGCCAGTCAACCGAGAGTGCCGGTGGGACGCGGCTTTTCGCCTTGCCGCCCCCCTGCGCCTCGACTAGACTATTCTGGCTGTACTCTTGACGATTTTTCCGAACGACTTCCGCGCCCCGAGCCCCCCTCCGGGCGACGCTCATGATCCGATTCGTTTTCTGCGTTTCCGCACTCGTCGGTCTTCTCGCCGGCGGGGCCTCGGCCCAGACCGCGTCCTCCGAGGACGCCGCCGTCACGGCCTCCCTCCTTCCCGGCGACGTGATTCGCGTGGCCATCTGGCGGGAAGAGGACCTGTCCGGCGAGTACACGGTGGACGAGGACGGGTCCGTCACGCTTCCGCTCCTGGGCCGCCGCCAGGTGGTGGGGGTGGATCCCGAGACCCTACGCGCCCAGCTCACCGACGAGTTCGGTGACTTCCTGGTGAATGTGGCCGTGAACGTCACGCTCCTGCGGCGCGTGGTCGTCCTCGGCGAAGTCCGGGTGCCGGGCCAGTACACGCTGGACGCCACCCAGAGCGTGGCCGACCTCATCGCCCGCGCCCAGGGCATCACGCCCGACGGCAACGCCGACGACATCCGGCTGATCCGCGACGGCCAGTCCTACCGGGCGGATCTCAGCGGCAGCGAGAGCATCCAGGAGGCGGGCATCCGCTCCGGCGACCAGATCGTCGTGGGCAAGCGCAGCTGGTGGGCCCGCAACTTCCCCTCGCTGGTGGGCGCGGCGTCGCTGGTGGCCAACGTGATCACCGTCGTCATCGTGTCGGGGAACTGACGTGGCCCAGAACAACGGAGGCTCCGGACCCGAGCGACCCGCCGCCCCACGGCCGCCCCAGCGTCCGCCCGAGCGCGGCGAGGGCGAGATCCACCTGCGCGACGTGGTCAATCTGGTGCAGCGCAACCTGTTCCTGATCGCCGGCATCGCGGCGGCGGTCATCGGCGCGACGGTCTGGTGGGTGTGGACCACGCCGCCCGTGTTCCAGGCCCAGGCGTCGATCCACGTGGACCAGGAGCGCGGCTCCGGCGACCTCCCCTTCCTGGCGGACATGCTCCAGAGCAGCGACGTGGAGACGGAGATGGCGCTTCTCCGGGCCCGGAGCATCGCCGAGGAAGTGGTGCGCCGCCTCAGCCTCCAGGCGCTGGTCGTGGAGCCGAAAGGCGTGTCCCGGACCGGTCTGTTCTCCGAGGTGGCGGCAGGACCCAGCACCCGGGACGCGGTCTACACGTTCACCCGCCAGCCCGACGGCCGGTACCGGATCGTGGACGGCGACGACCAGGAAGTGGCCGTGGTGGACCGGGGCGAGGTCGTGGTCTTCAACGGCCTCCGGTTGGCGCTGACGGAGGTCGATCCCACCCCACCGGGCCGGAGCGTGTTTCCCGAGGAGATCGTGCTCCAGGCGAAGTCGTTCTACCAGGCCGTCCAGGACCTGCAGGACAACCTCGGCGTGGGGCGCCCGTTCCGTGACGCCAACGTGATCGCCGTCACGTTCACCGGCACCGACCCGCAGCTCGTCCGGGACGTGCCGAACCAGGTGGCGGAGCGCTACATCCAGGACCGCCGGCAGAACAAGAAGACCGAAGCCACCAGCACGGTCGCGTTCCTGTCGGACCAGATCGACACCTACACCGCACAACTGCGCATCGCCGAGGACAACCTGCTGGCCTTCCAGCAGGGCGAGCAGGTCGTGAACCTCCAGGCCGAGGGCGCCGAGCAGGTCCGGCGCCTGGTGGACGCCCAGGCCCGGAAGGATCAGGTCGAGCAGGACCTGAACACGCTGACCTCGCTGCTGGCCGAGATCGACGAAGCCCGGGGCTCCGACGACATCGAGGCCAGCCGTGACGCGTTCCGGCGCCTGGCCGGCTTCCCGACGTTCCTGGAGTCGCAGGCCGTCACCGAGATCATGACCCAGCTCAACGGGCTGGAGGCGGAGCGCACGGCCATGGCCCAGCGCCGCACGCCGAACCACCCCGAGATGGTGGGGCTGCAGAACTCCATCGAAGGCCTGGAGAACCAGCTCTACCAGTTGGCGCAGAACTACCGGAACAGCCTGTCGTCACAGCTCTCCGCCGTCGAGGAGAACCTGGCCCGGTTCGGGGGCCAGCTCGAGGAGATCCCCGAGAAGGCCGTGCAGGAAGCCCGCCTCGAGCGGGAGAAGCAGGCGCTCGAGGAGATCTTCACGCTCCTGCAGAGCCGGCTGAAGGAGGCGGAGATCGCCCAGGCCGTGGAGCCCGGCGACGTCCGGATCGTGGACCAGGCCATCCTGCCCATCCGGCCCATCCGGCCGCGGCGCACGCGAAGCCTGGTCCTGGCCATCTTCTTCGGCGTGATCCTGGGCGTGGCCGTGGCCGGCGCCCGGGACTACATGGACGAGACCGTCCACTCCCGCGACGAGGTGGTGAAGGTCACGAACCTGCCGGTCCTGGCCATGATCCCCCGGATCAAGGGGGTGGCCAACGGGAGCGGCCGGGGCATCCTGAAACGGGAGCGGTCCGTCAGCGACCGGCTGGTCACGCGCAACGACGTGGGCAACCCCGTATCGGAGGCGTACCGGGCCTTCCGGACCAACATCACCTTCCTGGACCTGGACAAGCCGCCGCGGGTGCTGGTGCTGACCAGCCCCGGCCCGTCGGAGGGCAAGTCCACCAGCGCGGCCAACCTGGCCATCACGCTGGCCCAGCAGAGCACGAAGGCGCTCCTGGTGGACTGCGACCTGCGCCGGGGCATCGTGCATCGCGTGTTCGAGACGCCCAAGGAACCGGGGGTCACGGACGTGCTTCTCGGCACCCACCCGGTGGAAGATGCCGTCCACGCGGTGGACGTCGGCGAGGGAAAGAAACTGCACTTCCTGGCCACGGGGACCCTGCCGCCCAACCCCTCGGAGCTGCTGGGATCGCCGCGCATGCGGGCCCTGCTGGACCGTTTCCGGGAGGAGTACGAGGTGGTGATCCTCGATTCCCCGCCCCTCAACCTGGTCACCGACGCCGCCATCCTCGGCGCGTCGGCGGACGGGGTGGTGCTGGTGGCCCGGGCGGGAGCCACGGAGAAGGGCGCCCTTCGGTACGCCCAGGAACAGCTCGAAGCGGTGCGCGCGCCCATCAGCGGCGTGGTGCTGAACGACCTGGACTACTCCGGCCGCGGGAAGTACTACGGCTCGGGGTATGGATACGGCTACTACTACCGCTACTACCGCGCGGAGAAGGCGTAATCTCGGCGCAGGAGGTCGTTGCGCGGCGGTCTCGCTCGGTGCGACGTAGCGTGTGCTACGTCTCCCTCGACTCGCCTTGCGCGCCTACTCCTGCATCCGAGCTACGCCTTCTCCGGTACGGTGGGTCGACCCGACGCGGTCGGTAGGCGGGCGATTCCAGGTGTTGGGGCCGTCACACGCGCATGCAGTCCGGAGCGCCTGGGGGGCTGGAAGGTTCTTTCTTCCGTTCGGTGGGCGCCCGTTGCTTCGCTCGGGCGCCGGGGGTGTTTTGCGGGAAGGTCCTTTTCTCGTTCCTGAGGGCGCCCGTTGCTTCGCTCGGGCCCCGGGGGCGTTTTTTCCCGGGAAGATCCTTTTCTCGTTCCTGAGGGCGCCCTTTGCTTCGCTCGGGCGCGGGGAGCGTTTTTCCCGGGAGGGTCCTTTTTTCGTGCGCGATGGGCGCCCGTTGCTTCGCTCGGGCGCCGGGGGCGTGTGGGGGGGGCGAAACGGGGAGAGTGGAATGGGTCTACCTGCGCGGATGTTCCGGGGGGTGCCGGTCACGTCCGTCTTCGTGCTCAGCGGGTCGCTGTGGCTCCTGGGGACCTTGCTGCTGGGTGAGACGGCGGGGCTGGTGCTCCTCTACCTGGTGGGGCTGCCCTACTACCTGATCTCGCTGGGGGCGACGGCGTCGGCCATCGCGGCGGGGGTGCCGCCCGGGATCCGGACGGCGCTGGCGCTCGTGCTCGCCGTGGACGGGATCCTGGCGGCGGTCAGGGTGCTCGCGCTACGCCGGGGCGACCGATCGTGAACGTCGAGGCGGCCTTCTCCAGGCACACGGAACGGTTCGCTGCCCAATGGCGTGCGGTCTGGGCGCTCTCGACCGGGCAGCGGGGACGCCTGATCGAGTGCGTCCTGGCCTCCCACGACGCGGCGGCGGTCGGCGACCGGGAGGCCCAGGCCGGGATCGTCGAAGGGATCGACGCCGCCCTCGGAGTGCCCGCGGGAAACGGGGCTCCCGCCCTGAGCGTCCTGGCCTATCTGGTCACGGCGCGGGAGCGGTCCCGGGAGTCGGACGCCGCGACCATCTCCGGGCTGGAACGGATGGGCTTCCTTCCGGGTCAGGACGCCGAGGTGGCGCGGGAGTACCTGCGGTCGTTGTTCGCCCACCTCAGGGACCGGGGAGGGGCCGGCCACGACGGAGCGTAGCCACTCCATGCGCATCCGCTGCCGTCAGGCGCGACCGCCCGTGATGCGCTCCCCTTCCCCACCCGACGGCGCCTGGAGCTGCCGGTCGAACCGGCTCTCCGCGCGGAGCGCCTCGACCTCGTGGCGGAGCTGCTCGACCTCGTCCTCCAGGCGCGCGAGGTGGTGGGCCGTGGGGTCGCCGCCGCGGAGTTCCGCCAGATCGCGGATGGCCAGCACCAGCGACTCGACCATGGGGCGGATGACGAAGTGCACCGCGAAGCCCAGGCAGACGCTGACAACCGGCACGATGACCAGAACGAAGACCAGCAGGCGTTGATCCACGAGTGCTCCGGAACAGGTGTGTGTGTGCGCCCCTACGATGATGGAGTACCCGTCGTTTCGGCCGCCGGACCGGACCGGCCCGCAGCACCACGATACGTCCCCCACCCCGGGGCCTACGTAGGGACGCGTACCGACCGACTGCGTGTGGCGATGCACCGTGACGGGAACCGCACCCCGGCATGGAGGCTCTCATGCGCACGCTGCCGCTCCTGGTGTTCGCCCTCGTTCCCTCGCTCCTGCCCGCGCAGGCCGACGCCTGGACCCAGGCCCGCACCACGCCCGTCCGGTCCCCGGACTTCCTGGCGGGTCAGGAGGGACGCCGGCTCCGGCTGACGGACCTGTCGGATCCCGGGGCCGCGCCTCGCGACGGACGGGTGGACCGGATCCGTGGCGACACGGTGTTCCTGTGGATGGCCCGGCAGGAGGCCCCCGTCCCCCTCGTCGTGGGACGCACGACCCGCGTGGAGGAGTGGAGGCGGAGCACCCACGAGAGGGACCTCGGCATCCTGGGCGGGATCCTCGGAGGCATCGCCGGGGCCGTGATCGCAGCACGTACCTGGGAGCCGGAGGAGCCCCGCCCGTGCGAGGCCCGGTCGCTCACCGAGGCCGTCGTGGTGTGCGTCTTCGTCGGCCAGCTGGCCACGGCCTCGGACGACTTCCTCGACCAGACCTTCACGGTCCTCGGCGGGTGGACGGCCGGAATGTTCGGGGGTGGACTGATCGGTCGGGAGATCGGCAAGGCCGTGGCGACCGAAGGGTGGGCGCCGCTCCGGGTCGGCCGGGTCGGCGTCGGCCGGGCCAGGACCGGAGGAGCGGAGGTGCGGCTCGAGATCCTTCCCGCGTGGCCCTGACACCGCGTGGACATCAGGGGAACAGGATGTCCCGGAGCCTGGGGTACTGCACGTCGGCCCAGATCTTCCGGGCCACGACGCCCCGGGCCGCCGCCCCCACCCGCTCGCGCTCCGCGGCCGACGCCAGGAGCCGGTCGAGCTGGCGGGCCCACGCGTCCGGGTCGTCGGCGAAGAGCACGGCCTCCGAGTCGTCCACGAGTTCGTCGATCCCGCCACCCGGCGACGCCACCACGGCCACGCCCGACGCCATCGACAGCAGCACGGACACCCGCCCTCCCCGGGCCCGACTCCACGGCTCGGGCCCCAGCGGGGAGATGGCCAGGTCGAAGCTCGCGGCCGCCTCGAGCTCCGCCGACTCCGACCACGGCACGAACGTCATGCGCCCGGCCACGGACGGCGCCAGATCCGGCGCCCTCGACGAGCAGACCGTCAGCCGGGCCGACGGATGCCGGTCGAAGGCCTCGGCAAGGACGGGCTCCAGCGCCTTGAGGTAGATCTGGCTCTGGTCGTTCCCGACCCACCCCACCGTGACCGCGCCTGGATCCCGCAGCGGGCGCGCCGTCCCTTCGAACCGGCCGCGCTGGAGGCTCGGGTAGAGGACCTCGACCCTTCCTGCCCGGGTCCGGGCGTACTCGGCCAGCGGGGGCGATCCGGCCACGACCACGTCGGCCAGATCGAGCATGGCGTCGAAGCGCGCCCTCCGGCGGGCCGCCTGCGCCTCCGTCTCTCCCCACAGCGCCTGGTGGTACAGGGCGTCGTCGAAGTCGTAGACGACCCGGGCTCCTCCGGCCCGCCACCGTCGGACGAGGGCGGCGGGCGGCAGGACCTTCTGGACCAGGATCACGTCCGGCCCCCCACCCCGTACCACGAGGTCCTTGAGGAACCGAATCCGCAGGAGCGCGGCCCGAACCGCAGACGACTCCCGACCGCCTCCGTACTCGATCCAGTCCATCTCGACGCCGTCGGCCTCGAGGAACGGCCGGTAGTTCCAGAGGCGATGGCGGGTCGATGCGGTGGTGCGCGTCCCTCCCGCCACCACGAAGAGTCGGGGCGGACTCACCGCGTGGGGGACACGGCGCCGACCAGCGCATCCAGGAGCGCCGCCCCGACCCGGCGGCCCGACCCTCCATCCACCGCGTGGCACTGCTCACGGACGAGGCGGGCCCGCCCTTCCGCGTGGAGCGCCGGGTCCGCCAGGTACGCGCGGACGGCCTCGACCACCTCCTCCGGCGTCCGGGCACGCACGACGCCCCCCGAAGCCACCACGGGCTGCTGGTGCGTGAAGTCGTAGAAGCGGGAGACCGAACGGTGGTAGGGCACGCCGTCTTCGGCATCGAAGTCGACGCACACCACCGGTGTGCCCACCGCGGCCGCATCGATGGAAATGGACGACGCGGCGTTGACCACCACGTCGGCGTGATGGAGGGTGTCCGCCAGATGTCTCAACGCCGCCTGGTCGAAGTCCCGGTCGTGGTAGGAGCCCACCGGCGGTCGGCCGGCGTGGTCCAGGACGACGCCGGGTCGGGCGGCCACCTCGGTGTACCGATCGACCGAGTCGAGCTGGTGGACCCGGACCAGCAGTTGCAGCTCGGGCCCCACCGCGGCCCTCAGGCCGGTTTCCAGACGGGCCACGATGTCGGGCTCCCGGGGAATCGTCCCGGACGTCCCGGTGGTGTAGACCACCACCGGCCGGTCCGGGTCGAGGCCGAAGGCGGTCCAGAACGGGCGTCTGGGCGTGTAGGGGGCCCCGGCGTAGGTGTCGTGCTGGGGGGCCCCGGTCACCACCACCTGATCCGGGCGGAGCCCGTGGATGCCCATCGCCTGATCCTTCATGATCCCGTTCCAGACGGTGATGCGGTCCACGTCCACCGGGAAGAAGCCCGACGTGGTCAGGTTGTCCCAGGACGACACCAGGACCATGGTCCGGACCCTCCGCCGGGCTGCCGACAGCAGGAGGTGGCGGTCCAGGTACCGGGGGCTGGAGTGGGTCCGGGGTCCGGACATGGTGAGGACCCGGGTGCCCACGACCAGATCCGGCTGGAGGTCCCGGAACTCCTCCGCGTACAGCTCGGGCGCCGTGGCCCGGAGCACCCGCCGCAGGAACCCGAGCAGGAGGTCCTGGCCCCGCCGACCCAGGAGGGCGAGGGCCCCCCGGACGGCACGGGCCCGCCACGACCGGCGCAGGGTGTCTCCGATCATGATCCGGGCCGTGTCGCACCGGAGGGACAGCAGCGCCACCTGCAGCTTCAGGTTGATGACGTCCACGATCGCGAACAGGCGAGAGTCCGGCGCCCGGAGGGGATGGATCGAGACGCCGTCTCCCCCGAACTCCCTCCGGAACCCCTCCACGTCGGCCGCGGGGGTGAACAGGTGGATCCGGGCGCCCGAGCCGCGCAGGACGTCGAACGCGTCCGTGCGCAGGATGTCGCGGACGTTGATGGCCATGGGCACCCCCATGAACACCACCGGCGGCGACGCATCGGGGCGGCGACGAGCCGATCCGGCAGCCCGGTCCGGTGCCGCCGTAGCCGCGGCCTTCACGCCCGCTCCGCCTGGCCCAGGAGCCCCGAGGCGGCCATCTCGTCCAGGGCCCGGTCCAGGGTGGACTCCGGGCGCTCGGCGCCGCGGACCCACTCGGCCAGGGCGTCCAGTCCCTGGTCCAGGGGCGTCGGACGGGTCAGGCCGAACGCCTCCGCCATCGCCCCGGGGTGGGCCACCGCGTGGCGGATGTCGCCGACCCGGAACTCCCCGGTGACGGGGATCTCGACGTCCGGGAGCCCGTACCGCCCCGCCAGGGCACGGGCGACGTCGGCCACCGCGGTCGCGGTCCCGGAGCCCACGTCGACGACCCGGGCACCGGCGTCGCTCCTCGGACCGACCGTGGCCGCCACGAACGCGCGGACGACATCGTCCACGTAGACGAAGTCCCGGGACTCGCGTCCGTCCTCGAAGATCCGGACCGGCTGCCCGGCCAGGAAGCGGACGCTGAAGATCGAGAGGATGCCGGTGTAGGGATTCCGGAGCGACTGCCCCGGTCCGTACACGTTCTGGAGCCGGAGGCTCGTGACGTCCACGCCTGCGGCCGGCAGGAGCAGATGGACGAGTTCCTCCTGGTCCCGCTTGGTCATCCCGTACGTCGAGGTCGGCCCCTTGCGGATCCCCGCATGGACGGGCTCCACCACCACCTCGGCGCCGCACTCCGGACAGACCGGCTCCCACCGGCCCGCCCGCAGGCGCTCGACCGTCCGGGGCGACGGGTAGACCACCCCGTGGTCGCGGCACCGGTAGGGGCCTTCGCCGTAGACGGCCCGGGACGAAGCGAGCACGACACGATCCACGGCGGCCACCTCGGCCAGGACCAGATCGCACAGCAGCGCCGTGCCCCCGACGTTCACGTCCACGTAGTGCCGGGCCCGGTACATGGACTCGCCCGTGCCGGTCTCCGCAGCCAGGTGGAGGACGGTGGACACGCCTTCGAGGGCCGTCCGCCAGGCGGACTCGTCGCGGACGTCGCCCTGGACGAACCGGGCGTCGGCGATCCGGTCGGGAGGCGAGGCGTCGGGCCCGTGCACCGACGGCACCAGGGCGTCGAGAACGGTCACGGCCCGCCCCTGATCCATGAGGGCCGCGGCGACGCGGCTCCCGATGAAGCCGGCCCCGCCCGTGATCAGGATCCGCCCGGTCACGGACGCACCGCGTGGACGCCGGCCCCGGCCGGGACCCGGCCGGCCCATGCCTCGATGGCGTCCGCGACCCGCTCCGCGGCCCGGCCGTCCCAGCCCTCCGGCCGTCGAGGCTCGACGGGACGGCCCCAATGGCGGTGGAACGCCTCGACCACGGCCTCCTCCGACCGATCCGGCACCAACTCGTTCGTGCCCTCGTGGACCGTGATGGGCCGCTCGGTGTTGGCCCGCAGCGTGAGGCACCGGACACCCAGGACGGTGGTCTCTTCCTGGATGCCGCCCGAGTCGGTCATGACCATGCCGGCCCGGGCCATGGACGCCAGCATCGCCCGGTATCCGAGGGGCTCCAGGGCGCGGACCCGGTCGAACGCGAGGCCGGCCTCCGCCATCCGCTTCCGCGTCCGGGGGTGCACCGGAAGCACCACCGGCACGTGTTCGGCGACCCGCTCCAGGGCGCGCACGATGCCCCGGAGCACCAGGGGGTCGTCGACGTTGGACGGCCGGTGCAGCGTGACCAGGACGTACCCACCCTCGGGCAGGGCCCGGACGGCCTCGGGGGCGGCGCCGGACACGTCCGGGAGGACCCGGAGCAACGTGTCGATCATGACGTTGCCGACGAATCGGATGCGTTCCGGAGGCACGCCCTCGGCGGCCAGGTTCCGGTCGCCGTCCCGGCTGGGGGTCAGGCAGAGGTCGGCCATCTGGTCGGTGAGGACGCGGTTGATCTCCTCCGGCATCCTCCGGTCCCGGCTGCGCAGGCCCGCCTCGAGATGCGCCACCGGGATCCCCAGCTTCACGGCGGCCAGGGCCCCCGCCAGGGTGGAGTTCACATCGCCGACGACCATGACCAGGTCGGGCGCTTCCCGGATCAGGACCGGCTCGATGTCCCGGAGCACCTCGGCCGTCTGCACCGCGTGGGTGCCCGATCCCACCCCCAGATCGACGTCCGCGTCCGGAATCCCCAGATCCTCGAAGAAGGCCCGCGACATGGCATCGTCGTAGTGCTGGCCGGTATGGACCAGAACGTTCCGGAACCCGGGACGCCGCTCCAGTTCCCGGAGCACGGGCGCGATCTTCATGAAGTTCGGCCGTGCCCCCACGACGTGGAGCACGGTGAGCGTGTCGGACATGCGCTTCCAGGGGTGTTCGGAGCGACGCCAGGCGGCGTCCGGACGGTGGTCGGAAGGTAGAGGAAGCCCCCCGGGCGTTCCAGTCGCACGGACCGGGTCGGTGCCCGTGCCGTGGGCCGTCAGCGGCCGCGGCCCGCCCGCTCGAGAACGCCCCGGAGCGTTTCGGCCTGGTCCTCGCGGTCGAAGTGCTCCGCGACGTACGCGCGGGCACGGCGCCCGGCCGCCTCGGCCGCCTCGGGATCGTCCAGGTATCCGGCGACCGCCCGGGCCATCGCGGCGGGGTCTCCGGGCTGCACCCAGCACCCCCCGTCGGCGTCCTCGACGACCCGCCGGATGACCCCGTCGATGCCGAGGACGGTGGGCCGTCCCGCCGCCATGTAGTCGAACACCTTGTTGGGATACGTCGTGTCGAAGAGCGGAATGGGTTTCAGATGGGCCACGCAGACCGACGCGGCGGCCAGGATCTCCGGCATCCGCTCCTTGGGCTGGGGCGCCACGAACACCACGTTGTCGAGCCTCCGGTCCCGGGCCCGGGCCTCGAGCCGGTCCTTGTCCCGTCCGCCACCGACCAGGACGAAGCGCGCGTCCGCCCGATGCCGGAGGCGGTGGGCGGCGTCGAGCAGCACGTCGAGATCGTTGGGGATCCCGTGGGCCCCGGTGTAGACCACGAGGCGGTGCCGGGCCGGGTCGAGCCCGAGTTCCCGCACGAACGCCTGGCCGCGGGCGTCGGGATCGAAATCGGAGACCTCGACGCCGTTGGGCACGAGGGTGATCCGGGACGGGTCCACGCCCCGGGCTTCCAGGTGGCCGACGAAGCCCGGCGAGTTGACCACGACCTCGTCGGCGTGGTCGTAGACGAACCGTTCGAGCCAGCGCGCCAGACGGATGACCAGGGGGTTCCGGAGCACCCCCAGTTCCACCGCGAAGTCGGGCCAGAGGTCCCGGACCTCCAGGACGAACGGCACGCGGCGCAGTCGGGCGACCATCACGGCCGCGGCCGCCTGGAACAGAGGGGGCGAGGTGCCCCAGACGACGTCCACCGAGGGCACGCGGAACAGGGCCGCCACGGCGGACGAGGTGCTGAACGAGAGGAACGAGAGCACCCGGGCCACGAACCCGGACGACCGGGGCCGGTACGTCCACGTGCGGAGCAGCGTGAGGCCTTCCTCGGCCCCCTCGTCCACAGGAGCGTGGCGTTCCCCCGTCAGGTAGGAGATCGGGCTGGCCACCACCGTGACCTCGTGGCCCCGGCGCACCAGATGGCGGGCCAGTTCCACGTGCCGGGTTCCGCCCGCCTCCCGTCCGAGGACGAAGAGCTGGTGGATGAGGAGGACCCGGAGAGCCCGGGGCGTGCCGGCGGAGGCGCCTCCGGTGGTCGTCACGGACACCCGGCCGCCGGGGGCCGCATCAGTAGAACAGGAGCTTGAAGAGCGCCTTGTGGGCCCAGGCCAGGCGTCGGCGGACCGGGCTCTGCTGGAAGCGGTCCCAGCGGTCGGCGCGGTTCCGGAAGACGTCGAGGCCCGTCAGGCGCCAGGTGACCCGGAGCTGCACCACGTGGAGGGCGTGATAGAACGACGACGCGGCGTTGGGAAGCCAGGTCCCGGCCGCGTCGTAGAGCGACCAGTAGCCCACGTCGAACCGGTCCAGTTCGGTGGACAGGGTCCGGACGGCCTCGTTCCAGACGCGCTCCGCGTCGGCGCTGCCGGTGTGGAGCCAGTAGTCGTAGATGCCCCAGGCGGCCCAGAGGTACCCGTTGAGGATGTGGGTGGGCGGGTCGACGATCGTCTCCTCGAACCACAGGACGCCCTCGGCGTCCGTGTGGATGACCCCGCCTTCCTCCATCTCCAGGAGAAACGAGCGGAACGCGTCGTGGGCGGCCGTCAGGTACCGGTCGTCGCCGGTCACGGCGTGGGCCCGCACCAGGAGCGACAGCCCCTGCCCCTGGGACAGGGCCGAGTACCACCCCGACGGCATGGGCGTGCGGTACTCCCAGTCGAAGTGGTGCTTCCACACCGGGACCCCGGCCGCGTTGGGCTCGAGGTTGTCCACCATCCACCCGGCGGCTTCGAGGAACCGCGCCTTCCGGTCCGGATCGTCGTCCCGGACCCAGCGGTTGTAGTTGCCGAGTCCGTACTGGGCGATGGCGATGGGGTTGTACTGGAGCCCGACGTGCCCGTGGTAGTCGAGCATGGGAATCCGGTTCGCGTCGTACTGGCCCGGATAGTCCGCCTTGACCGCGAACGGCTGCCAGTACTCGCCCACCTGTCCGGGCGTGGCGTTCTCGTTCACCTCCGGGGTGCCGTGCCAGAACGTCAGGTGGCTCTTCCGGGACCCGAAGTAGGCGCTGAAGATCCGCTTCCAGTAGCGGAGGCGCTTCCGGACGCCGATGCCGGCCCCGGGGCGGCTGTGGGGCACGTGGACCCGACCGGGTGCGCCGGGGGCCGGGTCCGCTCCCGACGCCGCAGTTCCGGGCGGGACCACGGGGGCGTCCTTCATCCGTCCGACACCTCCGACGCCGCGTCGTCGGGCGGGGCCGGGGCGTCGGATCCGGCCTCGGGTGCCAGGGCCCGGGCGATGAAGCCGGCGGCGTCCACCGCCTCCGCCTGCCCACCCCGCAGCGAACGGACCGCGGCGAACGTGGCCAGGCTCGTGGCCACCAGCGATTCCAGCCCGATGGGCGCGGCGCCTCCGGATGCCAGGACCTCGCGGATGGCCCTCCACTCCCCCTCGTGCCCCTTGTCCTGGGCCAGGCGGGCCTTTTCGCTGCTCCGGGATCCCCCGGCGAACCGATGCAGCTCGCGGTAGTCGTCCAGCACGCCGGAGCGGCCGCCGCCGAAGACCTCGACCCGTTCCTTGCCCAGGGACTTGTCGCCCGAGGCGACGTAGGTGATGGAGGCCACCGACCCGTCGGCCATGGTCAGCGTCAGGACCAGGTTGTCTTCGTGGTACCGACCGCCGTCCGGCGCCCCGGCCGCGTGGACCCGCACCGGCACCGAGCCGGTGAGAAAGGCCGCCAGGTCCGCGAAGTGGCACACCTCTCCCACGATGCGTCCCCCACCGACCGCGGGGTCGTGGATCCAGTGGTCCGCCGGGATGAACCCGCCGTTGACCCTCATCTGCACCACCACCGGCTCCTCCACCGGCTCCATGTGGTCGCGGAGCTTCCGGACCATGGGGGCGAAGCGCCGGTTGTAGCCGACGGCCAGGAGCGCCCGGGTCCGGAGCGTGCCGGCCGGGGCGCCCGCGGGCAGGAGGGCCCGGACGATGTCGGCCAGCTCGGCCTCGTCGAGGCACGGAGGCTTCTCGCAGAAGACGTGCTTGCCCGCCTCCACGGCCGCCACGATCTGGCGTGCGTGGAGGTCGTGGCGCGTGACGATGGCCACCATGTCCGTGCCGTCGTCGGCCAGCAGCTCCGCAGGATCCGTGGCGGCGAAGGCGAAGCCGAACTTCTCCGCCGCGTGGTGCGCCGACGGCCCCCGGGCGGTGCAGACCCCGGTCAGGCGGAACCCGCCGGCGTCGCGGATGGCGGGCAGCAACGTGGCGGTGGCGAAGTTCCCGGCCCCCAGCATGGCCAGGCCCGGCTCCGCGCCGGACGAGGCGGTTCCCATGTCCACCCGGCGGACCGGTGCTTTCGCCGACCCGGGGTCGCCATAGGTCAGGAGCACCCCGAGCGACGGCTCCGTGCCCTCGGTCAGGAGCGTGTACGCCTCCACGCCCCGCTCGATGGGGATCCGGTGGGTCAGGAGCGGCTCCAGACGCACCGCACCGGTGCCCAGGAGGTCCAGGAAGGCCTGGAGGTTCCGGTTCTCGGTCCAGCGGACGTAGCCCACCGGGTAGTCCTGGCCCCCCTCTTCGTAGGCCGGGTCGTAGCGGCCGGGCCCGTACGAACGGGACACCCGGAAGGACAGCTCCTTCTTGAAGTACGGTTCCCGGGGGATGTCGAGGCCCACCGCCCCCAC
Source organism: Longimicrobiales bacterium (assembly GCA_040216925.1). Lineage (GTDB taxonomy): Bacteria > Gemmatimonadota > Gemmatimonadetes > Longimicrobiales > Gaopeijiaceae > JAJCZZ01. Next base: position 181,881 of record JAVJOF010000018.1, read on the forward strand.
CGAGACGATGCGTCCGCGATCCCGGGCCAGCTCCGCGGCCATCTCGATGGGCTGATTGGAGGCGGTACCCGCGGTGATGAGCACCGCGTCGGCACCCAGCCCCCCGCTCACGGAACGGGTGGCGGCCACGGGGTCGCCGTCTCCCAGGGCCACGGCCGCGTCCGCCCCGAGCTGGCGGGCCAGGTCGACCCGCGACGGATCCAGATCGATGCCCACGACCCGGGCACCCGCCGCCTTGGCCATCTGCACGGTCATCAGCCCGATGAGGCCCAGGCCCAGCACCACGACGGTCTCGCCGAGCTGCACCTCTCCGAGGCGGAACCCGTGGAGGCCGATGGCCCCCACCGTGCCGCACGCCGCGTGATCCAGCGGCACACCGTCGGGCACCACCGCCACCAGGTTCCGGGGCACACACACCACTTCGGCGTGGGACGCGTACCCGCCTCCGGCGCAGGCGACGTGGTCGCCGACACGGACGCCCTCCACCCCGGCCCCTACCTCCAGCACCACGCCGGCGGTGGAATAGCCCAGCACCTGCGGCTGGTCCAGGCGGGTCATGGCGGCCTTGAACGCGGTGACCGGTCCGTCGGTCCGCGCCTTGTCCAGCACCTTCTTGACCAGGTCGGGGCGGGACCGGGCCTTGGCCAGCAGGCTCTTCCTGGCGAACTCGACGGAGGTACGCTCGGTACCCGCCGACACCAGGGACGCGGCGTTGCGGACGAGCACGCACCCGGGCTGCACCCGGGGCGCCGGCACGTCCACGATGAGGGTCTCGCCGGACGAAGCCGACTGGAGGAGCTGTTTCATCGGGCCAGGGCTGTGCGGTCGCGCCCGTCGGACCGTCGGGGCGCAGCGTGGGCAAGATAGCGCCGCCTCAGCGGTCCACGAACCCCTGATGCCACAGTTCCAGGCTCAGGAGGAGCCAGAGGGGATAGGCCCAATCCGCAGACCCGGACCGGTGCTCGTCGATCATCCGCCGGACCGCCGTCGGATCGAACCACCCCCGGCGGGCCACGGTCTCGGGGGCCAGGAGGTCGTCCACCATCTCCCGGAGGTCGTGGACCAGCCAGTGGTCGTGGGGCGCGCCGAACCCGGCCTTGGGCTGGCGGAGCACCTCGTCGGGCACCACGCCTTCCATGGCCCGCCGGAAGACGTGCTTGGTCTCCGGGCGGAAGGTGCCCTTGAGCTTCAGGTCCGGAGCCACGCTCGCGAACGCATGGTCGACCAGGCTCCGGTCGAGGAACGGCACCCGCACCTCCAACGACGACGCCATGGACATCTTGTCGTTGTAGAGGAGGTTCAGGCTGACCATGAACGTCCGCAGATCCAGGTGGAGCATGCGGTTCAGGAAGTCCGCGTGCTCCGTGCCCGCCAGATGCCGACGGTGGACGTCGTACGGGTCGGCGGCCTCGAGCCCCGCCGCCACCTCCGGGGTGTAGAGCCCGCCCTTCTGGGCGCCGTCGAGGTAGGTCGCGTTCATGAGGAACGCCTCCTCCTCCGGGAGCGACCCCGACCGGGCCAGCTTCTTGGCCAGGCGCACCGACCCCATGAGCGGCGTGCCCCGGAAGGTGGGCAGACCGCGGACGGCGGGCTCCAGGAGCCGTGCGCGGACGGCCTTCGGGAGCCGCGCGTACAGGGCGCTGACCCGGTGGGCCGCGTGCTTCCTGTACCCGGCGTAGATCTCGTCGCCGCCGACGCCGCTCAGCAGCACGGTCACCGTGGGGCGGGCCGCCCGGCAGACCAGGTAGGCCGTCAGCACGGCCGGATCGCCCACCGGATCGTCCATCTGCCGGACCAGATCGGGCAGGAGCGACGCCACGTCGGGCTCCACCACGATCTCCTCGTGCCGGCATCCGAAATGGGCGGCGGTGCGCCGGGCCACCGCCGGGTCGTCCAGCGTCTTCTCCCCGACCCGGTGCTCCTCCGGGAACGTGATCGTGTAGGTCCGCACCGGCTCCGCCGACGCCTCGGCCATCATGGCCACGATGCCGCTCGAGTCGAGCCCGCCCGACAGGAATGCCCCCAGAGGCACGTCCGAGACCATCTGGCTCCGGACCGCCGCCCGGAACCGGTCGCGGACCTCGGCCACCACGGCCTCGTCGTCGGTCGGAAAGGACGCCCCCGCGTCGGGCAGCGTCGGCTCCCAGTAGCGCCGGACGTCCAGGGCGCCGTTCCGCCACACGGCCAGGTGCCCCGCCTCGAGGGCGCGCACGCCCGAGAACATCGTGTACGGGTCGGGCACCCACAGGAACGTGAGCAGGCGATGGAGCGCGCGGGGGTCCACCGACGCCTGGAAGTCCGGGAGATGGCGGAAGGACTTCACCTCCGAGGCGAACGCCAGGGTGCCGTGGTGCACCCGGTAGTAGAGCGGCTTGACCCCGAACGCGTCGCGCGCCAGCAGCAGCGTGGGCTCGTCGCGGAGGTCCACCGCCGCCAGCGCGAACATCCCCTCGAAGCGCCCCACGGCGTCCGGCCCCCACTGCTCCACCGCCCGGAGCACGACCTCGGTGTCCGTCCGGGAGCGGAAGCGATGCCCCATCCCCTCGAGCTCGCGACGGAGGGCCGGCGCGTTGTAGAGCTCGCCGTTGTACGTCAGCACCACCGAGCCGTCGTCCGAGGCCATGGGCATGTGCCCGGCGTCGGACAGATCGATGATGGCCAGGCGACGCGAACCGAGGCCGACGTAGCGTCCGTCGGGGAGGGTCCGGTCCCACACGCCCCCGTCGTCGGGGCCCCGGTGGCGCTGGGCGTCGGTCATGGCCGCCAGCGACGCGGGATCGCCGGTGCCCCACACGCCGGTGATGCCGCACATCAGGCCTCGCCTCCGGCCGGGTCCGGTGCCGCGCCGCCGGCGTCCACGAAGCGGCGGTGCCACAGTTCGGTCCCGACCCACTGCCACACGAAGAACGCGTTGCTCCCCTCCCCTGCGCGGAAGCGCCGGAAGGCCTCGAGGCAGGCGTCGGCATCGAACAGACCACGACTGCGGAACGACTCGGATGCGAGCAGGCCCGCCACGTCGTCGGCCAGGGGGCCGCGCAACCACTCGCGCTGGGGCGTGACCACCGCCCGCTTGCCCGCCAGCCGCACGGAATCGGGCAGCCGCCCGGCCATGGCGCGGCGGAGGAGGTCCTTGGGGCGGCCCGCGCGGATCCGCTGGTGGGCCGGCAGCCGGAACAGGAACTCGACCAGCCGGTGGTCGAGGTACGGCTCGCGGAGCTCCCGGGAGAAGGCCATGGATAACCGGTCGTTCATCCGCAGCACCCGGGGGAGCTTCGTGTGCCGGAGGTCCCGGTACAGGGCGTTCCGGAGGCGGTCCGCGTACGGCCGCGGGAAGGCCGGGTAGGGTCCGGCCCGCTCCACCACGGCAGGGGCCAGCGCGTCCGGGGCGAGAAAGGAGGTCCCGTCCTGATAGACGGGGGCGCCACCGCCGGAACGGAGGCCCCGGAGGCGGGCGAGACCCGCGCGCCACCCGTCGCCCTCGGCGGCGGCCTCGGCACGCAAGGCGGCCCGGGCGTCGGCGCATCGGCCGGCGTCCAGCAGGTCGAGATGGTGGTGCGGCCGGAAGTACCGGTACCCCGCCAGCATCTCGTCGATGCCCTGCCCTTCGAGCAGCACGGTCACGCCCTCGTGGCGGGACCGGCCGTGGAGGTTGTGGTACCCCAGCGTGGCGATGCCGCCGAACGGCGCCTCCTGGTGCCAGGTGGCCTGCTCGGCGAGCGGCCAGACCCGCTCCGGCGCCAGGCGCTCCACGTGGCGCGTCCACGCCCGGCGGCGGGGTACCTCGTCGGCGAAGTCCACCTCGTCGTAGCGCGGATCGTCGAAGGCCGCCGTGAACGTCTGGAGTGCCCCGGCGTCGTCGCTCACCCGGTCCACGGTGGCCACCAGCGAGGCGGAATCGAGTCCGCCGGACAGGTTCACACCCAGGGGCACGTCGGCCCGGAGGCGGAGACGGACGGCGTCCTCGAACCGCTCCAGGAAGCCCGTCTCCGCCTCCGCGTCCGAGAGGTCGGCGACGTCGGCGGTGGCCCGGCCCAGGTCCCAGTACGGCGCGATCGACGGCGCCTCGCCTGGAGCGACGGACAGGGTGTGACCCGGCGGCAGGCTCCGGACGCCCTGGAAGAACGTCCGCTCCGAATGGTCGTAGACGCCGTGCGTGAGGTAGGTGGCCCAGGTGTCCCGGTCGGGCACCGAGGGCACGCCGGCGGCAAGCAGCCCCTTGATCTCCGACGCGAACAGCAGATCGCCGTCGTGGAGCGCCCAGTGGAACGGCTTGATGCCGAGGCGGTCCCGGGCGCAGAAGAGCCGGCCCCGGTCGGCGTCCCAGAGCGCGAAGGCGAACATGCCCACAAAGCGCTCCAGGCACGCCTCGCCCCAGCGGGCGTAGGCCGCCAGGATGACCTCCGTGTCGGTCCGGCTGCGGTACGGGTAGTCGTGCAGTTCGGCGCGCAGCTCCCGGTAGTTGTAGATCTCGCCGTTGAACGTGAGCGCCAGGCGGCCGTTCGCGGACACCATCGGTTCGTGGCCCGAGTCCGAAAGGTCGATGATGCTCAGGCGGCGGTGGCCGAGGGCCACGCCGGGGGCGGTCCAGACCCCTTCGTCGTCGGGGCCCCGGTGCGCCTGGATCCGGGCCATGGCACGAGCCCGGGCGGCCGAGGAACCCGGACCCACGATGCCGGCGATGCCGCACACGTCAGGGGCGCTCCGGTCCGTGGGTCCCGCCCTCGCCGGTCCCGTCCGCCGCCGCGGCGCCGTCGGGGGGGTCCGCACGCTCCCGCAGCAGGAGGTCCACCATGTGCAGCTGGAGTTCGGTGTCGATCCCCACCGAGCGCTCCTCCGGCATGACGTAGGGCCGGACGACGTCGCCCCAGATCGAGCCGTGCTCCATGACCACGTCGCGGCGCGTCAGGTAGATGCACCCGTTCCGCTTGTAGGCGGGCGGGTCGTAGTCCTGGCGCCGGGTGCCCTCGACCTCGGGCACGCAGAAGGGTACCAGCCGCCCGTCCTCGATGCGCTTCATCAGGACCGGGTGGACGTCGTAGACCCGGACCACGCTGATGACGGAGTCGCACCCGCCCTCGGCGGCCAACGCCACCGCGGCGCGTACGTCGTCCGCCGTCCGGAGCGGCGCCGTGGGCTGGAGCAGGCAGACCCAGTCCACCGGGCGGCCCTCCTCGGCCTCCACGGACTCCACGGCGTGACGCAGCACCGGGAGCATGGGCACCCGGTCGCCGGCGAGATCGGTCGGCCGCATGAACGGAACGTCGCCGCCGGCCCGACGGGCGGCCCCGGCGATCTCCGGGTCGTCGGTACTGACCACGGTGCGGTACACCACGTCCGACGCGGCTCGGGCCGTGTCCACGCTCCAGGCGATCAGCGGTCGCCCTCCGACCTCGCGGACGTTCTTCCGGGACACCCCCCGGGAGCCCCCCCGGGCGGGAATCACGCCCAGGACCCTCATCGGGCGCCGCCCCGGCCGACGGGCCGCGGGGCCGACGGCACGCAGCCCCTGGAGCTGCCCGGAGGCGGGAGGGGCATCAGTAGGTCAGCCGCTTCTTGATGGTCAGGGGCCGGGTGGCCAGCAGATCCGCCACGCGGGCGCCTGCCCGACCGTCGCCGTACAGGGTGTCCGGCGGGGCGTGTCCGTCGGCCAGGTGGGCCTCCACCGCCGCCAGGATGGCGTCGGCGTCGTAGTCCACGTTGGTGACGTTGGCCGCGTGGTCCCGCCCCCCCTGACGGTTGCCGATGTTGACCACCGGCAGGCCCAGGTACGCGCACTCCCGGATACCGACGCTCGAGTTGCCCACGAGGCAACGGGCGCCGACCAGGAGGCGGAGGAAGTCCTCCGGCGCCAGGTTCTTGAAGAAGTACATGTGGGGCACGTCGTGGGTCTCGCGGAAGTGGCGGATGCCCTTCGAGATCCGGTCCGAGCCCGCGTCCACGTTGGGCCAGAACCAGAACGTGGGCCGATCCAGCCGCCGCACCGCCTCCAGCGTCTCGTCGATCTGTTCGAGGGCGTCCTGGTACTCGGTCGTGACCGGGTGCTGCATGACCACGATGTACCCCTGGGCCGGGTCGAAGCGATGGCCCACGCCCCCGTAGCGCTGGAACGGATCGAAGTGGCCGTCCGGCTCGCCCGCCGCCTCGTCGAGGACCCGGGCCGCCAGGTCCACCGAGGGGCAGCCGGTGACGAACACGGCGTCGGGGTCCTCGCCCATCCGCACCACGCGGTCCCGGGCCAGGTCGTTGGACACGAAGTGGAGGTTCGAGAGCTTCGTGACGGCGTGGCGCACCTTCTCGTCGATGGACCCCGTGACCTCTCCACCCTGCAGGTGCGCCACCGGCAGGTTCAGGTACGACGCCGCGATGGCCGTGGCGATGGTCTCGTACCGGTCCGCCACCGACACGACCACGTCGGGCTTCAGGTTGTCGAAGATGGTGGCGAGTTCCACCACGCCCATCCCCGTGGACTTGGCGGTGGTGACCAGGTTCTCGCCCTCCAGCACCATGTAGACCACCGCGTCGGGCTCGAACCCGTCGGCGCGGATCACGTCCACGACGGGCCCGTACCGCTCCAGGAGCGCCGACGCGCCGACCACGAGCTGGAGCTGCAGATCGGGGTGCCGGCGCACGGCCTCCAGCACCGACTTGACCCGGGCGTAGGACGGGCGGGCCGTGATGACCACGCAGACACGGCGGCGCCCGTCGGGAGGGGAGGGGGTCAGAGCAGCGGTCATCAGGGCTCGAAGCGGGGGATGGACGGGCGGTACCGTTCCGGTCCGGCATCCACCCGGACCGGAACGCCGCGGCACCACGAGGCGAGCTTGCGGGCCATGAAGATCTCCGTGTTCTCCATCGATTCAAGGGTGGCGCCCCCGACGTGGGGCGTGACGAGCAGCTCCGGGTGGTGCGCGGCGTAGGCCACCACGGGGCTGGCCGCGGCCCCGCCCGGTCCGGTTTCGCCGTCCACGACGTCCACCGCCGCCCCCGCCAGCGCCCCCGACGCGAGGGCGTCGAGCAGGGCCGCCTCGTCCACGATGCCTCCCCGGGAGGTGTTGATCAGGACGCTCGTCCGCTCCAGGCGGCCCAGGACCTTCGCGTCCACCATCCCCCGGGTCTCGTCGTTGAGGGGCACGTGGACGGACAGCACGTCCGAGCGATCCGCCAGGACCGTCAGCGACGGCGCCCGGGTCACGCCGTCGGGCCAGGGGTCGCGGTAGGGGTCGTACGCCAGGACGTGCATGCCGAACGCGTCTCCGTACCGGGCGACCATCCGCCCGAGCCGACCGAGCCCCAGGATGCCCAGGGTCTTTCCGGCCAGCTCGCGGCCCCGGTACCGGTCCCGGTCCCAGTCACCCCGCCGCCCGGCCTGCGTGGCCGCCGGAATCCGGCGGACCAGGGCCAGGAGCAGGGCCCACGTATGTTCGGCCGTGGCCGTGACCGTTTCGAGGAAGTCGGTCTCGCCCCGGAGCGACAGCACGGCCGTGCCCTGCGCATCGGCGGCGGCCAGGTCGACGTGGTCCAGGCCGGTGGTAGGGCTGACCACGGCCTGGAGCCCCGGATGGGCCCCCAGGACGGCGTCGTCGATCCGGTTGCGCAGCCGCACGAACACCACGTCGGCGTCACCGATCCCGGCTTCGAGTCCGTGCTGGTCGAGGTCCGCCAGGGTCACCTCTCCGATCCGTTCGAGGATGTCCACGGCGCGGGCGCTGAAGTCCTTCGACTCGGCCACCAGGATCCTCACGGAAGCCCCCGTCGGTCGGCCAGGTCGTCGGGGGCCAGCAGCGTGTCGGCCGCCACGTCCCGGGCCAGGGCCCGACCCACGAGCTCGGGGATCCGTTCGGCCGGAATCCCCGACCCCGGCTTCTTGGCCGCCAGATCGTCCGCGGCCAGCACGTGGCCGGCGGCCAGGTCGCGGCGCGCCACGGCGCTCTTCATGAACAGCGCGCGCATCTCGGCCAGGTCGTCGGCCACGGCGTCCTTGTCCACCGGGTGCGCCCGGGCCTGCGTCAGCCATCGGATGCCGTCCACCATCCGCCCCAGTTCCTCGGGCGTCAGGGACGCGGGCACGTCGGGGCCGAAGGCGTGGCGGGACATCGTGGCGTGGACCTCGATGACCTCGGCCCCCAGCGCCACGGCCGCCAGGGAGGGCCACGGGGTGCCGGAGTGGTCCGACAACCCCACCGGCAGCCCCCATCGGGTCCGGAAGTCGGCCAGCAGGTTGAGACCCACCTTCTCCGGGGGGGTCGGGTACATCGACGTGCACTGGAGCACGCTCACGGGCACGTCGAACGCGCCGAGGGCCTCCACGGCGTCGTCGACCTCCGCCAGAGGGCTCATGCCCGTGCTCAGGTACACCGGGCCACCGGTCTCCGCCATCGCGGCCAGGAGGTCGCGGTTGCGGACCTCGCCCGACGCCACCTTCCAGCCGTGGACGCCCACCCGCTTCAGGAGTTCCACCGCTTCCAGGCTGAACGCCGAGCTCATGAAGCCGATGCCGGCTTCGTCCGCGTGGGCGCGCAGGCCTGCCCACTCCTCCTCGGTGAACTCCATCCGCTTCCAGTAGTCGTAGCGGGTGGCGTCCTGCGGGCTGAACTTCACACGCCACGGCTCGCCGGGGGTCGATTCGGCGGCGGCGATGTGCGTCTGGAACTTGACCACGTCGGCCCCGGCCGCGGCCACGGCGTCGATGAAGGCGTGGGCGGTGCCGAGGGAGCCGTCGTGGGCCTGGGCCACCTCGGCGATGACCAGCACGGAATCGTTGTGGGACAAGCCTGTTCCCCTGATGGCACGAAAGGCGGGAGCGCGGTTCTGCGCCCCTACTCTAGTGTGGTGTCTCGAAAGTGTCTTCGCCGAACTTTCGAGACACCACACTAGCGCGGAACGGGGCCGCGTGAACAGCGAGGGCTCACACGGGCGGGCGGCTTCCGTCGCCCAGGGCCGTCCACCGCCCCCGGCCGATGACGACGTGGTCGAGCACGGGAATGCCCAGGGCCCGGCCGGCCTCGGCCAGCTGGCGGGTCACGGCGCGGTCCTCGGCCGACGGGGTGGGATCGCCGGAGGGGTGGTTGTGGACCAGGATGATGGCCGCCGCCCCCTCCCCCACCGCGGCCCGGAAGACCTCTCGCGGATGGATGAGCGAAGCGTCGAGGATGCCCCGTGTGATTGCGACCTCGCGCACGACGCGGTGGCGGGTGTTGAGCAGGAGGGCGTGGAACTCCTCCTGTGCGAGATCGCGCAGGCGCGGCGCCATGCGCCGATAGACGTCTTCCGGGCCGCGCACCGGCGCCCCGTCGTCGTCGGCCTCCTCGGCGGCTCTCCGGCCCAGCTCCAGGGCGGCGGCGAGGCGGGCGGCCGTGGCCACCCCGACTCCGTCCGCCCGTTCCAGGTCTCCCGGATCCGCGCCGGCCATCCGGCGCAGCGACCCGTCCACGCACCCGAGGACCGCGTCGGCCACGGCCAGGGCGTTCCCTCCGCGGTGCCCGCTCCCGACGACCAGGGCCAGCAGTTCACGGACGGACAGGTGGCGCGCCCCGACGGAGCGGAGGCGCTCCCGCGGCCGGTCCGCGGGCCGCCACCGGTCGATGGGGGGAGTGGTCACCCCTGGAGTCTACGGCTCCTCGGGGGCGGCCGGATGGCCGGATGGGCCTTCGAGATCGGCCACCATGAGGATCGCGTCCTCCCGGGGATTGTCGTAGTAGTCCCGGCGGCGCCCGACCTCCACGAAGCCGCGGCGGCGGTAGAGGTCCGCCGCCACCCGATTCGACACCCGGACCTCCAGGTACATCGACGTCACCCCACGGGAGCGTGCCACCTCCAGCGCGTGGTCGAGGATCCTGGTGCCCAGGCCACGGCCGCGCCGGGCCGGGTCGACCGCGATGTTGGACAACTCGCCCTGATCGAGGATGCACCACACGACCGCGTAGCCGGCCACCACGCCGTCCTCCTCCAGCACCAGGAGTACCACGGGGGGCCGCGCCAGGAGCGCGTGGAACGTGTCGGCCCGCCACGGGCTGGAGAAGGACACGTTCTCCAGGGCGCTGACGGCATCCACGTCCCGCTCCGCCATCGGTCGGATCGAGACCGACCCGACGGGTGTGGTCAGCCGGCCCACGCGCGCTCGGCGTTGGACGCCCGGACGTAGCGGGGCTCCCAGGTGTCGGTGTCGCCCACCGGCTCCATGTCCGGGTGTGCGGCCCACCAGGCAAGGAGCGCGTCCGCGGAGGGCAGACCCACCGGAGGGTCCACCACGGTGTGCCCCGCGTCCTCCAGCCGCGCCCGATGCCGCCAGGCCGCGTCGCCGGTGAATACCGCACCGTCGGGAAGGGGACCCTCCAGTACGGCCCCCAGAGCACCACCGTGCGGGGCGACGAGTTCCTCGGCGCGTCCACTGTCCGGATCGATCCGGTAGCACGCGCCGTACACGCGGTCGGCCCGGGCGTCGAACAGGACGTAGCGCACCGCCGGCACCGCCGCGGGCACCATGGACGCCGGACCCAGCGCCGCGGCGGCCAACGACGACACGGCCCACATCGGCACACCCAACGCCCGGGCCAGCCCCTTGGCGGTGGCGCCGGCCACCCGCACCCCGGTGAAGGAGCCCGGCCCCTCGCCTACGACGATGCCCGCGACGTCCTGGCGGGCCACACCGGCCTCGCGGAGGGCCTGGGCCACCACGGGGACCAGCGTGGCCGCCTGCCCGGTGCGTGCCTCGGGGACCGCCCGCGCCAGCACGTGGGCACCGCGGCCCACGGCCACCGACCCACGATCCGACGACGTATCGAGGGCCAGGAGCAGCGGACCGCCCGCCGGCGCCCCGGCTGCCCGTCCGGTCATCGGGTGGCGATGATGAGCGTGGCCAACGTCGAGGCAACCGCGAGTATCTGCGAGAGGGCACCGCTGAAGTCGAAGGACCCGCGCTCCCGGGCTTCGGGCACGAACACGGAACTCCCCGGCCGGATGTCGGGCTCGCTGACGTTGATGCCCAGGATCCGCCGCACGGTCCGACGGCTGCCGTTGGCGTACTCCACGCTGATCCGCCCCTTGTCGGCCTCGGCCGTCACGCCGCCCGCCTCGGACAGGACGTCGTCGAGGCCCAGGCCGGAGCGGTACACCACCCGGGTCTCGAAGGCCACGGCCCCCGTCACCAGCACGGTGGCGTCGTAGATCGGCACCACCAGCCGGTCCCCGTCGATCAGGACCGGGTCCGCCGGCGTGCCGGGGCTTTCCAGCGCCTGGTTGAGGTCGACACCCACCGTGATGCCGTCGCGGATCAGCCGGAACCCCTGGTTGAACGCCCGGCCGGTGAGTCCTCCCGAGCGCTCGATGAGCGAGGACACGCGCTCATCCATGCGCTCCAGCACGTACGTTCCGGGAGTGATGACCTCGCCCGCCACCTCGACCCGGCGCGGCCGTCGGTACTGGGGGATCTGCCGGACGTAGATCTCGTCCTCCGGCTGGAGCGGTACGTCGACCGACATCGGCACCGTGGCCGGCAGGTCGGGGAGCGAGTCCCGTGGCGTGGGTCCCGGCACCGGGACCTCGTCGGACAGCCCCACTTCGATGGACGTGCTCACCGACACGCCGTCCGTGGCGGTGGCCACCAGCCGGGTGATCTCGGCCCGACGCGGGTCTCCGCCGAACGACAGCCCACCGGCCAGCAGGATCATATCCTCGGCGCTCGCACCCGCGGAGAGCGGATACCGTCCCGGCTTCTGCACCAGGCCGAAGACCCCCACGGAGTCCGGCGCCAGGAGCGAATCCCGGCCGAACAGCGTGATCTCGTCGAACTCGCGGAGCGGCACGGACGGGGTCACCCCGAGGGGGACCCGGGCGAGCGTCCGCGTCCCGTCCAGCACGTTCAGGCTGCTGACGTGGACCACGGGTTCGACCACGTCCGGCAGGGCACCCCCGGCGCGGTCGATGACATCAGCCACCGTGGATGCGTCACGGAGTTCGTAGAGGCCCGGCCGGTAGACGGCGCCCTTTACGTCCACCCAACCGCGGCGGGCGTCGAGCACCGGGAAGACCTCGATGCCGTCGCCAGGGCGCACGGAGAACGTGTCCCGCGCCTCGGCGATGGCGTCGTAGTCCACGTCCAGGATGAGCCGGTCCCGGCCCTGGACGCGCTCCGCCCTTGGAATGATCCGGTCGATCCGCACCACGTCCGTGCGGGCGGTGGGGAGCAGTCCGCCGGCGTAGGCCACGACCTCAGGAAGGCCGTCTCCGTCCAGGAGTTCGTAGATCGCCTCGCGCCGCACCTCGCCCGCCACGGTCACCTGGGACCCCACCGCGGGAACGAAGACGACATCGCCGTTCTGCAGCCGGGGCAACGCCTCGGTGCGTCCGGCGGTCAGGTAGTCGTAGAGGTCGTACGTGCCGACCAGGACGCCGTTGCGGCGTACCGAAATGTTGCGGAAGCTCCCGTTCTCCGTGGGGCCGCCGGCCGCGTACAGGCCTTCGAGGAGCGTGCCCACCGAACTGATGCGGTAGGCACCCGGCTGGACCACGTCGCCCACGACATAGACCTGATTGGTGCGCAGGCGGCCGAGGGACACGTCGAAGCGGGCCGTGGCGTCGGGCCCTCGACGGATGCCCGAGTAGACCTGCCCGAGGCGGTTGTACAGCACGTCCTCGAGCTGACCCAGCGTGAGTCCGTTGACCGCGATCTGCCCCACGTCCGGCACCACCAGGACGCCGTCCCGGGTCACGCCCAGGCGGTAGGCCGCCTCCACGTCTCCGGTCAGGACCAGGATGACCTCGTCGCCCGGCCCCATGGGGTAGTCCGGCCCCACCGGGCCCACCGGATCGGACGAGAACTGCGATGTCTGCCGCCGGAACACGTCGATGCCGAAGACCCTGGGCTCCTCCTCCTCGTCCTGGCGGACGGCGTCCAGGGAGTCCCGGATGGCCACGGTGTCGACGGCCAGCCGGAGGCTGTCCGAGGACTCCAACAGCACGCCGAGCGTGCGGAGCACCTGGAGGAACTCGGCGTCCTGGGGGCTGGTCTCGGCCAGACCCTCGGCCCCGGGATCCTCGAAGTACCGGTCGGCCAGCCCCGGGTCGTATCCGGCCTGGCGCAGCCGGTCCCGGATCTGCGCTTCACTCAGGCCCGACGCCCGGATCCTCCGCTGGATCTCCTCGCGGGAGAGGTTGCGGAGCGCTTCCTCGGCGCGCTCGGGCGGCACGACCTGCGCCTGGCCGGCGGCGGCGGCGGCCAGGAAGACGGCAGTTCCGAGAAGGACGGCAGTCAGGGCACGCGGGAATCGGCGCATGCGTGGGTTACTCGACCTTGGTGGAGGCAGGCGTGGGCGAGGTGTGGAACGCGGAAGCTAGCACCGTAACCCGGATTGCACAGACCTCACAACCCGGCATCGGGACCGAGCGGAGGCAGGGCCGGAGGGACCCCGACGGGGCGGGCCGTGACCGAGCGGAGGTGAGACGCTCCGGGAACGGGATCGAGGCGGATGTGCCAGTGGTCGGAGGGTAGACGGCCCTCGGCCCGGCCCGGCCATTCCACCACGACGAGCTCGTCGGCCGCCGGGAGCTCGAACCACCCGAGTTCGTCCAGTTCGTCCGGCCGTTCGAGGCGGTAGAGGTCCAGGTGGACCAGGGTGCGGCCGTCTTCCGCGGGGTATCGGAACAGGAGGTTGTAGCTCGGAGACGGCATGGGCTCCGCGACCCCTGCCCCCCGGCCGATGGCCCTGGCCAGGACCGACTTCCCGGCTCCGAGGGGCCCCTCCAACCCGATCACGACCGGGGTGGACACGTCCCGCCCGACCCGCTCTCCCCACGCGCGCACCGCCGTCTCGTCCAGCCGGGCCGGCCCGGACACGGTCACCGCGTGGCTCGCTGCCCCTGAAGCCATTCCGCGGTGCGCCGGACGCCCTCGTCCAGGGGCACGAGCACCTCGTACCCCAGACGCGCACGGATCTTGGTCAGGTCCGCCAGGGAATCCCGGACGTCGCCGGGGCGCGGCGGTCCGGCCACGGCCTCCAGTTCGACACCCAGCGCCGCCTGGATCTCCTGCCAGAGCCGGGCCACGCTGATGCGTTCCCCGCACCCCACGTTGAACACCTCGCCGGACACCGCTTCGGCCGGCGCCAGACAGGCCCGCACGTTGGCATCGACCACGTTGTCGATGTACGTGAAGTCCCGGGTCTGGCTCCCGTCGCCGTTGATGGTGGGGGGCTTCTGGTCGAGGGCCGCGCAGATGAACAACGGAATCACGGCCGAATACGCCGAGGACGGGTCCTGGCGGGGGCCGAACACGTTGAAGTAGCGCAGGACCACCGTCTCGAGCCCCATGAGCGTGGGAAAGATCTCGGCGTACTGCTCGCCTGCGAGCTTGGCGATGGCATACGGGGAGCGGGGGTGCGAGCGCATGTCCTCGCGCTTCGGCAGCGTGGGCGTGTCGCCGTAGGCCGACGACGACCCTGCGTAGACGAACCGCCGGACCCCGGCATCCCGCGCCGCCAGGAGCATGTTCAACGTGCCCGTGGCGCTGACCTGATGGGTCGGTCGCGGATCGGCCAGGGAGCGTTGGACCGACGGGAGCGCTGCCTGGTGGAGCACGTAGTCCACCCCGTCGCAGACCTCGGCGCACGTCCCGGGATCGGTGACCGACCCCTCGCGGAGATCGATCTGCTCCATCACCGGGGCCAGGTTGTCGCGGCTTCCGGTCGAAAAATCGTCCAGAACCCGCACCTTCGCGCCGTCGCGGAGAAGGCGCTCGACCAGGTGGGAACCGATGAACCCGCCACCTCCGGTGACGAGCACGTGGGTGGCTCGGAGAGTCATGTCAGCCAATGTAACGATCCTGCTCGATCGAGGAATGTCACGGAACGGCACCCGTTGCGGCGCCTCTCGGCGGCGCTTCTGCGCCTAGAGTTCCCACACCATGGTCAGGTGGTCGGGCCCTTCCGGGGTCAAGGATCCCGGCCGCTCGATCCGGAACCCGACCCGCTCGTACGCCTTCACCGCCGGAGCGTTGTCGCGCTCCACGCCCAGCAGGATCTTCCGGATGCCCCGATGCTCCCGGAGCCAGGCCGCCGACGCCTCCAGGACCTCCCCGGCGACCCCGCGGCCACGCCACGCCTCCTCGCCCACGAGGATCCCCATGACGGCCGTGCCGGCCTCCGGGTCCACGGGCTCGTACTTGATGTTCCCCACGTGCTCGCCCGACTCGTGGACGAAGATGCCGAGGAACAGGACGTCGTCGCGGCCGAGTCGTTCCGCCAGGTAGGCCCGGAGGTCCGCCAGGCCCTGCATCCGGTCCGACGCCGTGATGTAGCGCTGCGCCACGGGGTCGGCGAACCAGCCCAGGTACCGCTCCGTCACGTCGGTGTCGCGAAGCTCGCGGAGGAGGAACCGGGGCGTCCGGATCGAGACGCTCATGGGCTGTCCTTCTCCGGGGGCTCGAGGCCCTCCACCATCTCGAACGCCAACGGTTCGCCGCGCTTCAGGTCCCGCGCCGCCGCCCGGCCCAGCACCGCATCGTACCACCGGGTGTGCATGCCGTTGGACGGCCGGATGGACCGGACGTCGGCGGCGGTCAGCGTGGTGCCCCGGGGCACGTCCCGGACCACGTAGAGGCTGCGGCGGAACTGGACGGTGGCCCGCTCCGCGTCGCCCCGGTAGTCGATCTCGCCCAGCGCGAGAGCGGCGTCGCGCGTGTCCCGCACGAGGGCCCGCAGTTCGGCCGGCTCCAGCGAGAACGCGCTGTCCACGCCTCCGTCGGCCCGGGCCAGCGTGAAGTGCTTCTCCACGACGCACGCCCCGAGCGCCACCGCCGCGACGGCCACCGTGGTGCCCATCGTGTGGTCCGACAGCCCCACCGGCAGGCCGAACCGCGTGGCCAGATCCCCGAGGGTCCGGAGGTTGGAGGCCTCCACGGGGGCGGGGTAGGCGGAGACGCAGTGCAGCAGCACGAGGTCCCGGCAGCCCCCCTCCCGTGCGGCGGCCACGGCCTCTTCGATCTCGTCGGGCGTGCCCATGCCGGTGGACATGATCACGGGTTTGCCGGTGGCGGCCACCAGGCGGATGAGCGGGAGGTCCACCAGCTCCGGCGAGGCGATCTTGTAGGCCGGCGCCCCGAGGGACTCGAGCAGGTCCACGGCCGTGGGGTCGAACGGCGACGAGAACACCGTGATGCCCCGCTCCCGACCCCGGCGGAACAGCGCCTCGTGCCACTCCCAGGGCGTGTGGGCCTCCTCGTACAGCTCGAAGAGCTTCCGGCCGTCCCACAGGCCTCCCTGGATCGTGAACTCCGGCCCGTCGTGGTCCAGGGTGATGGTGTCGCCGCGGTAGGTCTGGAGCTTGCACGCGTCGGCGCCCGCCTCGGCGGCCGCGTCCACGATGGCCAGCGCCCGTTCCAGGCTCCGGTTGTGGTTGCCGGACAGCTCCGCGATGACGTAGGGCGCATGGCCGGGGCCCACGGGGCGGCCGGCGATGCGGATCGGGGTCGTCATGACGCATCCACTCCTGTCTGTTCGATGGTCCGTCGCGACCGGACCACCGCCACGATCTCGTCGGTGATCCGCTCCGCTCCCCAGCCGTCCACCAGCGGGCTCCGCGTGCGCGCCGGGTTTCCCTCCAGGAGCCCCTTCACGGCTTCGGCCAGCCACTCCGGATCGAAGCCGTCCCGGATGATCAGGCCCAGTCGCTGCCCGGCGGGCACGTACCGGCGCTGGTTGTCCGCGATGGTGCACGCCACCACGGCCAGTCCCGCGGCCGACGCTTCGGACACGGTCAGGCCCGCGGCGCCCACCAGGAGCGAGCACCCTTCCATCACCTCCTCCAGGGGGCGCCCCACGTGGACGTCGGCGCCGGCGGCCGCCAGCTCGTCCCGCACGCCCGGCGCGGCCTCCATCAGGGCCACCGAGACGGGGGTGTCCGGCGCCACGCGGCGGAGCGCCCGTGTGGCCGGCAGGGCGAACTCGCCACGGTCGGTCCCGCCGAAGCTCACCAGGATCCGCGGCACGTCCGGGGCAGGACGGTCCCGCAGGGCCCGGAACGCCCGGGCGACGATGGTGTGCCGCGGCCCCCGGAGCACATGGTCCGCGCGATAGTCGGAGTAGTCGCAGTCGTCGGCGTAGAGGTTGTGGTTGACCACGATCTCCGCCTCCTGCGGCCGGGTGGCCAGGTCGTCGACGAGGACCCGGACGGCGCGCCCGGCCCACCCCTCGAGCAGCCCCTGGGGATGGGTGTACCCGTCGATCACCACGACGTCGTACCCGGCCACCGCCTCCGTGTCGGTCTGGACCCAGGGGTCCACGGGAAACCCCGCTGACCGGACCAGGGAGGCCCGCACCGGATCGGTCAGCGAGAACGAGCAGGTGGCCCCCCGTTCCCGTAGCGCCTCGGCCAGGGGCACGACCCGGCGGAGGTGCCCCATACCCGCCGTCGCGGCCGTCTCCACCAGGAACACGACCCGAAGCGGGCGCGTCACTTCGGCACCGTGCAGAAGTACGTCAGGTTGCGGCCGACGCCCATGCTTCCGAGGGCGGCGTACAGGTCGAGGAGGGCGTCCTCTCCCTGCTCCGCCAGGAACAGGTCCGTCGCGATCCGGTAGCGGTGGGCGCTCTTTCCCTTCTCCGGCTCCCGGACGTAGTTCATGCGCTCGTTCAGGAGGTTCAGATCGATGGGGTTGTCCGCCACCACCGCCGCCACGTCGATGGCCTCCGCGCCGAGCAGCGCCTCCATGCTGGCCTTGTTGAAGTAGCTCAGATGGTCGGGGTGGAAGACCCAGAACGGCTCGTCGATGCGTCCGGTCTCGAGGAGTCGCTGGTGGAGGGGTGAGAAGTCGTTCGGCGCCACGATCACGAGCAGGCCGCCGGGGGCGACGAGGTCGCGGGCCAGCCGGACCAGACCCCGCGGATCCAGGACGTGCTCGATGACGTTGGCGAAGGCCACGACGTCGAAGGTACGGCCCTCCGCCGCAGCTTCGCGGAGGAGCTCCTCGTAGTCTCCCGTCTGCACGACGTCCCGCAGCTCCGGGTTCCACTTCTCCACCCCGAACGAGCTGAAATCGACGCCCGAGACGTCCCATCCGGCCGTCCGGAAGCGGTCCAGGAGCCACCCCTCGCCGCACCCGATGTCCAGGAGCCGCCCGGGGCCCGGCCGCAGGCGCTCGACCTGCCGCACGATCAGGGAGGTCTTCAGGCGGACGTGGGCCAGCTCGTCGGGGGTGTAGTCGAGCTCGTAGGCCCCGATCCCCTCCTGGTAGTACTTGCGGGCGTAGTAGTCCGCCAGCTCCTCCCGGGAGGGCTTGGGCTGCACCTCGTAGTAGCCCAGGGGATGCCGGACCACCTTCCAGTCAGGTTCGGCCACGACGGGGCTCCCGGGTGTGGAGGGACCCGCTCGACGGGCACGGGCGCCCTTCGCCCCTCGGCTTCGACGGCATCAGACGTGGGAGCGGAAGACGGGCTTCGCGGGCGGACCCACGAGGTGGTTCTCCCACCCCTCGTCCAGGGCGCGGGCGTAGACCTCCAGGGCCTTGCCGAATGCGCGTCCGAAGAGATCCACGTCTTCGTCCGAATGGGACAGGCACGGGCTCACGATGCCCTGGAACAGGACGCCCCACCGGATCATCTCCTGCATGAACAGCGTCCGCATTCCGGACGACACGGCCCCTTCGGCGTCGTGGAAGAGGAAGGTGGGCAACCACGGGCAGGGAACCACCCGGACGGCCGAACCCACGCCGGAGGCGTCGAGCTCGTGACGGCTCCGCTCGATGAACCGGGCACCCAGGGTCTGGTTGTGCTCGATGACGCCCTCCTGCTCGAACGCGTCGAGGGTGGCCAGGGCGGCGGCCATGCCGTGGGTCTCCGCCCCGTGGGTGGTGGAGATCAGGAACACGCGCTCGGCGCCCTCGTCCCGGATCCCCCCGAGCTCCATCACCTCGCGGGTGCCCGTGAGGGCGCAGAAGGAGAAGCCGTTCGCGATGCCCTTGCCCCACGTGGCCATGTCCGGCCGCAGGTCGTACCTCGAGATCGCACCGGGGAAGTCGGTCTTGAAGCCCGACACCATCTCGTCGAGGATGAACAGGGCCCCGTTGGCGTGGGCCAGGTCGATGGCCTGCCGGAGGAAGTCGTCGACGCCCGTGGAGCAGGAGCAGCCGGCGCCGCAGGTGCTGCGCTCGGGTTCCGTGATGACGCAGGCGATCTGACCGGGATGCCGTTCGAACAGGGCCCGGAGCGACTCCAGGTCGCACCCGCGGAACGTGACCGACAGGGCCGACACCTCCTCCGGGACCCCACGGCGGCAGGCCGTGCTCCCGATGAACCAGTCGTCGTAGCTGTAGAACGGGTGGTCTCCCGGAAAGGCCACGAGGGGCCGCCCGGTGAGCGCCCGGGCCAGCTTGACCGCCGCCGTGGTCACCGTGGAGCCGTTCTTCGCGAACTTGACCATGTCGTGCTGGGAGACCGCGCCGAGGAACCGCTCCGCCATCTCCAACTCGAGCACCGAGGGTCTCTGGAAGTTGACGCCCCGTTCCAGTTCCGAGCGCACCCGCTCGAGAACCGGCGGATGGGCGTGCCCGAGACTGACGGAGGTGAGCCCCATCGAGCAGTCGAGGTACTCGTTGCCGTCCGGGTCCCATACCCGGGATCCCCGACCCCGGACGATGGCCGCAGGCGCCCGGGAGGGAAACTGGTCGTCTCCCTTCGAGTAGGTGTGGGCCCCGCCGGGAACGAGGTCGTGGATGCGGTTCCGGTAGTCGTCGGACCGGGCGAAGTCCTCGATGGGGCGGGTCACGGCTGGTGCTCTCCGTCGGTGTCCGGGGCGTCCGCGTTCGCGGAGCCCCAAAGGTCCATGGTCTCGTAGCCGGCTTCCGTGTACGGAGCCGTCAACCGTGTCAGGGCGGGGCGGGCGTCCAGGAACCGCACGACGTCGGGTACGGAGATCCTCGGTGCGTGCTCCTTCAGGGCCATGTAGGCCTCCCGGCAGACGACCAGGTCTTCCGGGTAGTCCACCGTGAGGCGGAGGTCCTTCCGGCGCAGCTCCGGCGGCGCGTCCACCCGAAGAACGGAGAACTCGTCGGGGTGCTCCCGGACGTAGAGGGAGCACAGTTCGGAGCGATGCCGTTCGTCTCCCCGGTCCCACGAGGTCCGGAGCGCGTCCATCGTGTAGATCTCGCACCCCGCACCGTCGATGATGTCCCACAGGAAGGTGGCGTCGGCCTCCTCCTCGCAATGGCGGCGCCAGATGTCCTCGACGGGCTCGAAGTACAGGAACGGAGACTCGCTGGTGACGCGGAAGACGTCGGTCGCGTTCCCCTTCTCGCCGCACTGGATCAGACGCTGCAGCACGTCGTCCTCGTCTCCCACGATCCAGTCGAGGCCGTGGGCCCGGGCGTAGTCGACGAACACCTGGTTGGCCCGGCCTTCCGACACGCCCAGCACGACCGCGTCGATGCACGGCTGGCGCTCGAGGCACCCGACCACGTTGTCCAGGATGGACACGCCGGCTTCCACGTCCAGGTTCTGGAGGGGCTTCCCGTAGAGGCGGGAACCCTGGTTGCGGCACGCGAGCGCGGCCACCAGTCGTCGACTCATGTGCGGACCTCGTCGTTCCGGGGCGTCGGGGGCCACTGCGCGGGGTCGATGAGACCGACGTCCTCGCAGCAGAGAGGCGATGGGGGCAGCGAAGGGGGCGACGAAGCGACGCCGGCCACCTCGTCGAGCTGGCGGGCGTGGTCGACACCCACCACCACCCGGTCCACGCCGGGCCGGGCCACGACGCCACCCAGGGCCGCCTGGACCCGGGTGATGCCACGCTCGGCCACGAAGGCGTCGTACCGCGCGAAGTGATCCGCCCAGGCATCGACGAACGAGGGCCGCGCGTCGGGCTCCATCAGGAGCAGGCCCTGAAGAAAGCACGACCGGGTGTGGACCTCCACCCCGGCCTCGGCGAGGCGGGCCAGCCACCCGCTGTCGGCCAGGCGGCAGTCGAAGAGGCTCAGGGGCGCCTGGACCAGGCCGGGCAGCCATCCCGCCGGGAGTGCGTCCAGTTCTTCCGGCCCGTAGACGGACACGCCCACGCGGTCGGCGACACCCTGCCCGACCAGCCGGTCCAACCCCTCGAGGAGGTCCGCTCCGGCGGGTCCGGTGAGCTGGCCGGGACGGTGGAGCAGCACGCCGTGGAGCCGGGGCACGCCGAGCCGCTCCAGCGAACCCTCGATCGACGCGACGACCCACGCGGCCACGTCCTCCACGTCGGCCGGCACCCCCGGGATCTTCGTGACCACGCGCAGGTCGGACACGCCGACCCGCCCGAGGCGCTCCTCGGCGTCGCCGTAGGCGATGGCGGTGTCCAGGGTGTCGATGCCCAGGGCACGGGCCCGGCCGAGGATCTCCTCCACCACCGCCAGGTCCGGACGGCCGCCTCGGTTCGCGATCCCGTAGGCCATGCCGAACTGGGCGGTTCCCAGCGCGAGCTTCACGGCAGGACGTCGTCCAGGCTGCGGATCACGTGGGCCTGCTCGTCGTCGGTGAGGGCATAGAAGAGCGGCAGGGTCAGGGCCTGCTCGTAGTAGGCCATCGACTCGGGGTAATCCGACGGGTCGAAGCCCAGCGAGCGGTAGTACGGATGGGCCGGCACGGGAATGTAGTGCACCTGCGTGACGATCTCCCGTGCCCGGAGCCGGGTCATGATCTCCGCGCGGGAGATCCCCGCCGCCTCCCAGTCGCCCCGCACCACGTAGATGTGGTGTCCGCTCCGGTCCCGTCCCATCGGCTGGGCGGGCCGGAAGACCGGGTGCCCCTCCAGGGCCGCGTCGTACGCCCGGGCCAGCTCACGCCGGCGGGCGATGAACCGGTCGATCTTCCGGAACTGGGAGAGGGCCAGCGCGCACTGGATGTCGGTGATCCGGTAGTGGTATCCCAGCTCCTGCATCTCGTAGTACCACGGATTGTCCATGCCGTCGGTGACGGACAGCTCGGGCATCTCGTACGGATCGTCGGCCTTGTTGATCCCGTGGCTGCGCAGGCGCAGGAGGCGGCGGTACATCTCGGGGTCGTTCGTGGTGACCACCCCGCCCTCGCCCGCCGCGATCAGCTTGACCGGGTGGAACGAGAAGACCGCCATGTCGGAATGGGTGCACGAGCCCACCATGGACCCGTCTTCGTACGAGCCGCCCAGGGCGTGCGCCGCGTCTTCGATGACGGCGGCGCCGGCCTCGTTCGCCCGCGCCCGGATGGCGGGCATGTCGCAGGGGAGCCCGCTGAAGTGGACGGGCATGACCACACGGGTGTCGTCCGTGGCGTCCAGGACGGCACCCAGGGCGTCGGGGCTCATGTTCACGGTCTCGGGGTCGATGTCCGCGAAGGAGACCTTCCCGTTGTTGTAGAGCCCGGCGTTGGAGCTGGCCACGAACGTGATCGGCGACGTGACCAGCCGATCCCCACGGCCCATGCCGGCCGCCGCGGCGGCGATGTGGAGGCCGGCCGTGCACGAGGCCACGGCCACGGCGTAGTCGGCGCCGACGTACTCGGCCACGGCGGCCTCGAAGACCTCGACCATGGGCCCCTGTGTCAGAGGCCCGCGACGGAGGAGGTCCACGACGGCCTGGACGTCGTCCTCGTCCAGGAAGTGACGACCGTAGGGAATCATAGCGTGCGCAGTTCCTGAGCAAGACCGGAGCGTTCTTGCTGCTGGAGGAGAGTCAGGTGGGCGTCGACCCCGCCGAGGCTGCGGCCGAGGAGGGTCCGGGCGCGTTCGTTGGAGAGGCTCATGTCCATGGGCCGCTGCACCAGGGCCGTGCGGTCGGTGATGGACCCGGCCTGGATGAGGTCGGCATCCAGGTCGAACACCTCGGCCAGGCGCCGGCCGAAGTCGAGCTTGGACAGTCGTTCGTCGCCCACGACGTTCACCACGCCACGGACCCCGGCGGCCACCAGATCGAAGACCGCCTCCCGCTGGGGCGCCGTGTGGATGGGGGTGTAGAACACGTCGTGGAAAAGCGTCAGGGACCGGCCGGCCCGGAGGCCGTCGACGATCATGTCGCTGAACGAACTCCGCCACGGCATGCCCCATGCGTAGAAGTTCGTCCGGACCACCAGCGCGTCCGGGTGGGCGTCGAGCACCTCCCGTTCCGCCTCGGCCTTGGTGGCGCCGTAGACGTTGAGGGGCGACACGGGCCGCGTCTCGGTGGCCAGCGGGTCGGTCCCGTCGAACAGGTGGTCCGTGCTGACGTGGACCAACGGCACACCCGCCTCGGCGCACGCCACGGCCACGTTGGCGGCCAGGGTCACGTTGGCGAGCCGGGCCAGGTCCGGATCGGCCTCGCACCCCTCGACGCTGGTCAGGCCCGCCGTGTGGATCACGAGCGAGGGCTCGGCCCCGGCCAGGGTGCGCCGGGCGTCGTCCAGGGTCTCGAGACGGCACGGAGCGCCCTCGGTGCCGTCCAGCCGGACCTGGCGCTCGTGGAGGCCGAGCACGACGTCGTGGGACGTCCGCAGGTCGGCGGCCCAGTTCAGGGCCAACAGCCCCGAGCCGCCGGTCAGGAAGATCCGTCGGCTCACGCCGGCTCCCGCAACCGTTCCGCCGTGACCGCTTCGTGCGCCGCCACCGGAGCGGTCAGCTCCCGCCCCACCGCACGGTCGAGGCGGAACACGACCCGGGCCCCGTCGGCCAGGGCCGTCCGCTTGAGCATGACGTCCGCGGCGGAGACCACCTCGCCGGCGGCCAGGTCGCGTCGGGCCACCACCACCTTGAGGGCCCGGGTCCGGTAGGCCGTTTCGGCGTCGGTGGTCCACCCGTCCGCAACGCCGAGGGCGGCCTCGGCCGTGCGGATCCGGCCCACGTAGTCCGAGAAGTCCGCCGCGTCCAGGGCCGACACGTCATCTTCGATCTTCAACGCCCGGCCCAGGGTGATGTGCTTCTCGATGACCCGGACGCCGTACGGCAACGCCAGCACCCCCAGCCATCCGGCGTCGTCGCTGTCGCCGGCCGCGTGATCCATGAAGCCGAGGCGCACGTCGGGAAAGCGCTCCCGGATGGTGGCCAGGCGCCGGAGGTTGTTGTCGCCCGCCGCGGTCGGCTCGGCCTGGAAGCCGTACATCAGCGTGAGCTGGTCGGGACGGGTGGGCGTGTGGCGGTCGAGGAACTCCGCCACCTCGTCGAGGCTGATCCCGCCGATGGAGAACCACATGTCGAGCCCCGTGGCCAGGACGGCGTCCACGAGCTCGGCGTTGAAGAAGTCGGTCGAGTGCACCTTCACGGCGCGGGCACCCAGCGCCACCGCCATGTCCAGCGAACGCGGCCCGTAGACGTCGAAGGCCAGCCCGATGCCGCACCGCTCGGCCTCGTCCGCCACGCTCCGCCACTCCTCGTCCGACATCTCCAGCTCCCGGAAGAGGTCGTACCACCGGTACGAGGGAACGGCCAGTTCGTCGGCGTACACGAGCTGGAGCTTGACCAGATCGGCTCCGCCCTGGGCGCCGGCCCGGGCCAGGAGCTGGGCCTGGCGCGGGAAGCCCTCGAAGCCTTGGGCGGCCTCGGCCACCACGGTGACGCGGTCGGCGCCCCCCCCGGTGTCGCTCACGAGGCCGACCGGACGAAGTCGACGGCGTTCTGGACGCATTCGATCTCCATGCGGATCCGCGTCTCCGCGGCCCGGGTGGCCGAGTGCGGCGAGAGGATCACCCGCGGCGCATCGAGGAGGGGCCCGTCGTAGGGCTCCTCGGAGAACACGTCCAGGCCCGCACCGCCGATGCGGCCGCTCTCCAGCCCCTCCAGCAGCGCCGCCTCGTCCACCATGCCGCCCCGGGCCAGGTTGGCGACGAACGCGCCCGGCTTGAGGCGCGCCAGTTCGTCGCGGCCGAGGATCGGAGCACCCCCCTCGGGCGTCGACGCGTGGACCGTGACCATGTCCGCCCGGTCGAGGAGTGCCTCGAGGGCCACCAGCTCCGCACCCGCCGCCTTCGCCTGCTCGGGGGACACGGCGGGATCGCTGGCCAGGACGCGCATGCCGAAGGCGTTCAGGAGCGTCGCCACACGCTGGCCGATCCGGCCGAAGCCCACGATGCCCACGGTCCGACCGCTCAGGAGGTGGGTCTCGAGCCGCACCCACTCCCGCTTCTTGAGGTGGGCGTCCTGTTCGATCAGGCTCCGGGACAGGGCCAGGAGAAACGTGACCGCCAGTTCCGCCACGGCCTGGCTGGGCGCGTCGGGCGTGTTGCGGACGGCCACCCCCCGGGCTTCGGCCGCCGCCAGGTCGATGGCGTCGACGCCCACCCCGCACCGGCTGATGCAGCGGAGCTTCGGGAGCCGGGCCAGCAGGTCGGCTTCGTAGGGCTCGACGCTGGCCACGATGACCGTAGCGTCGGCGGCCTCACGGAGCACCTGATCCGGCGTGGCCCGGACGCCCGTCGTGTTCAGGGAGTACGGGATGCCGCTCTCCTCGAGGATCTGCCTCGGGGTGTCGTCGTACTCGCAGAAGGTGGACAGCGAGATGTAGATGTGGTGGTCCATCAGTACGGCAGCGCCTCGAGTTCCAGGGAAAGAGCGTGCATGTCGGGTACCAGAGGGACGTCGTCGGGGAACGGAATGCCGCTGTCCCTGCCCATGAATCCGGCGCCGGCCCGGGCCGCGGCCTCCATGTCCCCGGGAGCGTCGCCGATCATGATCACGGCGTCGGTCTCGACGCCCAGCTCCTCCGCGCACAGCCGCAGCACCTCGTCCTTCCGGTGCGGCGGGCATCCGAAGATCTCGCGGAAGTAGCCCCGGATGCCCCGGCGTTCGACGATGGCCTCCAGCTCGACCTGGGGCGTCATGGACGCCAGATACAGCGGCAGACGCTGCGACCAGGTGCGCAGGAACGGCGTGGCGCCGGGCACCTCGGGCACCTCGGCCACCCGATGCGCCACGAGGGCGGAGAAGTCCGCCACCAGCGCCTCCACCCGCGCGTCGGCCCCGGCACCGGACGGCACGCCGAGCAGGGTCTCCACCAGGTGCCGGAACTTGTCGTACCGGGACCGGGACACGTGGGTCCGGTGGAACGCCCACGCCTCGGACTCGACCTCGGGATACCGTGCGAAGATCGTCCGGAACGCCTCGTCCTTCACCCCGTTGGACTCCACGAGCAGGCCGTCGAAGTCCAGGACCAGCGCCGCGATGCGGGTCATGCCCCGCCCTCGTCCCGTCCCGCGGCCCGCATGGCGGTGCGCGCCAGCGACCGTGCGGAATCGCCCAGGAAGAGGATGTCCGTGCCCATGGCCAGGAAGCGGTACCCCTTGCCCAGGACCTCGGCCAGGCGCCGCTCGGCGCCGTCCGGGTGGACCAGGTGGATGCCCGGGGTCAGGCCCTTGGCCTTGGTGGCCTCCAGGACCGTGTCCATGGCGGCCAGGATGTCCGGATGCTCGAGCTGGCCCGGTATGCCCATGGACAGCGACATGTCGTACGGTCCGATGAAGGTCCCGTCGATGCCCTCGACGTCCAGGATCTCCTCGATGTTGCGGACGGCGTCGACGTGTTCGATCTGCACCATCAACAGGCCGTCTTCGTTGGCCCGCTCCACGTACTCCTTGAAGTTCTGCCCGTACCCCTGCGCCCGGGCCAGGCCGACCCCACGCTTGCCCAGGGGCGGATACTTGCAGGCGTCGACGGCCGCCCGCGCGTCCGCCGCCGAGTTGACCATGGGCACCAGGATCCCGGCCGCCCCGGAGTCCAGCACGGCCTTGATCTGGATCGGGTCGTTCCAGGCCACCCGGACGAACGGAAGCGCTCCGGCGCCCTCGATGGCCATCATCAGGCGCAGCACCTCCGACACGTCGATGGCGGTGTGCTCGGTCTCGACCACCACCCAGTCGTATCCGGCGCCGGCCAGGATCTCGGCGATGGACTCGTGGGCCATGGACAGCCACGACCCGATGGAGGGACGTCCGGCCTTCAGGTCGGCTTTCACGGCGGCTGCGAGCATGACTATCTCCGCACCGCGACCACGCGTCCGAACGACGCGAGGCGGTGCTCCTGGAGGAACTGCTGGAAGGCCTCACGCACCTCGGGGTTCTCGTCCGTGACGAGGTGCCGGAGGAAGGGAGGCCACGAGGCGTCGGGGTGACGGTCCATCTCCCGGCGGACCTGCTCGACGTCGAGGCGGCCGGGCGTACTGAGCTCGACGACGTCCCACTCGCCCTCCAGAAGCATCCGGAGACCCCGGACCGACGGGAGGTTGAGCTTGTCGGGCGGCACCAGCGAAGGCGCCGTCTCCCGGAGCATGCTGTTGCCGAAGCCGCTGCTGAGGGTGCAGGTCACGAACAGGAGGCCACCCGGCCGCACGCGCCGCGCGGCCGTCGCCAGCAGACGGTTCGGGTCGTGGGCCCGCTCCAGGGCTTCGAGCAGGGTCACCACCTGCCATCCGTCTTCCGTGTCGTCCGCCGCGAGGACCTCGACGGTGCCCCCCGTGTCCGGGAGGTCGTCCGGGGCCGACGATCCCGCCGCGATGCGGCGGAACGACCCTTCCTCCGCCAGAAGCCGGAGCAACGGGCCGGACCCGGCGCTCATGTCGAGCAGGCTGTCGGGTTCACCGACCACTTCCCGGACCGAGTTCAGGATCCAGTCGGCCCGCGGGCGCACCAGCTTCTCCATCCGCGCTTCCCGTGTGGCGGGGAAGAGCGTCTCACGCCAGTACCGGGCCGCTTCCGACGTCTGGAAGAAGCGGGTCAGGGCCTCGTCGGAGGGGCGGGGCGAGGCGAAGGTCCCGCCTCCGTTGACGCAGTCGCGGTAGCGGAACCCGTCGCGCTCGAACGCCGGCTCGCCGGGGCCGCACTGGTCGAACGGACAGACCACGTCCCTCCGTTCCCCGGCGGGCAGTTCGGTTCCGGTGGTCCGCCGGAGGATGTCGAGATATTCCTCCTGGAACTCGGTGGGATGCAGCTCGGCGTCCGAGAGTTCCTGCAACGACACGATGCGCTTTTCCACGGTCACTCAGCTCCGTGCGGTGGTGACAGGATCGCTCGCGTACACGGACTCGACGATTTCCATGACCCGGAGGGCGTCCGTGGAGGACCCGATCTCGACCGGGCGGTCCTCCCGGATGCAGTCCAGCAGATGGCGCACCTCGGTGTCCCAGGAGAGGTCCGTGTCGTAGTAGGTGATCTCCTCGGAGGGGTTGCCCACCGCGCTCACGGCGGAGCGGCGGCCCACCAGGAGGTGCTCCCGTCCGTAGCTCCCCGACTTGGACAGGAGCCCCGCGATGTGCAGGTATCCGCCCTCCAGGGTGATCTCCAGCCGGAACATGTGCTTCCACTGCGTGGCCGACGAGTGGAGCTGGGCCATCTGGCCGGACGCGTTCCGGAGCAGCACGAAAGCGTTGTCCTCCATGGGGATGTCCCAGTGGCTCGTCTGCCGCATCCCCATGACCTGCGTGAAGTCCCCACAGAAGTGGCGGAAGAGGTCCAGCATGTGGATGCCCTGGTCGAGGAGGATCCCTCCGCCACCGACGGCCGGGTCGTTCCGCCAGGAGTGCTCGAAGCCGCTGCCGCCCGACTTCCCGTAGACCCCCCGCAGCACCAGGATCCGACCCACGGCCCCGGAATCCACAATGGCCTTCGCGTCCACCACCGACGGATGGTGTCTGTGGTTGAAGCCGAAGATCAGCTTGCTGCCCGGCGACGCCGCCTCCGCCGCGCAGATGCGCTGGATGTCGGCCAGGTTGCGGCCCGGGGGCTTCTCGCAGAACACGTGGCGCCCCTGCTCCAGAGCCGCGCAGGCGATGTCCGGGATGAGGTGGTTCGGGGTGCAGACGAACACCACGTCCGGGTCCGTCCGGTCCAGGGCCTCGCGCCAGTCGTCGAACACGGGGTAGGCGTCCGGGAGGGGCGCCGCCGGGTGGGGATCGGCGATGCCCGCCACCTCGATGCCCTCCAACGCCTCCGTGACCCGGAGCCGGATCTCGCCCATGTAGCCGTAGCCCACCACCAGCGCCTTCACGAGCGCACCTCCATACCGAGGACTCGTCCGTTGACCACGCGCTGCACGGGGTCCTCGTCCAGCATCGCCTCCACGAGGCCCACGTCACCCGGGCGGTCCACCCCCTGGGTCGCACAGTCCGCCACCACGCCGCGGATGCGGAGGCCGTGCTCGATCAGCCGGAGCATGTCCACGGACTCCGCACGCTCCAGAGGCGTCTCGGGAAGGTCCA
The DNA here is from genome assembly GCA_040216925.1 of Longimicrobiales bacterium. Classification (GTDB taxonomy): domain Bacteria; phylum Gemmatimonadota; class Gemmatimonadetes; order Longimicrobiales; family Gaopeijiaceae; genus JAJCZZ01. The sequence continues at coordinate 211,021 of JAVJOF010000018.1, forward strand.
CGTAGTCGAGCAGGCCCTTCCGGGAGAACGCCATGATGCCGGTCTGCCGGAACACCGGGACGCGGGTCCGCTCCCGGAAGAACGGCAGCGCGCCCCGGGAGAAGAAGAGCACGTCGCCGCCCACTCCGACCGCCGCCTTCACGATGTCGGGGCTGGCACGCTCGGCGTCGTCCGCCAGCGGCGTGAGCAGGTTGGTGGCCGCCAGCCCGGCGTCGGTGGCCAGGGGCGCCGCCACCTCGTCCAGGAGTTCCGGCAGGACCAGCGGTTCGTCGCCCTGAACCAGGACCACGATGTCGGCCTCGATGCCGTCCACGGCCTCGGCCACGCGGGTCGTGCAGCGCTCGTGGTCGTCCCGGGTCATGACGGCCTCGCCGCCGTGGGCGGCCACCGCGTCCAGGATCTCCCGATCGCACGTGGCCACGACCACCCGGTCGATGCCCGGAGCCAGGAGGGCCCGGCGCCGGACGTACTCCACCATGGGCAGGCCGGCGATGGGCGTGAGGGGCTTGCCGGGAAAGCGCGACGACGCCATCCGCGCAGGGATGACCGCGACGACGGTCGGGGAGGAAGGCACGGATCGGTCCTCAGAAGGGCATGACGCCGCAGTCCACGTTCAGCGACTGGGCGGTGACGGCGTGGGCGCCGTCGGTCAGGAAGAGAACGGCGTCGGCCACTTCGCCTCCGGTGGGAAGCCGGCCCAGGGCCGACTGCGAGCGCGCGAACTCGGCCAGGTAGGGCTCCTGGTCGCCTCCGGAGGGCGAAACCGCCTCCTGGAGCGCTTCGGTCAGGCCGGCCGTGACCACGTAGACCGGGCAGACCGCGTTCACCCGGATGCCCCGGCCGCCCAGCTCCTTGGCGAGCGACTGGGTCACGGCGGTCACGCCGAACTTGGACGCGCAGTACGCGGTGTTGTTGGCGCTCCCACGTCGGCCGGCCAGGCTCGACACGTTGACGATGACCCCGCCGTCCGGCATCCGCCGGGCTGCAGCCTGGCAGCCGAAGATGACCCCGTGGAGGTTGGTGCGGATCATGTCGTCCACGAACTCCTCGGTCAGGTCGTCGAGCGCGCACCACTTCGAGAAGCCGGCGTTGTTCACCCAGGCGTCGAGGCGGCCCGTGGCCTCCACCGCGAAGTCGGCCAGCGCGTGGAGCTCCTCCGGCCGGCGGACGTCGCAGGCGCGGAACCGCACGCGGTCGGAGAACCCGATCTCGGCACCGTCGGCCGAGCGCGACCCCACCACCACGGTGTATCCGGCAGCGTGGAACGCCCGGGTGATGTCCGCCCCGATCCCCTTGGCTCCCCCGGTCACGACAACGGTCTTCATGGTCACTCCCTAGATGGTCATGGCGGTGAAGCCGCCGTCCACGGCGATCTCGGCGCCGGTCACGAACGACGATGCGTCGGACATCAGCCAGATCACGGCACCCACGAGCTCCGAGGGCGTTCCGTACCGCGCCATGGGGGTGTGGCCCAGGATCGCGGCTTCGCGCTCCGGCGTGATGAAGTGCTCGCGGCTCCAGTCGGTGGGAAAGAAGCCGGGACGGAGGGCGTTGACGCGGACCCCCTTCGTGGCCCACTCCCGGGCCAGGTTCTGGGTCAGGTTCTTCACCGCGGCCTTGGCCGCCGAGTAGGTGAAGGCCTTGGACAGCGGCGGGCCGGACGAAGCCGAGCTGATGTTCATGATCGAGCCCCTGCCCCGCGCCAGCATGGCCTGGCCGAAGACCTGGCACCCGAGCATGGTCCCGGTGAGCTGCACCGCGATGATGTCGTTCCACTCGTCGAGGGGAATCTCCAGGAACGGCGTCGGCGCGTTGATGCCGGCACCGTTGACCATCCCGTCCACCCCGCCGAAGCGATCCTCCATGGTGCCGAGGGCCGCCTCGAAGCTCTCGCGGCTGCGGGCGTCCAGGGTGCCGGCCAGGGCCTGACCGCCGGCGTCGGAGATCTCACCCGCCACCCGCTCGGCCTGCTCGAGACTCAGGTCGAACACGCCGACGCGCGCGCCGGCACGGCCCAGGGCGCGGGCCATCTCGCCGACGAGAAAGCCACCGGCGCCGGTGAGGGCGATGGCGCGGTCCTGGACGGAAAAGAGCTGGGACACGAAGTCGTTCGAAGCCATGGAGATCTCAGTGCGGACGGGCGAGGGTCACGGGCGGCCTCCCGGCGACCGCCGGAGGGCGGCAACGCGGGACGGGGCAGGACGGAAACGGAGCGAGGGAACCGGCAGGAGCGACATCTCAGGTCTTCCCGTACCATCCCCCCAGGCAGAACACGGCGATGGGCGCGAGGTCCGCGATCTCGGGAACCTCCAGATCGGCCCCGGCCAGGTAGCGGTCGGCCAGGCCGTCGATGTAGTCCAACGCGAAGTACTCCTCCGACAGCACCTGACGGTACGGGCGTCCTTCCAGCGCCGCCTCGAACGCGGGTCGCAGCCCCGAGAAGGAGAACGCCTCTTCGTAGTGGTTGAAGGCGTGGTCCACGTCGTAGGTGTAGGAGTGCGGACCCGCCTGGAGGTGCATGGGATAGTCGAGTTCGTGTTCGAGCATCCGCTTCAGCGGGAACTTCGTGTTGTTCAGGTCGAGCCCCCGGCCCCAGCTCTCGGGCATGGCCGACAGGAAGTCCTGGATGCCCTGATCCCAGAACGGAAGATCAAGGCGCAGGCCTGCCCCGCGGGACAGGGTGGGCAGCGTCCGTACCGTCGCCCCCTGCCAGTGGAACGAGTTGTAGAGGTGCAGCAGCACCGAGTAGATCGTGTCGGGCGTCAGGTGCGGGACCATGTCCCGGAGATAGGCGTCCTGCATGGCCGACGTGTAGGCCTCGGCGCCCTCCGGGGTCACGATCCGGGAGTTCGAGAGCGACCAGAAGGGCATCCGGCCGTTGCGGAGGAAGAAGCTGGTCAGCAGCTGGAGCGGCACGGACTCGGGATCCACGGGATCGAAGGCCACGTTCGCGGCCCGGGCCCGGAACAGCATGTGGACCGGGTCGGAGTCGATCTCGCCGGCCATCAGGCGCGTCATATACGTGGGCCCGAACTGGTAGCCGGCCATCTTGTCGGCGTATTCCCGGAAGCCGAACGACGGATGGAACCAGGTCGCGTACTGGCTGAAGCCCAGGTTGTGGGCGCCGTCGCTGATCTCCCCCGCGAACACGGCCTCACCGTCGTCCACGTGCTCGGCCGCGTACTCGGTCAGCCTGCCGTGGCTCAGGATGTTGAAGCTGTAGAGCTGATGGGCCCGCATGAACGGGGCGTAGGAGCGGAAGAAGTCGGCTCCGCCGGCACCCGTGATGTCGAAGTCGACCACGTCGAGCGACACGCCGTAGTGGTCGGCGAAGGCCCGGGCCCGGGCCATCTCGAAGCGGTTGCACACGCCGCTCCGGTCCGAGTACCGCATGCGCCCGATGACGCCGCGGACCTTCGAGGCGCCGAAGACGTGGACCAGGCCCGCGAGGATGCCGGTGGAATCCCATCCGGACGACAGGTAGACGAGGTTGCCCTTCTCGGAGCCGGCGGCCCGGAGGTGGTCCAGGAAGGCGTCCCGGTACCGGTCGTGGTCGGCCACCTCGTAGTCGGCGGTCGGGACCGGCGAGAAGGGTGCCTGTTCGAACGCGACCTCCGACCCCCGGAGGCGGACGGTCTCACCGACCCGCAGACGTCGCACACCCCGATAGATGGTGTGGCCCTTGGGCGGGCAGTGGCCGTAGTAGGTCAGCATGTGGGCCAGGGCGGCCTGGTCGTAGCCGTCCGCGTGGGGACTTCCGCCCAGGAGGTCCAGATCGGACGCGGCGGCCATGCCACCCCCGTCGGTCCGGTAGAACATCTCGATCCGGCCGTACCGGTCGCCGCGGACCTCCGCCGCCCCGTCCGCATCCACCCGGACCAGCAGGGCCGATCCCTCGATGGCCTCGGCCACGGCGTCCAGGGGAGCCTCCGCCGCGCGCTGTCGCAGTTCCCGGGGCAGGTCCTCCACCGGCGCGAGGCCGCGGTCGGTGCGCCAGCCGAGGGCATTCCCGAGGAAGAGCAGGGTGGCCCCGTCCGGCAGGTCCGACGAGACCCATCCGGACCCTTCCACCCGAAGGCCCGGACGCTCCAGACACGGGGGGGTGGAGCCGTCCGTAGCGCCGGCGGCCGCGTGGGCGCCGGAGAGAATTCGATAGTTCATCGTGCCGCCGGGGGTGTGAAGGGATTGGCCCGTGGCCCGCGCCTCAGATCGAGTAGCCGGCGCTCGACGCGTCGTCGAAGAACATCCGCACCGTGTCCAACGAGAACTCGTCGAGGTCCTTCCCCACCGATCCCAGCTTGCCCAGGATGCCGTCCGTGGCGGTGATGATGTCGCATCCGACCTCGTCGGCCTGGAACACGTTGAGCAGCTCCCGCGGGCTGGCCCAGATCAAGCGGGTGTCCTTCCGTTCGTGGATCCGCCGGGCGCTTTCGCGCATGATCGGCATGGGATCGCGACCCGTGTCGGCGATGCGTCCGGCGAACACGGAGATGAAGGCCGGCACGTCCGAGCGCAGGGCCTCCAGGACCGCGTCCACCTGCTCCACCGTGAACAGGGCCGTGACGTTGAGCGTGACCCCGGCCTCCGACAGCGCCGAGATGGCCGGACCGCAGAACTCCCCCGACGTGGTCGTGACCGGAACCTTCACGTTCACGTTGGGACCCCAGCCGGCGATCTTCGTGGCCTGCTCCACCATCCCGTCGAAGTCGTCCGCGAAGACCTCGAGCGAGATGGGACGGTCCGGGATGGCCGCCAGCACCCGACGCGCGAACGCCTCGTAGTCGGAGATCCCCGCCTTCCGCATCAGGGTGGGATTCGTCGTGAACCCCTTGATCAACGGGTCCTCCGCCATCTTCACCATGGTGGGGAGATCGGCGCCGTCGGCGAAGAGCTCCACGGTGAGACCGGCAACGTCGGGTACGACTGCAACCATCGGGTAGGACCTGTCGTTCGGGCGAGGAGAGGGACCGCTCTACAGCATGGGAAGGTACCGGAAACCCGGTGCGTCGAAAAGGCTGGCGGCAGCCCCCCGCGGCCCGGTTTTCCGGCCCTCCCGGAGGTGCCGGGATCGGCCCGCCGACCGGACCCGGGTCAGCCGGAAGCGTCCGGCTCCGGCGTCCGCCGGATCCAGAACGACATCAGTCGATGGTCGTCTCGGACGTAGGGGAATCGGGCCCGGAGGCCGTCGCCCTGCGTCAGGTGCATGTACCGCGCCGCCCACAACACCTCGAAGGCGTCGTTGAACAGCAGGAACGCGTGGAGCAGGTAGGACTCGTTCCAGAACTGGTTTCCGTCCCGGATCCACTCGCGCCAGTAGTTGGTGGGCATGACGATGTCGTGCCAGTGGATCACCGCGCCGGGCTTCAACGACGGGACGATCTCGAGGATCTCGTAGTTCACGTCGCTGCCGATCTTGCTGACGTGGGTCGAGTCGATGAACAGGAGGTCCACGTCCTGGAAGAAGGCCAGGTCCACGTCCTGGACCCGGGCGGCCATGAGCTCGAAGTCCGGGTCGTCGATGGCGTGGAGTTCGGGACGGGGGTACGGCTCGATGGCGACGAAGCGGAACGGGTGCCCCTCCTCCCGGTTCTTCCGGAGGGCCCGCAGCGCGATCTGGGTGGAGAAGCCCGACCCGATCTCGACCATGAGCGCCGGCTTCCACTTCCGGATCATGGCGTAGAGCGCGAACGCGTCCACCAGGGACAGCCCGGGGTTCGGCTCCGGCCGGTACTCCTCGGTGTAGTCCGCGAAGACCCCGTCGAGGTAGGCGAGCTGGACGTCGAGGTTCCAGTCCAGTCCGGTGTCGGCGTAGACCTTCTCGAAGACCTCCGGGCCCAGTTCGTCGGTCCGCGGGATCGGCGAGTAGTAGTGGGCCGGCGTCACGTGGAGCGACAGGTACTTCTCGAAGAAGCGGAAGCTCTTCTTCGCAAAGAGATGAGACAGTCGCGCCACGCCCCGGGCGTTCAGATTCCGCCCGACCCTGCGGACCAGGCTCATCGGATATCTCCGTGGAAGAGGCAGGGCATCAGGCGAACCCCGGAACGCCGTCCTGGCGCGCCCCGCGGGCCAGGTACCACTCGGCGAACGCCCGGGCGCCGTCCTCGAAATCCACGGACGGCGCGTATCCCAGAACCTCCCGGGCCCGCGACACGTCCGCGAACGTCCGTTCGACGTCGCCGGGCTGGGTGGGCAGTTGCTCGATCACCGGCGTCCGGTCCAGCACGTCGCCGAGCACCCCGATCATCTCGGACAGGCGGACCGTGCGCGACTCTCCCAGGTTGATCACGTCGTACCGACCGTCGGTGGAGCGGGCCAGTTCCAGGGCGGCGGTCACGCCGTCCACGATGTCCGTGACGTAGGTGTAGTCCCGGGCCGTGCTCCCGTCTCCGTAGCGCGGGATCGGCTCCCCGGTCAGGAGGCGCGCACTGAACTTCCGGATGGCCAGGTCGGGCCGCTGCCGGGGACCGTAGACGGTGAAGAAGCGCAGGCAGATGCACGACGTGCCGTAGAGGTGTGCCTGGGTGTGGCAGAGGAGTTCGCCGGCCTTCTTCGTGGACGCGTAGGGCGAGATGGGATGGTCCACCCGGTCGTCTTCGCGGAAGGGGATGCTGTCGTTGTTCCCGTAGACCGACGACGACGACGCGAACACGAAGGACCCGATGCCCCGCTCCCGGGCGAAGTCGAGCAGGACCGACGTGCCGAGCACGTTGACGTCCGCGTACAGGACCGGCGCGGCCAGCGACGGGCGGACTCCGGCCCGGGCGGCCAGGTGGACGATCGTGTCGATCCCGTCGGGCAACCCACGCACCAGGTCGCGGTCGCGGATGTCGCCTTCCACGACCGTCACGTTCCGGTGGTCCCGGGCGGCGGCGAGGTTCTCCTCCTTGATGCTGCGGGCGTAGAACGTGTCGAAGCTGTCGAGGATCACGACGTCCTCGCCGCGGGCGGCCAGGGCATCGACGATGTGCGATCCGATGAAGCCCGCCCCTCCGGTGACCAGGATCACGCCGTCACCCCGCGCACCGCGCGCGGATCACGTCCACGACCCGGTCCAGGTCGGCGTCGGCCAGGCTCGATCCCGACGGAAGGCACAGGCCCCGGTCGAAGAACTCCTCGCACACGGCCCCGCCCAGCATGGCGCAGCCGTCGTACAGGGGCTGGAGGTGCATCGGCTTCCACAGGGGCCGGGACTCGATGTTGTGCTCCTCCAGGGCCAGCCGGACGTCCTCGGCGGTGGCGCCGAAGGCCTCGGGGTCCACCTGGATGCAGGTGAGCCAGCGGGTGTGCCGGCCCCAGGGCGCTTCCGGCTGGAAGGAGAAGCCCGGAAGGTCGGAAAGGGCCTCTTCGTAGCGGGCGAAGTTCCGTCGCCGGGCGGCCACGCGCTCCTCGATGACCGCGATCTGGGCGCGCCCGATGCCCGCCAGGACGTTGCTCAGCCGGTAGTTGTAGCCCAGCTCCGCGTGCTCGTAGAAGGACTCGGGCTCCCGGGCCTGGGTCGCCAGCTTCCGCGCGTGGACGGCCATGTCTCCGTCGTTGGTGACCATCATGCCGCCTCCCGACGTCGTGATGATCTTGTTGCCGTTGAACGAGAAGATGCCGGAGTGTCCGAAGGTCCCGGGCGGCCGGCCCTTGTAGTCCGACCCGAGGGCCTCCGCCGCGTCCTCGATCAGCGTCACGCCGTACTCGGCGCACGCCTCCATGATGGGATCGAGGTCGCAGGTCTGCCCGTAGAGGTGGACGGCCAGGAGCACCTTCGGCAGTTCGCCGCGGCGGGCCAGGTCGGCCAGGCCCTCGGCGACCAGGGCCGGGTCCATGTTCCAGGACGCCCGCTCGCTGTCCACGAAGATCGGCTCCGCCCCCTCGTACCGGATGGGGTTGGCGCTGGCCACGAACGTGAGCGAGCTGACCATGACCCGATCGCCCCGTCCGACTCCGGCCAGCTTCAGGGCCAGGTGGAGCGCCGCAGTCCCGGCCGACAGCGCCACCGCGTGGGGGGCGTCCACGTACGCCGCGAACTCGCGCTCGAAGGCGTCCACGTGGGGGCCGAGGGGGGCGATCCAGTTGGATTCGAACGCCTCTTCGATGCGCTCGAGTTCGCGTCCGGACATGTGGGGGGGCGACAGGTACACCCGGGGGGCTTCAGGAGTCGACACGCACGCGCTCCGTGGGGAGGTCGTCAGAAAGGGAAGGAAGCGAACGCCGGAGCTGGGCGGCCTGACGCAGCGCCCGTGACAGGCGCAGGCTTGGCACCACCGTGTCGGCGATCAGACGCAGGTCCTGCTGGAACGAGAAGTGCTCCACGTAGTCGCGATTGATGCGGACCTTGAGGGGCCACAGGACCTCGTCGCTGAAGCGCTCCGGGTCCGGAACCGCCGACAGCAGCTCCTCCTCGTCGCGGAAGACCAGGGCCGCGGGACCGGTCACGCCGGGGCGCACGGTCAGGAGCACCCGGTCCGCACCGGCCAGCCTGTCGGCGAACCCCGGCACGTCGGGTCGCGGCCCGACCACCGACATGTCGCCGAGGAGGACGTTCAGGAACTGGGGGAGCTCGTCGATCTTGAGGCGCCTGAGCCACCGGCCCAGCGCCGTGATCCGCGGGTCGTGGCCGGCCGTGACGTTGGTGTCGGGTCCGGTTCCGTCCCGCATCGTGCGGACCTTGTAGATGCGGAACGGCCGCCCATCACGGCCGATCCGGATCTGGCGGAAGATCCCGAAGCGGCCCGTATCCAGGGTCGCGGCCACCACGGCCAGCGCGATCAGCCAGCCGAGCCCGATCAGGACGGCGGCGGCGAACACGACGTCGAAGACCCGCTTGACCAGGGCCTGGAGGGCCGTCACGCCTCCTCCGGGACCGCGTCCAGCGGGGGGTAGCCCAGTCGCGCCAGGGGCTCGTCGAGGATCCGTGCCAGCCCGGGGCCCTCGTCCAGTTCGAGCAGTTCGGCCCGGCCGCGCCCGACTCGGCTGGTCCGGACGTGGTCGACGGCGGTGCGGACGTCGGCGTCGTCGCGGGACTCGGCCACGAAGTCCAACACCCGCCGGAGTCCGTCCACCGGGTCCTGCACGAAGCCCTCGTAGGTCACCTCGAGCACGCGCTCGGACGGCAGGTCCGCGAGATCCCGGGACGCGAGCATCACGCAATCCCGCCACTGGACCGCCGCCGCTTCCGCGACGGATCCCGACGCCGCCGCCTGGGCCACCGCGGCCGTCATGGGACCCCACGAAGGGAGCCGCCGATCCGCCCGGACCCACTGGCCCAGACGATTCCGGAGGAACCGGTAGCCGTAGGTCGGCAGGTCCGACCAGGGCACGAAGCGCGCCTTCCGGAGCGTGTAGCCCAGGTCCACCGAGGAGGTCCACCGCTTGGCCGCGGACGCCGTGGCGTCCACCCCGTCGCGATGGAGGAACACGAAGCGGGCCTCCGGCAGGAGTTCCGCCAGGTAGGCGACGCGCAGGGAGTTGGCGCAGGTCTTCTCCACCAGGACGTCCACCGGGCGGCCCGCGGCCAGCCGGTCGAAGCGACTCCGGACGAACGCCCGGGTCCGGTCGTCGGCCCACGCCGCCGGGAAGTCGTCGTACGGGTAGTGGAGGAAGCCGTGGCGCCAGATCGGGTTGATCTCGTCGCACGGCCACGTGCGCACGCCCTCCAGACGGCAGAGGGCGTCTCGAAGCATGTTGGTTCCGGAGCGCGGGGCACCGATGATGATGAGCTTCGTCGGGCCGGACATTCAGACGACTTCGGTGGTGAGGGGCACACCGAGCCCCTCGTAGAGGCTCAGGTAGGCGCGCGTGATGACGTCGAGATCGAACCGCTGCTCCGCCTCGCGCCGGGCCGCCTGCCCCATGCCGCGGGCCAGATCGGGATCCCCGAGAAGACGCAGCAGGCGATCGGCGATGGCGTCGGCCTGCATCGGGGGGACCAGGAAACCCGTCACCCCGTCGCGGACGGCGTCCCGGATGCCGGCGGAATCCGCACCGATCACGGGAACTCCGCAGGCGTTCGCCTCGAGGATGGTGCGAGGAACGCCTTCACGATAGTACGAAGGGCACACAAAAGCGACGGCCCCCGGCAGCCAGGAATCGGGGTCCGAACAGTAGCCGACGAACCGCACGGCGCCGTCGGCGTTCATGGCCGCCATCTCGGCCTCGGTGACCGCGTCTCCGTGGTCGCGATCCCACTCCCCGGCCAGCTCGAACACCACGTCGGGGCCCACCTCCCGGCGCACGATCCGCGCGGCCTCGATGAACTCCGCCACCCCCTTGGCGTGGAGGAGGCGGCTCATGAACAGGACCCGCCGAGGCGCCTCCGGCCCGCCCTCTCCGGCCGGAGGCCGGAAGCGATCGACGTCGACCCCGGAACTGACGATGAGCCGCGCCGCGCCCGGCGCCACCAGCCCTTCGCGCTGGAAGAGCGCCAGGTCGTCGGAATTCTGGAAGACGGTACGGTCCGACAGGTCGCCGGCCACGCGGTAGGCCGCCACCGACACGGTCCGGCCCAGGCCCCCGGTCGGCAGGGATTCTCCGAGGCCGGTCACCGTGTTCACGACCCTCGGCACGCCGGCCCATCGGGCCGCCAGGCTCCCGAACACCATGGGCTTGGCGTGGTAGTGCTGCACCAGATCGAGCCGGTCGGCCGCGTAGGCCCGCCGGAGGGCGAACAGGAGGGCCGGATCCGTCCGCGGGTCCGGACCGCCGCGCTGGAGCGGCACCTCCCGCCAGACCGCTCCCACCTCCTCGAGGGGTGCGCGGTAGCCGTCGTCCACCGAGTAGCAGAAGACCTCGTGACCGGCCGCGCGCAATCGCGCCATCAGCCGGCGCCGGGAGCTCCAGAGCGCGAATCCCCGGTTGGCTACGAACCCGATCCTCACGGGGTGCCCCCGGTGTGCGGGATGGATGGTGTCGTCATCGGGAGAGGGCGTTGCGGTGCTCCAGGTACCACGCCTGGAACAGGAGCACCGTGAACATGGGCAGTTCCCAGGCCCGGCCGCCCAGGAACTCCCGCCAGCGGAGGCGGACGGCGTCCGGGTCCAGGTATGGATTGTCCGCCAGGACCGTGGGCTCGAGAAGGGCCTCGGCCCAGTCCCGGAGCTCCTGACGCAACCAGCGCGCCACCGGAATCCCGAAGCCGAGCTTCTGCCGGGCCTCCGGGGCCTCGAACCACCCGGTGGGGGCATGGCGGGCCAGGATGCGCCGCAGGACCAGCTTGCCCTGGTGGTCGTCCAGCTTGAGGTCGACCGGCACGGCGAAGGAGAGGTCGACCAGGTCCGGGTCGAGGAACGGCGCGCGGGTCTCGAGGGAGTGGGCCATGGCGGCCCGGTCGACCTTGGTCAGCATCTGGCCCGGGAGCGACAGGACCAGGTCCCGGGCCATGAAGCGCTCGGCAGGGTCCAGATCGTCGAGAGCCTCCACCCACTCCGGGGTCCCGAGCCGCCACGCGGCGGCGGTGGGGCTGGGCGCCTCGCCCAGGGGCCAGTGGCTCACCAGGCGGGCGTAGAACTCCCGCTCGGAGGTGGCGCCCACCAGCCGCATCCCCTTCTCGAACTTCAGCCGGCGGCGGAGCTTGGTGCCCCCGTCCGACAGCAGACGCCCCACCGCCGATCCCGCGGCCGCACCGGGGCGCGACTCCGCCAGGAAGCCTCCCAGGGCGCGGAGCGGTCGGGGCACGCCCTCCAGCCGGTTCCAGATCCGGCGGCCCGTCACGTAGCGGTTGTAGCCGCCGAAGAACTCGTCTCCGCCGTCTCCCGACAACGCCACGGTCACCTCGCGGCGCGCCACCTGCGCCACCAGCCAGGTCGGCACCTGGGACGAGTCGCCGAACGGCTCGCTGAAGACCGTGGCGAGGCGGGGAATCACGTCGAGGCAGTCCTGCTCGGAGATCGGGATCTCGGTGTGGGTGGTCCCGAGATGATCGGCCATGAGCCGGGCCCGGGGCGCCTCGTTCCAGTCGCCGGGCATGGCGATGGTGAAGGTCCGCACCGGTCCGCTGGCCACGTCGCCCAGCATGGCGGCGATGAGGCTCGAGTCGACGCCCCCGGAGAGGAACGCACCCACCGGAACGTCGGCGATCAACTGTCGTTCGACGGCGCGGCGGAGCGCATGCTCGACGCGCTCCTCCCACTCCCCGGGAGACAGCGACGGAGCCCCGGCCCGGGCACTGGCGATGGCTTCGGCGGCACTCCAGTACGACGCGGCCTGGATTCCGACCCGCCCGCCGGACATGCGGACCTCCACCCACGTGCCCGGCTCCACCTTCCGGACGCCTTCGAGGATCGTGGCCGGCTCGGGGACGTATCCGAGATGGAGGAGGCCGTCCACCGCGGAGCCGTCCACGGCGAACGGGCCCAGACCGGAACGCAGCAGCGCCCGGACCTCCGACGCGAAGAAGGCCGTGCCCGTGCCCCGGGTGCCGTAGTAGAGGGGCTTCTCGCCGATCCGGTCCCGGGCCAGGATCAGCGTCCGACGCTCCCGGTCCCAGGCGGCCAGGGCGAACATCCCCACCAGGCGGGGCAGCGCCACCTCCGGACCCCAGGTGGCCAGCGCCTGGGCCAGCGTCTCGGTATCGGACCTCCCCCGCCACCGGATGCCGCCGCCGAGGGCGTCGCGCAGTTCCCAGTGGTTGTAGATCTCGCCGTTGAACGCCACCACGAAGCGGCCGCAGTGGGAGTGCATGGGCTGGGCCCCGTCCGCGGTCAGGTCCTGGATCGACAGGCGGCGGTGCCCCAGCGCCAGGCGCCCGTCTTCCAGGGCGGCCAGTCCGCGGTCGTCGGGCCCCCGGTGACCGAGGTCGTCGGCCATCCGCGTGGCGGCTCCAACGGGATCGACCGACGGGTCGGCGCTCCACACACCGGCGATGCCGCACATCCTACGCTCCCTCCCCGTGCGCTCGGGACCTGGTCATGCGACCGACCTCCACACCGCTTCGTACCCCTCGACCATCCGCTCCACCCCGAAGCGCCCCTGGACCCGCGTCCGTCCGGCGGCGGCCCTCCGCGACCAGCCGGACGGATCCAACCAGGCGGCGTAGGCCTCCGCCACGGCCCGTCCCAGGCGTTCGGGGTCGGAATGGGGCACGACCCAGCCGACGTCGCCGACGATCTCCCGGGCGAGTCCGACGTCGGTGGCGATTCCGGGAGTCCCGCACGCCATGGCCTCCACGGTCACGAGTCCGAACGACTCGGTCCGGCTCGGCAGCACGTGGACGTCCAGGACGTTCATGAAGGCCGCCACGTCGGTGGTCGCCCCCAGGCACCGGACCCGGCCCTCCAGACCCAGCGACGCGATCGCGGACCGCAGCACCGGGTTGGCCTCGTCCACACCGTCGCCCACCAGGAGCGCACACCAGTCCGCCGCCGTGCCCGTCCGGGCGTGGAACCCGGACAGGGCCCGAAGGAATCCGAGGTGGTCCTTCACGGGGTCCCACCGGCCCACCATACCCAGCACGAACGTGCCCTCGTCCAGGCCCAGCCGGGCCCGGCCCGACCGACGCGCCTCCTCGTCCGGCACGAACGCAGCCATGTCGATGCCGTTCTCCACGATGGTCAGGCGGTCCGGGCGATACCCGAACGCCTCGTGGGCGGCACGGGCGGGCTCGGAGCAGCAGATCACGGCCCGGGGCACCACACCCGACACTCTCGCGCCGAGGCGGGCCACGCGCCGGGTGGTCCGGGAGATGCTGGACGGCTCGAGGCTGGCCGCGTGGATGCCCCACACGACCCCCCGGACCCGGGCCGCGCGGGCCGTCAGCCCGCCCAGCAGGTCCGCGTGGTACAGCCAGGTCTGGACCACGTCCGGGCGATCCCGCCGCATCAGCGCGTGCAGACGCAGGAGGGCCCCGGGCCAGGGCCGCCGGAGGTTCAGCCCGAGGGCCGTCACCCGCACGCCCCGGGCCGCCAGGAGGGGGCCGTAGTGCGCCATCCCCGTGAGCGAGACCACGGCGGTCGACGTGTCCGGGGTGCCCGTGACGACGCGGAACATCGCGGTTTCGGCTCCCCCGCTGTTCAGTCCGGTGATCACGTGGAGCACGCGCATCAGGGCCTCCGGAGCGCCGGGGTCAGAATCGCCGGTCCGCCCCGCGATACAGCCCGATGAGTTCCCGGTCCGAAAGCGTCGCCTCCGACCTCCGGCCCAGGAAGTAGAAGCCGCTGGCGCCGTCGTAGGACGCCGGGTTCCGGACCGTGAGGTGGTCGAGATACTTGAGGGGGGAGAACACGACGCGGGCGAACCACTGGAGCCCCTTTCGGACCAGGTCGGACCGGGTGAACGACAGCAGGAATCGCTCGACGCTCCAGACCAGCGCGGTTCCGGTGCCCGCCACGACCCCTTCCCGGATCGACTCGAAGCGCCGGAAGAGCCGCCGGTGCCCCAGGTGGGTGAACCGCGTGAAGTCGTAGCGGCCCATGTGCACCTGCTGCATGAACGGCGTCTCGGCGTAGACGAGCCCGTCGGGTGCGAGCACCCGGTGCACCTCCTCGACCACGCGGTGCGGATCACACACGTGCTCGAGGACGGCCTGGAGGATGCAGCAGTCGAACTCCCCGTCGGCGAACGGGATCTCGTGGGCGTCCATGATGACGGTGGTGCGCAGCCCGTGGACCACGTCGGATTCGACCACGTCGAACGACGGATCGTCCAGCAGACTCCGAAGTCCGGCGCCCACGTCGCCCCCACCCACGATCAGGACCCGGGCGCCGCCACGCGCCCGGAGGAGGTCGGTCAGCTCGCCGATGGCCGGGTCGCTCAGGTGGACGCCCGGCCGCGGCACCAGCCGCTTGAGGGCCCGCTTGACGGGGTGCACCGTGAAGAACTCGACGGGCGCGTCCGTCCGGGCGGACTGGAACAGGCTGTCTCCGTCGGGATCGATGAGCACGGGCACGCCCCGCACCATCGGATAGGTCACGCCACAGCCCGCGTCGCACGCCAGGCCGTCGCCCTCGCGCCGGAGCGCTCCCTTGCATCGTGCACACCGGAGGCCGTCCGGCACGGAGGAGACCGGGTCGGCCGACGCACGGGATACGGATTCGGTCACCGGACGGCTCCCGGTCGCCACGAGTCGGCCCTCAGCCCCGGGGAAGGACCGGATCGGACACGGCCTCGTGGCGTGCCGCGGGCAGCCGGCTGCTGCGGGTGACCCGACGCCAGAACAGCTCGAGCCAGTTCAGCGCGAAATAGAGGTGGAGCCGGATCAGGCTGCCGCCCTCCAGGCGCACGAAGTGGCGCATGGCCCGGGCGTAGGCCCGCTGGCCCCGGAGCACCGACCCCACGCCCTGGGCCTCCGGCAGCGAAAGCTCCAGCGTGCAGCGGGCGGCCCCGCACCGCGCCAGGCGGACCCCCTGCTTCCGGAGCAGGCGGGAGTGGAACAGGTCCTCGGCGAAGGCCTTGCCCGGGAACGGATAGAAGGCCTCGTGGACGAGTCCCTCCTTCCGGTGCAGGACACACCCGCCCGGGAGCCACCCGAGGTCCAGCCAGTCGCCCTGGCGGGGCACGCCCATGTTGACACCCGACACGCCGACCTGCCCCGGCTGATAGCCGTCGGCGCCGTTGATGACCCGGAACAGGACCCGTTCGATGCCGCTGGGGCGTCCGTCCCGCGGCGAGCGGAAGGAGTGGTAGGCGCCCGACACCCGGTCGTGGTAGGCCGGCCCCACCGCCACGCCCGGATGGGCGGCGGCGAAGTCCACCAGGGTTTCCAGGCAGTCGCGTTCCAGCCAGATGTCGTCGTCGAGTTGCAGCACCCACGGCCCTTCGGCCAGGCCGAAGCCATGGGCGCGCTGGGCCACCTGACCGCGGCACGGGGTGGCCACGATGCGTACGTTCGGCGGCGCCGCCAGCTCGGCCGCGCCGTGGGCGACGCCCTCGGGAACGCACACCAGGATCTCCCGGGGAACCACCGTACCGGCGTTGAGCCGTGCGATGGTGTCGGCCACCCACGCTCCGCCCAGGGTCGGGATCACGACCGAGACGTCGGGCGTCACTCGTGGAACCTCGCGGGAAGGGGATCGGGTTCGAAGAACCGGGGGAACCGCCGGGCCGTGGCTCCGGACACCGGAATGGGGTCGCCCCCCTCGGACCGGACGGGACGCCGCACGATGGGAAGGGCGCCGAAGAGCGGGGTCAGAGCGAAGCCGAGCAGGTACTGGAACGACGGCGCCCCAAGATAGGGAACCCCCAGTTGGGAGAGAAGTGCGGCCAGCAGGAACAGGCCGTAGGCCTCGGCATAGGGAGTGTGGCGCGCCACGGTCCGGAGCCTCTTGAGGTAGAACAGGCCGGCCAGCGGCAGGACCACCACGAGCCCCAGGGCCATCCGGCTCCGGAGCAGCAGCCCCACCAGCGAATACGACGCCCCCTCCTGCAGGGAGAACTGGAGCCCGATGGAGGTGGCCTGACTGTCCAGGATGGCGGCCAGGCTCGACAGGTTGAGCAGGTACGACAGCTCCCCGAATCGCCCCACGAGACTGGTGATCAGCTTCGCCCGACCGAAGCCGGACTCGGTGATCCCCGGAAAGAGCACCCAATGCAGTGCCAGGGCTCCGGCCAGCGGAAGGAGGAACTGGGCGCAGCGGCGGCGGCCCTCGGCGCCTCCCGTCACCGCGTACACGGCCATGAGGATCACGGCCGAGGCCAGGACGGTCAGGCTCATGACCAGCGCCATGGAGAGCGCGAGGATCACGTCCGCCACCTGGGTGACCCGCCGTCGCCGGACGCAGAGGTTCAGCGCGAACGCCATTACCAGGAACACCGACAGGACGTTGTTGCTGTACAGGAGTCCGGAGGGGCGCCCCTGGGCGATCGTGTAGGTCATCTCCGACGCATCCGCGAACAGCGTCTTCACCAGCGGAGCGACGTAGGTCAGGCTGCCCAGGTCGTCTTCGTCGAACGTGTAGACGTCGTTGGCGTGGAAGACCTCCGTGTTCCACACCAGGAGGCCGGCGTGGAGGCCCGCCTTCTGGGCGAAGAGCACCGGCACCGACAGCGCGAAGAACACCATCAGCTGGCGGTGCAGACGGCCCGGGTCGTCTCCGTAGACCAGCGCCCCGGCCACCGTGAACAGGAGTCCGACGGCGGCGGTCACGCCGATCTCGAACGGCCCGCCGCCCTGGGCCGCCGAGGCGACCTTGAGGCCCACCGCGGCCACCATCAACGCCGCGCCGAGCACCCGGTACGGAGACCGGTGGACGCGCCAATACGCCAGGCCGATGGCCAGGAAGTACAGGCTCTGGCCGATGGGCACCGGGCCCAGCGTCCAGAGGTTGGCCGCCGTGGTGATGTTGATCAGCAGGACCGGGAACAGGAGTCCCTTGAACGAAAGGCGCATGCCGCCTATCGGACCCTCGGCGCCGGCCGGCTCGCCCCGGGAACGATCAGGTACTCGATTCCCACTTGTTGCTCATGACCTGGAGCCGCGGGTCCGAGACCAGGAGGTGCCAGACCAGGGCCTGGAACGACTCGGTGTGCGGGGTGATCATGGCCGGGTTGACCACCGGAACCACGACGCAGGCGTCCGCCACCTTCGCGGTGTAGCCCCCGTCCCGCCCGACGATCCCGATCACCTTCGCCCCGCGCTCCTTCGCCAGTTGCAGGGCCCGCACGATGTTGGGGCTGATGTTCCGCTCGAGGTCTCCCCCGCCCACGGAGAAGATCAGGAGCATGTCGTCCGCCGACAGGCGGCTGACCTTCAGCCAGGCGGCGTAGGTCGTGTCCCATCCCTCGTCGTTGGTCCGGGCCGTGAGCTCGCTCACGTTGTCGCTCGGCGCGTAGGTCTCGATGCCGGCGATCTTCCGGAAGTCGTTGACGGCATGGCCCGCGTGGCCCGCGCCTCCCCCGACCCCGACGCAGAACAGCCGCCCGCCGCTTTCCCGGAGCTGCACCAGCAGCTCCACCATCCGGTCGATGGCCGCGACGTCGAGTCCGTCGATGACCTGACGGGCTTCGTCAAGGTACTGCTGCGCAAAGGGTCCAGCGTTGGACATGGGGTTCCTCGTGGGGAATCCGGAGGGAGGGTGCGAGGGGCCCGGAAGGGTGCCGAGCCGAAGGATGTTAGCCCCTGCCCGGAGTGGGCTCAAGCCGGAGCAGGGCGGCCACGACCCCGGGATCCGCCGGCTCCATGATCCGGTCGCAGAAGGCACGGGCGTCGGCACCGCGCTCGATCCAGGCCCCGGTGTCGACCCCGCGGTCACGGGAGATCGATGCGTGCACCTCGTCGGCGCTCCCCACCACCTCGCGCCACCCGTCCATCGGGGCGAGCGGGTCGATGTCGGGGTCGCCGGGACGGCGGAAGTGGAGGGGCCGCGCACCGGCCAGCACCGTCTGGAAGACGGCGGAGCTGCCCCGGTAGAGCGTCCAGCGGCAGCGGCTGGCGTCCGTGGCCAGGGACGACCCGGCGCTCAGGACCACGTTGGACGGCCGCTCGCGCAGGCGGGGGAACATCCGGGCCAGCCGCTCGAAGGGAAGCACCGGATGGAACCGCGCCAGGAACTCCACGTCCGGGCAGCGCCGCGCCAGCGCCCAGGTCAGGTCGCAGAGCACGGCGCATTCGGAGGGCAGGCCCTCGGGAACGACCAGGACCCGGTCGGAGGCGTCGGTCGCGGGCTCGAGGGGCACGGCCGCGCGGCGGTGGGATCCGTAGACGATCACCCGCGGCCAGTCGGCTTCGAGCCGCGTCCGGTTGACCTCGCCGGTGGTGAGCACCACGTCGGGGTCGTAGGGCGACCCCAGCGGGCGGCGCAGCCCGTGCGCCCCGGGAAAGAGCACCGTGTGCTGGTAGGCGATGCACAGGATGTCGGGCCGCACGCTCCGGGCGGCATGGAAGGCGATCCGCTCCCAGGCGTGGCCCTCGAACGTCACGATCACGGCCCGGGGGCGGGTGGTCCGGCAGAGCGCCCGGATCTGCCGGTGGAGCCGGAGATTGGCCAGCGTGCCCTCGGAGGTGGCATCCGAGGCGGCCACCCGGGCCGCCCATCGGGCATCGGGATCGGACGCCGCCCGGGCACGCGACGCCAGCACCGCCGCCTCGTCGCGCGCCGCTCGCCAGGCCTCGAACTCGACCGCGAACCCGCCGACCCGGGGCAGGAGCCTCCGGGCGTGGAGCCCGTCCAGGCGGACCCGGCCGGCCAGCGTCGCCTCGGACCCGGGCACGTGGTTCCGCAGCACGGTGAGCGACGTCAGGTTCTCGGCGGACAGGGCCGGCGCCAGCGCCCCGAAGTAGAAGTCCCGCTCCGGCGCCGGGGGGTGGCCGTCCACCAGGTGCGAGACGAGCAGGACGTCCCGATCGCCCACGCCGTCGAGGTCCCCGTCCGGCTCCCGTAAGGCCGCCCGGGCCGCCGTCCGCGCCAGGCGCGCCGCCTTCCGAAGCCGGGCCCGCCCGAAGCCCGCGGCGGCCATCAGCTCCGCCCGTCGGGCGGTGGCCGCCGGATGATCGCCGAGCACATGGAGCCACGGGACGGCCACCCGCGCCACGGAGCGCCGGCTGTCGGCCAGGAGGGCGTCACATGCCGCCACGACCCCCGGATCGGAGGCCCGATCACTCATTTGACTTTCGATCTCACTTCGGTAGGCTTCCAGCCATTCCTGGCTCGCGGGACGGAGAAGTCGATGGACGGCGCCCGAGCCGAACCCGGTGCCCGCCCCAGGGGACCGGAGCCGCCTCATCGGGAATCCTAATGCTTGTTCCTCCGGGAGCCACGATCGACCGCCGGCTCGAGGCGGGGTCGTGAACCCCTGCCCCGTCTGTGGCTCGGACGACGCCACGCCCCATGGCCCGTACCGGGGACGGCACCCTGCGTTCGCCGATCTCCGGCGCGCGTCCTGCCGGGCCTGCGGGCTCGTGTATGCCGATCCGATGCCCGGGGCCGAGGCCCTGCACGGGTTCAACGCCAGCTACTACGACTCCGCACACGGCGTCGCCTCCCAGCCCGAAGCGCCGGCCGTCCGCCACTACCACTCCGGCATCAACCGCATCCGGCTGGACCACGTCCTGGACTATTGCGCCCGCGCCGGAGTCGAACCCGGGTCCGTGCTCGAGGTCGGCCCGGGCCACGGCCTGTTCGCGCACCACCTGCTGGAGGCCTTCCCCGACACACGATACTGGGCGGTGGAGTCCGACGTCTCCTGCCTGCCGGATCTGGAGCGGATGGGCGTCCGGGTCGCCGCGGACCCGGCCGACCTGCCGGCCGAAGCCCGGGACCTGGACCTGGCGGTGGCCTCCCACGTCCTGGAACACGTGGCCGACCCCCGCGCCCTCGTGGCGGGACTGCTCGGGCGACTCCGGCCCGGCGGCGTGCTCTTCATCGAGGTCCCCTGCCGGGACCACGAGCACAAGGAGCTCGACGAGCCCCACCTCCTGTTCTTCGACAAGCCCGCCATGGGGCGGCTGCTTTCCGATGCCGGGGCCCGGGAGATCGAGCTCACGTATCACGGCCGGCGGCTGTCGGAGCTGACGAGCCCTGCGGCCCGTGCCGCGACGGTCCTGCGGAAGGTGGTGCGGCGCCTGGGTGCGGGCGCCCTGCTCCCCTCCGACGCGAAGCCGGGCGTGTTCGGGGACGAAGGCGGCGCCGAGGAGTGGCAGGTCGTGGAGCGGTTCAAGGCGCACCGCACGTGGGACGAGCCGGCCTGGTGGCTCCGGGCCCTGGCGGTCAGGGGAGACTAGGATCTGGCGGTGGGAGCCGGCCTGGCCACCGCTCGGAATCGGTCGAAGACACGGTCGCGTCGGCCGAGCCAGAAATACCCGGCCACGAAGATACCCTTCGCCGCGAGGAAGACAGGTAGGGGTGGGGCGCCCATCGCAAGGCCGAGCATGGCGGCGCTGGCGATGCCGAGTGCGCCGTAGTAGGCCGCGAGCGACGAGGTCTCGTACTCGATCGTGAAGCTCCGCTGCGAGATCCACACGAAGACCCCCGTCGTCAGCACGCCCGAGATCAGGGTCCCGATGGCCGCGCCCAGCGCCCCACCGACCGACGCGGCGTACCCGGTGATCAGCACCGTCACGGCCACGGAGCTCGCGCTGAACATCGAGATCAACCCTGTTCGCTTGGCGAACATCAACTGCGGCTGCTTTCCGAAGAACGTCAGGGCGTAGTGGAGCACGAGGATGTTGCAGACGAGGGCCGCGCCCGCGTATTCCGGGGTCGCCAGCAACGCCACGGCCTCGGTGGCGAAGACGGTGACGACGAGGCCGCAGCCAGCCACCAGATAGGCGAAAGGGGTCAGAAGCCGACCGATCCGGAAGCCCGCATCGTCCGCTCCATCGAACATCAAGCGGTACGTCGCAGGTTGGAACTTGTTCTCGAGCGCCGTGGCCACCACGAACACCACGTTGGCCAGTCGCTGACCAATGGCGTACTGCGCAGCCGGCGCCGAGCCACCGAGGACTCCCACGACCCATTTGTCGAACTGCGTGCCGACGACCCCGAGCAGGATCTTGGGAAACAGCGGCAAGCTGAGACGAACCGACGCCGCCACCGGGCCCAGGGCGAACGCCGGCGGGACCTGACGCACCATCCGGGCCAGGAGGAGCAGCAGGACCGCGACGCTGGCCAGGAGCGGACCCCACGCGAGTCCCACCGGCCCGACGTCCAGAAACCAGACGAACCCCACCACGAAGACGGCCGAAAGGACGCTCTCGTCGATGCTGAACAACGCGTAGGAGCGCGCGTCGTCGACGTTTCTGAAGTAGAGCAGGAAGTAATGCTTCACGCTCGCGACGCAGAGGGCCGTGGTGGTCCAGGCCACGAGCAGGCCCCGGCCGGGAATGCGGAGTACCGTGGCCGCGAGCGCGTCCTGAAAGATCCACACGAGGCCGATGAGCGTACCGAGCAACCCGGTCACGACACCGACCACCCCCCAGAGGAGAGCGGCGTTCTCCCTCGGCTCTTCGAACTCGAAGAAGTTACGGTCGAAGGCGAGCGGCAGGCCGAAGTTCCCGAGTCCGGAAACGAAGGCGCCGAACACGGCGGCCAGAACCCAGTCCCCGTATTCCTCGGGACGCAGCACGCGCGTGATGACCGGGAGGGTGACCAGCGGGAGGCCGACGCCGACCACCCGGGGAAGGAAGTACCAGAGGGTGCTCCCCCGGTGCCAGAGATCGGGCCGGAGCCAGCGCCGAATCACGGTGTCCGGCACCCTCCCCGGGCCCGGTCCTCCGCAGCGCCCCTGTCCCGCCGGCCGAGACTCATCGGGCGGAGGCCTCCGGGACCGTCATGGATTCGATCACGGCCCGCATTCGGGCCGCCGCCCGGCCATCGAGGAAAGGATCGAAGCGATCCACGATCGGACTCCAGTCGCCCAGGGATCCCTCGCTCTCGTTCTCACGCTCTTCCCGAACGGCCTCCAGCACCGCACCGAGCGAAGGAAAGACGATCCGCCCTCGGGCATATTCCTGGTCATGTAGCGTCTCGACCCCGTACGCGTTGATGAGCACGGCACGTCCGCCGGCCACGGCAGCCTCCAGCGCGGCGGTGGCGCCCGCGAGGTGTCCGATGCTGAGATCCGCGGCAAGCGAACCTTCGATGGGAAACACGATGTTGCGGTGTTCACCGGTCAAGAGCTCGCAGTAGCGTCCGGTCGCCTGTAGCCGTTCGAACAACGATTCGTCGGCGTACCGTTGGCTCGGTGAGTTCCGGCGAAACTGTGTCTTGACCACGAGGCCCACCGACGGGTCGTCCAGGACGAAGCGGGCAAGCTCGAGGAACTCCGAACGGTGGTCTTCGGCGCTGAAGAGTCCCCACCGGTCGGTCTGGACGCTCTCGTCGAAGTAGCAGAGGACGTAGCGCGCTCCGTGCGCCTCGAGCTTGGCGCGGAGCGCCTCCGAGCGCGGTCGGACCCGTTCTTGCGCGCCATCGAACACATATCCGGTGGCCTCGAATCGTCGCGGGCGGAACCCGTCCACCGACCAGAGTGGCTCGAAGGCCCGGGAAAAGACCAGGAACCGATCGGCCGTCGACAGCATCAGCGGGCTCGCGAAGATCAGGTTCGAGTATTGGAAGGCCAGGGTCTTCATCCCGGTCTCCCGAGCGGCGAGCTGTACGGCGTCCGGCTCGAGTTGGTAGGGCTCCCCCGAAACGAACGTCCGAACCCGCTGGTCGCACGCGAGTGCGGCCATCTCCTCGGACCGCAGCAGGAGTCTCCAGCCCCAGAGGAGCACCCGACGGGAGGCGGAATCGGATATCGTCAACATCTCCCGCAGGCAGTCGCGCGCTTGCCGGCGCATCCGGATGGTCGCCTCGGCGCGCCGCTGGCGCCGCCGGGCTCCTCCCAGATCCCAAAGGCCCAGGAATTCGACGCCGAGCCGCTCCAGGGCGGCGCTCGGTCGCTCGCCGTGGGGCCGGCGGCCCCTGCGGAGCACGAGGGTCCGGAAGGGCGGCGCGGCATCCTCGGGCGCCAACCAATGGGGCTGACCGCGAATCGAGCGGTCCGCGTGGAGTTCATCCTCCTCGACCAGCAGGACCGTCGAGCCATGACTGCGCTCCACGCCGCGTCGCAGACCTCCCATCCAGGCGACGCTCCGCCGCAGGACCTCCCGTGCCAGATCGCGAGCGAAAGACGACCACGACTTCGCAGTCGCCCAGCGTTGCGAATAGAGCCGTAGGTCCACCCCGGGCACGGCCTCGACGCAGGCGCCGAGGTCCACCACCTCCGGGCGCGCCAGGAGGACCACACACGGGGCACCGTCCGAGAGCGAACGAGCCGAGAGAACGCGGAGCAGGAGGTAGGCGATCCGGAACTGCAGCTGCCGGGCCACATGAAGCGCCACGGTTTCCCGCCCTTCGTGCTCCGAGGCAGCCGACAGCGCCGTCGAACGCGAAACGAAATCCCGTGCCTGTTTCAAGGCGAGCGGGCCCGCCATCCGCACCGCGGCCGTGTAGAGCGACTCCCCGTCGGGCGTCCGCAGGTGCCCGGCGAAGAAGTCCGGGCGGTGGATGACCACACCGGCTCGCCCGAGACGTCGTTCGTGACGCAGGTCGCCGGCACGGCCCTCCTCGAGGACCGTCACTTCGTCGACGCCGGCCTCGAGGACCGCACGCACGACCTCCGTGGACAACCGGTCGCAGAAGTACTTCACGAGGGCCTGGCCCCGCCGATCGTCAGCCGCCCACGAAGAACCGGGGCTCGTGGGGCTTCGGCGGCACCTCGCCGGTCTTTTCGGCCTCCGCGATCTCCACCATGGCGCGGATCTCGTCGTCGTCGAGATACCAGGGGTTCGTGTCGCTCGCGTAGGCGAAGCCGTCGGGGCACGTGCGTCCGTCGGGCTTGTCCTTCGAGTAGTCCTTCGGGTTCCAGTAGGAGTGGGACGGCTGGATCACGAAGTGCTCGTCGAACTCGAGCGTCATGCGGGCGTCGTCTTCGCCGATCATGGCCTCGTGGAGCTTCTCGCCCGGCCGGATTCCGATGATCTCGTGCTCGCACTCGGGCCCGATGACCCGGGCCAGGTCGGTCACGCGGACACTGGGGATCCGCGGAACGTAGATCTCCCCACCCAGCATGTCGTGGAGCGCCATGAGCACGAAGTCCACACCCTGATCCAGGGTGATCAGGAAGCGCGTCATCCGGGCGTCCGTGATCGTGAGCGTACCCGTGGACCGCTGGGCGAGGAAGTAGGGGATGACGCTCCCGCGGCTCCCCACCACGTTGCCGTACCGCACCACGCTGAAGCGGGTCTTGTGGATGCCCGAATACGCGTTGGCGGCCACGAAGAGCTTGTCGGAGCACAGCTTGGTGGCCCCGTACAGGTTGACGGGGTTGGCGGCCTTGTCGGTGCTCAGCGCCAGCACCTTCGACACGTTCCGGTCGATGGCGGCGTCGATGAGGTTGGCGGCCCCCATCACGTTCGTCTTGATGGCCTCGAGGGGATTGTACTCCGCGGCCGGGACCTGCTTGAGCGCAGCCGCGTGGACCACGATGTCCGTGCCGTCCAGGGCGCGGTACAGACGGTCGCGGTCGCGGATGTCCCCGATGAAGAAGCGCAGGTTCGGGTACTGGTCCACCGGGAAGGACTGACGCATTTCGAACTGTTTCAGCTCGTCGCGGCTGTACACCACGAGGCGAGCCACGTCGAAGTCCTCCAGGATGCGCGCCACAAAGCGCTTGCCGAAGGATCCGGTTCCACCGGTCAACAATAGGCTCGCGCCGTCGAGACTGCTGCTCATTCCTGGACCTCTCATGGGTGATGACGGGGTGTGGCCGAGGGACCGTGCCCGCGTACCGACGCGGAAGTCCCAGGACGCCACGATCACTTGATCGACCGACGCACGCGCCCCTCGGGGCGACGCAGCGAAACCTCGGGCCGACTCGCCGGCGGACCTTCGGTGAGCGAGGACGGCTGGCGGGTGACCGGCGCGCACGAGACGCCCCGGGAACCCAGGTGGGCCGGCCCGAAAGATAGACGAACGACCCGAATCGGAAAGGCTTGAAATCGTTGCCCCGACCGTGGGAGGGGGACCACCTTGCTGCGACACGCCCGCCCCCTCCCTTCCCCGGGGTACCGCATGTCGATGTTGCGCCGCCTTCTCGTTCTCGCTCCGCTGGCCGTCTGGGCCTGCACCGAAGGACCCGACACGGTCGTCCTGCCCACCGAGCCCGCGCCCATCGAGGCCGACGGCCCACGGGCGGTC
>JAVJOF010000025.1:0-313736 GCA_040216925.1 Longimicrobiales bacterium
GATCCTCCTGGCCGACGAGCCGACGGGTAACCTGGACTCGAAGAACGGGAACGCGGTCATGGAGCTGCTGCAGGAGCTCCACGACGACGGGGCCACCATCTGCATGGTCACCCACGATCCGCGCTACGCCCACGAGGCCGATCGGTCGATCCACCTCTTCGACGGTCAGGTGGTCAGCGAAGACGATGCGCGTCGGGCGCAGGAGCTTGAACAGGCAGGATTCGACGTCGCACACTGACGGGCGCGATATATCGGCGCAGGGCGGCGTTGGGCTCCGCTCCGCGACCTGCGAAATAGCGATTGCTATTCCTCGGTTGCGGTGCTCGCCCGCCTACCCCTGCATCCGATCTATCGCGCCCCAGGACGGGTAGGGGGCGCGTTGGTTTGATGGGGCTGGTGGATTCGTCCACCAGCGGCGCTCGGCGCTTGCGCCGTTGCGCCTTGTGAGGGAGGCAGGTTGGACGGAGCGCCTTGGCGGGTTCGTCCACCAGCGGCGCTCGGCGCTTGCGCCGTTGCGCCTTGTGAGGGATGCAGGACGGGGCGGAGCGCCTTGACGCTTCGTCCACCGGCGGGCGCGTTGCCGCTGTGCGGCTCGCGCCCTTCAGGACGGGGTGAAACCGTGGTCGGGTTCGTGCCGTCCATGTAGGGGAAGGGACGTCGGGTGGGCCGACGTCAGGGTGGTTTGCAAGAGAGCCGGGCAGCCCCGGCGGGGAACCGTCGGGGCTGTTTCGGGCTCCAATATGTCGCGGCGCGATGTATCGGCTCATGAGGGAGGCGGACGATGGGACAGGACAGACAACCGGTCAGCGAAGCGGTGTTCCACATCCTGCTGTCGCTGGTGGACGATCCGCGGCATGGGTACGGGATCATCCAGGAGGTGGAGCGCCGGACCGGCGGGCGGGTGGTGCTGGGCTCGGGCACGCTGTACTCGGCCATCAAGCGCATGCGGCGAGACGGGTGGGTGTCCGAGGCCGATGTCGACGACCAGGAAGACCCGCGACGTCGCTACTACCGCCTGACGGACGAAGGGCGGGGCGTGGCCCGCGACGAGGCGCGGCGTCTCGAGGCCATGGTGCGCCAGGCCCGGGCCAAGGAACTCCTGGCCGGAGGGAGCGGCGGGTGAGGCTCTACCGGACCCTGATGTGGCTGCTCCTCCCGCCCGACTTCCGGCGGGAGTTCGGCGACGAGATCCAGCGGGCGGTCACCGCTCGCCTCGACGGAGCCCGGGCGCGGGGGGCCGGCCTCGCGCCGGTCTGGGCATCCGAGGTGTGGGACCTGGTGCGCACCGGCGCACGGGAATGGAGCGCGCTCGCCGCCGAGGTGGCGGGGGCGCGCATCGACGACACGGGACGGGGAGACGGGATCATGCAGACGCTCGCGAGAGACATCCGGTACGCCTTCCGCACGCTGATGCGGGCTCCGGTCTTCACCGCCGTCGTGGTGACCACCCTGGGCCTGGGCATCGGCGCCAACACCGCCATCTTCAGCGTCGTGGACGCGGTGCTCCTGGAAGGCCTCCCCTACGACGAGCCCGATCGGCTGGTGAACGTCTGGCAGGACGCGACCCTCCGGGGCGGCCCCGACACCGAGTGGTTCAACTTCGAGGACTACGACGACCTCCGGGCCGAGCCCAACCTCCTGGAGGCGGCCGGGGCCTGGAACGCCTGGCAGCCGACCCTGACCGGGATCGACGAGCCGGTGGTCCTCAGCGGCGTGAGCGTGACCCACGCCATGCTGTCGGGCGTCTTCCGGGCCCGTCCGCAACTCGGGCGGTTCTTCCTGCCCGCCGACGACACGCCCGACGCCCCGGGCGTGGTCGTCCTCAGCCACCGGACGTGGCAGGAGCGGTTCGGCGGCGACCCCGGGGTGCTGGGGCGCTCCCTGACGCTCTCGGAGGTGCCCCATACCGTGATCGGCGTGGCGGAGCCGGGCTTCCAGGTGCCGTTCGCTCCCAACGCGGAGCTCTTCCGCGCCATGGGCGTCCAGGGCCCCGTCCAGTGTACCCGGGGATGCTACGGAACCCGGGTCGTGGGGCGCCTGGCTCCCGGCGTCTCGGTGGAACAGGCCCACATCCGGGCCCGGGCGCTGGCGGCGCGTCTGGAAGAGGCCTATCCGGGCACCAACACCAACCTGTCCTTCAACGTGGTGGGCCTCCAGGCCGACCTGACCCGGGGCTCGGCCCGTGGGCTCTGGGTCCTCCTGGGAGCCGTGGGCTTCGTGCTGCTCATCGCCTGCACGAACGTGGCCAACCTCCTCCTGGCGCGGGCTGCCGCGCGGGACGGCGAGATCAGCGTCCGGGTGGCTCTGGGTGCGGGCCGGGGAACGCTCTTCCGGCAGTTGCTGACGGAGAGCCTCCTGCTGGCGGCGGCGGGCGGCCTGGTGGGCGTCGTCCTCGCCTGGTGGGGTACCGGCGCGCTGCTGGCTCTGGCGCCGGACGGTTCCGTGCCCCGGCTCGATTCGGTGTCCCTGGACCTCGGGGTCCTGGGGTTCACGGCGGCCATCACCCTGCTCACGGGTGTCCTCTTCGGCCTCCTTCCGTCGTGGGGCGCGGCCCGGCCCGACATCCACCGGACGCTCCGTGCCACCGGCCGCTCCGGGGGCGGCCTCGGGGCCACGATGCGCCGGTGGCTCGTGGTCCTCCAGGTGGCCATGGCCATGGTGCTGCTCGTGGGGTCGGGGCTCCTCATCCGGAGCTTCGATCGGTTGAGCTCGGCGGACCTCGGATTCGAGCCCGACGGCGTCCTGGCGCTCCAGATGGCGCTTCCGGGACAACGCTACACCGAGTCCGCCCAGATCCAGGATTTCTACTTCTCGCTGCTGGACCGCCTGCGGGCCGTTCCGGGGGTCGAGGCCGCAGGCGCGGTGAGTTCGCTCCCGCTGGCCGGGCAGGACGGCGACGCGTCCTTCCTCGTGGAGGGCGAGCCGCCCCCCCCGCCCGGCATCTCCCAGGCGGCGTGGACCCGGCCGGTCACCGAGGGCTACTTCGAGGCCGCGGGCCTGGACCTCGTGGAAGGACGGGACTTCACGCTGGGCGACGACGGCGAGGCGCCCCGGGTCGTCCTGGTCAACGAGACCCTGGCCGAACGCTACTACGGCGGCGACGCGGTGGGCCGGCGTCTGGCCTTCGGGAGCAGCCCCGACGGTGCCAACTGGCGCACCATCGTGGGCGTGGTGGGCGACGTGCGCCATTTCGGACTCAAGACGCCGCCCCGGCCGGCGGTGTACTTCCCCTACCGTCAGGTGACGTTCGCCCAGATGGCCGTGGCGGTGCGGACCAGCGGCGACCCGACGGCCCTGACGCCCGAGGTGCGTCGCGTGATCGCCGATCTGGACCCGTCCCTGGCGGCGTCCGGGATCCGTCCACTCCGGGAACTCGTCGATCAGGCGCTGGGCCCGGACCGCTTCGTCACCCTCCTCCTCGGCCTGTTCGCGCTCACGGCGCTGATCCTGGCGGCGGTGGGGGTCTACGGGGTGATCTCGTACGGGGTCACCCGTCGGTACCGCGAAATGGGCATCCGCCTGGCCCTCGGAGCCGACGGCGCCACGCTGCGGCGGCTCGTCGTCCGGGGCGGCCTGGGTCTCGTGGGGTCCGGCGTGGTCCTGGGGCTGGTGGGCGCGTTGGGCCTGACGCGCCTGCTCCAGAGCCTCCTCTTCGGCATCGAGGCCACCGACCCGGTCACCTTCGCCACCACCACCCTCACGCTGACCGCCGTGGCCATGGCGGCGTGCTGGATCCCGGCCCTCCGGGCCAGCCGGGCCGATCCGGTCCGGGTCCTGCGGGAGGAGTGACCCCGCCGCCCGGGCCCGAAACCCCCTGGAACGCCGGGCCGTAGGGCGGCCCGTGCGCCGCGCCAGCACCCGACCGGGGAGCCCCCATGGAACGTGTGGTCCAGGATGTCCGCTTCGCCCTCCGCCAGCTCCGCCGCCGTCCGGTGTTCGCTTTGGTGGCGGCGCTGTCCCTGGCCGTGGGCATCGGCGCCAACACGGCCATCTTCAGCGCCGTGCACGCGCTCCTTCTGCGGCCGGTTCCCGGTGTGGTGGCCCCCGAGCGCGTCGTCGAGGTGGGGCGCAGCCGGCCCGACGGCAGCGGTTTCGACACCTTCGCCTACCCGGACTTCCTGGACCTGCGGGAGCAGGTGGCGGCTCTGGAGTCCCTCTCCGCCTATCGCTTCACGGTCTTCAGCTACACGCAGGGTGGCGAGGGGCAGCGGGTCAACGGACTGCATGCCGATCCGGCTTATGCCGGCGTCATGGGCGTGCGTCCGGCCCTGGGGCGGTGGTTCGGGCCCGGTGAGGACGCGGCGGGTGCCCGGCCCCGGGTCGCCGTCATCAGTCACGCGTTCTGGACCCGGGCCTTCGGCGCCGACCCCGCAGCGGTCGGCGCCGCGATGCAGGTGAACCGGATCGCCGTGGAGATCGTCGGGGTCATGCCCGAGGACTTCCGCGGCCACACCGTGGCCTTCGAGCCGGACGTCTACCTGCCCCTCCGCGCCCGGGCGACCCTCGACGAGGGCGCCGCGGGGCTGTTCGACCAGCGCGGATCGAGCTGGCACAACGCGGTCGGGCGCCTGGCGCCCTCGGCGACCGTGGCGCAGGCCGACGAGCAGGTCCGGGGCGTGTACGCCCGCCTCGCCGAAGCCTACCCGGACACCAACGCCGGGCGGAGCGGACGGGTGGTGCCTCTGGGGCTCGTGCCGGGCGGCGGACGGGGTCCGGTGGCGGCCTTCCTCTCCGTCCTGATGGGGATGGTGGCCCTGATCCTCGTGGTCACGTGCGCCAACGTGGCCGGCATGTTCGTGGCCAGGGCCAGCGCCCGTGAGCGGGAGATCGCGGTGCGTCTGTCCCTCGGCGCGGGACGGTCGCGGCTGGTGCAGCAACTCCTGACCGAGAGCCTGCTGGTGTTCGTCGTGGGGGGAGGGGTCGGGACGATGCTCGGCGCCTGGGCGATGGGGCTGCTGCCCATCGACCGGTTGCCCGTGCCCGTGTCGCTCCGCTTCGACCTGTCGCCGGATCCGGCGGTGCTGGGCTTCGCGGTGGCCGTGACCCTGCTCACGGGGCTCGTGTTCGGCCTGCTCCCTGCGCTCCAGGCCACCCGCGTGGACCTCGCGGCGTCGCTCAAGGACGACGGGACCAGCCGACGGGGGGCCGGGTTCCTCCGTCGGGCGTTCGTGGCCACGCAGGTCGGGGTGTCCGTCGTCCTGCTCGTCTCGGCCGGGCTGCTCCTGCGGACCCTTCAGCATGCCGCCGACGTCGATACCGGGTTCGACGCGACCGGTGCCTACGTGACGGGGATCGACCTCGACCTGGAAGGATACGAAGCCGACGAGGGACGGGTCTTCCAGGCGAGCCTGGTCGACGCACTCCGGTCCCGCCCGGGCGTCACCGAGGCGGCGTTGGCCATGGATCTGCCCCTGGACATGGGCAGCCACGGCACGACCGCCACGCCGGAAGGCTGGACCGGCCCGGATGGACGCGACCGGATCGGCGTCGACTTCAACTTCGTGTCCCCAGGGTACTTCGCCACGCTGGGGATGCCGGTGCTCCAGGGCCGTCCCTTCGCCGAAACCGACGGACCCGGCGCCGAGCCGGTGGCCATGGTCAGCCGCGCCTTCGTCCAGCGCGTCTGGCCCGAGGGATCACCGCTGGGCCGCCGCCTCCAGGTTTCCATGCCGGGCATCGCCGAGGAGTGGCGCACCGTGGTGGGCGTGGTGGAGGACACCCACAACCAGATGCTCACCGACGCGCCGGGGCCCTTCGTGTACGTGCCGCTGTGGCAAGGCTACCGGGCGGACACGAAGGTCGTGGTCCGTGCGGTCGGAGGCCTGGCCGCCGTGGCCCCGCTCCTGCGCCGGACGATCCTGGAACTGGACGGGAGTCTGTCCGTCGAGCCCGTGGTGTCCCTGACCAACCTGACCGCGATGGGCACCCTTCCGCAGCGGATCGCCGCCGTGGTCACCACGGGGATGGGGGCCCTGGCCCTGCTCCTTTCCGCGCTGGGCGTCTACGGCGTGGTGGCCTACTCCGTGACCCGACGCACCCGGGAGATCGGCGTCCGGGTCGCGCTGGGGGCGAGCCGGGGCTCCGTGGTCCGCCTGGTGGTGTTCCAGGGGCTGGCGCTGGCGCTTCCCGGACTGGCGGTCGGGGCCGTTCTGGCGGGTGGGGCGGGGTACCTGCTCCGGTTCCTGCTCCTGGGCCTCAGTCCCGCCGATCCCGTGGCGGTGGCGGGCGTGGGGGTGCTGCTCCTGGGGGTGGTCGCGGCGGCGAGCCTCGTGCCGGCCCGGCGCGCGGCCTCCGTGGCGCCGGTCGAGGCCCTGCGTTCGGAATGACCGGGCGGCGCGGTCGCCGGGGGTCACCTGGCAGTGTGGCCCGATCTGCGTAGCTTTGGGGTCGATCGCGGTGGGTGCAGGAAACCCCGGGAGTGTCGAAGCCGTCCAACCCCGAGGGGTGTACGACCGAACGGACTCTCCCGTGCCGGAGGTGGGCCGGGTGTGGGGATGCTCCCGCGGTGCGCGGGAGCGGGATGAATCGCAACGGAAGCGACCGGATGATCAAGCTCAGGAACATCGAAAAGTCCTTCAAGACCGGGGCCGGCGAGACGTTCGTCCTTCGCCGGGTCACCGCCGACATCGAGAAGGGCGAGTTCGTCACCATCATGGGACCGTCGGGCGCCGGGAAGTCGACGCTCCTGTCCATCATGGGCATGCTCGACGGCGACTGGAGGGGCGAGTACTACCTCCACGGCGAGCCGGTCCACGCCATGAAGCCCCGGGCCCGGATCGAGCTCAACAAGAAGTACATCGGGTTCGTGTTCCAGCAGTACCACCTGCTGGACGACCTGACCGTGTACGAGAACCTGGAGATTCCTCTCTCGTACCGGAACGTCAAGCGGAAGGACCGGCAGGCCATCGTGGCCGACACCCTCGATCGCTTCCAGATCGTGGGGAAGAAGGACCTGTATCCCAGCCAGCTCTCGGGCGGGCAGCAACAGCTCGTGGCCGTGGCCCGGGCCATCATCGCGGAGCCTACGATGATCCTGGCCGACGAGCCCACCGGCAGTCTCCACTCCTCGCAGGGTCGGATGATCATGGACCTGCTGGCGCAGTTGAACCGGGAGGGGACCACGATCGTGCAGGTCACCCACAACGAGGAGTACGCCAAGGTGGGGAACCGGATCATTCAGCTCCGGGACGGCTGGATCGTCGAGGAGTAGGGAGACCGGAGGCCACCGGCCCATGAGTCACCGCATTCTCGTCGCCGACGATCAGCCCGACGTCCTCGAGGCCCTCCGCCTGCTCCTGAAGGCCGAGGGGTTCGAGACCGAGACCGCGTCGTCGCCCCCCATGGTGCTCCACGCCGTGGAGCAGGGCGACTTCGACCTGGCGCTCATCGACCTCAACTACACGCGGGACACCACGTCGGGAAAGGAGGGCATGGACCTCCTGTCCCAGCTCCGGAACATGGACGCCACGCTGCCCGTGGTGGTCATGACGGCCTGGAGTTCGGTGGAGGGCGCCGTGGAGGCCATGCGCCGTGGCGCCCGGGACTACATCGAGAAGCCGTGGGACAACGAGCGGCTGCTCACCACCATCAAGACCCACGTCGAACTCGCCAAGGCCCTGCGGCGCAGCCAGAAGCTCGAAGGCGAGAACCGCCGCCTGAAGGGCGACGGCGCCCCCGAGCTCATCGCCGAGTCCAAGGCCATGGAGCCGGTCCTGGACGTCATCGAACGGGTGGGGCCGTCCGACGCCAACGTCCTCATCGTCGGGGAGCACGGCACGGGCAAGGAGGTGGTGGCCCGGTGGCTCCACGCCGTGTCGAAGCGGGCGGGGAGCGCCCTGGTGGCCGTCAACGCCGGCGGGTTCAGCGAGGGCGTCTTCGAGTCGGAGCTCTTCGGGCACGTGAAGGGTGCCTTCACCGACGCCAAGACCGACCGCGTCGGCTGCTTCGAACTGGCCGACAAGGGCACCCTGTTCCTGGACGAGATCGCCAACGTCCCCCTGCAGCAGCAGGCCAAACTCCTGCGGGTGCTCGAAAGCGGCGAGATCCAGCGGGTCGGGTCGTCGAAGGTACGGAAGGTGGACGTGCGGGTCCTGTCGGCCACCAACGCCAACCTGGGTGAGGCCGTGGCCGACGGGTCGTTCCGCGAGGACCTCCTCTACCGCCTCAACACCGTGGAGGTCCGCCTTCCGGGTCTACGTGAGCGAAGAGAGGACATCCCCTTGCTGGCCAACTACTTCCTGGCCCGCCACGCCGAGCACTACGGGCGGGATCTGGAGGGCTTCAGCGACGCTGCCATGGACGCCCTGATCGGGCACTCCTGGCCGGGGAACGTCCGGGAACTGGAGCACGCGGTGGAACGCTCGGTCCTGATGGCCCGCGGCAGCCGGATCGAGGCGTCGGACCTCGGGCTGCGCCGCCGCGACGACGGCTCGGTGCTCATGGAGGAGTTGACCCTGGACGACGCCGAGCGTCTTCTCATCGAGAAGGCGCTGGAACGGTACCAGGGCAACGTCAGCAAGGCCGCCGAGGCACTCGGCCTCTCCCGGAGCGCCCTGTACCGCCGCCTCCAGCGCCACGACATCAAGGAATAGCGGCCGTGGCCGCCGGGGGGGTCTGATGTCCGGCTGGTGGAGGCGCCTGAGTCACGATCGGCGGGTCCTGATCCTGGGCCTGCTCGCGGGCCTTCCGGGGGTGGCCGCGTCGCTGGGCTTCCTCTGGCTCGGCGCCTTCTCCGACAAGGTCCAGTGGACGGCCTCGATCTTCCTGGTCGGCGGCTGGCTGGGGCTGACCCTGGCCGTCCGCGAGCACGTGGTCCGACCGCTGGGCACCCTGGCCAACATGCTGGCCGCGCTCCGGGAGGGCGATTTCTCGATCCGGGCGCGGGTGGGCGACGCCTCCGACCCGCTGAGCCTGGCGTACCTCGAGGTCAACGCCCTGGAGGAGATCCTCCGGGAGCAGCGCCTCGGCGCGGTGGAGGCCACCGAGACGCTCCGGAAGGTGCTCGAGGAGATCGACGTGGCGGTGCTGGCCTTCGATCCGGAACAGACCCTCCGGCTGGTCAACCGGGCCGGCGAGCGGCTGCTCGGTCAGCCCGCGGAACGCGTCATCGGAAAGACCGCGGCGGAACTCCGGATGGAGGACGCGCTCCACGGTGTGGCGCCGCGGACGGTGGAACTGGCCTTCCCGGGCGGGACCGGTCGGTGGGAACTCCGGCGCTCGGTGGTCCGCCAGGAAGGGTATCCCCTTCAACTCCTGGCCCTTTCCGATCTGAGCCGCGCCCTCCGCGAGGAGGAACGGCAGGCCTGGAAGCGGATCATCCGCGTCCTGTCCCACGAGATCAACAACTCGCTGGCGCCCATCAAGTCGATTTCGGGCAGCCTGCAGGGCATGCTCGGCGGCGACGCCCTCCCCGACGAGCTCGACGAGGACGTCCAGCGCGGCCTCCGGGTGATCTCCAGTCGCGCCGAGGCCCTCGGGCGGTTCATGGCCTCCTACGCCAAGCTCGCCCGGCTGCCGAAGCCGGAACTCGGCCAGGTGTCGGTACCGGGGCTGGTCCGCCGGGTGGCCGACCTCGAGACCCGTCTCCCGGTGCAGGTCCTCGACGGCACGGACGTCACGCTCCATGCCGACCCCGACCAGTTGGAGCAGGCGCTGATCAACCTGGTCCGCAACGCGGTGGACGCCACGCTCGAGGCCGCGGTCGACGACGACGCGGAGGGTCCCCCGGGAACCGTCACACTCCGGTGGCTGGTCAAGGGCGGGAAGCTCCACATCCTGGTGGAGGACGAGGGGCCCGGTCTCGGCGACACCGGCAACCTGTTCGTGCCGTTCTACACCACCAAACCCGGCGGGTCGGGCATCGGCCTGGTCCTCTCGCGCCAGATCGCGGAGGGCCACGGTGGGGCGCTGGTCCTGGAGAACCGGGAGCAGACGATCGGCGCACGGGCGCGCCTGACCCTGCCCATGGACCTTCGGGACTGACCTCCGGACCCGGGTAGGCCATCCCGGCCGGCCCCGTTCCATCCGTTCCGTCCCGAACAACGCAACCGTCTCCCCCGACGTCGTGTCCGATGAGGTGGAAGAGGGAGTACACGGCGATCAGCGAGCTCTTCTTTTGACAGAACACGACAAGATCGAGCGGGCCCGCGCAGGCGACGAACGTGCCTTCCGGGAGCTCTACGACGCACACGTGGACCGGGTCTACCGGCTCGCGTACCGGATGGCGGGCGAAGACGACCTGGCCAGGGATTTCACCCAGGAAGCGTTTCTGCGGGCGTTCCAGAAGCTCGATCAGTTTCGCGGAGACGCGGCGTTCTCCACGTGGCTTCACTCGATCGCGGTCTCGGTGTCCCTCAACGGGCTCCGGAAGGTTGATCGCCACCGCAAGCGGGAACGGTCGCTGGAGGACGCCGCACCCATCAGCGCCCGGGGGCGCACGGTGGACCCCGGGGTGCGGGACCGGTTGAAGGACGCGGTGGACGGACTCTCGGACATCTACAGGACGGTGTTTCTGATGCACGACCTGGAAGGGTACAGCCACGGCGAGATCGCCGAGGCGTTGGGGGTGGCGGAAGGAACCTCGAAAGCCCGCCTGTTCCGCGCCCGGGCCAAGCTCCGGGACGCGCTGGGCGAGGAGATGCAGGAGTATGCCTGACATGGACGACGGACGGATGGATCCGGCCCTCGAGGCCCTGCGGGAGGAGTACAACCCTCCGCCCGAGGTGCCTCGGGAGGCGATGTGGACCGTGATCCGGGCCGGATTGCCCGGGCAGCCGGACGCCGAGGCCGACGTGCTGTCGCTGGACGCGGCCCGACGCCGGACGCAGGCACCCCGCCGGTCCATGGGATGGGCCGTGGCGGCCGCGGCGGTGCTCGTGCTGGGCATCGGCATCGGTCGGATGACCGCGCCGGCCGGCCCCGCCGCGAACGTGGCCGAATCGGCGACATCGGCCGACGCCGCGGTCCTGCGTGTGGCGGTCGTCGAGCACTTCGACCGGAGCGAGTCGTTCCTGGCGCTGGTGCGGGCCGAGGCCCGGGCCGGAGCCCTCGATCCGGAGATGGCGGCCTGGGCGCGCGGCCTCCTGAGTGAAACGCGTCTGTTCCTGGACGTGTCCGACCGGAGTGAGGACCCGACGGTGGTGGACCTGATGGAGGACCTCGAGTTGGTCCTGGCCCAGATCGTGGGTGTGTCCGAGGGCGGCACGGTGAACGCCGAGCGCGTGCGGACGGAGCTCGATCTGGCCCTCCGCGGCCTCGAAGATCGCGAAGTGATGACCAGGATCCAGGCGGTCTCCGGACCGACCCTGGCCGGTACCTGAGGAGGATAGAGAGATGCGAGGCATGACGAGGATGGCGACGGCGGGTCTGGTGCTCGGGGCCCTGGCGGGCGCGGTGCCCGTGGCGGCGCAGGCGAGTGCGGAGGCCCGGGTGCGGATGGAAGCGGTCGAGGCGGCCCGGGCGGGCGTCCGCGCCCCCGCGGCGTGGCTGCAGGAGGATCCGGGCAGCGGGCTCTACACCGAGGCCCGGGAACACCTGAACCGTCGGCGGTACCGCGAGGCCGCCACGGCCTTCGCTTCCCTCCGGGAGCGGTTCCCCCGCTCCGGCTACGTGGGCGACTCCTACTACTGGCAGGCGTTCGCGCTGTACCGGGAAGGCGGCCGGGACAACTACCGGCAGGCGCTGGAGCTGCTGACGGTCCAGGGCGAGCGCTTCCGGGAGGCCCGGACCCGTTCCGACGCGGACGAACTGCGGGTGCGGGTGGAGGCCCAGCTGGCCCGACGCGGCGACGCCGACGCGGCCGCCAACATCGCGCAACAGGCGGCCGGACCGTGCAACGGCGACCAGGAGCTGAGGGCGGCCGCCCTGAGCGCCCTCCTCAACATGAACGCCGACCAGGCCGTTCCGATCCTGCGGGAGGTGCTCCAGGACCGTGACGAGTGCGCCGTCGAACTGCGGCGCCGCGCGGTGTTCCTCGTGTCGCAGAAGATGAACGAGGAGTCGGTGGATCTGCTGCTGGACCTGGCGCACCGGAACCCCGATCCCGATGGCGAGGTGCGGGAACAGGCGGTCTTCTGGCTGTCGCAGGTGCGTTCGGACGAGGCGCTGGACGCCCTGGCGTCGATCCTCCGGGAGACGTCCGATCCCGCCCTGCAGGAGAAGGCCGTGTTCGCCATCTCGCAGCATCGCAGCGAGCGGGGCCTGAGCATGCTGCGGGACTACGCGGAGCGGGCCGACGGCGACCCCGAGGTGCGGGCCAACGCCATCTTCTGGATCGGACAGAGCGACCGGGCCGGCGGGCCCCGGTACCTGCGGGAACTCTACCCGCGCCTGAGCGATCCCGAGCTGAAGGAGCGCGTGATCTTCGGAGTGTCCCAGTCCCGGGACGCCGAGAACCAGCGCTGGTTGCTGGAGCGGGCCCGCGACCGTTCGGAGCCCCTGGAGATCCGCAAGAACGCGCTGTTCTGGGCGGGCCAGTCGGGGGCCATCGACGGGGCGTCGCTGCGGGATCTGTACGCCTCGTTCGAGGACCGGGAGATGAAGGAGCAGATCATCTTCGTGGCCTCGCAGCGGAACCGGGAGGCGGCCGTCGACTTCCTGATGGAGGTGGCGCGCACGGAGCAGGACACCGAGCTGCAGCGGAAGGCCGTGTTCTGGCTCGGCCAGAGCAAGGACCCCCGGGTGGCGGAGTTCCTGCTGGAACTGATCCGGCGATGATGGCCCGGGCCGGCGCGCTGGCCCTGATCCTGTCGGCGGCCCCCGGGGCCGTCGCCGGGCAGGGTCTGGCGGAACGGGTGGCGGAGGTGGAGGAGGCCATCGTGCGGTTCGCGTTCGAGACGCGGCCGGACGTGGAGATCTGTCGCCGGGGCATCCGGATGGGCGAGGACCGGCACATGATCTGGGAAGGCGGTTCGTGGGGCGATACGCCCCTCGACTGCCGGTTCGGGCCGGCCGAGGTGGAGCTGGACGTGGTGGACGGGATGGTGCGGGACGTGGAGGTGGTGATCCCCCGCCGCGGTCGGGCCTCGAGGGCGGTGGACCTGGGCCTCGTGCCCGCCGGCGAGGTGGTCGCCTTCCTCCGCGACGTCGCGTTGGGCGCCGGCACCGACCACGGCGCGAAGGAAGCCGTGTTTCCCATGGTGCTGGCCGATGTCGACGACGTATGGCGCCCGCTTCTGGACATCGCCATGGACCGGCGTGTGCCGTCCGGAGCCCGGAAGAGCGCGCTGTTCTGGGTCGGTCAGGAGGCCGCGGACGCGGCCACGGAGGGGCTGACGGACGTCGCGCGTGATCGCGACGAGGACCAGGACGTCCGCGACGCGGCGGTGTTCGCCTTGTCGCAGCGGCCGGCGGAGGAGAGCGTACCGGTGTTGATGGAGCTCGCTCGGGACGCCGACCGGGCCGGCACGCGGCGCACGGCGATGTTCTGGCTCGCGCAGAGCGGGGACGCCCGGGTCGCGGCCTTCTTCGAGGAAATCCTGCTGGGCCGGGTACGGTAGGGTAGTCGCACCGGGAAACAGGTGTTTTTCCGCGTGGCGTGTCGTGGGCGGGCACATTACTTTCCGAAGACTCGCGTTTCAGCCGACTGCGGGCTGCCCCGCAGTGCCCACCCCGACCCTACCGCAGGACGCATCCTTGCATCAGCGTCCCCTCAAGGTTCTCCTCGTCGTCTCGGACCCGGAGTTCTCGCAGGAGTTGCGGGGACGGCTGGGAAGCGTCCGTGAGTCGGGGATCGTCCTCGAGACGACCGGGGAGCTGGCTTCGGCCCTGGCCCGCCTGGCCCACGGCGGGTTCGACGCCGCGCTGCTGGACCTCGAGCTTCCGGACAGCCAGGGCATGGTCACCTTCGAGCGGACCCGGGCGTTCGCCCCGGACGTTCCGGTGGTGGTGCTGTCCGACGAGGCCGACGAGGAGCTGGCGGTGGCGGCGGTGCAGGGGGGTGCCCAGGACTTCCTGCTGAAGTCCGAACTCCAGGCGGGACTCCTGACCCGTGCCCTCCGGTACGCCATCGAACGACACCGGCTGCTGTCGGCCCTCCGCTCGCTCTCCCTCATCGACGACCTGACCGGGTTGTACAACCGCCGGGGCTTCCGGGATCTGGGCGAGCAATACCTCAAACTGGCGCGGCGGGCGGCGAGGGGGGTTACCCTGGTGTACCTCGACCTCGACCGATTCAAGACCATCAACGACACCCTGGGCCACCACGTGGGCGACCGCGCGCTGCGCAAGGTCGCCGACATCCTCCGCACGTCCTTCCGGCGGTCCGACATCCTGGCCCGGCTGGGGGGCGACGAGTTCGCCGTACTGGCCCTCGAATCGTCGGAGGAGTCGGCCGACCTGCTCATCGATCGCCTCCGGGAGGGATTCAGGGACTTCAACGCCGGCAGTCCCGAGCCGTACCAGCTCAACGTCAGTGTCGGGATGGCCCAGGTCAGCGACGACAGGCGGGTCACGCTGGACGACCTCCTCGAGGCCGCCGACACCGCCATGTACGCCGAGAAGCGTGGGAAGCAGAACGCAGTGGTGGGGCGGGCATGAGCGAGCAGGCACCCGAAACGGTGGACACGCAGGGCTCCGGCGGGCGCACGGGCCCGGTGCACTGGCTGGTCCGCATCGCCGAGCGCGCCGGCCTCACCGCCGACCCCCGGCCCGACGTCCCACCCGGAGCCCGGGCCGCAGACGCCTGGAGCGCGGTGACCAAGGCGTACGGACTCGGCGACGCGGACCTGTCCCGCCTGGTGGGCGACTACTTCCGGCTGCCGGTGGCCGACTTCAACACGTCGGACCCCAACGCGTCGCTGCTGATTCCCGAGACCATGGCGCGGAAGCACCACATCTACCCGCTCCGGGAAGACGACCGCCACTTCGTGGTGGCCACCTGCGACCCCACCGACGTGGAGGCCGAGCGGGCCCTGGGCTTCAGCACCGGGCGGACCGCGATGTTCGAAGTGGCCCCCCCGTCCGCCATCCAGGACACCCTGGACGCCCGGTACTCGCCGGAAAAGGCCGTCGAGAGCCTCCTCGGGACCCTGGAGGCCGAGAGCGAGGACGCGGTCAAGCTCGTCGAGGAGATGGGCCCGGAGGCCATCACCGAGGAGGACGCGGGCACCACGCCGGTGGTCAAGCTGGCCAACCTCATCATCCGGGACGGGATCAACGCCGGAGCGTCCGACATCCACATCGAGCCGGGCCGGAAGATCGGCGCGGTCCGGTACCGGGTGGACGGCGTGCTCCGGAAGCACATGGACCTGCCCATGTCGGCGCTGAACCGGGTCATCTCCCGGATCAAGGTCCTCTCGCGCCTGGACATCGCGGACCGTCTGCGGCCGCAGGACGGCAAGGCGCGGGTCAAGATCCAGAGCCGTGGATTCGACCTCCGCGTATCGACGATCCCCGCCGGCGGCGCCGAGAAGTGCGTGATCCGGATCCTCGACTCCAGTGCGTCGCAGACCCTCGACGACCTCGACCTGCCGCAGCACGAACTGCAGCGCCTGCGCAACCTCCTGACCCATCGCGACGGCGTGGTCGTGGTCACGGGCCCCACGGGTTCGGGAAAGACCACCACCCTCTACGGCGCGCTGCGCGAGCTGGCCGACGGCAAGGTCAACATCATGACCGTCGAGGATCCCATCGAGTACGAGCTGCCCGGGATCACCCAGACCCAGGTCGAGACCAAGCAGGGCATGACCTTCGCCGGAGCGCTCCGGGCCATGCTGCGCCAGGACCCGGACGTGATCCTGGTGGGTGAGATCCGGGACAAGGAAACGGCGGTCACGGCGGCCATGACCGGCCACCTGGTCCTGGCCACGGTCCACGCGAACGACGCGGTCAGCGCGGTGACGCGTCTGGCGGACATGGGCCTCCAGTTCAGCACCATCGCCCAGACCCTGCGGGGGGCCATCGCCCAGCGGCTCCTCCGTCGCGTGTGCTCCGCCTGCGCCGAACCGGTCCGCGGCCAGCTCACCCCGGACGAGCGCCGCCTGACCGAGCGCCACGGGATCGAGCCCATGGTACG
The DNA here is from genome assembly GCA_040216925.1 of Longimicrobiales bacterium. Taxonomy (GTDB): domain Bacteria; phylum Gemmatimonadota; class Gemmatimonadetes; order Longimicrobiales; family Gaopeijiaceae; genus JAJCZZ01. Next base: position 16,013 of record JAVJOF010000025.1, read on the forward strand.
TGCCGTGGGGTGCCCGGAGTGCGGGTTCACGGGCTACCGCGGGCGCCTCCCGGCCAACGAAGTGTTGACGGTGGGGCCGCGGTTCCAGCAGGCCATCGAGCAGCGCAAGGGCTTCTCCACTCTCCAGCGTGTGGCGGCCCAGGGTGGGATGCGCACGCTCCACGAGGTCGGCCTGGAGTGGGTCACCGCGGGCAAGACCACGCTGGTCGAGGTCGAACGCGTCCTGGGCCAGAGCCTCGACGAGGACGAGGAGCGGCAGGACTCGGGGCCGCCGAGGATCCTCCTCGTGGACGACGACGCGGACGCCCGTCTGCTCATGCGGTCGATCCTGGAGAAGGACGGGTACGAGGTCCACGAGGCCGAGGACGGGCACAAGGCCGTCGAGATGCTCGAAGGCGGGAGCGATTTCCATCTGGTGGTGCTCGACCTGGCCATGCCGGGCCTGGACGGCCGCGACGTGCTGCAACGCATCCGGGGCTCGGTGGACACGGCGGCGCTGCCGGTCCTGATCCGTACCGGGACCGGCTCGGAGAAGATCGAGGCCGAACTCCTGGAGGCGGGTGCGGACGACTACGTCGAGAAGTCGGTGGACGCCGAACGGTTCCTCGCCCGCGTCCACGCCGTCCTGCGCCGGGCGCTGCTGTAGGACCCACGCCGGCCCGTCGGTCCGCCCGGACGCCGATCGCGGCACCCGGCACGGCCCTGCCGGGACCCCTGAGCCCCCCCGGCGCGTATCAGCGATGGACGCCGCGTTGGAGGGTCGCCCCGCGGCCCCCCGCGCGATTGACACGCCCGGAGCCCAGAGACAGCTTAGTAGGCTGGATTTCCTGGCCCACGCGGGCCACTTCCCCCGTCGACCGAACGCCTCCTCATGTTCAAAACGGTCAGAGGCCGGATCATCGCCATTCTCATCGTCCTCGTGGGCGCTGGATGGCAGCTCTACTCCAAGGGTCTGAAGCTCGGACTCGACCTCCAGGGCGGCATGCACCTGGTGCTCGAGGTCGACGACCCCGACGGCACGCTCACGGCGGACGCCAAGTCGGACATGATCGACCGCGTGGACCGGATCATCCGGACGCGGATCGACGAGTTCGGCGTGGAGGAGCCGCTCATCCAGAAGGTCGGGAACGAGCGCCTCATCGTGGAGCTGGCCGGCATCGACGACGAGGACCAGGCCAAGGAGATCATCCAGACGGCCGCCTTCCTCGAGTTCAAGCTCGTCCATCCCACCACCGAGGTGGACAACGCCCTCGCTCGGATGGACCGGGCCATCGTGGCCGCCCTGGGAGTGGACTCGATCCGCGCGATGGGGCGGGATGTCACATCGACCGGCGCCGGCTCGAGCCAGGACATCGAGACCCTGCTCTTCGGAGGTGAGACCACCGCCGCCGATTCGACGGAGGCCGAGACTGCCGCCGCGGACACGGCTACGGAGGACGCCGGGCCGTCCGAAGACGACTTCCGCCCCTTCTCGTCGCTCCTCAACCTGGGCGACCTGGACGGGACGTACCTCGTGGCGGTCGAGGACCGGCCGGTGGCCGAGGCGTTCATGGCCCTTCCGGCCTTCGAGCGCGCGCTCCCCCGTGACCGGGTGCTCCACTGGGGTACGGAGATCGTGGCGCGGGGAGCCCGGAACTTCCAGCGCCTCTACGTCCTGGAGGAGGATCCCTTCCTCACGGGCGAGTACCTGGAGAACGCCACGGCGCAGCGCGACCCGCAGTTCAACCAGGCCCAGGTCCAGTTCGAGCTGTCCCGGGCCGGGGGGCGGCTCTTCTCCCGGTTCAGCGGCCAGCACGTCGGCGACAACCTGGCCATCGTGCTGGACAACGAGGTCATGAGCGCCCCGGTCATCCAGGACCGCATCGGCGCCCGGGGCCAGATCGAGATGGGCAACTCCGACCTGGAGGAGGCCCGGGACCTGGCCCTCGTGCTCCGGGCCGGCGCGCTGCCCGCCAAGGTCAACATCATCGAGGAGCGGACCGTGGGTCCGTCCCTCGGGCAGGACTCCATCGACCAGGGGCGGCTGGCCGGCATCGTCGGCGTGATCCTGGTCGTGCTCGTGATGATCGGCTACTACCGGGCCGCCGGAGCCATGGCGGTGGCTGCGCTGGGCGTCTACGTGCTCCTGGTGCTGGGCGGTCTGGCCGGCCTGGGCGCCACGCTCACGGTGCCGGGCATCGCCGGGCTCATCCTTTCGGTGGGCATGGCGGTGGACGCCAACGTCCTGATCTTCGAGCGGATCCGCGAGGAGGTGGACGCCGGACGGGCGCCCCGCACGGCCGTGGACGAAGGCTTCGGCCACGCGCTCTCGGCCATCGTGGACGCCAACATCACCACCCTGATCACGGCCCTGATCCTCTTCCAGTTCGGAACCGGACCGGTTCGTGGGTTCGCCGTGACGCTGTCCATCGGCATCGTGGCCTCGTTCTTCTCCGCACTCTTCGTGACCCGGTCGTTCTTCCTGCTGTATCTGCAGGGTCGGAAGGCATCGGATCCCATCAGCATCTGACGGCCCAGACATGAGACTCTTCCAGAGTGCGCAGTTCCGGTTCATCGAGCAGCGGCGCAAGGCCTACGTGGTCTCGGCCATCGCGCTCCTCGTGGGCGTCGGGGCCATGGTGGCCAACGTCTTCGCCCTCGGTTCGTGGCAGAACTACGGGGTGGACTTCACGGGCGGGTCGCTCGTGGAGGTCCGGTTCGAGAACGACGTCACGGCCGGCGACATCCGCCAGGCTCTGGGGGGCGCCACCGCGCCGCCCATCACCCGGTTCGGCCAGGACAACGACTTCGTCATCCGCGGACCCCTCGACGAGAACGCCACGATCGAAGAGGTGGCCGAGGGTCTCGAGGCGCAGCTGGCGTCGGCGTTCGGTGCCGAGAACTTCACGGTCGTACGGACGGAGCTGGTCGGCGCGAAGGTGGGGGGCGAGCTGCAGCGGAAGGCGGGAGCGGCCATCCTGTTTTCGTTCCTGCTGACGCTGCTCTACATCGCCATGCGCTTCGAATTCCGGTTCGGGCTGGCCGCGGTCGTGGCCACCTTCCACGACATGCTGGTGACCCTGGGCTTCCTGGCGATCTTCCGGGTCGAGATCGCGCTGCCCACCGTGGCGGCCATCCTGACCATCCTCGGCTATTCGCTGAACGACACGATCGTGGTGTTCGACCGGATCCGGGAGAACATGCACAAGAAGGGAGCCCGGAAGCGGGATCCGGTGGACCTCATCAACGGGTCGATCAACGAGACGCTGCCGCGCACCATCCTGACGTCGGGCACCACGCTGGCCGTGTTGCTGGCCCTGTTGTTCCTGGGCGGCGCCGTGATCCGGGACTTCACCATCGTCCTGATCCTCGGTGTGATCATCGGAACGTACTCCTCGATCTTCGTGGCGTCGCCGGCGCTGCTCGAGATCCAGAAGCGCTTCGGCGACGGCAAGACGGGCAAGGAGAAGAAGCCCCGCCCCGAGCCCGCCACGGTGTGACGGAACCGTCCACCGCGGGCCCGGGCGAGGCAGGCGCCCCGGAGTTCTTCGACAGCCACTGTCATCTGACCGACGCCGCCTTCCGGAACGACCGGGAGGCGGTGTTGCATCGGGCCTCCGAAGCGGGCGTGACCCGGTTCGTCTGCATCGCCTCGAACGTGGCCGATGCCGCCGCCGCCCGGGCCTTCGTCTCGGGCCGCGTCGGGGCCTGGAGCACGGCCGGTGTGCATCCCCACGAGGCCGGCGCCGCCGAGGGCGACGCCGTGGCCCGGATCCGGGAGATGCTCCAGGCGCCGGACGTGGTGGCCGTGGGCGAGACCGGCCTGGACTACCACTACGACCACAGCCCGCGGGACGTGCAGCGGGCTCTCTTCGACGCCCACCTGGCCCTCGGGGCCGAGTTCTCCATGCCGGTGGTGGTCCACGCCCGCGAAGCGGACGACGACGTGGCCGCGGCCCTGCGCAACGCCCCTGCGGGCACCCTCGGCGTCCTCCACTGCTTCACCGGCGGGGATCGGGCCTTCGCCGAGGCCATGGCCCGCGACTGGTACGTGTCCTTCTCGGGCATCGCGTCGTTCCGGAGCTTCGGCGCCGCGGATCTGCTCCGGGAGGTGCCGGCGGACCGGCTCCTGATCGAGACCGACAGCCCCTACCTGGCGCCGGTGCCGCATCGGGGCAAGCGGAACGAACCGGCGTTCGTGGCCCGGGTGGCCGAGGCGGTGGCCGGGCACCTCGGACGCCCCGTGGCCGACGTGGCCCGGAGCACCACGGCCAACGCCGTCCGCTTCTACGGTGTGGGGGAGGGACCGCGATGACCCGGCGCATCCAGGTCCTGGCGGACGCGGTGGCCAACCAGATCGCGGCGGGCGAGGTGGTCGAGCGCCCCGCGTCCGTGGTCAAGGAGCTCGTGGAGAACGCCCTCGACGCCCGGGCCACCCGGATCGACGTGGCGGTGGAGCGTGGGGGCAAGCGCCGGATCCGGGTCAGCGACGACGGCACGGGCATGAGCCGGGAGGACGCGCTCCTGAGCATGGACCGCCACGCCACCAGCAAGATCACCACGGCGGTCGAGTTGCGTGGGGTCCGCACCTTCGGGTTCCGTGGAGAAGCGCTCCCCTCCATCGGCGCCGTGTCCCGGCTGACCCTCGAAACCCGCGAGGCCGACGACGAAGTGGGCACGAGGATCAAGGTCAACGGGGGCGGGATCGCCGGGGTGGACGACGCCGCGCGCCAGCGGGGGACCACCGTGGACGTGTCGAACCTGTTCTTCAATGCGCCGGCCCGGGCCAAGTTCCTGAAGTCGGTGGCCGCCGAGACCCGGGCCGTGAGCGAGGCCGTGACCACGCTGGCTCTGGCCAACCCTCGCGTGGCGTTCACCCTGACGTCGGACGACCGCACGCTCCTCGACCTGCCCCGCTCGTCCGACGCGGCGGGCCGGGTCGCGGCCATCTGGCCCGGCGAGGAGGCCGGCACGCTCCTGGCGCTGGCCCACGACGACCGGGGCGTGGAGGTCCGGGGACTCGTCCAGCGCCCCGACGCGGCCCGTCCCGGTCTGCGGCGCGTGCAGCTCTTCGTGAACGGCCGGCCCTTCCGCTCCCCGGAACTCGTCCGGGCCGCCGAGCGGGGGTACCGGACCACCATCCCCGAAGGCGCACGGCCGTGGATCTTCCTCTACCTGCAGGTCGGGGAAGGGGAGGTGGACGTGAACGTCCACCCCGCCAAGGCCGAGGTGCGCTTCCGGAACGACGGCACCGTGCGGGACGTCGTCGAGCAGGCGGTCCGGCGGGCCCTGGAGGGAGAGGGGAGCGCCGCCACCTTCGACACGCAGTTGGCGCCCAAGCCCCTCGCGGTCCGCGAGCCGGAGGGACCCGGGCGGTCGGCGGACCCCGACGACCAGATGGCGCTGTTCGCCACGGCCGCCTCGTCCGACGCCTCCGGGCCCGCCGACGAGCACCCGACCGGCGGGGCGTCCGCCTCCCTGCCGGTGGGGCGCCCGCGGCTCTGGCAGGCCCTGCGGACGTACATCATGGCCGAGACCCGCGACGGGCTCCTGATCGTGGACCAGCACTCGGCCCACGAACGGGTGCTGTTCGAGCGGCTCATGCAGGCCTTCGAACGCGGGGGGCAGGACGGGCAGCGCCTGCTCTTTCCGCTGACCATCCGGCTCACGCCCCCCGAGTACGACATGGTGGAGGAACTCGGTGGACTGCTGGCCCGTGCCGGCTTCGAGGTGGAGGGCTTCGGTGGGGACACGGTCATCGTCCACGCCGTGCCCAATCCCCACCCCTACTTCGACGCGGAGCGGGCCTTCCGGGAGATGATCCACGACCTGACCCACGGATCGGAGCTGGCCCGTTCGGCGCGGAACCAGCACGAGCGGATCGCGTCGGTCTTCGCCTGCAAGAGCGCCATCAAGTCCGGTCAGCGGCTGGACGAACGGGAGATGCAGGAGTTGTTCGATCAGCTCTTCGCCACCGAACTGCCCCACCACGACGTCCACGGCCGCCCCACCATCGTGCGGCTGTCGACGAAGGAGCTGGAGCGGCGGTTCGACCGGTCCGGCACCAGCCACTGAGCCGACCGGTGCCGCACCCGTCACGGCCGGCCTTCCTGGCCATCACCGGGCCCACCGCGTCGGGCAAGACCGACCTCTCCCTGGCCCTGGCCGAACGACTGGACGGCGAGGTCGTGTCGATGGACTCCCGGCAGGTCTACCGGGGCATGGACGTGGGCACCGACAAGGTGGACCAGGCCGGACGCCGCCGCGTGCCCCACCATGGACTCGACCTCGTGGCGCCGGACGAACGGTACTCCGCCGGGCGGTTCGCCCGGGACGCCCGACGCTGGGTCGCCGACATCCGGTCCCGGGAGCGTGTCCCGCTCCTCGTGGGCGGAACCGGGTTCTTCCTGCGCGCCCTCATGCAGCCGATCTTCACCGAGCCCGACATGGATCCGGCGCGTCGCGCCCGGCTCCGGGAATGGCTGGCCGGGCAGAGCGCCGAAGCCCTGGCCCGATGGGTCCGGGTGCTGGACCCGGACCGCGCCGACGTGGCCGTGGAGGGCGGCCCGCAGCGCATCGGTCGCACGTTGGAAGTGGCCCTGCTCACCGGACGCCCCCTGTCGTGGTGGCACCGCCACGCCCCGCCCGACGGGGCGGCGGTGCCCGGCGCGGTGGTGGCCCTCGAGATCCCTCGAGAGGAGATGGACCGCCGCATCGACGACCGCGTCTCCCGCATGGTGGAACGCGGGCTGGTGGACGAGGTACGGGGGCTCCTGGCGGCGGGGTACGGCCCCGACGATCCGGGCATGACCGGCACGGGGTACCCGGAGATCCTGCGGTTTCTTGACGGTACGTGGTCCATGGAGGAGGCGGTGGAGGAGATCCGGAGGAACACACGCCGGTACGCGCGGCGCCAGCTCACGTGGTTCCGACACCAGTTGCCGGAGTCCACGGTGCGCATCGACGCCACGGCGCCCCTCGGGGCGCAGGTGGACGCCGCCGCCGCAGCCTGGGAAGCGGCGCAGGTCGCCGCGGGGCCCCCGTCGTGAAGATCGGCATCACGTGCTACCCCACCTACGGCGGCTCCGGGGCCGTGGCCACCGAACTGGGCATCCAGTTGGCGGCCCGCGGCCACGAGGTCCACTTCGTGTCCTACGCCCAGCCGTTTCGTCTGGGAAGCTTCCGGGAGCGGATCTTCTTCCACGAAGTCGAGATGGAGGACTACCCGCTCTTCGAGCATCCTCCCTACTCGTTGGCGCTGGCCGTGGCGATCCACGACACGGCCGCCCGCGAGGGACTCGACCTCATGCACGTCCATTACGCGATTCCCCACGCCACGTCGGCCTGGGTGGCCCGCGAGATGCTGGCCGGCGAACGCGACCTGCCCATCGTGACCACGCTCCACGGCACCGACATCACCCTCGTGGGGATGCACCCGTCGTTCCACGCCATCACGGAGTTCTCGATCCATCGGTCGCAGGGCATCACCACCGTGTCGTCGTTCCTCAAGGAGGAGACGGTCCGGGACTTCAACGTGCCCCGCGACCGGGTGGAGGTGATCCCCAACTTCATCGACACCGACGTCTGGCGGCCCGACAGGGAGCCCTGCCACCGCGCCAGCCTGGCGCCCGGCGGTGAGAAGATCGTGATGCACGTGTCGAACTTCCGGGCCCTCAAGCGCGTCGATCAGGTCGTGGAGATCTTCGAGCGCATCCAACGCGAGGTTCCGGCGCGCCTGGTCATGATCGGCGACGGCCCCGAGCGGCCCCGGGCGGCAGCGCGGGCGGCGGAACTGGGGCTCCGCGACCAGGTGCTCTTCCTCGGCAAGCACGCGTCCGTGGACGAACTCCTGTCCTGCGCCGACCTGTTCCTGCTGCCGTCCGAAACCGAGTCGTTCGGCCTGGCGGCGCTGGAAGCCCTGGCGTGCGGCGCGCCGGTGGTGGCGTCTCGCGTCGGCGGGCTGCCCGAGGTCGTGGACGACGGCGTCAGCGGATACCTCTTCCCGGTGGGTGCGGTCGAGGACATGGCCGACGCGGGCGTGGCGCTCCTGTCCGACGAGGCGCTCCACGCGCGCTTCGCCGAGGCGGGTCGCGCCCTGGCGGTGGAGCGGTTCTCGGCGCGCTCGGTGGTGCCGCGGTACGAGGCCTACTACGAGCGGGTGCTGGAAGGGAGTCGGGGATGAGCGTTCTCGAGGCGCTGATCCTGGGGGTGGTCCAGGGGGCCACGGAGTTCCTGCCGGTGTCGAGTTCGGGTCACCTGGTGCTGACGCAGAGACTCCTGGGCGTGGACATCGAGGGCGTCCTGTTCGAGGTGGTGGTCCACGTGGCAACGCTGTTCTCGGTCACGCTGGTCTACCGCGAACGGCTGCGGGCGCTGATCGCCGGCGTGGCGCGGAGGGAGCGCGCCGCCCTCCGCTACACCGGCCTGCTGATCCTGGCCACGATTCCCGCCACGGTGGTCGGACTCCTCTGGAAGGACGCCATCGAGGCCCTCTTCGAGAATCCGGCCGCCCCCGGCTACGCCCTCCTGGTCACCGGCCTGATCCTGATCACGGCGCGGTGGGCGATGGCCCGGGGGGAGCGGTCGGAGCCCACGCCCGGCTCGGCGTTCGCCATCGGCCTGGCGCAGGCGTTCGCCCTGATCCCGGGCATCTCCCGTTCCGGATCGACGGTGGTGGCGGCCCTCTGGCTGAAGGTGGACGCCGAAGACGCGGCCGCCTTCGCCTTCCTCATGGCGATCCCGGCCATCGGCGGTGCGGCCGTCCTGCAGATCCCCGACATCGGCGCCGGAGTCGGCCCCGGTGGCCCGGCGCTCCTGGCCGGAGGGATCGCGGCCGCCGTGACCGGCGTGCTGGCCATCCGGACGTTCGTGGCACTCCTGGCCCGGCGGTCGTTCCACTGGTTCGCCCCCTACTGCTGGGCGGTGGGCGGCGTCTACCTCGCGTGGCACTACGGGGTGTTCGCGTGAGCGTCCCGGACGTCGGGGCGCTCGAGCGCCTGGTGGAGGCCGCGCTGGCCGAAGACGTGGGCTCCGGAGACGTGACCACCCTCTGGACCGTGCCGGCGGATCACCGGTCGCGGGCCGTGGTCGTGGCCAAGGAGCCCATGGTCGTGGCGGGCATGGAGTGTTTCCAGGCGGTGGTGGCGCGGGTCGATCCGTCCGTGGACGTCGAGGTGCTGCACGCCGACGGGAGCCGGGTGGACGCCGGCACGGTCCTGGCCCGGCTGGCCGGGCCGACCCGGGGCATCCTGACCGCCGAGCGGACGGCGCTGAACTTCCTGGGGCGGCTGAGCGGCGTGGCCACCCTCACGGCGCGCTTCGTGGAGGCCGTGTCCGGCACCGGGGTCCGGGTCATCGACACCCGGAAGACCACCCCGGGGTGGCGGGCTCTCGAGAAAGCCGCAGTGCGGGCCGGGGGGGGCACGAACCATCGCATGGGACTCCACGACATGGTGCTCGTGAAGGACAACCACGCCGACGCGGCCGGGGGGGTGGCCGAGGCTGCCCGGGCGGCCCTGGCGTCGGCTCGGGAACGGGCCACCCGGGACGGGGCCCCCCGTCTCGAGGTCGAGGTGGAGGTGCGCACCCTGGCCGAACTGGAGGCGGTGCTGCCCGTGGGCGTGGACCGCATCCTCCTGGACAACATGAGCCTCGACACGATGCGGGCGGCCGTGGAGCGCGCCCGTCGGCCGGGAGAGACCCCGCCGCTCCTGGAAGCCTCCGGGAACGTCGCCCTGGATACCGTGGGGGCCATCGCCGCCACCGGCGTGGACCTCATCAGCGTGGGCGCACTGACGCACTCGGCGCGGGTGGCCGACATCTCGCTCCGGATGGTCGCGGACGACGGCGGATGACGGGCTCCGGTCGGCGGAACCGCGCCCCCGGGGCCCCGCGGAGGCCATGAGCCTCCTGACCCACTGGGAGGGCGAGCCCGTGGGCGTGTGGTCCGGGATGTGGGGCCTGCCGCGCCTCGTTGTCCATGGCGTGGTGGGCTCCACCAACGACGAGATGCGGTACCTGGCCGGCACCACGCGCCTGCCCACCCTGACCGTGGTCATGGCCGAGGAGCAGACGGCGGGACGCGGTCGGAGCGGTGCGGCGTGGGTGGCCCCGGTGGGGACGGCCCTCCTGGCCTCGATCTTCGTTCGCATCCCGACCAGCGCCCCTCCCCTCCACCTTCCGCTGGCGGTCGGCGTGGCCGTGGCCCGGGCCCTGGAAGGCGCGGCCCCGGGCATCGTGGCGGGCATCAAGTGGCCCAACGACGTGGAGATCGCCGGGCGAAAGGTGGCAGGCATCCTGTGCGAGTCGGCGCCCGGGGGGGTGGTGGTGGGCATCGGCATCAACGTCCGCGACGCCGGGGCGGCCCTGCCCGAGACGGTGCGGGAGCGCGCCGTCTCCCTGGAAGGGGCGGCCGGGACCCCGGTGGCCCGCAGCGCGGTCATGGGCCGACTCCTCGCCGAGCTCCGTCCCGTTCTCGTCGGAGCCGACGGTGGCGCCGGACTGCCCGAGGATCTCCTGGCCGAACTCCAGCGGCGCGACGTGCTCGCAGGGCGGGCGGTCCTGACCCGGGCCGGCCGTGGCACCGCCCGCGGCATCGCCGCCGACGGCGCGCTCCTCGTAGACGTGGGCGAGCAGCGGGCGACCCGGGTGGTGGCCGGCAGCGTCCGGCTCGCGTAGATCAGGCGAACATCCACACGAACGCCGGGCCCGGCCCGGACAGCGAGGGCAGGATGCAGGTCGTGGTCGATGTCGGGAACACCGAGACCGTCGTGGGCCTGGTGGACGGGACCACCGAGATGGTGGCCCACTGGCGGGTCAGTTCCGTCGTGCCCCGCACGGTGGACGAGCTCCACGCCCTCATCGGGGCCATGATGGACGGATCCCGCGTGGACCGGGAGCGCATCGTGCGCGGGGTGGTGGGGTCGGTGGTTCCGACCACGACGACCACCTGGGTACGGATGCTGGAGCGGCTCCTGAACCGCCCCGTGGTCACGGTCAGCCCGTCGTCGGCGCTCCCCATCACGCTCCAGGTCGACGAACCTCTGACCGTGGGGGCCGACCGGATCGTCAACACGCTGGCGGCCCGGGAGATGTACGGCCGGGACACCATCGCGGTGGATCTCGGCACCGCCACGACCTACGACTGCATCACCGCCGACGGGGTGTTCCTCGGTGGGGTGATCGCACCGGGACTTCCGGCCGGGCTGGAATGGCTCGGCCGGCGCACGGCCAAGCTGCCGCGGGTGGAGCTGACGCCACCGCCCTCGGTCATCGGTACCCGCACGGAGACGTGCATCCAGAGCGGCGTGTTCTGGAGCGCGGTGGACGGCATCGACGGGGTGGTCCGGCGCATCAAGAACGAATGGGGCAGGCCGGAAGCGCTGGTGGTGGCCACCGGGGGCTACGCCACCGTCCTGGGTCCCCACCTGACCAGCGTCGAGATCATCGAGCCCTTTCTGACCCTCTACGGTCTGGCCATGGCCGGTCGGGCACTCGCCGGGCCGGGCACGTGAGGGAGGGCTTCCGGGGCTACCAGACTCGTGCGAAGGTTGCCTAGATTGGGGACTCCCCGACGCCGAACCCAAGCCCTTACGCCATGACGCTCTCGCCGGTCTTCCGCTCTCGTTCCGCCGTCCGCCTCCTCGAGGAGCGCGGAGTGTGGCAGCGCATGGCCGACGACGTGGCCGCCCAGGCCGCCGCGGTGCGCACGCTGTACGCCGATCTGCCCGAGGTCCTGGGCGCCGAGTTCCTCGGCCCCGAGCCCCGCATTCCGGAGGGCGGGGAAGGGATCCGGCCGGAGGGACTGCACTTCCTCCAGGAGTACTTCTTCCTGATCCTGTTCCGCTCGATCTTCGGCTCGCTGGGTGTGCCCGAGTCCCGCCTCCGCCTCTACGCGGAGCTGAACTTCTGCATCAAGGGCACGATCACGGCGGCGGACAACATCTTCGACGACCAGGAGAAGAGCCTTCTTCCCCTGGCTCCGGTGGCGGGATCGCGTTTCCTGAGCATCCTCCAGTTGATGTGCTTCGAGCGGCTCGTGCGCCGGACGCTGGACCGGGGTGAGGCGCAGGGTGTCGTGACGCCCGCCGACCGCGACCGGGTGCTCCGGGGCCTGCTGGACCGGATGGCGGCCATCGGCACGCTCGAAGGCTCCGAGGAAGGCGGAGTGGAGGAGATCCCCACCCCCGACGAGATGGTGGAGCGGGTGCACCGGGTCCGGGGCGGGGCGTTGTTCGCGTTGTCGTTCGTCGCACCGTCGGTGCTGGAGCAGGGCGACGTCGCCGACCGCGTCCGTGTGGCCGAGCCCGCCGTGGCCCGGCTGGGCACGGCCTTCCAGATCGTGGACGACCTGACCGACTTCGAGTTCGACCTGGGCCGGCGGAGCCACAACCTGCTCATCAGCCAGATCCATCATCACGGGACCGACGAGGAGCGGGCCGCCCTGGCCGAGCTCCGCACGGCCGGAACGGTGGAAGACGGGGTCGTCGAGACGCGCTTCGTACGGTCCGCCCGGGCCGTGCTCGAGCGGGCGTACGACGAGGCCCGTGGTTCGTTCCAGGCCCTGGCCGAACTGGGCCATTGGTTCGATCCGTCCCTGGCCGACGACGTGGTGCACGCCATCGTGGGGCTGGATGGCGTGGCCCGCATGGAAGCCCTGACGGCCGAGTAGCCGTCGGTCGGGTCGGCGTTCGAACCGGTCGCGTATCCGTGGCCGGAATCCCCTGAAAAGCGTTACGGCACTAGGCCTCGTCGGGGTTGACTTCCCAGGGCTTTGCCCCACATTACATCCGTTGTTAGCACTCACCTACGTCGAGTGCTAACGCAGTTGTAGTGCAGTTCTTCACGAGTCACCCTTATTCAACAGGAGGAAGGCCGGATGGGTACGAAGGCCGCTACCAAGATCCAGCCGTTGGCCGACCGCGTCGTCGTCAAGGCGCTGGAAGACGCCGAACAGATGCGGGGCGGGCTCTACATCCCCGACACCGCCAAGGAGAAGCCCTCGCAAGGCGAAGTCGTGGCCGTGGGTCCGGGCAAGGTTTCGGACGACGGCACGCGCCTCGACATGGACGTCAAGGTCGGCGACAGGGTGCTGTACGGGAAGTACAGCGGCACCGACGTCACGCTGGACGGTGAGGAATACCTCATCCTCCGGGAATCCGACGTCCTCGCGGTGATCAAGTAACACAAGCAGTCCCAGCGATTTACGCAATCAGAGACGCAAGGAGATAACGACAATGGCAGCTAAAGAGCTCGGCTTCGACGTCGATGCCCGCGCCCGGTTGAAGTCCGGCGTGGACAAGCTCGCCCGCGCCGTGAAGGTGACCCTCGGCCCCAAGGGCCGGAACGTGGTCCTGGATCGGAAGTTCGGATCGCCCACGGTCACCAAGGACGGTGTGTCCGTGGCCAAGGAGATCGAACTCGAGGATCCGGTCGAGAACATGGGCGCCCAGATGGTCAAGGAGGTCGCCACCAAGACCTCCGACACCGCGGGTGACGGGACCACCACCGCCACGGTGCTGGCCCAGGCCATCTTCGCGGAAGGCCTGAAGAACGTCACCGCCGGTACCAACCCCATGGGGATCCGCCGCGGCATCGACCAGGGCGTCGAGGCCGTGGTCGCGGAGCTGAAGAAGATCTCGCAGGACACCAAGGGCAAGAAGGAGATCGCCCAGGTCGGGACCATCTCGGCGAACAACAACTCCGAGATCGGTGACCTGATCGCCGACGCGATGGAGAAGGTCGGCAAGGACGGCGTCATCACGGTGGAGGAGGCCCGCGGCCTCGAGACCACCCTGGAGACCGTGGACGGCATGCAGTTCGACCGCGGCTACCTGTCGCCGTACTTCGTGACCGACCCGGAGCGCATGGAAGCGGTCCTGGAAGACCCGATGATCCTCATCCACGACAAGAAGGTGTCGTCGATGAAGGACCTCCTGCCGGTCCTCGAGAAGGTCGCGCAGATGGGCAAGCCGCTCCTGATCATCGCCGAGGACGTGGAGGGCGAGGCCCTGGCCACGCTGGTGGTGAACAAGCTCCGTGGCACGCTGAAGGTCGCCGCCGTCAAGGCGCCCGGCTTCGGTGACCGCCGCAAGGCCATGCTCCAGGACATCGCCGTCCTCACGGGCGGTCAGGTCATCTCGGAAGAGGTGGGCTTCAAGCTCGAGAACGCCGTTCTCGGCGACCTCGGAACGGCCAAGCGCGTCGTGATCGACAAGGACAACACCACGGTCATCGACGGCGCCGGTGAGGCCGACAAGATCAAGGGCCGGATCGAGGAGATCCGCGTCTCCATCGACAAGAGCACGTCCGACTACGACCGCGAGAAGCTGCAGGAGCGGCTGGCCAAGCTGGCCGGCGGCGTGGCGGTCATCAACGTCGGCGCGGCCACCGAGACGGAGATGAAGGAGAAGAAGGCGCTGGTGGAGGATGCCCTCCACGCGACCCGCGCCGCCGTGGAAGAGGGCATCGTGCCCGGCGGTGGTGTGGCGCTGCTCCGCGCCCAGTCGGTCCTGGACAAGCTGAAGCTCGACCGCGAGGACGAGCAGATCGGCGTCCAGATCCTCCGGCGTGCGCTGGAGCACCCGATCCGCCAGATCGCCCTGAACGCGGGCGTCGAGGGCAGCATCGTGGTGGAGAAGGTCCGCAGCTCGAAGAAGGCGACGTTCGGGTACAACGCCCAGACGGACGTCTACGAGGACCTGGTCGAGGCCGGCGTCATCGACCCGACCAAGGTCGTGCGGTCCGCGCTGCAGAATGCGGCGTCCATCGCCGGTCTGCTCCTGACCACCGAGGCGGTGGTCGTGGAGATGCCCGAGGCCGAGTCCTCCCAGCCGCAGATGCCCGGCGGCGGAATGGGCGGGATGTACTAGGACCAGCGCACCGCGCTGCGTAGCAGGCGAGGGCCCGGTCGCTTCGGCGGCCGGGCCCTTCGTCGTGTGCGGAGGCGTCCCCTGCGTGGGACGGACCCGTCCACCACGGCGGCCGGTGGAGGGGCCGGAGCCGGCGCCAGGCCGGCACAACGCCGGGGATCCGTGCCGGTCCGGGTCTTGCACCGGTAGCTTCGGGGTACCCGACGCGCGCGATCCGACGGAACGGAGGAGCACGGTGATGGTTCGAGCAC
Source organism: Longimicrobiales bacterium (assembly GCA_040216925.1). Lineage (GTDB taxonomy): Bacteria > Gemmatimonadota > Gemmatimonadetes > Longimicrobiales > Gaopeijiaceae > JAJCZZ01. The sequence goes on from JAVJOF010000025.1 coordinate 31,113, forward strand.
TGGTAGGCACGGTCCTGGTCGTCGGCACCGTGGGCGCGGCCGGGTGCGCCGGCGGTCCCGGCGTGGAAGCCGATTCGCCTGCGCGCCGCCTCCTGGCGGGTGCCGAGGCGGGCGAGTACGACCCGGCGCGCCTCGGGTGTGCCGTGGCGGCCGCGCCCTTCCTGGCGGAGTCCCTGCAGGAGAGCAGGGAAGCGCGACGCGCCCTCCAGGACGCCGAGGGGCGGCAGCAGATGCGGAGCCATGCACGGTCCGTGCAGCAGAACATGGCCGCGGCGGACCGGGCGGTCGGCCTGGCCCAGCAGGCGCAGATGCTCCAGCGTTCGGCGCAGGCGGCCCACGCCCGGGGCGACCACTCCCAGGCCGCCATGTACAGCGCCTGGGCGGGCTACACCATAGACCGCATCGTCACGGACGGCGGGCGTGGTTCCGCGTTCGGCGCCCGTGGATCCGGCCGTCGCCTCCTGGTTCTGGAACGGGACGGTGTGGCGCTCCTGAAGCGGTATGCGGCGCTCCGGGCCGACGCTCTGGACGCGTCCGAGACCGAGGCGGCGCCGCTCCGGTCGGAGTTGGCCCGGATGGACGCGGAACACCCCGAGGTCATGGAGGCCTATGCGGCCCTGCTGCTCGGGGTCTACGACGACCCGGAGCTTCCGTGCGACCAGGGGCTCTCCGGGTCGTGACGGCGGCCCGGGCACCCCTTGCGGGAATCCGTCGTTGAGATTCATTTTCAATCTCATGGATCCGACGGCGGGAACCGGCCCTCCGTCCTCCCCACGCGCAGGGTTGGAATGAGCAGGGACTCGCTGACCATGGCCACCGCCACCGACGACGACCTCCGTCTCTCGGAGATCGCGCTCCAGAAGATCGTGGAGCTCGTGCGCATCGATCTGCCCGACGAGCAGGCCGAAGCGCTCCTGGAACGGGGCGTCATGCCCGGCTGCCAGCTCTGCCCGGTCCGTCGGTCGCCCTCCGGGGACCCCATCGTGATGGTCGACGGCACGCTCATCGCGCTGCGCCGCGAGATGGCCGGCTGTCTCTGCGTGAGGCACGCGTCCGACACCGACTGATCCGGCCGCATCCGCAGTGAACCCCGCCGCACCACCCACCGACGCCCCGGCGCCCTCCCGGGCCGCCGCATCCGCCCCGCCGCCGGACGCGCGTCCCCTGGTGGCCCTGGTCGGTCCGCCCAACGCGGGCAAGACGACCCTGTTCAACCAGCTCACGGGCCTCCGCCAGAAGGTGGCGAACTACCCCGGGGTCACGGTCGAGAAGAAGATGGGCGTGATCCGGTTGCCCGACCGCCGGGAGATCCGCCTCCTCGACCTGCCCGGCGTCAACGGTTTCTCGGCCCGGACCCTGGACGAGCGGGTGACCCGGGACGTCCTGGAGGGTCGGGCCGACGGGGTCCGGAGCCCCGATGCGGTCATCCTGATCGTGGACTCCACCCGCCTCGAGCCCCACCTGATGCTGGTGGAGCCGATCCTCGAGACCGGGGTGCCCATGCTCCTCGTGCTCAACATGTCCGACGAGTTGGAGGAGCGGGGAGGATCCGTCGATCGGGAGGCGCTGGCCGACGAGCTGGGCATGGACGTGATCCGTGCCAACGCCCGGTCGGGAGAAGGGCTCGACGAGATCGCCGAGTTCCTGGAAGGCGTGGCCGATCGGGGGCCCATGCCCGAGCGGCCCTGTCCGGCCATCAAGAACCATTCGGGGGGCGTCCCGCTCCCCATGGTGGACGCGTTCGCGCGGCGTCGCACCCGCGTGCGCACCTGGGCCCGGGGGGCCTCGTACGTCCCCGCCGGCCCGTCGGCCCTCAGCCGCAGGCTCGATTCGGTCTTCCTCCACCGTTGGGCGGGTCCCGCCATCTTCCTGGGGCTGGTCGTGCTGGTCTTCCAGGCCATCTTCACGTGGGCCGTGCCCATGATGGACGGCGTGGAATGGGCCATCGCCTCGTCGGGGGCGTGGGTGGCCGGTGCGCTGCCGGACACGTGGTTCCGCGCCCTGCTGATCGACGGCGTCTGGGCCGGGGTGGGCTCGGTTCTCGTGTTCCTGCCGCAGATCCTGATCCTGTTCGCCTTCCTGGGCGTCCTGGAGGACTCCGGCTACATGGCCCGGGCTGCCGTCATCGCCGACCGGATGATGTTCCGTGTCGGCCTGCAGGGCCGGGCCTTCCTCCCCCTCCTGTCCGCCTACGCCTGCGCCGTGCCGGCCATCCTGTCGGCCCGGACGGTGGAAGACGAACGCGACCGGCTCACGACGATCTTCGTGGCGCCGTTCATGACGTGTTCGGCGCGGCTCCCGGTCTACGCCCTGCTGATCGCGGCGTTCATCCCGGAACGCCCCCTTCTGGGTCCGTTCATGGGAACCCGCGCGGCCACGCTCCTGGGTTTGTACGCCCTCGGGGCCCTGGCGGCCATCGGCACGGCCTTCCTCCTGAAGCGGACGCTGCTGCGAGGCGCGCCGTCCACGTTCATGATGGAGCTTCCGCCCTACCGGATCCCGTCGCTCCGGTCCATCGGCCTCCGGCTGTACGACCGGAGCAAGGTGTTCCTGAAGCGGGCCGGCCGGGTGATCCTCGTGGTGGCCATCGTCCTGTGGGGGCTGGCCCAGGTTCCGGGCACTCCGGACGGCCCCCCGCCCATCGAGGACTCGGCCCTGGGCACGATCGGCCAGGTCATCGAGCCCGTCATCGCCCCGTTGGGCTTCGACTGGCGGGTGGGTATCGGCCTGGTGTCGTCGCTGGCGGCCCGGGAGGTGATCGTGGGCACGCTGGGCACCATCTACGGTGTCGAGGAGGCCGACGAGGGGTCGTTCGAACTCCAGGATGCCCTGCGGCAGCATCTGGACCTGGGATCCGCCGTGGGGTTGCTCGTGTTCTTCGCCTTCGCCCTGCAGTGCATGTCCACCGTGGCCGTCACGCGGCGGGAGACCGGTGGCTGGAAATGGCCGACGCTCCAGTTCGGGTACATGCTTGCGCTGGCGTACGTGGGCGCCTGGCTGGCCAACGTCCTGATCTGAGGCGGGCGGGCGTCCCGTCCGGCCATGGACGGGTCCCCACGCAGTCGCGTGATTGGTCGACCCCGGGTGGTGGGGGCGTGGAGGTGTCCAGGGTAGCCCTGCACAAGGCAGGCGGGCCTCGCGACCGGCGTCTAGATGCGCGCCTGCACGGTGTAGAGCTGGTGATAACGCCCCCGGCGCTCCATCAGCTCCTCGTGGCGACCCCGTTCCACGATCGCGCCCGCCTCCACCACGAGGATCAGGTCCGCCCGTTGGATGGTCGACAGGCGGTGGGCGATCACGAAGGCGGTCCGGCCCTGGAACAGCTTTTGGAGGCTGTCCTGGATCAACGCCTCGCTCTCGGTGTCCAGGCTGGACGTGGCTTCGTCCAGGAGCAGGATCCTCGGGTTGGCCAGGATGGCCCGGGCGATGGTCACCCGCTGCCGCTGGCCCCCCGACAGCTTGACCCCCCGCTCCCCGATCACGGTGTCCAGGCCCTGGGGGAACCGGTCCGTGAACTCCAGGACGTGGGCGCGGGCAGCGGCCTCCCGGATGTCCTCCGCGGTGGCGTCGGCCCGGGCGAAGAGGAGGTTCTCGCGGATCGTGCCGTCGAACAGGAAGTCGTTCTGCAGCACCAGGCCGAGCTGTTCCCGGTAGCTGGACAGGATCACCGTCCGCAGATCGACCCCGTCCACCGCCACCCGGCCCTGGTCGGGGGTCAGGAACGTCGCGGCCAGGCCGGCCAGCGTGCTCTTGCCCGAGCCCGAGCTGCCCACGAGCGCGATGACCGTGCCGGGCTGCGCCTCGAACGACACGCCCTGGAGCACCGGCTTGTCCTCTTCGTACCGGAAGTGGACGTCTTCGAACACGACGTGGCCGTCGATGGGCGGCATGGTCACGGTCCGGAGCGGATCGTCGTCTTCCTTCGGCCACGCCAGGAGTTCGCTGGTGCGGTCGAGGCCGGCGAACGCCTCCGTCATCTGGGTGCCGATGTTGGCCATCTGGACCACCGGCGCGATCAGGAAGCCGAGGAAGAGCGTGAAGCTGAACAGGTCGCCCAGCGTCAACTGTCCCTCCACGATCAGGCGCCCGCCGTACCCCATGATCAGCACGCTGGCGGAGCCCATGAAGAACGTTCCGAGGCTGGTCACGCCGCTCGACGTGGTCAGCGTGGTCTTCACGTTGTCGAAGATCCGCATGACCCCGGCCTCGAAGATCTCCGCCTCCTTGTCCAGCGCGTGGAAGCCCTTGATGATGCGGATTCCGCCCAGGGCCTCCGTGAGCCGTCCCGTGACTTCGGCGCGGATCTGCCCGCGCTCGCGGAAGGCGGGCCGGAGGGTGGCGAACGCCCGGGTCGAGACGAACGCGAAGGCGGCCAGGGGCACGATGGCCAGGAGCGTCATGATCAGGTTGATGCGCACCAGGAAGGCCAGGGCCACCACGGCGGTGACCGTGCCCCCCACGAGCTGCACCAGGCCCGTGCCCACAAGGTTCCGGACACCCTCCACGTCGTCCATGATCCGCGACACCAGCTCACCGCTCTTGGCGTTGTCGAAGACGCGGATCGGAAGCTCGAGGACGTGTTTCTGGACCTGGGCGCGGAGCTGGGCGATGAGGTTCTGGGCCTCCACGCTCAACAGCATGGTCAGCGAATAGGACGTGGCGGCCTGCACGGCCACGGCCAGACCCACCGCTCCCAGCAACGTGTAGAGGAGGCCGATGTCGCCGTTGGCGATCACGTTGTCCACCAGGTACTTGGTGGAGGCCGGCAGGACCAGGCCCGCCAGACGGTTCAGGAGGATCAACGCCAGGCCCACGGCGATCAGCCGCTTCCGGGGCCAGATGATTTCGTGGAAGGCGTGGCGGAGGCTGGCTCCGGACACGGCGGGACGCTTGCGCATGCGGTTCGGGGTCGGGGTCGGGCGTTTCGGGGCCACCAATGATAGGGCCATGCGCCGCGGTGACCTACGACTCCCGGGGCCCGTGCCGGGGCGGCGCGGGGTTCAGCGGTCGCGGGAGAGTGCCGAGACTGCAGGAAAGCCGCGCCGACAGCGCGTCCGCTGTGCCTTCCGGGGTCCCTTGCCCGGGCCGGATACGGCGTACAGCTTGACCCCACTCCCGAAAACCAGCGTCTTGCGACCAAGGACGGTCCATGGACACCTCGCGCGCGCCGGCGCCCCCCAGCGAGGAACTCGCCGCGTTTGATCCCTTCGCGTCAGCGTTCCGCGCGGACCCGTACCCCCGGTATGCGGACTTCCGGCTCGTCGACCCCGTTCATCGCGGGATCGCTCCGATGCCGTCGATGCCCCGGTGTTGGTACCTCTTCCGCTACCGCGACATCAGCGCCGCGCTCCAGGACGATCGATTCGGCCGCGGCCGGGTGGGCCCGGAAGGCGGTAGCCACGAGGGAGGGGTGCCGTCGGCGTCCACCGTCATCCGACGGGTGGCGCGGCGGATGGTCCTCTTCGCCGACCCGCCCCGGCACGAGCGGCTTCGCCGAGCCCTCGAGGCGGCATGGAGTCCCGACCTGAGCAAGCGGGTGGCGGAACGCACGGGGGGCCTGGCCCGGGAGCTCCTCGACGACCTCCTCCAGCGGCCCGACGGCGACCTGGTCGGCGAGTTCTGCCTCCCGCTGCCCGTCCTGGTCATGTCGGAGGCGCTCGGCGTTCCGGCCTCCGACCGGCTGCGCATCCGGCGATGGGCGTCCCTGATCGTGGCCCTGACCGACATCCACGAAGACGAAGCGGCGCTCCAGGACGCCGCACGGGCCACCGCCGAGGTCGTGGAGTACCTGCGCGATCTGCTGGCCCGGCGCCGGAAGGCCCCGGGAACCGATCTCCTGAGCGGGATGGTGGCGCAGTCCGGAGGGCCCGACGGGCTCTCCGACGACGAGATCCTGGCCAACGCCGTCCTTCTGCTGGCCGCCGGGCACGAGACCACGGTGGGCCTGTTGGGGAACGGCTTCAAGGCGCTCCTGGAGCGCCGCGACCTGGTGCGGTCCCTGGCCCGTCGCCCGGCGCTCGTGGGTCGCGCCGTGGAGGAGATGCTGCGCTACGACAGCCCGATCCAGATGACCTTCCGCCTCGCGCAGTCCGAGGTCACGATCGGGGACCGCACCGTGGCCCGGGGCGAGGCGGTGGCGCTCATCCTCGGTGCCGCGAACCGTGACCCGTCCGTCTTCCCGGACCCCGACGATTTCCGACCGGAGCGGGCACCCAACGCCCACGTCGCGTTCGGCGGTGGGCGCCACACGTGTTACGGGGCGGGACTCGCCCGCAGGGAAGCTCGGGCGGCCCTTGCCATCGCCCTGCCGCACCTCCACCGGATCCACCTGGCCGAGGGTGCCGAGCACTCCCCGAACTTCCTGTTCCGGTCGCTGAGGCGGCTCCCGGTCACGGTCGCGCCCGGCTGAGCGAGAAGCCCGCGTCCGGTCACCGGACCGGTCGTGGGCTCACGAAGACCGGGGGCCGGCGTTCCGCCGACGGAGCAGGTTCGTGGCCGCGTCTCGGGGCACGGCCTTCGAGAACAGGAAGCCCTGGCCCGCCTCGCACCGCATGGATCGGAGCAGGGCCGCCTGGGTCTCGTCTTCGATGCCCTCGGCCACCACCTCCATTCCCAGGTCGTGGGCCAGGTCGACGATCGTCCGCACCATGCCGGTGCCCTCGCCACGCGCGCCCATCCGGGTCACGAAGGACCGGTCGATCTTGACCGAGTCCGTGGGAAACCGGTGGAGGTAGCTGAGCGACGAGTACCCGGTCCCGAAGTCGTCGATGCTCAGGCCGATGTCCAGGGCCTTCAGGGCCCGCAGCGTCCGCACGGTGGACTCGGCGTTCTCCATCATCGTCCCCTCGGTGAGCTCGAGGTGCAGCGAGCCCGGAGGACATCCGTGGCGCTCCAACGCCTCCGCCACCCGCTCGGCCAGATCGGAGCGCGCGAGTTGTTGTGCGGAGATGTTGACCCGCACGGGTACGGGGGTGAGGTCGGGCTCCTCCGCCCAGCGTGCCAGCTGCGCGCACACGTCGTCCAGGACCCACCACCCGATGGGCACGATCAGCCCGGTGTCCTCCGCCAGGCCGAGGAACTCACCGGGGAGCAGGACCCCGCGTGTGGGATGCTGCCACCGGATCAGCGCCTCGAACCCCCGGAGACTCTCGTCGGACAGCGCCACGATGGGCTGGTAGTGCATGACGAACTCCGAACGCTCCAGAGCCCGGCGCAGTGCCGTCTCCAGGTGGAGCCGTTCGACGGCTTCGGCCCGCATCGAGGTGTCGAACACCTCGTGGCGCGCCCGGCCCTGATCCTTGGCCCGGTACATGGCCAGGTCGGCGTCGCGGAGCATCTCTTCGGGGCTCTGGTATCCCGCCGTGCTCGTGGCGATGCCGATGCTGACCGTGGTGTAGATCTCGTGTTCTCCGAGGCGGAACGGCGCCTCGAGTTCCGCCTGGACCCGGCCGGCCACGATGGCGGCCGCGTCTTCGTCGGCGTCGTCCAGCAGCATCGTGAACTCGTCGCCGCCCAGACGGGCCACGGTGTCGCCCGGTCGGAGGCATGTCTGGAGGCGTCGGGCCAGGCTGGTCAGGAGCTGGTCGCCCACCATGTGCCCCAGGGAATCGTTGACGACCTTGAACCGGTCGAGATCCAGGAACAGCACCGAGAAGGCCGGCGCGTCGTCCCGGCGGGCGCGCTGAAGCAGCTTGGCCACCCGGTCCATGAGCAGCGCCCGGTTGGGCAGGCTGGTCAGCTTGTCGTGGAACGCGTCGTGGAGCAGGCGCTGTTCCGCCGACTTGCGGTCGGACACGTCGCGGGCGTTGACCACCACGCCCTGGACGGCGGGGTTGCTGAGGAGGTTGCGGCCGATCACATCCATCCAGCGCCACGACCCGTCTCCGTGCCGGAACCGGAGCTCGATGGACACGGTGGCGTCGGGCGTCTGGAGCAGCCTCTGGAACATGGACACCGCGTCCGACTGGTTCATCGGGTGGACGAACTCGAACACGTTCTTGCCCACCAGATCCTCGGGGTCGTACCCCAGCACCCGGGCCAGCGACGGGCTCTCGTAGGAGATCTCCCCGTTGGCGTCGAGGATCGTGATGGTGTCGCTGGCGTTCTCGATGAGCGCCCGGAACTTCTGTTCGCTTTCCCGAAGGGCCCGTTCGGCCCGACGCTGCTCGGTCACGTCCTGGACGATGCCCTGGTAGGCGGTCACGTTGCCGTTGTCGTCGCGGTGGGCCGTGGCGGTCAGGAGGCATTCCATCTCACGCCCGTCGAAGGAGCGCAGGCGCACCGGGTAGTCCTCCACCGACCCGGCCCGGTCCACGGCTTCCACGAACTCCCTGCGTTCCGCCGGGTCCACGTAGAGATCGCGGGAATGGACGGTGGTCAGGTCCTCCGCGTCGATGCCGAAGAGGCTGCGCGCTGCGGGGTTGGCGTCGAGGAAGACGCCGTCGGCCCGCGTCAGGTACACGGCGTGGCGCGACTCGGTGAAGAGCCGGCGGTAGCGCTCCTCGCTCTCGCGCAGCGCACGCTGTGCCCCGTGCGTGGCGGTCACGTCCCGGAAGGTCCACACCCGTCCGGTGATCTCGCCGCCCAGGCGCTGCGGGCGGGAATAGCACTCGAACACCCAGCCGTCCCGGAGTTCGAGGGTGTCGAAGCTGGTGCGGTCCGGATGGTCCGCGAGTTCCCGGATCCGTGCCCGGAAGGCATCCGATTCGCGGACGCCCTCGGCCGCCCGCTCGAGGATCGTGCCCTCGTCGGCCGCCATGTCGTCCTCCTCGAGGTTCCACATGGCCCGGAAGCGCCGGTTGTGCAGGACGACCCGGCCGGCCCGGTCGGCCACCATCAGACCGTCGCCCGTGGATTCCAGCGTGGCCCGCAGCAGCGCGAGGGAGCGGCTCTGGGCGTCCTCGCCGCTGTCCGGGGCCGGACCCGGCTCGTTCTCGGCCCGGGAATCGGGGGAGGGGACGCTCACCGGTCGCCTCCGCTCGCCAGCGCGAGGATCAGGTCCCGGAGGTGGGCCAGGTCTTCCAGGTCCAGCACCTCACCGGGCGAATGGCTGTACCGGCCCGGCCACGAGAGCCCCTGGTTCGGGGCGCCCCAGAACGTGAACTGTGTCCCGTCCGTTCCTCCCTGGGTGAGCCCGAGTTGCAGGGGGATCCCGGCTGCGGCCGCCGCAGCCCGGACCCGGGCCCGTTCGGCCGGGGGCGACACGCTCGAGTTCTCGATGGCCCGCAGCACCGGTCCGTCGCCCAGCGGCGCGAACGCGAAGTGCGGAGACTCCAGCGGGGTGTCGGACGAGACGAAGGTGTCCACGCTGTAGATCCGACGCGTGGACGAGGCGTACCGCCGCGCCAGCGCCGCAGCGCCCACCAGCCCGCCCTCCTCGTGGACCGACCACGTGAACACGACCTTGGCCGGAACGGTCTGCGGGTCGAGGGCCTGGACGGCCAGGAGGAGCGCCGTCGTGCCCGCGCGGTCGTCCAGGGCCCGGGCGGTGAAGCGGGTGGCGCCCAGCCGCAGTCCCTCCTTGTGGCTCGTGACGGAGGCGCCGCGACCGACCCCGCGCGCTTCGAGGGCCGCGCGGTCCAGTCCGAACCACGCACGCAACGCACCGGGGTCCTTCCGGTCCGCCGACATCCGGGTCAGGAACACCCCCCGGATCGGCGGGGGCGCCGTGGCTGAAAGGGACTGTCGCTTCCACCGCTCCGACGCGTCGGCCCCGGTGCCCGTCCGGGACGACGGCGCGTCGGCCGGCCCGACGTGGAGGAGCGCGGTCTGGCCCTCCCAGGCCGAACCGACGGCGCCGCCCTCGCGGTCGAGGACCACCGTCCCGTCCGGATCGATGGACGCCACCGAGTATCCCACTTCGTCGAGGTGGGCCATGAACACGGTGGTGTCCCGCTCCGGACCGACCTCGACCATGATGTTGCCCATGTCGTCCACCCGGGCCACGTCCCGGGCCCACGGGGGCAACCGCTCCAGGACGTAGCGCCGCACCGCCCATTCGTGGGACGGGGTGCCGTGGCGCTCGACCAGATCCGTCAGGGTGCGGGCCACCCCGTCGAGTTCGGCCGCGGCCAGGGGCGTCCGGAGCGGAGCCGGGGCGGGAGCCGCCACCCAGGCGACGCCGGCGGGGAGGGTCACCCCCACCGCCTCGGCGACCGCGGTGCGCAAACGCCGGGCCTCGTCCAGGGCCACGACCTCCATGTGGGAACCGGGCGCGTCGACGCGGGGGGCGAGCCGGCGCACCGAGGAAAGGCCGGCGGCCGAGAACACCTGGCCGACCCTCCCCAGATCGTCGGTGGGCACGGAGCGCGCCACGGACTCGGCCGCTCCGGGTGCCACCAGGACGAGTTCGTCCACCGACTCCCCCCGGGCCACGAGGGAACCCAGCCCCACCCACCCGAACACCTCCTGCGCGCTCAGGACGAAACGGGTCTCGCCGCGCATTCCGGCCGCGGCGGCCGCGCGTGCCACCGACACGACGGCGGCACACCCGACACGCCCGCCGGCCCCCGGCCCGGCCACGGCACCGGCGATGGGCCAGGGCGGAAGATGCCGGACCACGGGGTCCAGGAGCCCGATGCCCAGCGCCCGGACCTCGTCGGCCGACCGGGCCCCCACGTCGATCCAGAGGTCGTCGGCACCCACCACCGCCGTCTCCAGACGATGTTGCGCGGCGAAGTGTCCGTTCGAGCGGGCCACCACCCCGGCGACCGGACCTTCGGCGGTGAGAACACGCACCTGCTGCGCTTCGTGGGCCTGGTCCCACAGCGGGTGATCCGACCCTCCTCCGATCCGGTGGACCCGGAGGTAGCCGTCCTCCGTGATCTGCGACGCGGCATAGGCCGGCCGGTCCAGGGCGCAGGCGACGACGCGTCGGGGGGCGCCCGACCCGATCCGCGCCACGACGTTGCCCCACCGGTCGGCGGCCCACGGGTCTCCCAGGGCCGCGGCCAGGGCGGGGGACGGGCGGGTCTCGTAGCCCGTCGCGGCGTCGAGGGCGGTCCACGAGGCCAGGGCCGCGGCATCCGCGTCGGAGGTCTGTGCCCGGACGGAGGTCGCACCGAGGGTCGCCACCAGGACGGCGGCGTGGGGGAGGAATCGGCGGATCATGGAACGCTGCTGGAGGATGCGGGGGGGGATGCCCTCCCATCATATCGGACCCGAGGCACGAGCGCGCCACCCCTCGCCGGCGGGACGCCGCAGGGCTACCCTGGCCGTGACCGCCACGCAACCGACCCGCACCGAACCCACCATGCTCCGACACGCCCTCCGCGCCGTCCCGCTCGCCGTTCCTACGGCCCTGCTCGTCACCACCGTCACGGCTCCGGCACTCGGAGCCCAGACCCCGACGACGTCGGCAGAGATCTCCGCCGCCACCTCGGCGCTGGCCTTCCGCGAACTCGGCCCCACGATCATGAGCGGCCGGGTCTCGGACCTGGCCGTGGTCGAGTCGGACCCCCGGATCTTCTACGTGGGCACGGCCACCGGGGGCGTGTGGAAGACGGAGAACGCGGGCATCACCTTCGAAGCCCTCTTCACCGACCAGGCCACCGCCTCCGTCGGCGACGTGACCGTGGCCCCGTCCAATCCGCGGGTCGTGTGGGTGGGCACGGGAGAGCCCCAGAACCGCCAGAGCTCACCGTGGGGCAACGGCGTCTACCGGTCCGTGGACGGGGGTGACACCTGGACCCACCTCGGCCTCGAGGACACCCACCACATCAGCCGCATCCAGGTCCATCCGGCTGATCCCGACGTGGCCTACGTCGCCGCCATGGGTCACCTGTGGGGGCCCAACGAAGAGCGGGGCGTCTACCGGACCACCGACGGCGGAGCCACCTGGGAGCGCGTCCTGTACGTGGACGAGCACACCGGCGCCATCGACCTGGTGATGGACCCGAACGACCCTCGCACCCTCTTCGCCGCCATGTACCAACGCCAGCGCCGGGCGTGGGGCTTCAACGGCGGCGGGCCCGGCAGCGGGATCTTCCGCACGTACGACGGCGGCGAGAGCTGGACGGAGCTGACCCGGGGCCTTCCCACCGGCGACAAGGGGCGCATCGGACTGGACGTGTACCGGGGCGATTCGGACTTCCTGTGCGCGTTGGTGGAGGCCGACGCCCGGGACCCGAACGCCGGGTTCGGGCAGGGTGGGGGGCGCGCCAACGGCGTCTACTGCTCCACGGACCGGGGCGATTCCTGGGAGATGCGCAGCGACACCAACAACCGTCCGATGTACTACAGCCAGATCCGCATCGACCCCAACGACCCCGAACGGATGTATCTGGGCGGGGCCAACCTGTACCGGTCGTCGGACGGAGGGCGGACGTTCACGGACGACGCAGCCGAGGGTGTCCACCTGGACCACCATGCGCTCTGGATCGACCCGGCCGACTCGGACCACCTGATCCTCGGCAGCGACGGCGGGGTCTCGGTCTCCTGGGATCGTTCCGACAACTGGTACCAGTTCCGGAACCTGCCGCTGGCGCAGTTCTACGAGATCGGTGTGGACATGCGCGACCCGTACCACGTCTGCGGCGGCCTCCAGGACAACGGGTCGTGGTGTGCGCCGTCCGACACCCGGTCGAATCAGGGGATCCGGACGCGTGACTGGTACAACGTGGGGTCGGGGGACGGGTTCTTCACGGTCATGCACCCGGCCGACACCACGGTCATGTTCGCCCAGTCCCAGGGTGGGAACCTGACCCGGGTCGACCTGCGCACCATGGAGCGGGCCCGGATCCGCCCCGAAGGCGACCCGGAGGCGGACGGAACCCTGCCCGACCTCCGTTGGAACTGGAACACACCGACGCTGCTGTCGTCCCACGATCCCAACACCGTGTACATCGGCGCCAACGTCCTCTTCCGGTCCCGGGACCTGGGTCAGACCTGGGAAGCGGTGTCCGGCGATCTCACCTGGGCCGTGGACCGGGACACGCTGTCGATCATGGGCGTCGCCGGGGCCGAACCGCAGATGTCGGTCAACGACGGGCAGTCCACCTACGGCAACCTGACCGCCGTGGCGGAGTCGCCCCTGGACGCCCAGGTGCTCTACACCGGCGCGGACGACGGGCGGCTCCACGTGACCCGCGACGGCGGCGGCACCTGGACGGACATCACGGCCAACCTACCCGACCTGCCGCGGTACACCTACGTGACCCGCCTGGTGGCGTCCCACGGGGCACCGGGCACGGTCTACGCCGCGTTCGACGGGCACCGGAGCGACGACTTCCGGCCCTACGTGTACGTCAGCGAAGATTTCGGCCAGAACTGGCGTTCGATCGCGGGCGGGTTGCCGACCTCGTCCATCAATGCCCTGACGCAGCATCCCCGACGGGCCGACCTCCTGTTCGTCGGCAACGAGCTCGGCGTCTGGGTCAGCATCGACGGGGGCGACCTGTGGACCCGGCTCGAGAACGGGATGCCCACCGTGCCGGTGGACGACCTCGTGATCCATCCCCGGGACAACGATCTGGTGGTGGGCACGCACGGCCGGGGCATCTGGATCATGGACGACATCACGCCCCTGGAGGAGTTGACTCCAGAGATCCTGGCGGCCTCGGCCCACCTCTTCGGCGTCCGTCGCGCCACGTCGTACAACGAGTACCGGCCGCAGGGGTGGACGCCGGGCATCTGGGAGGCGCCGAACCCGCCGGCCGGCGCCCGCCTCCGGTACTGGGTCGCGCAGGACGCCGACAGCGTGCGTCTCACGGTCACCGATCCGGTGGGCACCGAGCTCCGCACCCTCACCGGGCCGGGGACCCGGGGGCTCCATGAGGTGGTGTGGGACCTCCGGTTGGTGGAAGACGACGCCGACGGCGACGCCATGGACCCCGGTCCTCGCGTGCTGCCCGGCGTGTATCTGGTACGCATGGAGGCCGGCGACCAGGTGGCGGAGAGCGAACTCGTGGTCCGCTTCGATCCCCGCGTCGAGGTGTCGGATGCGGTCCTGACGGCCCGCCACGGCGCCATGATCGACTCCTACCGCCTGTCCGGCAGCGTGGAGAAGGCCGAGGATGCGCTCGAGCGGGCGGGGGACCGCCTCCGTGAGATTCGCACCCTCCTCCGGGAAGAGGACGCCGACGACGCCCTCGCCGACGAGACCGCGCGCCTTCTCGAGCACGTCGACAGCCTGGAGGCGCGCCTCGACCGTGCATCGGACGGCGCGTCGATGTGGGGCCGCATCGAAGGGGTGTCGGGGCCGCCCACCGCCGACCAGCTCCGGGCCATCGAGCGGTCGTGGGACCGGCTTCCGGGCGTCATCGGCGAGGTGAACGCTCTGGTCACGGGTGCCGTCCCGGCGTTGAACGGGCGTCTGGACCAGGCGGGTGTACGTCCCGGCGCCGGGAGCGCCGTTCCCCTGCCACGGAGGGGAGGAGGGTGACCCTCCGAATCGGAACATTCGGTCGGACAAGGGGTTACAGCTTCCGAGCCGATGTTTCTTCTCAGCCGACCGGGAGGTCCGCTACGTGAGCACCACCGCCGAACGCCGCAGAAAGCGCAAGGAGATCCGACTCATCCAGAGCCACTCTTCGTGGCTCCAGAAGGCGCTCTTCGCGCTGCAGAAGGCGGACGCGGTCCGCGACAAGCTGGCCGACGCCCGCGGCGAGGACGAAGCCGAGGCCTTCGTGCTGGAGCACAACGGCAACGGGATCTCGGTGGACGACTTCGAGGAGGCCCTCGAAGGCAGGATCCAGGAGCTGCTGACCACCACCCGCGAGCGTCGCAGGGCCATGCGCTGACCACCGGCGGGCCCGGGGGATTGACCTCCCCGGTGCGCGTGGGCATCCTACGACCATGAACGCTCCGACGACCACCGCGACCACGACCCACACCGTCCGGACCACCGGACGGGGGGCTGCGCGCGTCGGTTGAGTCGAGCGACACCGCACGACGAGGCGCGGCCCCCGATCCGAGGGGCCGCGCCTTTTCTTTGATGCCCGGGCGGCGCGGCCCTCCGTCCTCCGCCCGGGGCTCCCGAACCCAGACCATCATGGCCAGCGAACAGATCCGGATCACCCTCCCCGACGGTAAGGTCCTCGAACTCCCTCGGGGCGCCACCGCGGGCGACGTCGCCGCCGCCATCGGTCCGGGCCTTGCCAAGGCCGCCCTGGCCGCCGAGGTCCACGGCGAAGTGGTGGACCTGATGACGCCGATCCACGCCGACACGGACATCCGGATCCTCACGGATCGCGACCCGGAGGCGCTGGACGTGCTCCGGCATTCCGCCGCCCACGTCCTGGCCACGGCCGTCCGTGCGCTGCGCCCCGGCGCCGGCATCGGGTTCGGGCCGTCCATCGACGGCGGCTTCTACTACGATTTCGACGTGGACGAGCCGTTCACGCCGGAGGACCTCGAGGCCTTCGAGGCCGAGATCCAGCAGGTCGTCGAAGCCGACCACCCCTTCGAACGCCGCCGGGTGGACAAGGCCGAGGCCCGGGAGCTGTTCGCCGACGACCCCCTCAAGCTCGAGCGGCTGGAGGAGTTCGACGACGACGAGGTCATCACGGTCTACCGTGACGGTCCGTTCGTCGATCTGTGCCGGGGGCCCCACGTGCCCAGCACCGGGCGCGTGAAGCACATCAAGCTGCTGTCGGCGGCCGGTGCGTACTGGCGTGGTGACGAGAAGCGGCAGATGCTCCAGCGCATCTACGGTACCGCCTTCCACGACCGGAAGGCGCTCAACCGGCATCTCCACCAGCTGGAGGAGGCCCGGCGGCGGGACCACCGGCGCCTCGGCCGGGAGCTGGACCTGTTCCAGTTCCACAGCGTCTCGCCGGGCGCGGCGTTCTGGACGCCCCGGGGCACGACGCTGTACAACACCCTCGAAGGGTTCGTGCGCGAGCGGCAGCGGGAGGACTTCCTGGAGGTCAAGACGCCGCTGCTGTACACGAAGCAGCTCTGGGAGCAGTCGGGCCACTGGGGCAAGTACCGCGAGAACATGTTCCTCGTCCTCGACAACGAGACGGGCGACCACGACATGTCCCTCAAGCCCATGAACTGCCCGTCGCACCACCTGTACTACGCCGCCCGGTCGCACTCCTACCGTGAGTTGCCGATCCGGTACGTGACGCAGGACGTTCTCCACCGGAACGAGCTTTCCGGAGCGCTGTCGGGGCTGACGCGGGTCCGGCAGTTCGCGCAGGACGACTGCCACATCTACCTCAGGCCGGACCAGATCGTGGAGGAGGTGGCCTTCCTCGTGGACTTCATCCTGGGGCACTACGACGCATTCGGCCTCGAGTCCGCGCTGAAGTTCGCCACGCGACCGGAGCAGCGGATCGGCAGCGACGAGCTCTGGGACGAAGCCGAGGCCGCCCTCCGCGCGGCGCTGGACTCCACGGGCCGCGACTACGCGGTGGAGCCTGGCGACGGGGCGTTCTACGGCCCGAAGATCGACTTCCACGTGACCGACTCGATCGGTCGCAGCTGGCAGCTCGGCACCATCCAGCTCGACTACAACGCCCCCGAGCGGTTCGACCTGAACTACGTGGGCGAAGACAACACCGAACACCGGCCGGTGGTGATCCACCGGGCGGTGTGCGGCTCCTTCGAACGCTTCATCGCCATCCTCATCGAGCACTACGCCGGGGTCTTTCCCACCTGGTTGGCGCCGGAGCAGGTCCGGGTCCTTCCGATCTCCGAGCAGTGGGTCGATGCCGCGGGCGTACTCGTGGACGAGCTGAAGGCGGCCGGTGTCCGCGTGGAGCTCCACCAGCGGGAGACGCTGAACTACCGCATCCGCGAGGCCGAGAAGATGAAGGTCCCGTACATGGCCGTCGTGGGCGAGCGCGAGGCCGAGAACGGGACGGTGGCCGTGCGAAGCCGCGGGACCGGGAAGAAGCAGGAGGTGATGCCCCGGGCCGACTTCGTGGAGCGCGTGGTCGAGGAGATCCGGGAGCGCGGCGCGGATTGAGGCGTCGGGGCGGCGCCAGCTCTTTCCCCGGGAGGGGTAACGCGGCACCAGCCTCGACGACCTGCTCGAACGCATCGGCGCCCTCTTCGGCCGGGCCGCGGAGGCGCAGGACCCCGCCGAGGTAGCTTCCCTGGCGGGCGCAGCGGGAGATCGCCGGAGCGGGATCGTGACCCCGGCGGTGCGAAGGTGTGACCGGGCCGAGGGCCCGCGGTGAAGGACGGGGGTTCGGTTGGTTCAGCAGCCCAACGACCTCCTTCCGTTCTTCCCAAGGCTCCTCCGATGACCCTACGGTACGCCCTCTCGGGACTGCTGGTCCTGCTCCTTCCCCTTCTCGTCCTGTTTCCCCGCCCGCTGGTGGCCCAGACCGGCGGCGTGGCCGGGGTGGTGGTGGATGCCGCCACCGGCCTGACCCTGGCAGGCGCCACCGTCCGCGCCCCGGGCGTCGAGCGCGGCGCGGTCAGCGATCGCGACGGGCGCTTCAGCCTGCTCGGCCTGCCGACCGGAAGCCGCCGGATCGTGGCCGAGTACCTCGGCTACGGGACGGCGGAGCAGACCGTGACCGTCCGCGCGGGAGCGTTCACCGGCATGCGGTTCATCCTCGAAGGCACCGCCATCGAGGTGGAGGGGGTGACCGTGGTCGGCCGGCGGCGAGGCCAGGCGGCGGCGCTCAACCAGCAGCTCAACGCGGCGAACATCACGAACGTGGTGGCCGCCGATCAGATCGGGCGGTTCCCCGACGCCAACATCGGCGATGCCATGAAGCGGATCCCCGGCATCGTGGTGCTCCAGGACCAGGGCGAGGCCCGGTTCGGCGCCATCCGAGGCACCGAGCCCCGCCTCAACTCGGTCATGGTCAACGGCGAGCGGATCCCCTCCGCCGAGGCCGAGGTGCGGGAGGTCCAGCTCGACCTGATCCCCTCGGACATGGTGTCGGCCATCGAGGTCTCCAAGGCCCTCACGCCCGACATGGACGCCGACGCCATCGGTGGCGCGGTGAACATCGTCACCCGGTCCGCGCCCGATTCCCGACGCGTGTCGGCCACGGTGGGCAGCGGCTTCAACTTCCTGGCCGAGGAGCCCATGGGGCTGTTCTCCGGCGTCTTCGCGGAGCGCTTCGCCGGCGACCGTGTGGGGCTCGTGGTCAGCGGGTCGTACAACAACCACCGCCTCGGATCGGACAACATCGAGGCGGAGTGGGACGAGGACGGGGGCACGGCCTTCGTGGAGGAGTTCCAGATCCGGGAGTACCAGGTCCAGCGGATCCGACGCAGTGCGTCCGCCTCCCTCGACTGGCGACTCGACCGGGCGAACACCCTGACCTGGCGGTCTCTCTACAACCACCGGGACGACTTCGAGAACCGGTTCCGGGCGGTGTACGGCCTGGACGGCCCGGGCACCACGGTGGCCGAGATCGAGCGTCAGACGAAGGCCGGCACGCCCGACATCAACAACGCCCGGCGGGAGGACCAGCGGATGCAGACCCACTCCCTGTCCGGGCTTCACGTCCTGGCAGGGGGCGGCCGCCTCGACTGGTCGGCCCAGTTCGCCCAGGCCTCCGAGGACCGGCCCAACGAGCGGTACATGCAGTTCGTGGCCGAAGACGTCCCGGTGTCCGCCGACATCACGAACCCCCGGAAGCCGTTCGTGACGGTGCTCGACGCGGGCGCGGCCTCGTTCGGGAACTTCGAACTCGACGAGATCACCGAGGAGCATCAGTACACCCGCGACCGTGATCTGAACTTCCGGGCCGACCTCACGCTTCCCCTCGGCGCGACCCGACTCAAGATCGGCGGACGCCTGCGGGACAAGTCGAAGCTCCGGGACAACGACTTCTTCGAGTATTCGCCCTTGGGCGCCCTCGGGAGCCTGGCCGACGCCCAGCGCCGGGATTACTCGAACCCCGGGTTCCTGGCCGGGAACTACCGGGTCGGCGAATTCGCCACCGAGGAGTACCTCGGGGGATTGGAGCTCGACGGAACCGGGTTCGAACGCGAGGCCAAGCCGGACGAGTTCCTCCCCGGCAACTTCGAGGCCGACGAGCGGATCGCGGGCGGGTACGTGATGCTCACGCGGAGCCTTTCCCAGGCCGCGTCGCTGGTGGCGGGCCTCCGCGTCGAGAACACCGCGGTCGAGTACGTCGGATACGAATTCGTGGAAGACGACGAGAGCTCGCGGCAGCTCACGGGCTCGAAGGACTACACGAACGTCTTCCCGTCGCTCCACCTGCGCTACGACCTCGGCGGCCGCCGCCTCCTCCGGGCCGCCTGGAGCAACACGATCTCGCGGCCCAACTACTATGACCTGGTGCCGTACCGGATCGTCAACCGGGAAGACGACGAACTGGAGATCGGCAACCCGGACCTGGACCCCACCCGGTCGATGAACGTCGACCTGATGTACGAGCAGTACCTGGCCTCGGTGGGCCTCGTTTCGGCCGGCGTGTTCTACAAGGACATCCGCGACTTCATCTTCGGCTTCACCCGCGAGGACGTGGTCGATCCGGCGTCGGGCCGGACCTTCGGGGAGGTCACGCGCCCGGAGAACGGGGCCGAGGCATCCTTGTTCGGCTTCGAGGTGGCCCTCCAGGCGCCGCTGGCCGCGGGATTCGGGATCTACGGGAACTACACCTTCACCGAATCCAGCGTGGACGGCCTCCCGATCCCCGGGCGTGAGGACGAGGACCTGCCCCTCCCCGGCACGTCACGGCACACGGCCAACGCCTCCCTGTCCTACGAGGGTGGCCGGATGACCCTGCGTGCGTCGTTGAACTTCCAGGACGACTTCATCGATCCCGGGGAGCTGGGCGACGAAGCGTTCTTCGACCGCTACTACGACCGTGCGACCACCGTGGACCTCAACGGGGAGTTCCTGCTGACTCCGTCCGCGCGCTTCTTCTTCGAGGCCAACAACCTGACCAACCAGCCGCTCCGCTACTTCCAGGGCGTACGGGAGCGGCTGATGCAGGAGGAGTTCTACGACATCCGCTTCCAGGCGGGCGTCAAGGTGGACCTGCGGTGAGGCGAGGAACCCTCGGGCGCATCGCGGCCCTCGGATCGATGGTGTCGGCGGCGTGCGGGCCGGAGGCCCCGCCGCCCCCGGCGGATGCCGAGCCGCACACCGCGGACGAGGTCGTGATCGAGGAGCGTTGGATCAGCCCGGCCGACACGGCGTGGGACATCGACACGCCGGCCCTGTGGACCGACGGGGAGCAGGGCAGGGTCCTCGCCACCGCCAAGGCCACGCACGACCTGAAGGTGTACGACGCGGCCACGGGAGCACTCCTGGGAGCCCTCGGTGGACCCGGGGGCGACCTCGGGCGCTTCCAGCGGCCCAACGCCGTGCTGGTGGAAGGCGACCTCGCCTTCGTGGTCGAGCGCGACAACCGTCGAATCCAGGTTCTCCGCATGCCGTCGGGCGAGTCCGCCGGTGCGTTCGGGGCCGACGTTCTGGAACGCCCTTACGGCGCGGTGCTCCAGGGGTCGTTGCCGGAGCTGACGGTATGGGTCACCGACGACTACGAGGTGGCCGATTCGGCAGCGCCGGACTATACCCGCCGTCTCCATCGCTTCCGCCTGCGTCTCGACCCCGACGGCCGACCTCGGGTGCTCGCCCACGACGCCTTCGGTGCCGCCGACGGGCCGGGGAGGCTGACCGTGGTGGAGTCCATCGGGCTCGATCCGGAGGCCGGTCGTGTTCTCGTGGCCGACGAGTCCCGCAAGCGGTACCTCGTCTACGACACCCTCGGTGCCCCTGTCGGGGGCCGGGCCCTGGCCGAGGGCCGCGTGGCCGGGGATCCCGAGGGGCTGGCGCTCGTGCCGTGCGCCGGAGGCGGTGGATATTGGATCGTGACCGACCAACAGGACCGCATGTCCTACTTCCGGTTGTTCGACCGTGAGGACTTCTCCTACGTGGGGACGTTCCGCGGACGCCGCACCGCCAACACCGACGGGGTCACCTTCGCCCGGGGAAGGGTTCCGGGCTTCGACGGGCCGGTGTTCTTCGCGGTCCACGACGATCAGGCCGTTTCGGCGTTCGCCTGGGACGATGTCCGGGCCGCGTTCGGGATTCCCGCGACCTGTGCCTGACCCGCCCGGTGGCGTTGACCCCGGGCGCCGAATCGTCCATCTTACGACGCCGTTCCGAGGAAGAACCCGGAGCGGAGACAACCCCAGAAGCGGGCCGCATCGACCGGCGGCCCCACCTTCGGGTCTCCGATGCGAGGCCTCAGAGGGTCGCTCGAGTCGATGCGACGGGAACGTTCCGTGGCGTCCACTGGTTGCGGCCCGAGCTTGCTCGGGCCTTTTTGTTGGACATGGGGCACCGTCCCCACTGGGGTATCCCACTACGGAGGTAGGGGAGATCAGCGACAAGCGAGTCCGCGTCAACGAGCAGATCCGGATCAGTCCGATCCGGCTGATCCAGGACGACGGAGAACAGATCGGGATCGTGTCCATCGACGAGGCGCGGGAACGTGCCGGCGAGCGTGGGATGGACCTGGTGGAAGTCGCGCCCGAGGCGCGCCCGCCCGTGGTCAAGATGATGGACTACGGGAAGTTCAAGTACGAGGCGGCCCGCGCGGCCCGCGAAGCGAAGAAGAAGCAGCACACGATCCAGGTGAAGGAAGTGAAGTTCCGACCCGGGATCGAGGATCACGACTACGAATTCAAGGCGCGGCACGCACGCCGCTTCCTGGAGGAAGGAAACAAGGTCAAGCTGACCATGATGTTCCGTGGCCGGCAGGTGACCCATCCGGAGCTGGGGCTGGAAGTGCTGTCCCGGGTCACGGAGGATCTCCAGGACGTGGGCAAGGTGGAGTCGCATCCCAACTTCGAGGGTCGGACCATGTCCATGGTCCTGGCCCCGCTCAAAGTGAAGTAGGTGGAATCATGCCGAAGATGAAGACGCACCGGGGCGCGGCGAAGCGCCTCAAGATCACCGGTTCCGGCCGGATCAAGAGGAACAAGGCCAACAAGAGCCACATCCTCACCAAGAAGACCACCAAGCGGAAGCGCCGTCTCCGGAAGCCCGATCTCGTCGCGAAGTCCGACGAGAAGCGGCTGAAGAAGATCCTTCCCTACGGCGCCTGAGACCGGGAGAACCAGACCATGCCTCGTGCAACTTCGGCTCCGGCCCGCAACAAGCGTAAGAAGAAGATCTTCAAGGCCGCGAAAGGCTATTTCGGCGGCCGCAAGAACCTCTATCGCACCGCGAAGGATGCGGTGGAGAAGGGGTGGGAGCACGCGTACCGCGACCGGAAGAAGAAGAAGCGGAACTTCCGACAGCTCTGGATCGCCCGCATCAACGCGGCCAGCCGCGAGCACGACCTTTCGTACTCGCGATTTATCAACGGCCTCAAGGAGGCCGGCGTCGAGCTCGACCGGAAGGTCCTGGCCGATCTCGCCGTGCGTTCTCCGGAGGCCTTCGCCGCGCTCGTGGAGCAGGCCAAGGAAGGACTCGCCGCGAAGGCCGGCTGAGCACTCTCCTCCCCGGCTTCGAAGGGCTCCGCGGCGTTGGCTGCGGAGCCCTTTTCGTACCTCTTGCACCCGCCCCGAATGAGTGACCCGCATCCCCTCCAGGCGCTGCGCGCCCTCGAGACCGAGGCGCTGGCCGCCGTGGCCGCCGCCGAGGACGATCGTGCGCTCGATCAGGTCCGCGTGACCTACCTCGGTCGCAAGGACGGTCGCATCTCCTCGATCCTGCGCACGCTGGGCGACATGGACCCGGCCGAACGGCCCGCCGTCGGCCAGGAGGCCAACCGGGTGAAGGGCGTGGTGTCCGACGCCCTCGAAGACCGGGCCTCGGTGCTGTCCGGACCGGCCACCGACGAGGGCGTGGACCTCACCCTCCCGGGGCGGACCCGGTGGCAGGGCGGGCGTCACCCCATCACGAGGGTGGTGGACGACATCTGGGGCATCTTCCGGGACCTCGGCTTCACGAGGGCCCGGGGCCCGGAGGCCGACTCGGAGTGGTACAACTTCGAGGCCCTGAACACGCCGCTGGACCACCCGGCCGCAGACGAGCAGGACACCCTCTACCTGGTGGATTCCGTGCTCCTGCGGAGTCACACGTCGCCGGTTCAGATGCGGACCATGGAGGCGCACGATCCCCCCATCCGCATCATCGCCCCGGGGTGGGTCTACCGTCGTGACACCTACGACGCCACGCACACGCCCGCGTTCCAGCAGATCGAGGGCCTGGTGGTGGACGAGGGCGTGACGTTCGTGGACTTCAAGGCCACCCTGGCCGAGTTCGCGCGGCGGTTCTGGGGCCCGGGCACGCAGGTTCGCTTCCGCCCGTCGTTCTTCCCCTTCACGGAGCCCAGCGCCGAAGTGGACGTGAAGCGCCTCATCACGCGGCCCGACGGCTCGAGCTTCGAGACCGACTGGATCGAGATCATGGGCGCGGGCATGGTCGATCCGAACGTCCTGGACAACGCCGGCTACGACAGCGAGAGGTTCACCGGGTTCGCCTTCGGGATGGGCCCCGCCCGCATCGCCATGCTCAAGTACGGTGTGACGGATCTGCGCACGTTCTTCGAGAACGACGTCCGCTTCCTCGAACAGTTTTCGTCATGAACGTCTCGCTCAGGTGGCTCCGCGCCATGGTCCCCGGCCTCGACTCCCGGGCCGACGATGTCGCCCGCCGGCTCGCCCTCCGGGGCGCGCCCGTGGACGGCATCGAATCGCCGGGGGAGGGCCTCGACGACATCGTGGTGGGCAAGGTGCTCACCGCCGAGCCCCATCCCAACGCAGACCGCCTGAAGCTCTGCACCGTGGATGGCGGCGATGGCGTGAAGCAGGTGGTCTGCGGCGCGCCCAACGTGACCGCCGGAGCCTGCTATCCCTTCGCCCCGGTCGGTGCGACCCTTCCCGGCGACTTCCGCATCAAGAAGGCCAAGATCCGGGGTGAAGTGTCCGAGGGTATGTTGTGTTCCGCCAAGGAGTTGGGTCTGGGCCAGGACCATGACGGGATCCTGGCGATGCCCGGGCAGCACACGCCCGGCGATTCGTTCGTCGAGGCCATGGGTCTGGCCGACGCCACCCTCGACGTGGAGATCACCGCCAACCGCGGCGACCTGTTGAGCCACCTGGGTGTGGCGCGGGAACTGGCCCGCGAGGAGGCCCCGCGGCTCCCGGCGCTCCCGGACGCCTCGCCGGTGACTCTCGAGTACGCGGAGGCGTCCGCGGAAGCGTCGCACGGCGGCGTGTCCGTCCGCATCGAGGACCCGGACCTGTGCCGCCGCTACATGGGCGCGGTCATCCGTGGGGTCCGGATCGGCCCGTCGCCTGCGTGGCTCCAGGAGCGGCTCCGGGGCGCGGGCGCCCGACCGATCAACAACGTGGTGGACGCCACCAACTACATCATGCTGGAGCTGGGCCAGCCCCTCCATGCGTTCGACCTGAGCCGACTGGCCGGCTCCGCCATCGTGGTCCGGCGGGCCCGGACCGACGAGACGGCCTTCACCACGCTGGACGGCGAGGAGCGGAGGCTCGACACGGACATGCTCATGATCTGCGACGCCGAGGCCCCCGTGGCCATCGCCGGGGTCATGGGCGGGCAGAACTCCGAGGTCGACGACGCCACCACGGACGTCCTGCTGGAGGCGGCCCTGTTCCATCCGCCCTCGATCCGGGCCACCCGACGGGCGCTGGGCATGTCCACGGACTCCTCCTACCGCTTCGAGCGGGGGGTGGACCCGGAAGGCCGTCGTGCCGTGGTGGAGCGTGCGGTCGCTCTGATCCTGTCCACCGCCGGGGGCTCCGTGGACGGTCCCGTCCTGGACGTCGACGCCCGCCCGTTCGAGTCTCCCGTGGTGCCTCTCCGACTGGCCCGCATCGAGCGGCTCCTGGGCATTCCGTTCGACGAGCCCCGGGTCCGCGAGCTGCTCGGACCCCTTGGATTCGAGGTCCTTTCGTCGAGGGACGGCATCCTGGACGTGCGGATCCCCGGGTTCCGCAGCTACGACGTGACGCGGGAGGTCGACCTCATCGAGGAGGTGGCGCGGACCCACGGGTACGACGCCTTTCCGGAGGAGCTCGGTGCGTTCCGTCCTGGAACGGTGCCGGACCACCCGCTGTTCCAGCTCGAGGACGGCCTACGCGACGCGCTGGTGGCCCACGGCTTCTACGAGACCCAGACGCCGGCCTTCGTACCGGCGGGTGAGGGCGACGTCGAGGTGTCCAACCCGCTCAACACGCGGGAGCCCTTCCTGCGTGCGGAGGTGACGCCGTCACTCCTGAGGCGGGTCGAATACAACCTGGCCCGTGGCAACCGGGACGTGCGCCTGTTCGAGCTGGCCACCTCGTTCCGCCGCGAGGGACCCGGTGAAGCCCCGCGGGAGGCGACGCATCTGGCGGTGGTCATGACGGGCCGACGGGAGCCACCCCACTGGTCCACCGAGGAGCGGGAACTGGACCTGTGGAGCCTCAAGGGGCTGGCCGAGGAGACGCTCCGGCGGGCTCGGGGACCCGACGCCTCCGTGGTGCCCGCCGCCACCGCTACGGGTCCGTACGACGCGGGGGCGGCCTTCGACCTCTTGGGTCCGGAGGGCGCCCGCGTCGGAGGCGCCGGCAGGATCCGGTCCGATGCGATGGACCTGCCCGCCTGGGCGGGGCCGGTGTGGGGCATCGAGTTCGCGCTGCCGGATCCGGTGCCGCCGGCACGGGAGATCGTCCACCGTCCGCTTCCGCAGCATCCGGCGTCGGAGCGGGACCTGGCCCTCCTGGTCTCCCACGGCGTGCCCGTGGACTCCGTCGTTCGTCTCATCCGGGACGCCGGCGGCGACCTGCTGGAGCGCGTGTCGGTCTTCGATCTGTACGAGGGAGAAGGCGTGGCCGAAGGGACGCGCTCCGTGGCCATACGCTTGCGTTTCCAGGCTGCGGATCGAACCCTGAAGGACAAGGAGGTCGACCGGGCGGTGTCCTCCGTTCTGGCGCGCCTCGAGGAGGATCTGGGTGTCCAACAGCGGGGATGACAACGGTCGTCCGGAGCGGCCGGCACTCCAACGGCTCGAGGAGCTGGTGGGGCGGGCCGTGGACCGCCTCGAAGCGCTCCGCCTCCGGGCCGAAGCGGCCGAGGCCAAGAACGCCGAGCTCGAGGAGCTGGTGCGCCGGTTCACCGGAGACGAGGCCGAAGCCGGACGACTCCTGAGCCGTCTGCGTGCGCTGGAGGCGGACAACGAGGACCTTCGGGACCGTCTGTCCCGCGGGCGTGACGGCGTCGATCGGATCCTGGCGCGTATCCGTTTCCTGGAGGAGCAGCGATGAGTCCGGACAAGGCCTCGGTCACCGTGCGCATCGCCGGCGAGGAACACACGATCCGGGCCAACGCCGAGCCGGCCTATACCCGGCAGTGCGCCCGTCTGGTGGACGACCGGATCCAGGAGATCCGCTCCAAGAGTGGCCTGATCGAAGGTCACAAAGCGGCCATTCTCGCCGCCTTGTCCATTGCCGACGAGCTGTTCCAGGCCCGCGAGGCCACCGACCAGGTGCGCCGCGAGGTGGCGTCCCGGGCCGCGAATCTGGCCCGGCGCCTGGAGACCGAACTCCCCGACGATTAGGGAAGTACGGCCCGCGGCTCGCCCCTTCTCGGGTTGCGGCCCCTCGAAGCCGAACTCTATTCTCCCAGGGTCATACGCGCCGCGACGCCCCCCCGGGTCGCAGCGCCATCGTTGCCCTCCTCGGCCCCTCCGGGGGCCGTTTTCGGAGTCGATACATGGACACCCCGCTGGTTATCGCACTGGCGGCGGCGGTCGGACTCATACTCGGCGCACTCGGGGGATCCCTGTGGTCCCGGAACCGCGAGCGTGCCCGCCGCGAGCTGGAGCGAGCGCAAGGACAGGACGAAGCATCCAGGATCCTCAAACGGGCCGAAGAGGAGTCGGAGAACCTCCGCAAGGCCGGGGAACTGGCCGGCCGGGAGGAAGGCTTCAAGCTCCGTGAGGCGTGGGAGCGTGAAGAGACCCGCCGCCGTGAGGAGATCGAACGGGCCGAGCGCCGCGCCGAGGAGCGATCCGACGCCCTCGACGGCCGGTTCGACCGCCTCAACGAACGGGAGGCGGACCTCGACGGCCGCCAGGCCGAGATCGCCGGGAACGCCGAGGCCCTGAAGGCCCGGACCCGCGCCGTGGCGGAAGCCGAAGAGGAGGCCCGCAGGCGACTCGAGGCCCTGGCGGGCATGAGCGCGGAGGACGCCCGCCGCAAGCTGGTGGCCGACCTCACCGACGAAGCCCGCGCGGAGGCGGCCAACGCGCTCCGGGAGATCAAGGAGCAGGCCCTGCGGGAGGCGGACCGGGAGGCCAAGAAGATCATCGCCCTGTCCATCCAGCGCATGGCCGCCGAGCAGACCGCGGAGACCACCGTATCCGTGGTGCAACTGCCGTCCGACGAGATGAAGGGTCGGATCATCGGGCGGGAGGGCCGCAACATCCGCTCGTTCGAGCAGGCCACCGGCGTGGACGTGATCATCGACGACACGCCGGAAGCGGTGGTGCTGTCGTGCTTCGACCCCGTGCGCCGGGAGGTGGCCCGCATCGCCCTGGAGCGCCTCATCGAGGACGGGCGCATCCACCCGGGCCGCATCGAGGAGATGGTCGAGAAGGCCCGCAAGGAAGTGGACGAGGGCATGGTGCAGGCGGCCGAGGAGATCCTCTACGAGCTCGGCATCCACAACGTGCACCCCGAGATCGTGAAGACCCTGGGGCGACTCCGGTTCCGTACGTCCTACGGCCAGAACCAGCTCCAACACGCCCACGAGGTGGCGATCCTGGCCGGCAACATGGCGGCAGAGATGGGCCTGGACGTCCAGGGCACGAAGCGGGCGGGGGTGCTGCACGACGTGGGGAAGGGCATGACCCACGAGCACGAAGGCACGCACGTCGAGCTGGGCTACCGGCTCTGCAAGAAGCACGACGAGACCGACCTGGTGCTGAACTCCATCCGGGCCCACCACGACGAGGAGCCCCACTTCTCCGCCGAGGCCTTCCTGGTCACGGCGGCAGACGCCATCAGCGGCTCCCGCCCCGGAGCCCGGCGGGAGATGTTCGAGGGGTACGTGAAGCGCCTGGAGAAGCTCGAGGAGATCGCCATGGAGCACCCCGGGGTGGAGCGTTGCTTCGCCATCCAGGCCGGGCGCGAGCTCCGGGTGATGGTGGAGCCGGGGAAGGTGAGCGACGGCGCCATGGCCCAGATCTCCGAGGCGGTCGCCCGCAAGATCGAGAGCGAGCTCCAGTATCCGGGTCAGATCAAGATCGTGGTCGTACGGGAGACCCGCGCGGTGGACTTCGCGCGCTAGTCGTGCCCGACGCGGGACCACGACTCCGCGCCTGATTCGGGATCACCAACGGCCGCCTGCGGCGGAGGGTACATGGCCTTCAGTTGGAGCGTGGACGACGAACGGCGCCGGGTCCGCTCCCGGTTCGACGGAACGCTGACGGCCGAGGTCGTCTTCCGCTACCACGCCGAGGTCCTCCGCAATCCGGACCTGACCGCGTTCGACGAACTGGCCGACTGCACCGGGCTGCGGCACATCGACGTGGGGGTGGTCGAGATGCGCACGCTGGCCGACGACGCCGCGCGGGCCCTCGGGGGTCGCGGTGCCACCCGCGCCGCCTTCCTCGTCCGGGGTGCCCTCGCGTTCGGGATGGCCCGGATGTACCAGGCCTACTGCGGCCTGGCCGGCGACCCGCGTGAGATCCGGGCCTTCCAGGACTCCGCCGCGGCCGAGGCGTGGCTGGACCGGATCGACGGGTCCGACTGAAGGCCCCGGATCGCCGGGAGGTGGTGTTACGTTATTCGCGCCCGTCCATCCCCATGCCTCCAGAACGACCGTCACGGGACCCCATGAGCGCACAGATCATCTCCGGCCGCGACATCTCCGCCTCCATGCGTTCCGAACTGGCCGAGGACGCCGCCGCGCTCCAGCGGGAGCACGGCGTGGTGCCCGGCCTGGCCACCGTGCTCGTCGGCGCCGACCCGGCGTCGGAGATGTACGTGGGCATGAAGAACAAGGCGGCCGCTGCGGCGGGCCTGGCCTCCCGGCAGATCACGCTCGACGCGGATACGCCCGAGGACGAGCTGCTCGGCGTCGTGGAGGGGTTGAACGCGGACCCGACCATCCACGGGATCCTCGTTCAGTTGCCTCTGCCCGGCCACATCGACGAGGCCCGCATCATCGAAGCCATCGACCCCCGGAAGGACGTCGACGGGTTCCACCCGATGAGCGCCGGGCGCCTGGTGACCGGATCGGGGGAGTTCTTCGCCCCGTGCACCCCGGCCGGCGTCGTGGAGATGCTCCTCCGGTCCGGTCACGATCCGGCGGGGAAGCACGTGGTGGTGCTCGGCCGGTCGAACATCGTCGGGCAGCCCCTGGCCAACCTGCTGCTCCGCAAGGCGCGGGGTGGGAACGCCACGGTCACCGTCTGCCACTCGCGCACCGCCGACCTGGCGGCCGTGACCCGGACGGCGGACATCCTGGTGGTGGCCATCGGCCGGCCCGAGATGATCACCGCCGAGCACGTCGCCCCCGGCACCGTGGTCATCGACGTGGGCACCCACCGGGTCGACGACCCGGGCAGCGAGAAGGGCTACCGCGTGTGTGGCGATGTCCTGTTCGACGAGGTGCGGGAGGTCGCGGCCGCCCTCTCGCCCTCGCCGGGTGGCGTAGGGCCCATGACCATCACGATGCTGCTGGCCAACACGGTCGAATCGGCGCGGAAGTCGGTGGCCGGCCGGGGGTGACGTGGCGGACGACCTGAGCCTCGATCTCTTCGGCGACCCGGCCCCGAGGCCCGGCGGCGGGCAGGACGGCGACCCGCCCGGGGACCCGGGCCCACCGGCTCCGACGACGCCGGCCCCCAAGGTCTGGTCCGTCTCCCAGGTGAACCGTGCGGTCCGCTCGCTGCTGGAGACCACCGTGGACCCTCTGTGGGTCGGCGGCGAGGTGACCAACTGGACCCGCGCCCGGTCCGGCCACTGCTACTTCACGCTCAAGGACGAGCGGGCGCAGATGCGATGCGTCATGTGGGAACGGCAGGCCCGCAGCCTCCCTGCCGATCCCGAAGAGGGGATGAAGGTCCGGGTCCACGGCGGGCTGACCCTCTACGAGGCCCGGGGCGAGTACCAGATGTCGGTGCTCGAGCTGGAGGCGGAGGGGGCGGAGGGCCTCTGGCGACTGGCCTTCGAGAAGCTCCGGAAGCGCCTGGAGGAGGAAGGCCTCCTCGATCCGGCCCGGAAGCGCCCGCTGCCGAGGTTCCCTCGCTGCGTGGGCGTGGTCACGTCGGCCACCGGCGCGGCCGTCCGCGACGTCCTGACGGTGCTGCGTCGCAGGGCCCCCTGGATCCGCGTGGTGGTGCGGGGGACCCGCGTCCAGGGCGAGGGGGCCTCCTCGGACGTGGCCCGCGCGCTCGATCAGCTCGCGGCCACCGGTCTGTGCGACGTGATCGTCGTCGGGCGGGGAGGGGGCTCCATCGAGGACCTGTGGGCCTTCAACGAGGAGCCCGTGGCCCGGGCCATCGCCCGGTGTCCCGTGCCGGTGGTGTCGGCGGTGGGCCACGAGGTCGACGTCACCATCGCGGACCTGGTGGCCGACGTCCGGGCCCCCACACCCTCGGCGGGAGCCGAAGCCGTGGCCCCCGACGGAGCCGCGCTCCGGGAGCAGTTGCGGGGCGTGCCCGAGCGGCTGGGGCGTGGGCTCCGGGGCACCGTCGTGCGGAGGCGCCGCGGACTCCAGGACCGGCTCGGGGACCTGTCCCGCCGCCTGGACCGGCGCATGGCGCCGCTCCGCCAGACGGTGGACCGGGGCGTGGCCTCCCTGGATCGGGGCATCGCACGCACGCTCGAACGCCGGCGGCAACGGCTGGCCGCCCTGGCGGGGCGTCTCCGGGCCCTCTCGCCGTTGGCGGTCCTGGAACGGGGGTACGCGGTGCCCCGCACGGCGGACGGTCGTGTGCTCAAGCGGGTGGAAGACTTCCCGCCCGACGATACCTTTGTGCTCCGGGTCACCGACGGCACGGTCGAGGCCCGCACCCTGTCCACCCACGCCAACGACACGGAGCCCGCGTGACCGACGCCGAAGATCCCGCCGCCGATGCCGATGCCCCGTCTCTCGAGGAACGCCTGGGGCGCCTGGAAGCCATCCTGAGCCAGCTCGAGGCCGACGAGGTGCCCCTGGAACGGGCCCTCGAGCTCTTCGAGGAGGGCGTCGGGCACGTCCGGGCGGCGGAGAAGGTGCTGGCCGCCACCGAACTGCGGGTCGAGGAGCTCCTGGCCGACGGGACCACGGCAGAGTTCGACGAGGAGCCCGACGCGTGAGCAGGGCCGACTTCGACCTCCAGGCCTATCTGGAGGGTCGGGCCCCTGCCGTGGAGGCGGCCCTCTCCCGGGCGGTGGACGCGTCGCTCCCGCTGCTGCCGGCGGACGTGGCCGACGCCCTGCGCCACGGGGTGACCGGGGGCGGCAAGCGCCTGCGTCCCATCCTCTGCGTCACGGCCTGGGAGGCGTGTGGCGGAGCGGAGCGCGACGCGGCCTACGACCTGGCGGCCTCCCTCGAGATGATCCACGCTTACTCGCTGATGCACGACGACCTCCCGTGCATGGACGATGCCGAGTTGCGGCGCGGGCGTCCCACGACCCACCGGGTGCACGGCCAGGACCGGACCATGCGGGCCGGGGCGGCCCTGATCCCCGCGGCGGCCCGGCAGGCCCGGCGCTCCGCCGAATCCCTGGGATGCGATCCGAGCCGCGCGGCCGCGGTGGCACGGCGCGTGATGGAGGCCGCCGGCGCCGGCGGGATGGTGGGAGGGCAGTGGCTCGACCTGGAAGGCGAGGGCCAGGCGCTGGACGCCGACGCCCTCGACGTGCTCCACCGGAAGAAGACGGGCGCCCTTCTGGTGGCGTCTCTGGTGGTGGGGGCCATGGCCGCCGAGGCCGACGAGACCCGCGTGGGTGCGCTCGAGGAGTACGGCCGGGCCATCGGCCTGGCGTTCCAGGTGGCCGACGACATCCTCGATGCGACCCAGGACGCGAGCGTGCTGGGGAAGAACCCCAGCGACGCCGCCCTGGACAAGTCGACGTACGTGTCGCTCCACGGCCTGGACGAGGCCCGACGCCGCGCTTCGGAACTCGCGAGCACCGCCCGCAGACGGCTCCGGGAGGGCGGCGTGGGCGCCCCGGCGCTCGACGCTCTGGCCGACTACGTGGTGGAACGCCGGAACTGACGCCCCTCCACGGGGTGTGCACCCCGGGGCGCCCCGGGGTGTCCGGCACGGTGTGTGCAGATATCTTCAGTCGTCGTTCGACCCTCCCGGGCGACACGACGCTCCGACCCGACACAGGAAGGTTCCGCGTGGCCCTGCTGGATCGCATTCACTCGCCGGAAGACCTCCGGACGCTCTCGCGCGCCGACCTGCGCGCCGTGGCCGACGAGGTTCGCGAGCGCCACATCGACGTGGTGTCCAAGAAGGGTGGCCATTTCGGTGCCTCCCTCGGCGTGGCCGAGCTGACCGTGGCGCTCCACTACGTCTTCCAGACGCCCCGCGACCAGATCGTCTGGGACACCGGGCACCAGGCCTACATCCACAAGATCCTGACCGGGCGCAGCGCAGCGCTGCCCACCATCCGCACCAAAGGTGGCCTGGCCCCGTTCCTCCGCCGCGACGAGTCGGAGTACGACACCTTCGGTGCCGGCCACGCGTCGACGTCGATCTCGGCCGCGTGGGGCATGGCCGTGGGGCGGGACCTGAACGGAGACGACTTCGAGGTCGTCGCGGTCATCGGCGACGGCGCCATGGGCTGCGGTCTGGCCTACGAGGCCCTGAACAACGCCGGACACACCGACCGCGATTTCGTGGTCGTGCTCAACGACAACGACATGTCCATCGGCCCGGCGGTGGGCGCCCTGAACAAGTACCTCACCGGCATGATCACGAACCCTGCCTACAACAAGGCACGGAACCTGGTCAAGGAGATCCTCCACCGCGCGCCGGCCAGCATCGGCGGCGTCATGGAGGAGGTGGCCGGCCGCCTCGAGGAAGGGGTCAAGCACATCCTGACCCCCGGGCTCATCTTCGAGGCGCTGGGCTTCCGCTACGTCG
Organism: Longimicrobiales bacterium; assembly: GCA_040216925.1. Taxonomy (GTDB): domain Bacteria; phylum Gemmatimonadota; class Gemmatimonadetes; order Longimicrobiales; family Gaopeijiaceae; genus JAJCZZ01. The sequence continues at coordinate 64,115 of JAVJOF010000025.1, forward strand.
GGCCTGTGGACGGCCACGACGTCGAAGCGCTGGTGGACACCCTGGAGCGGGTGAAGGCCATGGACGGCCCGATCCTGGTGCATGTCCTGACCCAGAAGGGGAAGGGCTTCGCCCGGGCCGAGGAGGATCCCTGGACCTGGCACGCCTCGGGCCCCTTCGACAAGGTCACGGGCAAGGGAACGAAGGCCTCCAAGGGGCTGCCGCGCTACCAGAAGGTCTTCGGGCAGGGCCTGGTGCAACTGGCCGACGCCGACCCCCGCATCGTGGGCATCACCGCGGCCATGCCCGACGGCACCAGCATGGACATCTTCTCGGAAGCCCACCCGAACCGGTACTTCGACGTGGGGATCGCCGAAGGCCACGGTGTGACGTTCGCGGCGGGCCTGGCCACCCGGGGCATCGTACCCGTCGTCGCCATCTATTCGACGTTCCTGCAGCGTGCCTACGACAACATCGTCCACGACGTGGCCCTCCAGGACCTCAAGGTCGTGTTCGGGATGGATCGGGCCGGGATCGCCGGAGAGGACGGTCCCACGCATCACGGAGCCTTCGACATCCCCTACATGCTCTCGATTCCCGGGATGCACGTCACGGCTCCCAAGGACGGCGCGGAGATGCTGGCGCTGCTGCGACTCGCCACGGGGTTCCAGGGCCCGGGGCCGTGGAGCGTCCGGTGGCCCCGCGATGCCGTGCCCGAGCAGGTACCCCACGTGTCGGAGATCCCGCTCCTGGAGCCCTTCTCCTGGGAGATCCTCCGCAACGGGGCCGACGTGGCCGTGCTGGCCGTCGGCACCATGGTGCACACCAGCCTCGAGGCCGCCGAGGTGCTGGCGACCGAGGGGATCCGGTGCACGGTGGTGAACTGCCGCTTCCTGAAGCCCTACGACGGTGCCGTGCTCGAGGAGATGGTGCGGAGCCACCCGGCCGTCCTGACGGTCGAGGAGGGACAGGTGTCCAACGGGTTCGGGGCGTTCATGGCCCGGGAGGTCGACGCGATGGGTCTGGCCCAACGTCCGCGCATGGCGTCGGCGGGCATCCGCGACGCCTTCATCGAGCACGGCAGCCGGGCAGAACTCCTGGCCGACGTGGGGCTGGACGTGGCCGGAATCGTCAGCCGGGTGCGCACGCTGGTGGGCGCGGAGCACTCCGCCGGCGTTCGGTGACCCCGGGGAACGGTCGGTTCCCCCTCACGGGGCCCATCCGGACCCTGGGGGCCGTGGTCCGCCCCGACCCCGACCTTCCCGCCGTTCTCGAACGCCTCGCGCGGTACTGCCGCGGCAGGGGCGTGGACCTGGCCGTCGACCACCGCGACCGGTCGCCGGCGTCGGACGGTCTGGCGCACCGGGACCTGCGGGTCGAGGCCCCCGACCTCCTGGTGGCCCTGGGCGGCGACGGAACGCTGCTCCGGGCGGCGCGCCTGGTCATGGAGCGGGACGTGCCGGTCCTGGGCATCAACCTCGGCCACCTGGGCTTCCTGACCAGCACCTCCGCGGACACGATGGAGGCCGGACTCGACCGGGTCTTCGACGGCCAGGCCCGCCTGGACCGGCGCTTCACCCTTCGGGCGGAGGTCCGGACCCTGGCGGGAAGGATCCGGGGGGAGCCCCACTTCGCCCTGAACGATGTCGTGGTCCACAAACCGGGCACGGCGCGGGTGACCCCGCTGGACCTCGTGGTGGGGGAGGGGGACGAGGAGGACGAGGTGGGCAGCTTCGCCGCGGACGGGGTGATCCTGGCCACGCCGACGGGCTCGACGGCCTACTCCCTGTCGGCCGGCGGACCCATCATCGTTCCGGAGGTGGACTGCATCGTGGTCACGGCCATCTGCCCCCACACGCTGGCGGTCCGTCCGCTGGTCGTACCGGCGGACGAGCGGATCACGGTGCGCCCCCTGGACCCCACCCGGGGCCTCTCCCTGACCGTGGACGGCCAGGTGGCCCAGGAGCTCGAGCCGGGCGACCGGATCGTCGTGCGACGTTCGGGCCACCACGTGGCGCTGGTCCGTTTTCCGGACCAGACCTTCTTCGGCACCATGCGCCGGAAGCTCAACTGGGCGGCCCGGCCTCCGGAGCGCTCGTGAGCGTCCCGCCGGGCCATTGAAGGCACCCGCCTCCCTCCGGTAGCTTCCGTCCATGCTCGTCGAGCTTCGCATTCGCGACTACGCCGTGGTGGAGGACCTGACCCTCGGCCTGGGGCCGGGTCTGAACGCCCTCACCGGAGAGACCGGGGCGGGGAAGTCCATCATCGTGGGCGCCCTGTCGCTGTTGCTCGGGGAGCGGGCGTCGTCGTCCGTGGTCCGGGCCGGAGCCGAACGCGCCACCATCGAGGCGGTCTTCGACGTGTCGGGGCTGGACGGCTTCGAGGCCCGAATGGACGAGCTCGGGTTCCGGCCGGACGACGGTCATCTGATTCTGCGTCGGGAGGTGGCGGCCGAAGGGCGCAACCGGGCCTGGGTGAACGGCTCGCCGGCCACGGCGGGGGTCGTGGGCGAGCTGGGGTCCGCGCTCGTCGACCTCCACGGACAGCACGAGCACCAGACCCTGCTGAAGGGCGCCGAGCAGCGCGACATCCTCGACGCGTTCGCGGGCGCGGCCGATCTCCGGACCCGGGTGGCGGATCTGCACGCGCGCCTGGTGGCTCTCCGGCGCGAGGTGGATGCCCGGGAGGAGCGGCGCCGGGCCATCGAGAGCCGGGCCGACTTCCTCCGGTTCCAGTTGGGCGAGATCGAGGCCGCGGACCTCCGGGCCGGCGAAGACGCGGACCTGGAATCGGAAGCGAGCCGCGCCGAGCACGCCGAGGAGCTGCTCCAGGGCGCGAGTTCGATCCATGAGGCCCTCTACGGCGACGACGACGCGCTGGCCGATCGCCTGGCCCAGGTCCGCTCCGTGCTCCAGCGACTGGTCCGTATGGACCCCGAGCTGGACGAACCGGCCCGGCAGTTGGACGATGCCTACCATGCCATCGTCGACGTGGGCCGGAGGATGGTGGGCTACGCAGAGGGGGTCGAGCACGACCCCCGGCGCCTCGAGGAGATCCGCCGGCGCCTCGACACGCTGTTCCGACTCAAGCGGAAGTACGGGCCCGAACTCGCCGACGTTCTGGCCACGGGACAGCGGGTCCGGGCGGAGCTGGCGGAACTGGACGACGCCGACCACGACCTGGAGGCCCTTCGCACCGAGCTGGAAGCCACCTGGAACGGGCTCCAGGAGCAGGCCGCGGCCCTGACGCAGGTCCGGACGGCGTCGGCGCAGGAGCTCGGAGAGGCGGTCGCCGGAGTCCTGCCCCGGGTGGGGCTCCCCGGTGCGGCGTTCGAGGTCCGGCTCCGGCCGCTCAGCGAACCGGGCGCGCACGGTGCCGACGCCGTGGAATTCCTGGTGGCGCCGAACAAGGGCTTCGAGCCCATGCCCCTGGCGCGGATCGCCAGTGGAGGAGAGCTCTCCCGCGTCATGCTCGCGTTGAAGGCGATCCTCGCGGAGGTGGACCGCGTGCCCGTGCTGGTCTTCGACGAGATCGACGCGGGCATCGGAGGTGTGGTGGCCGCCGACGTGGCCCGCACCCTCGTGTCGGTGGCGGATCGCCACCAGGTGTTCGTGGTCACCCACCTTCCGCAGCTCGCCTCGCGCGCCCAGGCCCACCTGCTGGTGGAGAAGCGGCAGGAGGATGGCCACACCACGACGGCCGTGCGCACCCTGGACGGCGACGCCCGGGTCGAGGAGATCGCCCGGATGCTCGGGGGCGACCCGGAGTCCGCCACCTCCCGCGACCACGCCCGGGAGCTGCTGGGCACCTCCTGACGGGGACCGCCCTGCTCCCCGTGGCGAGTCAGGGGGTCAGCGTCCCCAGAGGGCCCGGTACAGGCGGATGCTGACGTCGGCGCGGGTGGCCCGGGGGGTCTGGCCTCCGGCGCCGTGGAGGGGGAGGACGAGGCGTGCGCTGATCTCCACCGGAGGCGATACCCGTCCGGTGCGCCACCCCGCCAGGGTGCTGTAGCGCAGACCTACGCCCAGTTCACCCACCGTCATGGCCGTCTCGGCGGCCAACACCGTGGGATCGGGATCGGTGCCGTCCGCCGCCGGAAACGCCAGGGTGTACTCGTCCGCCGCTTTGTCGAACAGCCGGTAGTCGGCGGACAGCGACAGCGTCTCGTCCAGATGGAATCGGGGGGACACCACGAGGTCGAGATAGCTCCCGGGGCTCCATTCCACCGCGCGGGTCAGGGCCACCGGTGCGAAGATCCGCTCGTGGGGCGCCACGCGCCGCAGCATCGTGACGGGCCGTTGAACACCGTATCGGAGCCCCCCCCGCAGGCCGAGGCGCGACCCGATCTGGAGGGCCGCGTCCACGAAGCTCTCCACGTCCGTCTGGCCGTCGCCGGTGCCCAGGTCGAGGAGTACGTCCGGATCGTCCCGGATTCCGGTGCCCAGACGCACCAGGCCTCCCCCGACGAGCCGCCAGGCGAGCCGGGGCAGGGCCGCACCCGAGTCGCGAACCTCGCCGGCCAGGATGCGCGCCGACGCCGTCACTTCGATGTCGCCGGCGGCCCACAGCCCGTCCACGGTGCCGAGGGGTGTGGTGCCGATCCCCGCGCCCCCGTTCTCCGGCAGGTCGTAGAACCCGGCTTCGTCCAGGCCCACGGGGGCGAACAAGGGCGTCCCGACCCCGGGCAGACCCGCGTCCGTCAGGTCACCCGAGAGCGCGGTGGCCGCGTCCGAGACCGCCTGCGCCGCGTCGGATCCGGCCACCAGGAAGAAGGCCGACGCGAAGTACGCGCGGCGCCCGGCCGCGGCGAACCGCCCGGCCCGGTCGGCCAGGGCCCGAGCAGCCGAGCAGCCCTCGCCGGGGTCCGATCCGCAGAGGCTGGCGGCGCGGCCCTCGGCCGCGGCACGGGCCGCGTCCACTCCGGCCAGCCAGGCCGAGACGGCGGCGTTGTCGTCGATGAGCGGGTTGAGACCGAGGTTGGACCCGTCCACGGTCCGGAACGCCGACTCGACTGCCGTGCGCGTCTTGATCCACGGCAGCGTGGCCCCGACGGTCAGCCAGTCGAACACGCCGACATGGGCGCTGAAGTCGAGGCGGGTCACGTTCTTGGTCACCAGGCCGGAGACCGAGCCCAGCACCGCTTCGTGGCCGCCGCCGGACGTCAGGTCGTCGAGCTGCGCCTGAAGGTCCGCGATGCCCGGGAAGAGGGTGCGGCCCGTCGCGTCGGTGAGGTCCGCTCCCAGGGGCTCGTCCGCGTCCCGCACCGCGCCGTCCACGGTGGTCCGGCCCCAGCGGGAGTCCCACGAGGCGAACGACGGCGCGAAGCCCAGGCGGAGGCGCCCGGCCGGTACGAGGGCGTCCTGGAGATGCCGGGGCGTGGTCTGGGCCGCGGCCTCCCACGGCGCGCTCCCGGGCCCGAGCGCCAGCACGAGCGCCAGGGCGGCGGGACCGCAGCGGCGGAACCTGGTCGTGGCGCGGGCGGGAAGAGGCATCGCGTCGGAAGCGGGGAACGGATCGGCGGGCTGAGCCGGCTGAAGATACAGGGACCGCCACCCCGGAGGAACACACGTTCCGGAGGGCGCGTCCGGGGCGCTGGACGCCTTGACCACCCGCGGTGCTCTTTCTACCTTCCGGGCCTTGCACAAAGCGGGAGTAGCTCAGTTGGTAGAGCACGACCTTGCCAAGGTCGGGGTCGCCGGTTCGAGTCCGGTCTCCCGCTCTTGAAGGGGGGCGTCAGATCGGTCTTCCGGTTCTGCGCTCCCCTTCTGTCATGGCGCCGTAGCCAAGCTGGTAAGGCAGAGGACTGCAAATCCTCGATCCCCGGTTCGAGTCCGGGCGGCGCCTCTTCCCACGACGGGGTTCCATCGGCGTTTCCGGCGCCGCTGGAGCCCCTCGTTTCGTTTCCGGGTCGGGGGCCGGCCGGGGTGGCCGGGACGCGGAGTACCGTCAGATCCGTCCCAGCCGGACGGCCAGGGGCCAGCCGACCAGCCTGCGACCGGGGCCCCAGAGGGCCCGGATCTCGCGGCCGAACGCCTCCAGACCGTCGGGGCCCTCCGCCTTCAGGAGGCGTCGGGTGCCCGACCAGGACGCCACGTAGCCCAGGAACTCGTCCACCGTCCAGTGGGCGCGGAGGTCCACGGACGGGGCCGGAAGCGGAGCGAACGGAAAGGGCAGGGAGGCGTACCCGTCCTCGACGTGGCACCGTCCCGGGGGCCAATGGGGGCCGAGGGTGCCCAGGCGGAACGCCTCGACCACCCCGTCCAGTTCCGGGGCGATGCGGGTCGCGCCGTAGCTGACCAGGGCCACGACCCCGCCGGCTCCCCCCACCCGGGCCGCCTCCGCGTAGAAGGCGTCCAGGTCGAACCAGTGCGCGGCCTGGGCGGCCACCACCAGCTCCGCCGCGCCGTCTCCGAGCGAACATGCACCGGCGTCCTCCCGGGCGTAGTGCACCGCCGGGTGGGGCCGTGCGCCTTCGAGCTGGGCGGCGCTCACGTCCGTGGCGTGGACCCGGTCGAACACTCCCGCGAGGGCCACGGAAAGCTGGCCGGACCCGCATCCCGCGTCCCAGGCCAGCGATCGGCCACGGGCATGGTGGGCCAGCGCATCGGCCAGTGCCGGCGGGTAGGTGGGCCGGAACCGGGCGTAGAGGTCGGCCCGTTCCGAGAAGTGGTCGGTGGACAAGAGCCTGCCGGGTCCGGAGGGTGGTGTCCCGGGGAGGATACCACGCCCGGCGGGTCCCTCGCGAGGCGCGCAGACGCCCCGGACCCACGAAACGGTGGCGAGATGGCGCCGGGGGACCTAACGTTGAGAACATATGTTTAGCCCGGACACCCCGTCCGGCCCTCTACCGTCCGGCTCCCTGGAAGCGTCCATGGTCCACGCCCGCTTCTTTCCGTCCGCTCGTCCGCTCCCGATCCTGGCCCTCGCGTTGCTCCTCGGGAGCTGCACGGGCGACGACGCCGGCATCCGCCGGCTCCCGCTCGAACCCTCCGCGTCACCCGGCAAGCTGAGCGTGAGCCCGGCCACGACGACCCTGGCCTGGATCGGGGCCACGGGGCGTCTGACGGCGTCGGTGGCCACGGCGGACGGCGGCAGCGTGAGCGGGTTCAAGTACTCCTGGCGTTCCCTGGCGCCGGGTGTGGTCACGGTGGACGCCGAGGGCCGCATCACCTCCGTGCAGGAGGGCAATGCGCAGGTCGTGGGGTCGATCCTGAACCTGGCGGACACGGTGGACGTGGTGGTCAAGCGCCTCCCGGCCGCCATCGCCCTCACGGTGGACACGGTGCTGGTGACGGAGTTCGAGACCACCACCCAGATCGGCGCCACGGTACGGGACGGGGGCGGGGTGGTCCTGGAGACCCCGGTCACCTGGACGTCGTCGGACACCGCCGTCGCGCGGGTCTCGTCGTCGGGGCTCGTCACGCCGTCCGGCGGCCAGGGCGTCGCCACGATCGCGGCCCGGGCAGGAGGCATCACGAAGTCCGCCCGGGTCCGGGTGAAGGTCGGGCCGTCCACCGTGGCGGTGAACCCCGCCACCGTGGCGTTGACCGCCCTGGGCGACACGCTCCGTCTGAGCGGGACCGTCCTCAACGCCCGAGGGGACGTGCTGCCCGAGGTGGGCGTGACGTTCAAGTGGGTCGATACCACGGTGGCGCACGTCACGCCGGACGGTCTGGTGCGGGCGGTGGGCGTCGGCTCGACCTCCGTCACCGCCGTGGGCGACACGGTCCGCCGCAGTGTGACCGTGTCGGTGACCCAGGCCCCGGACTCCGTGTCCGTCTCGCTGCCGCAGTTCGGCGCGTTGGTGCCCGGCGCGAGCGTGGACTTCTCGGCCCTGGTGTTCGATCGGAACAACAACGCGATTCCGGCTCCCAACGTCCTGTGGAGCTCGTCGGACACGGCGGTGGCCACCGTGACCACCGCCGGTGCCGTGAAGGCCGTGGGGGCCGGCACGGCGTTCATCCGGGCCGTCGCGGGCACCGTGCGGGACAGCGTGAGCGTCACCGTCCTGGACATGGCGGCGGATTCGGTCGCGGTGCTGCCCGACTCGGTCGCGGTGGATCCGGGTGCGTCCACGCAGTTGACCGCACGGACGTTCTTCGAGGGCACCGAGCTTCTCGGGACGGCCGTCACCTGGTCGGTGGACTCGGTCACCGTGGCCACGGTGTCTCCCACCGGACTGGTGCGAGGGGTCAAGCAGGGCCAGGCCTGGGTCTTCGCCAGGGTCGCCGCCAGCGGCGCCGTGGATTCGACGCGCGTCACGGTCAACTCTCCGCCCAGCCAGTTCGACATCCAGCTCCAGTACGTAGGAGCCTCCCTCCCCACGGTCGATCAGCAGGCTGCGTTCTCCGCGGCAGCGTTCGTCTGGGAGAACGCCATCATCGGCGACCTGGCCCCGGGCAGCCCGAACCTCGAGGCGTCCGCCTGCGGCGTGCCCCACGCGGCGTTCAACTCGCTGGTGGACGATCTGATCATCTTCGTCGAGGTGAAGGCCATCGACGGCGTCAACGGAATCCTGGCCCAGGCCGGGCCGTGCGTGACCCGTACCAGCAACGGTCTGGCCCTGGTGGGGTCCATGACCTTCGACTCGGCCGACATGGACGCGCTGGCCGCGGCCGGCCAGCTCTCGGAGACGGTGGTCCACGAGATGGGCCACGTTCTGGGCATCGGCGTGGGCACGCCGTGGAGCAACATCCTGGTGGGGGCGGGCTCGGCCGACCCGTACTGGCCCGGCACGCAGTCCTCGGCGCAGTTCGACCTCCTGGGCGGCGTCTCGGTCAACAAGGTGCCTGTGGCCAACACCGGGGGCGAAGGCACCCGGGACGCGCACTGGCGCGAGGCGACCATGGGGCGGGAGCTGATGACGGGCTTCCTGAACAGCGGCGTGAAGAACCCGCTCAGCGCCATCTCCATCGCGGCGCTCCAGGACATGGGCTACGTGGTGGACCTGAACCGGGGTGAGACCTACACCGTCGGTCCGTCCCTCCGCGCCGCCGGCCCCGGGCTGGCCATCGGACTGGGCGAGGAACTTCGTCAGCCGCGGTTCACCCTCGACGCCTCGGGCCGGCTGCGCGCGGTCCGATAGCGTCGGGCCCCACGGCGCCCTCCGGACCCCGCGTCAGCGCGACGGTTCGGGGGGCGGCGTGAGGCCGGTCAGCGAGTCGCGGAGGGCCAGGAGCGCCTCGTTGGCCGGAAAGACGGTCAGGCCGAGGGAGATCACGGAATCGGCCGCACCCGGCTGGCCGACCGCGTACAGCGCCCGGGCCAGGAGCGCGTCCCGTCCCGGGTGCCGTCCGGAGGGAAGCTCCTCCAACGTCCGTCGGGCGTCGTCGGGGCGGTCGAGGCGCAGCTCCCACTCGGCCACCTCGAGATGGAGTTCGATGGCGTTGGGGTTCAGGTCCCGCGCGCGCTGGAGCGCGGTCATGCCCTCGACCGGTCGCCCCGACGTCAGCAGCGCCCGCCCCAGGAGCCACTGGGCCCGGAAGGCCTCCGGGTGCTCCTCCACCAGCGTCTGCACCACGGTCTCGGTGGTCTCCCACGACGCGTTGCGGGTCCACGACCGGACGGAGAACGCCACCAGCACGATCAGGCCGGCGCCGGCGAGGGCGCGGCGGGCCGCCGGGGTCGAGGCGCGGTCCCGGAGGAGGGGCACAGCGCCGGCCACCGCCAGGGAGAGCCCGACCGACGGCAGATACAGGAAGCGCTCCGCGAGCCACTGCGCGATGGGAATGACGAGGTTCGTGACCGGGAACACGGCCACGGCGAACCAGGCGAGCCCCACCGCCGGAAGGCGGGTCCGTCTCCACGCCACCACCGCCAGGACGAGCACGCCCAGGCCCACGGCCAATCCCGCGAAGAACCGTGGGCTGCCGGGCGCGGCGGGCATGACCACGGCCGGACCGTAGTCGATGACGAGGTCGGCGGGCGCCACCATCAGGCGCGCGTACTCCGACCAGTTGGCCACGGCGGTCGAGATCCGGGTCGCGGGGTCCAGCGTCAGGATGAAGGGCGCCACATCGAACGTCGTGAAGGTGCCCAGCACCGACTGCCGCGTGAGCATGTACCCGGCCGCGACCAGCACCAGGCCCACCCCGAGAGGCAACCGCCGGCCCAGCCGAGCCCGCAGCGGTCCCCGGGCGTCGGGCCGCAACGCCTCGACCACCACCAGCAGCCCAGGCAGGACGATCGCGTTCTCCTTCGCGCCGAGGCCCAACCCGAAGGCCACCAGGATCACGGCGGTGGCGAAGGGTCCCGGGGCGGTGTCCCGCGTCGGATCGCGGCGGACGCCCAGGGCGGTGGACCCCAGATACGCGAGGATGGCCAGGAGGAGGAAGCAGGCCACGAGCAGCTCGGCACGGCCGGCCAGGTTGGCCACCGCCTCCACGTGGACCGGGTGCACGGCGAAGACCGCCGCCCCGGCCACCGCACCGCCGGGCGAAGCTCCCAGGAGCACGAGGAGCCCCAGCACCAGCGCGCTGATGGTGGCGTGGAGCCCGACGTTGGTCCAATGGAAGAACGACGCGTTTCCGCTCCCCAGGGTCCAGTCGATGGCGTAGCTGGAGGCGGTCACCGGTCGGTAGGGAGACCGCCCGGGGGGGATGTCGGACAGGAAGGGAGAAGCGAAGAGGTCCGGGATGGCGGTCACACCGCCCCGGGCCCCGCTCTCGAACACGAATCGCGTGTCGTCCCAGGCGGCACCGAAGCCGAGGGTGTTCGTGTACACCCCCGCCGCCAGCACGAACACGGCCAGGTACCAGCCCGGATGGGGAGGGTGCCGGGTCATGACGGGGTGCCCCGCAACGAACGAGCCCCGTCGCCGCGGACGGCGTCGGGGCCCGGACTACCCGGTCGGGGGCGCGTCAGGCGACGATGATCCGTCGGCGGTCGAGAACCGCGCGGCGCTCCTCCTCTCGGCGGTCCTCCTCCTCACGGCGTTCGTCGCCGGCCCGGCGTGCATCACTGCGCCGATCCAGGCGGAAGCGCCGGTCGACGTCCACGGGGATGCGTGCGGTCCGGCGGGGGCCTTCGCGTCGTTCATCCTCGCGGCGGCGGGTCCGACGACGGTCCGGGTCGTCGCGCCGGTCGTGTCCGGTACGCCGGGATTCGAGTCGTTCTGGGTGCATGGTCACTCCTCTGGGGGCGGGGTGATCTACTTCCATTATGTCCCGACCTCCCGAGGGAGTCAAAGGTCCTGGTTTCCGGTCGTTTCGTGGGCCTCCACGGTCAGAAAGAGCGTGGGTTCGTCGGGACCGGCCGAGCCACTGCCGAGCACCAGCGTCTGTCCCGGACGGATGTTGACCGAGGTCGTCAGGTAGGTTTCCTGGGTTCCGAGGAGTTGCACTTCGTGCAGTCGGATCAGGTTGGGCCGGATCCACTGCACCTCCGCCCGGACGCCCCGGGAGTGGTCGCCGGCGAAGGCCTGCGCGATCTCCGACCGGTCGGTGGCCGTGACGAAGGCCTCGCCCAGAAGGCGGTAGCCGTCGAAGTCGAACAGGCGCTCGAGTTCCTCCCTCACGGCGCCGAGATCGGCGCTCTCGTCGGGGAACGCGCCGGCCTGGATCAGCCGGAAGGCGAGCTGGATCGAGCCCCGCGGGGCGTCGTACTCGGCCAATACACGGGCGATCTTCTCGAGATTGTCGGGGGTCTCGCGGACCGTCAGCGCGCCCTCGATGGCGCTCATGCTCCCCGGTGCGCCCGGACGGTCGCCGTAGACATAGGGGTCGAGGAGCGCCATGGCGTCGCCGGCGTAGAGGTTGTCCAGGGGAAACGTCCGCGTTTCGAGGGTCGTGTCCGGGTCGCACGCTGCGAGGCCCAGGAGGGCCAACGCCGCGAAGGTCGGTCGGAAGTTCATGGTCGGCTCCAGGATCAGAAGTGCCAGAGAACGGTGACGGAGGCGTCGGGCGGCGACAGCACCGCCACGTTGCGATCGGATTCGAGGTCCAGGCCCGGGTCGGGGACGGATCGGTGCGGCGGGGCCGGCGGCGTCGGACGGGCGATCCACATCAGGACGACGGCCGCCGCAGCCGCGACCCCTGCGCCCGCCGCGGCGCGCCACGGGCGTCGGCCCAGGGCCCGTTTCGCGGCCGAGGGCGACCCTTCCGGGACACCTGCGCGGGCCACGAGAAGCGAGGCGTCGAACCCGGGGGGAAGGGCGGAGAGACGGTCGAGCGCCCGGTCCAGTCGCCGCGTCTCGTCCAGAAGGGCACGGGCCACGGTCGCGCATGCCGGACATTCCCGGACGTGGTCGGCCAGCGGACCGCCGCTGTGGCCCGCCAACTCCTCCGGCTCGGCGGTGAGGAGGGCATCCAGTCGATCGGGGCAGGGCGTCACGGGCGCTCCTCCACCAGGGCCGGATGCCGTTCCAGGACCCGGGCCCGCAGCGCCTTGCGGGCCTTGAAGAGATGGGCCCGGACGGACACCGGTTCGATGCCGAGGATGGCGGCGATCTCGGCGGTGGGGTGGCCCTGGAACTCCGACAGCTCGAAGACCTCTCTCTGGCGCTCGGGAAGGGCGTCCGCCAGTCCGCGCAGCAGGGCCTCCGCCCGCGTCCGTTCGAGCCGGGCCAGCGGGTCGAGGGGTGGCGACGGCCGGACCCCGTGGTCCGCGTCGGGATGGTCGACGGCCCGGCGGCGGCGGGCCCGGGCCCGGTGGGCGTCCACGGCGGCGTGCCGCGCCACCGTGTACAGCCACGTCGTGAAGCGGGAGTCGCCTCGGAAGCCAGGGAGCTTTCTGAGGATCTGCACGAGCACGTCCTGGGTCAGGTCGTCGGCATCGACGGGGTCGCCCGTGTGCACCAGGCACCAGCGGCGGACCCGGGGATACACACGGGTGGTCAGCGCCTCCAGCGCATCGGTGTCGCCGGCCCGGGCCCGGGCCACCAGTTCCGGCGGGACACCGGAGTCGTCGTCGGTGCGGCTCACGCGTCTCCCCGATGATCGTTCATCCACGCGGTGGGACGAGTGGCGGGGCCCGGGCGTTTACCCGGCCGTTCCAGGACCGCCCGGGAGCCTCAGCCCGCGGACGCGGACGTCAGAGCACCCCCTACGTGGGCCGCGAGGGCCCGTGCGTGCTCCGGCGAGCCCATGAACACCAGCACGGTGCCTTCCTCCACCCGGTGGCTGCCCGGCGGGTTGTACTGCCACCGGCCGTCGTGGGCGCGCACCGCCAGGAGCAACACGCCGTCGACCTCGTTCAGGGCCAGGTCGCCCAGCGTCCGGCCCACCGACTCCGACCCCTCGTGGATGCGCACTTCCTCGATCCGGAGGTTCAGGTCGCGATCCCGGAGCATCACGTCGAGGAACGTGACCACGGTGGGTCGCACCAGTTCCGACGCCAGTCGGAGTCCTCCGATGAAGTCCGGCGAGACCACCGCGTCCGCGCCGGCCTTCCGGACCTTCTCTCCGGCCTCGACATCCTGGACCCGCGACACGATGCGCAGATTCGGGTTGAGCTGCCGCGCGGAGAGCGACACCACGAGGTTCTCCCGGTCGGACTCCGTGCAGGCCACCAGGCCGGCGGCCCGCTCCACGCCGGCGGTCCGGAGGACCTCGTCGTCTCCCGGATCGCCCACCACCACGATCGCGGTCGGCAACTCCGCGGCAGCCTCGGTAGCCCGTTCGGCATCGTCCACCACGAGCACCACGGCCCGCTCCACGGCCACCAGCTCGCGGGCCGTGTAGAGGGTGGTGGGGCCCGACCCGCAGACGATGAGGTGGTCACGCAGTGCAGCCAGCTCCTTCTCCATTCGACGTCTCCGGAAAACATGGCCGAGCTGGCCTTCGAGAATGAATGCCGTGGCGGTGGACACGAAGTAGAGGACCCCGCCCATGCCCACCAGGATCAGGCCCGCGGTGAACACCAAGGCGGCGTCCGACCCGAGTTGGACCTCGTGCCCGTACCCGACGGTGGTCAGGGTGATGGCCGTCATGAAGAACGCACGCACCCACCCGGCATCGGGGTCGATGACGTGGAACCCCACGGTGCCCACCACGGTCACGGCCACCATGAACACCAGGGCGGCCAGGAGCCGGACCCGCAGATCCTTGATATCCGCTTCCCAGTCGGGAGCCGTGGGCGCGTAGATCTTCAGGGCGGGGTTCCGGGCGGCGGGGAGGGGGGAACGTCGGACGCCGGGGCGAATGTGCCGGCGGGCCGGAACGGGGCGCAAGCGAGCCCGTCACCCCCGCCGCCTTGATCCCGGCTCCGGCGCCGGACATGTTGCGCCCGGAGCGGCCGGGCCGGCCGCCGCCCCTCCCGGAGACCCGCGATGGCCCCGACGTCCGACACAGCCGATGTCCTTCTGGACGGGCGCTCCCTGACCCTGGAGGCCGTGGAACGCCTGGCCCTGGACCCGGGGATCGTGGTGGGGGTGGCCCCCTCGGCCCGGGACGCCATCCGCGAGGCCCGGGACGTGGTGGAGGCCCGGGTCCGGTCCGGCGAGCGCGTCTACGGCGTGACCACCGGATTCGGCCGGCTGGCCGACGTGGTGATTCCACCGGAACAGCGCCGGGAGCTCCAGCGGAACCTGATCCGGAGCCACGCCGCAGGGGTGGGAGAGCCCCTGGACCGGGCGGCCGTCCGGGCGTGCATGGTCCTGCGCGCCAACGCACTGGCCCGGGGGAACTCGGGATGCCGCCTCGAGGTGGTGGAACGCCTGGTGACGCTGCTGAACGAGGGCATCCATCCTCGGGTGCCCCGCTACGGGTCGGTCGGAGCGTCGGGCGACCTGGCGCCGCTGGCGCACATCGCCCTGGCGGTGCTCGGCGAAGGGCCCGCGGAGTGCGGCGGCCGGGAGGACGACGTCGGGGTGTTCCTGGGCGAGCACGGGCTGGAAGGCCTGACGTTGGAAGCCAAGGAGGGCCTGGCCCTGATCAACGGGACCCAGGTGACCACGGGCCTCGGGATCCTGGCGCTGCTGGCCGCGGAGCGGGCCGTCGACACGGCGGAGGTCGCCGGCGCGATGTCCCTGGAGGCGCTCCTCGGGACGCCCGAGGCGTTCCGCGCCGAGATCCAGGAGGCCCGGCCCCACCCGGGGCAGGCGGAGAGCGCCCGGCGGCTGCGGGGGCTCCTCGAGGAGTCCCAGATCCGGGAGAGCCATCGCAACGACGACCCCAGGGTCCAGGACGCCTACGCGCTCCGGTGCATGCCCCAGGTCCACGGCGCGGCGCGGGACGCCCTCCGATACGTGCGCGGCGTCCTGGAAACCGAGGCGAACAGCGCCACGGACAACCCGCTCGTGTTCGCCGGGTCGGGCCTCGTGGTGAGCGGTGGCAACTTCCACGCGCAGGTCGTGAGCGCGGCGCTGGACTTCCTCGCCATCGCCATGGCGGACCTGGCGTCCATTTCGGAGCGCCGCATCGAACGGCTGCTCAACCCCGACCTGTCCATGGGACTGCCCGCCTTCCTCACCGACTCGCCGGGGCTCCGGAGCGGCTTCATGATCGCCCAGGTCTCGGCGGTGGACTGCCTGGCGGAGATGCGCGTGCTGGCCCATCCGGCCTCCGTGGATTCGGTCACCACCAGCGCCAACCAGGAAGACCACGTCAGCATGGGTCTGGCGGCCGCCCGGAAGGCCCGCCAGTCCGTCGCCCTCGCCGAACGCGTGCTGGCCGCGGAGCTCCTGTGCGCCGCCGAGGGGCTCGAATACCGCCGACCTCTCCGTTCCTCCCCCTGGGTGGAAGCCGCCTTCGGCGTGGTCCGGGAGGACGTGCCGCGCCTCCAGGACGACCGGGTGCTGGCCCCCGACCTCGAAGCCGTGGCGCACGGGGTCCGCTCGGACCGGTTCGCCGCCCTGGCACGGGGCGCCGTGGCCGGCGGCCCGGTACCTCCCTCCTCTCCGCCGGAGACCCTCCTGTGACGTCCGAAGCCGGCCCCCGTACCGTACGCGCCCCCCGGGGGCGGACCCTCCGCTGCCGCGGATGGCAGCAGGAAGCCGCCCTCCGGATGCTCATGAACAACCTCGACCCCGACGTGGCGGAGCGCCCCGACGACCTGGTGGTGTACGGGGGCACGGGTCGGGCCGCCCGGAGCTGGGCCGCCTTCGACGCCCTGGTGGCCGAACTGGAGGTGTTGGCCGACGACGAGACCCTGCTGGTCCAGTCCGGCAAGCCGGTGGGGGTGCTCCGGACCCACCGCCACGCCCCCCGGGTGCTCCTGGCCAACTCGAACCTCGTGGGGCGTTGGGCCACCTGGGAGCACTTCAACGAACTGGAACGGCGTGGCCTGATGATGTTCGGTCAGATGACCGCCGGCTCGTGGATCTACATCGGCACCCAGGGGATCCTCCAGGGCACCTACGAGACCTTCGGGGCCATGGCAGCGGCCCATTTCGACGGGTCGCTCGTCGGGCGGTGGATCCTCACCGGGGGGATGGGAGGGATGGGAGGCGCCCAGCCCCTGGCCGCCACGATGAACGGGGCCAGCGTCCTGGTGGTGGAGGTGGACGCCGAGCGGATCCGGCGTCGGATCGACACCCGCTACTGCCAGCGCATGACGTCCGATCTGGACGAGGCCCTGGCCTGGATCACGGACGCCACCGCCGCCGGCGAGGCCGTGTCGGTAGGGCTGGTAGGCAACTGCGCGGAGGTCCTCCCGGAGCTCGTGAAGCGCGGCGTGGTGCCGGACATCGTGACCGATCAGACCTCGGCCCACGATCCCCTCCGGGGGTACGTGCCGGCCGGGCTGACCCTGGCCGAGGCCGACGCGCTCCGGACCGCCGACCCCGACGCCTACCGGACCCGGAGCATGGCGTCGATCCGGGCCCACTGCGAAGCCGTCGTGGCGCTCCAGCGGGCCGGAGCCGTGGCGGTGGACTACGGCAACAACCTCCGCGGGTACGCCCGGGACGCCGGCTTCGAGGACGCGTTCGCCTACCCGGGGTTCGTTCCGGCCTACATCCGCGAGCTCTTCTGTCAGGGCAAGGGGCCGTTCCGCTGGGTCGCGCTTTCCGGCGACCCGGCGGACATCCACCGGACCGACGACCTGATCCTGGAGATGTTCCCCGAAGACGATCACCTGTGCCGCTGGATCCGGCGGGCGCGGGCGGAGGTCGCCTTCCAGGGGCTGCCGTCCCGGATCTGCTGGCTGGGCCAGGGCGAGCGCGCCCGATTCGGGGTGGCCATCAACGACCTCGTGGCCGCCGGGGAGATCAGCGCGCCCGTGGTCATCGGTCGCGACCATCTCGACACCGGGTCGGTGGCGTCTCCCTACCGCGAGACCGAGGCCATGAAGGACGGCAGCGACGCCGTGGCGGACTGGCCGATCCTCAACGCCCTCCTCAATACCGCCAGCGGCGCGAGCTGGGTCTCGTTCCACCACGGCGGAGGCGTCGGCATTGGAAACTCGCTCCACGCGGGCCAGGTGCTCGTGGCCGACGGCACGCCGGAGATGCGTGTCCGCATCGAGCGCGTGCTGACGAACGACCCGGGGCTGGGCGTGCTACGCCACGCCGACGCGGGGTACGGGACGGCCCGCGAGACGGCACGGGCCCAGGGGCTGCGGCTTCCCATGGACGACTGACGGGCTCGACCCCGTCAGACCAGGGACCGTGCGGTTGCCCGGTACGCCTCGAGAATCTCCTCCTGGCGCGGGTGACGGCGGTTCTCGATCACCCATCGCCCGCCCACCATGACGTCACGGACCGGGGTGTCCTCGCCGGAGAAGACCCACGAGTCGAGGAGCGCGTCGTCGGTGCGACCCGCCAGCGCCGGGTGCTCCGGGTCCAGCACGACCACGTCGGCCCGGGCTCCGACCGCCAGCCGACCCAGGGTGCGGCCGGACGCGGCCGCGCCCCCGGCCCAGACGGCCTCGAGAAGGCGTCGTGCCGTGCTCCGGACGGCCCGGCCGGCCCCCACGTTCCGGACCCGGTGGACCAGCCGCTGCCCGTACTCGAGGGTCCGCAGGTCGGCGGCCGGGCTCACGCTCACGTGGCTGTCGGTCCCCACCGCGAAGGCGCCCCCGGCCTCCATCCACGACGCCAGCGGAAAGACCCCGTCGCCCAGGTTGGCTTCCGTGGTGGGGCACAGGCCTGCGACGGCCCCGCTGGCCGCCAGGTCCCGGATCTCGTCCGGGTCCATGTGGGTGGCATGGACGGCGCACCACCGTCCGTCCACCGGGGCGTGGTCGAGGAGCCAGCGCACGGGTCTCGCGCCCGACCAGGCCACGCAGGCCTCCACCTCCCGGACCTGCTCCGCCACATGGATGTGGATCGGCGTTCCGTGAGGGGCTCCGTCCACCGCCGCCGCGAGGGCCTCCGGCGGCACCGCCCGGAGCGAATGGAGGGCCAGGCCCACCGCCCGGTCGGGGTGCCCGGCCACGGACGCCCTCAGACGGGCCACGTCGTCCAGGATCTCGTCGACACCGGCCACGAATCGGGCCTGCCCGGGCCGTGGGGGAGCCCCGCCGAAGTCGGAGGTCCGGTAGAGCGTGGGAAGCAGCGTCAGGCCGATGCCTGTCGTCCCTGCGGCCCCCAGGATCCGACCCGCCATCTCCGTGGGATCGGCGTACGGGCGTCCGCCAGGAGCGTTGCGCAGGTAGTGGAACTCGGTCAGGGCGGTGTAGCCGTGGCGGAGCAGCTCGACCTGGAGCTGGGCAGCCACCGCTTCTACGTGGTCCGGAGTCAGGCGCTCGAGGAAGGCGTACATCCGTTCCCGCCAGCTCCAGAACGTGTCGCCGTCGGCGCTCCCGACCTCCGTCAGACCCGCCATGGCCCGTTGGAACGCATGGGAGTGCACGTTGGGCACGCCCGGTACGGCCACGCCGTCGACGACCCGTGCTCCGCCGACCGGACCGGCGTCCGGTTCCACCGACACCAGGGCTCCGGCCTCGTCCGTGCGGACGTGGACGTTCCGGGCCCATCCGTGGGGCAGGAGTGCCCGGGAGAAGAGGAGGTCCGCCATGGCGCCGGAGTGTAGATTGGCCTGGAACACGGCGTCAAACCGACCATCCCCGACGGGAGGAGTGAGCGCGTGCCCGACGCACCGACGTGGGATCTGCGCATCGAGAACGTCCACGCGGCCACAATGGACCCGGCGCGGTCCGGTCACGGAGCGGTGCGGGACGCGTCGATCCTGGTGCGGGACGGGGCGGTCGCGTGGGTGGGTGCCCGGGCCGAGGCGCCGGCCGGGGCTGCGCGACGGACGCTGGACGGGGAAGGGGGGTGGGTCACCCCGGGGCTCGTGGACTGCCACACCCACCTCGTGTTCGGAGGCACCCGGGTGGCCGAGTTCGAGGAGCGTCTGCGAGGCGCGAGCTACGAGGACCTGGCGCGACGGGGTGGCGGCATCCTGTCCACGGTCCGTGCCACCCGCGCCGCGTCCGACGACGCCCTCGAGGCTGGGGCGATCCATCGCCTCCGGACCCTGGCGCAGCAGGGGGTCACGGCCCTGGAGATCAAGTCCGGCTACGGGCTCGACCTGGACACGGAGCTACGGATGCTGCGCGTGGCCCGACGAGCCGCCGCGGTTGTGGGTGTCCGGGTGCGGACCACACTCCTGGCCGCCCATGCGGTGCCGCCGGAATGGGCCGACGACCGCGACGGCTACGTTCGCCTGGTCTGCGAGGAGATGATCCCCCGGGCCGCCGCCGAGGACCTGGCCGACGCCGTGGACTGCTTCTGCGAGTCCATCGCGTTCACCGCCGAGGAGTGCGGGCGGGTGCTGGCCGCGGGCGCCCGCCACGGGCTGGCGCGGCGGGTGCACGCCGACCAGCGCACGGACTCCGGGGGCGCGGCACTGGCCGCGGAATGCGGCGCGGCGAGTGCGGACCACCTCGAGCACACGTCGGAGGAAGGGGTCCGGGCCATGGCCGCCGCCGGGACCGCCGCGGTCCTCCTTCCAGGGGCGGCCTACACCCTGCGGGACCCTACCGTCCCCCCCGTCGACGCCTTCCGGCGGCACGGGGTGCCCATGGCCGTGGCCACCGACCTGAACCCAGGGTCGTCGCCCCTCCGGTCGCCGCTGCTGGCCATGAACATGGCGTGCACCCTCTTCGGACTCACCCCGGACGAGGCGCTGCTCGGCATGACCCGGGTGGCCGCCGGCATCCTGGGCCTGGAAGGAGGCGGCACGATCCGGGCGGGCGTGCCGGCGGACCTGGTGATCTGGGACATCGAGCAGCCCGCCGAACTCTGCTACTGGATGGGGGGCAATCCGTGCCGCGTGGTGGTGCGCGGAGGGGTGCCCGACACGCCCGGCGACGCAGGCTGAGGGGTTGCCCCGACGCCCTGGACGCCGCCGGAGCGCGCCGAAACGAAAAACGGCGGCACCCCCCGTCCGGAAGGTGCCGCCGCGGTCCCCCTGGAGGGATCGACTCAGAAGCCGCCAGGGCGACGCACCGGACGCGTGCTCTTCGTGGGCCGGCTCGGCCGTGTGGGTCGGGCACTGCTCCCCGTGGGCCGGCTCGGCCGCGTGGGTCGGGCACTACTCCCCGACGGGCGGCTCGGCCGCGTGGGCCGGGCGCTGCTCCCGGACGGGCGGCTCGGCCGCGTGGGCCGGGCGCTGCTCCCCGACGGGCGGCTCGGCCGTGTGGGCCGGGCACTGCTTCCCGATGGACGGCTGGGCCGGCTGGGTCGCGCGCTCCCGCCCGTCGGGCGACCAGGCCGCGCGGTCGGGCGCGCACCGGCGGTGGGCCGGCTCGGGCGCAGCGTGGGTCGCTGCGACCCTGCACTGGGTCGGCTCGGGCGGGCCGTGGCCCCCGTTCCCCCCGTGGTGGGCCGACTGGGGCGGGCGGTGGCGCCCGATCCGCCCGTCGTGGGCCGGCTGGGGCGGGCCGTGGCGCCCGTTCCGCCCGTCGTGGGCCGGGACGGCCGCGCCGTGGCACCCGATCCGCCCGTCGTGGGCCGACTGGGGCGCGCCGTGGCGCCCGATCTGCCCGTCGTGGGCCGACTGGGGCGGGCCGTGGAACCCCGATTGCCCGAGAGCGGAGTGCTCGGGCGGGCCGTCGGGCGCTCGTCGCCGGTCCGGCTCTGCCCAGGCCGTACGGCCGGCCGGTCGCCGTTCGTGGCGGGACGACCCGTGCGCACGTCGGCACCGGGACGCCCGGTGGCCGGGCTCAACCGCTCCGACGGACGGGAGGGGCGAGGGGTGACCGCCGGCCGGCCCTCACCTGCCCGCACCCGGTCCTGGACCACGGGCCGGCGGGTGGTGGGCCGTTCCGGCGCGGTCAGTCGGCCGTCCGACGGACGGAGGGTGGGCCGTCGCGTCGGGGTCGCGGAACCGGCACGTCCTGCATCGCCGGCCCGGGCGGGTGTGGCCACGGGTCCGGCACCGGTGCGCGGCCGAGCCGTGGACGCCACGCGCCCGCCGGCGTCTTCCTTGTAGGCCGGACCCCTCCGGGCCAGCGGAGACGGGCGGTGGACCGCCACGCCGGTGCGCCCGCCGCCCGCGTAGACCACGCGCACGCCATTCCGACCGGCACCGTGCCAGCGGCCCGTGTAGTACCCGTCGTACCAGCCGTCCCAGTAGCTGTCGTAGGGGTCGTAGGACCAGAACGGACCCCAGGGCGGGAAGTACGGGTCCCGCACGTAGACGAACGTGCTGCGCGGACCCCACCAGGCCGAGCGGGCGCGCCACGAACGGGCGTGTCTGGAGCCGTACCACACGGCCCCGCTGGACACGCAGTCGTAGTACCAGTCGCTCCACGGATCCCAGTAGGCGTCCCAGTAGTAGTCCCAGCAGTCGTAGCCGCCGTAGTACGCCACCGGACGCCCGCCGCGGTGGCCGCGGCCCCAGCCGTCGTACGTCTCGGAGTAGATGCCGTAGGCGCTTCCACCCCCGTGCCAGCCGAGGCCGACCGAGACGCCTACGAAGGCGGCCCCCGGTGCGTACGCCCCGGCCGCGAAGCCGAAGCCGACACCGTCGAAGACGGACGTCCCCACGGACACGGCCAACTGCGCTTCAGCGGGTCGAGGCGCCGCCGAGAATGCGGTCAGGGCGAGTGTGACGAGCGAGATACGAGCAGCGGTCCGCACGATGTCCTCCCGGAGTGATGTCACCACTGCAGCACTCTTGCACGGGGCATGCCAGATCGGCGAAACCCACCCAAACCGTTGTGTGACATGCAGTTGACTGCAGCAATCTCATGCTGTACACGAAGACGGGGTCGTCCGTCGCGTGGGACAGACTGCCGTCCCGATCGGACACGGCGGGTCATCGGGCGGCCCCGGCCATGCGGTCGAGGGCGGCGTGGATCTGCTCCTCCGGGGTGGCCAGGTTGGGCGAGAGGCGGAGCGTGTTGGCCGAGCCGCCGAAGGCCCGGACGTTGATGCCGTGGGCGGACATCAGCTCCTCGCCGACGTCCGGGGCGGACCGGCCGCGGACCTCGACCGCGACGATCATCGACCCCATCCGGGCCGACACCGGTGACGCCCACCGCAGTCCCGGCTCGTCCGCCACCCGGGCCTGGATGTCGCCGCGGAGGGCGGCGTAGCGGCGGGCTTTCTCGTCCGCACCGATCGCGTCCTGGAAGGTCAGCGCGTCGCCCAGCGCCACCACCGCCGGCCAGGCCCGGGTCGAGTAGTCCTCGTACTGGCGGGCCGACGGCCCCCTTCCGCTCCCTCCGGTCCGGTGCCACATGGGCGGAAGTTCCGCGCGCAGAGCGGGGGCGACCCAGAACATCCCCAGGCCCTTGGGTGACTGGATCCACTTGTGGGGGCTCATGGCGTAGGCGTCCACACCGGATGCCGACAGATCCACGTCGATCATGCCCGCCGACTGCGCACCGTCGACCAGGACCCACCGCACCCCGGCGTTCCGGAGCGCCCGCGACAGTTCCGCGAGCGGGAGCCGGAGACCCACCTGATTGTCCACGTGGGGCACGACGACCGCCCGGGTCCGCGACCCCAGGGCCTCCACGTGCCGAGCCACCACCTCGTCGACGCCCATGTCCGGGATGCCGTCCAGCGGCAGGTCGAAGGCGCGCACCCGGAAGCCCCTCCGGGCGGCCATGCGCTCCCAGGGAACGGCCGCGCCCGGATGGTTCAGGTTGCTGAAGAGCACCTCGTCGCCCGCGTCCAGCGGCAGCCCGTGGGCCAGGACGTTGAAGCCCTCCGTGGTGTTGTGGGTGATGGCCAGGTCCTCGGGGTCCGCCCCGAGGAGGCGGGCTGCGCCGGCACGGGTCTCCTCGGTCACCTCGCGCCACGGGTCGCCCCACACGTAGAGCGACGGGTGGGTCTCGCACAGTTCCAGGTAGGCGGCGTGCGCCTCGTGCACGGGCCGGGGGACGGTGCCGATGGAGGCGTGGTTCAGGTACGTGATACCCGGCGCCAGCATGTATCGGGTGCGCAGCGCTTCCAGCCAGGCCGGGGCGCCGACCCCGGTCCGGAGTGCCCGGGCGGACCCGTCCACCGCCGCCGCCGCATGCTCGATCCGCCCGAGGATCGGGGCGCCGACCGCTGCGGCGGCCAGGGTGCGGAGAAACCTTCTGCGGGTGGCCGGCGTATACGTCATCGAATGGTCTTCCCCGGGGCGTCTTGCCCTGCACGGAGGATCGTTGAAGATTTCTCGTGTCCGGAACGACGCAACCCGCGTCGGACTCCAGCGGCCAGTTCGGCCAGTTGACCGGATATTTTTCGCTTCTCCTCTCGGAGAAACCCGGCGGGACGCAGGCTACCAGGCCGCGACGCCGTACTCCCACGCAACATGGGTTCCCAAGTGCCCGACTCGCCAGACAACCAGAACGGCGACGGCGGTTCGTCCAAACGGCGCGGCAATCGGCGCCGGCGCGGACGGCGGTCTCGTCGCAACAAGTCCCGGAACAACAATCAGAGCGGGGGCAACGACAACGCCAACCGCGACGACGACGACTACGGCGACGAGCTGCTCACCGACGACCCCGAGAAGCTCGAGGCCGAATCGCGGCCCCTGGGACTCCTCGAGGTCCTGGGCAGCGGGTCCGGATTCATCCGCCGCCGGGAGGCCAGCTACACGCCCTCCAAGGACGACATCTACGTCAGCTCCCGGATCATCCAGAAATTCGGACTCCGGACCGGCGACGAGATCAACGGCGTGGTGGGCAACCCGCCTCGAAGCGGCAAGAGCCCGCCGCTGGCCTACGTGGCCCGCGTCAACGACAGGAAGCCGGAGGAGCTGAAGCGCCGGCCCGAGTTCCAGCGACTGAGCGCCATGCACCCCGACGAGCAGCTCCTGATGGAGTGCGGCCGGACGGTGCTGGGCAAGCCCGACTACACCAGCCGTGTGATCGATCTGTTCTGTCCGCTCGGCAAGGGGCAGCGGGCCATGATCGTGGCTCCCGCCAAGGCCGGGAAGACGATGGTCCTGCAGGCCGTGGCGGAAGGGGTCGTGAACAACAATCCCGAATGCCATCTCATGATCCTCCTCGTGGACGAGCGCCCCGAGGAAGTGACGGAGATGGAGTCGTGCGGCTTTGGCGAGGTCATCGCCTCGACATTCGACCGTTCGGCGGAGCGCCACTGCCAGGTGGCCGAGATGACGCTGGAGCGGGCCCGGCGACGGGTCGAACTCGGCGACGACGTCGTGATCATCCTGGATTCGATCACGCGCCTGGCCCGGGCCTACAACACGGTGGAAGAGGGCAGCGGCCGGACCCTGTCCGGCGGCCTCGACGCCGGCTCGCTGGAGAAGCCCAAGCGCTTCCTCGGCAGCGCCCGGAAGATCGCGCCGGATCAGGGCGGGGGTTCGCTGACGATCATCGCCACGGCGCTGGTGGACACCGGGTCCCGGATGGACCAGGTGATCTTCGAGGAGTTCAAGGGCACCGGGAACTCCGAACTCGTTCTCTCCCGGGAGCTGGCGGACAAGCGGATCTATCCCGCCATCGACCTGTCGGCTTCGGCCACGCGGAAGGAAGAGCTCCTGTTCGACGAGGACGCGCTCTGGTTGTCCCATGCCATGCGGCGCCAGTTGGCCGGGGTGCCGCCGACGGAAGGCATGAACGAGCTGCTGGGCATCATGAAGAAGACCGGGTCGAATCGGGACCTCATCAAGTGGGCCCGCGCCCAGGTCTGACGGGGCGTTGAAATCGGCGCATGAGGTCGTTGCGCCGCGGACTCGCGTCGTTGCGGCGTAGCGCTGCTACGCCTCACTTGCTCGCCTTGCGCGCCTGGTCCTGCATCCGATTTGAACGCCCCCCGGCCGAGTAGGTCGGGGGGCGTTGGTTTCCCCGGGGGGGTCGTCGCTGCGCTCCCCGTCGGACCTACCGGGCCGCCGGTTCGGGCTCCCGGCCCGTGGCCACGGCCTCCAGGCGCTCCAGGTTCCGGTCCATCTCCCGCGACTGGACCCCGTCCATGAACAGGGCCCAGTAGCCCATCAGGGGGTTCCACCCGAAGTCGCCGGTCTCCTCCCAGTGGACGCGGGTGCCTCGTTCCACCGGCTCGAGACGCACCGTGCCGGCCGTGTGGAGGCTGCTGTCCTGCACGGTCACGCGGTACTCGACCCGGGTCGGGCGGTCTGCCGAGACGATCTCGAAGACCCCGTTGCCCACGTCCAGATTCTCCCAGGACATCCGTGCACCCGGTCCCCGCGCGGGGCCCGCGGCCTCGACGCTGTCGGGCCAGGTCGTCCACCGGCGCCACCCCTCCGGCCCGTCCAGGAACCCGAAGAGCGCTTCGGGCGGGGCCTCGATGACGCGGGTGCCTCGGGCCTCCCAGGTGCCGGGCAGGGCGAACCCGGCGCCGATGAACAGGAACAGCAGGACGGCCCCCGCTCCCAGGATCTTGGTCCCGAACGAGAAGGGGCTCGGCCCCGGCGTGGGCTGGCCGGGGTTCATGCCGCCCCCTGGCCGGCGGGCGCGCCGGAGGTGGCCCGGGCGGCATCGTCCACCCGGGCCAGCGCGTCTTCGAGGTACGGCCAGAGGGTCTCCGCCATCCGCCGGTGCCCCACGACGGTCGGGTGGATCCCGTCGGCCTGGTTCAGCTCGGGATCCCCGGCCACGCCCTCCAGGAGGAAGGGCACCAGCACGGCATCGTGCTCCCGGGCCACGTCCGCGAAGACCTGCCGGTAGGCTTCCGTGTACGAGCGGCCCAGATTCGGCGGGGCCTCCATTCCGGCCAGGACCACCGCGGCGTTCGGGTGGCGGCTCCGTGTGCGCTCGATGATGGCGCCCAGGTTCTCCGCCAGCGCCTCCGTCGACTGGCCCCGCAACCCGTCGTTGGCGCCGAGTTCCAGCACCAGCACGTCGAGGGGGTCCCGGATGAGCCAGTCCAGACGCCGGAGCCCACCCGCGCTGGTGTCCCCGGAGATGCCGGCGTTGATCGCGTCGATGGGCCGCCCCACCGAGTCCGCGATGGCCGCGACCTGCCCCACGTAGGACGCGTCCGGATCGTCCAGCCCCAGGCCGGCCGCCAGGCTCGTGCCCAGGAAGACCACACGCGGGTGGCCCGTGGCTTCCGGGGTGTCGCCGTCGGGAGCCGTCGGCGGTGTCCCGGCGGCGGCGGCAGGGACCCCCGAGGCGGGGTCCGGGGTGTCCTCTCCCGGGCCGCAGGCCAGGGTCAGAGCCGACAACAGAAGAACTGCAAGGTGGCGTACCATGATGATCGTGGCCCGGGGCCTCGAGAAGACATACATGAGCGGGGGACGCCCCCTCACGGTGCTGCGCGCCCTCGACCTGGAGGTCGAGGCACGGTCCTTCCTTGCCATCGTGGGTCCGTCGGGCAGCGGCAAGACCACCCTGCTGGGTCTGCTGGCCGGCCTCGACCAACCCTCGGCGGGCCAGGTGCTGCTGGACGGCCAGGACCTCTCCGCTCTTACCGAAGACCAGCGGGCCGGGTTTCGTGCGGAACGGGTGGGGTTCGTCTTCCAGACCTTCCACCTGCTGCCGACGCTGACCGCCCTCGAGAACGTCCTGGTGCCCCTCGAACTCCAGGGGGGCGCGGGACGCGACGTCCGGGAACGGGCCCGTGACCTCCTGACCCGCGTGGGCCTGGGCGACCGTCTCGACCACTACCCGGTCCAGCTCTCCGGCGGCGAACAGCAGCGTGTGGCGCTGGCACGGGCGTTCGCCAACCGGCCCCGGATCCTGTTCGCGGACGAGCCCACCGGCAACCTCGACGGCGAAACCGGCGCCACGATCGTGGCCATGCTCGAGGAACTGAACCGCGAAGCGCAGACCACCTTGATCATGGTCACCCACGACCTGACGCTGGCCGAACGCGCCCACCGCGTCGTGCGCCTGTCCGGGGGCACCGTGGTGGACGACCGCCCCGGCCGTGGCGTTCCGGACGCCCACGTGGGCGAGGAGACGGCGGCGTCCGCACCCGGACCGTCGGGAGAGATGCGTTGAAGTTCGGCTTCGCGGTACGGCTGGCGCTCCGGGAGTCCCGCCACGGCTTCCGCCGCGTCGGCGTCTACATGGCGTCGATCACCCTGGGTGTGGCGGCGCTGGTGTCGATCCACTCGTTCCGGGACGACGTGGCCCGCTCGGTCCGCGAGGAGGCGGAGGTGCTCATGGGCGCCAACGCCCGCCTTTCGGCCAACCGACCCCTCCCGGACTCCATCTCGGGGTGGGTGGACTCGCTCGCCGCCGCCGGCGCCGGTGTGGCCCGGGTCGTGACCGCGACCTCGATGGTCCTGGCTCCCTCCAGCGGCGATGTCCGCCTGCTGCAGGTCCGGGGCGTGGACGGCGCCTACCCGTTCTACGGCGAGGTCGACACACGGCCGGCCGGGGCCTGGCTCCAGGGGATCCCTCCCGGCGTCGCCTTCGTGGATCCCGCGGTTCTGACCCAGCTCCGCGTGTCGGTGGGCGACACCCTGGTCGTGGGGCGGGTGCGGGTGCCCATCGCCGCCACCGTCGACGACCTGCCGACCGACCTGGCGTTCCAGACCGCCGTGGGGCCCCGGGTGCACCTGTCCCAGCGGACCCTGGACGAGTCGAGCCTTCTCGGCTTCGGCAGCCTGGCGCGGTACGAGACCTTCCTCCGCCTCCCCGATCGCGCCGAGCGCGACGCCGTCCGCGAGCGGTACGAGGAGGTCCTCGATGCCACCCAGGTGCGCTACACGCTGGCCGAGGAGCAGGCCCAGAGCCTTTCCAACGGCGTGCGGTTCCTCGGGGAGTTCCTGGCCCTGGTGGGCCTGGGCGCGCTCCTTCTCGGGGGAATCGGGGTGGCCAGTGCCATCCATGTCTACATCCGGGAGCGTCAGCCCGGCGTGGCGGTGCTGCGCTGTCTCGGCGCGGGGCAGTGGACCGTCTTCACCGCCTACCTCCTCCAGGCCGCCGCGTTGGGGCTGTTCGGCGCCGGGGCCGGGGTGCTCCTGGGCATCGGCGTCCAACGGATCCTCCCCTTCGTGCTGGCCGGCGTCCTACCGGTGGACGTCACGCCCCGGTTCTCGTGGACCTCGGCCGCGGCGGGGCTGGGCATCGGGGTGTGGGTCGCCGTGATGTTCGCCCTGACGCCGCTCCTGGCCCTCCGCGACGTGCCGCCGCTCCAGGCGCTCCGCCAGGATTTCGGCGAACCGCCCCGGCGGTGGCGCCTCGACCGGGTGGCGTCGTACGCCGCCCTCGGGATCAGCGTGGTGGTCCTCTGCCTCCTCGAGGCGCCGGAGCCCGAGGTCGGGGCGGCCTTCGCGGCGGCCCTCGGCGTCACGGTGGCGCTCCTGGGGGCCACGGGGTGGGCCCTGACCCGCCTGACGCGGCGGTTCTTCCCGAAGCGTGCGTCGTATCCGGTCCGCCAGGGCGTGTCGAACCTGTTCCGACCCCGGAACCAGACCGTGTCCGTGACGCTGGCCCTCGGGTTCGGCGCCTTCATCGTCGGGACCGTGGTGCTGGTGGAGGGCAACCTCCTCGACGACCTGACGGTCTCCTTCGACGGCGGTCGGCCCAACGTGCTCCTGTTCGACGTGCAGCCCGACCAACGGGACGGCGTGCTCGGCCTGATTCCACCCGCATACCGGGACGCGGCCCAGGTGGCGCCCCTCGTCCCGTCTCGCCTGGCCCGGATCAACGGACGCACCGGCGAGGAGCTGCGGGCCGACACCTCCGGCGTCGAACGCCCCGAGGGGTGGGCCCTCCGCCGCGAGTACCGGAACACCTACCGCGCGGAGATCGGGCCGGCCGAGGAGCTGGTCTCGGGGCGGTGGTGGGACGGAACCCCCGGGAGCGAGGACGGCACCCGCGTCGACACCGGAGACCTGCCGGGCGTGTCGATGGAGCTGGACATCGCGGAGGATCTGCGGGTGGGGCTGGGCGACACGCTGGTCTGGTCGGTGGGCGGGGTGGAGGTGACGACCGTGGTCACGAGCCTGCGGCGTGTGGACTGGAACCGGCTCGAGCCGAACTTCTTCGCGGTGCTCGAGCCCGGCGCCCTGGAGGGCGCCCCCCACACCCTGATCATGGTGGCGCGGCTGCCCGGCGCCGACGAACGGGCCGAATTCCAGCGGGCGCTGGTCGGGGCCTATCCCAACGTCTCCGCGTTGGATTTCTCCCGGGTGCAGGAGGCCATCGACGCGGTGCTGTCGCGGGTGCGCCAGGCCGTGACGTTCCTCGGGGCGTTCAGCACGCTGGCCGGCATCGTGGTCCTGATCGGGGCGCTGGCGTCGTCGCGGGCCCAGCGGATGCGCGAAGGCGCGCTCCTGAAGACCCTGGGCGCGCGCCGGAACCAGATCCTGGTGGTCCTCTTCTCGGAGTACCTCGCCCTCGGGACCCTGGCCACCGCCACGGGCCTGGCCCTGGCGTGGGGCGCGTCCGCCCTGCTCGTCTCCCAGGTGTTCGAGATCGGCTTCTCGACCCACTTCGCGCCGCTGGCCGCCATCTGGACGGCGGTGGCGGCGCTGACGGTGATCGTGGGGCTGGCCGGGAGCCGGACGCTGCTGGCGCGGCCTCCCCTCGAGGTCCTCCGGGACGCGCCCGAGTAACCGCCCTCAGGCCGCGGGCACCACGTCCAGCGCGCCGGCCTCGAGCGTAAGCGTGGGCTCGTTGTTGCACGCCTCGCAGGTGGCCGGATGCGGCATCCGGAGGCGTCCACCGGCGGCGGTGAGGGGCTCGCCACACCGGGGGCACACGCCGTCCACGCCCTCCACGGTGAACCGCTCCTGGAGCCTCCGACGCACGAGCAGCGCCCCGAGGCCCAGGGCACCCAGCGCCCAGGGGGCATGGGGCGGCAGCAGAGCCACGATCGGCGCGACCACCAGGGCCACGCCCCCGATCCGGAGCGCGCCCATCATCCGCCATCTCCGCGGACGGGGACGCACGACGACCACCGCGTCGGTGGGGTCGAACCCGAACAGCGTCGCCTGGGCCGGGACGCGGTGGGTGCCCGGGGCCGGGTCCTGGGACATCAGCCGCCGCGGCCCGTGAACGCGCGGAGTCGGTCGGCGGCTTCGTGGAGGGTCTCCACCCGCTTGCAGAAGGCGAAACGGATCAGCGAGCGGCCCCGCTCCTTCACGCTGAAGAAGCTCGAACCCGGAACGGAGGCCACCCCTCCCTCGGCCGTGAGCCGCCTGGCGAAGGTCGTGTCGTCTTCGCCCCCGCTGATGTCGGAGAAGTCCGCCAGCACGTAGTAGGCCCCCTGGGGCGCGGCGCAGCGGAAGCCGGCGTCCTGAAGGGCCGGGACCAGGACCTCGCGGCGTTCCCGGTATTCGTCGGCCATGCTGGTGTAGTAGGAACGCTCGAGCTGATCCATGCCGGCGGCGCAGGCCTCCTGCAGCGGCGCGGGGGCCCCGACGGTCAGGAAGTCGTGGACCTTGCGGATGGCCCCGGTCAGCTCCGCAGGCGCGACGATCGTGCCGACACGCCAGCCGGTCACCGAGAACGTCTTCGACACCCCGCTGACCACCACCGTCCGCTCCCGCATGCCGTCGAACGTGGCCAGACAGTGGTGGGTGCCTTCGTAGAGGATGTGCTCGTAGATCTCGTCGGTGATGGCCAGGAGGTCGTGGGTGCGGCACAGGTCCGCCACCGCTTCGAGTTCCTCGCGGTCGAACACGCGTCCGGTGGGGTTGTTGGGTGTGTTCAGGACGATGGCCCGGGTCCGTTCGGTGACCAGGCTCCGCAGCCGGTCGGGGTCGAGGCGGAAGTCGGGCGCCTCGAGAGGGAGGAAGACCGGCCGGGCATCGCACAGGACCGCGTCCGGGCCGTAGTTCTCGTAGAATGGCTCCAGAACGATCACCTCCTCGCCCGGGTCCACCAGAGCCAGCATCACCGCGGCCATGGCCTCCGTCGCGCCGCACGTGACGGTGATCTCCGTGGCGCCGTCCACCTCCATCCCGTACCAGGTGCGGTACTTCCGCACCAGCGCATCGCGCATCGAGGTGGTGCCCCAGGTGATGGCGTACTGGTTCACGTCGTCGCGGATGGCCCGGCATGCCGCGTCCTTCAACAACTCGGGCGCGGGGAAGTCGGGAAAGCCCTGGGCCAGGTTGACGGCGTCGTGCTCCCGCGCCACCCGCGTCATCTCGCGGATGACGGACTCGGAGAACGAGTGGGTGCGGCGGGCGGTGCGAAGGGCCTTGGGCATGATCCGTGGGGCTGAGGTTCCGGAAACGGGCGCCGTATGATGCCGGGGCGGGAGAGCAGGGGCAACGGCCCTTCCGAGGATGGCGGCGGGTCGGCGCGCCCCGTAGTGTGAGGGGCTTCCGAATCCGAGCCCGACCCCCGATCCCGCCAAGGAGGGGACGTGCGCCGCGTACCCATTCGTGCCGCCCACCTCGCCGTCGC
Source organism: Longimicrobiales bacterium (assembly GCA_040216925.1). Taxonomy (GTDB): domain Bacteria; phylum Gemmatimonadota; class Gemmatimonadetes; order Longimicrobiales; family Gaopeijiaceae; genus JAJCZZ01. The sequence continues at coordinate 95,717 of JAVJOF010000025.1, forward strand.
GTCGTTCCTGGCCGTGATGTCTCCCAGCGCCGCCGCGGGCCAGGCGGCGCCCCTCGTCCTGGAAGCCCGCAGCGGCTCGGCGGTGCCCCTGGGCTCGTTCGACGACGGCGTCCGGCCCGGCGAGGGCACGGGAGCCGGCTTCTCCTTCGGACTCGGCTTCGCCTACTCCGGAAGCGGGCGCCGGACCACGACGTTCGGGTTCGCGCAGCACCGGTTTCCGTGCCGCGACGCGGGATGCCGGGTCGGCGAGAGCTGGGTGGCCACGGCCTTCGACGTGGGCGTGCGTCTGAACCTGGCCACCAGCGGCGACGTGATTCCCTGGATCCGGCTGGCGGGTCTCGCGGCCCGGACCGAACTGGACGCCCACCCCGACTACCGCGGCGACGTGACCGAGCTGGGCTTCGGAGGCGAGGCGGGGATCGGGCTCTACATCGGGGCCTTCGAGTCGGTCGCCCTCAATCCCGGCGTCCGCGCGGCGGCCGTGAACACGGGACTTCCCGGGGGCGGCGTGCTCCGGATGCGCTATCTGGTGGCCGACCTCGGGTTGGCCGTGGCCTTCTGATGCCGGGGCCTGGACGGGGTCGGTTCGCGGTGGCCCTCGCGGTCGCGCTGGTCCCCGCGCTCCTCGGGCCGGCCCCGACCGGGGCGGAGGTGGTCCGGGTCGAGATCGAACGCCGGGAAGACGTGCTGGGCGGGCGCGCCTGGGGGCCCGTCGGCGCCTACGAGAAGCTCATCGGGCGGATCTACTTCGCGTTCGATCCCGAGAACCCGGCCAACCAGGCGGTGGTGGACATGGACTTCGCCCCCCGGAACGGCGCGGGGCGGGTGGAGGCGTGGGCCGAGTTCGTGGTGCTGCAGCCGAAGGACCCGGACCAGCGGCGCGGAGTGGCGTGGCTGGAGGTGTCGAACCGGGGCGGGAAGGCGTCGCTCCGCTACTTCCACGGAGCCGAGTCCGCGGACGACCCGGTGTCGGAGGTGCACTTCGGCGACGGGCTGTTCTTCCGCCAGGGTCTGACCATGATGTGGGTCGGGTGGCAGTGGGACGTACCCGACCGGCCGGGTCTGCTGCGCCTGCACGTGCCCTTCGCCCGCCGCACCGACGGTCCGATCACCGGGTTGGTCCGGTCGGACTGGACCGTGGACGAATCCGTCGAGGTGCTGCCGCTGTCGCACCGCGGGCACCGGACCTATCCGGCCACGGACCCGCAGGATCCCGCCAACGTCCTGACCGTTCGGGACAGCCGTGAGGGTCCGCGCACGGTCCTGCCCCGGGACACCTGGACCTTCCTCTCCCCGTCCGAGGGTCCGGAGATCGGCCGGCTGACCATGGTCGGGCTCGACGGCGGGTTCCAGGCGGGCAGGATCTACGAGCTGGTGTACCGGTCCCAGGACCCACGCGTGGTGGGCCTGGGGCTGGCGGCCCTCCGGGACGTGGCCTCGTACGCCAAGTACGCACTCGACAGCCCCTTCCCGGCGCAGCAGGTCGTGGCGTTCGGCGTGTCGCAGACCGGACGCTGGCTCCGCCATTTCGTCTACGAGGGATTCAACCGGGACGAGCGCGACCGGAAGGCCTTCGACGGCATGCTGATCCACACGGCCGGGGCGGGGCGGGGGAGCTTCAACCACCGCTTCGCCCAACCCAGCCGCGACGGACACCCCTACTCGGCCTTCTTCTATCCGACGGACCTCTTTCCCTTCACGAGCCGACCCCAGGTGGACGGGGCCTCGGGCGTGGAGGACGGCCTGCTGGCCCGGACGCCCCCCGAGCTGCGGCCCCGTGTCTTCGTGACCAACACCGGATACGAGTACTGGGGGCGCGCGGCGTCGCTGATCCACACGTCCACGGACGGCCGTCGGGACGTGAGTCCGGTGCCCACCGAGCGGATCTACCACCTGGGGAGCGGCCAGCACTTCGTCGGCGCCCTGCCATCGGAAGACGCGCGCCGGGAAGGTGCCGGCCCCGCGGCGTACCCGAGCAATCCGCTCGACTTCCTCCTGACGCTCCGGGCGTTGGCGGTGGGCCTGGTGGACTGGGTCGCCGACGACGCGGTGCCGCCCGAGAGCCGGTACCCGCGACTGGCCGACGGAACGCTCGTGCCGGCGGAGGCCGTGGCCTTCCCCGCCGTTCCCGGCGTGTCGGTCCCGTCGGTGCCCCACGTGGCCTACCGGGCGTCGTACGGGCCCCGGTACGCGAACCAGGGCATCATCGACCGACACCCCCCCGACCTCGGCTCGCCGTTCCCGTCGCTGGTGTCGCAGGTGGACGGGCTCGGCAACGAGATCGGAGGCGTGCGGGGGGTCGAACTCCGGGTCCCCGTGGCTACGTACACGCCGTGGAACGTCCGGGAGGGGATGGCGGGCGGAAACGGGGTGTTGCGGGACTTCGTCGGTACCTGGATCCCGCTGGCCCGTACCGAAGCGGAGCGGCTGGCGTCCGGAGACCCGCGCCCCTCCCTCGAGGCGCTCTATCCCGACCGGGAGGCGTACCTGGACCGGCTTCGGATGGCGGCCGGAGCCCTGACCGAGGCGGGCTTCCTGTTGCCGGAGGACGTGGGCGCGGCGGTGGCGCGCGGAGAGGCGGCCTGGGCGTGGATCCACAACCCGTGACACCGGTGTGGCGATGGGCCCTGGTCGCCGCCGGACTGTGGGGCGGGGCCGCGTGCACGGACGCCGCCCCCGCGGGGCCGACCCCGGACGACCTGCGGGACGAACTCGCCGGGATCGTGGCGGAGAGCGGTGCCGAGGTCGGGCTCTACTATCGGGCCCTCACGCCCCGGGGAGACTCGGTGCTGCTCTCGGCGGACCTGCGCATGCACGCGGCCAGCACCATGAAGGTGCCGGTCATGATGCGTCTGTACCTGGACGCCCAGGAAGGACTCCGCTCGCTGGACGACTCGCTCCCCGTGACCCGGACCTTCCGCTCCATCGTGGACGGCTCGGCCTTCGACCTGCCGCCCACCTCCGACTCGGACACCACGTTCTACGGGCGGGTGGGGGACAGAGAAGCGGTGCGTCACATGATCGACCGGATGATCACCTGGTCCAGCAACCTGGCCACCAACCTCCTGGTCGAGGTGGCCGGGCCCGACCGGATCAACGCGATGCTCCGGGAGCTGGGGGCCGACTCCATGCAGGTGCTCCGGGGCGTCGAAGACCTCAAGGCCTTCGAGGCCGGACTGTCCAACACCACCACGGCGCGGGACCTGGGCACGGTCATGGCCGCCGTGGCCGAGGGCCGGATCTTCACGGAGACGTCGCGGCGGGAGATGCTGGACATCCTCGAACGTCAGCACTTCCGGGAGAACATTCCCGCGGGGGTCCCGGACTCGGTGCCCGTGGCCAACAAGACGGGGTGGATCACGGGCATCAACCACGACGCGGCCGTGGTCATGCCGCCCGACCTGCCCGCGTACGTTCTCGTGGTGATGGTCCGGGGCCATCCGGCGGAGGACCAGGGCGAGGCGTTGGCGGCCGACCTGTCGCGACGCGTATGGGCCTTCCACAGCGCTCGCCGAAGAGACTGACTACAGGTGTAGTTGACTTCTCGGGTACGAGGAGCCCATCTTCTACGAAACTCATCGTAGCTGGGGGACGTGATGCTGGCATTCTGGATGCTGTACGCCGTGCTGATCTCCGGACTGGTGGTCCTGGCGGGTAGCGCCCTCGAGCGGGTCAGTGCCGACCGCCGCCGCTGGATCTGGGCCGGAACGCTCGGGCTGGCGGCCGTCCTCCCCCTCGCGGCACCCCTGGTGCGCGAGTGGTTCCTCGGACCCCGGGGCCTGGACATCCTGTTCGGCCCCGCCGTGCCGGTCCTCGGTGCGGCACTCTCGGACCTGGCCGAGCGCTCGACCTGGAACGGAGGCATCGTGCGCGTCTCGCTGGATGGCGTGCTGACGGGCCTCTGGATCGGAGGGTCGGTTCTCCTGAGCCTCTCGGTGGTCACGGGATTCGTGCGCATGCGCCGCCGCGCAGGGTCGTGGCGTCGGGCGGAGGTGGACGGCGTGGCCGTTCTCGTCTCGGAGGACGTGGGTCCGGCGGTGGTCGGTGTCGGGCACTGGGAGATCGTGGTGCCGGAATGGGTCCTGGCGCTGGACGACCGGGCCCGCGGCTTGATCCTGGCCCACGAGCAGGAGCATCGGCGGCGGGGCGACCCCACGCTGCTGACCCTGGCCCTCGCGTTGCCCGTGCTGATGCCGTGGAATCCCGCCCTCTGGTGGGCCTTCTTCCGCCTGCGCGAGGCCGTGGAGACCGACTGCGACCGTCGGGTCCTGGCGCGCCCGGGAGAGGGCGTGGTTCCCTATGCCCGGCTGCTGCTGGACGTGGGAGCCCGCACCGTGGGAAGGATGCCCCTGGGAGCCGGCTTCGGTGAGCGAACCTCGTCTCTTGAACGGAGGATCCGACTCATGCTCGAGAAGGCCGGTGGGACCAGTCGCAGCGGCGTGGCCGTACGGGTGGCGCTGGCAGCGCTCCTCGTGGTGGCCGCCTGTTCGTTGGAAGTGAACATCAACACGAACCCGGACGACGAGCCGGCGGCCACCCCCGCGGTGGAGATCCCCGCGCCTCCCCGGGCCACGGACGAGCCGCGGGTGCCGCCGGAGCAACTGGAGACCGGCGCCCGCCCCGACGAGACGGAACTGCCGCCTCCGCCGGAGGAGACCGAGGCCCGGCCGCTCATCGAGGCCCCCACCTTCACGCCGTTCACCGTGGCGCCCAGCATCACCAACCGTCAGGACGTGATCGCGGCGATGGAGGCCGAATACCCGCCGCTGCTGCGGAACGCCGGCATCGGCGGCACCGTCCGCGTCTACTTCTTCATCGACGAGGAAGGCGTGGTGCAGCGGTCCCTCATCGACAACGGCTCCGGGCACGAAGCTCTCGACCAGGCGGCGCTTCGGGTGGCCGAGGTCTATCGGTTCTCGCCGGCGCTCAACCGGGATCGGCAGGTTCCGGTCTGGGTGAGCTTCCCCATCACGTTCCAGATCCGGTAGCCCGGACGTCCGGCGGACACGGGCCCGGGGCTCCGCGATTTGCGGGGGTCCGGGCCCGGTGCGTACCGTCCTCCTGCGCCTTCCATGCTCGTTCGGGGGAGAGGAGATCGATGGGCACGAATCCCAGGCTCGCGACGCGGGTCGCCGCGGTGGCCCTCGTCGCCGCTACCGGCTGCGGCGGACCCGGAGAAACGGGGGCCGACGCCGCCGCCGTCCGGACGGACACGACCGCCGGCGGATGGGTGCACGTGCGCCACGACGCCCTCCCGGACCGGGTGGCGTGGCGCCTCGTGGAAGACCTCCGTCTGGGGAGCGCGGCGGCCGACGACGCCGCCGCCGCGTTCGGCGACGTCCGGGGGGTGGCGCCCTGGGCCGGCGACCGGATCGCGGTGCTCGACCATCAGGCCGACGAGATCCGCCTCTTCGGCCCGGACGGAACCTACCTCGGCGTGCTCGCCGGGCCGGGTGAGGGCCCCGGGGAACTGGGCAGCAGCAACGGACTCGTCACGGCTCCCGACGGGGGGATGTGGGTCAACGACCACGGCAACCGGCGGCTCACACGGTTCCACCCCGACGAGCCCGTGCGCACGCTGCGCCGCTTCGTGGGCAGCTACGGGTATCTGTGGGACGGCGGGGTGGGCCCCGACGGACGGGTGTGGGACTTCACCTTCCAGTTCCCGGAGCCGTACGACCCCACGCCGGGGGTGAAGCAGGGCCGGATCGTCCACTGGGCCAAGGTGGCCGACCCGTCGTCCGGCGCGGTGGATTCCCTGGAGGTCGTGGTCGAGACGACCCAGGGCATCGCGCTGCCCCGGGGTAGCATCGCCGTCCCGTTCGGAGCCTCGGTGCACCGGGCCCTCGATCCGGTGGAGGGCAGCATCTGGGTGGGCCACTCCGACGCGTTCCGCTTCACCCGCATCTCCCTCGAGGGCGACACGCTGGCGGTCCTGGAGGCCACGGTCGCACCCGAGCCCGTGGGCGCAGACGAGCGCACCGAGGCCATCGACCGCGCCGAAGCGTTCATGGAACGGGCCGGACGGATCGACGTGGACTGGGATGCGCTGATCCCCGCCTCGAAGCCGCTGTTCGACCAGCTCGTCGTGGACGGCAGCGGCCGGCTCTGGGTCCGGCGGGCCGAATCGGGGCGCCGGGTCTACCACGTGTTCGAGGCCGGCGGCATCTACGTCGGTCGGGTGGAGGCCCCGTCCGGGATCCACGGCGAGTTCCGCCCGGTCATCCGCGACGACACCTGGCTGGGGTTGGTCACCGACGAGCTGGACGTGCCGTACGTGGTCCGGGCCGCCCTCGAGGCGCCGGGCGGGGGCTGACGCGAGCGAGGCGTGCCGGGCAGGCCGTCCGGGGCCTGTCTTGACGCCCGGTCGCGGCGCCCCTCTTATCCGCCCGCGCCCGCCCGGCACCGGGCGCCCCGTTCCGTGGTGCCGACCCCTCCGACACTCCCACGCCATGCGCCGCGCTCTCCGCACCGCCGCCCTCGCGTCCGCCCTCGCCGCCCTGGCCGTGGCATCGCCCGCCGCCGCCCAGGACGGGGTGGACCCGGCCCTCCTGTCCGCCATCGGGGCCCGGGAGATCGGGCCGGCGGGCATGAGCGGGCGGATCGCCGCGCTGGACATCCTGCCGTCGGACCCCACGCGGATCTGGGTGGGGGCCGCCACCGGCGGGGTGTGGCGGTCCGACAACGGCGGGATCTCCTTCGAGCCGGTCTTCGACGACCAGCGCATGCTGGGCGTGGGCGCGATCGCCATCGACCCCAACGCGCCCGACGTGGTGTGGGTCGGCGGCGGGGAGGGGAACCCGCGCAACAGCGCCGGCGTGGGCAACGGGTTGTACGTGACGCGGGACGGCGGCGACACGTGGGCCCGGGTGGGCCTGGAGAACTCCGAGCGGATCCACCGGATCATCGTGCACCCCACGCGTTCCGAGATCGTGTGGGTGGGCGTGCTCGGACCGGCGTGGTCCGACGGCCAGGAGCGCGGCGTCTACAAGACCACCGACGGCGGGCAGACGTGGCGGAAGGTCCTGTACGTGGACGAGCGCACGGGCGCGAGCGACCTGGTCATCGACCCGTCGAACCCGATGAAGCTCTACGCCGGGATGTGGTCGTTCCGACGGCAGCCCTGGACGTTCACGTCGGGCGGGCCGGGGTCCGGGCTGTACGTCAGCCACGACGGCGAGACGTGGGACCGGGCCACCGAAGCCGACGGCATGCCCGCGGGTGAGCTCGGGCGGATCGGGCTGGCGGTGGCCGCGTCCAGCCCCCGGACGGTGTACGCCCTGGTGGAGGCCGAGCGGAGCGCCCTTCTGCGGAGCGACGACGGCGGCGCCACCTGGCAGACCGTCAACGACGACCGGTCCGTGGCCAACCGCCCGTTCTACTACGCCGACATCTACGTCGATCCCACCAACGAGCTGCGGATCTACAACCTGACGTCGCGGGTGCTGATCTCGGAGGACGGGGGGCGCTCGTTCGAGGGGATGCCCAACGACGTCCACTCCGACTTCCACGCGCTGTGGATCGACCCGTCGGACTCGCGACACCTCTGGGTGGGCACCGACGGCGGCGTCTACGAGTCGTGGGACCGGGCCGATTCCTGGCGCCAGGTGGACGATCTGCCCGTGGGCCAGTTCTACCACATCTCGGTGGACGACGCGGTGCCGTACAACGTGTACGGCGGCATGCAGGACAACGGCTCGTGGAAGGGCCCCTCCGACAAGTGGGCGGTGGGCGGCATCCGCAACGCCGACTGGGTGGAGGTGGCCTTCGGAGACGGCTTCAACACGATCGTGGATCCCCGGGAGAGCCACGTCGGCTACGGCATGTCCCAGGGGGGCAACCTGGTGCGCTTCGATACGCGCAGCGGTGAACGGAAGCCCATCCGGCCCTGGGCGCCCGACTCGGTGGACCTGCGCTTCAACTGGAACGCCCCCATCGCGCTGGATCCCCACGACGTGGGCACGGTCTACTACGGGTCGCAGTTCGTCCACCGGACCACGGATCGTGGCGATACCTGGCAGATCATCTCCCCGGACCTGACCACGAACGACCCCGGGAAGCAGCGTCAGGAGGAGAGCGGCGGGCTGACCATCGACAACAGCGGTGCCGAGAACCACACGACCCTCCTGACCATCGCGCCGAGCCCCGTACAGCGGGAACTGATCTGGACCGGGAGCGATGACGGGAAGGTCCATCTGGCCCGGGCCGGGGGCGGGAGCTGGGACGACGTTACGGACAACATCGACGACGTGCCGGACGCCACGTGGATCCCCCACATCGAAGCCTCCAAGCACCAGGCGGGCACGGCCTACGTGGTCTTCGACGACCACCGCCGCGGCAACTGGCAGACCTACCTGTACCGCACCGAGAACTTCGGCGAGGACTGGCGCAACATCGGCCGGGAGCGGGGCATCGACGGCTTCCTCCACACGGTGGAGGAGGACCCCGTCACGCCCAACCTCCTCTTCGCGGGCGGGGAGTTCGGTCTGTTCGTGTCGCTCGACCGGGGCGATTCGTGGTTCAAGTGGACCCACGGACTGCCTCCCGCGCCGGTCCGCTCCCTGACCGTGCATCCCCGGGACCACGACCTGGTGGTGGGCACCCACGGGCGGGCCATCTGGATCCTCGACGACATCCGGCCGCTCCGTGCCCTGGCCCAGAACCCCCTGATGGTCCAGGAGCCCGTGCACCTTTTCGAGGCCCCGCCGGCGTACGTCCACCACACGGCGGCCACCGACGGCTACCACTTCTCGGCCGACGGGGCCTTCGAAGGCGAGACGAAGCCGTACGGCGCCATGCTCACCTACTGGGTGGGCGCCGAGGCCGACTCGGCGGTGCTGACCGTGAACGCCGAGGACGGCCGCACCGTGCGGACCTTCACGGGGCCGGCGGAACGCGGCCTGAACCGGGTGGTGTGGGACCTCGAGGAGGACCTGCCCGAGGGCGTCGAGGCCGCCGGCGGGCGCTTCGGGCCCCAGGGACCGGAAGCCCTGCCCGGGCTCTACACCGTGACCGTGGCGGTGGGCGGGTCCACGGCCAGCCGCTCCCTGACCGTCCTGGAGGACCCGCGGCACCCGGTGTCCATGGCCGAGCGCCGGGAGAAGTACGACGCGCTGGTCCAGGCGGCCCATCTCGCCGCCCGCCTGGCCCGGGTCTCGGAGGTCGAGGAGCAGGTGCGGGAGGGCGTGGGCCGGGTCCGGACCCTGCTCGAGGACCGCGACGACGGGGTGGCCGCAGAACTCCGCGCGGCAGCCGACGACCTGCTCGAACGCCTGGACGCGGCTGCCGACACCGACGAGGTGAACGCCTACCGGAGAGGGGTGGGCGGCATGGCGGCGTCCTACGACCGGCCCACGGAAGGACAGCGCCTGGACCTGCGCCGCATGGGCGAGGCCCTGTCCCGCCTGGAGGCCCGGGTGAACGCCTTCCTGGACGTGGATCTGGCCACCTTCCGGAGTCGTCTCGACGACGCTGATCTGGCCCTCGTGCCCCGGCCGGACCGGGTCGGGGGCTGAGTGGCCGCCCACGCGCCGCCGCCCTACTCTGTGGACCGTTCCCACGCCGTTCCGTGACATCTGGAGTCCCATGCGTATCCGATCCGTCCTCACCGCCGTCGCCGCCGTCGCCCTGACCGTCCCCGGGGCCCCCGCCACCGCCCAGGACGGCGGTCTCTACGACCAGATGCAGGCCCGCCACATCGGTCCCGCCGGCATGAGCGGGCGGGTGTCGGCGGTGGACGTGGTCCTGTCCGACCGGACCCAGATCTACGTGGCCTCGGCCACGGGCGGGGTGCACAAGTCCGAGGACGGCGGCCTGACCTGGAACCCGGTCTTCGACGACGAACACACCCTGGGCATGGGGGCGGTGGCCGTGTTCCAGCCCAACCCGGACATCGTGTGGGCGGGCACGGGCGAGGGGAACCCGCGCAACAGCGCCGGCGTGGGCCGGGGCATCTGGAAGTCCTTCGACGCCGGCCGCACCTGGCGGTGGATGGGGCTGGAGGAGTCCGAGCGGATCCACCGCATCGTCCCGCATCCCACCGACCCGGACGTGGTGTACGTGGGCGCCATGGGTCCCGCGTGGTCCGACGGCCGGCAGCGGGGGGTCTACAAGACCACCGACGGAGGCGAGACGTGGGAGCGGGTCTTGTGGGTGGACGAGCGCACCGGCATCGCGGACCTGATCATGGATCCGTCCAATCCGGACAAGCTGTTCGCCGCCATGTGGGAGTTCCGGCGTACCCCCTCGTTCTTCACGTCGGGCGGGCCGGGCTCGGGGCTGTACGTGACCCACGACGGCGGCCGGAACTGGTCGGAGCTGACCGAAGACGACGGCCTGCCTCCTGGGGATCTCGGCCGCATCGGGCTGGCCATCAGCCCGTCGGACCCCGAGGTCGTGTACGCCCTGGTCGAGGCGGAGCGCAGCGAGCTGCTCCGCTCCGACGACGGCGGTGCGAGCTGGCGGACGATCTCCGACCGCGAGGGCGTGGCGCCCCGACCGTTCTACTACGCCGACCTGCGCATCGACCCTAAGAACGAGAACCGGATCTACTCCCTCCACTCGGCCATCCAGGTCAGCGAGGACCAGGGCCGGACGTGGAGGACCGTGGTCCCGAGCGCCATCATCCACGGCGACGTCCACGAGCTGTGGATCGATCCCGACGACCCGCGGAAGATGATCATCGGCGAGGACGGCGGCATCGCGTTCACCTACGACCGCGGCGACCACTGGCGCTTCGTGGAGAACCTCACGTTGGCGCAGTTCTACGAGATCGAAGTGGACATGGCCACGCCGTACAACGTCTACGGCGGGCTCCAGGACAACGGCTCGTGGTACGGACCGAGCACCGTCTGGGAGACCAAGGGCATCCTGAACGCCCACTGGCGTCGGGTGGGCGGCGGCGACGGCTTCGACGTCATGGACGACCCGTCCAGCGATCGCCACGGCTACTCGATGTCCCAGCAGGGCAACCTGCAGCGCTTCGACAAGGTAACCGGCACCCGGGAGAGCATCCGTCCGGTCCACCCCGACGGCCTGCCACTGCGGTTCAACTGGAACGCCGCCCTGTCGCTGGACCCCCATGATTCCACCACGATCTACATGGGCAGCCAGTTCGTGCACCGCTCGGCCGATCACGGCGCCACGTGGGAGATCCTGTCGCCGGACCTGACCACGAACGACCCGGCCCACCAGCGTCAGGACGTGAGCGGCGGACTGTCGCTGGACGCCACGGGCGCCGAGAACAACACGACCATCCTGACCATCCAGGTCAGCCACCTCGACCCGGAGCTGATCTGGGTCGGCACCGACGACGGCCGGGTCCACGTGACCCGTGACGGCGGGGCGACCTGGACGTCCGTGGAGGACAACATCCCCGGGGCTCCCGGGCGCGCCTACGTGCCGGACGTGCAACCTTCGAAGCACGACGCGGGCACCGCCTACGCGGTCATGGGCGACCATCGCAACGGCGACTGGACGCCGTACGTCTTCCGCACCCGGGACTACGGCGCCACGTGGGCGGACCTGGCCACCGACGACATCGACGGCTTCGTTCGCGCCATCGAGGAGGACCCGGTGGAGCCGGACCTGCTGTTCCTCGGCACCGAGTTCGGACTCCACGTCAGCCTGGACGGTGGCGTGTCGTGGGAGAAGTTCACGGCGGGCGTGCCCGCGGTGCCCATCCGGGACCTCCTGGTGCACCCCCGTGAGCACGACCTGGTACTGGGCACCCATGGGCGCGGCGTGATCATCGTGGACGACATCCGTCCGCTCCGCGCCCGGGCCGACGGGACCGTGGCGGCCGGGGCCGGTCCGGTCATGATCGACCCGCCACCGGCGCATCTCCTGGAGATCGCCGAAGGCATCGGCTACCGCTCCACGGGCCACGCCATGCAGCAGGCCGAGACCCGGCCGTTCGGCGCGCTGCTCAGCTTCTGGCACAACGACCGGGAGCAGGCCACGGTCACCGTCCGCACCGACGGGGGCGACCTGGTCTGGCAGGACGAGGTCGACGCGGTGCCCGGCGTGAACCGCTTCGAGTGGAACCTCCGGCCCGGCGACGACGCCGACGAGGACGCCTTTCCCGGGTTTCTCGAGGTGATGCCGGGCCGGTACGAAGTCACGGTGGAGGCGGGGGGCGCCTCCTCCTCGGCGCCCCTGGACGTGCGGCTGGACCCGCGCGGCACCGTGACCGTGGCCCAGCTCCAGGCCCGGAGGGAGGCCGTGGCGCGGATCGCGTCCTGGAACCGGACCGCGCAGGAGGCCCGCGACCGCATGGACGCCACCCTCGAGGCGCTGGGGGCCGTCCTGCGGACCCTGGACTCGGACGACGCGGACCTCCGCACCCGGGGCCGGGCGCTCCAGGACACGGTGCAGGCCCGGATGCAGGCGTGGTTCACCGGCCCCGAGTGCCAGGGGATCTGCGGCGGGGACCCGTTGGTGGATGCCGTACGGGCGCCCCTGGGGCGCGTGGCGGGCAGGATGGGCGCGCCCACGCCCACGGACCGGACGGCCATGGCCCAGGCGCAGGCGGCCCTCGACGAGCTTGTGACCGGCGTCAACGCGCTGTTCGCCGACCACGTGCAGCCCTATCGCCAGGCGCTCCAGGCGGCCGGATACTCGCCGCTCCCGAACCCGGACCCGCTCCGGAGCGGAAATTGAGCCGGCGGGGCGCCGCGTCCCTCCTGGGCGTGGCGGCGGTGGTTGCGGGCCTGGCCGTCGGATGCGGGTCGGCGGCCGCCCAGGAGCCGCTGCGCGTGTTCATCTCCGTGGACATGGAAGGCATCGGCGGGGTGGGCAGCCCGGCCATGACGTCCACGGGCGGGAAGGACTACGCGACGGCCCGACGCCTGATGACCGACGAGGTGAACGCCGTGGTGGCCGCGCTGAAGGCCCGGGGGCCGGTGGAGATCGTGCTGAACGACTCCCACGGCGACCACCAGAACGTGCTCCACACCGACCTGGATCCGTCGGTCACCTACATCCAGGGTTCGATCAAGCCGCTGGGCATGGTCCAGGGCCTCGACGCCTCGTTCGACGCCGCCGTCTTCCTCGGCTACCACGCCATGGCCGGCGACCCGGACGGATTTCTGGCCCACACCGGCTCCGGGTCGGTGAAGGGGCTGTGGCTCAACGACCACGAGGTCGGGGAAGGGGGCATGAACGCGGCCTTCGCCGGCATGCACGGGGTGCCGGTGATCCTCGTCGCCGGCGACTCGGCGGCGGCGGCCGAGGCCGGGGCGCAGTACGCCGCCGCGACGGTGACCACCAAGACGGCCGAGACGCCCTCGGCGGCCCGACTCGTCCACCCCGAGGAGGTCCACCGCCGGCTCCGCGCGGGTGTGGACGAGGCCCTGGGCGCGCTCCGCGCCGGTTCCGCCCGCCCGTGGGACGTGGGCGCCCCGGTCCGCATCCGCATGCGCTTCGCCTCGCCGACGCACGTGGACGTCCTCCAGGCCATTCCCGGCATGAGCAAGGTCGACGGCTACACCGTGGCGTACACCGCCGAGGACGCGGACCAGGCCTACCGCCTGATCCGCCTGATGTACCGCTTCGTGAGTTCCTGACGCGCCCCCTCAACCCGCATCGCCCCATGCTCCGCAACGCGCTCCTCTGGGCCTCCACCAACCCGTTCATGGCCGAGCGGCTTCCGCAGTACGGCTTCGTGAAACGGGCCACCCGCCGCTTCATGCCCGGCGAGGAGCTGGACGACGCCCTGAACGAGGCCCGGCGGCTCCAGGCCGACGGGATCGCCACGACGGTGACCCGCCTCGGCGAGAACGTCTCGACGGCCGAGGAGGCGGACGAGGTCGTGACCCACTACGAGGGCGTCCTCCGCACGGTGGCGGAGCAGGGGCTCGACGCGGAGGTCTCGGTCAAGCCGACCCAGCTCGGCCTGGACCAGGGCGTGGACGGCGCCCGGCAGCGCCTCGTGCGCCTGGTGCAGGCCGCGGGCCCCGGGTCGCTCCTCTGGATCGACATGGAGTCGTCGGCCTACGTGGACGACACGCTGGCGATCTTCCGGGCCGTGCGGGAGGACCACCAGAACGTCGGGCTCTGCCTCCAGGCCTACCTGCACCGCACCAAGGGCGATCTCGAGGACCTGATGCCCCTGCATCCCGCCATCCGCCTCGTGAAGGGGGCGTACCGGGAGCCCCCGGACATCGCCTTCGAGCGGAAGGCCGACGTGGACCAGAACTTCGTGCGCCTGACCAGCATGCTGCTGCAGGCCCGGAAGCGGAACGAAGCGGGGCGGCCGGTGCTGGGCACCCACGACCCCCGCATGATCGGCGAGGCCAACCGCATGGCCCACGAGCTGGTGCTGGACAAGGAGGCCTACGAGTTCGCCATGCTGTACGGCATCCAGAGCGCGGAACAGCGCCGTCTGGCCCGGGGCGGCTACCAGGTGCGCGTGCTGATCAGCTACGGCAACGCCTGGTTCCCCTGGTACATGCGACGCCTGGCCGAACGCCCGGCCAACGTGTGGTTCGTGGTCAAGCAGATGGTGGGGTGAGGTCCGGAACCGCCCGGACGGCACTCCCCTGGCCGCGAGGCCGTCGATGAGCGACGCCGGACGGGGCCCGGACGCCGGCACCGGCCCGGGAAAGCCGGACCCGGCCGTGGGCGTGCCCTGGGACGACGATCCGCGACGGTGGGGCATGCTGGCCCTCGTCTCCGCAGGCCTCCTCCTGGGCATGGGCGGATGGTTCACCGCCTCCGCCGTGGCCGCCGACTTCCAGGTGCAGTGGGCGCTGTCCACCAGCCAGGTCGGCTGGCTCACCACGGTCGTGCAGCTCGGCTTCGTGGCCGGAACGGCGCTGGCCGCCGTGCTGAACCTGGCCGACATCGTGCGGGCCCGATGGTATTTCGCGGGCTGCGCGCTGCTGGCCGCCGGCGCCAACGCCCTGATCCTGGTGGTCCCGTCGTACGAGACGGCCCTGGGCGCACGCTTCCTCACCGGGTTCTTCTACGCGGGCGTGTATCCCCCGGGCATGAAGATGATCGCCACCTGGTTCCGGTCGGCCCGCGGCCTGGCCATCGGCACCGTGGTGGGGGCGCTGGCCATGGGCAAGGGGACCCCGTACCTGCTCAAGGCCACCGGGGGAACGTCGGCCCTGGCCGTCGTGGGTGGGGCCTCGGTGGCCGGCCTCGTGGCGGCGGCCCTGGTGGCCGGACTCTACCGCGACGGTCCGTACCCCTTCGCGCGCCGCCCCTTCTCGTGGCGCCTGGTGCGCGACATCACCCGACATCGGCCCACCATGCTGGCCACCGGGGGAT
Organism: Longimicrobiales bacterium; assembly: GCA_040216925.1. Lineage (GTDB taxonomy): Bacteria > Gemmatimonadota > Gemmatimonadetes > Longimicrobiales > Gaopeijiaceae > JAJCZZ01. Next base: position 110,993 of record JAVJOF010000025.1, read on the forward strand.
ACCTCGGGCACATGTGGGAGCTGTACGCCATGTGGACGTGGCTCCCGGCCTACCTCGCCGTAGCCGCTGCCGGACAGGGCGGAGCCGGCGGCGTGGAGTGGATCATGTGGGGCGTGCTCGTGGCGGGCGGCGTCGGGTGCGTGTGGGGCGGGTGGGCCGCCGACCGGATCGGCCGCTCCGAGGTCGTGAACCTGGCCCTGGGGGTCAGCGGCGCGTGCTGCCTGCTGGCGGGGCCGCTCCTGGGGGCCCCCTTCTGGCTGGTGGCCCCGTTTGTATGGGTCTGGGGCTTCTTCGTGGTGGCCGACTCGGCGCAGTTCAGCGCCATGGTCACCGAAGTCGCACCCAGCCACGCGGTGGGCACGGCCCTGACGCTCCAGACGTCCGCCGGCTTCCTCCTGACCATGGCCAGCATGCAGCTCGTGCCGGTCCTGGTGGACGGGGCGGGGTGGGGGTGGGCCTTCGGGGTGCTGGTGGTGGGGCCGGTGGCGGGGCTCGCCAGCATCCGGGCGCTGGGCAGGGTGCGGGGCGCGTCCAGGTAGGGGGAGCCCCTGGGCAGCGCGATCCACCCCGGCCCGACCACCGAGCCGGTGCCGCGGATCGCCGTGGTGTTCTATGCTTCGGAGCCGGTCTGGCACCGCCCGCCACCCGCCACGGCCTTCGGCCTCCGAAGCGCCGGGAATACGTCCCGTCCCGTCGAGGCCTCCGCCCCATGAACGATTCCTCCCTCCGCGCCCGGGGCCTGACCAAGGTCTACGGCATGGGAGACGTGGAGGTGCACGCGCTGCGCGACGTCGATCTGGACCTGGCGGCCGGCGAACTCGTCGTGCTCCTGGGGGCGTCGGGGAGCGGGAAGTCCACGCTCCTCAACATCATCGGCGGCCTCGACGTACCCACCCGGGGCACGGTCCACTTCGGCGACGAGGAGTTGACCGCGCTGGACGACCGGGGGCTGACCGACTACCGGCGGCGCCACGTCGGGTTCGTGTTCCAGTTCTACAACCTGATTCCCAGCCTCACGGCCCGGGAGAACGTGGCGCTGGTCACGGACATCGCCACCGACCCGATGGACCCGGCGGAGGCCCTGGGGCTGGTGGGGCTCGGCGAGCGGCTCGACCACTTCCCGGCCCAGCTCTCGGGGGGCGAGCAGCAGCGCGTGGCCATCGCCCGGGCCGTGGCCAAGCGGCCCGACATCCTCCTCTGCGACGAGCCCACGGGCGCCCTCGACGTGGAAACCGGCAAGCTGGTGCTGGCCGTCCTGGATCGGGTGAACCGGACCACCGGCACGACCACCGCCATCATCACCCACAACGTGGCCATCGGGGGCATGGGCGACCGGGTCGTCCACATGAGCAGCGGCCAGATCGCCTCCGTAGAAGAGAACGCCGAGCGCGTCGATCTCGAGGAGATCGCGTGGTGAGGTGGCTCCCCTCGACCCTGGACCGGAAGCTCCTCCGGGAGGTGTGGCGGCTCCGGGGGCAGATGGGGTCGATCGCGCTGGTCGTGGCCACCGGCGTCATGACCGTGGTGACGATGCGCGGCGGCTACCAGTCCCTGGTGGACGCGCAGGAGATCTATTACCGGCAGGCCCGCTTCCCGGACCTCTGGGTCTCGCTGGAGCGCGCCCCGCTCTCGATGCGGCAGCGCCTCGCGACCATTCCCGGCGTGGCCGCCGTCGACACCCGCGTCACCCTGGCGGCGCGTCTGGACCTTCCGGACCTGGACGCCCCGGGGCTCGGTCGGTTCGTCTCCCTGCCCGAGCGCGGGCGCCCGGCCCTCGGTGACGTCGTGCTGGACCGGGGCAGGGCGCCCGCTCCCGGGGCCCGCCGGGAGGCGCTGGTCAGCCAGAATTTCGCGGAAGCACGGGGCATCGAGCCCGGAGACACCGTCCGGGCGGTCATCAACGGACGGGCGTGGCGCCTCGTGGTGTCGGGCACGGCCATCTCGCCGGAGCACGCCTACGCCGTGCCGCCGGGCTCGCTCTTTCCCGACGACGAACGGTACGGGGTGCTGTGGGTCCGCCGGGACATCCTGGGCCCCGCGTACGACATGGACGGCGCCTTCAACGAGGCCGTGCTGTCCCTCGACCGGGCCGCCGATCCGGCGGCCGTCATCGCGGCGGTGGACCGCCTTCTGGGGCCCTACGGGGGGCAGGGCGCCTATCCCCGGGCCCGCCAGTTCTCCCACCAGACGCTCCAGGCCGAACTCGACCAGAACCGGGTCATGGGAACCGCCATCCCGGCGGTGTTCCTCGGGGTGGCCGCCTTCCTTCTGAACCTGGTCATGGGACGGCTGATCGCCACGCAGCGGACCGAGATCGCCGTGCTGAAGGCGTTCGGCTACTCCGACCGCGAGGTCAGCGTCCACTTCCTCCGCTTCGCTCTCGTGGCCGTGGGCGCAGGCGCCGTGCTCGGGTCGGTGGTGGGCGTCTGGCTGGGCGGGAGCTACATCGGCTTGTACGGCGAGTACTTCGACTTCCCGGACCTCCGGTACCGTGTGAGCCCGGCGCTGCTGCTCGTGTCCGTGGGCGTGAGCGCGGCAGCGGCGGTGGCCGGCGCCCTCGCGGCCGTGCGGGCGGCGGCCTCCCTCCCGCCTGCGGAGGCCATGCGTCCCGAGCCCCCGACGCGCTTCCGGGCCGGACCGCTCGAGCGTGCGGGACTCGGCCGGGCCCTGCCGTCGTCGGGGCGGATGATCCTGCGCAACATCGAGCGCCGCCCGTGGCGGACCGGCCTCTCGGCCCTGGGCGTGGCGTTCTCGGTGGCCATCCTCGTCATCGGCATGTTCATGTTCGACGGGGTGGACCACATGATGAAGCTTCAGTTCCAGGTGATCCAGCGCGAGGACGTGTCGCTGACCTTCCAGGAGCCCCGGCCCCGATCCGTGCGCCACGCCCTGGCCAACCTCGACGGGGTGACCCGTGTGGAGGTCTACCGCATGGTGCCCGCCCGGCTCCGGGCCGGACACCGGAGCCGCCAGGTCGGACTCCAGGGCCTGCCCCGCGACGGACAGCTCCGACGGATCGTGACCTCGGACGGGACCGTCCGACCGGTTCCCGCGGAGGGGGTCGTGCTCAGCGCCGTGCTGGCCGACATCCTCGGCGTGGACACGGGCGACACCCTGCGGGTCGAGGTGCTGGAGGGCCGGCGCGCCACGGCGACCGTGACGGTGGCCGGCGTCGTGGACGACTTCCTGGGTCTGTCGGCCACCATGGACCTCGACGCCCTGGACCGGCTGACCGGCGGCGGGAAGGGGGTGTCCGGGGCGTTCCTGTCGGTCCGGGAGGACCGGCGTGCCGACCTCGCGCGCCAGACCAAGGCCATCCCGGCGGTGGCCGGCGTGGGCTCCCCGGCGGACATGCTGGCGTCCTTCCGTTCCCAGCTCGATGAATCGCTGTTCGTGGGCGTCGCGTTCCTGCTCGGCTTCGCCAGCCTGATCTCCGTGGCGGTCATCTACAACGGGGCCCGGATCGCGCTTTCGGAGCGGGGCCGCGAACTGGCCAGCCTCCGGGTCATGGGCTTCCGACGGAGCGAGGTGGCGCGCCTGCTGCTCGGGGAGCAGGCGGTGGTGACCCTTCTGGCCATCCCCGTGGGCTGGGCCCTGGGCTACGCCCTGTCGTTCGCCGTGGTCACGTCGCTCCAGACCGAGACCTACCGTATTCCGCTGGTGGTCGGCCCACGGACCTATCTGGTGGCCGCCGCGATCACCGTCGTGGCGGCCGTGGCAAGCGGGTGGATCGTGCGCCGCCGCATCGACCAGCTCGACCTCATTGCCGTTCTCAAGACGCGAGAGTAGGACCCATGAGCAGACGCACCCTCCTGATTCTCGCCGGCCTGCTCGCCGGTACCGTGGCGCTCACGCTCCTCTTGGGGGGCGACGGCGTGCCGGTCGAGGTGGCCACACTGGGCACCGACACGTTGACGGTGACCATCGACGAGGAGGGCCGGACCCGCGTCCGGGACCGCTTCGTCGTGGCGGCCCCCACCTCCGGCCGCATCGGCCGAACGGACGTGGAGGAAGGTCAGGAGGTGCGCCGCGGTGACCTCCTGGTGACCCTCGCTCCGGCCCCCGAAGACCCACGGGCCCGGGCTACGAACACCGCGGCGGTCGAGTCCGCCGAGGCCCGGGTCCTGGAAGCCCGCGCGGCCGCCGACGACGCCGCCGCGGCCCTCGAACAGGCGGAGCGCGAGGTGGAGCGACGCCGACCCCTGATGGAGATGGGGGCCCTCAGTCGGGAGGCCTTCGAGCGGTTCCAGCGGATGGCCGGAACGGCGCGGACCCGGCGCGAAGCAGCTCAGGCCGCCCTCGAGGCCGCCGAGGCCGGCCTGCGCGGTGCCCGGGCCCGGTTGATGGGCTCCGACCCCGACGCCCGCCGGGACGGCGTGATCGAGGTGCGGGCGCCGGTGGACGGGACCGTCCTCCGGGTCCACGAGGAGAGCGAGCGGGTGCTTCCGGCCGGGACGCCGCTGTTCGAACTCGGGGCGCGGTCGCCGATGGACGTGGTCGTGGACGTGCTCACCGACGAGGCGGTGGAGGTGCGTCCGGGCGCCCCCATGACGCTGACCGGATGGGGGGGTGACCCGCTCCACGGCACCGTGCGGTACGTCGAGCCGGCGGCCTTCACGAAGATCTCCGCCCTGGGTGTCGAGGAGCAGCGCGTGAACGTCGTGGGCGTCCTCGACCGGGTGCCGCCGGGTCTCGGTGCGGGCTTCCGCGTGGACGCCTCGATCGTGGTGTGGAGCGGAGCCGACGTGCTCACGGTCCCCACCGCCGCCCTCTTCCGCCGGGGGAACGCATGGGCCGTGTTCGTGGTCGAGGGGGGAGTGGCCCGGCTGCGGACGGTGGAGGTGGGCCGCCGAGGCGCCTCCGCCGCCGAGGTCCTCTCCGGCGCGTCCCCCGGCGACCGGGTCATTCTCTTTCCGCCGGACGACGTGGAGGACGGCACCTCGGTGATGGTTCGGGAGGGACCCGGGGAGCCATGACCCCGGGCGCCGCGCGCCGCCGGGATCGACGTGGCTCCCGCGGCGGGCCCTTCACGGACCCGTCCGCGTCCGCCGTCCCTGGATCAGGTCCACGCCCTGACCGACCACCGCCGGCATCAACGAAGCGCCGGCCACCACCGCCCACGCCGTCGCGTCCAGGGCCACCAGATCCAGGAGGGCCGTCAGCGGCATCCAGGTGACGGTCGCCGTCTGCAGTGCCAGAACCAGGACCACGGCGGCCACGGCCCAGCGGTTGGCCAGGGCGCGGACGGGCGATACGACGGCGTCGTGGCTCCGGGCATTGCCCAGGTGGAAGAGCTGGGCCAGCGCCAGCGTCATGAAGCTCACCGTGCCCGCCGCCTCGACCCGGCCCGACGTGAGGGCCCAGACATAGGCGCCCAGTGTGGCCAGGGTGATGGTCGTGGCGTGGAAGGCGAGCGCTCCGACGAACGACCGGGAGAGGATCGGGGAGTCCGGGGCGCGGGGAGGGCGCCGCATCACGTCCGCCTCTCCGGGCTCCAGGGCCAGAGCGAGGGCAGGGAAGGTGTCGGTGACCAGGTTGAGCCAGAGGATCTGGAGCGGGAGGAGCGGCGGTGCGAGTCCCGCCACCCCGGCACCCAGCAGCACCAGGACTTCGGCCACGTTACAGCTGAACAGGTAGAAGACGAACTTGCGGATGTTGTCGAAGATCACGCGGCCCTGCTCCACGCCCGCCGCGATCGTGGGAAACCGGTCGTCCTGGAGCACCACGGCGGCCGTCTGTCGGGCCACGTCGGTCCCTCGCCCCCCCATGGCCACGCCCACATCCGCCTTCTTGAGGGCCGCGGCGTCGTTCACCCCGTCGCCCAGCATGGCCACGATCTCGCCCCGGACCTGGAGGGCCGAAACGACCCGGAGCTTGTCCTCGGGAGAGACCCGGCTGTAGACGTCCACGGCCGGAACGCGCTCGCGCAGCTCCTGGTCCGACAGGGCCGCCACGGCGGCGCCGTCGATGCTCACGATCGGCGCCCCTCCGATGCCCAGCGCCCGGGCCACGGCCTCCGCCGTCGCGCGTTGGTCGCCCGTGATCATCACCGTCCGGATGCCCGCCTCACCGAAGCGAGCCACGGTCTCGGCCACTCCCGCCGCGGGGGGGTCGCTGATGCCCACGAGCCCCAGGAAGGTCAGGTCCGCCGGTTCACCGGGGTCTGGACCGTCGGACTCGCCCTGGGCCAGGGCGATGACGCGCAGCCCCTCGGACGCCCACGCGGTATTGGTCTCGTCCAGGGAGGCTCGCACGGCCGGGTCCATGGGCGTGTGCTTCTCCTCCCCGGCCACCGAGGCGCAACGGTCCAGGACCGCGCCGGGAGCCCCCTTCACGAACAGGTGGAGTCTCCCGTCCGGACCCTGGTGGACCGACCCCCCGAGAAGACGGGCCGACGAGAAGGGCAACTCCCCACGACGGGGCCAGTCGGATTCCGCTTCCTCCGCGCCCCCCTTGCGGGCCAGCACCAGCAAGGCGGCGTCCGTGGGGTCGCCGGACACCGCGCCGGTATCGGGGTCGAGGGTGGCGCGGTGGGTCAGGGCCGCAGCGGTGAACAGCCGGTCCGCCACCCTGTCCGGTCCCGCCCGGGGCGCCCCGTCCCGTCGTACTTCGCCGGGCTCGACGTACCCCGCGCCGGACACGGCGAAGGTCGCGCCCCCGGTGCGGAGACGGACCACGGTCATCTCCCCCGCGGTCAGGGTTCCGGTCTTGTCGGTGCAGACCACCGTGACGGAACCCAATGCCTCCACGGCCGCCAGGCGGCGGACGAGGACGTTGCGGCGGGCCATCCGCCCCAGGCCGACGGCCAGGGCGATCGTGGCCACGGCGGGCAGCCCCTCCGGAACGGCCGCGATGGCCAGGGCCAGCCCCGTCTCGACCATCCGGCTCCAGGGCGTCCCCCGGAGGACGCCGGCCAGGACCACCAGCCCGGCCACGCCGAGGGTCAGCGCCACCAGGCGGCGACCCAGGGCCTCCAGACGCTCCTCCAGGGGCGTGGCCGCTGCTTCGACCGTGGCGATCAGGTCGCCGATGCGGCCCAGCTCCGTGGCGGTGCCCGTGGCGACGACCACGGCCCGGCCTCGCCCCGCCGCCACGGTCGTTCCCATCCACGCCATCCCGCTCCGCTCGGCCAGAGGAGCGCCGGGGTCGACGGCGTCGGGGCTCTTGTCGGACGGTGTCGGCTCTCCGGTGAGGGCCGCCTCGACCGTACGGAGTTCCGCCGCGTCCACGATGCGTACGTCGGCCGGCACGGCGTCGCCGGCATCGAGTTCGACCAGGTCGCCGGGCACGAGGAACGAGGCGTCCACCGCCTCGACCCGCCCGTCCCGCACGACCCGGGCCCGGGTGACCTGATACTGGAGCAAGGCCTCCATGGCCCGCCTCGCACGCCACTCCACGACGAAGCCGATGGCGGCGTTGACGGCCAGCACGGCCCCGATGGCCGCCGCCTCCACGGGATCGCCGAGGAGGAAGGACACGCCCGCGGCGCCTGCGAGGAGCAGGACCACCAACCCGGTGAACTGGTCGGCGAGGATGCGATACCAGCGGACGGGGCGCGCCCGGGGAAGTGCGTTCGGTCCCACGCGTTCGAGGCGGGCCGCAGCCTCTTCCGCCGAGAGCCCCCCGGGGCCTGAGCCGAGGGCGCGGAGCACCGCCTCTGCCGGCTGGGCGTGCCAGTCGCCCCGCTCGCCTCCGACGGGTCCGCTCACGGCCCTGCGGTCGGTGGCGGTGACACCCCCGCGCACCGAGCGCGGGTACGCGGTGGCACGCCGGAAAGGGAACGGATCATCGAGGGAGGACGGTGAGGGACCGGCGGGGGCCTGACGGGGGGCAACAGTACCGGGGTCAGACCACCGGGGTCCACTGCGTGCGACGTAGCGCGACCCCGCCCCGACGGAGAGCGGTCGGGGTTGAGCGGTCGCCCGACCAGGGTCTACTATGTATATAGTAGTCACCTGTCCGCCTCACCCGGCACTCCGACCCCGACCCTTCGTCATGCCCCGAGCCCCCCGTCGGATCATTCCGCTCCTCGCCGGCTTCGCCCTCGCCTGCGGGACCGGAGTCCTCGCCGCCTGCGGCGCGCCCGATCCCCCGCCTCAGGACGGCCAAGCCGATGCCCCGGCGACCGGACCCACCCCCGAGACGGTGACCTTCCCGTCCGGCGACGGACTCGAGATCACGGCGGACCTCTACGCGGGCGCGGACCCGGACGCCCCCGTCGTGCTCCTGTTCCATCAGTCCGCTTCCAGCCGGGGCGAGTTCCGGTCCGTGGGCCCCGCGCTGGCCCGGCTCGGCTACCACGCCCTGGCCGTGGACCTCCGGTGGGGAGGACGCCGCAACGATGTCCGGAACGGGACGGCGGCCCGGTACGGCACCGACTCCATCATGGCCGCCGTGGACGCGGGAACGGGCACACCGTGGCCGGCCATCGACGCCTCCTACGGGGACATGATCGCCGCCCTGGCCTGGCTGGACGTCCGGGGTCTCGCGGGCCCCCGCTACGCCCTGGGCTCGTCCGCCTCCGCGATGCTCGTCTACCGCCTGGCAGCGGAGGGGCACGTGGACGGGGTGTCGGCCTATTCGCCCGGGGAATACGATCCGGCGCGGCCGGACCGGGTCCGGACGTGGGCGGCGGCTTCCCGGGTGCCGATCCTGACGGTGGCCGCCCCGGCCGAGGAGGAACTGGTCGGGCCCGTCGCCGCGGCGGTGGGTGCCCCCGGCTCCCGGTACGTCGTGGCCGGGGAGGGGAGCCATGGTGCGTCGATCCTGGACGTGGGCCAGGCCAACCTCGGCACTCTGCTGAGCTTCCTGGGCCACCACACGGGCGGGCCCCCGGCCCGCTCGGTGGACACCCTGGCCGCTCCGGACGGCGTGGCGTTGGTGCTCGACCGCTACCAGCGGCCGGACACCCGGGGCGTGGTGGCCCTGTTCCATCAGGGCGGCGGCAGCGCCCGGGGCGAGTACGGCTTCCTGGTGGCGGAACTCCTGAGCCGGGGCTTCGACGTCCTGGCCGCCGACCTGCAGGGCGGGGGTGACCGCTTCGGCCCGCCCAACCGCACCCTGGCGGGCGCTCCCGAGCCGGCCGGTTGGAGCTACTGCGACGCCCGGCCGCAGCTGGACGCCGTGGTCGCGCATGCCCGCACCGTCGCGGCGGGCCGGCCGGTGGTGCTCTGGGGATCGAGCTACTCCGGGGCCCTCGTGGTACGGGCCGCCGCCGACGGAGCGCCCGTGTCCCGGGTTCTCGCCTTCTCTCCGGCCAGCGGCGACCCCATGGAAGGCTGCCGGCCCGAGACGGTGGCGACCCGGGTCGCCGTTCCGCTCCTGGTCGTGCGGCCCTCGGGCGAGCTGGAGATCGAATCCGTGGCGGCCCAGTTCGAGGCGTTCCAGGCCGCCGGCCACGAGACCCGGGTCGTGCCCGGAGGGAGCCACGGCTCGTCGGCGGTGAATCCGGTGCGCTCCGCCGACGTGGACGACGACCTGGCCCGGATCCTGGCCTTCCTGGACCCGGTGGGTCGCTGAGGGGGCCCCTCGGCCCTACGTTCGGGACGCCCTGCCCCTCGAGTCCCAGGCGCCCATGACGTCGTCGGTCCGCCGCTGGCTGCCCCCGGTCCTGGCCTTCGCGATCCTCGCTGCCGCGGCCTGGCTGCTCCAGCGGGAACTCCGCGGGTTCAGCCCGGCGGACGTGGCGGAAGGCATCCGGCAGGTGCCGCCGGTGCGGGTGGCTCTGGCGCTCCTGCTGGTGGCGGTCTGCCAGGTCATCCTGACCGCCGTCGACTGGCTGGCCGTCCGCCACGTGGGCGTGGATCAGCCCTACCGCCGGGTCGGTTTCGCCGCCTTCCTCGGCTATGCGTTCAGCCATGCGCTGGGGTTCTCGCTCCTGACCGGGGCTCCGATCCGGTATCGCCTCTACACCTCGTGGGGCGTGGAGGCACCCGACATCGCCCGGGTCGTGGGGTTCTACACCCTGACGTACTGGGTCGGCCTCGCGACGCTGGCGGGCGTGGTCTTCGCGGTGGGACCGGCGTGGACCGAGGGGGTCCTCCCACCGTTCGTGGGGCGCCCCGCCGGCCTGCTGCTCCTCCTGCTGGTCGCGGTCTACCTGGCGGCCTGCGCCCGCCGCCCGGGCTCCCCGCTCGGGCAGCGCCTCGGACTCCGGCTGCCGACGGCGCGGACCGCGGCCGCCCAGGTGGCCATCGGGGTGGCGGAGTGGACCACGGCGGCCGGCGTTCTCTACGTGCTCCTTCCGGCGGATCTGGGGATGGCCTTCCCGGCCTTCGTCGGGCTCTTCGTGCTGGCCCAGGGCCTGGGCGTGCTCAGTACCGTACCCCAGGGACTGGGCGTCTTCGAAGCCGTGCTCCTGACGGCCCTGCCGGACGCCGCCGTGGACGGCGGGGTGGTGGCGGCCGTGGTGGTCTTCCGCGCGCTGTTCTACCTGCTGCCGCTGTTCCTGGCGGCCACGATCCTGGGCGTCCTCGAAGTGCGACGCCGTGAAGACGCCCTGGAGCACGCGCTGGCCACCGTGGGTTCCGGCGTGTCGGCGGCCACCCCCGTGGTCCTCTCCGGCACCGTGTTCGTGGCCGGAGCGCTCCTCCTGCTGACCGGCGCACTTCCCCTCACCGCGCCCCTGGGCTGGCTGGGACGGCTCCCACTGCCCCTCCTCGAGGCCTCGCACTTCCTCGGCAGCGTGGCCGGAGCCTCGCTCCTGATCCTCGCGTGGGGGCTGGCCCGGCGGATGGAGGGTGCCTACCAGGCCACCGTGGCCCTTCTGGTGGTGGGCGGCCTGTTCACGGCCCTCATGGACGGCAACCCCTCCGGAGCGGCCTTCCTGTTCGTGCTGGCCCTGGGCCTGCGGGCGGCGCGCCGGGAGTTCTTCCGGCCCAGCGCGCTGACCCGCGAACCGCTGTCGCCGGAGTGGCTGGTGGGCGTGGTGGCGGTCCTGGCCGGGACCCTCTGGCTCGGCTTCTGGGCCTACCGCGACGTGACGCTGTCCGGAGACCTCTGGTGGCGGTTCGCCCTGGGCGGCGACGCGCCGCGCTTCCTGCGGGGATCCGTCGGGGCGGCGGCGGTCCTGGCCGCGTTCGGCGTGACCCGGCTGCTGCGGCCTCCGGACCAGGCCGCGGCACCGACCGACGTGGACGAAGCCGCCTCGCGGATCATCGACGCGAGCCCCCGACCCGGCGCCCGGCTGGCGTACCTCGGAGACAAGCACCTCCTCCGTGCCAAGAGCGGCAACGCCCTGATCATGTACGGCGTGGCCGGGAGGAGCTGGGTGTCGCTGGGCGATCCCGTGGGGGACCCCGACGACTTCGAGGATCTCGTCTGGATGTTCCGGAGCCGCACGTTCCGCCAGGGGGGGTGGCCCGTGTTCTACCAGGTCACCCCCACGCACCTGCCCTTGTACATCGACGCGGGCCTGGCGCTGCTCAAGCTCGGCGAGGAGGCCGTGGTGGACGCCCAGGCCTTCTCCCTGGAGGGGGGCGCCCGGGCGGGGATGCGGAAGGCGGTGCGGAAGGCCGAGGCGGACGGAGCGTCGTTCGAGGTGCTCGAGCCCGAGGCCGTGAGGGCCGAACTGCCCCGGCTCCGGGCCATCTCCGACACCTGGCTCACAGACAAGAAGGCCCAGGAGAAGAGCTTCTCCCTGGGCTCGTTCTCCGAGGCCTACGTCGCACGCTTCCCGGTGGCGGTGGCCCGGGTGGACGGGCAGGTGGTGGCGTTCGCCAACATGCTGCTGGGGGGAGACGGACGGGAGTTCTCGCTGGACCTGATGCGCTACGATCCCGCCACCTCGCCACCGGGGGCCATGCAGTATCTGTTCGCCAAGGCGCTCCTTTGGGGGAAGGAGCGGGGCTTCGCCCGGTTCAGCCTGGGGATGGCGCCCCTGTCGGGCCTCGAGTCCGGACCGCTGGCCCCGCTCTCGGCCCGTCTCGGAACCCTCGTGTTCCGCCACGGCGAGCACTTCTACAACTTCCAGGGACTGCGAGCCTACAAGGAGAAGTTCGACCCCGTGTGGGAGCCCCGGTACCTGGCCTCACCGGGAGGCCTGGCCCTCCCCCGCATCGTCGGGTCCATCGCCACCCTGGTCAGCGGGGGCACCCGGAGCCTCCTGACCCGCTGAGTCGTCGGCCACGACCGCCAGGATGTAGGACACCAGCGCCGGGTAGTCCCGCCCGAGGTGGTGCCCCGCGTCGGGAAGACGCACCCCGATGCCCGGCACCCCCTCCAGCCCGGCGCACACCGGCGCCGTCTCCCGGAGCCCGCTGACGCAGACCACCGGTACGCCTGCGGTGCCGGGGATCTCCCGGATGCGCGGCGCCACGGGCGCTCCCGCGGTATCCGCGGACTGGCGCGCGAGATCCAGAAGGCGGAACCGGAATTTCTCGTGGGTTCCCGGTGCCAGGAGCACCACCCCGGCCAGACGGGGTCGCAGCCCCGGCGGCGGCGCGGAGGCCGCGAAGGCCGCCAGGTTGGCCCCGCGGCTGAATCCCACCAGAAGGACCCGATCCCGGTTCCACGCCACCCCGTAGGCCTCCGCCGCCCGGGCCACGTCGGCCGCGACACGGCCGGCGTCCCGGGGCGCCTCCAGGTAGCGCCGGGAGTCGAACCCGACCACCGCCACGCCTGCGCCCACGAGGCCCCGGGCCACCTCCCGCGGAAGCTCCGCCCACCCGCCGTCGCCGGAGAGGAGGACGGCCAGCGTCCGCCCCGAGTCGGCGGGGAACTCGAGCAGGGGAAGGTCCTGGACGAGCCGATCCGGGGTGGGCGCCGGGCCCCGGCAGGCCAGGAGCGGCAGCAGCGCCGCCGCGAGGAGGCTCCACCGGCCTGTGTGGCGGGCGGAAGCCCGGCTGCGCCATCGACGGTCCATGATGCTCCGACACCGGGAAACGGCACCCACCACGCGCGGGCCGCCGGCTCATGGTAGGGAAGGGGAGCGCCCGCGGCCACGGGCGGTGGCCGCGCCCGACCGGGGTACCCATATTCCCCGCCGCCCACTTCCTGGCCCCCCGGCGGGACCCGTCCGCACATGCTCCACCTCCTGATCGCCCTCGGCCTCGTGGCCGGCCTCGCCACCGGCCTCCTGGCCGCCGCCACCGGCTCCGAACTCCTGATGGCGCTGGCCACGGGCGTGGCCCCCCTGGGCACCGCGTTCATGAACGCGATCCGCATGGTGGTCATTCCCCTGGTGATGGCCGTGATCTTCAGCGGGGTGGCCAAGCTCGGAGATCCCCGAAAACTCGGCCGCCTGGGCGGGCTGACCCTGGGCTTCTTCTGGAGCACCCTGATCCCGGCCATCCTGACGGGGATGGCGGTGATGTGGGTCGGGCTGCGCTTCACCCCGGACGTGACGGCCCCGGCGGCAGCGGCGCAGCAGGCTCCGGAGCTCCCCGGCTTCGTGGATTTCCTGGTCAGCCTGATTCCGTCCAACCCGTTCGCGGCAGCTTCGTCGGGTGCGTTGCTGCCCCTGATCGTCTTCACGGCGCTCCTGGCCGCGGCGGCCGGGACCCTGGACACGGCGCCCCGGCAGCGCCTGACCGACCTGGCCGACGCGGTCGGCGACGCCCTGATCAAGCTGGTCTGGTGGATCCTCTGGACCGCGCCCGTGGGCATCTTCGGCCTGGCCGCGCCGGTCACCGCGCAGATGGGATGGGCGCTCCTGCAGAGCCTGGCCGTGTTCGTCGTCTGCGTGATCGTGGGCCTGGCCCTGTACGTCGGCCTGCTGTACCTGCCGCTGCTGAAGGCCGTGGCGGGCATCGGCCCCCGGCAGATGCTGGGAGGCACGTTCGGGGCCTACTCGATCGCCTTCTCCACCACGTCCACGGTGGCGGCGCTGCCCGTGGCCCTGGAAGAGGCCCGGGAGAACCTGGGCGTGTCGGAGACCGTGGCCGACCTGGTGGTCCCGCTCGGGGCCTCCATGTACCGGGCGGGGAGCGCGCTCTTCCAGGGCGCGGCCATCATCTTCCTGGCCCACCTCTACGACGTGCCGGTGCCGCTGAGCGCCGTGGGCGGGGCGTTGCTGGCCACGTTCCTCGTGTCGCTCACCGTGGCCCCGGTGCCGTCGTCCGGTGTGGTCACCCTGGCCCCGGCCCTGGAGACCATCGGCGTGCCCCTGTCGGGCCTGGCCATCCTCCTGGGCATCGACCGGATTCCCGACATGTTCCGGAGCGCCACGAACAACATCGGGCAGCTGACCGCCGCCGCCCTGGTGGACCGGTGGGTCGGCCCTTCCGACCCCGGGGCGCTCGATCCCGCTCCGGACCTTCCGGGCGTGGGCTCGCCGGGGGGCACCGCGCCCCCTCGGGACGGGGAGTAGCGGCTCGTGGCGGGTCGTCCCTGGATCCTGGCCGAGACGTCCTGGGGTGCGCTGCGGGACACGGAGTACCACCTGGCCGCGCTCCCGTGGGGGGCCACCGAGCCCCACAACCACCACCTCCCGTACGGCACCGACGTCTACGAGTCGGAGGCCGTCGTGGCCGAGGCGGCCCGCCTGGCCTGGGAGCAGGGCGTCCACGTGCTCGTGCTCCCGTGCGTGCCGTTCGGGGTCAACACCCAACACCGGGACCTGCCCGGCACGGTGAACATGAACCCGTCCACCCAGGCCGCCGTGCTGGACGATGTCATCGACAGCGTCGAGGCCTGGAATCTGGATAAGATGGTCCTGGTCAACGGACACGGCGGCAACGACTTCCGGCAGATTATCCGGGAGGCACAAGCGCACACCGAGGTGTTTCTGAGCCAGGTCCACTGGTTCCGCATCCCCGGCGCCCTGGACGGGTTCGACGATCCCGGCGACCACGCGGGGGAGGCCGAAACGAGCCTCATGATGCACCTGCACGCGGACCTCGTGGCGCCGCTGGATCAGGCGGGCGACGGCGCGGCGCGGGCGTGGCGGATCCAGGCCATCCGCGAGGGATGGGCGTGGGCGCCGCGGCGCTGGTCTGCGGTCACGGAGGACACCGGCGTGGGCGACCCGGCGCCCGCCACCGCGGAGAAGGGCGCGGCGTGGATGGACGCGGCCACCCGGAAGCTGGCGGAGTACTTCGCCCAGGTGGCCGCCGCGGATCCGGACGACCTCTACGGCTGAGCCACCACTACCGAGGGCGGCATGCCCTTGACGTCCGGATCATGAAACGTATTTTACCGTATCGTTAATTAACCAGGCAGTAGAATATGGTGGCCCGAAAGGACGATCCGCTCAGCGACACCTTCGCGGCCCTGGCCGACCCGACGCGTCGGGCCATCCTGGCGCACCTGGCAGGGGGCACCCGGACGGTGACCGAGCTGGCCGAACCGTTCGACCTGTCGCTTCCGGCCATCAGCAAGCACCTGAAGGTCCTCGAGAACGCCCGGCTGATCGAACGGAGCAGGGAGGCCCAGTTCCGCCCGTGCACGCTCCACCCGGAAGGGCTTCAGGACGTGGATGCGTGGCTCGAACGCTACCGCCGGTTCTTCAACGAGAGCTTCGACCGGCTCGACCACTACCTGCAACGGATACAGACCCCAGGAGGAACGGATGGAGAAGGGTGATCAGACGGTGCGCACGAACGACGGCACCCTGGTGCTCAGCCGCAGCTTCGCCGCCCCGAGAGAGCTCGTGTTCGCGGCGTACTCGAGCTGCGAGCACCTGAAGAACTGGTGGGGCCCCCGGAGCTGGCCGATGCACGAGTGCACGATGGACTTCCGCGTCGGGGGCGTCTGGCACTACTGCCTCCGGGGCCCGAACGAGGGCGACGCCTCCTGGGGCCGGGCCGTGTATGAGGAGATCGACGAGCCCGAGCGCATCGTCTACGTGGATGCCTTCTGCGACGCCGACGGCACGGTGAACGAGGACATGCCGCAGACGCGGTCGACCGTGGAGTTCACCGCGGTGGGCCAGACGACCCGGGTCACGATCCGCGCGGAGTACGCCTCGGCGGACGCGCTCCAGCAGGTGCTGGACATGGGCATGGTGGCCGGGCTCACGGAGACCCTGGACCGCCTGGACGACCACCTGGCCGACGAGGTCAGGCGGGAGGCGTAGCTCCGCCCGGAGCGGTCCCCGCGGCCATCCGCCGGATCTTCCAGACCCCCACGGTCAGGATGGGCACGACGTACACCGCGATCACGGCCAGCGTGATGGTTCCGTAGCCCTGGGCGATCAGCCCGATCAGGCCGAACTGGGCGATGACCGTGCCCACCACCAGGAAGCCCAGGGCCACGGCGGGGCGGACCCAGCGGGGCAGGGTCCCGCGGCGGTCCTCCACCAGGCCGGAGATCCGCTCGTTCACGGCATGGATGAGCCCGGTGCCCGTCTCGATCAGCGTGCCGAACAGCACCACCTGGAAGGCCACCTGGAAGGTCCGGGAGCCCAGGATCTCGAGCAGGTCGTTGGCCGGCACCGCGCTGTCGAGGATGACCGGGTACTGACCCACCATGGCCAGGTAGAAGAGCAGGCCGGGCAGGATGGCGATGGGTCCGGCCAGGGCCCCGGCCACGAGCGTGTCCCGCCGGCGGTCGTGGTTCCGGATGGTGATGAGCACGGCGGGGATGACGGCCAGGTTGTAGCCGGCGTACCGCACGCCGGCCCAGGCCCACCCGGCCCCGGCCGGCTCGTCGCCGAAGTGGGCCGTGATGTCGCCTCCGAACTCCCGGAAGCACCACACGAAGAAGACGGCGTAGAGGCCGTAGAGCAGGAACGACCAGCCGGCCAGGAACCGCTCGATGGCGGCGCTTCCGTAGAAGACGAGGGCGCCCACGGCGGCCATGACCACGCCCACCCCGAGCCAGTAGTTCAGGCCGAAGGTCTCCACCGCGATGGAGCCGGCCGCGGCGGCGATGACGGCCAGGACGATGACCAGGAGCGCCACGTACGAGGCCTCGAAGAGCCACCACCACCGGCCCAGCAGATGCTGGAAGAAGTGGCGGTAGTCGAAGGCCCGGTAGAGTCGGGCGAATTCGAACGACGCCATGCAGACGGCGCTCCACACGAGCGTCGACACGGCCAGGGCCAGGAGTCCACCCAGGGGACCCTGGGTCAGGAAGAACTCGACAAGCTCCCGGCCGGTGCCGTACCCGCCGGCGATGACCACGGACTGGAAGACGAAGCCGGGCAGGAACCAGCGCCGGAACACGGAGGGTGGGTGCATGGCCGCGAACCTAGGCCCCGTTCCCCGGGCGGGACAGAGGCGCCCGGGAGCGCGCTCCGGTGGGCCCGCACCTTGACCGTGCCCAGCCCGCGGCCGATCCTCGCACCGGCCCGCGTCCGGTCGCCACCCGACGGCCGTGCGGTCCCTACCGGTCGGCATCCCCCACGTCAGGAGCTTTCATGAGGCGGTCCCTTCCTTCCCGCGTGCCGCGGGCGCGCACCCTGGCCGTGGCCGGGCTCCTGATCGGGGCCGCGGCCGCCGCGGTGGTCCCCGTCGCCGCCCAGGAGTACGCCGAGGCCCAGGCCGCCCTCGCCCGGGTCGCCGCCCGGCTGGAGCCCGAGGTCCGGCGGGCCCTCCTCGACGGTCAGATTCCATCGCTGACCCTGGCGCTGACGGACCGGGAAGGGGAGCTCTGGGCCGGCGCGTGGGGCCACAGCAACCTCTGGGCACGCACCCCGGCCTCCACGAACACCGTCTACCTCATCGGGTCCACCTTCAAGGCCCAGTCGACCGTGGCGTTCCTCCAGCAGATGGAAGCCGGACGCTTCGACCTGGACGACCCGGTCCGCGACCACCTGGGCGGGGCCCTGACGATCCGGAGCGAGCGCCCCGACGATCCGGTGCGCATGCGGCACCTCCTGACCCACACCTCGGGGCTTCCCGTGTCGTTCGGGCCCCACCTGGTCTGGGGAGAGACCGTGCCGCCGTCCCTCCAGGACTACCTGGCCGATTCGCTGGCCGTGCAGCGGGCCCCGCTGGAGGACGTGGAGTACGCCAACATCGCCTACACGCTGGTCGGCTGGCTCGTCGAGCGATTCTCGGGCACGCCGTACAAGGAGTACATCGAGGAGCGGGTCTGGGGCGCGCTGGACATGAACAGCACCGCGTTCGCGCCGACGCCGGAGATGGAGGAGCGCCTGTCCATCCCGTACGTGCCCGACCCGGACACCGGGCGGCCCGTGGCCACGGTCCGGCTCAAGGCCAACGTGTGGCCCGCCGGCATCGTGTACGGCACCGTCCACGACCAGGCCAACTGGGTGCGCTTCAACCTCGGCGACGGCACCTGGAACGGCGCGCGGCTCCTGTCGCAGGAGACCCTCGACGCCATGCATACGCTCCAGTATCCCGACTTCGCCGGCCGCCCGATTGCCGGCGGCTGGGGCTACGACGACCCGGGATACGGCCTGACCTGGTGGACCACCCACCGCGACGGCGAACGCTACTTCGCCCACTCGGGCAGCGTGCCGGGCTATACTGCCTTCGTCATGGGCAACAAGACCCGGGGCTTCGGCGTGGCGCTCCTGACCAACGGGAACGCCGCCCACCCCCATCTCGTCCGCCTCTCGAACCTGGCGCTGGACCTCCTGGCCGAGGAGCTGGGAGAGTCCCGGTAGCCGACACCGGAGACCGATGGAGTTCCTTCAAGGCGATACCTGGACGGCCCGCGCGGCCGGTGTGCTGATCCTCCTGGTGCTGGCGTGGATCGCCAACGCCGTCACCAAGGGGTTCTTCCTGGGGCTGGTGGGGCGCGTGGCGTCCCGCACCCGGTCCACCTGGGACGACAGGCTGGTGGCCCGGAAGGTCTTCCACCGGCTGGCCAACGTCGCCCCGGCGCTGGTGGCCTACTACGGCATCACCTGGGCCCTCGGCGTCGGTCCCGAGGAGCTGGCCGCCGCGGCCGGCGAGGCCCCCGACACCGCCACGACCGCCGGGTGGCTGATCCTGGCGGCGCGGATCGTGCGCCGGGTGGCCCTGGCGTGGACGGTCCTGGCGCTGGCCATGGCCTTCGGCGCCCTCCTCGGCGCCGTGGACGACATCTACCGGGAGCGCTTCGACGAAGCGCGGGAACGGCCCATCAAGGGCTACCTCCAGGTCCTGGCCATCTTCGTGTACGTCGCGGCGGGCATCGTCGTGGTGGCCATCCTCGCCGACCGCTCGCCGGTGGTGTTCCTGTCCGGCCTCGGCGCGCTGACCGCGGTGCTGCTCCTGGTGTTCCGGGACACCATCCTGTCCCTGGTGGCCAGCGTGCAGATCATGTCCAACGACATGATCCGGATCGGTGACTGGGTGGAGATGCCCCAGAACAACGCCGACGGCGACGTCATCGACATCGCGCTGCACACGGTCAAGATCCAGAACTGGGACAAGACCATCAGCACCGTCCCGACCCACAAGTTCATCTCCGAGTCGTTCAAGAACTGGCGGGGGATGAGCGAGTCGGGCGGGCGCCGGATCAAGCGGTCGCTCCACCTGGACATGAACACGGTGCGGTTCCTCGACGACGGCGAGGTCGAGCGACTCGGCCGGTACGAGTTCCTCCAGGAGTACATGTCCGGGAAACGGGCCCTGCTCGACGAGGTCAACCAGAGGGACCTGGGCGAGGACGTCATCCCGGAACGGCGCGCCCTGACCAACGTCGGGACCTTCCGCGCCTACGTGTTCGAGTACCTCAAGCGACACCCTCGCGTCCACCAGGGGATGACGGTGCTCGTGCGCCAGCTGGCGCCGACGCCGCAGGGCCTGCCCATCGAGCTGTACTGCTTCTCGGCGGACACGGCGTGGGCCGCGTACGAGGGGCTGCAGGCCGACATCTTCGACCACCTGATCGCCCTGTTGCCCGAGTTCGGGCTGCGGGTCTACCAGCAGCCCGCGGGCACGGACTTCCGGACGTTCCTGTCGGAGACGGCGGAGGAGTCGGGCCTCCGGCAACCGGCGCCCTGACCTGGGAGGGCTTCCAGGGCGTGGGGGCCTCCCGGGGTCAGGCCACGCCCCGGGGCGACACGGCCTTCTCGGCCACGGCCAGCCCGCCGTCCACGATCAGGGCGAGGACGGCGGCGGGCACGGCCCCGGACAGGATCATCCAGGTGTCCGACAGGGTCAGCCCCGCCACGATGGGGTCGCCGAGACCCCCCGCACCGATGAAGGCGGCCAGGGTGGCGGTGCCCACGTTGATGACCGCGGCGGTGCGCACGCCGGCCATGATCACCGGGGCCGCCAACGGCAACCGGACGTACCGCAGGAGCTGCCATTCCGTCATGCCCAGGGCGCGGGCGGACGCCACCGCCGCCGGGTCGGCGTCGCGCACCCCGGAGTACGTGTTCCGGAGCATGGGAAAGAGCGAGTAGAGGAAGAGCGCCGTCACGGCCGGCGCCACGCCGATGCCCAGCACCGGGATCATGAACGCCAGCAAGGCGATGCTCGGGACCGTCTGGAGCACGCCCACGGCCCGGATCACCCCCTCGGCGGCACCCCGGACGCGTTCCAGCGCCAGGCCCAGGGGTACGGCCACCATCACACCCGCGCTCAGCGACAGGATCACCAGCAGGAGGTGGCGCCGGGTCTGGGCCCACGTCTCCGCGCGTCCGGACCAGAGATAGTCCAGGAAGGAGCCACTGCGGTCGCGTCCGGCGGCCCGTGCCCGCCCCCCGTCGTCGGCCAGGCCGAGCGCACGGAGGGCGTCGGCGGCCACCACCGCCGGATCGTCGCCGTCCACCTCCACCCGGCGGTTCAGCTCGCGCATGGTCGGGGCGTCCAGCAGACCGGACAGCTCCGTCAGCGCGGCCACGGCCTCGGGGCGCTCGTCGGCCAGTCGACGGCCCACCAGAGCCGCGGCGTCGTAGGGCGGGAAGAAGCCCCGGTCGTCGGCCAGGACCCGGACCCCGTACCGGGCGATCTGCCCGTCCGTCGAATACCCGTCGATGACATCGACTTCGCCCTGGACCAGTGCCTGGTACTTCACCGCCTGGAGGAGCGAACGCACGTCGCCGGGCTCGAGCCCGTACGCATCCCGGAGGCCCGGCAGCCCGTCGTCTCGCCCGATGAAGTCGGGGCTGAACCCGGCGGTCAGGCGGGGTGCCACCTCCGCGAGGTCCGAAAGCGTGCGGAGGCCCAGGGAGTCGGCCGTGCCCGGGCGCACGGCCATCGCGTAGGTGTTCTCGAACCCGAGGGGCGGGAGCCACCGGACCCCCCACCGGCTCCGGAACGCCTCGCGCACGCGGCGGAAGGCGGCCCCGCGGTCCGCGGGCGGCGCCTCGCCGAGGATGGCCAGCAGGCCCGTGCCCGTGTACTCCGGATACACGTCGATCTCCCCGGCCAGGAGGGCCTGGAACGCGATCTCCGTGGCGCCCAGAGCCGGGCGACGGTCCACCGGGATGCCCCGCGCTTCCAGGATCTGGGCGAACAACTCGCCCAGCACGTAGGACTCGGCGAAGATCTTGGTGCCCACCACCACCGGACGCTCGGCGGCAGGCGGAGGTGCCGGTGGGGCCGGCTCCTGCCCGTGGGCCGCACCGCCCAGGGCCAGCCCCGCCAGCACGGGAAGGACGGTCCGCCTCACGCCACCCCCGCCCGGCGGAACAGCGCGCCGACGTAGCCGTCGCCGGGGTCCCGTCGCAGGTCGTCGGACGCGGCCACCCGCTCGATCCTCCCCTCCCGCAGGACCGCCACCCGGTCGGCCAGGAGCATCGCCTCTCGGAGGTCGTGGGTGACCAGGAGCACCGTCACGCCCAGGCGGCCCACCAGGTCCGAGAAGGCGCGCTGGAGGTCCGACCGCGTGATGGCGTCCAGCGCACCGAAGGGCTCGTCCAGGAGGATCACCTCGGGCCCGTGGGCCAGAGCCCGGGCCAGCGCCACGCGCTGCCGCTGCCCCCCCGACAGCTCCCGAGGGTACCGCCCGCCGAACGCGTCGTCGGGGAGTCCCACGAGCTCCAGGACCGACCGGGCCCGCTCGTCGGCGTCCGCCTCGCCCCGGAGCCACGGCACCAGGGCCACGTTCCGGCGGACGGTCCAATGCGGGACCAGGCCGCCGTCCTGCTGCACGTACCCCAGCGAACGCCGCAGCGCCACGGGGTCGTCGGCCCGGGCGTCCCGGTCGCCCACGCGCACGCTCCCGGAGTCGAGGGACACCATCGCGTTGAAGCAGCGGAGCAGGGTGGTCTTGCCCGAGCCGCTCTCGCCCACCAGGGCCACGCACTCCCCGGGAGCCACACGCAACGTCACCTGGTCCAGCGCCGTGACCGGGCCGTAGCGCTTGACCACCCCCTCGGCGTGGAGCGCCGGGACCCCGGCCCGTGCGTTCACGACAGGGCGTAGCGAGGCAACGTCATGACGGCCGACTGGAGGCCCTCCACGAAGGCCGGGTGGATCATCTGGGCGTCCACCAGGACCGAGGCCGGCGCGTCGGCCAGCATCATCATCTCGAACACCGTGATCAGTTCGGCGGCCTCCGCGCCCACCACGGCGGCCCCGAGGATCCGCTCGGATTCGGCGTGGATGACCACCTTGACCAGACCGGCGGTGCGACCGGTCTCGTAGGCCCGGGCGATGCGGCCGAACGGAAGGGTGGCCACCTCGTGGGGGAGCCCGGCGTCTTCGGCCTCCCGCTGCGACAGCCCCACCCGGGCCACCTGGGGGTCGGTGAAGGACGAGTACGGGACCACGCGCCCCGCCCGGGTCCGGCGCTCGTCGCCCTCGAGGAGCTGGAACAGGATCCGGTGGTCGTCCCAGGACGCGTGGGTGAACTGGGGCCCGCCGGTGCAGTCGCCCAGGGCGTAGACGCCGTCCACCGACGTGCGGTAGTGGTCGTCCACCACGAGATGGCCCCGCTCGTCGCGTTCCAGTCCGGCCGCCTCGCACCCCAGGTCGTCGGTGTTGGGACGCCGGCCCGTGGCCACGAGCAGATGCGACCCGTCCACCTCCTCGCCGTCGTCCAGCACCACCCGGATCCGCCCCCCTTCACGGCGGACCGACGTGGCGGTCCGGCCCAGGCGCAGCCGGACGCCTTCCTCGCGGAACGCCTCTTCCAGGGCCTCGGACACGTCGGCGTCCTCCCGGCCCATGAGGTGCGGACCGGCCTCCAGGATCGTCACGTCGGCCCCGAAGCGGCGGAACGCCTGTCCCAGTTCGCACCCGATGTACCCGCCACCGAGGACCACCAGGTGGTCCGGGACCTCCGTCAACTCCATGGCCGACGCGTTGTCCAGGAAGTCCACGGAATCCAGCCCGTCGATGGGCGGGACCGCCGGGCGGGCGCCGACGTTCACGATCACCACGTCGGGCGAGAACGCTTCGTCGCCGACGCGCACGGTCCGGGGCCCTGTGAACACCGCGTGGCCGCGCACGAGCCGCAGCGCATCCCCCGCCTCCTCGATGTTGTCCGCCACGCCGGATCGCCAGGTCTCGACGATGTCCCGCTTCCGGGCCACCACGGCGTCCATGTCCACGTCCGGCGCGCCGGCGTTCACCCCCAGGTCCGGCGCCCGACGGATCCGGTGCGCGGCCTCGGCGCTGGCCAGAAAGGCCTTGGTGGGCGTGCACCCGACGTTCACGCAGGTGCCTCCGAGGTGGGCCCGTTCCACGAGAACCACCCGTCGGCCGTTGCGCGCCAGGCGCCAGGACAGGGGAGCGCCGGCCTGGCCGCTTCCGATGATCAGGACGTCGGGATGATGCATGGCATCTCCTCGAGTGAGGGGCGGGGAAGGATCCCGGGAACACATCTTGCTTCGGATCCGTTCCACGACGGGGATCGTGGACCGTTGGTCCGCCCCCGGCGCATTTCTAGTCTAGTAGGGTATCCGAAGCCTCTCCGCCACCTCCGAGACCAGGATCGACCGTTGCCCGACTCCAGCCAGAGTGTCGCCGTGGCGCCCGACGCCCGGACGATCATGCTCCGCGACGTCATGGAAGGTCTGACCATGCCGCAGAAGGAGCTTTCCCCGAAGTACCTGTACGACCAGCGCGGTTCCGAGCTGTTCGAGGCCATCACGCGCCTGGACGAATACTACCCGACCCGGCGGGAGCAGGCGCTCCTCGAGGCCGTGGTGCCGGGCTGGGCCGGGGAGCTGGGTCCGCGTGCGTTCGTGGAACTCGGAGCCGGGAGCGCGCGGAAGTCCCGCGTGGTCCTCGACGCCATGGCCGGCGACGGCGACGCGCTCTACGTGCCGGTGGACGTGAGCCAGGAGTTCCTCCACGAGACCGCGGCCCGCCTCCGCCGGGAGTACGAGGATCTGCGCGTGGAGCCGGCCGTGGCGGACATCACCGAGCCGCTGCGCCTGCCCGCCGACCTTCCCCGACCGACGTGGTTCGGGCTGCTCGGCAGCACCATCGGGAACTTCGAGGAGTCCCAGGCGGGTGCCCTCCTGGGTCGGGTGGCGGCCCGTATGCTGGCCGGAGACCGCTTCCTGCTGGGAGTGGACCGCAGCCCCGGACCCGGAAAGAGCCGGGAACGCATCGAACTCGCCTACAACGACGCGGCCGGGGTCACCGCGCAGTTCACCCACAACGTCCTTCGGGTGCTCAACCGGGAGCTCGGCGCCGACTTCGATCCGGACGCCTACGAGCACCGGGCCGTCTACAACGACGACCAGGAGCGCATCGAGATCTACCTGGTGGCGCGCTCCGCGCAGACCGTCACCATCCCGGACGGCGGCGTGGTCCGGTTCGAGAAGGGGGAGCGTCTTCGCACCGAGCTCAGCCACAAGTACGACCGGCCTCGGGTCCGGCGGATGTTCGACCAGGCCGGGCTCGCCATCGACCGCTGGGCGGAGGACGACGACGGATACTTCGCCCTCGTCATGGGCCGCCGGGCGGACGACACCACCACCGAGACATCATGACCGACCCCGTCGCCACCCCGTCGCTCCTCGACACCTACCGCTCGGTGCGGGCGGCCACGGAGCGCCTGTGCGCCCCCATGTCGGCCGAGGATCAGACCGTCCAGGCCATGGCCGACGCCAGCCCGGCCAAGTGGCACCGGGCCCACACCACCTGGTTCTTCGAGACCCTGGTGCTCGAGGCGGGCGTGCCCGGCTACCGGCCCTTCGACGGCCTGTTCCGGGTGCTCTTCAACTCCTACTACAACAGCGTCGGGGCGCAGCATCCCCGGGCCGAGCGCGGCCTGGTCACCCGGCCCGGCGTGGCCGAGACCTCGGCGTACCGGGCCCACGTCGATGCCGCCATGGAGCGTCTGCTGGCCGCGGGCGTGGACGAACACCTGGCCACCGTGGTGGAGGTCGGACTCCACCACGAGCAGCAGCACCAGGAGCTCATCGCCACGGACTTCAAGTACCTGCTGTCCCGCAATCCCCTGGAGCCGACGTACGTGCCCCGTCCGGCCCGGACCGAGCGGACCGCCCCGGACCTCACCTGGCTGGGCCACGACGGCGGCATCGTGGAGATCGGCCACGGAGGGACGGGCTTCGCCTACGACAACGAGACCCCGCGCCACCGGACGCTCCTGGAACCGTTCCGGCTGGCTTCCCGCCCGGTCACGAACCGTGAGTACCTGGAGTTCATCGCCGACGGCGGATACCGGACGGCGGGGCTCTGGCTCTCCGACGGGTGGGCCACGGTGCAGCAGGAGGGGTGGGAGGCGCCGCTCTACTGGCGCCACGACGATGCCGACGGATGGACCACCTTCACGTCGTGGGGCCGGGTGCCGGTGGCCCCCGACGAACCCGTGCTCCACGTCAGTCTCTACGAGGCCGACGCCTACGCCCGGTGGGCCGGCGCCCGGCTCCCCTCGGAGGCGGAATGGGAGGTCGTAGCCGAAGGCGCCGACCCGGACGGGACCTTCCAGGAGGAGGGTGGGCTCCACCCCCACGTGGCGCCCGCCGGGGCGGAGGGCGCGCCCGTCCAGATGCTGGGCGATGTCTGGGAATGGACCCGGAGCCCCTACTCGGCCTACCCGGGATACGCCCCGCCGGAAGGCGCCCTCGGCGAGTACAACAGCAAGTTCATGTGCAACCAGATGGTGCTGCGCGGCGGCTCGTGCGCCACGCCGGCCGATCACATCCGGGCCAGCTACCGCAACTTCTTCCCCGCCGGGGCCCGCTGGCAGTTCATGGGGTTCCGGCTGGCGAAGGACGGGGGCTAGCGGCGGACCCTCAGGACCCCTCCGGCGGCTCCAGCAGCAGCCGCCCCAGCAGGTCCATGTCCACGTTGCCGCCGGACAGGACCACCACCACCGGCGCGTCGGCCGCCAGCGGGATCCTCCCCTCCAGGAGGGCGGCGAGGCCGGCCGCCCCTCCGGGCTCCACGAGCAGCTTGGTCCGCTCCAGGAGCACCCGCAGCGCCCGCACGATGCTCGCGTCGTCCACGGTGACCACGCCGGTGGTGTGGTCGGCCACGAGCCGGTGGTTGAGCACGCCCGCCATGGGAGCCCCCAGCCCGTCGGCCACCGTCTCGACGCGGTCGAGATGGACGGCCTTCCCCGCCGCCAGGCTGGCGGTCATGGCCGCGGCTCCGTCGGGTTCCACGCCCCATACGGCGACCCCCGGGCGGACCACCGCGGTCGCCGCCGCGATGCCCGAGATCAACCCTCCGCCGCCCACCGGTACCACGATGGCGCCCACGTCGGGGCGGTCCTCGAGGATCTCCAGGGCACAGCTTCCGTGGCCGGCCACGACCTCCTCGTCGTCGAACGGATGCACGAACCGGAGCCCCCGCTCGTCGGCAAGCGCGAAGGCCCGCTCGAACGCCTGGGCCGCCGTGCCGTGGAGGATCACCTCGGCCCCGTAGCCCCGGCTGGCCGCGACCTTGGTCCGGGACGCGCCCTCGGGCATGACCACCACCGAGGCGACGCCGGCCGCCGTGGCCGCCCACGCCACGGCCTGGGCGTGGTTGCCCGCCGAGATCGTCACCACCCCCCGGGCGCGCTCCTCGTCGGTCAGGCGCAGCATCCGGTGCAGGGCGCCGCGAACCTTGAAGGCACCCGTCTTCTGGAGGTTCTCGCACTTCAGGTAGACGGGGGCCCCCACCATCTCGGACAGGGTGCGGGAGCGAAGAAGCGGCGTGCGGTGCACCGAGCCGGCAATGCGGGCGCGGGCGTCCTCGAAGCGATCGCGGCTGAGGTCCACGGGAATCCGGAAGGGTGAGAGGGACGTGGGGCCGCCATGATGGCCCGGGCCCGTCGGGGGGCGCCAGGGACGTGGTTGCCCGCGGAGGCCACGCCGCCCCAGGATGACGCGACGCGGCGCGGCGCTCGGCCCGGCCGCTCCGCGCCTCCAGCCAACCGCCGCAGCCGAGAGATCCGCCATGACGCCCCGCCTCCGCAGCCTCGCTCCCGGTCTGACCCTGGCCGCCCTCCTGGCCCTCGCGCCCCCGGCGGCCGCCCAGGACTGGTTCGACGAAGACCGGCTGACGGCCATGTCGTGGCGCCTGGTCGGCCCCTTCCGCGGCGGGCGCTCCGTGGCGGTGGAAGGCGTGGTGGGGCAGCGGCGGACCTACTACATGGGCGCCACCGGTGGCGGTGTCTGGAAGACCACGGACGCCGGCGAGAACTGGACCAACGTGTCGGACGGCTTCTTCCGGACCGGGTCCGTGGGCGCCGTCGCCGTCGCGGAGTCGGACCCGAACGTGGTCTACGTGGGCATGGGCGAGCACGCGGTCCGGGGCGTGACCACCTCCCACGGAGACGGCGTGTACCGCTCCACCGACGCGGGCCGTACATGGACCCACGTCGGACTCGAGCGGACCCGCCAGATCGCCCGGATCCGGATCCATCCGGCGGACCCGGACCTTGTCTACGTGGCGGCCCAGGGATCGCCGTACGGCCCGTCGGAGGATCGGGGGATCTACCGGTCCCGGGACGGAGGCGACACCTGGGAGAAGATCCACTACGTGAGCGAGGACGCCGGGGCGGCCGAGCTGTCCATGGACATGACCAACCCGCGCATCCTCTACGCGGCCTTCTGGGACCACCGGCGGAGCCCGTGGGAGGTCCGGTCCGGCGGGCCCGGGTCGGGCATCTGGAAGTCCACCGACGGAGGCGACACCTGGACCGAACTCGACGGTGGCCTGCCCGACCTCATGGGCAAGATCGCCGTGGACGTGTCCCGTGCCGATCCGGACCGGGTCTACGCCAACATCGAGGCAGGGGACGGGCAGGGCGGCGTGTGGCGCTCCGACGACGCCGGCGCCACGTGGACGCAGACCAACGACGACCGGGTCACGCAGACCCGGTCGTGGTACTACATGGAGATCTTCGCCGATCCGCAGGACGAGAACACGGTCTACGTGCTCAACGCGCCCATGCTCCGGTCCATCGACGGCGGCCGGACGTTCGAGACGATCCAGGTCGGGCACGGCGACACCCACGACCTCTGGATCGATCCGCTGGACTCCGACCGGATGATCCTGGGCGACGACGGGGGCGGGGAGAT
This sequence comes from Longimicrobiales bacterium, assembly GCA_040216925.1. Classification (GTDB taxonomy): domain Bacteria; phylum Gemmatimonadota; class Gemmatimonadetes; order Longimicrobiales; family Gaopeijiaceae; genus JAJCZZ01. The sequence goes on from JAVJOF010000025.1 coordinate 139,272, forward strand.
CAGCTTCAACGGCGGGGAGAGCTGGTCCACGCTGAACAACCAGCCCACGGCCCAGTTCTACCGGGTCATCACCGACGACCGCTTCCCCTACCACATCTACGCGGGCCAGCAGGACAACTCGGCCATCGGCATCGCGTCGGCGTCGCCCGGCGGCATCGGGTGGGAGGACTTCTACTCCGTGTCGGGGTGCGAAAGCGCGTTCCTGGCGTTCGACCCCGACGATCCGGAGCACGTGTACGGCGGCTGCTACCAGGGCCTCATCGACAAGTGGACCCGCTCACTCGGCCAGTCCAAGCCGATCATGGCCTACCCGTTCCTGGGCCTGGGCACGTTGCCCCGCGACCAGAAGTACCGGTTCAACTGGAACGCCCCCATCGTGGCGTCGCCGTTCGACCCGAACACCATCTACCACGCCGGCAACGTGCTCCTGAAGACCACGGACCGGGGCCAGAGCTGGAACGAGATCAGCCCGGATCTGACCCGCGACCAGGAAGAGCTCCAGGGGCGGGGCGGGGGGCCCATCACCAACGAGGGCGCAGGCGGCGAGAACTACAACACCATCACCTACGTGGCCCCGTCGACCCACGAGCGCGGGACGCTGTGGGTGGGCACGGACGACGGCCTGGTCCACGTGACCCGCGACGAAGGCGACACCTGGACGGAGGTCACCCCGGACGGCATCGGCGAAGCACAGATCAACGCCATCGAGGTGTCGCCCCACGACCCGGGCACCGCGTGGGTCGTGGCCACGAACTACAAGTTCAACGACTTCACGCCCCACGTCTTCCGCACGGACGACTACGGCGCGAGCTGGACCCGCCAGGTGGACGGCATCGGGCCGGAGGCCTGGGTGCGGGTGGTGCGGGAGGATCCCGTGCGCCGGGGGCTCCTCTTCGCGGGCACGGAACTCGGCCTGTACGTCAGCCTCGACCGGGGCAGCACGTGGCAGCCCTTCCAGCGGAACCTGCCCGTGGTGCCCATCACCGACCTGACCATCCGCCAGGGCGATCTCGTGGCGGCCACCCAGGGGCGGGCCTTCTGGGTGCTGGACGACCTGTCGCCCCTCCGGCAGCTCGCGGAGTCCACGGTGGCAGCCGACATGCACCTGTTCGAGCCGGCCGAGGCCATCCAGGCGGACTTCGGCGGTGGGTTCGGCGGCGGCGGAGCCCGCTCCGGCCAGAACCCGCCGTCCGGGGCGCAGATCTTCTACTCGTTCGCGGAGGCGCCGGAAGACCTGGTCACGCTGGAGATCCTGGGACCGGATGGATCGGTGGTCCGGACGCTCGCCACCGACCCGGAGGCTGCCGGGAACGATCGGTTCACCGAACTACCCGCCCCGACGGCCGGACTGAACCGCGCATCCTGGGACTTCCGGAACGAGTCGCTTCCGGTGGTGGAGGGCCTGGTGCCGTTCGGCTCCCTCCAGGGCCGGATCCTTCCGCCCGGGGCCTACACCGTGCGCCTGGCCCACGCCGGCGACACCGCCACGGCACCGCTTCGCGTCCTGCCCGACCCGCGACGTTCGGCCACCCAGGCCGAATACGTGGCCCAGGACCGCTTCCTGGCCCAGGCGCAGGAGGCCATCCGGGACCTCTACCGCTCGGTGATCGATCTCCAGAGCGTCCGCGAGCAGGTGGACGCGGTGATCGCCAACACGGCGGACCACCCCCGTGCCGACACGGTGGCCGCGGTGGGCGGGGCCCTGACGGAGCGGATCACAGGGTGGGAGGACCAGGTCGTGCAGACCCGGCAGCGGACGTTCCAGGACGTGATCAACTACCTGAACCAGCTCGACGCGCAGTTCCTTGCGCTGGTCGGGTCGGTGGACGGCGTGGAGCCTCCGGTCACGGCCGGCGCACGGACCCGTCTCTCCGACCTGTCGGACGAGTGGGCGGGCCACGCCGCCACCCGCGACGCCATCCTCGAGGAGGAACTGGCCGCCTTCCAGCGGCTCCTGGAATCCCTGGGGATCCCGCACGTGGTGGTGCCCGCGTCGGAGGGCGGTCCGAGACCCGTCACCGAGGACGGGGCAGGCACGGCCGAGGGCCGCCGATGACCCGGTCGTCCGTGGCCGGACGGGGAACCGGTGGCGCCGCCGCGGACCCGGCGCCGGCCCCGCCCCCGTAAGCAAATGTTTCCCTCCGTGCCACCCACTCGGGAACGGACCGCGAAAAGGTTTGCCCCAAGCGGCTTTCGGGCGCTAAGTTCGCGCGACACGGACCCCACGGACTTCCCCAGATTCTCCAGGTGAGGACCACACCACATGCGTAGTAGACGCTCAGTGACGATGGGCCTGCTGGTCGCGGCCCTGGCTGCTCTCTCCGTTCCGGCTTCGGCCCAGCAGGGCACCCTGACCGGACGGGTGATCGACCGGGAGACGAGCCAGCCCATCAACGGTGCCCAGGTGCAGGTGCTGGGGAACACGGGTGCGTCGTCGGGAGGCGTGCTGACCAACGCCACCGGACAGTTCCGGCTCCAGCTTCCCGGAGGCACGTACTCCGTGGTCGTCGTCAACGTCGGCTACGAATCGGCCCGCGTGGACGGCGTGTCCGTTCCGGCGGGCGGGACGGCCGACATCGAGGTCTCCCTCGCCTCCCGGGCCCTGGTCCTGAACCCCATCGTGGTCAGCATCAGCCGCGGGCGGGAGGAGAAGGCCCTGGACGCCCCTGCCTCCGTGTCGGTCGTCTCGGCCGAGCGCATCCAGGAGCGTGCGGCCATCACGCCGGTGGAGTACGTCAAGGCGCTGCCGGGGGTCGACGTGGTCCAGACGGGCCTGACCCAGAGCAACACGGTCACCCGGGGCTTCAACAACGTGTTCTCCGGGTCCATGCTCACCATGACGGACAACCGGTACGCCTTCGTGCCGTCGCTCCGTTTCAACGCCTACAACATGATCCCGACCACGCCTCTGGACGTGGAGCGGATCGAGGTCCTCCTGGGGCCGGCGGCCGCCCTCTACGGGCCGAACTCCGCCAGCGGCGTCATGCACATCATCACGTCGAGCCCCATCGACGACGCCGGCACCACCGTGTCGCTGTCCGGGGGGGAACGCAGTGTCTTCCACGGGGCCTTCCGTCAGGCCTGGGCCTTCAGCGAGACGGCCGGCTTCAAGGTCTCGGGGCAGTACTTCCGCGGCGACGACTGGGTCTTCAACGACCCGGTCGAGGTGGCGGCCGCCCAGGACCCCGACGCGTCGCCCCTCGTGGGCCAGCGCGACTTCAACGCCGAGCGGTGGGGCGGAGAAGCCCGTCTCGACCTCCGGCCCTGGGACGACGGAGAGCTGATCTTCACGGCGGGCCACAACCAGCTCGTCAGCTCGGTGGAGCTGACCGGGATCGGGGCCGGCCAGGCCCGGGACTGGGGCTACTCCTACGGCCAGGCGCGGCTCCGGAAGGGGCGCCTGTTCGTCCAGACGTTCATGAACAAGAGCGACGCGGGCGATTCGTTCCTGCTCCGGACCGGTCAGCCGATCATCGACAAGTCGGACATGATCGCCGGTCAGGCCCAGTACGGCTTCGATCTGGGTGAGCGTCTCGACGTCATCACCGGCCTCGACCTGCAGCGGACCACGCCCAAGACCGAGGGCACGATCACCGGCTCCAACGAGGACGACGACCAGATCAACGAGATCGGCGGGTACGTGCACGCGACCGCGGCGCTGTCCGAGAAGTTCGACCTGGTCGGCGCGCTCCGCATCGACGACCACAACCGCCTCGAGGAGCTGAACTACTCGCCGCGGGCCGCCCTCGTGTTCAAGCCGGCGCAGGGCCAGAACTTCCGCCTGACGTACAACCGGGCCTTCTCGACGCCCACCACCAACAACCTGTTCCTCGACCTCCTGGCCGGGCGCATCCCGCTCCCGATTCCGAACCCCGCCGGGGGCAACTTCGGCTTCGGCGTCCGCACGTCCGGTGTGCCCACGTCGGGCTTCACCTTCAACGACACCTGCCAGGGCGGGATCCAGAGCCTCTGCATGTACTCGCCGTTCGCGCAGGGGCAGCTCCCCGCCAACGGGGCCGTGCTCTGGGACGCCCTCGTGGCGCCCACCCTGGCCTTCAACCCGGCGCTCGCTCCGACGCTCGCGCAGCTCGGCCTGAGCCCGGCGCAGTTCCTGAACATCATCCAGAACCCTGCCCCCGGGCAGTTGGAGTCGTGGCTCCTGCGCTTCAACCAGGAGGACCCCGCCAACCCGTTCCGGCCCGACGCCGGTCCGGAGGCGGTGGACCGTATCCGGTCCACGATCACCAACACGTACGAGGTCGGCTACAAGGGCGTCATCGGAAACCAGCTTTCCCTCTCCGTCGACGTCTACTCCTCACGGATCAAGGACTTCGTGGGGCCGCTCCGGGTCGAGACGCCCAGCGTCTTCCTGACGGGTCCGTCCGTCGGCGCGTTCCTGACGCAGCGCATGATCCAGGCGGGCATCCCGGCGCAGTTCGCCCAGGGTATCGCCGCCCAGCTGGCAGGCACGGCGGCCCAGGTTCCCCTCGGCACCGTGGCGCCGGACCAGCGCCAGAGCTCCGACCTGATCCTGACCTACCGGAACTTCGGCGACGTGGATCTCTGGGGCACGGACGTGGGCATGCAGTTCTACGCCACCGACCGCCTGAGCTTCACCGGGTCGTTCTCCTGGGTCAGCGACGAGTGCTTCGACTTCAATGCGGACGGGAGCTGCACCGGCAGCAGCGACATCTCGCTGAACGCCCCGAAGGTGAAGGGATCGTTCGGCGCCCGGTTCGCGGATCAGCTCTCGGGCTTCTCCGTCGACGGCCGGGTGCGTTACTCGGACAGCTTCACCATGAACTCGGGCGTGTACCTGGGGAACGTCGACAGCTACGCGGTGGTCGATGCCAACGTCGGCTACAAGCTGCCGGTGGCCTCGGGCGCCCGGGTGTCCCTGACCATCACGAACCTCTTCAACGACGTGCACCGCGAGTTCGTGGGCGCGCCGGAGTTGGGGCGGTTGGCTCTCCTCAAGCTCCAATACTCCTTCTAGGGGCGGAGGCGTGGGGTTGGCGCAGGAGGTCGTTGGGCTGCGGGCTCACTCGGTGCGACGTAGCGTGTGCTACGTCTCCCTCGGTTCGCCTTGCCCGCCTACTCCTGCATCCAACCCCACGCCTCCCAATACGGGTAGGGGCGCTTCGGTGAGACCACCGGCTCGCTCGGGATTCCGTCGCTCCGCTCCGTCTCCCTCGTCTTGAGCAAGCGCGACCGTCACGCGCGGATCCTCGAAGTGATCCGGCAGCATCGGCCCGCCAGTCAGGAGGCGCTGCGCCGCATCCTGGCGCGGGAGGGCATCGACGTGACCCAGGCCACGTTGTCGCGGGACATCCGGGAACTCCGCGTGGTCAAGGTTCCGGGGGGCGACGGGAGTGCCCACTACACGATCCCGGACGACCTCGAGAACACGCCCTCCCTGCGCGGGTTGCTCCCGACCCTGTTCCTGGCCGCCGAGGGGGTCGCCCACATGGTGGTCATCCACACCCTCAAGGGGGCGGCGCAGACCGTGGCCGCGGGCATCGACGGCGAGGAATGGCCCGAAGTGGTGGGCACCCTGGCCGGCGACGACACCCTTCTCGTCATCCTCCGGACGCCCGAGGCGACCGACCCGGTCCTGGCGCGCATCGAGGCGATGGCGGGTCTGGTCTCCGAATGAGCTCGTGTACATATTTATGCGATGAATCCGCATAACGGTGATCGGGTCGCGGTCGGGGTCGTGGGCGCCACCGGGTACACCGGTCTGGAGGTCCTCCGGGTGCTGGCCCGGCACGACGGTGTGGACGTCCGCTTCGCCACCTCCGAACGGGAGGCCGGCGGGCCGGCGGGCATTCCCGGCCTGACCCTGATCCCCGCCGACGACGCCCCGCTCGACTCGGTGGACGTGGTCTTCCTCTGCCTCCCGCACGGCCAGGCTGCCGCCTGGGCTCCCCGTGCGCTGGCGGCCGGAGCGCGCGTCGTGGACCTCACGGCCGACCATCGCCCCGGTTCAGGGAACGAGTCCGGCGCGGTGTACGGCATGGCCGACCTCGCCGGCGAGCGTGTGGCCGCCGCCCGCCTGGTGGCCAACCCGGGGTGCTATCCCACGGGGGTCCAGCTGGCGCTCCACGCACTCCGGACGGCCGACCTTCTGGACGCCGACCGCACGGTGGTCGTCAACGCGGCGTCGGGGGTGACCGGAGCGGGGAGGAGCCCCAAGCGGGAGCTGCTCTTCGCCGAGGTCTCCGGCGAGTACCGGGCCTACGCCACGGGCAACGAGCACCGGCACCTCCGTGAGATGCGGCACGGTCTCCCGGGGCTCGAGCTGATCTTCCAGCCCCATCTCCTTCCACTGTCCCGAGGCATCCTGGAAACGATGTACGTACCGGTCCGGCCCGGGATCGACGCGCAGGCGGTCCGGCAGGCCTGGGCGTCGGCCTACGGCGCCCTGCCCACCATCCGGGTCTTCGATCCCGGCGTACCCGGCCTGGCCGACGTGGTGGGTACGGACGTGCTGGCCCTGGGTGCGGCGGACAACGCCGGTGCACCCGGCACCGTGACGGTCGTGGCGGCCCTGGACAACCTGGGCAAGGGCGCGGCGGGGCAGGCGGTCCAGAACATGAACCTCATGTTCGGCTTCGACCCGGTGCGGGGGCTCCGGTGCTGAGCCCGTTTCTCGGCGTGTACGGCCCGCCGCCGGTGACCCTGGTGTCGGGCCAGGGCTGCCGGGTCACGGACGACCGGGGGCGGACCTACCTGGACTTCACGGCAGGGATCGCGGTCACGGCCCTGGGTCACGGCGCTCCCGAGGTGGAGAACGCCGTCCGCTCCGCCCTGGATTCGGGGCTCATCCACACGTCGAACCTCTACCGGACCCTCCCCGCCGAACGCCTGGCGCGGGCCCTGATCGAGCACTCGTTTCCGGGGGGCGTGTTCTTCTGCAACTCCGGCGGCGAGGCCAACGAGGCCGCGCTGAAGTTCGCCCGACGGTACGCGGGAACGGTCCATGGGCCGGGCCGCTCCGGCTTCCTGGCGTTCCGGGGCTCCTTCCACGGGCGGTTGTTCGGCACCGTGGCCGCCACCGACCGCCCGGCCTACCGCGAGCCCTTCCTGCCGGTCATGCCCGGCGTCCGGTTCGCGGACTTCGACCTGGACGCCGTGGGCGCGGTCCTGGACGAGGGCGAGACGGCGGCGGTGATCCTCGAGCCGGTGCAGGGGGAGGGTGGGGTGCGCCCGGTGGACCCGGCCTTCCTCCAGGGCCTCCGGGCCCGCTGCGACGCCACGGGCACGCTGCTGATCCTCGACGAGGTCCAGTGCGGCCTGGGACGGACGGGACGTCTCTTCGCCCATCAACACGCCGGCGTCACCCCGGACATCCTGACGCTGGCCAAGCCGCTGGCGGGCGGGCTCCCCATGGGGGCCGTCATCGCCACGCCGGCCGTGGACGCCACCCTGAAGGCGGGCGACCACGGCACCACGTTCGGCGGCGGCCCCCTGGTGTCCACGGTGGCCCTCGCCGTACTGGAGCGGGTGGCCGATCCGGCCTTCCTGGCCGAAGTGGCGCGGAAGGGCCAGCGCCTCGCGGACGGCCTCGACCGGCTGGTGGACGGCCACGCGGCGGTCCGCGGGCGGCGCGGGCTCGGCCTGATGCAGGGCCTGGCGCTGTCGGAGGGCTCCCTGGCGGCACCCGTGGTCCAGCGCGCCCGGGAGGCGGGCCTGCTCGTGGTCTCCGCCGGCCCCGACGTGGTCCGACTGCTGCCGCCCCTGGTCGTGGACGACGCGGACATCGACGAGGCCGTGGGCATCCTCGACACGGTGCTGTCGTCCGGGGGGGACCCGTCCTGAGGAGCCCGCCCTGCGGAGTCCGTCCGACCGGCTTGACAGCGAGCCGCCGGAGCGCATAAATATGCGTTCGTCGTCGGGCCTTCCCGATCGATGAACGCACGACGGGCCGCGTCGACCTACGGCGGGTAGGGCGTCCGGTCCGGTTGGAGCCGTGGCGGCGCGCAGCGTTGTCACGGCTCCTTCGCGTGGGTAGTCTCCCGTCCCCGCTCCCCAGCCGAGGCCGCCATGCACGACGCCGACCACCGCGACCCGACCACCGAATCCCCTGCAGAGGGCCTGTGGGGCGGGCGGTTCGCCGAGGGGATGGCACCGGAGATGGTCCCACTCAACCTCAGCCTCGACGTGGACCGGAGGCTGTGGCGGGAGGACATCCGGGGCAGCCGCGCATGGGCCCGGGCCATCGCCGGGGCCGGGGTGATCTCGGAGGACGAGCGGGACGCGCTTCTCCGCGGCCTCGACGAGGTCGCCTCCGCCATCCAGGACGGGGCCCTCGACGGCGCGCCGGAGGAAGACATCCACTCGGCGGTGGAGCGACTTCTCAAGGAGCGGGTGGGCGACGTGGCGGGCAAGCTCCACACGGGCCGCTCGCGCAACGATCAGTCCGCCACCGACGTGCGCCTGTTCGGCATGACCGCGGCGGACGCGGTCGACGACGCGCTGCGCCGCCTCCTGGCCGGCCTCCACGATCTGGCGGCCCGGGGGATCGACATCGTCATGCCCGGCTACACGCACCTGCAGCAGGCGCAACCGATCCGGGCCGCCCAGTGGGCCCTGGCCCACCTGTGGGCCTTCGCCCGGGACCTGGAGCGGGTGGCGGCCGCGCGCCGGGCGGCGGCGGTGCTCCCCCTCGGATCGGGCGCACTGGCGGGGTGCCCGTTCCCGGTGGACCGGGAGGCGCTACGCGAGGAGCTGGGCTTCGAGCGGATCAGCCCGAACAGCGTGGACGCCGTGTCCGACCGGGACTGGATATGCGATCTGGCCTACGCCGGGGCCATGATCGGCGTCCACCTCTCCCGGCTGGGCGAAGACCTGGTCCTGTTCTCGTCGATGGAATTCGGATTCGTACGCCTGTCCGACGGGTACAGCACCGGATCCAGCCTGATGCCCCAGAAACGCAATCCGGACGCCGCCGAACTGGCCCGCGGCAAGTCGGGTCGGCTGGTGGGCAACCTCCAGGCGCTGTTGACCCTCCTCAAAGGGCTGCCCACCGGATACAACCGGGACCTCCAGGAAGACAAGGAGCAGATCTTCGACACCGTCGACACCCTGCTGAAGGTGCTGCCCGCCATGGCCGGTGCGGTGGAGACTGCGTCGTTCCGGAGCGACCGCATGGCCGCGGCCATGGACGCCCAGCTCCTGGCCACCGATCTGGCGGACTACCTCGTGCGTCGCGGTGTGCCGTTCCGCGAGAGTCACGAGGTCGTGGGTCGCCTGGTCCGTCGCTCCGAGGAACACGGCGTGAGCCTGGCGGACATGGATCCGTCGGTCTACGCCGAGGAACACCCGGCCTTCGAAGCCGACGTTCTGGGCGTTTTCGACGGCCGCGCCTCGGCCGACGCCCGGGACACCCCGGGCGGGACGTCGCTCCGGGCCGTCCGCGTGCAGCTCGAGGACGCCCGGATCTTCCTGCCGGGCTGAACCGGGGGGGCGGGTCCGGTCGCCCGGACCCGCCGTCCACCGTGGACGCCCCCCTCGTCAGGCCGCGGGCGCTCCCTGGGCCAGCACACGCCCCGCCGCCTCCGCGAACGGACGCAGCCCGGCCATGAGGGTCTCGAACTCGCCGAAGTCCAGGGACTGGTCGCCGTCGGACGTGGCCGTTTCCGGGTCCGGGTGCACCTCGACGATCAGGCCGTCGGCTCCGGCCGCCACGGCCGCGTAGGACAGGGGCGCCACGAGGGAGCGGAGTCCGCCGGCGTGGGACGGATCGGCCAGCACCGGCAGGTGGGTCTCGGCCTTCAGCCAGGGGATGGCCGCGAGGTCGAACGTGTTCCGCATGGAGGTTTCGAAGGTGCGGATGCCGCGCTCGCACAGGATCACGTTCGGGTTGCCCTGGGCCATCACGTACTCCGCGGCCAGCAGCAGATCCTTGACCGTGGCGCTCATGCCGCGCTTCAGGAGCACCGGGCGCCGCAGGCGTCCGACCTCGGTCAGGAGCGCGAAGTTCTGCATGTTCCGGGCCCCCACCTGAAGCACGTCGGCGTAGGACGCCACGAGCTCGACCTGCCGGGTGTCCATGACCTCGGTCACCACGGGAAGCCCGGTGCGGCCCCGCACGTCGGCCAGCATCTCGAGGCCCCGCTCCCCCATGCCCTTGAAGGAGTACGGGCTCGTGCGCGGTTTGAAGGCACCGCCCCGGAGGCCCCGCGCTCCGGCGGCCTGGACGGCCCGGGCCGTGTCGTGGAGCATCTCGAATCCCTCCACGGAGCAGGGGCCGGCCACCACGACGAACTCCTCCCCTCCGACCGTCGTGGACCCCAGCGGCACCTGCGTCGCTTCGGCGGCGAACTCCCGCGAGGCGAGCTTGTAGGGCTTAAGGACGGCGTGGACCTGGTCCACACCGGGGATGGACAGCAGCGGCACTCCCTGCAGACGCGCTTCGTCACCGACGCAGCCGATGATGGTCCGGTGTTCGCCCCGGGACAGGTGGGTGCGGAGCCCCAGACCCTCCACCCGTTCCCGGATGTGGTCGAGCTCCGCTTCGGTCACGCCCTTCTTGGTCACGATGATCATGTCGTCTCCTGTGGTGTGCTCCGGCCCGCCGGGCACGAAAAAAGGCCCCCGACGGTGTCGGGAGCCTTCGGTGGCATCGTCGGTGGAACGCCGGCGTCAGTCGCCGGGCACACCTCGGCCCCGGGCTCCCTGGGGAGCAAACCAATAGTACCGGGTCCAGATGTGGGTGGCGTTCATGACGCGAAGTCTGGAAGCCTCCCGGCCGGATGTCAACGCATGCGGCGGAGGAGCCGCCGCCCGGCGCGGGCGGCCCGGCGTGGGTGGAACGGTGGAAACCAGCGCCGCCCGAGGGTACCTTACCGGGCGTTTGTCCGCCCCGATCCCCACGAACCGCCCCGCCAGGGAGTGTCACCGATATGAGCGCCAAGAGCCGGAAGAAGACGTCCAAGGTCGTCCGTCCCACCCTGGACCAGATGGGGCTGTCGTTGGGCAAGAAAGCCCGCCTGCACCGGATGATGTACGAGCACGGCCTGAAGAACGGCACGCTCCTCATCCTTCCCATCGACCAGGGCCTGGAGCACGGCCCCATCGACTTCTTCCCGAACCCCGACTCGGCCAACCCCGAGTTCCAGTGGAAGCTGGCGGTGGAGGGAGACTACAACGCGATCGCCCTGCACTACGGGCTGGCACGGAAGTACATGCACGCGTACGCCGGTCAGGTGCCGCTGGTGCTCAAGCTGAACGGCAAGACCAACATCCCGTCGGACGCGGACGCCCTGTCCACGCTCACGGGTACGGTCGAAGACGCGGTGGCCATGGGTGCCGACGCGGTCGGGTACACGCTCTACGTCGGCTCGCCCCGCCAGGACGAGGACTTCCTGCAGTTCCAGCAGGTCCGCGAGGACTGCGACCGGTGGGGCATGCCGCTGATCGTGTGGGCCTACCCCCGCGGTCACGAGATCGAGGACAAGGGCGGCCGCGACTCGCTGTACGCCGTCGACTACGCCGCCCGCGTGTCGATGGAGCTGGGTGCGGATGTCGTGAAGCTCAACATGCCCAAGCAGGGACCGAAGGACGGCGAGCAGCCCGGCAAATACGCCAAGCTGGACTACAGCTACGCCGAGGGGGCCCGTCGGGTGGTGGCCTCGGCCGGCCGGACGCTCGTGCTGTTCAGCGGCGGCAGCAAGCTCGGCGACGACGACGTGGTCGAGAAGGCCCGTGTGGGCATGGAGGCCGGCGCCGTCGGGCTCATCTTCGGGCGCAACATGTGGGAGCGGCCCTGGAAGAAGGCCCTGGCCATGACCGATCGCATGAAGTCCGAGGTCCTGCATCACTTCCCGGGCTGAACCGGGTGTCGGACGACACCGAGCGCCTCAAGCGTGAGGCCGCCGCCCGCGCCCTGGCTCTGGTCGAGAGCGGCATGGTCCTGGGTCTGGGCAGCGGCAGCACCATGGCCCACTTCGTGGAGCTCCTGGGGGCCGCCCTCGAGGAAGGGCGGCTCCAGGACGTGGTGGGGGTGCCTTCCTCCGTGCGGACCGGCCGGGAAGCCAGGGCAGCGGGGGTTCCCGTCATCTCCCTGGGCGACCGTCCGCGCCTCGACCTGACCGTGGACGGCGCCGACGAGGTCACCCCCGGACTGGACCTGATCAAGGGCCTCGGGGGCGCGCTCCTGCGGGAGAAGATGGTGGCGCAGGCCTCGGATCGGCTGGTCATCATCGCGGACGAACGCAAGGCGGTGGATCGGCTGGGTACGCGGTCTCCGCTTCCGGTGGAGGTCGTGGACTGGGGGTGGCAGGTCCACGTGGCCGCCCTCGAGGCGCTCGGCGCGTCGGTGGAGGTCCGCAAGTTCGACGACGGTCCGCCCTACAAGTCGGACAACGGCAATCTGATCCTGGACTGCACCTTCGACGGGGGGATCGCCGATCCCTCCGGTCTGCAGTCCTTCCTCGACCGGCGGGCGGGAGTCGTGGATCACGGCCTGTTCCTGGGAATGGCCGAGCGGGCCATCCTGGCCGGCCCGGACGGCATCCGCACCATCGGAGGTCCGCAGTGAAGCTCGCCCCCTCGATCCTCTCCTGCGACTTCGGCCGACTCCGTGAGGAGATCCAGGCCGCCGAAGCGGGGGGGGCGGACTGGATCCACGTGGACGTCATGGACGGCCACTTCGTTCCCAACATCACCATCGGTCCGCGGATCACCGAGGTGGTGCGGGACGCCACCGACCTTCCCGTGGACGTCCACCTGATGATCGAGGCGCCCGAGCGGTACCTCGAACACTTCGTCGACGCCGGCGCGGACGTGGTCACGGTGCATCAGGAGGTGAGCCCCCACCTCCACCGGACGTTGACGCGGATCCGCGACCTGGGCGCGCTCGCGGGGGTCGCGCTCAATCCGTCGACCCCGGTGGACTCCGTCGCTTCGGTGGTGCCGGTCCTCGACCTGCTCCTGATCATGTCGGTCAATCCGGGCTTCGGAGGTCAGACGTTCATCGAGGCCTCGGTCGATCGGGTGCGCACGGCTCGGTGGATGCTGGACGCGGCCGGCTCCGACGCGGCCCTGGAGGTGGACGGCGGCGTGGACGCGGGGAACGTCGCCATCCTGGCCGCAGCCGGGGCCACCGTGCTGGTGGCCGGTTCCGCGGTCTACGGACACGCCGACGGGGCCGCCGGTGGCCTCCGCTCCCTCCGGGACGGCCTGGCGGGCTGATGGCCGGAAGGACCCTCCTGGCGGTCCTTGCCCACCCCGACGACGAGGTGCTGGCCGCCGGCACCCTTCGGGCCCAGCGAGTCCGGGGAGACCGGGTCGTGGTGCTGTACCTGACCCGGGGCGAGGCGACCGCGGCGTTCGGCGACCTCGCTCCCGAGGACGTGGCCCGCCGGCGGCTGGAGCTTGCCCGGGAGGCCGCGGCGATCCTCGACGTGGAGCATCGCTTCCTGGACTTCCCGGACACCGGCGTGGCGGCGACCCCCGAATCCGCCAGGACGGTGGCGCGGGTCCTGGCCGAGATCGCGCCGGACGGCCTGATCACGTGGGGCCGGATGTGGGCCAAGGGCATGCGCCACCCCGACCATCACGCCACCGGAACCATCGCGGTGGACGCGGTGACGTTGGCGCGCATCGCGCGGGTGGCGGCGCCCCACGCTCCCCACCGTGCCGAGTGCCCCGTCTTCACGTACCGGGGCGCCCACTCCACGCTCCCGTCCGTGGTGGTGGACGTGGAGCCCCACCTGGACGAGGTCTTCGCGCTGGCCGACTTCTACCGCACGAACATCGGGTTCGGCGAGCGCACCTGGCTCGAGAGCCGGCTCCGGGCTGCGGGGTCGGAGTTCGGGGTGGCGTGGGGCGAGCGATTCGACGCCTGGGAGACGGCTCCCGGCGTGGTCGACGCGCTGCTTCCGGCCACGCCTCGGAACGGCCCGGCCCACCCGAGCCGGCCGGGCCCCGTGAACCGGTGACAAACGCGGAAATCCCACGGGATTCCGGCCCTTTCCGCATTGCTGTAGCCGGACCCACGGGCTAGACTGGACGCAACGCCCTCACGCCTCCCAACGGTGGTCTCCGGCCCCCGTGAGGGTACCCCGGCACCCGATCTCCATGACCGAGTCCAACGCCCTCGATCCCGCCGCTCTCGAACGCCTGCGCGAATGGGGCGGCGACAAGCTCGTCGGCCAGATGATCCGGCTGTTCCTCGAGAACAGTCAGGAACGAATGACCCAGATCCGAGCGGGGGTCGACGGCGACCTGGACGAGGCCGAACGAGGGGCCCACTCCCTCAAATCCAGCGCCGCCAACGTCGGTGCCCAGTCCGTCCGCACGATCGCCGCCGAGATGGAGCGGGTGTGCGGCGAACGGGACGCCGAGGCGTTCATGGTTCTGGTGCCACCCCTCGAAGAAGCCTACGCGGCGGCCTGTGCCGCCCTCCAAGTTGTGGAAAAGGACACCGCCGAATGAGTGCCAAGATCGCCGTCGTCGAGGACAACCCGGACAACCGCCTGCTGGTCCAGGCCCTGCTGGAAGGCACCTACGACCTGTCGGAGTACGAGACCGGCGTGGACGCCGTGAACGGCCTGGCCGACGACCCGCCCGACCTGGTGCTCCTGGACATCTCCCTTCCGGAGATGGACGGTACGGAGGTGCTGGCGTGGATCCGTGACCAGCCGCAGTTCAAGACCCTGCCGGTGATCGCGCTGACCGCCCACGCCATGGCGGGAGACCGGGAGAAATACCTCGCCGCCGGGTTCAACGACTACGTCACGAAGCCGATCCTGGACGAGGATGTTCTGATCGAGGCCATCGAACGTTGCCTGGACGCGAACTCCTGACCGAAGACCCCGACAGGGACGACCCCGCTCCGGAGCCCACGGCGGTCCCGGAGAAGGGCGCCGCCGCGTCCGCCGTGGATCCGGCCTACGAGGGACCGGACCGCTCCACGGAGCGGGCCGCGATGTACTGGATCCTGCTGGTGCTGCTCCTGGGCGGCTCCCTCGTCCTGCGGAATCTGGAGGGGACGTCGTCGTCGACGGCACACACCCTCATGGAAACGGTGGCCACGTTGCTGGCCTTCGTCGTGGGCGGGCTGGCCCTGGTGCGCTTCTACAGCCGCAAGCAGGCGACCTTCCTGTTCATCGGAACCGGTTTCCTGGGCGCCGGCCTCCTGGATCTGAACCACGCGCTCATCACCAGCGACTGGCTCATCGGCATCCAGGGTGCCGACACCAACCCGGAAGACCTCTTCGCGTGGAGCTGGACCGCGGAACGCGTCTTCCTGTCGCTGTTCCTGTTCGTGTCGCTCCTCGCGTGGCGCCAGGAGGTCCGGGAGGGAGAAGGCGAGGCGGTCCACGAGGGGTCGGTGTACGCCACCGCGCTGATCCTGACCCTGGTCAACCTGTTCTTCTTCGAGGTGGTGCCGCTGACCGAGGCCCACTTCACCGAACTCCCGGTGACCCGGCCCGCGGAGTACCTGCCGGGCCTGTTCTTCCTGCTGGCCTTCCTGGGCTACCTGGCCAAGGGCGCCTGGAAGCGCGACGCGTTCGAGCACTGGCTGCTCGTGTCGCTGCTGATCTCGACGCTGGACCACGCGGCCTTCATGTCCCTGTCGGAACAGCGCTTCGACGCGATGTTCGACGCGGCCCACCTCCTGAAGATCGCCAGCTACCTGGCCATCCTGACCGGGTTGCTCTTCAGCGTCTACCTGACCTTCCGCCGCGAAGGCGAGGTGCTGGGTGCGCTCACCGGGGCCAACAAGGCCCTGGCGCGCGAAGTGGAGGTCCGGGCCCTGACCGAGGAAGCGGTGAAGGAGGGACGCGCCCGCCTCCAGGACTTCCTGGACAACGCCAACGACCTGATCCAGAGCGTGTCGCCCGACGGCGACATCCTCTACGTGAACAGCGCCTGGAAGCGGGTCCTGGGCTACTCCGACTCGCAGCTCGAACGCCTCAACCTGTTCGACCTGGTGCATCCGGCGCACAAGACCCGCCTGCGGGAGGAGTTCGACCGGGTCCTCGACGGCGGGGCCAGCCGGCGGTTCAACCTCGAGTACGTGGCCGCCGACGGGCGGCTGGTGATCCTGTCGGGCAGCGCCCAGGCCCACCGGGCGAACGGGCGGGCCGTGGCCACCCAGGGAATCTTCCGGGACGTGACGGAGCAGCGCCTGGCGGAGCGGCAGCTCGCCGACTCGAAGGCGAACCTGACGGCGCTGGTGGAGAACACGGGCGACGCCATCTGGTCGGTGGACCGGGACCACCGTCTCATCACCTTCAACTCCGCCTTCTCCCTGGCCATGGAGGCCCGTTCGGGCGTCGAGCCCGCGGTGGGGCAGTTGCCGGTGGAGACGTTCCCCGCCGAGGACGTCGAGTGGTACCACGAGGTCTACCAGCGGGCGCTGCGCGGGGAGCGGCACGTGGTGGTGCGCACGGACGAGGTGGACGGCCAGCTCCGGTACTTCGAGCTCTACGCCAACCCGATTCAGGGCGACGAGGGCATCAGTGGCGCCGTGCTCTTCGGCAAGGACGTGACGCCGCGCTTCCGGGCCGAGGAGGCCCTCCGCATCGCGAAGGAGGAAGCGGAGGCCGCCAACAAGGCCAAGAGCGACTTCCTGGCCAACATGAGCCACGAGCTGCGCACGCCCCTCAACTCGGTCATCGGCTTCACCAACATCCTGCTGAAGAACAAGGACGACCACCTCACCGACAAGGACATCGGGTTCCTCCAGCGGGTCCTGGCCAACGGCAAGCACCTCCTGGAGCTCATCAACGAGGTCCTGGACCTGGCCAAGGTCGAGGCCGGCAGGATGGAGCTGATCATCGAAGAGGTGGACCTGGCCCACCTCTGCGTGGAAACGGTCCAGCAGCTCGAGGGACAGGCCAAGGTGAAGGAGGGCAACGTCGAGCTGGTGGCCGACGTGCCGGAGGCCGTGGACCTCGTGGAGACCGACTCGGCCAAGCTGAAGCAGGTCATCATCAACCTGATCGGCAACGCGCTGAAGTTCACCCACGAAGGGTCCGTCACGGTCCAGCTCGACGTGGGACCGGACGGTCGCACCCCCATCGCCATCCGCGTCCGGGATACGGGCATCGGCATCCCCGAAGACCGCCTCAAGGCCATCTTCGAGGCCTTCCAGCAGGCCGAGGCGGGCACGTCCCGGAAGTACGGAGGCACGGGCCTCGGGCTGGCCATCTCCCGTTCGATCTGCCTGCTGATGGGGTACGACCTGATCGTGGAATCGACGTTGGGCGAGGGATCGACCTTCTCCATCGTGCTGGGCGAACGGGCGCGGAAGCCGGCCAAGAAGATCCAGGAAACCGAAGACGACGGGGCGGAGCCGGTGGCGGTGGGCGCCGGAGCCGCGCACGAGCCGGCCGGGGCTGCCTCGAGGGTGGCGACGAACGGCGCGGAGACGGACGGCGACGGCGGGGCGGTCGGCACGAAGAAGACCGGGGCCCCCGCACCGTCGCAGCGGATGCGGGACTTCCAGGTGCTCGTGGTGGACGACGAGAAGGACTCCCGGGTGCTGATGGCCCACTACCTCGAGGAGTTCGGCTGCCGGGTCATCCGGGCCAAGACCGGGGAGGAGGGGCTGGCCGCGGCGCGGGAGCACCATCCGGACCTCATCACGCTGGACCTGATGATGCCGGGCATGAGCGGGTGGGAGGTCCTGAAGGAGCTCAAGGCCGACCCGGAGGTCCGGCAGATCCCGGTGGTGGTGGTGAGCATCGTGGCCAACGAGGGGCGTGGACGCCTCCTGGGCGCCGTGGACCTGGTCACCAAGCCGTTCGAACGGGAAGACCTGCTCCGGGTGCTCTGGCGCAACCTCGTCCGGAAGCGGGGGGGACGCGTCCTGGTGGTGGACGACGACCCCACGGCGCGGCAGATGATGACCGGCTACCTGGCAAGCCTCGGGCTGGAGGTCATCACCGCCAGCAATGGGGCCGACGCCCTGGAGGCGATCCGGAAGGAAGCACCCGACGCGGTCCTGCTCGACCTGCTCATGCCCGTCATGGGCGGGATGGGCTTCCTCGAGCAGCTCCGGGCGGATCCGCTCCACACCGGGTTGCCCGTGATCGTGCTGACCGCGAAGGAACTCAGCGAGCAGGAGGAGCGGGATCTGGGCGAAATGGCCTCGGGGGTCGTGCAGAAGGACGAAGCGCAGCACGGAATCCTCAAGGACATGCTCGGTTCGATCTTCACGTTGTCGGGAACGGGATGACCCCACACCCGATTCAGGAGGTCGGCACGCAACGGGTGCTGGTCGTCGAGGACGACCGGGAGGTCCGCTACCTTCTGGCCGCGATCCTCCGCGCCCCGGATCGCGAGGTCGTGGTGGTGTCCACCGCCCGGGAGGCGCTCGAGGCCCTGGACGCCGGCGCCTTCTCGCTGATCCTCCTCGATCTGATCCTGCCCGACAGCGACGGCCGGACCCTCCTGCGGGTGCTCCGCGAGCGGCCGGAAGCGGCCCGGGTACCCGTGGTCGTGGTCAGTTCCCGCACCAGCCCGGACGTGCGCAGCGAGTGCTTCGGGCTGGGAGCCGACGCCTTCGTCGACAAGCCCTTCGACCCGGTGGACCTGGCCCGGGACGTGGACGCCCGACTGGAGCGTTCGGCCCGTGCCGAGCGCCGTGAGCGGTCGGACGACCTCACGGGGCTGTTCAACCGCGCCGGGATCCTCGACCTGCTGGAGAACCAGGACGCCGACGAGCGGCTCGCGGTCGTGGCCCTGCAACTCGACGGGATCGAAGACCTGTCGGAACGCTACGGATGGGGCACCGCCGAGCGCATCGTCTACGAGGTGGCCACGGTGCTCCGGGAGTCGCTGGACGAGGACGCCCCCATGGGCCGCCTGTCCGGCGGGGAGTTCGCCGTCCTCCTTCCGGGAGCGCTGGCGGAGCAGGCCCCCCGGGTCGCCAACGAGCTCGTGGCCCGGCTCCGGGACCTGCCCATCGAGGGGCCGGACCGCGAGACCTTCCGCCTCACGTTGTCCGCCGGCCTGGCGGAGGGACTCGACACCGACCACTCGGGTGAGTCGCTCCTGGAGCAGGCCCAGCGCCGGGCGTTCCGGGCACGGGAAGCGGGCGGCAACCGACTGGTGGTCGGCGAGGCGCCGACCTCGGGCCGGCCCCGTCCGATCCTGATCGCGGAGGACGACGACATCACGGCCACCATCCTCCGCCACCGGCTGGAGAAGGAAGGCTTCGAGGTCATCCGGTACGCCAACGGACGGGACGCCCACCGCGGCGCACTGGCCATCGAGCCGTCGCTGGTCATCCTGGACGTGAAGATGCCGGGGATGGACGGATTCGAACTCCTGGAGCGGCTGCGGCGCACCCCTGCGTACGCTCGCGTTCCCATCGTGATGGTCACCTCCATGGGTGCCGAGTCCGACGTGGTGCGGGCCTTCCAGCTCGGTGCGGACGACTTCATCCACAAGCCGTTCTCGCCCTCCGAGCTCGTGGCACGGCTCCGGCGGTTCCTGGCCCGGTCGCAGTCCCGGGCCGGGCCCTGACCGGACCCGACCCTCCATGCCCGATCTCGCCACCTTCGTCGCGGCCCTGAGCGTCCGCGATGGCGCGCTGTGGGTGCTGGCCCTCTCGGTGGCGGCCCTCGTGGCGCTGTCGCTGTTGTTCGCGATGTACACCATGCTGCTCCGGGCGGGCCACGAGATCCGGGAGGCCCGGTGGCGGCGCCTGACTGCGCGGTGGCAGGAACCACTGCTCCAGGCGCTCATGGATCCGGACGCCGAAGCCGAGATCCACCGGTTGGTGGGGCCCCGGGAACGCCTCCACTTCGTCCAGTTCGCCCTCGAGTACGCCCGGCGGGTCATCGGAGCCGAGCGCGAGACGTTGCAGCGGCTGGCCCGACCGTACCTCGCCCCCCTGGTGCCCCGGACGATCCACCGGCATCAGGAGGTCCGTACCCGCGCCGTGCAGACCCTGGGCGCCCTGGGGCTCCCCGAGCACGCCGATGCGGTCACCGCGGCCCTCGACGACCCGTCGCCTCTCGTGGCGATGGTGGCGGCCACGGCGCTGGCCCGTCAGGACGACGCGCGCTACGCCGATCCCATCCTCCGGCGCCTGTACCGGTTCGACACGTGGAGCCCCAACTTCCTGGCCTCCATGCTGGCCGGCATGGGCCCGGATGGCGCCGAGGCGCTCCGGGAGGTCATGGCCGACCCGACCGAGCCGGCTCGGGTCCGCGCCATCGCCGCCCGGGCCCTGGCGGAGCTTCCCGACCTTCAGGCGGGCCCGGCGGCGGCGGCCGTGGTGGAGATCGAGGAGGACCCCGATCTCCTGGCGTCCGCGCTGCGCCTGCTGACGCAGGTCGGTTTCCCCCAGCACGCCCGGTACATCCGGGTGCGCTGCGCGTCTCCCGACGCGGCGGTGCGCTCCACGGCCCTGCGGGCCCTGGGTGCGCTCGGGCAGGAAGACGACATGCCCCGCCTCATCGGCGCCATGTCCGACCCGTCGCCTTGGGTTGCCATCAGCGCCGCACGGGGCATCCACGACGCGGGGGGGGAACAGCTCCTCCGGGACCTGGCCGACTCCGAGCATCCCCGGGCCGTCGTGGCCCGTCAGGTCCTGGCGGAGCACGGTTCGTGAGGCGGCGGCCCGCGCAGACCCCCGGACCCCGTCCATGAGCGAGGTGTTCTGGACCGTCGTGGACGTCCTGAACTGGGTCGTCCTGATCTACTTCGTCCTCCTCAACGGCGTGTACCTCAGCACGAGCCTGTTCGCCTTCGGCGCCCTGCGCCGGTACGCCAACCGGATGAAGTCGCTGGACCTGGACACCCTGATCGCCTCGGCCGGCGCGCCGCCCATCACCCTCGTGGCTCCCGCGTTCAACGAGGAACCTACCTGCGTGGAGTCGGTCCGGTCGTTGCTCTCGCTCGAGTATCCCGAGTACGAGATCATCGTGGTCAACGACGGCTCGAACGACGAGACGCTGGCGCGCCTGACCGAGGCCTTCAACCTCTATCCGGCGGCGCGACTGCCCATGGCCTCGTTGCCCGCCCAGCCGGTGCGCCAGCTCCTGAGGAGCCGGCGATACCGCAACCTGTGGGTCGTGGACAAGGAGAACGGGGGCAAGGCCGACGCGCTCAATGCGGGCATCAACTTCTGCCGGACCCCGCTGTTCTGCGCCATGGACGCCGACTCGCTGCTCGAGCCCGACGCCCTGATCCGGGTGGTCCGGCCGTTCCTCGAAGACGCGCGCACCGTGGCCGCCGGGGGCATCCTGCGCATCGCCAACGGCTGCGTGATCAAGCAGGGCAGGGTGGTCGACGTCCGCCTGCCCAAGAGCCTTCTGGCCCGCTTCCAGGTCCTGGAGTACCTCCGTGCCTTCCTGAGCGGGCGGATGGGGTGGGACGCGCTCGACGCCACCCTGGTCATCTCCGGTGCCTTCGGGGTGTTCCACCGCCAGACGGTGGTGGACGCCGGGGGGTACGCATCGGACACGGTGGGCGAGGACATGGAGCTCGTGGTCCGCATCCACCGCCACTGCCGTGAGAAGGAGATCCCCTACCGGATCCACTTCGTGCCCGACCCGGTCGCGTGGACCGAGTGCCCCGAGTCCATGCGCGTGCTCGGGCGCCAGCGGGATCGGTGGCAACGGGGGCTGTTCCAATCCCTGACGCGCCATCGGGTGATGCTCCTCAACCGACGCTACGGGAGGGCGGGCCTCCTGGCGTTCCCCTACTTCTACTTCCTGGAGATGTGGGGGCCGGTCATCGAGGCGGCCGGGTACGTGGCGTTCGCCGCCGCGATCATCGCGGGCCGGGCGGATCCCCTGTTCGTGGCCGCGTTCCTGATGGTCGCGGTCGTGCTGGGAGTCAGCCTGTCGATATCCGCGGTGGCGCTCGAGGAGTTGTCGTTCCGGCGCTACCCGAGGGCCTCGGACCTGATCCGGCTGTTCATCCTGGGCGTGGCCGAGAACTTCGGCTACCGCCAGGCCTCGACCTTCTGGCGCCTGAAGGGAACGATCTCGGCGCTCCGGGGGGTGGAAGGGTGGGGCGCGATGACGCGCACCGGCTTCACCCTCGTGGACGACGACGACGACGACCGATGACCGACCTTCGGCTGCACCCCCTGAACGACGCAAACGTGCGCCCCGACGGCCGCTACGTGCTGTACTGGATGGTCGCCAACCGTCGCCTGGGCTGGAACTTCGCACTGGACCGGGCCGTCCAGCACGCCCGGGAGCTGGACCGCCCTCTGGTGATCCTCGAGGCCCTCCGGGTGGGATACCGGTGGGCCAGCGACCGCCACCACCGCTTCGTCCTCGACGGGATGGCCGAGCACCGGGAGGCGCTGACGGACTCGGGCGTGACCTACCACGCCTACGTCGAGCCGGAGGAAGGGGCGGGGAAGGGGCTCCTGGAGGCGCTGGCAGACGACGCCTGCGTGGTGGTCACCGACGCGTACCCGGCCTTCTTCCTGCCGCGGATGCTGGAGGCTGCGGCGAACGCCCTGGACGTCCGGCTGGAAGCGGTGGACTCGTGCGGGCTCCTTCCGCTCGACGCCCCGGAGAAGACGTACTCGGCGGCCTACCACTTCCGCCGCTACCTCCAGAAGACCCTGCCTGAGTATCTGGTGGAGATGCCCGATCCCAACCCGTTGGACGACAGGGACTTCCCGGACGCGGACCCAGTCTCGGATGCCGTGGCGGAGCGGTGGCCCGCCGCCTCGGACGCCCTTCTCGACCCCGACGGCGACGGCCTGGCCGCGCTTCCCATCGACCACGGCGTCGCGCCCGTGGAGGCCCGGGGCGGGCACGCCGCCGGAAGGGCGCGCCTGGACGCCTTCCTCGACCACCGCCTCGACCGCTACGTCGACGAGCGCAACGACCCCGACGCCGATGCGCAGAGCGGGCTCTCCCCCTGGCTGCACTGGGGGCATCTGTCCGCCCACGAGGTGTTCCACGCCGTGGCGGACAAGGAGGGATGGAGCCCGGCCCGGCTGTCGGACACCGCCGACGGGAAGCGGGAGGGGTGGTGGGGGATGGGCCCCGACGCCGAAGCGTTCCTGGACCAGCTGATCACCTGGCGGGAGCTCGGCCACGTCTACTGCCGGCTCCGGCCCGACTACGCCGACTACGACACCCTCCCCGACTGGGCCCGGGCGACGCTGGACGAGCACGCCGGCGACGAGCGCCCCTGGGTGTACTCGCTGGAGGAGTTCGAGGCCGCCGGGACCCACGATCCGCTGTGGAACGCCGCGCAGCGGCAGCTCCGGGAGGAAGGGATCATCCACAACTACCTGCGGATGCTGTGGGGCAAGAAGATCCTGGAGTGGTCGGAGCACCCCCGGACGGCGCTCGACATCATGGTGGAACTCAACAACAAGTACGCCATCGACGGTCGGGACCCGAATTCCTGGTCGGGCATCTTCTGGATCCTGGGCCGCTTCGACCGCGGGTGGCCGGAGCGCGAGGTCTTCGGCAAGGTGCGATCCATGACCTCGAAGTCGACGCGGAGGAAGGTGGCCGTGGCCGACTACCTGGCCCGCTGGGCCGGCCCCGACGCGGACGACTCCTGACGCCCCGACCTTCCGTAGGGCCCGGGACACCCTGGCCCCGGTCGGGTGTACCCCACCGGCGACCACCCACCCGAACCTTCCGCGACCGCGCATGCGCCTGACCTACGAGACCCACCTCCCCGGACACACCGTCGACGAGGTCTTCGCCTGGCACGAGCGCCCCGGCGCCCTCGAGCGCCTGACGCCGCCGTGGGGAGACGTCGAGGTGGTGCACAAGGAAGGGGGCATCCGCGACGGCGCCGTCGTGGTCCTGCGCATCCGGCAGGGGCCCGCCTCGTTCGAGTGGAAGCTCCGGCACACGGACTTCGTGGAGGGCCGCCAGTTCTGCGACGAGCAGGTGTCCGGCCCGATGAAGAGCTGGCGGCACGTGCATCGCTTCTCGTCGGACGGGGGCGGGGGGTCGCTCCTCGAGGACGACATCGAGATCGAGCCGCCCCTCGGACCCGCCGGGAGCGCCCTGGCGCCGGGCTTCATCGAGAAGGAGCTGGACCGTCTGTTCGCGTTCCGGCGCCTCCGGCTCCGCCACGACCTGATGCGTCATGCGTCGGCCCGCGGACGCCCCCGGATGACCGTGGCCATCTCGGGCGCGTCGGGCATGATCGGACGTGCGCTGACCCACTTCCTGACCACCGGCGGCCACTCGGTCATCCGCCTGGTCCGGGACCGGTCACGCCTCGACGGCACCTCGGTCTACTGGAATCCGGCGAACGGCGAGATCGATGCAGCGGGCCTGGCCCGGGCCGACGCGGTGGTCCACCTGGCCGGAGAGCCCATCGCCGGCGGGCGTTGGACCGATGCGCGCAAGAAGGCCATCCGGCAGAGCCGTATCCAGGGAACCGATCTCCTGTCGCGGACGCTCGCGACGATGACGGGGGGGCCGAGGGTGCTGCTGTCGATGTCGGCCGTCGGGTACTACGGAGACCGGGGCGAGGAGCGCCTGACGGAAGACAGCCGGCCCGGGAAGGGGTTCCTGGCCTCGGTGGCCCAGGATTGGGAGGCGGCTACGCGCCCCGCGGAACGAGGGGGCCTCCGTGTGGTCCGCCTCCGGGCCGGCGTGGTGCTCTCGCCGGCCGGTGGAGCGTTGGGCAAGATGTTGCTGCCCTTCAAGATGGGCGTGGGCGGACGGCTCGGGAGCGGACGTCAGTACATGAGCTGGATCGACCTGGACGACGTGGTGGGCATGATCCACCACTGCCTCGTCGACGACCGGATCCACGGCGCGGTGAACATGACCAGCCCCCACCCGGTCACCAACAGCACGTTCACCAGCATCCTGGGCAGCGTGCTCGGGCGGCCGACGGTCCTGCCGGTGCCCGGTCTGGCGGTGAAGGCCGTCTTCGGAGAACTCGGGAAGGAGGCGCTGCTCGAGGGGCAGCGTGTGCTGCCGGCCCGCGCCGTCGACACCGGCTACGACTTCGCGTTCGAGGGTCTCGAAGACTCGCTGCGGTTCCAGCTCGGGCGGTCCGCGGACGACTGAGGTCAGTCCGCGGCCACCCCCGCCGGCGTACCGGCGGACGGCTCCAGGGCCACCCGGCCCGGCTCGTCCCAGTCCCACTGGTCGGCCAGCCCCAGATCCTCGGCGATGCATCCGTAGGTCGTCTCCGCGGAGAGCAGCACCCCGGGCACCCCGGCGCCCGGATGGGTTCCGGCCCCCACCAGGTAGAGGGCGTCCACGTCCTCGCTCCGGTTCTGCGGGCGGAACCACGCCGTCTGGGTGAACTTCGGCTCGATGGCGAAGGCGTTGCCCCAGGTGGCGTTGAGCTCCGTCTCGAAGTCCTCGGGGGTGAACACGTGGAGCACCTCCATCTCCTGGCGCAGATCGTCGAGACCCCACTCCTCCAGGAAGTCGATGACGCGGTCGGCGAACGAGTCCTTGAGGGCGCTCCAGTCCAGTCCCGACCGCTGGTTGGCCACCGGCACCAGGACGTACATGCTCTCGCCACCCTCGGGCGCCATCGACGGATCCGACCGCGTGGGGGCGTGGAGGTACATGCTGAAGTCGTCGGGCAGGATCTTCTTCCCGAAGATGTCCTTCAGCAGCTCCTTGTAGCGTTCGGTCAGGATCAGCGTGTGGTGCTCGAGCTTCGGGTACTGGCGCTTGGTGCCGATGTAGAGCAGGAAACAGCTCATGCTCCAGTCGGTCCTGGCCAGCTTCCGGTCGTTCCACCGCTTGCGAGGCGCGTCGGCCAGCAGCGAGCCGTAGGTGTGGCCCGGATCGGCGTTGCTGACCACGAGGTCGGCCCGGAGCTCGCCCTCGGCCGTCCGGACGCCCACGGCGCGACCGTCCTCCACCAGGATCTCCCGGACCTCGGCTCCGGTCCGGAGCGTCCCGCCCATCTCCTGGAAGTACCGCCCCAGGCCCTCCACCACCGAGTACATCCCGCCGCGGGTGAACCACACGCCGCCTTCCCGCTCCAGGAACGGGATCATCAGGTAGATCGAGGGCGTGGCGAAGGGGTTTCCACCCACGAACAGCGGGTGGAAGGAGTAGATGAAGCGATGCCGGAAGTCCTCGAACCACCGGTTCACGAAGGTCGTGACGGGGAGGAAGGCCTTCATCTTCGCCATGCGCGGAAGGAACCGCATCATGGTGCCGACGGTGTCGAACGGCTTGGAGCCGAGGCGCTCGGAGATGACGGCGTCGTAGATGGGGCGGACGTCCTGGAGGAAGCCGTCGAAACGATCCGCGTCGGCCTCGGAGAACTGCCGCATCTGGTCCTTCATGCGCTCGGTGTCGCCCACGTAGTCGATGTGGGTCCCGTCGTGGAAGTAGATCCGATAGTAGGGATCGAGCGGCATGAGCTCGACGTAGTCCTCCATCCGGCGGCCGCCGGCCCGGAAGATCGAGTCGATGATGTGGGGCGCCGTGATCAGGCTGGGCCCCATGTCGAACGTGTAGCCCCGGTCCACGAGCTGGTAGGCGCGCCCGCCGATCTTCTCCCGCTTCTCCAGGAGCGTGACGTCGAGTCCCGCGGCCTGGAGGCGCCCGGCGATGGCCAGGCCTCCGAATCCGCTGCCGATGACGATGGCCGATCTGCGATGCTGGTCCATGCTCAGTTCCTCGAAGCCCACGTGGGAAAGGTCGTCTGAAGCCATTCCGGTCGCGCCGGCTCCAGGGATCCGTCGGGTCCCGGCCACATCTCCGGGGCGTCCTCGCCGTACCGCGCCAGGAAATCGTCCACGGCGTCCACCTGGGCCGTGACCAGATCCTCCAGGCCGGGGGTGTCGAGCCGGCGTCCGGTGGCCGCCACGGGTTGGCCGACGCTGACGTAGGCCTCGGCCCGGGCCGTGCGCCCGGTCACCACCCGTAGACCCACCGGAAGCACCGCCACCGGCGCGATGCGCCGGCAGAGGGTGGCGATGCCCGTCTGGAAGTCCAGCGGGCGGGGCGACCCGGGCCGGATGCGTCCCTGCGGGAAGAACGCCAGGACCGCGTCGTCCGGAAGGGCCTCGACCGCGGCCACCAGCATACGGCTCCGTGCCAGGGACCCTGGGGTGACCCCCAGGGCCCCCAGGGCCCGGAGCCAGGGGCGGGGAGCCAGTTCCCGGTCCAGCATGACGGCGTGGAAGGACCGCCGCGGCCCGAGGGCCCTCTGGACGTCGCGCATCAGGAAGCCGTCCCAGAAGCTCTCGTGGTTGGCCACCAGCACCCAGCGTCCCTCCGGCAGCGCTCGGGTGGTGCCCGCCAGGTGCGTCCGGACCCGGAGCGCCATCCAGGGCCGCCGGACCAGGTCGAACGCGCGCCACGCGGCGGCTGTGGAGTTCACGGTCCCCCCCGTGCCCGCCACAGGCCGCGAGCCCCGAGCACGAGCTTCCGGGAGCGCGAGGTGTGCGCCCGCCGGGTGAGGTTGTCGAACCCGTTGTGTTCGACCTCCCGGTGGATCCCGTGGTAGGCGGCGGCGGCCACCGCCACGGGGCGTCGGAAGCCCTGGGGCAGGGCCCGGATGCCGGGCCAGGCCAGGTCGTAGTACCCGTCGGCGCGGCCCACGAGTTCGGCCATGGCGGCCCGCCACGCTTCGCCGACGGCCACGGACCCTCGCACCATCTCGTCGAGGTCGGTGCCGCGCAGGCCGTGGGCCTCCATCAGCGTCGCGGGCAGGTAGAGGCGCCCCATGCGCCAGTCCTCGCCCACGTCCCGGAGGATGTTCGTGAGCTGCATGCCATGGCCCAGGGCGTGGGCCCGGTGGAGCAGGTCCGGGTCGTGGAGCCCGAAGAGCTGGGTCATCCATCCGCCCACGGCTCCGGCCACGCCGAACGTGTAGGCCTCCAGGTCGGCCCAGGTGCCGTACCGGCGCACCGACAGATCCATCGCCACGCCGTCCAGCACCGCGGACGGGTAGCGCCAGTCCACCCGGGCCTCCCGGGCCTGACCGAGGACCACGTCCACGAGCGGCACCTCCGTGGCGTCGCCGTCGTACGCGGCGCGTGTCAGAGCGCGCCACGCCTCGACCCGCGCCGCCAGGCGGTCCGGATCGGCGTCGTCGTGGGGCTCGTCCACCAGATCGTCGGAGAACCGGCACCACGCGTAGAGTCCGGCCACCCGGGCCGCGTCGGGGGCGGGGAAGAGGCGCGCCGCGAACCGGAAGGTCCGGGCGTGCCGGCCGAACCAGGCCGGCCACGCCTCGGGGCCGCCCACGGCCCGGGCCAGCTCCGCCACCTCCGCTTCGGGCGTCGGGCGCCCGCGACCGGAGGCGGGCCGGCGGTCCCCCCCCCGCTGCGCCTCCTGAAGCGCTACACCCCGTGCGGCAGCCTGCAGCCACGAATCCAGTACCCTGGCCAGGATACGGTCTCCCGGCACCAGGGCAGCGGCGCGGTCGAGGAGCGCGTCACGCCGGCAGCGGAGGTCGTCCAGGGCCCTGCGGGCCGCCGAAGGTCCGTCATCCCGCCCGTCGAACAACGCGGCCAGCACGTTCTCCTCCGTCGCGTCGAACGACACGACGCCGGCCAGATCGAGCACCCACGTCCACTTCCGCTGGCGGTAGTCCTGGAGCGGCGGCTTGCCCGTGTCGGCGGCGGAACAGTAGTCCAGGAGGTCGTCCACCCGCTGGTAGAGGGAGCCGAGGGCGCGCCCCAGGGCCACGCGTTCGGCCAGCGGGGAGCCGAGGCACGCACCGCCGAGGCACGCAGCCGCCCCGAACAACTCGCCGCTCTTGCCCACCACGGCGTCCTCGTACTCGGCCGGATCGAGACGGCGCCCCGCCGACCGGTGTTGTGCCACCTCGCCGGCCACGGTCCGTTCCACCGCCACGATGAACGCGTCGAGGAACGCGGCCGACCCGACCCGGGCGGCGGCCCGGTACGACCCCGTGAGGTACTGGTCGCCGAGAACGAGGGCCGGTCCGACTCCGCGGCGGGCCACCAGCGTCTCGGCGCCGCGGCGCTCCACCGCGTCGTCGAGGATGTCGTCGTGGAGCAGCGACGCCTCGTGGACCATCTGGACCGCCCAGGCCCCCATCCAGAACCGCTCGTCGAGGTCCCCGCGGCGGTGTGGCGGGACAAGCGCGTACGCGACGAGGGGGCGCAGGAGCTTCCCCGCCAGGGCCGGCACGGCCACGCCTGCGGCCTCCAGTTCCGCCGCCGCGCCACGCAGTCCGGTCCGCACCACCTCGTCGTGGACCGTGCGCGTGGTGTCGGCAGTCGCGTGGGCCGAGGAGGCGGCCACGGTCGCGGCCGGCGACGTCACCGGGCCCCCATGGACGCGCCCACGCGTGGGTCGGGAGCCGCGGAGGTGGCGGACGGCGGGTCCTGAGTCGCTCCGACGCGCTCGGCCTTTCGCCCGACGGCCCGCCCGACCGCCGTGGTGGCCGCGACGGCGGCCAGGGTGACGACCACCGCCAGCCAGCGTCCGGCCGCGATCAGCATGCCCAGTGGCATGAGCACGACCACGCCGTAGTAGGCCGCGATCCACCGGACCGGCACCCGATCCACCTCGACCCGCCGGAGCGCGACCTCGAGCGCCGCCATCAGCGCCAGACCCGTCACGTACCAACCGACCAGGTTGAGCCAGGGCATGCCGTAGTAGGGCCCCGACTCCTCCCACACCCAGTAGGTGGTCAGGAAGCTCATGGCGGGATCGAGGGCCAGGTCCCAGACCGTCAGCCACGCCGCCCCCAGGACCACCCGTCCGGCCGCGCCGCCGCGACCGCCGAGGGCCGCACGGGCCAGGATCCAGGACGGAAGGGCCATGAGGAACCAGCTCAGCGGGATCAGAGCCGGGACCCGCCCGCCGATCTTGGGGCCGAGCATGGCCGTGTAGCCGTAGCCGCCGAAGGGGATCCCGTAGCCGGTCCCGACGTGCTCCGAAAGGAAGCTGATCCCGACCACCGCCAGGGCCGCGGGGATCCAGGCAGCCCGGAGGCGGCGGACGAGGACGACGCCCAACGCCACGGCCGAGACGGCGATGTGGAGCCGTGCGAAGAAGGGGAAGGACCGCGCGTAGAACTCCGTGGCGCCGGGGAATCGGGCCAGGCGCTCGGGGTGCAGCGCGAAGTTCCAGTAGCCGCCGATGGCCACGACCGTGAACAGGAGGAGCGCGGCCAGAGCGGTCCACTCCAGGCGCGACACCGGGCCCGGGGCCCTCACGACGCCACCCGACGGCCGGACCCGGCGACCCACCCCTCGGCGAGCGCACGCTGGAAGTGGCCGCAGCCCTGGAAGATCCCGACGTTCACGAACGGGCCCTCCAGGACCGCCGGCTCGACCTCCACGGGAACCGCACCCCCCATGGCCAGGGAATACGGACGAGCGACGTCGTAGAGTTCCCGGAGGATGCCCACCACACGGTTCACGTCGCCCACGGCGGCCGGCGGGGGCATCGACACGCACACCAGGTCGGCGCCTCGGTTGCGCTGAATCATCCCGAAGTCCTCGAGGGGCACGTCGGGGCCGAGGAAGAGCACCTCCCACCCGAGCCGCTCGAGAAGGACCCGCACCGACAGGGCGCCGAGGTGGTGCTGATTGCCCTCGGCCGAACCGACCAGGGCCACCCCCTGCGTCGGGGCCGACGGGTCCCGCTCCCGCTCGTTGCGGTCACGGAGGCGGAGAAGGACCTCGGTCATGGCCTGGCTGACCATGTGCTCCTCGCCGGCCCGGAGCCGGCCCTCGTGCCATGCGCGGCCCACGTCGGCCATGAGGCCCCGGACCGCTTCGTCGCAGAAGCGGCACAGCGACACGTTCCGGCTCTGGGCCAGGGCGTCGTAGAGCCGGGCGACACGCCGCAGGCGACCGCGGTGGATCCAGCCCATGGCCAGGTTGTGGAGGCGCCGGAACGAGCCGTCCTCTTCGGCCTCGCGAAGGGCCGTCCACACGTGGGGTTCGTACGGGTGGAACGGGGTGAGGATGGTCCGGATGCCCTTCGACCGCGCGAACTCGCTCACGGCCTGAAGGTGGATCCGCCGGTGCCCTCCCTGGGTCGTGGAGTAGCCCAGATCCCCGTCGTTGCACCAGCGCTTGACCGTGGACGGGTGGACGTCAAGGAGGTCTGCCGCCTGCGTGCTGGTGAGCGTGAGATCGCCGTTCGAAACGTCCATCCGGTCTCCCCCGATCGAATCGTTCGTCGGGCCGACGAGGGGCGGATGCCCCGAACCGACCATGACACGAATATGATCGTTTTCAACCATATGGTCAACGGATGGACACCCCCGATCCGTTCAGTACGGCGAATTGAACGTTTTCCAGGCGTCCTGCGGGATCACTCGCTCGTGGACGGATCTCCGGCGGGGCGGACGATCTGGCCGTCGTCGTCGAGCGCGGGGTAGTCCCGCCCCTCGTCCCGGTGAGTGCGGGCCAGGGTGGGGTAGGCCCACTCGAAGAGCGTCTTCCGGAACCGCCCGGGTTCCAGGCGCGGTTCGTCGTACAGACCCTCGGCGTCGCGCTGCCGGAACGCTTCGAAGAGGAGGAGCGCGGTGGCCACGGACACGTTCAGGGAGTGGACCATGCCCACCATGGGCACCACGACGTGGGCGTCGGCGAGCGCCAGACCTTCGTCCGACACGCCGTGGAGCTCGGCCCCCATCATCAGGGCGATGGGCTGCGTGTAGTCCACCGCCCGATAGTCCATGGCGTCGTCGGACGGGTGGGCCGCCACGACGGTGAACCCCCGCTCCTTGAGGTGGGCCACGCCGTCCTCCACGGTCTCGTGGGTGTGGACCCGGATCCACTTCTTCGTGCCCGCGGACGTCCCGTGGTGGAGATCGAGGCCGTGGCGGGGTGGAACCACGTGGGCCTCCAGCACGCCCACGGCGTCGCAGTTCCGGAGGATGGCCGAGAAGTTGTGGGGCTTGTTGACCTTCTCCATCAGGACCGTGAGGTCCGGCTGGCGGCGGGAGAGGACGGATCGCAGGCGGTGGAAGCGGCGCGGGCGCATGGCGGGCGGTTCGTGGGGGGAGGGGGCCGGGTCACGGCGCTGAGGTCGGGAACCTACGCCGCCGGACGCCGGCCAGTCGACCACCCCGGTGGGACGGGGGGCGTGGCGTCGACGCCCCCGGACGGGCATCCTGACCCCATGCGATGCCACCCAGCGTCTGACGAAGGCGGACGATGAGCGCCGCGGACCGTCCGCCCCCGAGGGGGGACTCGTTCCGCCGGGACATCGGCCTGTTCATGGCCGTCATGATCGGGATCGGGGCCATGATGGGGCCTGGCATCTTCGCGCTGCCGAGCGAGGTCGCGGGGTCCATCGGGCCTCTGGGCATCGTCGCGTACGTGGCCATGGGGCTCCTGACGCTGTTCACGGCGCTGAACTACGGAGAGCTGGGCGCGGCCCTCCCCATCGCCGGCGGCGGCTACACGTTCACGAGCCGCACCCTGGCGCCGCCGGTCGCCTTCCTCACCGGCTGGTTCTTCTGGATCGGCAACACGCTCGCCTGCGCGCTCTACGCCGTGATCTTCGCGATCACCGTGGAGGCCTACTTCCTGCCGGGCGTGAGCATCCCCCTGGTCATCCTCGTGACCACCGTGGTGTTCGCCGTGACCAACCTTCGCGGCCAGGCCGAAGCCCTCCGGGTGATCGCGGTCATGAACGTGGTCGAACTCCTGGTGCTGGTCGGCGTCGGCGTCCTGGGCGCGTTCCACGTCGAGCCGGCCAACCTGCGCCCGCTGGCGCCCCTGGGGTACGGGCCGCTCCTGCCCACGATGGGCCTCATCTACATCTCGTACGTGGGATTCGACCTCATCACGGTGGCCGGCGAGGAGATCATCGATCCCGCGCGGACCATCCCCCGCGCCATCCTGATCACCCTGGGGACGGGGGTGACGATCTACGGCCTCCTCCTGTGGGTGATGATGGGCGTGGTCCCGTACCAGGATCTCGCCGCCACCAGCACGCCCTTCGTGTTCTTGGCCGACTACCTCTTCGGGCCCTGGGGGCGGTGGGCGGGCATCCTCGCCACCATCATGGCCAGCCTGTCGGCCTTCAGCGTCACGCTGGGCGCAAGCTCCCGGGTGCTCTTCGCCCTCGGCCGCGACGGCCACGTGCCCGACATCTTCGCCCGTCTCCACTTCCGCTACCGCACACCCCACGTCGCGCTGCTCGTGTGCTCGGCCCTGGTGGTCGTGCTCGGGGCCCTCGGCGTCGTGCGCTTCCTGGCGGCGGCCAGCAGCTTCGGGTACCTCGTGGCCATCGGGATCGTGAACTACGCCGCCATCGCCCTGCGGCGGAAGATGCCCGCGCTGCGGCGTCCCTTCGAGGTGGCCATGTATCCCGTGGCGCCCATCCTGGGCATGATCGCCTGCTGGATCTTCGTCCCGACCCTGGAGCCGCTGAGCCTCCTGCTCGGCCTGGCGCTCACGGCCGTGGGAGGCGTCCTGTACCTGGTGCAGCCGGCGAACCGCGCCCAGCTCCGCGGCCTGCCCCATCGCGCCCGCCGCCTTCGACTTCGTCTCAAGACCTTCTGGAGGCCCAAGATGCACGTGCTGATCATCGGGGGAGGCCGTCACGGCAGCAGCATCGCCGACCGACTCCTCGCGGAAGACGAATACCGGATGATGTTCCGGTCGTCCCGGTACCAGATCACCTTCGTCGAGCAGGATCCGGCAAGGTGCGACGAGCTGGAGCAGCTCTACCACGCGCCCGTCTTCCAGGGCGACGGGACCCATCAGGAGATCCTGGAGCAGGTGGGTCCCGACCGGGTGGACGTGGCCATCGCGGCCTCCGACATCGACGACCGCAACACCATCGCCGCCCTGCAGGCGCGTCGCCTCGGCATTCCGAGGGTCATCGCCGTCGTGCGCGACCCGGCCTACATCCCCCTCCTGCAGGAGTCCGGCATCGAGTGCATCAGCCAGGCCTACGCCACCGCCGCCATGGTGGAGAACCACCTGGACCGGCCCGGGGTGGCCGAACTCTTCGAGATCGAGTCGGGGGTGGCCAGCCTCCTGGAACTGGTGATTCCCGAGAACGGCCGGGTGGTCGGTCGCACGATCTCGGAGATCCCGATGCCCGAGCAGTGCGTGGTGGCGGCCGTGATCCGCGACGCCGCCTTCGTGGTACCCCGGGGCAACACGGAGTTGAAGGCGACGGACCGGGTCGTGCTCGTGGGCACCGGAGGCGCGGTGGAGGAGGCCCACCGGACGTTCACGGGGCCGAAGACGGCGTCGTAGGGAGGGCGTGCGTCGTGGCCCTGTCCCCGCCCGGCCGTCGGTTGCAGGTTGGCCGCGTACGCTGCGCACGCCGTCCGGGGCGCCGCAGCCGTCGGGCACGCGAGGTCGAAGGGGGATCCACGGTGGGGATCGCGCCAGGACAACCAGGATGAGCGGGCATGCGACCGCGGGGTCGCCCCCCCTTCGTACCCGGAGTGGGGCCTGGCGCGGCGGAGCCCTGGCCCTCGCGGCGTCGGTCGTCGTGGCACTGGCCGTGAGCGGGCACGGGCTCCTCGCGCCACCCCTCGAGCTGACCCCCACCGGAACCTGGCTGGTGCGCCTGGGCGGGGTCCTGGCCCTGGCCGGCGGCGTGGCCGTGATGATGACCCAGGCCGACCGCATCCGCCCACCGGGCGCCCGGGGCCCGGATCCGACCATCGATGCCCTCCGCACCGCCGCCGGGCTGATGGCGGTGGTGACGCTGCTGGCGTTCCTGAGTCCGACCCCGGCCCCGCCCGAGGAGGCCCCGGCCACGGCGCCGTCCGTCCGTCCGGGCGCACCGTCGCCCGGTGGCGACCGGGGTGGAGAGGCGTCGGCCAGGACACGTCCCCCCCGCGGAGGACCGGCCGCCCGGGGGTCCGGCGGCGCCCTGGTGGGTCGTCCGGAGCGGCGCCATCCGCCGACCAACGCCTGGACGAGGCGGTGCGCCCCAGCCTCCTGAGCGTGATCGGACCCTACCTCCCGTACCTGATCCTGGCGGCCATCGTCTGGTTCACGGTGCTCATGCTGCGCCGGCGCACGGTGTCGCTCCGGGCGTTGCGCCCGCCGGAACTCCCTCCGGCGCTCGGTACGCCCGAGGCCGACGAGGAGGTCGAGGAACCCCGGGCCGATCCGTGGCGCGCCGGGCCGCCGTCCTCGGAGCCGGTCACTTCCGCCTACCAGCGCATGCTCGAGGCTCTGAAGCGGGCAGGGGTACCGGTACGCCCGGAGGAAGCGCCCCACGAATACCTCGACCGGGTGCTTCTCCGGCTGGCGCTCGACGCGGCCCCACTGCGCCGCCTGACGGACCTGTACCTCCTGGCCCAGTTCAGCGGCCGCCCCCTCACGGACGGGCACCGCACCGAGGCGAGCCGGGTCGTGGACGCGACCCTGAGCCAGCTCGAGGACAGGGGCAGCCGTCCCGCTCCCGGGGTCCGGGCGTGAGCGGCTTCGTCCTGCGCGCCCGGAACGTGGCCGGGGCGACGCTGGCGCTGGGCGGGGTCGTGGTGGTGGCCGCGCCCCAGCACGCCTGGACCGTGCTCCAGGTGGTGGTCGTGGCGGCGGCCGGTGGTGCCGTGGTGGCGGCTCTGGGGGCCCTCGTCCCCCCCACCGGATGGATGTCGCCGTTCCGCTGGATGTCGCCGTTCTCGGCCCCGACCTCCCGTTCGGGTCGCCTCCGGTCGGGCGACCTCGACACCCTTCGCGAGCGCCTGACGGGCCGCCGCCAGCCGGTCCCCCACGGGCCGCCGCTGCCTCCGGAGGTGCTCCGCCGCCTCCAACCCCTGGTCCGCCGCGCCCTGGACCTGGACCCCGACGACGCCACACCTCCGCCGGAACACGTCCGGGGGCGGGTGTCGCCGCCGCTGTGGGGCGTGCTCACCACCGAGCCGCTGACCCGGCCCGGCTGGCTGGCGACCCACCGGCCCCATCCCCGCGCCGTGGCCGACGCCGTGCGCACACACCTCGACGAAGTCGATCGCCTGACCCGGGAGGGCCGACGCCCCGTACATGCGGGACAGGCCCTGGACCCATCCTCCACGCCATCGCCATGAACCGATCTTCCGGGATTCCCACGCCTGCCGCCTCCCACCCTCCCGCCGCCTCGTTCGAGGACGCCACCCGGGTGGTGGAGCGCATCCTGGACGAGGTGGACCGCGCCGTGGTGGGCAAGAGGGACGTGATCCGACTGATCCTCTCCGCCCTCGTGGCCGACGGCCACGTGCTCCTCGACGACGTGCCCGGCGTGGCCAAGACCCTGACCGCGCGCTCCCTGGCCACCGCGGCGGGCCTCGACTTCTCCCGGATCCAGTTCACGCCGGACGTCCTTCCGGCCGACATCACCGGGTCCCTCGTGCTGGACCTGGCCACGCACACGCCCGAGTTCCGGCCCGGCCCGGTGTTCAC
This sequence comes from Longimicrobiales bacterium, assembly GCA_040216925.1. Lineage (GTDB taxonomy): Bacteria > Gemmatimonadota > Gemmatimonadetes > Longimicrobiales > Gaopeijiaceae > JAJCZZ01. The sequence continues at coordinate 175,528 of JAVJOF010000025.1, forward strand.
GAACCTGCTCCTGGCGGACGAGGTCAACCGGGCGCCCGCCAAGAGCCAGGCGGCCCTGCTCGAGGCGATGCAGGAGCGGCAGGTGACGGCCGACGGTGCCACCCACGTTCTGCCGCGGCCCTTCCTGGTCATCGCCACCCAGAACCCCATCGAGTCCGAGGGCACATATCCACTGCCCGAAGCCCAGCTCGACCGCTTCCTGCTCCGCACCAGCATGGGGTACCCCGACCAGGACGACGAAGTGGGGCTGCTCCGGGATCGCGTGGCCCGGCGCACCGACGAGGTGGCCCTGGAACCCGTGTGCGACGCCGCGACGTTCGCCGCGGTGCAGCAGTCCCTGGAAGACATCCACGTGGACGAGCGGCTCCTGGCCTACTGCGTGGCTCTGGTGCGAGCCACACGGACCGCGCCGGAACTGGCGGTCGGGTCGAGCCCACGAGGCACCCTGGCTCTGGTGAAGCTGGCCCGGGCGACGGCGCTCCTGGCGGGCCGCCCGTTCGTCGGCCCCGACGACATCCGCGCCATGGCCCTGCCGGCGCTGGCCCATCGCGTGGTGTTGAGCGACGACGCCTGGGCCCGCAGGGTCGATCCCGCCGACGTGGTCCGGCAGGCCGTGGACCGCGTGCCGGTGCCGCGCACCGGATGAGCGGAGCGGCCCCCACCAGCGCCCCCCGCGCGACGACGCCGGCCGACCGGGGGCGGCGCCGTCCCGACCCGCGGCTGCCCGCCTATCTGGTGGCCGGTCTCGGCGCACTGATCGTGGCCGTGGCCACGGGACGGGACGAGGTGGCGGCTCTCGGGGCACCGTTCGTCCTGCTCCTGGCGGTGGGCGTGGCGCCGCGCCCGCCGGTGCGTGCCCGGGGGCAGGTGCGGGTGGACGCCGCACGGGTGGTGGAAGGAGACGAGTTCGCCGGCGAGGTGCTGCTCGACTGGGACGGCGAGGCGGAGATCGACGTGGCCCTGGCCGGGTGGCGGGGCGTGACCCCGGTGGAACCGCTCCCGGCTCCCGTCTGGGCCCTGCCCGCGGGACGCGGGCCGGTACGGGTCGAGTTCCGGCTGAAAGCCACGTCGTGGGGCGTCCACGACCTCGGGGACGTGTGGGTCCGCGTGCGCCGACCGGGGAGCTTCGTGTTCCAGGAATACCGCGTGGCCCGTGCGCCCACCCTCCGGGTTCTTCCCACCGCGCTCCGTCTGAGCCGTCTGCTGCACCCGTCGGAGCCGCGGGCCATCGCGGGGATGCACCCCACCCGCTTCCGGGGGCCCGGGACCGACTTCGCCGAGCTCCGCCCGTACCAGCCGGGCGATCGGCTTCGCGACCTCTCCTGGGCCACCTCGGCCCGCCTGGGGGCGCCCTGGGTGCGGGTGAGCCATCCGGAGCGGACCGGGACCGTGCTCCTGGCTCTCGATGCCGTGTTCGGCGACGAGGTGGAAAGCATGGAGGCCCTGGCGCGGGCGGCGCGTACGGCCTGGACCGTGGCGTCGGCCCACCTCCGGGCCCAGGACCGGGTCGGGCTCCTGGCCCAGGGCCGCACCGCGGCCTGGCTCCCCCCCAGAGGCGGGCGACGGGCCCGCTGGATGCTCCTGGACGAGTTGCTCTCGGTGGGGCGGGCCGCCGAGGACACGTCGAGGCGCCGTCAGCACCGGCGTCGGGTGGTGGTGCCGTCCGACGCGCTGGTGGTCGGGGTGTCGAGCCTGCGATCCGACACCTTCGTGACCGACCTGATCCACTACCGTCGAGCCGGCCACACGACGGTCGCGCTGGTCATCGACACGACCGACCTGCAGCCGCCGGCGGCGGCGCCGGAGGACCAGGTGGCCCAGCGCCTCCGATCCGCGCAACGGGACGCCGAACGGCGCGCGCTGGAGCAGGGGGGCGTGCCCACGGCGGTGGTCACGGACACCGGTGACGTCGGGGCCGCCATCCTGGCCCTCCGGCGCCGGGTGCAGGTGCGGCGGAGCGCCGCGCCGGCGGGGGTGGGGACCTCGTGAACGCCGTGCCCGTCGAACGTCGGGCCGCCCGGAGCCCGTCCGTGTTCGTGGGCCGACTCGGCGCCTGGTGGCCCGTCCGCGTGCGGACCGCGGCGGCCGGGGTCGCGCTGGCCGTGGCCACGGCCTGGGGAGCCGTGCTCGCCGGCGGGCTCGAACGCCCGGCGCTGGGCGGAGGCCTCTACGTTCTCGTCGCGGTCGGCGCAGCCCTCGTTCCCGCGGGGATCACGCTCCAGGTCGTGGTGGGACAGGTCATGGTCGGGGCGCTGATGCTGGCTCCGGGCGGGCCGCCCGGATGGGTCCTGGCGGCACTCGTGGGCGGCGTCGTGGCCACGGCGGAACTGCTGGCCGCGGCCGCCCGGATGGACGCGGCCGCCGCCCGGGACGGGGCCGGCACGACACCGCGGACCGCCGGAGCGGCCGCGGCGGCCACGCTGGCGTTCGCCCTGGTGCTGGGCATGGCCGCGCTTCCCGGGCTCGGAGGCCTGGTCGGGGTGCTGATCGCGGCCGCGGCGTGCGCCGGCGTGGCCACGCTGGTGGCGCGGGAGGCAGGGTAGTTCGACTCCTCCACCCGCTCGGTGGGTTCGACTCCTCCACCCAGTCGGACGACGGTTCCAGTGCCGGGGGTGGGAGTCGAACCCACAAGGGCGCAAAGCCCGGGGGATTTTAAGTCCCCTGCGTCTACCGTTTCGCCACCCCGGCGGGCGCCCAACCTACACCGGGCGGCGGCCCCCGCGCACCCGCGCTGGATCCGTCACCGCACCGGTGGCCGAGGCGTTCCCACCGAGCCGCGCCGCTCCTGCGCCGCCCCTCCCCCTACCGACCCGCGTTCCGGACCTCGATCTCGTCCACGACCAGCTTCCCGTGGACCCGCATGACCCCGGCCCCCGGCGCGGTCACGTCGTCCGGACCGAACACGGCCACGCCGCGGCCTCCGAAGATGCGGATCGCGGCATCGTCCAGGTTCCGGGCGGCCACGGCGTTCAGCCGCAGCACCCCGGTTCCCGTGGCGGGATCGAACCAGAGCGCGCTGACCGACGCCATCTTCTCGATGGATCCGGACGGCGAGAAGCCCTTGTACACGACGTACCCCTCGTTGCGAAGCGTCGGGGGCCGCGCCGTCGTGAAGAGCGCGATGCCCGCATCCAGTCCCTCGACCTGCAGCCCCTCGGCGGAGTACGTCGGGTCGATGGTGGTCGCGATCCGGTGGGCGGGGAAGGTCACGACCCCCGGAGGGGCCGCCACCGCATCGGCGGGCACGTCGTCGGGCTCGAACGGCGGGCCCTCCGGACCGACGGGTCCTTCGCATCCGGCCGCGAGGGCCACGACCGCGACGACGACGGCGCCGACCGTTCCGCGGCGGAATCGCCGGTAGGAGCGCTCCAGCGCTTCGAGCCGGACCCGGAGGTCCTCGGTGGCGCGAAGGGCGTCGCGGATGGATCGGTCGGGGTCGGAGGGGATCGTGGTTTCGTCCATGGGTCGCCTGACGTCGCGGTTCTCGGGGGGCCGGGCCCCTGAGGGCGTTCCGGTCCGGGGGTGGTGTCATGGTATCCACCGGCTCCCGCCCCGACGAGCCCGCCTTCGACCCGACGAACCGATCGATCGCCGCCCGCCTCACCCCCGGCGCACCCGGCTCCGGTAGGCCCCGGGCGTCTCGCCGGTGTGTCGCCGGAAGTGCCGCGTCAGGTGGCTCTGGTCGTAGAACCCCGCCTCCAGGGCCACGCGGCTCAGCGGCGTGTCCGACTCGGCCAGCAGGTGGACCGCCCGGGCCAACCGCAACCGGCGCTGACAGGCGCCGAGGGGTTCGCGGAAGTGGCGGCGGAACTCCCGCGCCAGACGGCCCGGTTCGACCCCCACCTCCCGAGCCACGTCCGCTATCTCCAGTGCATCGCGAAACCGGTCGTGGACCAGATCGCGGGCCCTCCGAAGCCATGTGGGGATGCGCTGCCCGTCCCGGGCCGCGGCCCCCCGCGCGTCCCGGACCCCATGGCCGAGGCATTCGAGCGCCAGGCCCTGGAGCGTGAGGCGGGAGGCGTCGTCCACGCACCGGAGTTCGTGGGCCATCCGCCGAGCGAGATCGGCCACCCCACCGTGACGGAGGTGATGGATGCCGTCGAGCAGGTCGTCGCAACCGGCCAGCAGGTGCTCCGCCGCCGGATCCGGAAGCACCGCGACCACGCGCGCACCCTCCGGACCCACCCGATTGTCGTGCGCTTCCCCCGCCGGTTCGGTCCAGACCCACCCGGTCTCGCTGGCCAGGGGGCGGGCTCCGATACGGGTGTCCATGCTTCCGGCCAACGCGACCGCGAACACCGGCCGGTCGTGGGTGTGGCGAGGCAGACGGGCATCCGGCGGGAACCAGATGTCCGAGATCCGGAGGCCCGGCAGATCCACGGTCCGGGATCGGGGACTGCCCAGGGTGATGGGTTGGTGGCGTCGGCTCATGGGGGTCGCGAAGGAGGATCGACTCACTCTTCCCTACGGCGTCGTCTCCCGGAAGCTACGGAATCCCGTCGCGCGGACGGGCCACGCGCGTTCCGTACAACGCGGCGCGCTCCGTCCAAGACGGGCAACGACGCAGGTGCGACCGTGCGTGACGCCTCCGGTCGGTTCGTGCGGCCGGGGATCCTGTCGAACCCGGGCGTGGACCGCGGTGGACGGCTGCGCCCGAAACCGGAGTCACGCCATGCGCACACGCTTCGTACGGACGCTCGCCCTCCTGGCCCTGGCACCCCTGGCCGCCTGTACCGACGCCCCTCCCGAGACCCCCCTGACCCCGGAGGTCCAGCTCGCGAAGGTGGGCGGCAACGCTCGGGCGACCGGCGGAGGCCAGTACGTGCTGACGCTGGGCGACGACGACCTTCAGGGCACCTTCTCCTTCAACGCCAAGGACAAGCCGAACGGCACGACCGATGGTCGCCTGCGGTACACGATCGACTTCTTCGGCCAGGAGATCGACTTCCGGGGCGACGTGACCTGCCTGACGGTCGATGCCGAGAACGGACGCGCCTGGATCGGAGGCGTCATCACCGCGAACGAGTCGGAGGCGGAGCCCTTCGCCAGCGGAGAGATCTACCAGCCCGGAAAGGACATCTGGTTCCGGGTCCTGGACGATGGCGAAGGCGGCGGGGCCGTGGACCGGACCACGTTCGTCGGCTTCGAAGGGGGCGGAGGGATCATCACGTCGCAGGAATACTGCGATGCGGCCATCTGGCCCGATGGGAACGCCCGGACGTGGCCCGTGACCGGGAACATCCAGGTACGCTGAAGCGCCGGGGGCGGGGTCGGGCGAACGGCCCGGCACCGCCCCTTCCGGTCGGGGTATCCCGACCCATGCCCGCTACTCCGTCCGACCCCGCCACCATCGACGCCCTCGCGTCGTTCCTCCACGGCCGCAGGGTGGCCGTGTTGACCGGGGCCGGGTGCAGCACCGACTCGGGCATCCCCGACTACCGCGGTCCCGACGGCACCCTCCGCACGCGGGAGCCGATGCGCTACCAGGTGTTCATGGGCAGCGACGAAGCCCGGCGCCGGTACTGGTCCCGGAGCATGGTGGGGTGGCGGCGGTTCCGGCAGGCCCGACCGAACGACGCGCACCGTGCCCTGGCCGCCATGGAGCGCGCCGGCCTCCTGTCCGGCGTCATCACCCAAAACGTGGACGGCCTCCACCAGGCTGCGGGAAGCCGTACCGTCGTGGACCTCCACGGCACCCTGGACCGGGTGCGGTGCACGGCGTGCAGCGCCGCGGTGTCCAGGGACGCCATGCAGTCCCGCCTCGAAGCGGCCAACCGGCCCCTCACGGCGGCCCCGTCGCGGTACGTGGCCGACGGCGATGCCGAGATCCCCGACGCCGCAGCCGAAGGATTCGTCGTGCCCGGCTGCGCCGACTGCGGCGGCATCCTCAAACCCGACGTCGTGTTCTTCGGCGAATCCGTGCCGAAGCCGTGGGTCGAAGACGCGTGGCGGACCTACGAAGCGGGCGACGCCCTTCTCGTGGTCGGGTCGTCGCTCACGGTGTTCTCGGGCCGGCGCTTCGTGCTCCGGGCCACCCGGGAAGGCAAGCCCGTGGCGGTGGTCAACCTCGGCCGGACCCGGGCGGACGACGAGGTGGCGCTGAAGGTGGACGCCCCCGTGGGGGTGGCGCTCCCGGGGGTCGCCGCCGCCCTGGGTGCGGCGTAGGAGGGGGAGTCTACCCCGGCGTGAGCGTGCCCCGGAGTTCCCGGCCGTCCGGGTGCTCGATCACCACGCCGCCCTTCCGGCCGACCCGGCCGTGCCAGGCCTCTCCGTCGGGATCCTCGACGTTCCAGCTCCCGGCCCAGGAGGTCCCCGTCCATTCCCGCCCGTCGGGCCCGGTGAACCGGAGCTCCCCGTCTTCGGAAAGGGCGCCCCGGTACCGCCCCTCGTCGGTGTCCGTCAGCGCCACCACGCCGTGCCCCGGCGGATCGTCGAAGTGCAGCGACGCCCTCCACCCCGCGTAGAAGGCCACCGCCACGATCGACAGCCCGACGTAGACGTCCGTGACCGGCGATCCCACGAAGAAGTTCAGCACCGCCACGCTGACGAACCACACGCCGAACCCGATGGCCACGTCGCCACCCAGGTCCGTGACCCGGAGGCGCGGAGGGTCCGTTCCTTGCGCCACGTGTCAGTCCGCCCCCGCCGAGGCCGTCCGGGGTGCCCGACTCCGCGCCTGGGCCCGCTTCTGCCACCAGCGCTGGACGCGGAACGCCATGAGCACGACGAACGCCGACACCAGCAGCAACGGCAGACGGACGTCGGCCTTGACCAGCCAGTAGTAGTGGACCAGGCCGAGGGCGGTGGCCACGTAGGCCAGACGGTGCAGGAAAGTCCACTTCCTGCCGAGCCGGCGGATCCACCCGCGGGTGGAGCTGATGGCCAGGGGCGTCAGCAGCACCAGGGCCGAGAAGCCGATGGTGATGTACGGGCGCTCCAGGATGTCTTCCCACACCCATTCCAGGCGGAAGCCCAGGTCGAGCACCATCCACACCGAGAAGTGGAGAAAGGCGTAGAAGAAGGCGAACAGGCCCAGGGGTCGGCGGATCTTGATGAGGGGATTCCACCCCGTCAGCCGCCGCGCCGGCGACACGGCCAGGGTCACCAGGAGGATGACCAACGCCGTCATGCCCGTCACGTGGGTGAGCTTCTCGATGGGATTGACTCCGAGCCACCCGAAGTAGGCGCCCGCGCCGAGCCAGGCCGCGGGGGCCAGGCAGGACACCCACAGGACGATACGGAGCAGCAGGAGGCCGGTGCCGGAGGTCATGGTCGTCGGGTGTCGGGGAGCCGTCGCGGATCCGGGACGAACGCCCGGGTCAGATCCAGCGGCTCAGGTCCATGCCCTCGTACATGTGCGCGACTTCCTCGGTATACCCGTTGAACATCAGGGTCTCGCGGCGGCGGAACTCGCCGATCCGCCGCTCCCGCGACTGGGTCCAGCGCGGATGGTCCACGTTCGGGTTCACGTTGGCGTAGAAGCCGTACTCCCGGGGGTTGGCCTGCCACCACGTGTTGCGCGGCATCTCCTCGACGAAGCGGATCTTCACGATCGACTTCACGCCCTTGAAGCCGTACTTCCACGGCACCACGAGGCGCAGCGGGGCGCCGTTCTGGTTCGGCAGGTCCACTCCGTAGACGCCGGTGGCCAGCAGCGTGAGGGGGTTCATGGCTTCGTCCATGCGGAGCCCCTCGATGTACGGCCACTCGAGCACGCCGGTGCGCTGCCCGGGCATCTCCTCCGGCCGCACGATGGTGGTCATCTCGAGGAACTTGGCGTTGCCGGTGGGCTCCACCCGGTTCACGAGGTCCCGGAGGGGGAAGCCGTACCAGGGAATCACCATGGACCAGGCCTCGACGCACCGCATCCGGTAGATCCGGTCTTCCATGGTGTGGGGTGCCAGGAAGTCCTCGAGGCCGTACTCACCCGGCTTGTCGACGTGGCCTTCGACGGCCACGGTCCACGGCCGGGGGCGGAACTGTCCCGAGTTCCGCGACGGATCCTCCTTCCCGGTGCCGAACTCGTAGAAGTTGTTGTACGTGGTGATCTCCTCCCACGAATTCAACGACTCGCCCAGCTCGGACTCCAGCCCGTTGAACCGGGCCGGGATCTCCTGCGTCCGGGGCGCCGGGACCCCGTTCCCGATGGCCCCACCCGCCGTACCGGCCGACGCCTCCGAAGGCTCACACCCCGACAGCGCCGCCGGGAGCACGCCGGCCGCGGCCACGCCTGCCGCCGCCTGCCGGATGAAGGAACGGCGGTTCACGTAGACACGCTCCGGCGTGATCTCCGAAGAGGGCACGTCGGACGGCTTTCGGGACCGGATGATCATCACTGACTCCTGAGGCAGGGTGCGTCGGGGCTCGGGGACGAGAGGTGCAAGCCCCGTGCTCAAACCCGGACGGCCGGGAGCGGTTCCGTGCCCCGCGGCGCCCTGGCTGGGCTCTGCGGTGGTCCGCGCGTTCCGTCGGCCCGAGGCCGTCCGTTTCACGAAACGGCGCACCGTCCGCGCCGAAACATCGGTGGAAACGAACGGCCCCGCCGCCCCCCCGCAACGAGGTCCGGGGCGCACCCGGTCAATCCAGCGCGGCTGCCGGCTCGACGCGGAGGGCCTCCCGCGCCGCCTCGACCGACGAGGCCACGGACACGAGGACCAGGGCCCCCACCGCCAGCAGCAGCGGGCCGGCGTCCAGCATCGGAACGCCCGCCGCCGTCTTCCGGATCAGGGCGATGCCGAGGGTGCCGAAGAAGAGCGCGAAGCCGCCACCCCAGAGGCCCGTCCGGGCGGCGCCCCCGAGGACGTGGGCCACGATCCGACGGTCCGTGGCCCCGTGCACCCGGCGGACGGCCAGATCCTGCGTGCGCCTCCGGGTGACCTGAAGCGCGGTCGCCCGGGTGCCGTGGAGCGCCAGGAGGAACGTGATCCCGCCCAGCGCGAGGGCCACCCCCGCCAGCCAGGCGAGGGGCGCCGCCGCCCGCCGCCGGTGTGCGGTCAGCGAGTGCGGGGGACCGGGCGCGAAGCCCGCGGCGGCCAGAGCGGCGGTCGCGGCGGCCACGGCCTCGTCGTCTCCCCGCACCAGGACCGAGGCGTGGACCGGTGGATGCTGCAGGGCGCTCACCCACACGGCCTCCCGCGCCCGGTCGTCGCCCCCCACCGCCGCGCTCGGGGCGTCGTGCACCACGCCTACCACGGTGTACCAGGCGTCGAGGTCCGTGCCGAGCCGGATCATGCGGCCCAGGGGCTGGCCGTCTTCGAACGAACTGAGCGCGAAGGTCCGGTTGACCACGGCCACGCGCGGCGCGTCGGCCCCGTCCGCCACGGTCAGGGCGCGCCCGGAGTGGAGGGCCAGACCGACGGCCTCGAAGTAGCCGGGGGCCACCGCGTGGTGGTCCGCCACCGCGCCCCAGAAGGGCATGGGCAGGCCGCCGCGGTAGCAGTTCCCGCACTGGGCCGTCACGTGGTCCCGGACGCCGAGTCCCACGAGCGACCCGGGGGTGGCCAGCGTCTCGGCCTCGGTTCCGGGCAGCGCCCGGATCCGCGCGAGGACGGCCTCCCAGCCGTCCACGTCCGCGGGTCGGGTCGCGGACAGGACCGCGACCTCCGTGCCCTCCGCCGGAGCGTCGGGCGCCCGGACGGCCAGGGCCAGCACGGCGCTGCCCATGAGGACGGCCCCCGCCGTGCCCGTCTGGACCACGGAGAGCGTGCGGCGGAGGAAGACGGCCCTCCGGTCCGCGGACACGCGTCCTCCGCTGGCCAGGGGGCGGGCCAGGGCGCCCCGGCGGGCGGTCAGGAGGCCCACCGCGGAATAGGATGCGGCCGCGACCACCGTGGCGGCCGCAAGGACCCCGACCCCGTATGCGAGGACCTCCACCACGGCGGCGTCCCGCACGGGGCCCGGCCAGAGGAGCCGGAGGGCGGCGCCGGTAGTCGATCCCAGAAGCACGCCCATCCCCCCGCCGAGGCCCACCAGGAGGCGCACGTCGCGAAGCAGCCGGCGGACCAGCCGGGCCGGCGTGGCGCCCACCGCCGCCCGCACCGCCATCTCCCGCCACCGGGCGGCCCCCGCCTCGGCCAGGAGCACCGCCGCGTTGAGCAGGGCCACCGACGCCGCCGCCAGGAACAGGGCCGCGAGGAGCGACGCCATCCGGGTCAGGGCCGCGGCCTGGAGGTCGGCCGGCCAGAGGGCCCGGACCGACCACGCCAGGCCCAGTGCCTCGGAGGGGATCTCGGGAAGCCCGAGCAGAAGGCGCGGCCCGGCCCGGCCGACGGACACCACCGCGCGCATCCCCACCAGGAGTCCCGTCGCCGCCGCCAGTCCCGTCAGGACCCCCGCGGCCCGCATCCACCCGTTCCGGCCCATCCGCCCTGTCTCCGAGAAGGTCGCTCCGACGCGGCCGCGTCGGGCCGCCGATCCGGCGGACAAGATGCCCCGCTCGCGCCGGTCGGGGGAAGACGTACCTTGCGAGCCATGATCCGAATCCGACCCGCCACCGTCGCTCCGTGGGGCGTCTGCGCCGCCCTTCTCCTGTCCCTTCCCGTGGCCGGCAGCGCCCTGCAGGCGTCGGGGTTCGGCGTGCCCCCGGACTACTTCGACGGCGCCGACTTCCGCCACGTGGGCCCGGTCGGGAACCGGGTCAGCGCCGTGGCGGGCGTGCCCGGCGACCCGGACACGTACTACTTCGGCGCCGCGTCCGGAGGCGTCTGGCGGAGCCGGGACGGGGGCCACACGTGGACGCCCGTCTTCGACGACCAGCCCGCCCAGTCCATCGGTGCCCTGGCCATCGCGCCGTCGGACCCGAACGTGATCTGGGCCGGCACCGGCGAGGCGTTCATCCGGTCCAACGTCAGCATCGGCAACGGCGTGTACCGCTCCACCGACGGGGGCGACACCTGGACCCACCTGGGGCTCGACGCCACGGGCCGGATCGGGCGCATCGTGGTCCACCCCGACGACCCGGACCGGGCGTGGGTCGCCGCTCTCGGCCACCTCTACGGACCCCAGCCGGAGCGGGGCCTCTACCACACGGCGGACGGGGGCCGCACCTGGGACCGGGTGCTGTTCGTGGACGAGCACACCGGGGCCGTGGACGTGGTCATGCACCCCACCAACCCGCGGATCCTCTGCGCCGCCACGTGGCAGATGTGGATGGCCACCTGGGGCCGGGAGAGCGGCGGACCGGGCAGCGCCATCTGGCAGAGCCGCGACGGCGGTGCCACCTGGTCACGCCTGGAGGGCAGGGGACTCCCGGCCGGACCCGTCGGCAAGATCGGTCTGGCCATGACGCCCGACGATCCGGACCGGGTCTACGCCCTGATCGAGACCAACGTGAACCGGGAGTACGCCCCGCTGGACGAGCACGCGGGCGTCCTGTGGCGCTCCGACGACGGCGGCGCCTCGTGGCGCATGGTCAACGCCGACCACACCCTGGCCCAGCGGCCGCTCTACTACACCCGCATGGCGGCGGCCCCCGACGACCGCGACGAGCTGCATTTCATGTCCACGCGCCACGCCGTGAGCCTCGACGGAGGCTTCACCACCGAGCTGGGCGACGCCGGCGGCGACAACCACGACATCTGGATCGACCCGCTCCTGCCCGACCGGATCATCGTCGGCCACGACCAGGGCCTCAGCATCACGAACACCCGGGGGGCGTCGTGGTACCGGCCCCAGCTGCCCATCGCCCAGATGTACCACGTCCACACCGACACGAAGATCCCCTACAACCTGTACGGGAACCGCCAGGACGGCCCATCCTACATGGGCCCGTCGAACACCCTGACCGGTGGCTCGATCCCCCTGGGCGCGTGGCGCTCCGTGGGAGGGTGCGAGTCGGGGTTCGCGGTGCCCGACACCACCACCAACGACGTGGTGTGGTCGGGGTGCTACGAGGGCATCCTGGACCGTCACGAGCTGTCCACGGGCATCACCCGGACGGTGAGCGTGTGGCCGGACAACCCCGAAGGGTGGCCTGCCGGCGACCTCCGGTACCGCTTCCAGTGGACGTTCCCGGTCCACGTGTCGCCCCACGACGGCAATACCGTCTACGCAGGCAGCCAGCACGTGCACCGCACCACCGACGGCGGCCAGAGCTGGGACGTGATCTCCCCGGACCTGACCACGAACGCCGACTCCCTCCAGGCCAAGACCGGCGGCCTGACCCCCGACGACGTGAGCCCGACCTACGCGGCGGTCCTCTTCGCCATCGCCGAATCGCCGCGCACCCCCGGGCTCATCTGGGCGGGCTCCAACGACGGGCGGGTCCACGTCACCCGCGACGGCGGCACCACCTGGACGGACGTCACGGCGGGGGTCCCGGGGATGCCCGAGCTGGGCACCGTGAGCAACATCGAGCCGTCGCACTTCGCCGACGGCACGGCGTACATGACCGTGGACGCCCACCAGTTGGGCGACACGGATCCCTACGTCTTCAAGACCGAGGACTTCGGGGCGTCGTGGCGATCGCTGGCCGGCGGCGTGCCCCGGTCCGTCTTCTCGTACGCCCACGTGGTGCGGGAAGACCCGGCCCGCCCGGGGTTGCTCTATCTCGGCACGGAGAACGCCCTGTACGTGTCCCACGACGACGGCGGGCGCTGGACGCCGCTCCAGGGCGACCTTCCCCATGCGCCGGTGCATTGGCTGACGGTCCAGCCCCACTTCGGCGACCTGGTTGTAGGCACCTACGGCCGTGGGTTCTGGATCCTGGACGACCTGAGCGCGGTCCGTCAGCTCGACGACGACGTGCTGGCATCGGGCGTGCACCTCTTCGAACCCCGGGATGCGTACCGCTTCCTCCGGCGGGAGAGCGCCGCCGCCCAACCCGGAGATCCCGCCGCGGGTGAGAACCCCGAGTACGGCGCCGTCCTGAACGTGCACGTCGGTGCCGACGCCACGGGCCCGGCCCGGATCGACATCGAAACGGAGGGAGGCACGCCGGTGCGGTCGCTGTCGGTGGACGCCCGGGAGCCGGGCCTCCACCGCGTGGTCTGGGACCTGACCTGGACCCCGTCGAGCATGCCCCGCCTGCGCACGCCTCCCCTGGAGCACGAGCACGCCGGGCTGGGTCCGGACGGGTGGCGGCCGCCCCCGGACGGTGGACGGGTCCGGCCCCTGGCCGCTCCCGGCCGGTACCGCGTCCGGCTCACGGCGGGCGGACAGGAGCGCACGGCGTGGCTGACCGTGCTCCAGGACCCTGCGTCGACGGCGTCGGAGGCCGACATCGCGGCCCAGTTGGAGCTTCAGCTCGAGCTGCGCACCATGACCGACTCGACCGCGGCGCTCATCGAGCGCATCGAATGGGCGCGAAAGGGGGTCCAGGACCTGGAAGTCCGCCTGGAGGGAGCCCAAGGGTACGCCGACGTGGTGGCGGCCGGCGAAGCGCTCTCCGACGCGCTGGTGTCCCTGGAGATGCGTCTGTTCGACCTGCGGCTGACCGGCGGCAACGCCCGCCAGGACACCATCCGGTGGCCCCGGCGCCTGTGGGCCAAACTCACCAGCCTGGCGGGGTACACCTCGGGCAGCGACCACCGGCCCACCGACCAGTCCCTGGAGGTGCGGGACCTCTACCGGGCGGAACTGGACGCCGTGCTGGCCGAGTGGGCCCGCCTGGCCGCCGACGACCTCCCGCGTCTGAACGAACTCCTGGTGCGCCGCGGCCTTCCTCCCGTCGTCTCGCAGCCGTGAGGATCGTGGTCGGCCTGGGCGGCAACGCCCTCCTCCGCAGGGACCAGGCGCTCACCTCCGACAACCAGGCCGCCAACATCGAGGCCGCCGCGGACGCCCTGGCCCCCCTGGCGGAGGAGCACGCCCTGGTCGTGGTCCACGGGAACGGACCCCAGGTGGGCCTCCTGGCGCTCCAGGACGCCTCCATGCCCGAGGTGGGCAACTTCCCGCTGGACATCCTGGCCGCCGAGACCTCCGGCATGATCGGGTATCCCGTGGCCCGGGCCCTCCGCAACCGGCTCCCGGAGCGGAAGGTGGCCGGCATCCTGACCCAGATCGAGGTGTCTCCGGACGATCCGGCGTTCGCCGACCCCACCAAGCCCATCGGGCCGGTGTACGACGCCTCGGACGCCGCCGACCTCATGCGCCGGTTCGGATGGCGGATGCGGCCGGAAGGCGAAGGCTTCCGGCGCGTGGTGCCCTCGCCCGCGCCGCTGCGGATCGTGGAGATGGACGCCATCCGGATCCTGGTGGACGCGGGGGTCCTGGTGCTGTGCGCCGGGGGAGGGGGGATCCCTGTGGTGGTGGACGCCCTGGGGCACACCCTCGGCGTGGAGGCGGTCATCGACAAGGACGCCTCGGCGGCGCTCGTGGCCGAGGAACTCGACGCCGATGCGCTCCTGCTCCTCACGGACGTGGAGGCGGTCATGGCGGACTTCGGCTCGGAGCGCCAGCGGCCGCTCCGTTCGCTCTCGCCGGACGAGGCCGACGCGCTGGACCTCGCGCCCGGATCGATGCGCCCCAAGGTGGAGGCGGCGGCGAGATTCGTCCGGGCCACGTCCCGGCCGGCGTACATCGGCAACCTCCGGGCGGCCACCGCCATCCTCCGGGGCGAGCGGGGCACCGTGGTCCGGACCGCCGGAGGAGGCGCGTGAGCGCCGCGGCCGATCGTTCCCTCCGCCGGCCGGGGCTGGAGCTCCTGGCGGCTTCGTTCCTGGTCCTCTTCCAGGAGTTGACCTTCATCCGGTGGCTCCCGGCCGAGGTGCGGGTCGTGGCCTACTTCCCGAACCTGGTGCTCATCAGCGCCTTCCTGGGGCTGGGGGTGGGGGCGCTCCGTTCCGGGCGGGCGTCGTTGATGGCGTGGTGGCCCGCGACGCTGGCGGTGACGGTCGGAGCCGGCCTGGCGTTGGGCCGGGTGGCGTTCACCGCGGAGGGCGTCAGCGAGCACCTCTGGCTCCTCTACGCGGATCTTCCGGAGGGTGCCCCGGTCGTACCCGGCATCCGGCTTCCCATCGTGGTCCTGTTCGTCCTGTCCACGGCCTCGTTCGTCCCCCTCGGCCAGTACGTGGCCGACCGGATCCAGCTCTTCCGGCAACGGGCGACCGCGCTCCGTGGGTACGCCCTGGACCTGGGCGGGTCCCTCCTGGGGGTGGTGGCCTTCGCCGTCCTGTCCGCCTCCGGCGCACGCCCGCTGATCTGGTTCCTGTGCGTGGCCGTCCTGGGCGCGCTGCTGGCTGCGGGCCATTCGCGGGCCCGGGCCGGCTGGTTCGCCGGGGTCGGGGTGGCGCTCGCCCTGGTGGTGGGCGGCCTCGAGCGCGCCACGCTTTACAGCCCCTACTACGCCCTGAGCACGTACGCGTACCCGGGCCTGCCCGACGTCGCCATCCGGGCCAACGGATCGCTCCACCAGGTGGCCGCCGACCTGGTCCGGGACGTACCGGGCCAGCCCGCCCAGCGGGCCGAATCCGTCGTGGGCTACCACGAACCGTACCGCCTGCTCGGACGCCCCCCCGGCAAGGTGCTGGTCCTGGGTGCGGGCACGGGCAACGACGTGGCCGTGGCACTGGACGAGGGCGCCACCGAGGTCCACGCCGTCGAGATCGATCCGGAACTGGTGGCTCTGGGCCGCACCCTCCACCCGAACGCTCCGTACGCGTCGGAGCGGGTCCGCATCATCGTGGACGACGCCCGCTCCTACCTCCAGGAAACGGACGAGCGCTACGACCTGATCGTGTTCGGGACTCTCGATTCCATGACCCGCCTCGCCGCGCTGTCCACCGTTCGCCTGGACAACTTCGTGTACACGCGGGACGCCCTGGCCGCCGCGGCGCGGCGTCTGGCCCCGGACGGGGGCATGGCCATGTACTTCATGGTGTCGGAGCCCTTCATCCACGACCGCCTCGTGGCCCTCATGGCCACCACGTTCGGCACCCTGCCGGCCCTGCTGCGGCGGGACTCGCAGATGTTCAACCGGGTGTATCTCGGCGGCCCGGCCTTCGAAGCGCTGTCGGACGTGCCGGCGGAGGCGTCGGCCTTCTACATGGCCAACGAACTGCCCGCCGTGGATCTGCCCACGGACGACTGGCCCTTCCTCTACCTGGCCGACCGGGCGGTGAGCCCGTTCTACCTCTCGCTGATGGCCATCCTGGCCGGGCTCTCGGCGGTGTTCGTGGGGCTGGCACGGCCCGACATCTTCCGGCGGGGGGCGGGTGGGGCCGATTGGGAGATGTTCCTGTTCGGTGCGGCCTTCCTGCTCCTGGAGACGCGCTACGTCACGGCCATGAACCTGCTGTGGGGCGCCACGTGGATCACCTCGGCGGTGGTCTTCGGAGCGATCCTCTTCACTCTGCTCGTGGCCACGCTGCTGACGGATGTGCGGCCCCTCCGGTGGGGCGTCGCCGCGCCCCTCCTGCTGCTGGCCCTGGTCGCCACGTGGTTCGTGCCGCCGTCCGTCCTGCTGGTCACGGAGGGCTTCGCGCGGATCGCCGCGTCCGTGCTGTACGTGGGCGTCCCGGTCTTCTTCGCCGCCGTGTGCTTCGCGCTCCGGTTCGCCGAGCGCGAGGACGCGGGCCGGGCGTTCGGCTGGAACGTCCTGGGCGCGGTCCTGGGAGGGCTGCTCGAGTTCCTGGGGATGACCGTGGGGTTCGCCGCCCTCGTCCTGGTGGCCGGGGCGTGCTACCTCGGCGCGTTCTGGATGGTCGAGCGGGGCCGGCGGGCGGGGGCGACCGCGGGGTAGGGCCGGCCTACGCCCCGTCGCAGCGCGGCTGCCCCGCCGCGGCCGCTTCCATCAGCGCCACGACCTCCGCCACCGTCGAGGCGCCCGCATCGTCCCGGTACCACCCCATCTTGCCCTCGAACAGGGCGTCGCGGGACAGCGCCCCGTCGTTCTCGGCCAGCCAGGCCTGGAGGTCCTTGGGCCGCTCGATGAAGCACCCGGCGTCGTCGTAGTCGGCGTCGAGGAGCACCACGGTGGGCGTGGCGGCGCGGCCGTCGGGGGTGCGCCGGGCTTCCATGACCGACCGACCGACCGCGGAGTCCACGATGCGCATCTCCAGCCCCGGCACCTGCTCGGCCAGAAGGGCCAGATAGGGGATCGTGCTCACGGAGTCGCTGCACCCGTCGATGGCCACGGCCAGGAGGTACCACGTGCCGCCCACCGCCCGGGCGCGCCGGACCACGTCCTCGGACACCTCCCCCTGACCGTAGTTGCGGTCCCACAGCTCCCTGCGGCTGTCGGCTTCGGCGTGGAAGTCGTCGAAGGTCTGCCCGCGCATGTAGAGGGCACGGAGCACGTCGTCGGCCGGCGCCTCCAGGACGGTCCGGGGCGGGGCGTCTCCGTCCACGCAGGGGAGGGCGGGGCCCGCCGAGGCGGCCAGGAGGAGCGCTGCGATGAAGGGCGAGGCCATGGAGGTCTCCGGAAGGAAGGCCGTGCGTCGGACGGCGCGCCGGGAAGAGCCCCCGGCGTCACGCCACGAGTGAGTATGGTCAGGCGTCGTCGGCGAATCCAGCCACGCTGCGGCGCAGGTCCTCGAGTTCGCTGTCGGTCCGGCGCTCCTCGTCGAGGATCCGGTCGGCCACGGCCTCGATGCCGTCCACGGGCACCTCTGCGGCCGACTCCAGCAGGCGTACCCGCTCCAGCCCCGACAGGGCGTCGGCCATGTCCCGGGCGTCCCGGACGAACCGCGCCGCGATGGAGCCGAGGGCCGCGTCCGCCCGTTCCACCACCTCGTCCGCCTGCCGGGCGATTCCGGTCAGCTTCCGGCTCTCCTCGGCGTCTCGCCGCCCCTGTTCGAGGACCGCCAGCTTGGCGTCGCATCGGTCCAGGAAGGCCCGCAGCGCGTCGCTGCGCCGGTCGAGGCTGGCCAGCGCCCGGCCCAGCTTCTCCGCGAGCTCGCCGGCCATGGCCCGGTGGGCCACCACGTTGGGATCGTCGGGCGCCTGCCCCTCCCGCTCCTCCCAGTACCGGAGCGACCGCTCCGCCTCCTGCATGGCCTCCTCGAGGGGGCGGCGGGTCGTGGCCCAGGACGACTGCGGCCCGAGGAGGTCGTGGCGGCGGGCCTCCACCCGACTGCGGAAGAGCGACACCAGGCGCTCCTGCACCTCCCACGGCCGCTCCGCCAGCCAGGTCCGGTGCCGACGCTGCTCCTGCGCGTGCATCACCCGGGCCACGCCCTCGCCGAGCGCGGTTCCACCGAGGAACGACGCACCCAGCGTCACTGCGGCGGCTGCGTCCACCAGCACGACGCCGGCCATCTGAGCCAGGAGGGACAGCACCACGAGCGTGAAGATGATGCTTCCCACGTACGGTCCGAACCGCTCCTCGATCCCCAGCCGCGGCGCCAGCTCCGGCGCGAACCGGTCGACGAGCGACTCGAAGTCGCGGACGTCGGCTGCGTCCAGCCCGTCGAATCCGGGGTCCGGACCGCCGACACCACCGGGCTCACCGACGGAACGCCCCGTGGTCACCCCTCGCGGTCGGCGCCCCTCCGCGCCCCATCCAGGTGCCACCCCGGACCCATCAGGCCGACAGCCCGCGGCGCACCACGTCCTCCATGGCGTCCACGAACCGGTCCAGTTCGGGCAGGGTGGTGTAGACGCTGGGCGAGACGCGGATGCCCCGGAACTCGTCGTGGTTGATGGCCACCGAGATGATCCGGTGCCGGTCCCACAGGTGGGCGATGAGCGCCGTAGGATCGACGCCCTCGATCTCGACGTTGGCGATGCCGCAGGCGAACCCCGGCTTCAGGCTGGTGTGGAGGCGCACCCGGTCGTGCTGGAGGAGGCGTTCCGCCCAGTAGTTCCGGAGATACACGAGCCGCGCGTCCTTGCGGGCGCCGCCGATGCCTTCGTGGAAGGTCAGCGCCTCGCCGATGGCCAGATAGTTGGCCGCGGGGTGCGTGCCGATCTCCTCGAACTTCCGGATGTCCGAATCCATGCGCTCCGGCGCGGCCATGAGCGGCCAGACGTCGGCGATCTTCTCGCGCCGGACGTACAGGAGGCCGGTGCCGTGCGGGGCGAAGAGCCACTTGTGGAGCGACGTCGAGTAGTTGTCGACCTCGAGCTCCCCCAGCGAGAAGTCGAAGTGGGCCAGGGCGTGGGCTCCGTCCACGATCAACGGGATCCCGTGTCGGCGCGCCATCGCATTCAACTCGCGGACCGGCAGGATCTGGCCGGTCAGGTTGATCATGTGGCAGGCCAGGATCGCCTTGGTCTTCGGGGTGATGGCGTTCTCGAACAGGCGGACCACCTCGGCCGGGTCCTCCGCCGGTACGGGAATCCGGATCTGGCGGAGCACGATGCCCTCCCGGCGCTCCCGCTGCCGGAAGGTCGTGATCATCCGACCGTAGTCCTGGGTGGTGGTCAGGACCTCGTCGCCCCGGGCCAGGTCGATGCCGAACTGCATGGTCTGGAGCCCTTCGGAGGCGTTGCGGGTGAACGCGACCTCCTCGGGGTCCACGCCCCACGCCCGGGCCATCCGGGCCCGGACCCCCTCGCGCTGCGGCTCCAGGATCTGCCACATCGTGTAGGTGGGGGCCAGGTTGGAGTAGTCCAGGTGGCGCTTCATCGTCTCCTGGACCCACGCGGGACTCGGGCTGACCCCGCCGTTGTTCAGGTTGATCAGCGTCCGGTCCACCGTGAAGGCCCGGGCCACCTCGAACCAGAAGTCCTCGTCGCGGGCCACCGCCTCGGGCGTTCCCGGATGGCTCCGGAGTTCGCGGCCGACATCGACGGCGCTGGCCTCCAGCAGGGTGGGGCGGAGGGGGACCCCGACGGCCGCTGCGGCCGCGGGAAGGGACAAGGTTCCGAGAAAGCGACGGCGACTCTGCATGGGGTCTCTCCGGGTTGGGACCGATGCGGCACGATACGGCGCACACGGGCCCGTTGTCCAACCCTTCGGCCCGGCGGGGTCGCCTTGGTTCGGCCGTGGGCCTTGGCTACCTTGCCGTCGCCTCGCCCGACCGGCTCCCGCCTCCCGAATCGGCCCGTCGTCCATGATCCGTCTGACCTTCCTCGGCACCGCAGCGTCGCGCCCCACGGTGGGCCGCAACGTGAGCGGGTTGGCCGTGCAGCGGGAAGGCGACCTCGTGCTCTTCGACTGCGGCGAGGGCACGCAGCGGCAGATGATGCGCTACGCCACCGGCTTCGGCGTCCAGGCCATCTTCGTCAGCCACGCGCACGCCGACCACTTCCTGGGCATCACGGGGCTGCTTCGCACGCTGGCCCTCCAGGCCCGGACCGACCCGCTGTCGATCTACGGGCCTCCGGGCTCGCGGGCGGTCCTCGAAACGTGCGTCCACCTGGGCATCGACCGGGTGAATTTCCCCGTTTCGGTGGAGGAGCGCGCCCCGGGCGAGACCGTGTCCTTCGGGGAGTTCACGGTCGAAGCGTTCGCCGTCCAGCACGGTACGTCCGCGGTGGGGTGGGCCCTCCTGGAGCCCCCCCGGCTCGGCCGGTTCGACGTCGACCGGGCGCGGGCCCTGGGCGTGCCCGAAGGTCCGCTCTTCGGCCGCCTCCACCGCGGCGAGGCCATCGAGGTCGAGGGCCGCACCATCACGCCCGCCGAGGTCGTGGGCGACCCCCGGCCCGGCCGGCAGGTGATCTACAC
Organism: Longimicrobiales bacterium; assembly: GCA_040216925.1. Classification (GTDB taxonomy): domain Bacteria; phylum Gemmatimonadota; class Gemmatimonadetes; order Longimicrobiales; family Gaopeijiaceae; genus JAJCZZ01. The sequence goes on from JAVJOF010000025.1 coordinate 196,076, forward strand.
GGGAGATACGCGTCCGTGTGCCTCCACGGTGGAGCGCGCCCGGGGGGCGGACGTCCTGGTCCACGAAGCGACCTTCGGCCAGGAAGAGGCCCAACGGGCCCGCGAGACCTGGCACAGCACCGCCGCCGAGGCGGCGGGCGTGGCCTCTCAGGCCGGGGTGCGACAGCTCTTCCTGACGCACCTGTCGGCGCGCTATTCCGACGACCCGGGCACCCTCGAGACCGAGGCCCGTGCCGTGTTCCCCCAGGCGCGGGTGGCCCACGACGGGCTGACGATCGAGGTCGCCTTCCGGGACGCCGAGGCCGACCCCGCGCCGGCGGGACGGGCGGAGGCGTGAGCCTGATCCCCGAAGGCCCCCGGGGCCTCGATCCGGACCGGGACCACCCGGCGTTCCTCGACCGGCGCCGGAGCGTCGACGAGGTCCGGCGCGCGTGGGCGGTGCGGGCCGCCCAGTGGCAGGCCGTGGCCCTGGCCGAGGAGATCTTCGACGGCCCCGTCACCTTCTCGACGCTGGGTCTTCGCGCGTCCGGACCCATGCGGGGCCTGATCGAACTGCGGGTGCCGTTCGACGACCTCGAGTCGCACGTCGAGCGCGAGGCGCGGTTCCTCGCGTCGGCGGCCCGCGACCCCGTCCTCTCCCAGGTCCCCCTGGTCTATGTCCTCGGCCCCGACGCCGGCTGAGCCCGGCCCCCGCCGCGTCGCCGTCCTGGGCCTCGGGGTCATGGGCGGCAGCCTGGTCCGGGCCCTCGCCCGCCGGACGGGCGGGCCGGCCGTGGCCGGCTGGTCGCCGGACCCGGCCGAGCGGCAGGCCGCGCGGGCCGAGGGCGCCCTCGACGAGGCGCCCGGCTCGTGGCAGGACGCCGTGCACGGCGCGGACCTCGTGGTGCTGGCCGCACCGTTGGCCGACACGTGTGATCTCCTCGGCCGTCTCCCACCCCACCTCGACGCGGGTGCGGTGGTGACCGACGTGGCGAGCCTGAAGGCCCCCGTGGTCCGGGCGGCGCGCTCCGCCGGTCTCGAGGACCGCTTCGCCGGCAGCCACCCCATGACGGGAAGCGAATCCCGCGGCTTCGATGCATCCCGTGCGGAACTCTACGACGGCGCCCCCGTCTGGGTGGTGCCCGGCGGCGAGGCGGCCACGGCCGCGGTCGCGGCGTTCTGGCGGGCCCTGGGCGCCGCTCCGACCTCCATCGACGCGGAGGCCCACGACCGGCTCATGGCGCTGGTCTCGCACCTGCCCCAACTGGCCGCCACGGCCCTGGCGGACACCCTGGCGGACCGCGGGGTGTCGGCCGGAGCGCTGGGCCCCGGCGGTCGGGACACCACCCGGCTGGCCGCCAGCAATCCGGAGATGTGGCGCGACATCCTGGCCCACGCCCCACCCGAGTCCGCCGCGGGCCTCCGGGCGCTGGCCGGGGCCCTCGACGGCCTGGCCGACGCCCTGGAGGCGGGCGACGTGGACCACCTCACCATGGTCATGGCCCGCACCGCCGCCTGGAAGGCCCGCCCATGAAGGTCCGCGTCCCCGGCGACAAGTCGCTGACCCAGCGGGCGTTGATCTTCGCGGCGCTGGGATCCGGCGAAAGCCGCCTCTCGGGGCTCCTCCACGGCGGCGATGCCGCGTCCACGGCCGGGGCGCTCCGGGCCCTCGGCGCCGGCCTGGCCGAACTGCCCGCGGACGGCGGCGAGCTCCGGGTCCGGGGCGTGGGCCTCCGGGGTCTCCGCGCCCCCCGGGACGTCCTCGACCTCGGCAACAGCGGCACCGGGTCTCGGCTGCTCATGGGGGTGCTGGCCGGCGCCGGATTCGACGCCACCCTGACCGGTGACGAATCGCTGCGGTCGCGTCCGATGGCGCGCATCACCGAGCCGCTCTCGGCCATGGGCGCGTCGTTCACCCACGGAGACGTGGAGGGGCGCCTGCCGATGACGGTCCACGGCCGCCATCCCCTGGACATGGTGGACTGGCCCGGCCGGGTGGCCAGCGCGCAGGTCAAGAGCGCGCTCCTCCTGGCGGGCCTGACGGGTCGGGCCCCCGTCCTGCTCTCCGAGCCGCGGAAGTCCCGCGACCACACCGAGCGGATGCTGGCCCATCTGGGCGTGGGGCTGGTCTGCCACGCAGGGGAAGGGGGATGGCGCGTCGAGATGCGCGATCCGCCGGCGAGCCTGCCTCCCCTGGACTTCGACGTGCCCGGGGACGTGTCGTCGGCCGCCTTCGTGGCCGCCTTCGCCGCGCTGGGGGGGACCCCGGGTCCGGTCCGGGTCGAGCACGTCGGTCTCAACCCGACGCGGACGGCCTTCCTGGACGTGCTGCGGGCCATGGGTGCCGACATGGAGGTCACGCCCGATCCGGAAGGGCCCGGAGAACCCGTCGGCTCCGTGACCCTGGGCCGGGGGAGGGGGCTCCGGGGGGTCCGGGTGGCCGAGGCCGACGTGCCCCGGCTCATCGACGAACTGCCGCTGGTGGCCGTGCTGGGCGCCCGGGCCGAGGGCATCACGACCATCACCGGCGCCGAGGAACTCCGGCACAAGGAGTCGGACCGCATCGCGGCCGTGGCCGGAAACCTCCGGACCTTGGGCGTGACCGTCGAGGAACTCCCGGACGGCATGGTCGTGACCGGCTCCGAGGCGCCGATGGCAGGCGCCGTGCGCACCTTCCACGACCACCGGATCGCCATGGCCTTCGGCCTCCTGGCCGCCCTCCCCGGAAACGACATCACCATCGACCACCCCAAAGCCGCGGACGTCAGCTTCCCCGGCTTCTGGACCCTCCTGGACCGGCTCCACGCGGGACGGACCGCGCCATGAGCGCCGCCTCCTCCCCCGGATCCTCTCCCGCACCCGAGCGCGAGGGGCCCGTCATCACCCTCGACGGGCCCGCCGGCTCCGGGAAGTCCTCCACGGCCCGGGCCGTGGCGCAGCGCCTCGGGTTCCGCCACCTGGACTCCGGCGCCCTCTACCGGGCCCTGACCTGGGCGCTCCTGGACGACGGGGTGCGCCCGGACGCCTGGCCCGACATGAGCGAGTCCGACTTCCGCGCGCTGGGCATCCGCATGGAGCCCACTGCGGAAGGGTACCGGATCAGCCGCCGGGGCCGCCCCGTCGAGGACGACCGGTTGCGGACCCCGGAGGTGACCGATCGCGTCTCGCACCTGGCGGGCATCCCGGCCGTCCGCGGGTGCCTGCTGGCGCTCCAGCGCGACGCCGGAGCCGCAGGCCGGCTGGTGGCCGACGGACGGGACATGGGCACGGTGGTGTTCCCCGATGCCGAACTGAAGGTCTACCTGGTGGCCGACCTGGAGGAGCGGGCCCGCCGCCGCCTCCTGGAACGGAGCCACGAGGGAGACCCGGACGGCGCCGCCGTCCGGGACGAGGCCCGGGCGCTGGCCGGCCGCGACGAACGGGACTCCACCCGCGACGTCTCGCCGCTGCGGAAGGCCGACGACGCGTGGGAGCTCGACACGACCGGACTCGACTTCGAAGCCCAGGTGGATGCCGTGGTGCAACGGGCTCGACGGTTGACGCTTCCTTGAGCCACGCCTAGCTTTTCTCGGCTGGGCACCGGCGGTTCGCCGCCGCGGTCCGCCATTCGCCGAAAGGCCATGGACGCCAGGGTCCCGTCCCGCGTCCGGGCCTTTCTTGTTCAACCCGATCCCGCAGCTCGTCTCCTCTGAGCTCCGGCCGAAACGAAGCCCGCGCACCCGCGCGGCCCCGAGACCCAATGACAGAAAAGACCAACCCCGAAGCCGAGGTCGACGAGACCACGGCTGCGGTCGAGGCTCCCGACGAGCCCACGGAAGCCCCCGAGACCGAGTCCGAGACGGAGGCCGAGGCCGCCGAAGCGCCCGCCGACGCGGAGGCAGACGCCCCCGAAGCGCCCGCCGACACGGCGGACGAGGACGACGACGAGGACGACGAGGACGACGAGGCCAACGTCGGCATCGACGCTCTGACCGGCGAAGTCATCGACCTGTCCGGTGAGGACGACGAGGACGACGATGACGATGCGCCCGTCAACCTGAGCACCGAGACGGGCATCTCGCCGGAGCTGATCAGCGATCCGTACGGCGAGGAGCCCCTCGAGACCACGCGTGACGAGTTCGAGGCGCTGCTGGCGGACTTCGAGGAAGACTTCCAGAACATCCGCGAGGGCGAGATCGTCATCGCGAAGGTCCTGAACGTCACCGAAGCCGCGGTCATCCTCGAGTTCGGCTTCAAGTCCGAGGGCGCGGTCAACCTCGACGAGTTCAAGGACGTCCCCGGGATCGGCGAAGAGGTCGAAGTCCTCCTTGAGAGCCTCGAGGACGACGACGGCATCGTCGTTCTGTCCAAGAAGAAGGCCGACTTCCTCCGTGTCTGGGAGAAGATCAAGGAGGCCCACGAGGCCGACCGGCCGGTCAAGGGAACGCTGGTCCGCAAGATCAAGGGCGGCGTGACGGTGGACCTGATGGGCGTGGACGCGTTCCTGCCCGGGTCCCAGATCGCGCTGCGCCGGGTCCCGAACATCGAGGACCTCATCGGCGAGACCTACCGCTTCAAGATCATCAAGCTCAACAAGCGCCGCCGGAACATCGTGGTGTCGCGCCGCGTGATCCTCGAGGCCGAGCGCGAGAAGAAGCGGGAGACGCTGGTCAAGGAGCTCCTGGTCGGTCAGGTCCGCGAGGGCGTGGTCAAGAACATCACGGACTTCGGTGCCTTCATCGACCTGGGCGGTCTCGACGGACTGCTCCACATCACCGACATGTCGTGGGGCCGCGTCGGCCACCCGTCCGAAGTGGTGGACATCGGCGTCGCGCTGGACGTGAAGGTGCTCGACATCGACTGGAACCGGGAGCGCATCTCGCTGGGCCTGAAGCAGCTCCTGCCGTACCCGTGGACCGACATCGACAAGAAGTACCCGGTGGGCGCTCGCGTCCGCGGCAAGGTCGTGTCGATCACGAACTACGGCGCCTTCGTCGAGCTGGAGAAGGGCGTCGAGGGTCTGGTCCACATCTCCGAGATGTCCTGGACCCGCAACGTCCGGCACCCCTCGAAGGTCGTGTCCATCGGCGAGGAGATCGAAGCCGTGGTCCTGAAGGTGGACCCGGACGACGAGAAGATCTCGCTGGGCATGAAGCAGATCGAGGAGGATCCGTGGCTCGCGCTGCCGGTGAAGTACCCCACCGGTACGAAGCTGGGCGGCGTGGTCCGCAACCTGACCTCGTTCGGCGCCTTCGTGGAGATCGAGCCCGGGATCGACGGCCTGGTCCACGTGTCCGACATGAGCTGGACCAAGCGCGTGGAGCATCCGTCCGAGGTCGTCCAGAAGGGCCAGGAGGTCGAGGTCATGGTCCTGGACGTGGACGCCGAGAACAAGCGGATCTCACTGGGCATCAAGCAGCTCCACGACGACCCGTGGCCCCACATCTCCGAGCGCCTGGCGCCTGGAGTCGAGCAGGACGGAACCGTGGCCCGCGTTCAGGACAAGGGCGTGGTCATGGATCTGGGCGACGACATCGAGGGCTTCGTGCCGGGGTCGCACTCCGGAATCGAGGACCCGACCCGTCTGGAGGAGTACTACGGCGAAGGCGATACCGTCTCGCTCCGGGTCATCGAGTCGGACGCGGCCAACCGCCGCATCGTGCTCGAGGTGACGGAAGTGCCGGAGCGGAAGTCGCAGGACGAGATCGACGCGCTCCGGATCGCCCGTGAGGGCGGCGACGCGTCCGACGACGACGGCGACGACGAGCCCAAGGCCGAAGCCAAGGCCGAAGCCAAGGCCGACGAGCCGAAGGCCGAAGAGAAGGACGATGCTCCCGAGGCGGAGGCCGAGGCCGAGGAAGCTCCCGAGGCCGAAGCCGAGGCTGAAGAAGCGGACGAGGCCGACGAGCCGAAGGCCGAGGCCACGGACGACGCCCCCGAGGCCGAGGCGGAAGCCGAAGAGGCCGAGGAAGAGGACGAGGACCAGGAGAAGGAGAGCTGATCCACCTCATGCGGAACTCCAACCGTATGCGAGCTTCATGAAGCAGTCGGAAGGATCCGCCCGGGCGCACCCCGCGTCCGGGCGGTTTCTTTTCCCGGTGAACCGGGGGCGGGTGCCCCTGGTCCCGGTGTGTCTGGCGGCAGTGATGCTGCTGGGCGTCGGGGCCTGTGCCGGCGGTGGCGGCGGAGGCGCCGCGTCCACGCCGGCCGCGCCGGCACTCCGTGAGCCGGTCCTGGAGCCAGGCGGCGCATCGGCGGGCGAAGACGCCCGGGCCGCGTCGCTCCTCCGTTCCGCGCTCGAGGCACGGGACGCGGGTCGGGCCGCGGAGGCGTCGGAGATCGCCCAGGCCGTGGTCGAGCGATACCCCGCCTCGCGGGTGTCGGGGCGGGCCCTGCGCCTGCGGGCGGAGACGGCCCTGGAGGCCGGGCGATGGGACCCTGCGGCGGAGGCCGCAGCGCGTTATGAGGCGCTCCTCGAGCCCGGGGATCCGCGGCAGGGCCCGATGCGCCTCCTGGGTGCACGGGCGCTGGCCGGCCGGGGCGATCCCGGGGCGGCCCTGGCCGTACTGGCCACCCTGCCGCCGGGCGAGCCGGACTCGGTCATGGTGCCGGCCCTGGCCACGGCGCGGGAGGCCGCCGACCGCGCCGAGGCCGCGACCCTGGCCACCTGGCTGGAGGAGGCAGCGCCGGACGCGCCGTTCCGCACGGTCGTCCAGGCGCGTCTGGCCGTGGCCCTCCAGGCGGCGGGGGAGGACGACGAACGGGCCCTCGACCTGGCCCGGGACGTGCTCGACGCCGGCGCCGGGAGCGCGGAAGCCACCCTGGCGCGCGAGGTGCTGGCCCGGGAACGGGCTCCGCGTACCCGCTCCGTCCGGATCGCGTCGGTGCTGCCCACCAGCGGTTCGCCCACCATGCAGGACTTCGCCCGCCGCATCGCCGAGGGCGTCGAAGTGGCGGTGGCCACCCTCGGCGACGATCTGGAGGTCGAGGTCGTGGCCCGCGACGACCAGGGCGACGTCGCGCGGGCCGTTGCGGCCGTGCGCGAGCTGGACGACGGATCGGTGCTCGGGGCGGTGGGCTTCCTGGAAGACCCGGTGCTCGAAGCGGCGGTGGACGCGCGGACCGGCGGCCTTCCCCTGATCTCTCCGACGGCCCGCACCGCGACGCGGGCCGGTGCCGGGGCGTACTCCCTGGCGGGGCCGGATGTCGAGGCGGCGCGGCAGATGGCCCGTTATGCCGCCGACCGTGGCTTCGCCCGGGTGGCCGTCGTCCATTCCAGCGGACCGGAGTCCAGCGAGGAAGCCGACGCCTTCGAGGAGGCGCTCCGCTCCCGGGGCGTGCCCATCGTGGGTCGGTTCGCCTACGAGACCGGCGCTACGTTCTTCCAGGACCCGATCCGCAACGCCCGGGAGGTCCTCCGCCTCCGGGAGATCCGGGCCCTGGGCCTCGGACCCGAGGACACGCTCCGTGTGGAGGACCTGGAGCCGGTCGCGCTCTTCCTCCCCGTTCCGCCCGAGGACGTGGAACTGCTGGCGCCCCAGGTCACCTTCTTCGGCCTCGACACCCTGGGCATCGAGATCCTGGGCACCTCCGGGTGGACGGACGCCCAGGTCCTGGACGCCGTGGACACGCGGCACACCGACGGGGTCGTGGCCACCACGCCCGCGGGCGCGGGTCGGGAGAGCGAAGGCTACCGCCGGTTCCGCACCGCCTACGAGGCCCACTTCCGCAAAACGCTGGTGAGTTCGGTCCCGGCCCTGGGCTACGATGCGGCGCTGCTGCTGCTCCAGGCCATCCGGTCCGGGGCGGAGACCCCGGATCAGGTGCGGGCCGCCCTGGAGGCCATCACCGGCCTGGAAGGCGCCACCGGGACCCTGAGCGTGGACGAGGGGCGCCTGGTCCGCCGGCAGGAAGTGGTCCGCATCAGTCGACGCTCCTTCATTCCGGCGGGCTGAGGCCCGCTCATCCCCCAGCCCCACACATCATGTCGATCCACGAGAAGCTGAAGCGCCTCGAAGAGCTACGCACCGAGTCGGAACAGGGTGGGGGAGAGGCGCGGGTCAAGGCCCAGCACGAGCGTGGCAAGCTGTCGGCCCGCGAACGCATCGACCTCCTCCTGGACGAGGGCTCGTTCGTCGAGCTCGATCGCTTCGTGACCCATCGCTCCACGGATTTCGGCCTGGCCGACAAGAAATTCCTGGGCGACGGGGTCGTGACGGGCTACGGCACCATCCACGGGCGGCTCGTCTACGTGTTCAGCCAGGACTTCACGGTGTTCGGCGGCTCCCTTTCCGAGGCGCACGCCGAGAAGATCGTCAAGCTCCAGGAACTGGCCCTGAAGACCGGCGCGCCCATCATCGGCCTGAACGACTCCGGCGGGGCCCGGATCCAGGAGGGCGTGGTCAGCCTGGGCGGCTACGCCGACATCTTCCTCCGGAACACGCTGGCCAGCGGAGTGATCCCCCAGATCAGCGTCGTCCTCGGCCCCTGCGCCGGGGGCGCCGTGTACTCGCCGGCCATCACCGACTTCATCTACATGGTGCGCGGCACGAGCTACATGTTCGTGACCGGGCCCAACGTGGTGAAGACCGTGACCCACGAGGACATCGACATGGAGGGGCTGGGCGGGGCGGACATCCACGCCTCGAAGTCCGGCGTGGCCCACTTCGCCATGGACTCCGAGCCCGAATGCCTGGCCTCGGTGCGGGAGCTGCTCCACTTCATCCCCCAGAACAACACGGAGCTCCCGCCGGGGCGCAACGGAGGCGACCCCCACGACCGCCGCGACGAGAAACTACTCGAGATCGTGCCGGACAACCCCAATCACCCCTATGACATGCACGACGTCATACGGGCGCTCGCGGACGACGGTGGGTTCTACGAGGTGCATGCCCAGTTCGCCGGGAATCTCCTGGTCGGCTTCGCCCACCTCGGAGGCCAACCGGTGGGCATCGTGGCCAACCAGCCGGCCGTGCTCGCCGGTGTGCTGGACATCGACGCGTCGGACAAGGGCGCCCGCTTCGTGCGCTTCTGCGACGCGTTCAACATCCCGCTCGTGGTGCTCGAGGACGTGCCCGGGTTCCTGCCCGGCGTGGCCCAGGAACACGGCGGCATCATCCGCCACGGGGCCAAACTGCTGTACGCCTTCAGCGAGGCGACGGTGCCCAAGGTGACCGTCATCACCCGGAAGGCCTACGGTGGCGCCTACGACGTGATGAACTCCAAGCACATCCGCGGAGACCTCAACCTGGCCTGGCCCCAGGCCGAGATCGCCGTCATGGGCCCGAAGGGGGCCGTCGAGGTGCTGTACCGCCGGGAGATCGCCGAGGCGGACGACCCCAAGGCGGCCGCCGAGGAGCGGATCGAGGAGTACCGGGAGATGTTCGCCCACCCCTACATCGCGGCGGCCCGAGGCTACGTCGACGACGTCATCGACCCCCGCGAGACCCGTCCGCGGCTCATCAGCGCGCTGGACATGCTCCGCAACAAGCGCGACGCGAACCCCGCCCGGAAGCACGGCAACATCCCCCTGTAGAGCCCGTCGAGGCGTCGCGGTACCCCAGCGGGCCGCCGTCCGACGACCGAGGCGACAACCCCTCCGCCGGCCTGCCGCATCCGATGCGGTAGGAAGGTCGGACAACGATCGATTCGGAGGGGGAACGATGATTCGGACGAGATGGGCGCGGATGGGCCGTGCGACCGCTGGGGCCTTCGCCGTCGCGACGGCCCTGGTGCTGGCCGCGGCGCCGGCGGCCGCGCAGGACTGGAACCAGGACCGGAACCAGGACGCCTGCCGCTGTGTGGACCGGGACGGGAACGAGATCGAGAACTGCACCTGCTTCCGGAGCTTCGGACCGGAAGACGGTCTGGCGATGGGCCGCGTCTTCGATCGCGACCGGGCGCGCCTCGGCGTGACGGTCCGGGAGGACCAGGGGGCCGAGTTCGACGCCCTCGGCGCCCGGGTCACGGACGTGCTCGACGGCGGTCCGGCTGACGAGGCGGGCCTCCGCGAAGGCGACGTCATCACGCGGGTGGACGGGCGGAGCCTCTTCGACCCCCTCGACGGAGACGTCGAGGTGGACTTCGATCTCGACCGTTCGATCCCGGTCCAGCGGCTCCTGGCCATCGCCCGGGAGCTGGAGCCGGACCAGTCCGTCGAGGTGGAGTACCTCCGAGACGGCGAGTCGCGGCGGACCACCGTCACGACCGAGGACCTGGGCGGCTGGGGGGTGTTCGGTTTCCGGGAGCCCGGGGCGCCCATGGCGCCGGGGTTCCGACCCCGGCTTCGCGACCTCCACGGGCCCTTCCCGCCGGAGGCGCCGCGGGCCAACCGCTTCGAATTCCGCGGCCCCCGAGGCGACGTCCGCGTCTGGTCGCCGGAGATCGCCGGTCCGGAGGGGCACGGGGGCGTGTTCCTCCACGGCGGCGACCGGGCCTTCCGCACCTGCCCGGCCGACGATCGGGACCGGGACGAAGACGGGCGCGCTTTCGAGGTCCTGGTCGGCTTCGACGCCTGTTTCGGCGGGGTCGAACTGGTGGAGCTCAACCCCGGTCTCGGAGCCTACTTCGGCACCACGGAAGGCGTTCTCGTATCGGACGTCCACGCGCAGTCGCCCCTGGGCCTCGAGCCCGGAGACGTGATCCTGCGCATCGGCGATCGCGCGGTCGATACACCCGACCGGGTCCGGCGGGTGCTCCGCTCGTACGACGCCGACGAGCCCATCACACTGCACGTCCGGCGGAACGGTCGGGAGATCAGCGTCCAGGGGCGGCTGACGCACGAGGAGTAGCCGCCGGGGGTGGTCGCGGGACGGGGCCCCGCCTCGGCTGCACACGGCCGGCGCCCTCGTTACCTTTCGTGGCTCGTCCGGCGTCCCGGACGGGCGGGGCCTCCGGCCTCGCCACCGCCCCCCACGAACCAGCGAGGACGCGGGTGATCCGCTCCCTCCTCATCGCCAATCGCGGCGAGATCGCCGTCCGCATCATCCGGGCCGCCCGTGAGCTCGGGATCCGCACGGTGGCGGTCTACTCCGAGCCCGACCGTCTGGCTCCCCACGTGCAGGAAGCCGACGCCGCCGCGCTCCTGGGACCGGCGCCCTCCGCCGAGAGCTACCTGCGGGTCGACCGGATCCTCGAGGCGGCCCGGGCCCACGACGTCGAGGCCATCCACCCCGGGTACGGCTTCCTGGCGGAGCGGGCCCATTTCGCCCGGGCCGTGACCGAGGCGGGCCTCGTCTTCGTGGGTCCGACCGCCGACACCATCGACGCCATGGGCGACAAGACGGCCGCCCGGCGCCGGATGAAGGACGCGGGGGTCCCCATCGTGCCCGGTCTGGTGGACCCGGTGGACACCGCCGCAGCGGCGGTGGAAGCCGCCACGGAGATCGGATTCCCCGTGCTCCTCAAGGCGGCGGCGGGCGGAGGCGGAAAGGGCATGCGGGTGGTCGAGGACGCCGACGCGCTGCCCAAGGCCTTCGACGCGGCTCAGCGGGAGGCGCGGGCCGCCTTCGGCGACGACTCCGTCTACCTGGAACGGTACCTGGACGGGCCGAGGCACATCGAGATCCAGATCCTGGGCGACACCCACGGCAACGTGATCCACCTCGGCGAACGCGAGTGCTCGATCCAGCGCCGCCACCAGAAGCTGGTGGAGGAGGCGCCGTCTCCGGTCCTGACCCCCGAACTCCGGGCGGCCATGGGCGAGGCGGCGGTGCGGGCGGCCCACGCCGTGGACTACGTCGGGGCGGGAACCTGCGAGTTCCTCTACCAGGACGGCGAGTTCTTCTTCCTCGAGATGAACACCCGGATCCAGGTCGAGCACCCGGTCACGGAGCTTGTCACCGGCATCGACCTGGTGGCCTGGCAGCTCCGGGTCGCGTCGGGCGAGACCCTGCCGTGGACGCAGGACGACATCGTGCTGTCCGGCCACGCCATCGAGTGCCGCATCACGTCCGAGGATCCGGACCAGGGGTTCCTCCCGTCGACCGGGGTGATCACCCATCTCGAGGTCCCCTCGGGGCCCGGCGTCCGCTGGGACGGCGGCATCCAGGAGGGGTACGAGGTCAGCCTCCACTACGACCCGCTGCTGGCCAAGCTGATCGTCCACGGGGCCACCCGCGCCGAGGCCATCGCCCGGATGGCCCGAGCCCTCCGGGAGCTGGTGGTGGTGGGCGTCGAGACCAGCGCAACGTTCCACGAGCGGGTCATGGCGGAAGCCGACTTCCAGGCCGGCCGTCTGACCATCCGGTATCTCGACGAACACCCCGAGGTGCTCGAGGCCCAGCCCGACGACGAAGGCCTCCGCGCCGCCGCCGTGGCCGCGGCCCTGCTGGAGGACGCCGACCGCCGACGGCGGACGGCACCCCGCATCGCGGGCGCCGAGGGCACCGCGATGTCCGCCTGGCGCCGCGGCGTGGCCCCCGGGAGCGCCCGATGAGCGCGCCGGACGGACCCGTCCGGGTCCAGGTCAGGGGCCTGGCGTCCAGTGGCGCGGGTGTGGCGGACCTCCCGGACGGTCGGGTCGTGTTCGTCCACGGCACCGCTCCGGGCGACGAGGCCACGGTTGTGGTGGAGCGGGAGAAGGCGCGCTGGGCCACGGCCCGGCTGGAGGCGGTCCACACGCCGGGCCCCGACCGCGTCGAGCCTCCGTGCCCCCTGTTCGGGACGTGCGGCGGCTGCACGCTGCAGCACGTGGCCTACGCCGAGCAGCTCCGGTGGAAGGGGCGCTTCGTGGCCGACGCCCTGGAGCGCATCGGCGGCGTGACCGTGGATCCCCCGGAGGTGGAGCCGTCGCAGGACGCCTACCACTACCGCAACCGGATCACCCTCACGCTCCGACGCCTCCGCAACGGGCGGGTGGTCGCCGGCTTCCACGCGCTGGACCGGGCCGGTCACGTGGTGGACATGCGGGACGAGTGCCTTCTGCCCGGACCCGCGATCCTGGCCACCTGGGGCCGTCTGCGGGCGGTGTGGGGCGCGGGGGCCAACCGGCTCCCCGACGGCGGGCGTCTGCGCCTGGCCCTCCACGCGGTGGGGCATGACGCCGCGGACCTGCTGGTGGAGGGCGGAGATCCCGGTTGGCGGGGCGGGGGACTCGTCGAGGACGTGGACCGGCTCCGGTCCGTGTGGCACCAGCCCTCTCCGGACGAGCCGGCGGTCCAGGTGGCCGGCGACCCCGGGGGATCGCCCCGGGCGTTCTCCCAGGTCAACGAGGCCGTGGGCGATCGGCTCCGGCAGCACGTGCTCGAGCAGGTCGGAACGCCGGAGCGGGTGGTGGACGCCTACTGCGGTGCCGGAGCCTACGGCCGACCCCTCGCCGAGGCCGGGGTGCGGGTCACGGGCATCGAGGTGGAGCCGCAGGCGTGCGCCCGGGCCCGGGACGGAGCCCCGTCCGGGTTCTCCGTGGTCGAGGGTCAGGTCGAGGACCATCTGGCCCGGGTCCTGCCCGCCGACGTCGTGGTGGTCAACCCTCCCCGAACGGGCCTCCACGACGACATCCCCGGGATCCTGCTCGACGCCCTTCCCGCCCGCATCGTCTACGTGAGCTGCGATCCGGCCACCCTGGCGCGGGACGTCAAGCGCCTGGCGGCCGGGTACGAGCCGGGCGCGCTGCGCTCCTTCGACCTGTTCCCCCAGACCGCCCACGTGGAGACGGTGGCCGTCCTCCACGCCAGGAAGCCCGCATGAAGTACTTCGTGACGCTCCAGGACCGGACCTTCGAAGTGGTCGTCGGCCCCGACGGCACCTCCGTGGACGGCCACGCCGTCGTCGCCGACCTGGCCCGGGTCGACGGCACCGACGTCCACCACCTCCTGCTGGACGGGCGGTCCCACCGCGTCCTGTCCCGAGGGCGGGGACAGGGAATCTGGGACCTCCACGTGGCGGGAGCGTCGATCCGCGCCGAGGCGGTGGACGAGCGCACACACGCCATCCGTCAACTCACCGACTACCACGCTGGCCCCAGCGGGCCGAAGCCCGTCAAGGCGCCCATGCCGGGCCTGGTCGTGGCCGTGGAGGTCGCCCCCGGAGACACCGTTTCGGCAGGGCAGGGCGTGGTCGTCGTCGAGGCCATGAAGATGGAGAACGAACTGAAGGCGCAGGCCGACGCGGTGGTGGCCGCCGTCCACGTGGCGCCGGGCGACACCGTGGAGAAGGACCAGGTGCTCATCGACTTCGAGACGCCGCCCGCGGCCGACTCCGAGGACTGACCCGTGGCCGACGAGACCCCGTTCCTGACCGACAGCACCATTCCCGTCGATCCGGTCTACGGGCCGGACCCGGACTTCGACCCCGCGACCGAACTGGGCGACCCCGGTGCGCCGCCCTTCACCCGCGGGGTCTACCCCACCATGTACCGCGGCCGGGTCTGGACCATGCGCCAGTACGCCGGCTTCGGCACCGCGGAGGAGACCAACACGCGGTTCCGGTACCTCCTGGACCGGGGGCAGACGGGTCTGAGCGTCGCGTTCGACCTCCCCACCCAGATGGGGTACGACTCGGACGCCGCCATGGCGGCCGGCGAGGTCGGCCGTGTGGGCGTGGCCATCGACTCCCTGGACGACATGCGGGCGCTGTTCGACGGGATCCGCCTGGACCAGGTCTCGACGTCGATGACCATCAACAGCACCGCCGCCATCCTCCTGGCCTTCTACGTGGCCCTGGGCGACGAACAAGGCGTGCCCCGGGAGGCCCTCTCGGGCACCATCCAGAACGACGTGCTCAAGGAGTACATCGCCCGCGGCACCTACATCTACCCGGTGGACGCGTCGCTGCGCCTGATCTCCGACGTGATGGCGTTCTGCGCCGACGAAGTGCCCCGGTGGAATACGGTCTCCATCTCGGGCTACCACATCCGGGAAGCGGGCTCGACCGCGCCCCAGGAGGTGGCGTTCACGTTCGCCAACGGGCTCGAGTACGTGGACCGGGCGTTGGCCCGGGGCATCGACCTCGAGTCGTTCGCCCCGCGGCTGTCGTTCTTCTTCGCGGCGCACAACGACTTCCTGGAAGAGGTGGCCAAGTTCCGGGCCGCGCGTCGGCTGTGGGCGCGACTCATGGCCGACCGCTACGGGGCCTCCGAGACCAGCCAGCGCCTGCGCTTCCACACGCAGACCGGCGGATCCACGCTGACGGCGCAGCAGCCGCTCAACAACGTGGTCCGGGTCACGGTCCAGGCCCTGGCGGCCGTCCTGGGCGGCACCCAGTCGCTCCACACGAACGGGTACGACGAGGCCCTGGCGCTGCCCACGGAGGAGTCGGCCACGCTGGCGCTGCGCACCCAGCAGGTGCTGGCGTCGGAGTCGGGCGTGACGCGGACGGCGGACCCCCTGGGCGGATCGTACTTCGTGGAGGCCCTGACCGACGAGATCGAGGCCCGCGCCGTGGCCTACCTCGACCGGATCGAGGAGATGGGCGGAGCGTCGAAGGCCATCGAATACATGCAGGAGGAGATCCATCGCGCCGCGTACCGCGTCCAGATGGAGATCGAGTCCGGTGCGCGCCCGGTCGTGGGCGTGAACGTGCACACCCAGGACGAGAGGCGTGCCCCCATGGGCCAGCCCGACTACTCGGCGCTCGAGAAGGGACAGACCCGGGCGCTGGCCGCCCGGAAGGCGGCCCGGGACGGCGCGGCGGTGTCGGCGGCTCTCGACCGGATCCGGAGCGCCGCCCGCGGCGACGACAACCTCATGCCGCCGATCATCGAGGCGGTGAAGGCGTCGGTGACCCTGGGGGAGATCAGTGATGCGCTTCGCACCCAGTGGGGCACCCACTCCTGAAGGATGGGCCGCACCGCGCGGCGCAGGGCGGCGTTGCGCTGCGGACTCGGCTCGCTGCGAAAGGGCGCTGCCCTTCCTCGCTCGCTCGCCTTGCGCGCCTACCCCTGCATCCGCGCGGACGCGGCCCCCTGCCTGATCGGTGGGAGTTTCCTCAGCAGCGCGGCAGCGCTGCGCTGGCCGCTTCGGGTGGTCGGGAGTTCCCGCAGCAGCGCGGCGGCGCTGCGCTGGCCGCTTCCTGGTGGTCGGAGTTTCCTCAGCAGCGCGGCAGCGCTGCGCTGGCCGCTTCCGGTGGTCGGGGTTTCTTCAGCAGCGCGGCGGCGTTGCGCTGGCCGCTTCGGGTGGGTCGGTGCCGGCGTAGTGTAGTCCTCACCTCCGGCCCTGGTTAACTTTTCCGGCTGTCACCCCGTCCGTTCCACCCGATCCGCCAGCCCATGCCCACGTACGAGTATCGGTGCGCCGAAGGCCACGCCTTCGAGGTGTTCCAGCGCATGTCCGACGAGCCGGTGTCGACCTGCCCCGAGTGCGGTGCGGCGGCGGAGCGGCAGATCTCTGCCGGAGCCGGCTTCCTGTTCAAGGGAGACGGCTTCTACGTCACGGACTACCGCAGCGACGACTACAAGAAGAAGGCGTCCACGGAGAAGGGTGGTTCGGCCGGTTCGAAGGGGG
Organism: Longimicrobiales bacterium; assembly: GCA_040216925.1. Classification (GTDB taxonomy): domain Bacteria; phylum Gemmatimonadota; class Gemmatimonadetes; order Longimicrobiales; family Gaopeijiaceae; genus JAJCZZ01. The sequence continues at coordinate 212,473 of JAVJOF010000025.1, forward strand.
AGTCGGGGAGCAGCGGCGGTGGTGAGTCGAGCGGCGGAAGCAGCGAGGGCTCCGGGACCTCGGGGTCCTCGTCCGGATCGTCCTCGACGCCTGCGTCGGGTGCCTCTCCGGCATCGTCGGACTGAGCGAATGGCTCCGGATACCGCGCAGGACGCCATCCGAAACGAGCTGGGCCGCGTGCTCGCCGATCTCGGTGCCGCCGACGCCGCCGTCCACCTGGAACGCCCGCGGGACCCGTCGCACGGCGACCTGGCCACCAACGTGGCCATGACCCTGGCGGGCCGGCTGAAGCGGCCGCCGCGCCAGATCGCCGAGGGCATCGCCGACGCGCTGGACCTGGACGCCGCCGGCGTCACGGCCGTCGAAGTGGCCGGCCCCGGCTTCCTGAACTTCCGGCTGGCCGCCGGCGCGGTCGCGTCGGTCCTGGACCGGATCGTGGCGGCCGATACGACCTTCGGCCGCACCGACGGCGGAGCCGGCGCCCCCGTGATGGTGGAGTTCGTCTCGGCCAACCCCACCGGGCCGCTGCACCTCGGCCACGCCCGCCAGGCGGCCCTCGGCGACGCGGTGGCGGCGTTGCTCCACTGGACCGGCTGGACGGTCCACCGGGAGTACTACTACAACGACGCCGGCAACCAGATCGACCGCCTGGCGGCGTCGGTGCGTGTCCGCTACCGGCAGCATTTCGGCCGCGACGCCACCATGCCCGACGACGGCTACCAGGGCGAGTACGTGAAGGACGTGGCCGCCGCGCTGGCCGACGAGGTGGGAGACACCCTGGCCGACGACGACTCCGCGGAGGCCCTCGACCGCATGCGCACGTTCGCCGTCCGGATGCTGCGGGCCGAGCAGGACCGCGACCTGGGCGACTTCCGCGTGCACTTCGACGAGTACTTCCTGGAGTCGTCGCTCTACACGGACGGCCTGGTCGATGACACCGTCGATGCGCTCCGGGCCACCGGACACGTCTACGAACACGAGGGAGCCACCTGGCTCCGGAGCACCGACTTCGGAGACGACAAGGACCGGGTCATGATCCGGTCCAACGGGCTGCCCACCTACTTCCTGCCCGATGTCGCCTACCACCGCAACAAGTGGGAGCGGGGGTTCCACCGCGTCATCAACGTGCAGGGCTCGGACCACCACGGAACCGTGGCCCGGGTACGCGCCGGCCTCCAGGCGTTGGGCCTTCCCGAGGGATACCCGGAGTACGTCCTCCACCAGATGGTGCGGGTCGAGCGCGACGGGGTCGAGGTCAAGTTCTCGAAACGGGCCGGGTCGTACACGACCATGCGCGAGCTGTACGAGGAAGTGGGCGTGGACGTGGCCCGCTACTTCCTGCAGATGCGGAAGCCCGATTCGCAGATGGTGTTCGACCTGGACCTGGCGCTGGACCAGTCCGACAAGAACCCGGTCTTCAAGATCCAGTACGCGCACGCCCGGATGTGCTCGATCTTCGGGAAGGCGGACCGGGCACTCACCGACATCGAGGCCGGCACCGCCGACCTCTCGGTCCTGTCCCACGAGCTGGAACGCGAACTCATCAAGCACCTCGGGGAGTTCCCGGAAACCCTGGTCCGGGCCGCCGAGGCGGCGTCGCCCCACGTGGTCTGCGACTATCTGGAGCAGACCGCCAGCGCCGCCAACTCCTGGTACCACGCCGGAAACCCCACGCGGAACCCCGAGCTGGCCGTCCTGGTGGACGACCCGGACCTCCGTACCGCACGCCTCATCCTGGCCCGCTCCGTGCAGATCGTGCTCCGCAACGGCCTGGCCGTGCTGGGGATCGACGCGCCGCAGCGGATGGACCGCGCCGACGACGGCGCGGACGCCTGACCCCCTCACACACCCCACTCCATGTCCATTCTCTGTGTCGGCAGCGTCGCCCTGGATTCCGTCGAGACGCCGTACGGCTCGGCCGAGCGCGTCCTGGGCGGCTCCGCCACGTTCTTCACCGCGGCCGCCACGCACTTCCACCCCGTCCGGGTGGTCGGCGTCGTGGGCGACGACTATCCCGTGGACGAGCTGGCCTTCCTCTCGGAGCGGGGTGCCGACCTCTCCGGCATCGAGCGCGCCCCGGGCGAGAGCTTCTTCTGGGCCGGCCGCTACCACTCCGACCTGAACTCCCGGGACACCCTCGAGACCCGGCTCGGCGTCTTCGCCGACTTCGAGCCGCACATCCCCGACGACTTCCGGACCAGCCGGTTCGTCTTCCTGGGCAACATCCACCCGGGCCTCCAGCACAAGGTGCTCGACCAGGTGGACGAGCCCGAGCTGGTGGCCTGCGACACGATGAACTACTGGATCGAGGGCTCGCGGAAGGAGCTCGTGTCGCTCCTGGAGCGGGTGGACATCCTGACCGTGAACGACGAGGAGGCCCGGCAGCTCGCCGACGAGTCGAACCTGCTGAAGGCCAGCCGGTGGATCCGGGACCGGGGTCCCCGGGTGGTGGTGGTCAAGAAGGGCGAGCACGGCGCGGTGCTCTTCGCGGACGACTGGGTCTTCTTCGTGCCCGGCTACCCCCTGGAGCGGCTCTTCGACCCCACCGGGGCCGGAGACGCCTTCGCCGGCGGCTTCATGGGGCACCTGGCGTACGTGGGCAGCACCGATCCGGACGAACTTCGACGGGCCATGGTGTACGGATCGGTCATGGGTTCGTTCGCCGTGGAGGAGTTCAGCGTGAACCGCTTCAAGACGCTCGAGACCGCGGAGATCACCGCCCGCGTCCACGAGTTCCGGCAGATGACCGACTTCGACACCGCACCGCAGGCCGCCGTCCGTGGCTGAGAAGGGGCTGAGCTACCGGGATGCCGGCGTCGATCTCGACGCGGCCGAGCGCACCAAGGAGCGTCTGCGCGACCTGGTGGCGTCCACCCGGGATCGATGGACCCTGTCCGAACTGGGCGCGTTCGGCGGGCTCTACCAGGTGCCCGACGACGCCGCCGAACCGGTTCTCGTGTCGTCCGCGGACGGGGTGGGCACGAAGCTCAAGGTCGCGTTCCTCTCGGGACGCCACGACACGGTGGGGCGCTGCCTGGTCAACCACTGCGTCAACGACATCCTGGTGCAGGGGGCCCGGCCGCTCTTCTTCCTGGACTACATCGCGTCCGGCGCCATGGACGAGGGCGTCATTCCCGAGGTCGTGCGCGGCATCGCCCTGGCGTGCAAGGACAACGGCTGCGCCCTGCTGGGGGGTGAGACCGCCCAGATGCCCGACTTCTACCAGGACGGCGAGTACGACCTGGCCGGCTTCATCGTCGGGATGGTGGACCGGGGCCGCATCCTCGACGGCTCCGCCGTGCGGAAGGGCGATGCCCTGGTGGGCCTGGCGTCCAGCGGCCTCCACACCAACGGCTACACGCTGGCCCGCCGCATCGTGTTCGACGTGATGGGCCTGGGCGTGGACGACGAGCTTCCCGGCACGGACCGCTCCGTGGCCGACGAGCTCCTGGCCGTGCACCGGACCTACCTGCCCCTCCTGGCCGGACCGCTGGGCGAGGGTCGCATCCGGGGCCTGGCCCACATCACCGGCGGCGGCGTACCGGGCAATCTGCCTCGCGTCCTTCCCGAGGGCTTCGGCGCCCGGGTGGACCGGAGCGCCTGGCCCGTGCCCGCCGTCTTCCGGACGCTGATGTCCGCCGGATCGGTCGATCGGCTCGAGATGGACCGGGCCTTCAACATGGGCGTCGGGATGATCGCGGTCGTGGCCCCGGATCAGGCCACCGCCCTGATCGACACGTCGGCGGACGCGGGCATCGACGCGTGGCGGATCGGCACGGTGGTCGAGGGCCACGGCGTGGAGTACGTCGCGTGAGGCTCCCCGCCCGAGCCGGTTCCGGCCTGGTCGCGGCCATGACGGTCGCGGGTCTGCTGGCGGCGCCTTCGCTCGTGGCCCAGAACGCGGCGACCGCCGAACCCGAGGGGGTGGCCCGATCGCTCCAGGCCCAGCTCGGGCTGATGTCCGGCCTCGGCGCCGAGGTGGCGGGAAGCGCCGGCACGCTGGGTCGGCGCCTGGGCACGTCGCCCCGTTTCGCCATCAGCGTCCGGGCAGCGTTCGCCAATCCCGGCGTGCCCGATCTCAGCGACCCGGAAGGGGCGCCCTCCCGGGAGAGCAGCTACATCCTGCCCGCGGTCCACGCGGGCCTGGCCGCCGGACTCTTCGACGGCTTCTCGGTGCTCCCCACGGTGGGCGGGCTGTTCTCCATCGATCTCCTGGCGGCGGGCAGCCTGGTCATGCTCCCGTCGAGCGAGGGGTTCGACGGAACGGTGTCCGGTGTCACGCTGGGGGCCCGGGTCGGGCTCCTGCGGGAATCGTTCACGCTCCCGGGGGTCGCGGTCTCCGTCAGCCGCCGCTGGCTGGGCCAGGCCACGTACGCTCCGGGAGGCGCGAGCCGTCGGTCGGTGACCGTGGACCCGTCGGTCACCGCCGTCCGGGCGACGGTGGGCAAGGACCTGCTGGCGTTCGGCGTCCTGGCCGGGGCCGGGTGGGACCGGTACCGGGGCACCTGGGCCGCCACGGGCGACAACGGCGTGTCAGCCGGCGGACCCACCACACCCCTTTCGCAGGACCGGATGATCTGGTTCGGAGGGCTGTCCAAGAACTTCCTGATCCTCCAGATCTCGGGCGAGTTCGGGTGGGCCGCCGGCTTCGATCCGGTACCGGGCTACCTGGGCGCGCCTCACGACGTCACCGCCGGCACACCCTTCGGAAGCCTGGCCTTCCGGCTGACGATCTAGGAGCCTGTCCGCAGCCCCGGCATGCCCGACCTCCGCCCCTCCACCCGCCCGCCCGCCCCCTCCTCCGACCCGGACCGGGCGTGGCTCGAGCGCGCCCGCGGGTTGGGCCGCAGAGGATGGGGGCACGTGCACCCCAACCCCATGGTGGGCTGCGTGCTGGTGCGGGACGGCCGGGTGGTGGGGGAGGGGTGGCACGAGGTGTTCGGAGGTCCCCACGCCGAGATCGTGGCCCTGGAGGCCGCCGGTGCGGAGGCCGAGGGGGCCACGGCCTTCGTCTCCCTGGAACCGTGCAACCACCACGGCAAGACGCCGCCCTGCGCCGACGCCCTCCTCCGGGCCGGCGTCGGCCGGGTCGTGTACGGCGCCGCCGATCCCGGCCCCGCCTCCTCCGGGGGAGGGGCACGGCTCGCCGCGGAGGGCGTCGACGTGGCCGGTCCGCTCTGGTCCCGGCCCGAGGCGGTGGCCGAGAACCCGGCGTTCTTCCACAACGCGGTCAGCGACCGGCCGTTCGTGGCCCTGAAACTGGCCATGAGCCTGGACGGCGGGATCGCGGCCGCCGCCGGAGAGGCCACCGGGGTCACCGGCCCGGAGGCGCGGGACCGGGTCCACGCGCTCCGGTCGGGCTTCGACGCGGTCCTGGTCGGATCCACCACGGCACGGGTGGACGACCCGCTCCTGACGGTGCGCCACGCCCCTGCGGGGCGCGTGGCGCCCCGCCGCCTCGTCCTGGACGCCCGGGCGCGGCTCCCGACCACGGCCCGGATGCTCCGGGACGTCGCGGAGGCACCGGTCCACGTCTTCACCGGGCCCGAGGCCACCGAGGCGGACCTGGAACGGCTCGAAGGCGCCGGAGCCCATGTCCACCCGGTACCGGCCGGTCCGGACGGCCGGCTCGACCTGCCCGCCGTCCTCGACGACTGCGCCGCCCTGGGACTCCGGAGCATCCTGTGCGAAGGGGGCGGCCGCCTGGGCTCCGCGCTGCTGGCCGGGAGGCACGTCCAACGATTGATCCTCCTGGTGGCACCGGTGGTGTTCGGCCCCGACCGCGTTCCGGCGTTCCCGGACGCGTCGGTGTCGCTGACGGGCTTCCGGCCGACGCTGACCCCCGAGCGCCTGGGGCGCGATACCCTCCTGGTCCTCGACCGCGTGGAGGCGGCCTGATGTTCACGGGCATCATCGAGACCACCGGGACGGTCCGGGGGGTCGAGGACCGGGACACCACACGGCGCTTCACCATCGAAGCCCCGGACATCGCAGGGGAGCTGAAACCCGGTGAGTCGGTGGCCGTGGACGGGGCGTGCCTGACCGTGGTCACCCCCGACGCCCGAGGCTTCACCGTCGACGTCATCGGCACCACCCTCGAACGCACCATCGCCGGCCGGTACGCCGACGGCACCCGGGTCAACCTGGAACGAGCCATGAAGATGGACGGGCGCCTGGACGGCCATCTCGTTCAGGGACATGTCGATGGCCTCGCCTACCTCGAGCAGACCATGAAGGACGGTGAGTTCTGGCGGATGGACCTGCGGCTCCCGCCCGAGGTGTCGGCCACGACGGTCATCCACGGCTCGATCACGGTGAACGGCGTGAGTCTGACGGTGAGCGACTTCCTGGACGAGGACCGCATCCAGATCGGGCTCATCCCCTTCACCTGGGATCACACCAACCTCGGCGACCAGGAGCCCGGTGCGGCGCTCAACGTCGAGGCGGACCTGATCGGAAAGTACGTGGGTAAGATCCTCTCCTCCCGAATCCGGACGACCCCGGCCTGATGGCCGGTACAGGAACGCATATGCCATTCGACCGCGTCGAAGACGCCATCGAGGACATCCGCAACGGGCGGATGGTCATCGTGGCCGACGACGAGGACCGCGAGAACGAGGGTGATCTGGTGATGGCCGCTGCGGCGGTCACACCCGAGGCCGTCAACTTCATGCTCCAGCACGGTCGGGGCCTGATCTGCGTCGCGCTCACCGACGAGCGGGCCGACGCCCTCGACCTTCCCCTCGTGACCGAACGCAACACCGATCCGAAGGGCACGGCGTTCACGATCCCCGTGGACGCAGGCCCCGAGGCCGGGGTCACCACGGGGGTGAGTGCCCAGGACCGTGCGGCGACGATCCGCGTGCTGGCCGACGGCCAGGCCAACGCCCGTGATCTCCGGCGGCCCGGGCACATCTTCCCGCTCCGGGCCAAGAAGGGGGGGGTGCTGCGCAGGGTCGGCCACACCGAGGCGTCCGTGGACCTGGCGCACCTGGCGGGCTTCGAACCGGTCGGCGTGATCTGCGAGATCCTCAACGCCGACGGGTCCATGGCCCGCCGCCCGCAGCTGGAAGCGTTCGCCCAGGAGCACGGGCTCAAGTTCATCACCATCGCGGAGCTCGTGTCCTACCGCCTCCGGCGGACGCGACTCGTGCGCCGCATCGCCGAAGCCGAGATGCCCACGTTCCGCGGCGAGTTCCGGGTCGTGGGCTACGAGAGCATCCTGGACGGCCGGGAGCACCTGGCCCTGGTCAAGGGCGACATCGAGGGCAAGGCGGACGTCCTGGTGCGGATGCACTCGGAGTGCCTGACCGGCGACGTCTTCGGGTCGCAGCGGTGCGACTGCGGCGAGCAGCTCGACGCCGCCATGCGCCAGATCGAGGAGGAGGGCGCGGGGGCCATCGTCTACCTCCGCCAGGAGGGCCGGGGCATCGGCCTGACCAACAAGCTCAAGGCCTACGCGCTCCAGGACGGAGGGATGGACACCGTGGAGGCCAACGAGAGTCTGGGCTTCGAGCCCGACCTCCGGGACTACGGCATCGGAGCCCAGATCCTGCTCGACCTCGGGCTCCACTCGGTCCGGATCCTGACCAACAACCCGCGGAAGGTCGTGGGCCTCGACGGCTACGAGATCGAGATCACCGGCCGCGAGCCTCTGAAGGTCGTGCCCGGCGAACACAACGAACGATACCTCGACACCAAGCGCACCAAGCTGGGGCACATCCTTTGAGTTCCGACGGAACCCACGCCCACGACAGCCGCGGAACCGTCGACGCCCGGGGCATCCGCGCCGCGGTGGTCGTGGCCCGCTTCAACGCCGACATCACCGAGCGGCTCCTCGACGGCGCCCGCGAGTGCCTCGACGAGCACGGCGCCGCCGAGGTGGACGTGTACCGCGTGCCCGGAGCGTGGGAGCTGCCCCAGGCGGCCGCGCGCATCGTGGAGCGCGGCGTGCACCACTGCGTGATCACCCTCGGCTGCGTCATCCGCGGCGAGACGCCGCACTTCCACTACGTGTGCAGCGAGGCCAACCGTGGCCTCGGCGCCGTGGCCCGGAGCGCGTCCATTCCCGTGGTGTTCGGGGTCCTGACCACCGACGACCTGGCCCAGGCCGAGGCGCGGGCCCGGCCCGGCCCGGCCAACAAGGGCTACGAGGCGGCGCTCAGCGCCCTCCAGATGGTCTCCCTCTTCGCTGATCTGGAGCGCCTGTGACCGACACTCCGGCCCTGACCCGGCGTGAGCGCATCGACCGCACCCGGGCCCGCGCATGGGTCCTGCAGGTCCACTACCGGTGGGAAGCGGGGGGCGGCGGCACGACGCTTCGGGACGCCCTGATGGAGACCATCTCCACGCGACGGGTTTCGCCGCGGCGGCTTCCGTACGTCCGGCGGATCCTGACCCTTCTCGACGAGAGCCTTCCGGACGTCGACCGGGCCCTGCAACGGGCCCTGGAGAACTGGCGCCTCGACCGCCTCTCGACCATCGACCGGGCGCTCCTGCGGCTGGCCGCCGTCGAGATCCTCTACATGGACGAGGACGACGTGCCTCCGAAGGTGGCCATCCAGGAGGCGATCCGTCTGGCCGAGCAGTACGGCGGGCCCGACTCCCCCCGGTTCGTCAACGGCGTCCTCGACGCCCTCTACAAGAGCCACCGGGTCCGGCCGGGCACGTGATCCCACCCGGGCGGGAGGCGGACCCCCTCCGGATCCTGGTGGTCAACTGGCAGGACCGGACCAATCCCCAGGCGGGGGGTGCCGAAGCCCACCTCCACGAGACCTTCGGGCGCCTCGCCGGGAGGGGCCATCGGGTCGCCGCCCTGGTGTCGGGCTTTGCCGGTGCCCCGGAGCGGGAAACCCTGGACGGCATCGACGTCCACCGGACGGGCGGCCGCCATACCTTTTCGGTCGCCGCGCCCTGGTACTACCGGCGGAGGCTGGCCGATTCGCCCTGGGACGTCGTGGTCGAGGACCTGAACAAGGTGCCCCTGTTCACCCCGGCGTGGACCGGCGCTCCGGTCGTTCCGCTCTTCCACCACCTGTTCGGCGCCACGGCCTTCCAGGAGGCCAACCCGGTCATGGCGCTGGCCACCTGGCTCCTGGAGCGCCCGATTCCCCTCGCGTTCCGGGGCCTCGAGTCGGTGGCGGTGTCCGAAAGCACCCGCGACGACCTGGTGGCGCGCGGTCTCGATCGGACGCGGATCACGGTCATCCCCAACGGCATCGATCTCGAACGCTACACGCCGGACCCGGAAGGCATTCGCTTCGAGCGCCCGACGCTTCTCTACCTCGGCCGCCTGAAGCGGTACAAGGGCGTCGACCTGATCCTCCGGGCGCTGCCCGCCGTCGCCGCGGCCCACCCCGACGTGCGCCTGGTCGTCGGGGGCAAGGGCGACCACGCCGAAGGGCTCCGGTCGCTGGCGGGGCGCCTGGGCGTGGCGGAGCGGGTCGAGTTCCCGGGATTCGTGTCCGAGGAGGAGAAGCTCCGCCTGTTCCGTAAGAGCTGGGTGCACGTGCTGACCTCGCCGAAGGAGGGGTGGGGCATCGCGAACATGGAAGCCGCGGCCTGCGGGACCGCCACGGTGTCGTCGGACTCTCCCGGACTCCGGGAGTCGGTGGTGGACGGCACCACCGGACTGCTGGTGCCCCACGGCGACGTGGCCGCGCTGGCGGACGCCCTGACCCGGCTCGTCGGCCACCCGGAGGAACGAGACCGGATGGGGGCGGCGGCCCGTGGATTCGCCCGGACGTTCTCCTGGGACGCCTCGGCCGATGCCATGGAGGCCCACCTGCGGCGGGTGGTCGCCCGGTCGGGGGGCGGCTAGCTTCCAGGGGTCGATCGCCGCATCCACTCGTCGTCTCCGGAGGCCTTTCGTGCGCGTCCAGATCACCGCCCGTCATTGCGATATTTCCGACAGCGTGCGAGAGCGCGCCGAAACGCAGATGGCGCGCCTCACCCGATACGACCCGCGCCTCTCGGCGGCCGAGGTCATCTTCGACGAGGAGAAGCACATCCGGAAGGTGGAGGCCATCCTCTCCATCGATCGGGGCTCGCCCGTGGTGGCCCGGGCCGACGACCGGGACTTCCGCCCGGCGTTGGACAAGGTGGTCGAGAAGCTCAGCAAGCAGCTCCGGCGCACGCGGGATCAGGTCGTGGACCACCAGAGCCCCCCTCTCTCCGCGGACGTCCTCGAAGAGGAGTGACGTGACCCACCCGGACGACGCTCCGATCCCCTGGCGGAGCATCCCCATCCAGGACATCCTCGACGCCAAGGGCGAGTCCCTCGCCTTGGAGTTGCTCACGCCCGGCGTTCCCCTGGACCGCCTGGCGTCGGATCCGGACATCTCCAGCCCGGGCCTGGCCCTGGCCGGCTACACGGACCGCGTGGCCGAGGGTCGGATGTGGGTCTTCGGCGAGACGGAGATGACGTACCTCCAGACCCTGACCGAAGGCGAGGCCCGGGATCGGCTGGATTCGATCTTCTCGTTCGACGTGCCGGCCGTGTTCGTGACCAAGAGCCTCCCGGTTCCCGAGGCCTTCCTGGCCCGCGCCACAGCCCACGCCATTCCGGTGCTCCGGAGCGGTGTCACCACCAAGCACTTCTACCAGCGCATCAAGCCGTTCCTCGAAGCGGCGCTGGCGCCGACCACGACCCTCCACGGCTCCCTGGCGGACGTCTACGGTATCGGCCTCCTCTTCGTCGGGGAGAGCGGCGTCGGCAAGAGCGAGTGCGTGCTCGATCTCGTGGAGCGGGGCCACCGCCTCGTGGCCGACGACCTGGTCCTGACCTCGCGGCGCGGCACCGACGTCCTGATCGGCCGGGGACACCCCCGCCAGCGCCACCACATGGAGATCCGGGGGATCGGCATCATCGACATCCCCACGGCCTTCGGCATCCGCTCGGTCCGGCAGCAGAAGCGCATCGAGGTGGTGGTCAACCTGGAGCTGTGGGACCAGGAGCGGACCTATTCCCGCACCGGACTGGAAGAGGAATGGGAGACCATCCTCGGCGTCCGGATCCCGCGCGTCACGGTGCCCCTGAACCCGGGCAAGAACATCACGGTCATCTCCGAAGTCGTGGCCATGAACCACCTCCTGAAGTACGCCGGCATCAACTCCGCCGTCGCCTTCGACAACCACCTGAAGGACAGCATGCGCCCGGTCCGTGACTACCTCGAGCAGGACTATGAGTGAGGGCGGAACGCGGGGCGTGGTCGTGGCCCATGGCGCCATGGCCGGCGGGCTCATCGACGCCGTCCGTCGGATCGCGGGCTCGGCCGCCGACTCCCTCACGGCCGTGTCCAACGAGGGCCGAAGCCCCCAGGAACTCCGCACCATCCTGACCGAGGTGGCGGGCGAGGGCCCGGTGGTGGTGTTCGCGGACATGTTCGCCGGGTCCTGCGGCATGGCGGCGTTCTCGTCGTGCCGGGACGCGAACCAGCGGGCCGTGGTGTGCGGGGTCAACCTCCCGATCCTGCTGGACTTCGTCTTCCACCGGGACCTCCCGCTGGAGGAGCTCGTGCCGCGCCTCCTCCACAAGGGGCGCGACGGAATCCGTCCCCTCGAGCCCTCGCGGTGACCCCGTGCCGATCCTCCTCCACCGTGTCGACGAGCGCCTGATCCACGGACAGGTCGTGATCGGCTGGGGCAGCCATCTGCGTCCCGAGCGATACCTGGTGGTCGACGACGACCTCGCCGCCAGCGACTGGGAGCAGGACCTCTACCGCCTGGGAGCAGGCGATGCCGCGGTGGAGTTCCTCGGCGTCTCGGAGGCCCGGGACCGACTGGCGGAGTGGGGCGCCGAACCGCCGCGTTCGATCCTCCTGACCCGGGACGTCCAGACCATGCTCGCCCTGGCCCGCGACGGGCTGATGGAAGGCCAGGAGGTCAACCTCGGGGGCATCCATCACGGCCCGGACCGCCGTCAGGTCCTGACGTACCTGCACCTCACGGAAGCGGACCGCCAGGCCGTTCGCGAGCTCACGGCCGAAGGGGTGCGCGTGAGCGCCCGGGACCTCCCGGACGCCCACCGCGTGGGCGTGGACGCGATCCTGGCCCCATGACCGAGCTGCTCGGTCTGGCCGCGCTGGGCGGTGCGCTGGCCCTGGACGCCACGTCGGTGGGCCAGTTCATGGTGTCCCGCCCTCTGGTGGCGGGCGCCCTGACGGGCTGGCTGCTGGGCGACCCCGCCACCGGAATCCTCGTCGGCGCCCTGCTGGAGCTCTACCTCCTGGTGGCGTTCCCGACGGGCGGCGCCCGCTTCCCCGAGGGCGCGACGGCCACCGTGGTCGCGGTCGCGGCCGCCACGGCGGCACCGGGCCCGGGCGCGGTCCCGGTGGCGGTCGCCGCCGGTCTTCTCTGGGGTCAGGTGGGCGGCTGGAGCATCACCAGGCATCGAGAGGCGATCGCCCGGTTCGTTCCGGAGCCGTCCAGCCGGTCCGTGGACGCCGGCCGGGTCGCCGCGGCCCATGTCGGTGCCATCGGCCTGGACTTCGTCCGGGGCGCTCTGGTCACGGCCAGTGGTGTCGTGCTCGCCCGCCTGGCGGTGGAGGCGACCGCCGAGCCCTGGCCCCTCGCTCCCGAGGCGTCACGGGGACTCCTTCTGGTGGGCGGCGCCGTGTCCGCCGGCATCCTCCTGCGGTCCCTCGGCGGGGTCCGGAAGCGGGGTCTCCTCTTCCTTGCGGGGCTTGTGCTGGGCCTCGCGGGTGCCACGTTCCTGTGACCCGGCTTCCGGGAAGGGCCGTCGTGCTGTCCGCGTTCGCGCGGTCGTTCCTGATCCAGGGCTCGTGGAACTACCACACGATGCTCGGCTCGGGGTTCGCCTTCGCGATGCTCCCGCTCCTGCGGCGGCTCCACGGAACCGACCCGGAAGCGATGGACGCGGCGCTGCGGCGGCACCTCGAGCACTTCAACGCCCATCCCTACCTGAGCGACGTGGCCCTGGGAGCCGCGATCCGCCTGGAGGTGGACGGCGAGGATCCGGACACGATCCGCCGCTTCAAGATCGCGGTCCGGAGCCCGCTCGGATCGCTGGGCGACGCACTCGTCTGGGCCTCGTGGCTCCCCGCCGTGTCGTTGGCGGCGCTTGGGATGCTGTGGCTCGGCGCGCCGGGAGGAGTGGCGGTGGCTGCCTTCCTGCTGTCCTACAACGCCGGACACCTGGGGCTCAGGGCCTGGGGGTTCCGGGCGGGGCTGAGGGAGGGCCGCGCGGTCGGCGGCACGATCAAGGGCGCGCACCTGGACCGGATCACGGAGAGGGTGCGGGGCACGGCGGCGGTGCTGCTGGGTGCCGTGGCCGGCGCCATCCTGATGGCGGACGACGGCCTCGCCACCGCCGGGTGGACCTGGGGGCTCGCCGGCGCCGCGGCCTTCGGCGTCGGAGCACGGATGGGCCAACGGGCCTGGCGGCCCGCAGCGGTGGCGGTCGTCGCCACCGTCGCAGTCCTCGCAATCTGGGGAATCACGAGATGAGCGACCGACGGACCCGAACGATGACCATCGTGAACCGGGCGGGCATGCACGCGCGACCGGCTGCGGAGTTCGTGAAGGTCGCGGGGAAGTACGCGTCCTCGATCATGGTGGAGAAGGACGGGTTGGAAGTGAACGGGAAGAGCATCATGGGCGTGTTGATGTTGGCGGCGGAGCAGGGCAGTCATCTCACCGTCTCGGCCGAGGGCGCCGACGCGGAGGCGGCCCTGGACGACCTGGCCGCCCTGGTGGGCAAGGGCTTCTTCGACGAGGAGGCCCGGTGAGCATCGTGCTTCAGGGTCAGCCCGCTTCGGAGGGCATCGCCAAGGGGCGCGTGTTCCTCCTGGAATGGGGCGTTCCCGCGGTGCCCCACCGCACGGTGGGTGCCGACGAAGTGGACCGGGAGCTCGAGCGCTTCAGCGACGCACGCGCCTGGGCACGGGACCGCCTGCAGGAACTGCAGCGCGCCACGGAAGACCGCCTCGGGACGGTGGAAGCCCGCATCTTCGAACCCCAGCTCCTGATGCTCGACGACGCCGAGGTGGTGGACGGCACGCACCGGTACATCCAGGAGAACCACCTGACTGCGGAGCGCGCCTTCGAATGGCGGATGCTGGAGCTCCAGGCCATGTGGAGCCGGACCGCCCAGCCGATGGTCCTGGACCGGCTGAACGACCTCGAGGACCTGATGATCCGGATCCTCAACCGGCTCCTGGGCCACCACGACCCGTCCGATCTGGCCCGCGCCGAGGAGGGGGTCATCGTGGTGGCCCGGAACCTCACGCCCAGCCTCACGGTCCACCTCGACCCCGAGCACGTCCTGGGGGTCGCCACGGACCAGGGGACCCGGACGGCCCACTGGGCCATCCTGGCCCGCTCGTTGGAGATCCCGGCCGTGGTCGGCCTGGGCAACGTGTCCCGCCGGGCCCAGGAAGGCATGGAGGCCATCCTCGACGGCCGGGTCGGACGCATCGTCCTGGAGCCCGACGAAGAGGACCAGCGGACCTTCCGGACCCGCCAGCGGCAGCTCCAGGAGTGGGAGGAGGAGATCGCCGTCATCGCGCAGCAGGAGTCGGTCACGTCCGACGGCCAGCCGGTGTCCCTCCGCGCCAACCTGGATCTGCCCATCGAGGCGGACCAGGCGCGGCGGCACGGCGCCGAGGGGGTCGGGCTGTTCCGGACGGAGTTCCTCGTGGTGGGGCGCAACAGCATGCCCGGCGAGGAGGAGCAGTACGAGTCCTACCGGAACGTGGTGGAGGCCTTCCCGGACCGGGCGGTCTACGTCCGCACGTTCGATCTGGGCGGCGACAAGTTCCCGATGTTCCTCCACATGCCCCGGGAGGAGAACCCCTTCCTGGGCTGGCGCGCCATCCGTGTGTGCCTCGACGAGCCGGAACTCTTCCGGACCCAGCTCCGGGCGCTGCTGCGCGCCACCGCCCACGGCGACCTGCGCATCATGCTCCCCCTGGTCAACGACGTGGAGGAGGTGCTCCAGGTCCGGGAGATGCTCGAGGTCGAGGAGGAGCTGCTGCGGCGGGAGGGCATCGCCTTCAACGCCGGATACAAGCTGGGGATCATGATCGAGACGCCGGCAGCGGCGCTGGACGCGGCGGAGCTGGCCCGGCACAGCGACTTCTTCTCCATCGGCACCAACGACCTGGTGCAGTACACCCTCGCCGTGGACCGGACCAACACCCGGCTCGCGCGCCTCTACAACCCGTTCCACCCCGCCGTGGTGCGGCAGCTCCACCAGGTCTCGAGGGTGGCCCGGGCCGCCGGCATCGAGGTCAGCGTATGCGGGGAGATGGCCGCGAACCCGTTGGGAGCCTTCCTCATCCTGGGCCTGGACATCATGGCGCTCAGCGTGGCCTGGCCCACCTTGCCCGAGATCAAACGCGTGATCCGGGACGTCCGGGTGGAGGACGCACGGACCGCCGCGAGGAAGGCCCTGGCGGCGCCTACGACGGCCGAGGTGGTGCGATGCCTCGTCGAGGGCATCGGCGACACCGTGGACCTGTCGGTCTTCAAAGGACGCTGGCGCTTGTCGCTCCCCACCTGATTCGGTAGCGTTCGGCCCCTTTCGTCCCTTCCCAGATTCCGAGGTACCTCCGTTGAGCCGCACGCTCTTCACGTCCGAGTCCGTCACCGAAGGCCACCCGGACAAGATCTCCGACCAGATCTCCGACGCCGTCCTCGATTTCCTGTTGAGCGAGGATCCGGCCTCCCGGGTCGCGTGTGAGACCCTGGTGACCACCGGCGTGGCGATGGTCGCGGGCGAGGTCACCACCGAAGCCTACGTGCACGTTCCGGACGTGGTCCGGGACACGCTGCGCGCCATCGGATACACGCGCTCCGAATACGGAATCGACGCCGCCACGTGCGCCGTCCTGACGAGCCTCGACCGCCAGTCGCGGGACATCGCCCAGGGCGTGGACACGGGTGGGGCGGGGGACCAGGGCATGATGTTCGGGTATGCCTCGGACGAGACGGACCAGCTCATGCCGGCGCCCATCCAGCTCGCCCACACGCTGACGCGCAACCTCGCCCAGGTCCGGAAGAACGGCACGCTGCCGTGGCTCCGGCCCGACGGAAAGGCGCAGGTCACCGTCGCCTACGAGAACGGCCGCCCGGTCAAGGTCACCACGGTGGTGGTCAGCACGCAGCACGACGACGGCATCGAGCAGGAGCGGATCCTGGCGGACGTGAAGGCCCACGTGATCGACCCGGTCATGCCCTCCGACCTGTACGATCCCGACGACTGCATCCTGCACATCAACCCCACGGGCCGCTTCGTCATCGGGGGTCCCCACGGCGACGCGGGCCTCACGGGCCGCAAGATCATCGTGGACACGTACGGCGGCATGGGCCGCCACGGCGGTGGAGCCTTCAGCGGCAAGGACGCGACCAAGGTGGACCGGTCCGCCGCCTACGCCGCCCGGTGGGCGGCCAAGAACGTGGTGGCCGCCGGCCTGGCGAGTCGGTGCGAGATCCAGCTCGCCTACGCCATCGGCGTGGAGAACCCGGTCTCCATCCACATCGACACGTTCGGCACGGGCTCCGTGGACGATGTCGCCCTCGGCAAGGCCATCGGCTCAGTCTTCGACTTCCGGCCGCGGGGCATCATCGAACGCCTCGGACTCACCAACCCGATCTTCACCCCGACTGCGGCGTACGGGCACTTCGGCCGTGCACCGGAGGAGCGGGCGCTGACGGAGGGTGGCCGGTCGGTCTGGTTCTTCCCCTGGGAGCGCACGGACCGCGTCGAGGAGCTGAAGGCGGCCCTGGCCTGACCCCCACCCCCGGTGGGGTAGAACCCGGAGCGGTCTTCGGAGTATGGAGGGAGGCCGCGGCGGAGAAACCGTCCGGTGCGCCTTTTTCCTCCGGACGGAGTCCGACGGGTTGCTCGTTGAGGTGAAGGTCCAGAGCCTCGGTCTCGACACCACGACCAACAGTCCCGTCGTGATCCTGCAGGAACGCGACGGCGAACGGGTGCTCCCCATCTGGATCGGGCCGTCCGAGGCGCGTGCCATCGCCATGAGAATGGCCGAAATGGAGTTCAGCCGACCCTTGACCCACGACCTCCTGGTCTCGGTCCTCAAGGGTCTCGGTGGGGAACTGCGCAAGGTCATCATCACCCGGGTCGAGGAGAGCACCTACTACGCCGAGCTCATCGTCCACCGCAACGGCGACATGATCTCGTTGGATGCCCGCCCCTCAGACTCCATCGCCGTGGCGCTGCGCGTCGACGCCCGGATCTTCGCCCAGGAAGAACTCCTGGAGCGCGCGTCCATCGAGATCAGCGAGGCCCAGGACGTAGCCGAGCTGGACGACCTGACCGGCCAGACCGAGGCGCAGTCGCCCTCCACCATGGGGCCCGAGGAACTCAAGGAGTACCTCCGGCGACTCAACCCCGAGGACTTTGGGCGCTTCACTCCCTAGGACCCGACCTCGGGGTCCCGGCCCGTGGCGGCTGGCGGGCCTCGTGGGACTCCTCCTCCTGACGGCCGCCCCGGCCGCCGCTCAGGTCGAAGCCGAGCCGATCCTCCGGGGCCGGGTGCTCCTGGCCGACTCGGCGCTCCCGTCCGGAGTCGTCACGCTGCATCTGCTGTCGCCCGACGAGGAAGGCGAACTCGACTCGGTCCGGGTCGGTGACGCCGGGAGCTTCTCCTTCCGGCTCCCACGCGTACCCGATCCCGAGCGCTCCGAACTCTACTTCGCTTCCGTCCGCCACCAGGGCATCCTGTACTTCGGGACGCCGGTCACGCTGCCGATCCAGCTCGATTCGGTCTACACGATCCAGGCCTACGATACCGCGGTGGTCCGGGAGACCGGGGGCACGTCGCTCCCCCTACAGGTCCGGAACCTGTTCTTCGAGCCCGACGGCGACGACTGGAGGGTCACGGACCTCATCCAGGTCCGCAACGACGGCGCACGCACGCTCGTGGCCGCCGAGGGGGCCGCCGTCTGGCGCTACCCGCTCCCGGCCGAGGCCACCGAGCCGACCCTGGGTCAGAGCGACCTGATCCCCGGAGGCTCCGGCTTCGAGGACGGGGCTCTCGTGGTGCGTTCCCCGATCCCGCCGGGCGAACGCCTGTTCGTGGTCCGGTACGCGGTTCCGAGCCCGTTCCTGACCGTACCCACGCCGGGGGTCATCGAGACCTTCGACGTGCTGATTCGCGAACCGGCGCCCGCCCTGGAAGCACCCGGCCTCGACGCGGCTCCGGGGGTGGAACTCGAACCCGGAACCACGTACCGGCGCTTCACCGGAGTGGACTGGCGGAATGGGACCCTGGCCCTGGTCGAGGGCACGGAGCGCCGCGCCCCGCCGGTGGAGTGGCTCGGGGTGATGCTCGCGGTCGTGCTCACCGCGGTGGGGCTCTGGGCCTGGCTTCGGGAGCACCCGAGCCCGGCCACGGCCCCGGCCTCGGGACGCCCGGCTCCCGCGCCGTTCGCGGGCGGTCCGGCCGACGAGGACCGAGAGGCACTCCTCCTCGAGGTGGCCCGACTGGACGAGGCGTTCGAGGCACTCGACCATCCGGACGCCGAACAGCGGGAAGCGTACCGGCGACGGCGCCGGGACCTCCTCTCCCGGCTGTCCTGAGGGGTCCGTGGCACCGCTCACCACCCGGGCCGTACTCCTGCGCGCCTACGACTACGGAGAGACGAGCCGGATCTTCCGGTTCTACACCCGTGACCGGGGGCTCCTCGGCATAATGGCGAAGGGCGTCCGGGGCCGGAGCGGCAAGGGTGGGAGCGCCCTGGCGACGTTCACCACCGGCGACCTGACCGCCTACGTGAAGCCCAATCGTGATCTCCACACGATGAAGGACTTCGCCGGAGTCCGGGCGCGGGGCGGCCTCGGGGGACACATGCTGCGGTTCGGCGGGGCATCGGCCGTGGCCGAACTCGTGGTGGCCCATACCGAGCAGGAATCGAACCCGGACCTCTTCGAGGCGCTCGAAACCGCCCTGGACACGCTGGAGGGAGCCGGTGAATCGCTCCTTCCCACCGCCTGTCTGTCGGCTCTCTGGCAGGTCGTGGCAGCGTTGGGATTCGCCCCCGAGGTGGACCATTGCGTGCGGTGTGGCCGATCCCTGACCGATTCCGACGAGATGGGTCGGTTCGACGCGGGGGCGGGAGGTGTGCGCTGCGCCGGCTGCGGCGCCGACGCCGCGGGCCCTCGGCTGGGACCCGGCGCCCGCGACCAGCTCATCCGGCTCCTGGAGGGACGTCTGGACCCGCCGGTGGACGTACCGCGCCGCCACCTCTCGCTGCTCTCCGACTTCGTGGCCTTCCACGTCGCCTCCCGCCCCCTGAAGTCGCTCCACTTCCTGGGCGACATCCTCCCGACGTCGTGAGCCACGTGATCCTCGGCACGGCCGGGCACATCGACCACGGCAAGACGGCCCTGGTCCGGGCGCTCACCGGGGTGGACACGGACCGGCTCAAGGAAGAGAAGGCCCGGGGCATCACCATCGAACTGGGCTTCGCCGAGCTGGCCCGGGACGACGGGCCGAGCCTCGGCGTGGTGGACGTGCCCGGACACGAGGCGTTCGTCCGGGCCATGGTGGCCGGGGCGGCCGGTATGGACCTGGTCCTGCTCGTCGTGGCGGCCGACGAAGGGGTGATGCCCCAGACCCGGGAGCACCTGGCCGTCGTGGAACTCCTGGGCGTGCCCGAGATGCTGGTGGCCGTGACCAAGGCCGACCTGGTGGAGCCGGAGTGGATGGAGCTGGTCGAAGAGGAGATCCGCGAGCTCCTGCAAGACGGTCCGTACGCCCGGGCCCCCATCGTTCCGACGTCCGTCGTCGATCGCACCGGACTGGACGGGTTGCGGGCGGAGCTCGGTCGGGCCGCCGACCGTGCCGACCGGCGCCGTGCGGACGATCTGGCCCGCCTGCCGGCCGACCGCGTATTCACCATCCAGGGAACCGGAACGGTGGTCACCGGCACGCTCTGGTCGGGCACCCTCCGGACCGGCGAAACGGTCCGCCTCCTCCCTGGCGGACGCACCGCCCGCGTTCGTGGGCTGCAGGTCCACGGCCGGGACGTGGCCGAGGCCGAAGCGGGCGCACGCACCGCAGTCGCGCTGACGGGAGAGGGAGCGGACCGGGACCTCCTCGAGCGGGGCGCCACCCTCGTCACATCCGAAGCATGGCGGGAGTCCTGGATGCTCACGGTGGAGGCCCGGGTCCTGCCCGACACGGCGTGGGGCCTGGTCCACAATCAGCGTCTCCACGTCCACCTCGGAACGCAGGAGGTACTGGCGCGCTGCGCGGTGTTGGACCAGGACCTCGGTCCCGGAGACACCGGGTGGGTCCAGTTGCGGCTCGAGGCGCCGGTCGCGGCCCGGGCCGGCGACCGGCTCGTGCTCCGCTCCTATTCTCCGGTCACGACGCTGGGGGGGGCGCGGGTCGCGGAGCCCGATCCCCCGAAACGCCGCCGTCTGGATCCGGCCACCCGGAGCCTGCTTCAGGCCGTGCTCGACGGGACCACGGTCGAGGCCGTCGGGGGGGCGCTGACCCTGGCGTCCTGGGCCGGGGCCGACGAGCGGGACCTGCCGGTCACCGCCGGACGGCCAGCGACGGACCTGGCCGCCACCCTGGCCGACGATCCGGGGCCGGGCTGGATCCGCGTCGGTCAGCGCCTCTTCTCCGATGCCGTCGCCCGGAAGGCCGACACCTTGCTGCTGGACGCGCTCCGGACCGCGCACGAGTCCGACCCGCTTCGCGCACGCGTACCGGTAGCCACCCTCCGCGCCGCGCTGCCGGACTGGGCCGGGCCCGGTCTGGCCGACGCGAGGCTGGCCGCGCTGGCCGCCTCCGGCCACCTCGACATCGAGGAGGGAGGTGCCCGGGCCGCCGGCCGGTCCGTGACCCTGACCCCCGACCAGGCCGGCGCGGCCGAGATCGCCCTGACCGCCTACCGCGACGCGGGTCTGGCGCCGCCGGACACGGCCGGACTACCCGACCCTGTGCGGGAGCGGCACGACCTCCTGCCGCTGCTCCACTACCTCGAGGCCGAGGGGCACCTGTCGGGGCTCGGAGACGGGCTCTGGATCGACCGGGCGGCCCTGCGCGCCGCGGAGGCCGCGGTCCGGCGCGAGCTGGCAGGGCGGGAAGGGCTCGGGCCCACCGACTTCCGTGAGGTCCTGCCGGTATCGAGAAAGCACCTCATGCCGATACTCGCTCATATGGACCGGGTCGGTGTGACCCTCCGGAGGCCCGAAGGACGGGTGGTCACCGGAACGCCGGACCCGGCCTGAGGGCGGGCCCGGCAACCTATTCCGGGTTCGGCGCGTCCCATCCTTGGAGCGGGTGCACGCCGGACACCCTCGGCTTGACCCTGTTCCTGGCGTACGCGTAGAATGGAGGAGGCGCGTTGCGCCCGATCCAAAGAGAACCGACTGGAGCGATTCACGACCATTTGCTACGGCACAGAAAGCTTCGCTGTGCGGAGGCCCTGATGAGACGCATGCTCTGCGTCTTGTTCGTCCTCCTATCCTTGTCCGGCGTGACGGCCCACCTCGCAGCCCAGGAGCCGCCGCCCACGTCGGCCGGGCAGGGGAACGGATTCCAACTCGAACAGAACTACCCGAACCCGTTCAATCCGGAGACTCGGATCCCGTTCGTCCTCGACGACGGGCTCTTCGTCGATGGACGTCCTGCCGTCGTGTCCCTGCGCATCTTCAACCTGCTCCAGCAGGTCGTGGCCGTACCCGTGGCCCTCGGCCATCCCTCGGGTGAGGGCGTGCAGCTCCAGCAGCTCGAGTTCATGCAGCCGGGGCGCTACGAAGCGTTCTGGGACGGCACGGACCAGTCCGGCCGGCAGGTCGCATCGGGCATCTACTTCATGCAGCTCACCGTCAACGGTGTGAGCACCGCCCGGAAGATGTACGTCCTGAAGTAGAGGCGCGCGGAGTCCCGACCTACGCGAAAGGGCGGCCCCCTCGGGAGGCCGCCCTTCGTGTCTCGGGGCCCCGGAAGGGCCGTCGCGACGACGCGAGCCTCAGCGATCCGTGAAGTAGAGGAACCGCCCGCAGTGCTCACAGCTCTGGAGCGACGCATTGGGGTCCTGCTCGCCGGCCCGGGCCGAGGCCACCTGGACGAAACACCCGTAGCACGTCCCGTTGAGCACCGGAACGACCACCCGGTCCCGATGTCCCGCGATGCGTTCGTACCGCCGACGGATGCGGTCGTCCAGACGCCCCTCGAGCTCCTCGACCTTCGCGCGGAGCGCCGCCTTGGCCTCGTCGGGATCGATGCCGAAGTGGCTCTCCTCGATCTCCCCGAGGTCGGAGCCCACCTCGAACTCGCGGGCCTTCGCGTTGAGGTCCTGGATCTCGAGCAGAAGGACCAGCTGATCGTCGATGGCCGTCATCATGGCGCCTTCCCGTCGAGCAGTTCGAGGAACTGGGCCGGCGAATCCAGGTCGAGGAGCCGCTCCGGAACCTCGGGGTCCTTCGCGAACTGGGCGATCTTTCCCAGGACGGGGAGGTACTGGTTCGAGACCTCGAGGGGCGGGGCCACGATCAGGAAGAAGTTGTGCACCGCCTCTCCGTCGATGGCGTTGAAGTCGACACCCGACGACTTCCGCCCGTAGGCCAGACGGAGGCGGTTGACCACCAGCGACCGGCAGTGGGGGATGGCGATGCCCTTTCCGATTCCCGTCGAGCCCAGGTTTTCCCGGCGCTTCAGGGTCTTGAACAGGATGGCTTCGGACTTCTCATCGAGGTCCAGGAGCGCCACGAGCTCCTTCAGGAGGTCGTCCTTCGAATCCGACTCCAGATCAAGCTTCACGACCTCGGCCGTGAACAGCTCCCGTAACCGCATCTATGCCTCCGCACGTAGGACCCGCTTCAATGTCTGCCCGACAGCTACGTATGTTACCATACCGTAGCCCGAGACCCAACCCACGCGCGTACCGAAGGGACGGTACGGGCGAGGCCCTTTCCGAACCGCGGATGACCGACACCGTCGAGATGCTCCGTAGCGGCGCCACGCCGCTGTACCTCGCGCCCCAGGCCGGGGTCAGCGAGTCGCCCTTCCGTCGCCTCTGCCGACGGTACGGGGCGGACGTCGTCGTGAGCGAGTTCGTCAGTGCCGCGGGCATCGTCATGGGGTCGAAGCGCTCCCGCGACTACCTGAGGTTCGACGAGGCGGAACGGCCGATCGGCATCCAGATCTTCGGGGCCGACCCCGGACAGATGGCCGAGGCGGCGGCCCTGGTGGCCGACGTGTACGGGCCGGACTTCATCGACATCAACTTCGGCTGTCCGGTCAAGAAGGTGGTGAAGCGCAACGGGGGCTCGGGGTGCCTGCGTGACCTGGACCTCGTCCAGCGCATCATCCGCGCGGTGGACGACGCCACCGACCTGCCCACGACGGTGAAGATCCGGAGCGGGTTCGACCAGAAGTCGCGGGATCCCGTGACCATCGGCCTGCGCTGCCAGGACGCCGGGGCCCGGGTCCTGTGTCTCCATCCCCGCACACGGGCCGACATGTACAGTGGCGAAGCCCGGTGGGACGAGATCCGGGCGGTCACCGAGGCCCTGGAGATCCCGGTCATCGGCAACGGCGACATCCGGACCGGGCAGGACGCGGCCCGGATGCGCGACGAGACCGGGTGCGCCGGGATCATGATCGCCCGGGGGTCCCACGGCGATCCGTGGATCTTCCGCCAGGCCCGGGCGGCGTTGGACGGTCTTCCGGTCCCCCCGGAGCCCGACGTGGAGGAGCGGTTCCGGATCTGCCTCGAGCACGCCCGGAACGCCATCGCCTTCGAACGGAACCAGGAACGGGCCATCATCGACTTCCGGAAGCACCTCGGGTGGTACACGAAGGGGCTGCCCGACGGACGCCGACTCCGGACCGAGCTGTTCCAGGCCACCACGCTCCAGGAGGTGGAGAGGATGGTCGAGGGGTACCTTCTGGAGCAGGCGGCCGGAGCCGGCGTCTGAGGTCGGCGGCGGAGGGCCTGATGGTCCGGGCCCGGCGACCCATCTGGCTGGTGGTGTTCGCCGGCATCGCCGCCTGTGCTCCCGCGGAGCGCGAGGACGCCGCCCCGTCCGACACGGGAGCGCGTGCCCCCTCGGCATCGCCTCACTGGATCGCCTTCGCCACCGGCCGGAGCGGCAACGGCGACATCTACGCCCTCGACCCGGCCACGGGGGAAACCGTCGTCGTGGCCGGGACGGCGCTGGGGGAGGGGACCGTCCGCTACGATCCCGCACGGGCCCGGCTGGTCTTCCACCGGTTCGTGGAGGAGCGTGCGCTCCTGGTGTCGAGCGACGGGGACACGCTCTTCGAGGACCCCAACGGCGACGTGGCCCCGGCGTGGTCGCCGGACGGGGAGTGGATCGTGTACGCGGACGTGCGTGGCGAGCGGGAGGGGCTCTACCTGGCGCGGTCGGACGGGTCGCAGGAACGCCCCCTGACGGACGGAGTCCTCGTCGACCGGTATCCGGCCTGGGCACCCGACAGCCGGCGCATCGCGTTCGCCCGGCGCCTCCCCGATGGATGGGACCTGCACGCCATCTCCCCGTTCGAGGAAGGCGCACCCGTGGTGCGCATGACCCGGCGGGAGACGTACGTGGGCCACCCCGCGTGGTCCCCGGACGGCGGGCGCATCGCCTTCGACACCTACGTGGGCGACCAGACCGAGATCGCGGTGCTGGACCTGGCAGGGGACTCCGTCCGGATCCTGACCGACCGGCCGGGGAACGACCTGATTCCCGCCTGGTCGCCGGACGGCGCGTGGATCGCCTTCGGAGGGGAGCCGGACGGCAGCGGGAACTGGGACCTGTGGCGCGTCGACGCCGGCGGGGGACCCGTCGTACGACTGACGGACGACCCTTCCTACGACGGGGGGCCCGTGTTCGTGCCCGCCGCGGTGCTCGGGCGCTGATCCGACGCCGTCCTTCCAGCCAGAGACCGCCACCACGGGCCCCGGGGGCATGGACCGGCCCACCCCGTCCGGTGTAGACTTGAAGCGAGGGAACTGTTGTTTGACAAAGATCTTCCCTTCACCGGGGGCGTCCTGGCTTCGACGTGTTTGGTGAACGTGGAGGTGCGTGCCGAGGTCCCGGACCTCGTAAATCCCTGGGAAACTTTATAGCTGCCAACAACAACATGGCGCTGGCCGCGTAAGTAACCCTTACGTAGCCCGTTCCTGGTTCGGCCCGCCTGAGGCGGGGCCAGGAACGTCGATGAGTCAGGCTGGTCGGCCGTTCACGCCTTCGGGGCGGTAGACGAGATTTCAGAAGGCTGGCTGCGGTCACGGTTGTTCACTGACCGTCCGCGGCGAGACCAATCAGTGATCTACGCACGTAGAGCCTCTGCAGGACCCATTCGCGGACGCGGGTTCGATTCCCGCCGCCTCCACTGCAAGACCATGTGTGCCCCTCGATCGGAAACGGTCGAGGGGCATTCGTGTTTTCGGGTTCCGGGCGGTGGCAGTGGAGGCGGCAGGAATCGCCCCCGCGTCCGCATGCGCGTTGCCCCGGCAACGCGCGCGTCCGGGGCTGACCTGCGGTGCGACGCTCCGCGCCGCATCCTCCGTCCCTTCGCGGGACCGACGCGCAGGAGAGCCCGGCGAGGCGGGCCGCGAAGGTCGATTCCCCTCCGGGTTCCATGAACACGTGTGCCCCTCGATCGGAAACGGTCGAGGGGCATTCGTGTTTGAACCATCCGGGCGGTGGCAGTCGAGGCGGCGGGAAGCGAAGCCGCGCGGATTCGGCGCCAGCCGAAGACGCCCAGCGGGGTCGACCCGAGGCGGTGGGCCGGATCACGATCGGGTGGGGGCGCCGTGCAAGCCGACCGTCGCCGTCAGGCTCGGCACATCAGCGGAGGGGAGCGAGGATGCGCCGCAGGCGCACCGCAGCTCATTCCCGCCGCCTGCGAACTCGCTGGCTGCACCCTGGCCGAGTCGCCCCCGGGATCGCAGTCTACGATGCATGCTCCCGACCTCTCCCACCCTTCCGATCCGCTGCGGGTGAGTGCCCTCGACCGCTCCCGAGAGGCCGCCGTCCGGTCTGCCGCCTTCGAGTGGCTTCGCGCCCGTGAGCGCGAGCACGGCGTCTCTCTGCCGTGGTCGATCCTGATCCAGGGATTCGAGTATCGCGGTACGCGCGTTCCCCTGGTCTCGATGCAGGGGATCTTCAAGCCGAAGATACTGGACGTGCCGATCTCGATCCGCACGTCCGCGAAGGGGCCCTACGAGGACGGGATCGCGGACGATCGGCTCTTCTATCGCTACCGCGGGAGGGATCCGAGCCACCGCGACAACCGGGGACTCCGGACCGCCATGATGGAAGACCTCCCGCTGGTCTATTTCCACGCCGTCGCGTCCGGAAGGTACCTGGCGACCTACCCGGTCCGGATCGTGGCCGACCGGCCACATGACCTCACGTTCACCGTCTCGTTGGATGAAGCGGCAACCGGCTATGCCATCCCACACGGTGGAATGACGGGTCGGGAGGGGCTCCTACGCGGCTACCAGACCGCCCAGGTACGTCGTCGCGTCCATCAGGGTGCCTTTCGGGAGCGGGTGCTCGCGGCCTACCGCGAGCGCTGTGCCCTCTGTCGGCTGAAGCACCGCGAATTACTGGATGCCGCCCACATCATTCCCGACGCCGAGCCGGAGGGCGTGCCCGAAGTGCGCAACGGTCTCTCGCTCTGCCGGCTGCACCACTCGGCGTTCGACAGCCTCTTCATCGGAATCACACCCGATTATCGGGTGGAGGTGCGGCCGGATCTCCTCGAGGAGGAGGACGGCCCGACCCTCAAGCATGCGATCCAGGGGATCCACGGGTCGGACCTTCTCCTGCCCCGCGCGAAGGTGGACCGGCCGGACCGGGGACTGCTGGAGGTCCGGTTTCAGCGTTTCGTCGAGGCGGCGCGGTGACGGGGACCCAGCGGAACGAGGTCGTCTGATGTCCGACCCGCAGCAGCTCGGCTTCTCTCTGGACGTCCCGAGGGATGCCTGGCCGCCTGCTTCCCGGTTCCCGCACAACTTCGGTGACGAGACCGTGGGTCCGCGAGTGGAGGCGGACCTCCTTGCATCGACCGCCCCTCTGATCGTCACGGGTTACTCGAGCCTCGAGCGTCTGCTGAAGTTCTTCGAGGCCTGGAGCAAGGGAGGGGGTGGAGCCCACGGGCCGGTCCGGGTGCTCGTCGGCGTCGAGCCGACCCCCCGACCCCTTCGATCTTCGGGTCAGGTGGCGGAGTTGGACGAGGATGTCCGTGACTACTGGCTCTCCCGGGGGGTCTCGGTCTTGAACTCCCAAGAGCTCCTGACGACGCTGCGACTGCTGGACGAGGGGCAGCTGGAGGCCCGTCTGTCGGATGGCGCGCGGGTGCACGCGAAGATCTACGTCGGCGACGGTGCCATCACGCTCGGTTCCAGCAACTTCACCCACCCCGGACTGACCTCGAATCTCGAGGCGAACGCGCGCTTCGAGCGAAACGACGAGCCGGAGCGGTACGGGGAAGCAGCTGCCCTCGCGGAGAACCTCTGGCGTCAGGGTCGCGACTACACCCAGGGGCTCACCGGGTTGTTGAGGCGACTCCTCAGGAAAGTGAGCTGGCAGGAGGCGCTCGCGCGGGCCTGCGCCGAGTTGCTCGAGGGGGACTGGGCGCCACGGCATCTCCTGAGCGGGTCCGACCGACCTCCGCTGTGGCCCTCGCAAAGGTACGGGATCGCCCAGGCCCTGTGGATTCTGGAGAACCACGGCGCGGTGCTCGTTGCGGACGCTACGGGATCCGGGAAGACCCGGATGGGAGCCCACCTGCTTCATGCCCTCCAGGATCGGCACTGGCGGATGGGGCGGGGACGAAAGCGCCTGCCGGTCTTGATCTGTCCTCCTGCGGTCGCGCCCCAATGGAAGGCGGAACTTCTCGGGGCGGCGGAGTCGGTCGAGGTTCTGTCGCACGGTAGTCTGAGCCGGAGAAGGAGCGCGCGATTCGCCGACGCAGAGATCTCCCTCCGAAAGACGCAGCTCCTGTGTGTGGACGAAGCCCACAACTTCCTGAACCGGACATCGAAGCGTTCTCGGGTGTTGTACGGGACCGTCGCGGACGATGTCGTGCTCTTCACCGCGACGCCGATCAACCGGGGTGCCCGAGACCTGCTCTCCGTGGTCGAGTTGCTCGGGGCCGACAACTTCGGGGACGACGTGCTCGCAGTCGTCGGCCGGCTGGCGAGCCAACGTCGGCGCAAGGACCCGGTGCGGGCGCTGCAGCGGAAGGAGGCGGACCGGATCCGGGCTTCGCTCCAGGAGTTCGTCGTGCGCCGCACGAAATCAGATTTCAATCGGATGATCGATCGCGAGCCGGAGGCCTATACGAACGCCCTGGGCAACCGGTGCCGATATCCCGAGCACGACGCGAAGGTATTTCGTCGCGAGGACCCGCTGGAGGACTGCAGTCGAGCGCTGGCCATCCGCGAGAAGGCAAAGAACCTGCGTGGCTTGATCAACTTCCAGCGGCCGCTCCGGATGCCGATCTCGTTTCGATGGGAGGGTATGACCGAGGAGCGCTATCTCGATCTACGGATCGGCGGAGGAGCTGCGCTCGCAGCATATCAGGTCCGGTCGCGGCTACGGTCATCGAAGGTGGCACTCGTCGAGCATCTCCGTGGGACACGGGAGGCGAGCCTACAGTTCGGGATCGAAGGAGCCAAGCCCACTTCCTCCGGCAACGTGATCGCCACGCTGGAGCGGATCGCAGGGAAGCCACCCCGCATCGAGCTCGAGGTGGAGGTTCCCCCGTGGCTCGCCGATCCGGTCGATCATCGCAGGGCGGTCGAAGAGGAGATCGAGACCTACCTGGGCATTCTGCAGCAGGTCGAGCGCATGACCGACCATCGGTCCGAGGCCAATGCCGACTACCTGGTGGCGTTGCTCGCCGCCCATCCCAGGATCCTCGCCTTCGACAGCCACCTGATCTCTCTCTACGACCTGCAGCGACGCATCGAGGCGAGGGGCGCCAACGTAGTGCTCGCGACAGGGGAGGGAGGCATGGGTTCCCGACGAGCCTTCACCCGAACGTTTGCGCTCGACTCCGAGGAGGCGGCGGTGATCGGCCTGTGTTCGGACGCGCTCGCCGAGGGACTCAACCTCCAGGGTGCCTCGGCCCTGGTCCATCTCGACCTTCCGTCCGTGATCCGCCTACTCGAACAGCGGATCGGCCGCCTCGACCGCATGGACAGCCCCCATGCCCATGTCGAGGTTCACTGGCCGCAGGAGCCGAAGAACTTCCAGCTCCGTGCCGATGAGCGGCTGTTCTGGCGCCTTCGGGACGTCGACGACCTGCTCGGGTCCAACGTGCCCATCCCGGACGGGTTCGACACCTACCGGGCCGACCAAGGAGACTTCCTGGATGTCGGGGAGATCATCCAGGCGGTTGAGCGGGAGGCCACCGAGGACGCGGAGGTAACCCTCGCCGACGCCTTCGCACGGGTACGGGCGTTGGTCCACGGCGCCGATGCGGTGATCCACCCTGCGGTCTACGAGGGAATCCTCGCGTCGAAGGCAAAGGTCCTGTCGTCCGTCGCGGTCGTGCCTACAGATGGGCATCCATGGGCCTTCCTGGCCGTCGGCAGTGCCGATCGGTCGGCGCCCCGCTGGGTCATGGTCGAGGCAGGGGAGCCCCCGGTGGTCGTCGGCTCGCTCGATCGAGTCACCGAGATCGTCCGCGAACGAGTGGGTGCGGACCCGGTCGATGTGGCGTTCGACGCAACCGCCGCCGGGGTGTTGGAACACGCGATCCAGCTCGCCGAGGAGCATCGAGAGGAGCTCCTGCCCCGCCGGAAGCGGGTGGCGCTCGACGAGCTGCGGCATGTGCTGGGCTCCTATGACCGGGAGGCATCCGGCGCTGACGCCGAGGAACGGAAACGGCTCCTGCGGCAGATCCTGGACATGCTGGAGCGGAGCGAACGCGAGTACACGGTCGACATCGGTCAACTGGCGGACTGGTGGCTCGAACTCATCCGCCCGGAGTGGCAGAAGCATGTGGCGCGTCGGGGAATCTCCCGTCCGGCTCGGCTCCGGCACCTTCGGAACGCACTGAAGAACGCTCCGGTACCCACCGAGCGTCTCGCGACGGTGCGGGAGCTGACACTGACGATCGAGCCGCTGGATCGGCGGGTCGTGGCGGCGATCGTGGGGGTGGGTTCGGAAGGCACCGATAGCCCCGGCTGAGGACTCGGGCTCCCCCGTGCCGCCGCCGAGTCGCCCCCCGGGACCCCGGGGGACGGACCCGGCCGCCGCTGCCTCAGTCGGCGCCCGCCGCCGTGGCCAGCTCGGGGAAGATCTCGTTCCGGTCGACCCGGCACGAACCCTCCTGGAACGTCTCCCGGTCGATCACCAGCTTCTTGTAGCGCGAGAAGTTCGTGGGGTTCTCGAGGACCTCGAACATGGAGTTGTACTTCTCCTGCTTCTCGAAGAAGTCGCCCGCGAGCATGTAGTGGCCCGCCGCCATGGCATCGCCGTGCTCGATGGCGGAGTCGACATCCTTGACCGCGCCGCCGGCCTCCGCCCAGCTCAGCGCATGCGGCGTGTAGAACAGCTTGATCATCCGATGGACGAAGTTGTACGCCCCGTTGATCGTCTTGTAGGCGGCCTCGAGGGGCGCCGGATCCCGCGGGGCGTCGCCGCCGAGCATCGCGTCGATCGCACCGGCTACGATCCGGCCGCTCTTCATCGAGAGGAAGACCCCACTGGAGAAGATCGGGTCGATGAATCGGCCGGCATCGCCCACCAGCGCGAAATCCGGTCCGTACTTCGTCTCGACGGTGTAGGAATAGTCCCCGTTCACGTAAAGCGGCTTGGTCCGCTCGGCGCCCTCGAGGATCCGGTGGATGAAGGGCGAGCTGTGCACCTCCCCCTCCATCAAGGCCAGCTTCCAATCGGCGCCGTGCTGGTCTTCGAGTTCCTTCTTCCGGGTCCGGATGTAGGCGTTGTCGGTCACGAAGCCGACGGTCACCCGGTCCACGCCCAGCGGGAAGACCCAGGCCCAGCCCTTCTTGTCCCCACCGAGATAGACGATGACCGAGATGCCCTCTTCGAGCCCGCCCTTCAGTTCTACGTTCCCGTAGTGCGTCCACAGGGCCGTCCGGTCGAGGTCCGGGTTGGCCTTCCGCTCCCGCATCCGGGTGCCCATGAACGTGCTTCGGCCACTCGCATCGAGCAGGAACCGGGCCCGGTAGGCCCGCGTCGAGCCGTCCGCGGCTTCCACCGTCACCGTGACGCCGTGGGATTCGTCTCCCGGATCGACGAACTCGGCGTCCACGACCTTCGACTCTTCGTGGACCGAAACGCCCAACCGGCTCGAGTTCCGGAGCAGCAACTGGTCGAACTCGGCGCGGGCGACCTGGAACGACAGGTAGCTCTCGTCGTCGATGACCCGATCGAAGCACCACGTCGTGAAGTGCTTGCCGTCCGCCGTCACGAAGCGCACGCCCGGCTTGCGCACGAAGTGCTGCTTCATCTGGTCGAGGACACCGAGCTCTTCGAACAGCCCGTGGCAGAACGGCAGGAGCGACTCGCCCACGTGTTCGCGGGGAAATCGTTCGCGTTCGAAGAGCGCCACGTCGTACCCGGCCATGGCCAGGTAGGATGCGGTGGTCGAACCCGCCGGACCTCCGCCGATCACGATCACGTCATGCATGCCGGCCGAATCGGCCATCAGACCTCCGCTGACTGAGGGAAGCTCCATCGTTATCACCGACAGGCAGGCACCGGCAAGTTCCGCGGATGCAGGAGCACGTCCGGCGGAGCCCGGGGCGAAGCCGCGTTCGACGGACACTGGCGGGTCCGGCGACCGGGATGCGAAGTCATGCGGCCACGAACTCCCTGGCCGGGTCCCGGTCGACGCCGCGCGGGAAGGAGCGTACGATCGAGGACCGGCGCTTCACCCGGACGACTCCGGACGACATTCGAGGAAGGGAGATCGAAGATGGGCACATGGTCACGCGGCCTTCCGGCCCTCGTCGTCGGCCTCTTCGGCGCCTGTGCGCCCGACACCCGGCCCGACGCGGGGCCCACGCACCCCGGCGTGGACGCGGTCTTCGCCGATCTGGACCGGAACGACGGGCCGGGCGCTGCCGTCGGCGTGCTGCTCGACGGTGAGGTCGTGCACCGGGCGGGGTACGGCATGGCGAACATGGACTACGGCATTCCCATCACGCCCGAAACCGTCTTCGACATCGCCTCGATCTCGAAGCAGTTCGGGGCCATGGCCGCACTCCTCCTGGAAGAGGAAGGCCGACTGGACCTGGACGCCGACGTGCGTGGCTACGTCCCCGAGGTCCCGGACTTCGGCCGCACGATCACACCCCGCC
Organism: Longimicrobiales bacterium; assembly: GCA_040216925.1. Classification (GTDB taxonomy): domain Bacteria; phylum Gemmatimonadota; class Gemmatimonadetes; order Longimicrobiales; family Gaopeijiaceae; genus JAJCZZ01. Next base: position 244,777 of record JAVJOF010000025.1, read on the forward strand.
ACCTCGTGCATCACACCAGCGGCATCCGGGACTGGCCGCAGTCGATGATGCTGGGCGGCGTCCTCTTCACCGACGTCATCTCCTTCGATCAGATCCTGCGCATGCTCCAGCGTCAGGAGGACCTGGACTTCGATCCCGGCTCGGAATACTCGTACTCCAACACGGGCTACAACCTCCTGGCGCGCATCATCGAGGTGCAGTCCGGACAGTCGTTTCGGGCCTACACCGACCAGCGGATCTTCGACCCCCTGGCGATGAACGACACCCACTTCTCCGACGACCATCTCGAGATCGTGGAGGGTCGGGCCGAGTCCTACGCACCCGACGAGGACGGCGACGGCTACCGGCGGGCCATCAACCAGCTCACCGCCCTCGCGTCGAGTTCGCTCAACACGACCCTCGACGACTTCCTCCTCTGGATGAAGAACTACGACGCCGCAGAGGTCGGTGGGTCGGCGATCCTCGATCGCATGATGGAGCCGGGCTCGCTGAACGACGGCGAGGAGATCGCGTACGCCTACGGTCTGACGATCGGCACCTACCGGGGGCTCGCCACCGTGGGCCACGGAGGGAGCTGGGCGGGATTCCGGACGAACTTCGTGCGCTTTCCCGACCACGGCCTCTCGGTGGTCGTCTTCTGCAACGTCTCGGACTGCGATCCCGCAGGGAGGGCCCGGAGGATCGCCGAGGTCTTCCTCGAAGACCAGATGGACCCCGCGGAGGTGGAGGGGGCCGAGGACGGCACCGACGACGCGGCCGGGCCCGCGCCGGCACTCACGCCAGCCGAACTCCAGGCATACGAGGGTGGGTACCGCAGCCCGGAACTCGACGCCACCTACGACGTGGCCGTGGAGGACGGCGCCCTCGTGGTGCGGAACTGGCGCATCGAGGACGTGACGTTGACCCCCACCGACACGGACGCGTTCACCGGCGACCGTTGGTGGCTGTCCCAGGTCCGGTTCCGCCGCGACGATCGGGGCCGGGTGGACGGCCTCCTCGTCACGGGCGGGCGGATCCGGAACGTGCGGTTCGAGCGGGTGCGGTAGGGCGGGGCGTCAGAACTCCCCCGCCACCATCTCCATCAGCTCCACCAGCTCGCCGTCCGGGCCCCGGAAGAAGGCGTTGCGCGCCACGACGCCCCCGTCGGTGCGAACGGTCCGGACGCCGCTGTACTCACGGGCGCCGGCGGCGAGCGCACGCTCGGCCGCGGCCTCGATGTCCATCACGTCGACACCGACGTGCTGGTAGAACGCGGAGGCCCCGGCGGCCGGGACTTCCTGTTCCGAGAGCTCGAACACGAACTCCTGTCCGGGGAACTTCAGGAAGGCCATGCGCACCGTGGCCCGGGACTCCGAGCCGTCCGGCCCGACCACGGTCAAGGCGTCGATGCGCTGGGTCACCTCGAGGTCGAAAGCCTGGGTGTAGAAGGCGATCGACGCGTCCAGATCCGACACGTAGAGCATCACGTGGTTGAAGCGTGGCGACAGGGCGGAGGGGGGTCGCAGGACGAATCCGGTGAGGGCGGTCGCGAGCGACAGGACGGCCACGACCCCGACGATCGAGGCGGGGCGGGAGCGGGCACGGCGGACGGGATCGGGCACGGTCACGGACCTCGCGGATCGAAGGGCTGACGGGCGCTGGCGGCGCGGATCGACACCCCACAACATCCATCGGTCGGACCCGTCCGACCAGCAGGGGGGATCCGGCGGTTCCGGCTTCCCCATCGTCCGTTCCTCTCCGCGAGCCCCATCCGCCGATGACCCATCGTTCCGCGTACCCACCCGTCCTCCGCCGGACCCTCCTCGCCGCCGCCGTCGCGGCGATGTTCGGGTCCCCGGCGCCGACCCTGGCTCAGCGCGCCCTTCCGGACCTGGTCCGCCAGCGCACGGAGCGGGAATGGGCGGTGAAGCTGGAGAAGCTGGAGACCACGCTCCAGGACCACATGCGGGCCCACGGCATCGACATGTGGTTGATCCTCAGCCGGGAGAACGACCCGGACCCGGTCCTGCGCCTCTTCGGCGACTACTGGAGCACCTGGGCCGGGCACCGCAACGCGTGGATCTTCTCCGATCCCGGCGGCGACGCCCCCCTCGAGCGCATCGTCCTGGGCACCCACGTGCGGGGTCACATGATCCCGTTCTTTCCGGATCTCCCGGCCGCGGGGCACGGGTACGGCCAGGAAGGGCTGGCGCCGCACCTTCGGGAGTACGTCCACGCGCGGGATCCCCGGACCATCGCCATCAACCGCTCCCGGACGGTGACCATGGCCGACGGGCTCTCCCTGGAGGGGTACCGCTACCTCGTCGATGCACTGGGCGCGGAGTACGAGGGCCGACTCGTCTCCGCCGAGCCTCTCCTGATCGACTACGTCTCCCACCGCACGCCGGCGGAGCTGGACGTCAGCATCGAGGCCAGCTGGATCACCTGGAACATCCTCAAGCGGGCCTTCTCCAACGAGGTGCTCACTCCTGGGATCACGACCAACGAAGACGTCTACTGGTGGCTCCTCCAGGAGGTGGAGGACCAGGGGCTGGAGCTGAATTTCTCCCCGTCCGTGACCATCCACCGACAGGGCGCCGCGGCCAGCTTCGGCGTCCATCAGGACGAGGTGATCCAGCCGGGGGACGTGCTCCACGTGGACTTCGGTGTGCAGCTCATGGGCATCGGCACGGACCAGCAGAAGCAGATCTACGTCCTGCGACCCGGTGAGACGGAGCCGCCGGCCGGGATCCGGGCCCTCTTCGCGCAGTCGGTGCGGATGGCCGACATCATCGCCGGGGAACTGAAGCCCGGTGTGGAGGGGCGTATGGTCAAGGCCCGGGCCGAGGAGCGGGGCGCAGGCGAAGGCATCGACAACCTCGTGTACTCCCACGCCCAGGGAAGCTGGGTCCACGACGCCGGGGCGTGGGCCATCTCCGATTGGCCGGAGCGGTACGGGAACCACCCGCGCGAGCCGGTCCGGCCCACCGAGTTCTGGTCGGTGGAGTTCTCGGTCCGTGGCGCCATCCCCGAGTGGGGTGGGCAGATGCTCGGCATGGGCCGGGAGGAGGACGGCTGGGTGGGCGCCGACGGCTCGTTCCACTGGATGAGTGGACCCCAGGAGGAGGTCTGGGTGGTGCGGAGCGACCGGGGGCGCTGAGGGAGGGCGGCCCCGCGTCCCACTTCCCCGACCTGACTCAAGGATGTATAGTGACTCACTCAGTCTTGTATACCTTCGGCGGGGTGGGGAAGCGATGGGACGGTACATCCTGGGCGAATTCGAGCACCTGGTGCTCCTGGCCATCCTGGCGCTCGGCGACCGGGCGTACGGCGTTTCGATCGCCGACACCATCGCCGAGCGTACGGGTCAGGAGGTCGCCCAGGCGGCGGTCTACCTGACCCTCCGGCGACTCGAGGAGAAGGGGTGGGTGGAGGGCCGGGTCGGTGAACCCACGGAAGACCGGGGAGGCCGCCCCCGGAAGTACATGACGGTCACGGAGGAAGGGCGAGCCCGTCTCACGGAGGCGCGGGACACGCTCCGCTCCCTCTGGTCGGCCATCGGACAGGAGTTCTCCTCGTGAGGCCGCTGACGCCCCCCCGGGCCGCCGTCCGCCTGGTCGCGCGGGTGGCCGACCCGGCCGACGCCGACGTGCTCCTCGGCGACCTGGCCGAGGGGTTCGCCCGGCGCGTCCGCGACGACGGCGTGCGGGCCGCCCGACGCTGGTACTGGAAGCAGGCGCTGATCCTCCTGGTGGGGCTCTCCGCGAGCCACGTGAAACGGGTGCTCACGCCCGGGGGCCTCGCGTTGGATGTCTCACGGGCCGGCCGTTCTCTGGCGCGATCCCCCGGCCTCACGCTGGCGGGCATCGTGACCCTGGGCCTCGGGATCGCCGCACCGACCGCCACGTTCGGCACGGTGGACGCGATGTTCTCCACGCTCCCCGTGGAGGACCCCGACCGGGTCGTGTCGGCGTGGCTGGTCGATCCGTCCGACGGACGAGGGGTGGGCATCCCCTTCGACCTGTTCCGCACGTGGGAGGACGCATCCACGGGCTTTTCCGCGCTCGGAGCCTTCGACTCGCACCGCTCACCCGTGGCGGGCGACGGCCTGACCCCCCGTCGACTCGAGGTGGCCACGATGAGCGCCGGGGGGTTCCGGGCGCTCGGGGTGGAGCCTGTGGCGGGCCGCCTCATCGCCCCCGCCGACGACCAGCCGGGGGCCGCGCCCGTGGTCCTGCTCGGCGAGGCCCTCTGGGAGTCCTGGTTCGACCGGGACCCGGGCGCCCTCGGGACCACCCTCCGGGTCGGGGAGGGCACCTACACCGTCATCGGCGTGATGCCGGCCGGATTCGGCTTTCCGGAGTCGCACGACCTCTGGACCTCCTTCCTGCCGTCGGAATCGACCGACCACGGGACGTCCGTCGTCGGACGGTTGGCCCCGGGCGCCACCGCGACCCGGGCGGGAGCCGAGCTCCAGGCCCTGGTGGGTCGCCGGCCCGATGCCGACGACCGGCTCCAGCGCGCCGTCGTACGGGTCGACGAGTACGTCCTCGCCTTCCACGGCCGTCGGGTCCGGACGCTGATGGGGGGACTCAACGTGCTCGTCGGTCTCCTGGTGGTCATCGCGGCGGCCAACCTCTCGGCCTTCTTCCTCGCCCGGGGTACGGCCCGCACCGGAGAGACCGCGGTCCGCCTGGCGCTGGGAAGCGGCCGCTTCGGGGTGGTGCGCCCCCTGGTTCTCGAGGCCCTCGCGGTCTCGGCGGGAGGGACGGTCCTGGGCGTGGCCCTCGCGACGTTCGCCACCACCTGGATGGGGGGGACGCTGGAGGCCCGCGGCGTGCTGCCGTACTGGGCCGAGTTCGGTCTTTCTCCCGGCCTTCTGGCCTTCGCGACGGCGCTCATGGTCGGCGCCACCCTCGTGTCCGGCCTCCTGCCGGCGCTCCGCACCTCTCGCGTGGACGTGCCCCACGCACTCAAGGCCGGCGCCCTGCGCGGGTCCGGAGCCACCTCCGGTCGGACGCTTTCCACCCTGGTGGCGGTCGAAGTGACCCTTGCCTTCGTCCTCCTGATGATGTCCGGCTTCGTGGTCCGCTCCGCCCTGGCCACCGTCCAGTTCACCCAGGCCTTCCCGACGGAGGGTGTCCTGACGGCGGAACTGGTCCTGGACGACTTCGCCTATCCGACCCCGGAAGACCGACGGCTCTTCTTCCAGGAGGTGGAGCGGCGCCTGGCCGGGAGTCCCGCCGTGGCCGCCTTCTCGTTCGGGTCGGCCATGCCGGGCGACGGCACCTCGGACGCCCGGGTGGTGCTGGACGGCCAGCAGCCGGAGGCCGATCGCGATTGGCCCTCCGTCCAACGCAGGGTGGTGAGCCCTTCGTTCTTCGCCATGTTCGGGATGCGGACCGTCGAGGGTCGGACCTTCGGAGCCGGCGATCCGGATGCTCCTCCGGTGGCGGTGGTCAACGAGGCCTATGCCCGGACCCTTCCGGGCGGGGGACCCGTCGGTCGCACCATCCTGGTCCGGGAACGGGGCCAGGACGCCGTCCTGCATGAGATCGTCGGCGTGGTGGAGGATCAGGGGGTGAGCGTGGACGACGGACAGCGGGTGGCGGCGGTCTTCCTTCCGGTGGGTACCCGGCTTCCCACACGGTTCCGGGTGGCGGTCCGCGGCGCGGGAGACGGAGCGTCGGCCCTGCCGGCGCTGACGGAGGCCGTGCACGGGGTGGACCCGGACCTGCCGCTCGATCAGGTCATGACCCTCGAGGCGCTGGTGCGCCGGGAGAACGACGGCGGCCGGGTGCTCGGAACCATGTTCGGGGCCGTCGGCCTCGGCGCGCTGCTCCTGGCCATCGTGGGCCTCTACGGCGTCGTTTCCTTCACCGCGGCCCGCCGCGCCCACGACATCGCGGTGATGCGCGCCCTGGGCGCCCGCCACCGGAGGGTGGTGGCATGGACCCTCCGCCGGGGCATGGCGCCGGTGCTGGTGGGCGTGCTGGTGGGCCTCGTCGCGTCCTGGTTCCTGACCCCTGTGCTGGGCCGGGAGATGCTCGAGGGCACGGGGCCGGGTCCCCATGATCCCGTCCTGTTCCTGGGTGTCGCGGCGGTGCTCCTGTCCGCTGCGACGGCGGCCGTCCTGGTGCCGGCGCGGCGCGCGTCCAGGATCGAGCCCGCCGGAGCGATGCGCGCGGAGTAGGGGAACGGATGTTCCCGCACTCCCGCCGGGCCCCCACCTCGGCAGCGTCTGCCGGAAAGTTCTGCCCGAGGGGGGCCTTTCGTATGCTCGTGCCAGGGGTCCAGCCCCGAGACGAGACCTCAGGCGCACGAGTCTATATCCCTGGCAGAAAGCGTCTTACGAGCCTCGCGAAAAGCTGGCCATCCCTGGCACGCCCGTTGCAGGAGGGGACGGCACAACTCCAGTTGCGCTGAAAAGAGCAAGGTCGTCGAAAGGCGACCACGCAGAGTCTCGGGGCTAACGCGTTTCAGACGCCAGGCCGGCCGGTCCGCCAGCGCCTTACCCAGTTCCTCGGGTTGGCAGTGGCCGGGCGCGTGCCTCGGGTCGCAGGGATACGTACGTCCTCCCTCCGCACCAGAAAGCTCCGTACTCCGGTCGCCGATCAACCCCTGATCGGACCCCCGACCGGGGTCGGAGACACCTCATGTTCAGCTGGACTTCCATGTATCGGGAGGCGCGTTGGCGCCGCCCTGCTTCCTCGGCCCGGACGGACTCGGGCCCCGTGCGCCGGCTCCGCCCGGCCGTCGGATTCCTCACCCTTCTCGGCTCGGTCCTGACCCTTCAGGCCTGCGACCAGCCCGTCGACGTTCCGGAGCAGACGCCGGAGGACTTCGAGTTCACCGACCTCGCCGTCACGGAGCAGACCGCCGACGGCCTCCCGGCCGGCGTCACGGACCTGACCGTGGACAGCGTCGGAGACCGCTGGGTGTCCGTCTCGTTCACCCAGGTCGAGGACGGGCTGGGCAACCCCGCCCTGTACCTCCTCCGGTACGACGAGGCGCCCCTCCGCTGGGACCGCGCCCGCACGGTCCGTGAATGGCCCTGCGCCTGGGTCATCTACGGCACCGCCATCGGTGCCCGGACGACGTGCATCATCAACCGTCTCCGGAACGGCACGACCTACGAGTTCCGGGCGCTCTCGGGCCGGAAGGCGAACGGGGACTACCTGTTCGGGAAGTTCTCGAACACCGTGTCCGCGGTGCCCGGTGAGCCCGCCCCGGTGCCGAGCGCACTCCGGGTACTCGACGGGGCCGGCCAGGGAGGGACGGTGGGTACCCCGCTCGTACAGCCGCTCGTGATCCAGGTGGTGGACGCGGCCGGGCGCGGTGTGCCCGGTGCCCCGATCTCCTGGAACGCAGCGGCGGGCTCGCTGGCGGCCGATACGGTTGCCGACAACGACGGTCTCGCGTCCGCGTGGTGGACCCTCGGCACCACCGCCGGCATGCAGAACGCCACGGCCGCCGTGGCCGATGTCGAGGAGATCACGTTCGAGGCCATGGCCGACGCAGCGGCTGCCGCGGAGGTCTCGCTGAGCCCCTCGGGAGCGACCCTGGACATCGGCGACACGCTCACCTTCGCCGTGTCCGCGGTGGACGAGTTCGGCAACGCCGTGGATCATGCAAGCACGTGGACGTCCTCCGACGCCTCCCGGGCCGGTGTCAACGGTGCGGGCCTCGTCACGGCCGTCCGCGCGGGTGCGGTGACGGTCACCGCGACCGTGGACGGCGTCGCCCGATCCGCCGATGTGACGGTACGGGCAGGAACGCCGGGTGCGGTGTCCGACCTGACCGTGGACTCGGTGGGCACGCACTGGATGTCGGTGTCGTTCACCGAGGTGGCGGACGGCGCCGGTGGCCCGGCGTCCTACCAGCTCCGGTGGGCAGCCAGCCCCATCCAGTGGGGAAGCGCGAACGTACCCCAGTCGGGCCCCTGCGCGTGGGTGTTTTCCGGGACGCAGGTCGGGAACCGCCGCACGTGCATCATCGACGGGCTTTCCGAAGGCACGCGCTACGACGCGCGCCTGGTGTCCCAGCGCCAGAACGCGGACGGCTCCACCACGTTCGGACCTCTCTCGGGCATCGCCACGGGAACGACCGAGGCGACGCCCGTCGCATCCGACGTGGCCCTCACGGCCGGAAACGGCCAGTCGGGCCCGGTCGCCACGGCATTGCCGGGCGTCCTGAGCGTGCGGGTGGTGGACCAGTTCGGTGCGCCGATGGGCGGGGTGCCCGTGACGTGGACGGCTGCCGCCGGTTCGATGGCGGTCCAGGCGCCCGCGACGGACGCCAGCGGGATCAGCCGTGCGCGGTGGACCCTCGGGACCACGGCCGGTGTGCAGACCGCCGCCGCCTCCGTTTCAGGTGTGGGCAGCGTGGCCTTCCAGGCCCAGGCCCTCGCCGGTCCTGCGACGACCGTGTCGGTCACGCCGGGCAGCGCGACGCTGCAGATCGGCGCTACGGCTTCGTTCTCCGCTTCGGCGGCGGACGCCCACGGCAACCCCGTAGACGGGGGAATCACGTGGACATCGTCCAACACGACGGTGGCCACGGTGGACGCCGACGGCCGGGCCACGGCCCGCGCCGGAGGCACGGCCTCGATCATCGCCGCGGCGGGTGCGGCGTCCGGCACCGGCACGGTCACGGTCGAATCCGGGATCCCGGCGCAGGTGTCGGACCTGGCCACCGACTCCGCCGGCACCGACTGGATCTCCGTAACGTTCACCGAAGTCGGCGACGGAGCCGGCGGCGCGTCCGCCTACCAGCTCCGGTACGCACTCCGTCCCCTCCAGTGGGGAAGCGCCGCCGTGCCGCAGTCCGGATCGTGCGCATGGGTGTTCGGCGGGACGGCCGTCGGAAACCGGCGCACCTGCACGGTCCGCGGCCTGGCGGCCGGGGCCACGTACGACTTCCGCCTCGTCTCGCAGCGCCGCAACGCGGACGGGTCCACCACGTTCGGCCCCCTGTCGAACGTTGCCACGGGCACGACCGGAGCCGTGGCGGGGCCGACCACCGTGGCCATGGTCTCGGGCGACAGCCAGACCGGCACGGTCGGAAGTGCCCTGGCGGACCTCCTGACGGTCCGGGTCCTCGACCAGAACGGCCAGCCGTCGACCGGCGTCGCGGTGTCGTGGAGCACCGAGAACGGGTCGGTGACGGCCCAGGCCGGAACCACCGACGCCCAGGGCCTGGCCCGCGGGCGCTGGACGCTGGGCACGGCCGCCGGCGGTCAGTCCGCGACGGCCTCGGTGGCCGGTGTGGGCACGGTGGCCTTCCAGGCCCAGGCCAACCCGGGTGCAGCCGCAACCCTCGCGCTCTCGCCGGCCAGCAGCACGCTGAACGTCGGCGGAGCGGTCACCCTCGCTCCGACCGTCCGGGACGCCCACGGCAACCCGGTGTCGGCCACGCTTTCGTGGCAGTCCTCCAACCCCGCCGTGGCCGCGGTGAACGGCTCCGGCCACGTCACGGCCCTCGCCGGCGGCAACGCCACGGTCACGGCCGTGGCCGGCGCCGCATCGGGCGCCGCGACCATCACGGTGCAGACCACGGTTCCGGCACCGGCGATCACCACCACCGGACTTCCGTCCGGCCAGGTGGGAAGCGCGTACGACGCCACCCTGGCCGCCACCGGCGGCAACGGGAGCTTCGCGTGGGCCGTGACGGCAGGAAGCCTGCCGACCGGGCTGTCGCTCGACGCGACGACCGGGCGCATCCAGGGCGCGCCGACGTCGGCGGGCACGTCCAACTTCACCGTGCGCGTGTCCAGCGCCGGCCAGACCGCGTCGCGGGCACTGAGCATCCAGGTGGCGTCCGCGCCGCCGCCGCCGCCCAGCGGCGGTGCCTGGGTGGACATGGACTGGTCGGAATACGACCGGACCTCCGACCTGGACTACGACCCCACCGGCCAGGTGAACGCCCGCATGATCTCGAACTACGGTCCGGACGGGCAGCCCGACGGGACGGTGGAACTCGTCACCGACCTGACGAACACCCCCTGGGGTGGTTCCAAGGGCGTGGCCGTGACCTACTTCGACCGCTCCGAGGTCGCCTGCGGCCACGGGCCGGAGGTCGGGGTCCGGCTGAACTTCCCCCAGGCCCAGATCGACCGTCCGCAGGAGATCTGGTACGAGGTCTGGGTACGGTTCGACAGCCACTGGCGGACGAACTTCTGTGGCGGGTTCGCCGAGCAGAAGGGGATCAGCCTGTACGACGACCAGTCCCACCGCTGGAACCTCATGATCGGGTCGGGCACGTCCATGATCCGGCCGTACATCGACAACTGGGAGTACAGCGGCGCGGCGACGATCAACGCAGCCCTGCCAGCGGGTTCGAACAACGTCCTGGATGCCCGCGAGGTCCTGTGGGACGGCCAGTGGCACCAGATCCGGTACCACGCGAAGATGGGCAACGGTACCGGGGAACTCGAGGTCTGGATCGACGGGCAGAAGGTCTTCGACGAAGAAGGCCTGCGGTCACAGGATAACGGTGCGGCCTTCTTCCAGCGCATCTACCTGAGCAGCTACATGAACCATCGCCCGACGCACGACCAGACCACCGTGTGGGGCCCCTTCCGGGCCTGGATCACCAACCCGGGCTGGTAGCCCCGATCCCGTAGTCCGGATCGGGTGGCGGATCGCTTCGGCGGCTCGCGACGCGGATCGATCGGGGCGGTCGACCTCTTCGGAGGTTGGCCGCCCCGTTGTTCGTGGCGGGCAGGGAGCGGCCCTCCCTCCCTAGTGGTCGTCGTGGTGTTCTTCGTACTCGCGTTGGGCCCGGTTCATCTGGTCGGCCTGGCGGGCATCCCGCTTCCGTGCGGCCCGCATGGCCAGGCCCGAGGTGGTCTCGGTGCCGAGGGCCGTGGCGCTGATGTGCCGCTCGAGGTCCGTCCCGTGGCACTCGGGGCAGGCCGGCGTCGTACCCGAGCGTACGAGAAGCTCGAAGGGATGGCTGCACGCGCGGCAGGTGTAGGTGTAGATCGGCATCGCGGGGCAGGGTGGGTGGGGAGCGTGCGCGCGGCTGGTCGCGCGTCCGGACCCATACTATCCATTCGGGCCACGCTTGCCCACTCGCCGTCGCCGCCCACCGGGCTTCGCCCCGCCTCCGAGGTCCACCGTGAATCTCCGCATCGTCCTCCATGGGGAGAACATCGAGGAGCCCGGTCTCCGGGAGGCCGTGGACGACCTCCGGACCGAGGGGCACGAGGTCGAGGTCCGCGTGACCTGGGAACGAGGCGATGCCCGGCGATTCGCGGCCGAAGCCGGACCGTCCGTCGATGTCGTCGTGGCGGCCGGAGGTGACGGCACCCTGAGCGAGGTGGCGTCCGGACTGTGCGACGCCTCGGGCCCGGACGGGCCCGCCCTGGGCGTGCTGCCGCTGGGCACGGCGAACGATTTCGCAAATGCGGCGGGCGTTCCCGAGGACGACCTCGAGGCGGCTCTGGATCTGATCGTGTCGGGCGCTCCCGGCCATCCGGTGGACGTGATCGCCGTGGGCGGACGGACCCTGATCAACGTGGCCACGGGCGGCTTCGGCGCCCAGGTCACCACGGAGACGCCCGACGGACTCAAGCGCGTCCTGGGAGGCTTTTCCTACGCCGTGGCGGGGGTGTCGCGGATCTCCGAGCTCGAGGCCAGCGCGGGCAGCGTGCGGGGCCCGGACTTCGAGTGGTCCGGTCGCTTCCTGGCGGTGGCCGTCGGCAACGGCACCCAGGCCGGCGGCGGGATCCGACTGTGCCCCGACGCCCGCATCGACGACGGGCTCCTGGACATCCGGGTGGTACCGGAGGGCCGCGGGGCGGGGCGCCTCCTCCTGGAGGCACTGGTCAAGGGCCGAGAGGCCGTGCTGGACGAGGCCTCCTTCGCCCACCGCGCGCCCTGGGTGGAGATCGAGACGGAAGCGCCGTTCCAGGTCAACCTCGACGGGGAGCCGATGGAGGGGACGTCGTTCCGTTTCGAGGTGCGGCCCGGCGCCCTGCGCTGCGTGCTGCCCGAAGGCTCACCCCTGCGTTCGGGGGGGCAGGGCCCTCCCTAGTTCCGGCCTTCCACCCTCAGGCTGAAGCCGTATTCGAGGGCGTCCCGGGTGAGCCGTACCGAGCGGGGGCGGGCCTCCAGCCGGTAGCGGGCGGAGCCCACCTCGGTCCCTGCCTCCACGAAGGCGGGCAGGACCAGAGGCTGCAGGACCGAACCGGGCAGTTCGAAGTCGAAGCCCCGCCGCATCCGTTCCCGGAGCCGGCCCTCCAGCTCCTCGGCGTCCATCCCCAGGCCGCACTCCAGGGTGCGGTCGCGGGACTGGAGTTCCTGGCGAACCCGGTCCCAGGCGGCCTCCTCGGCGATGGGCCGGACCACGAGCTTCCCGGTCTGGATCGGATCGGCCACCATCCCCCGGGGTCCGATGGCGAAGCCGACGTACCCGGTCAACTCCTTGGTCGAGGGGGGTGCGATCCCGTCGTACGTCTCGTCCAGGGTGAAGTCGCTGCAGAGGAGCCCCGTCACCGCCGCCGCGTCCCACGTGAACCGGATCCGGACCCGCCCGGTGGCCTCCGACACCCGCACCGGGATGCGCAGGCCGAGCCGGTCACCCGGCATGGCATCGACCTCCAGGGCACCCCCGTGGAGCGTGGCCTCCAGACGTTCGATGGTCAGGTGGAGGCGCCAGCTCCCGATGGGGATGGGAATCGGGCCCAGCGACGCACGGACGTCGCCCTCCTCCTCGATGTCGATGCCACTCGTGACGTGGAGCGCTACCGAATCCAGGTATCGCGCCGAGGACTCCGACAGGAGACGGCCCAGGAGGGGCATGCCCATGCGCACCGCCACGTCCACCGAGTCCGCGTCGGCCGTGGCGAAGACGCCCTCCGCCAACGCCGCCACCGAGTCGATGCGCACCGCCACCAGGTCGGCCAACCGGAGGGTGTCGGCTTCGCCACGCTCCGCGCACCAGTCCACCCCGAGACGGCGGCCGGCCAGACACGGGTCGTGCGCCTCGTCGCCGTCCGGGGTGCCCGGCAGGGCGGCGTCGCCCACGCCCACGGAGAGCGCCACCCAGAGGGCGTCGTTCAACGGAACGACGTCGTGCAGGGCCACCGCGATCGGCAGGTGCGTGGACGGGATCGTGATCTCCGGCTCGGTCACCGCCGGGAGTTCGACCGTACCCGGCAGGAGCACGGGGATCTCGGCCCCGCTCACCCGCTCTCCCACGGCGCGGAAGACCTCCTCCGCCACGCCCTGGAGCGCATCCACGATCCGCACCGGACCGCCCTGGGCGCGCAGGGGGGCCAGATCGAACCCGAGCACGTCGGGCCGCGTCACCAGGCGCCGTCCGTCGGAACGGACGTCCAGGGTCAGGACCACGGCCACGTCCGCCCCGACGTCGCCCCCCTCCAGGCCGGCGCGGCCCTGGATGCGGACCAGCGGAAGGCCCGGCTCCAGCGCCACCTCCACACGGTCGAAGCGAAGGGTCAGGCCCCCGCCGAACGACGCCTCGTAGGGCAGCACGCCCGACAGGGCGCCGGCGATGACGCTCGGCGCCAGCCGCACCACCAGGCCGTCGTGGTCAGGCTCGGGGAAGCCCTCGGCGTGGTTGGTCAGAAAGCGATCAAGTCCGTCGAGCTGGCGCCCCAGCACGGCCACACGGGTCGGGATCCGGAGGGGGGCGACGACGGCCCGAACGACCCAGATGCCACCGACCACCAGGACCAGCCCGACCGCCACCTGGAGGCGGTGCTCGCCGAGCCAGGTCCGGACAGCCGTCATCCCCATCGTACCCACCGACCCAGAGGTACGGCCGCGAAGAACAGCAGGGCCGACACCATGACCACCGTCGCGCCCGACGGCAGGTCCCAGGTCCACGAAAGCCACAGGCCGCCCACTACCGCCACGAGGGACGAGGCGACGGACACCGCCACCATGGACCGGAGCGACCGGGCCAGGGCCTGCCCGGTGGCCGCGGGAATGACCAGGAAGGCCGACACGAGCACGATCCCCACGAGACGCATGGCCGCGACGATCGTCACCGCGAGCAGGGTCAGGAGCAGATACCGGAGCGCCGTGACGGGAATGCCCGCGGCCCGGGCCGCCTCCTCGTCGACCCCCATGTAGAGCAGTTCCTTGAACCAGAACCAGAGGAGCCCCAGGGCCAGCGCGCAGAACCCCGCCAGCGGCCCGACCTCTTCCGTCCGCACCGACAGGATATTGCCGAAGAGGTAGCCCATCAGGTCCTGACGATACTCGGGCGACAGGCTGATCAGGATCACGCCCAGGGCCATGGCCGTGGGGAAGAACACGCCGATGGCCGTGTCCTCCGACACCTCACCCCGGCCGCCCAACCACCCCACGACCCACGCGACGCCCGTGGTGAAGACCGCCGCAGCCACCAGCGGGGGAACGCCCACGACCACACCCAGCGCCACGCCGCCCAGAGCCGCATGGGAAAGCCCGACGCCCACGAACGCCATGCGGCGGAGCACGACGAACACCGCCAGGACCGCGCACGTGACCCCGAGGAGCACCCCTGTGATCAACGCTCGCTGCACGAACGCGAAGGCGAGGAACTCGCTCACGGACCCGCACCCGGGGGATGCACGTGGCCTTCGGGAAGGGGGTAGGCCCGGTGCACGGCCCGGCTGGACAGCACCGCGTCGGGAGCCCCCTGGGCGCGCACCGAGCCGTCCAGCAGGATCAGCGTATCCGCGTGGTCGCCCACGACGTCCAGGTCGTGGGTGGCGCAGAGCAGCGTGAGCCCTTCCGCGTGCTGTAGGTCACAGACCAGGGCGTAGAAGCGCGCCCGGGCCCCCGAGTCCAGGCCTGCGGTGGGCTCGTCCAGGAGAAGGAGGCGAGGCTCGCAGGTCAGCGCCCGCGCGATCAGGACCCGCTGTTGCTGCCCGCCCGAGAGGTCCTGGAACCGACGGCGCGCGGCGTCTCCCATCTGGACCCGCTCCAGCGACTGCCGCGCCCGGGCCCGGTCCTCGGCGCCGGGACGGCGGCCCGGACCCAACGGCCCGTACCGACCCATCATGACCACGTCCTGAACGGAGATGGGAAATCCCCGGGGAATCACCACACGCTGGGGCACGTAGCCGATGGCCTCGCCGCCGGCGCCAGGAGGACGACCGAAGACGGAAACCGTGCCCGCCGAGGGGCGCTGAAGTCCCAGGAGGACCCGGAGCAGGGTGCTCTTGCCGGCGCCGTTGGGTCCGATGAGGGCCGCGAACGAGCCCCGCGCCACCGAGAAGGAGACGTCGTCGAGTGCGACCTGGCTGCCGAAGGCGACGCTCAGCCCCTCCACCCGGACCGCGACCTCGGAGCCCGTCACCGGTCCGCCATGGCGCGAGCGAAGGCGCGGGCATTGAAGCGCATCATGTCGTAGTAGGTCTCCCGTCCGTCGAGTCCCGGGCCTCCCAGGGGGTCCACGATTTCCACGGCCGCCCCGACCTCCCGAGCCAGTGCACGAGCCGTGCCGTCGGCCAGTTGGGGTTCGGTCAGGATGGCCGCCAGACCGGCGGCGCGGGCACTCCGGACCAACGCGGCCAGACCGGTGGCGGACGGTTCGTGCCCGGGACGTTCGTACACGCTGCCCAGGGACTCCACGCCGTATCGGCGGGAAAAGTAGCCCCACGCGCCATGGGTGGCGACGAAGCCGCGGCCGGACACCGGGGTCAGCTCCCGGCGGATCCAGGCATCCAGGGCCGTGAGGGAATCCGCCACGGCGCCGCCGCGGGCGCGGATGGCGTCCGCCGCCTCCGGGGCGCGGCTCACGACGAACTCCGTCAGCACCGGAAGGAGGTCGTCCCGCACCAGGATCGGATCCAGCCAGACGTGCGGGTCGCCTTCCTCCACGCCGTGACCGTGGGCGTGGTCGGACTCCGAGAGCGTGACGTGATCGGTCAGGCGGAGGCGCGCCGTGGGCCGTGGACCGACCTCACCCAGGCCGTCCACCCAGCCGTCCAATCCGGCCCCGACCGTCACGTACCCCTCCGCCGACGCGAGAAGACGCACCCGCGACGGCGTGAGTTCCCACGTGTCGGGGGCGGCCCGGGGCGGCAGGAGGGCTTCGACGCGAACGGCGTCGCCGCCGATGCGGGCCAGGAGGTCGGCCACCGGGTGGATCGACGCGACGATCAGCGGCTGGACGTCGTCTTCCGCGGGAGGCGACGGGGCGCAGGCGCCCAGGGTCAGGAGCGCGCTCCCGAGGAGGAGACGGTTCAATCCCGCCGGCCCGTCACGGTGCGCCGGAGGGATTCCAGCAAGGGCAGGGGGGTCAGCTCGCCGTCCACGATGGACGCCAGTTCCTCTTCCCGCTTCCAGTGGGCTTCCAGTTCGGCCAGCTCGAGTTCGAGGAGATGCTGCTCCGCCGACTCGTTGGCGGCGATCTCCAGCGCGATGGCTCCCGTGCGCTGGAGGTCGCCGAGGCGACGCCCGTCACGCACCACGATCCGCGTCAGGTCTCCGGGGGACCCGGCTTCCTGGATGAGGCGGGCCGCCGACACCACCCGGCGCTCCGAGGCGCCTGCGAAGTGGTGGTAGGCCAGGACGCGCCGGAGCGTCCGGTCCGCCACCTCACCGCTGAGGTGCAGCCCCCCCTCCTTGTAGTGGCCGCAGTTCGGGCAGCGGTAGACCAGTTCCACCTGGCCCGCTTCCTGGCCGGGAAACAGGCCGAGGCTGCCCCGGTCGCGGTACTTGATGGCCTTGAAACGATGACCACAGAGCGGGCACTCCTCCCGCCCACGCCACGCAGCGCCCCCGAAGCGTAGCCACCGGGCCGCGTCGGTGAGGGAGTCGGGCGCGTTGCCCATGATGAACCACATGCCGAGGAAGGTCATGCCGCCGGTGGCCCATCCGCCGGCGGCCACGGCGCCGGCCGCCAGCGTTCCGGCGAAGGAGAGCTTCTTGTAGTTCTCCCGGCGGGAGGCCAGTTCCCGTCCGTACCGCCACCAGGCCTCCTCCGAGAGCTGGGCCTTGCCCACCCGGACGATCTCCAGGTTCTCGGCCTTGAGGAGCGCGATGTTGTCCGTCTGGGACAGCATCCGGGCCCGGTCCATCGCCAGCTTCTCGAGCTCCTCGAGCGCCTCCCAACGGTCTTCGATGGGCGTGAGCGACCAGCGTTTGCAGGTCCGGCAGATGACCCACAGGCGGCCGCGTCCAGGATCGAACGCCAGGCGCTTGCCCCGGGGCAGGTGCTCCAGGGATTCGTTCGGCTCGAACGGACTCGAACAGACGAGGCAGCGGGTGTACATCGCGGTGGGCTCCAGGACTCGGGCGCCGCGGGGGCGCGCTCCAGGACAAAGATAACCGTCCCGGCGGGGCCTCTCACGGGGCCCAGCCACGGACTCTACGAGATACGGAGCGAACCGGCGGATTCCTCGCGCACGGTCGCCGCCGGGTCCGCGCCCGACGCCCCGGGAGCCGGCGTGGTCCAGACATGTTCGAGACACCACACTAGATTCCCGGCCCCCGCCCGAATCGCGTGCGGGCCCCGCCTCCAGCCACCGACGTGCCGTGCTCCTGGTCATCGACAACTACGACTCGTTCACGTTCAATCTGGTCCAGTACCTCGGAGAGCTGGGCGCAGACCCGGTCGTGGTGCGCAACGACGCCCACACCGTCGAGGAACTCGAGGCCATGGGCGCCGACCGCGTGGTGGTGTCGCCGGGCCCGTGCACCCCCGCGGAGGCCGGGGTCAGCGTGGCGGCCTTCCGGACCCTCGGAGCCGCCGGGATCCCCATGCTCGGCGTGTGCCTGGGGCACCAGAGCCTCGGCGAGGCCTTCGGGGGGCGGACCGTGCGGGCGCGCCGACTCATGCACGGCAAGACCGGAAGCATCCGTCACGACGGGACGGGGTTGTTCGAGGATCTACCGCAGCCCGTGGAGGTCACGCGGTACCACTCGCTGGTCACCGACGAGACCGTCCTTCCCGACGTACTGGTGCCCGTGGCGTGGTCCGTCGACGACGCCGACGCCGGCGAGGTCCAGGCCATGAAGCACCGCACCCTCCCGCTGTGGGGGGTGCAGTTCCATCCCGAGAGCCTCTTCAGCGAGGGCGGGCGTACGCTCCTGGCCAACTTCCTGCGGATGTGACGCTGCGGCTCGCGGATCGGGCCGCCTCTCCGGGCCGGCCATGGCGGAGCCGCCAAGATCGAAACCCGTTGTCGCCCGGGCCTCATCAGCGATTCGAGACGCTGACGAGACGGCAACGAGACGGGCCGAAGACGGCCGAGGGACAGGTGCCGTGTATACTGGTTTCAACGTGGTCGGGCCGTGGGGGCGGTCCGGTCTGCGCTGGGGCCCGCCGGAAACGATGGCGGTGCACCGAACAACAGAGGGTTGGAGTAGGGCCTGGGGGGGTCCTCACTCCAGCCCTCGTTGCTTTTCCCGACCATTTCCTTCCTGCCCGCACCCCGCGGGCTCGCCCCTGCGGAGCGGACGCTGTCCGACGCCTCGGGCCCGGTTGATCGGAGTCCCCGGCATCGGTACCTTTCGTGGCGTGAATTTTGCATACGAAACGCGCCCGTTCGGCCCATCGGAGGCCCCGTGAGCAGCCGCGTCCTGGGCATCGTTCCGGCGCGGCTCGCGTCGACACGTCTCCCCGACAAACCCCTCTACCCGCTCCTCGGCCGTCCCCTCATCGAATGGGTGTGGCGACGCGTGGAGGGCATGTCGGTCCTGGACCACGCGGTCGTGGCCACCGATTCCGAGCAGGTGGCGGACGTGTGCCGGGCGCTGGGTGCTCCGGTGGAGATGACCTCCCCGCACCACCCGTCGGGAACGGACCGGGTCGCGGAGGTCGCCGCCCGCGCCGACTACGCGGGCTTCGACGTGGTGGCCAACGTGCAGGGAGACGAGCCCCTCCTGAAGGAGGCGCACCTCCGGGCCGCCATCGAGCTCGTGCAGGACGGCGCGTGGGACGTGGGCACGTGCGCGACACCGCTCCTGACCGAGGATGCGCGGACGGAGCCGTCGGTGGTGAAGGTCGCGCGTGCCGTATCCGGACGGGCGCTGTACTTCAGCCGGGCGCCCATCCCCTACAAGCGGGACCAGAAGCCGGGAGCGGACGACCTGGAGCGGGAGCCGTTCCTCCGCCACATCGGCATCTACGCCTACACGAGGGCGGCGCTGGACACCTGGGTGGCGTTGGCGCCGTCGCCGCTGGAGAAGCTGGAGATGCTGGAGCAACTCCGGCCGCTGGAAGCCGGCATGCGCATCGGGGTGGCCGTGGTGGGAGCCGCGGATCCCGGTGTCGATACGCCGGCCGACGCCGTACGAATGGAAGAGACGCTGAGCCGTATCGCCACGACCCTCGCATGACGACGCCATGACCGAGAAGCCGAAGACGCCCACCAAATACATCTTCGTCACCGGAGGGGTCGTTTCCTCGCTGGGGAAGGGGATCGCCGCCGCCTCCATCGGACGCTTGCTGAAGGAGCGCGGCCTGAAGGTCACGCTCCAGAAGTTCGACCCCTACATCAACGTCGATCCCGGAACGCTGTCGCCGTTCCAGCACGGCGAGGTCTTCGTGACCGACGACGGCGCCGAGACCGACCTGGACCTGGGGCACTACGAGCGCTTCCTGGACCAGTCCCTGTCGCAGTCGAACAACATCACCACGGGCCGGGTCTACCAGACCGTCATCTCCAAAGAACGCCGCGGCGACTACCTGGGCTCCACGGTCCAGGTCATTCCCCACATCACCGACGAGATCAAGGCGGCCATCCGGCGCCTGGCCCCCGAGCACGACGTGGTCATCACGGAAATCGGCGGCACGGTGGGTGACATCGAGTCCCTCCCGTTCCTCGAGGCGATCCGGCAGTTCCGCGTCGACGTCGGGCGGCAGAACGCGATCTTCGTCCACCTGACCCTGGTGCCGTTCATCGCCGCCGCCGGTGAGCTCAAGACCAAGCCCACCCAGCACTCGGTACGGGAGCTGATGCAGATCGGGATCCAGCCCCACGTCGTGGTGTGCCGGACCGAGCACCACCTGTCCGACGAGATCCGCCGGAAGATCGCCCTGTTCACCAACGTCGAGACCGACGGGGTGATCGAGGCCCGCGATGTCAGCACCATCTACGAGGTCCCGCTCCAGCTCCGTGCCCAGAACCTGGACACGGTCATCATGAACCGGCTCGGCCTGGACCACCCGGAACCGGACCTGACCCAGTGGATCGACATGGTCCATCGCGTCACCAACCCCTCGGGAGGCCCCGTCCGCATCGCGGTCGTCGGCAAGTACACGGCGCTCGTGGACTCCTACAAGTCCATCCAGGAGGCCCTGATCCACGGCGGCATCGCCAACGACGTCGGGGTGGAGATCGACTGGATGTCGTCCGAGCAGTTCGAGGAAGGGGCGGGCGTGGAGATCCTCCGGGACCATCATGGCCTTCTCATTCCCGGCGGCTTCGGGCCCCGGGGCGTGGAGGGCATGCTCGAGGCCATCCGCTGGGCCCGGGAGAACGGGCTGCCCTTCTTCGGCATCTGCCTCGGCCTCCAGTGCGCGGTCATCGAATACGCCCGCAACGTCTGCGGCCTCGAGGAGTCCCACTCCTCGGAGTTCAGCGAGGACGCCTCCGATCCGGTCATCTGCCTTCTCGATTCGCAGCTCCAGGTCACCACGAAGGGCGGCACGATGCGGCTGGGCGCCTACCCCTGCGTCCTGGCCGAAGGATCGCGTGCCCGGGCCATCTACGACGCCGAGGAGATCAGCGAGCGCCACCGGCACCGTTTCGAGGTGAACAACCACTACCGGCCCCTCCTCGAGGAGCACGGCATGACCATCTCCGGCACATCGCCCGACGGTGGACTCGTGGAGATGATCGAGATCACGGACCACCCCTGGTTCGTGGCCGGCCAGTTCCACCCCGAGCTGAAGAGCCGCCCGCTTCGCCCGCACCCGCTCTTCGCGTCGTTCATCGAGGCCGCCGCCCGGTACGCGCGCGGGTCCTCCGAGGCCGGCCTGGCCGAGCCGGCCGGCGTCTGAGCCGCTCCCTCCGATGCCCCTCTTCCACCGCTTCACCCTGGTGTCCGGCCCGTGTGTCCTGGAGGACCACGCGCTGAACCTCCAGGTGGCCCGGGCCCTGGCAGGGTGGTCCGAGACGTTCGATCTGCCCGTCGTGTTCAAAGCGTCGTACGACAAGGCCAATCGCTCCAAGCTCGCCTCGCCCCGGGGGCCGGGCCTGGACGCCGGGCTCGACGCGCTCGCCCGCGTGAAGGGCGAGACGGGTCTTCCGGTGCTGACGGACGTGCACGAACCCCACCAGGCCGAGGCCGCCGGGAAGGTCGTGGACGCCCTCCAGATCCCCGCCTTCCTGTGCCGCCAGACGGACCTGGTCGTGGCGGCCGGAGCCACCGGCAAGCCCGTGAAGATCAAGAAGGGCCAGTGGATGGCACCGGAAGAGATGTCCGCCGCGGTGGAGAAGGCCCGGGAGGCCGGGGCCTCCGAGGTGGCCGTGACGGAGCGCGGCACCTTCTTCGGATACGGCAACCTGGTGGTGGACATGCGGTCGTTCGCGCGGGTCCGTGCGGCGTGCGGCGTGCCCGTCATCTTCGACGGAACCCATTCCGTTCAGCGACCCGGCGCCGCCGACGGCTCCAGCGGGGGCGACCCGGAGCACATCCCGGCGCTCGTGCGGGCGGCGGTGGCGGCCGGGTGCGACGGCCTGTTCCTGGAGACCCATCCCCGCCCGTCCGAGGCACCCTCCGACGGCGCCAACATGCTCCCGCTGGAGCGCATGCCGGACCTTCTCAAGGAGGTCCAGGCCATCCGCGCGGCGCTGGCCGACACACGGGAGGTCCGGCCGTGAACGTGGACACTCCGCCCCCGTTGCCCGCCGAGCAGGCCCGGGCCGTGCGCCTGGTCGTCTTCGACGTGGACGGCGTCCTGACCGACGCGGGCGTGTACATCGGGGCCCCCATGTCGGGGGAACCAGTGGAGTTGAAGCGCTTCGACATCCAGGACGGCCTGGGCATGAAGCTCCTTCAGGAAGCCGGCCTCGAGGTGGTCATGGTGTCGGGGCGCGTCTCCCGGGCCACGGACATCCGGGCCCGGGAACTGGGCATCGAGTGCCACCAGGACCCGGGCGCGCAGAAGCTGCCGCTGGTGCGCGGGATCATCGAACGCCTGGGCATCGACTGGGACGCGGTGGCCATGCTGGCCGACGACCTCCCGGACATGGCCGTGTTCGAAAAGGTCGGCCTGCGAGCGGCGGTGGCCAACGCCGTACCGGCCGTGGCCCGTGCCGCCCACTGGCGGAGCACGGCCCGGGGAGGCCACGGGGCGGTTCGGGAGTTCTGCGACGCGCTGCTGGAGGCCCGGGGGCAGCTCGCGGACGTGACGGAGGCCTACGTGGCCGCCCGGAGGGACGCATGAGCCGCCGCGCCTGGCAGGTTCCGTGGCGTGTGGCCGCACCCGCGGGGCGGGAATCGGGCGGGGGGGCCGCCACCCTCGACGACGGCCCGCTCCTCGACGAGGCCCGGCGTGTCCTTCGCATCGAGGCCGCCGCCGTGGCCGCCCTCGAGCACCGGCTCGGATCCGATTTCGCCCGCGCCTGCCGGATCCTCCACGCGGCCGAGGGGCGGGTGATCGTCAGCGGCATCGGCAAGAGCGGCCACGTGGCCCGCAAACTGGCCGGTACGCTCACGTCCACCGGGACGCCGGCGCACTTCCTCCATCCGGTGGAGGGGCTGCACGGCGATCTCGGCATCGTCGGCCGCCACGACGTGGCCGTGTTGATCTCCAAGTCCGGCGACACGTCGGAGATGGCGGGGCTGATCGACTATCTGACCCGCCTCGGCGTGCCGCTCATCGCCCTGACCGGACGGCCCGATTCCCCGCTGGGGCGCCACGCCACCGCCGTCCTGGACTGCTCGGTGGACGAGGAGGCCTGCCCGATGGACCTGGCCCCGACGTCGTCCACCACGGCCGCCCTGGCCATGGGAGACGCGCTGGCCGTTGTGGTTCTCCAGATGAAGGGCTTCGCGGAGGACGACTTCGCCGCGTTGCACCCGGGCGGAGCCCTGGGACGCAAGCTCACGGTGCGGGTGGCCGACGTCATGCTCTCGGACGATCTCCCGACGCTGCGGGAGACCGCCGTGATGCGGGAGTGCATCGTGCCCCTGGCCGAGAAGCGGGGCACGGTGGCGGTGGTGGACGCGGACGGGCTCATCACGGGTGTGGTCACCGCGGGAGACCTCACCCGGCTCATGGAACGCGACCCGAACTTCCTGGAGCGGCCGGTGTCCGAGGTCATGACCCGCAGTCCCAAGGTGGCGCGCCCCGACGAACTCGGCGCCGCCGCCGTCCGCCGGATGGAGGAGTTCGGCATCATGGCGCTACCGGTTCGTGGCGACGACGGGCGTCTGCAGGGTATCGTACACCTCCACGATCTCATGAGGTCAGGAGCCGTATGATGATGACACGTAGGATGTTGACCGTTCTCACGGTGGCCGGCCTGGCCGGGAGCGCCGGGGCGTGTGAGGCTCCGACGGACGCGGCCACGGTGGCCGCCGACCTGGAGGCCCTCGACGCCGACCAGATGGTCTTCGACATGGTCAGCTTCCTGACGGCGTCCGGAGTCCGGGAGGGCCGGGTGGAGGCCGATACGGCGTACGTGTACAACGACTCGGCCACGGTCTCGATGCGGCGCATGCGGCTGGTCTTCTACACGGAGCAGGGGCGGGAACGGGCCACGGTCACGTCCGACGCCGGCACCCTGGACCAGAACACCGACCGGATGGTGGCCCGGGGCAACGTCGTGCTCATCGTCCACGCGGACGGCCGGCGCATCGAGAGCCCGGAGTTGAACTACGACCCGGGCCGCGACCGCCTCTGGAGCGACTCGACCACGGTCCAGACGATGCCCGACGGCACCGTCACGCGGGGTTCGGCCTTCGAGTCGGACCTCGAGTTCCGGAACGTCCAGATCCGCGACCCGCGGGGCACCGTCACCGGCATCGTATTCTGACCGGCGCAGCGTCCATGCCCCTCCTCGACCGTCCCGGCTGCGCGCGCCTCCGGCGTTCAGGGCTCCCGTGTGGGCTGCTGCTGGCCGTGACCGTCGCGGGGCCGGCGGCCACGGTGGCGCAGGAGGCGCCGGCCGCCACGTGCTCGTTCGCGGAAGGGACGGCCCAGCTCAACTCCATCGTGCTGGCCGGCGGGGCCCGGATCACCTACGTCAGTCGCCCGAGGATCCGCTGCTCCGACGGCGTGCGCATCGAAGCCGACTCGGCGGTGGCCTATTCCTCGCAGAACCTGAGCCAGCTCTTCGGGAACGTCCGCTACCGCGACGACACCCGGACGCTGAACGCCGACGAAGCCCGGTACTTCTCCCGCACCGGACGCCTCCAGGCGTCGGGAAGCGTCGTGCTCGAAGACGAAGCCCGGGGTACCGTGGTCCGGGACGGCGACCTGGTCTACCTGCGGCAGACCGAGTACCGGGACCAGGAGGAGATCACGGTCACCATCGGGCCCGATGGGGTTCGTCCCCGGGCGCGGATCCTGATGACGGGCGCCCCGGCCCCCGACCCGTCCGTCACGGAGGCCCCGATGGACTCCTCCGGTGCAGCGGCCGCGCCGGACGACTTCGACGCCCTGGCCCGGACCGCCGCCGTGGGCGATTCGGCCGCGCTCGCCGCGCTCGAGGCGGCGGTGGCGGCCGGCGATTCCACGGCCGTCGAAGCACTCGAACGCGCCTTCGCGTTCGACACGTCCGAGGAGGCGGACTCGGTGGGATTCGACGACGCCGAGGCGTTCCTGGCCGCGCTGGCCGCCGCCGACTCGGCCGCTGCCGCCGACTCGGCCCGGGCCGACACCCTGCCTCCGCCCGGGCCGGCCATCCACCCGCCCCGGTCCGACACCCTGCCGGTCGAGGCCGCACCCCCCACCGACACGCTCCCCCCCGTGCCGACGGACGTCGAGGCCGACCGGCTGTTCCTGGTGGGCGACGGCTATTTCCGGGCCACGGGGCGCGTGATCATCGACCGGGATTCGCTCCACGCCACATCGGACTCCGCCACCTACGACGAAGCGGCGCAGCGGATGCTCCTGGAGGGCAACGCGGTGGTGACCCAGGCCTCCTTCGACCTGAGCGGGCAGGATGTCAACGTGGCCATGCCCGGCGGGGAAGTCCGCAGCATCCGGGCCCGGCGGGACGCGGTGCTCGTGGGCGAGGACATCCTGGTTCGGGCGCCATTGATCGACATCCTGATGGCCGGCGGAGCCATGGACCGGCTTGTGGCCGCCCGGATCCGTCCCGAGTTCGGCGCGGAGCCGGACAGCGCCCTCATGGCCCAACCGGTGGCGGAGGCCGAGACCTTCGTGCTCCGGGCCGACTCCCTGGACGTGCGGGCCCCGGGGCAGGCGCTGGACCGGATCTTCGCGGTGGGGCGGGCCCGGGGCGAATCGTCGGCCCGGGACTCCCTCAACGTGGATGCACTCCCCCCGTCCGCCCTGACCGACTGGATGGAGGGTGACACCGTGGTGGCCCGCTTCGCCTCGACGCCGCGGGACCCGGCGGAGCAGGCCGCCGAGGCCGACACCGCCCGGAACGCCTACACCCTGGAGGAACTCACGGCCGCGGGGAACGCCCGCTCCCTCTACCGGCTCCTGCCCTCGGACTCGACGTCCCGGCCCGGCATCGATCCGCCGGCCGTGCACTACGTGACCGGCGCCCGCATCACCATCGCCATGCGCGGAGGGGAGGTGGAGCTGATGGACGTCGAGGGCCCCACACGGGGCTACCACCTGGAGCCCCTCCGGGCGGGTATCGTGGCCGACACGGCCGCCGTCGTCGATTCCGGGGCGGTGGTGGACACCGCCGGCGCGCCGGACGCCACGGGAGCGGCAGCGACCCGGACCGGCCTCCCGCCGACCGCCCCGCGCCCGGACTCCCGACGTCCCGACCCCGCAGTCGGATCGAGCGACCCACGCCCGGCCGCACCCGCCCCGAGAAGGAGCCCGACCCGGTGACTCGGAACGACTTCAGCGCCTACCTGAACGGCCTTCAGCCGGGCGACCTCTCGGTGGCGGCCGCCGTCCAGGTGCTCCTGCGCCGGGCCGACGACGCCGGCGTCCTGCGCCGGGGGGACTGGCTCCAGGGTGTGGAGGCGCGGCTGGCGCAGGTGGCGGAGGACCTGACCGGGTCCGCCCACGGCGGTCCGCTGGACCACGAGGCCGTGACGCACCTGATGGACGACCGGATCCTGCCGGAATTGGACCGCGCGGGCGTGGCCCGGCCCGACGCTCCGGGGGCCGGGTGGTCCGCGGTCCGCCTGGCCGACGCCCTGATCCCCACCGATTCCGCGGACCGGGAGGCGCTCGCCGCCCAGGTGGGCGGTGTCATCCACGCGCTCGAAGCGGTCCGCGCCTCGCGGTTCAGCGTCCCGGACGCCGGGGCACCGGCCCTCGAAGCCGGCAGCCGCCTGAACGGGCGCGGTCTGACCAAGATCTACAAGCGGCGCCGTGTGGTGAACGAGGTCGACATCTCCGTGTCCCAGGGCGAGATCGTCGGGCTCCTGGGCCCGAACGGGGCGGGAAAGACCACCACGTTCTACATGATGGTCGGGCTGATCCCTCCCGACGGAGGTTCGGTGCACCTCGATGACGAGGATCTGACCGACACGCCCATGTACAGGCGGGCCCGGAAGGGCGTGGGATACCTGGCGCAGGAGCCGTCGGTCTTCCGGAAGCTCACGGTCGAGGAGAACGTGTTGGCCATCCTCGAGACGCTGAAGCTGCCCCGGAAGGAGGAGGCCGCGCGCCTCGACCAGCTCCTGGCCGAGCTGGGCCTGGCAGGACTGCGAGAGTCGAAGGCGTACTCGCTCTCGGGGGGTGAGCGCCGCCGCCTCGAGATCACTCGGGCTCTGGTGCAGCGGCCGAAGTTCATGCTCCTGGACGAGCCGTTCGCGGGCATCGACCCGATCGCGGTGAACGACATCCAGCAGATCGTGCGCGGCCTCAAGTCCCGGGGCATCGGCGTCATCATCTCCGACCACAACGTCGAGCAGACGCTGGAGATCGTCGATCGGGCCTACATCATGTACGAGGGCCGCATCCGGGTCAGCGGTTCAGTGTCGGAGCTGGTCTGGAACGAAGAGGCGGCGGACATCTACCTTGGTCCCACACTCACGGCGCGGATGCGCCAACGCTTTCCGAAACCGGCCCTTCCATGAGCCAGTTCAACGCCAAACTCTATCAGAGTGCGCAGATCCGGCAGGAGATGCGGATCAACCCTCGCCTGTACCAGGCGATGGAGTTGCTCTACATGCCCCTGTTGGATCTGGAACAGCATCTGAAGGAGGAGATGGCCGAGAATCCGTTCCTGGAGATGGCCGAAGCCGACGTCCAGAAGGAGGTCGAGCTCAAGGAGGACACGACCGACGACTCGCTGAGCGGCGACGAGATGGACTGGGAGGAGATCCTCCTGGACGGCTTCGACGTCGGGGGGCGGCGGCAGCAGTACGAGCATAAGGAGCACTGGGAGCCCACGCCGGTGGACACCCGGGACCTCCACGACCATCTCCACGAGCAGCTCCGGCTCCTGTCCCTCCCCGAGCGGGACCTCCGCCTCGGCGAGGAGATCGTCGGCAACATCAGCGACGACGGCCTCCTGGCCTGCGATCTCGAGGACGTGGTCACCGGCATCAACGAGTGGCTGGAGGAGGTCCGGCCGACGGCGGTGGCCAACGCCGAGGAGATCGAAGACGACGAAGAACGGGCGGCGGAGCTCGAGGAGATCGGCGTGGTGCTCCGGCCCTACGAGGTGGAGGAGGCCGAGGCCATGCTCGAGCGCATCCAGAACTTCGACCCCCCGGGCGTGGGCGCGCGGGATGTCCGGGAATGCGTGTTGATCCAGTTGGCCCAGAAGGACATGGCGGACCACCTGGTCCACGAGGTCGTCCGGGACCACTTCGACGACCTGATCAACCACCGCTGGAGCGACATCGCCCGGGCCCTGGGAACCAAGCCCCGGGCGGTCCAGGAGGCCGCCGACGAGCTGGTGCACCTCGACCCGAAGCCCGGCCTCAAGCACTCCGCGGACCCGGAGCAGTACGTCACGCCCGACCTGATCGTGGAGAAGATCGACGGCGAGTACCTGGTGTTCGTCAACGACACCAGTCTGCCCCGCCTCCGCATCTCCCGGGCCTACCGGGAGGTGGCCCGGGACAAGAACAAGTTCAAGGGCGAGAACAAGGAGTTCATCAACAGCAAGCTCAACAGCGCCAACTGGATGATCCAGGCCATCGAGCAGCGGCGCCAGACGATGCTGAAGGTGATGAACTTCATCGTGGACCGGCAGCGGGACTTCTTCGAGAAGGGCGTCCAGCACCTCCGGCCCCTGACCCTCCGGGAGGTGGCCGACCACATCGAGATGCACGAGTCCACCGTTTCGAGGGTCACCAACCAGAAGTACTGCCAGACGCCCCGGGGCGTATACTCGCTCAAGTACTTCTTCTCCAGCGGCCTGTCCACCACGTCCGGTGAGGACATCAGCGCCCGGGGCGTGAAGGACAAGATCAAGTCGCTGGTGGCCGGAGAGGACGAGAAGAAGCCGTTGACCGATGCCGCCATCGTCCGGCACCTGAAGGCGGACGGCGTGAAGATCGCCCGACGCACCGTGGCCAAGTACCGCGACCAGCTCGGAATCCTCCCGGCGCGCATGCGCAAGCGTGTCTAGGACCACCGGGCCCCGGATGACCTCCCCGACCGTTCCGACGCCTTCGTCCGAAGCGCTGGCGCTGGCCCCGGCCACCCGGCGGGACTTCGCGGTCCTCGTCCCGGCCTACAACGAGGCGCCGGTCATCCCGGACCTGGTGCGGGAGCTCCGCAGGGCGTTCGACGAGTACGGACTGACCGGCGAGGTGATCCTGGTCGACGACGGCTCCACGGACGACACGGCGGCCGTGGCCGAACGCGAGGCCCGGGGATGGGAAGGATTCCGGGTCGTACGCCACCGGACCAACCGCGGGAAGACCGAGGCCATGGTCACGGCCGCGGAGGCCACGGACCGGACCTATCTCGTGCTGTTCGACGCGGACCTGCAGCACCGACCGGAAGAGATCCCCCGCTTCCTGGCCAGGCTCCAGGACGGGTGGGACATCGTCACGGGAAGGAAGCTCGGCGCCTACGACAAGCGCGCCGTCAGCTCCGTCTACAACCGGCTGTCGCAGCGGATCTTCAACATCCCGGTGTCGGACCTCAACTCCATGAAGGCCTTCCACCGCCAGGTGCTGGACGGCCTGACGCTGCGACACGACTGGCACCGGTTCTTCGTGGTCCTGGCCCACGCCCGGGGATTCTCGGTCACGGAGATCGACATCGAACTGCTTCCCCGGAGGGCAGGGGAGTCCAAGTACCAGGGCCCGTTCCGCATCGTGACCGGGGTGCTGGACCTGTTCGCGGTGTGGTTCCTCCTGCTGTTCAGCGAGAAGCCGCTGATGCTGTTCGGCACCACGGGCCTGACACTCGCGGCGGGTGGTGTGTTCGTGGGCGGCGTCTCGGTCTACCTCCGCTTCCTCCACCCGATGTTGGGCTTCGAGCACTACATCCCGCCCATGGGGTATCGGCCGTTGCTGTATCTGGTCATGCTGCTCCTGACCCTCGGCTTCCTGCTGGTGGGCTTCGGGCTGGTATCGGAGCAGATCGCCCAGGTTCGCGACGACCTGGACGCCATGCGCAAGAAGGTGCGCTAGGTGGAGGCACGAGCGGAGGGCGGCGCCCCGGCGTCCGCCCGCGTGCTGGTCGTGGTGGGCACCCGGCCCGAGGCCATCAAGATGGCGCCCGTGGTGGCCGCTCTGGACGACATCGCCGGCCTGGAAGCCGCCCTGGCGCTCACGGGCCAGCACACGGACATGGTGGCGCAGGTCCTGGCGGCGTTCGACCTCGAGCCCGACTTCGACCTGGCGCTCATGACTCCCGGGCAGACCCTCTACGACGTGGTGCACCGGGCCCTCGACGGCCTCCGCGACGTGATCGGGACGTTCCGCCCCGACGCCCTCCTGGTGCAGGGCGATACCGCCACGGTGTTCACCGGGTCGCTGGCGGCCTTCTTCGAGCGCGTGAAGGTCGGCCACGTGGAGGCGGGACTCCGCAGCCACGACAAGTGGTCTCCGTTCCCGGAGGAGATCTTCCGGCGCCTGACCGACGTGCTGTCCGACTGGTACTTCGCGCCCACCCTCCGGGCCCGGGACGCCCTCCTGGCCGAGGGCGTGCCCGCCCGTGACATCCACGTCACGGGCAACACGGTGGTGGACGCCCTCCAGGCGGTGTCCGCCGAGGACCGGGTGCCCGACAATCCGATGCTGGCGCGGCTTCTGGACGGGTCCGGCCGGCTGATCCTCCTGACCGCGCATCGGCGGGAGTCGTTCGGCGCACCGCTGGAGCGGGTCTTCGGCGCCGTGCGCGCCCTGGCGGACGAGCACCCGGACGCCCGGGTGCTGTACCCGGTCCACCCCAACCCGAACGTGGTGGAGCCGGCACGGCGCATCCTGGCCGACCACGACCGGATCCACCTGACGGAGCCCCTGGACTACCTCGACCTGGTGTCCGCGCTCCGACGGGCCGACCTGGTGCTGACGGACTCCGGAGGCATCCAGGAGGAGGCGCCGACGTTCGGCGTGCCGGTCCTGGTCCTCCGGGAGGTGACGGAGCGTCCGGAAGGCATCGAGGCGGGCGTGGCCGAGCTGGTGGGAACCGATCCCGACGCCATCCTCCGGCGGAGCCGCGCTGCGCTGGGCCGGGCCCGCGGCCAGGCCCCGGCCAACCCGTACGGCGACGGTCGCGCCGGGGCGCGGATCGCCGATATCCTGGCGGCGGACCTCCTGGGGCGCCCCCGGACCACGACGGAGTGGGCACCGTGAGGATCCTGATGCACTGCGTCTACTTCCCACCCGAAGTGGGCGGCCTGGAAAGCCACGTCTACTACCTGTGTCGGGCGCTGGCCGGCATGGGCCACGAGGTCGATGTCGTCACCTCGCGCTCCAAGGCCGGCACCCCTTCCCACGAGGTCATGGACGGGGTGCGGGTCTGGCGCACGTGGTTCCCCGGCAAGCACCCGGTGGGGTGGGTCGGCCACGCCGCCGGATCCGTGCCCCGCACGGTGGCCCTGGCCCGGAAGGCCGACGTCCTCCACGCGCAGGCCTTCCAGTCCGTGCCGCCGCTCCAGATCGCACGGACGCTCACCGGGAAGCCCCTGGTGACCACGTTCCACACGTCCCACTTCCTGAAGCTGGCGGAGAAGCCCGGATGGCGGACGGTGCTCGGCCGCCTCGTGGCCGCCGGTGACCACAACCTCGCCGCCTCGGGAGAGATCGCCCGGGTCGGCGAGCGGCTGGCTCCGGGCCACGCGGTGGAAGCCCTGACCAACGGCGTCGAGACGTCCATCTTCCGCCGGGTCGAACCGGCCCTCCCGCCGCCGCCTGCAGGTCGGCGGCGGCTCGTGGTGCCGCGGCGCCTGTATCCCAAGAACGGCGTCGAGTACTTCGTCCGGGGGCTGCCGGGCATCGTGTCGGACCACGATGTCGAGGCGATCCTGGTGGGCGACGGGCCGGAACGGGAGCGGCTGGAGCGCCTGGCCGCAGAACGGGGCGTGGCCGACCGGATCCGCTTCCTGGGCGCCCGTCCGAACAGCGACATGCCGGGGCTGTTGTCGTCGGCCGACCTGGCCGTCTTCCCGTCGCTGATGGAGGCGACCTCGGTGGCCGCCCTGGAGTGCATGGCCTGCGAGCTTCCGGTGGCCGCCTCCGACGTGGGGGGGCTTCCCGAGATCGTCGACGACCAGGTCGGCGGCCTGTTCCGTCCGGCGGACCCCGCCGATCTGGCCCGGGTCGTGTCCGGCCTCCTCGCCCGGGGGGATCTGCCCGCCCTGGGTGCCGGGGCCCGGCGCCGGGTGGTGGAGCAGTGGAGCAACGAACGCCTGGCCCTGCGCCATCTGGAGATCTACGAAACCGTCCTCCGCACCCGCCGGGCGGCCTGACCGCCCGCACAAACGCCATGGCCAAGACCTCCCGCAGATCCCGCGACGACACCCCGCGCAGACCACCGGTCGACGCCGGGTCCGATGCCGGCCCCCGGGTCCCGGGATGGCTCCCCTGGACGTTGTTCGCCGTGGTGGGTCTGGCCCTGTTCCGCGCCTTCGTGTTCAGCGACACCATGCTCGTCGGAGGCGACACGCTGAGCCTGGGCTACGTGGCCCGCGCCTTCTACGCCAACGCGCTGGCCGACGGGGTCTTCCCGCTTTGGGCCCCCCAGATCCTGGGCGGCACGCCGTTCATTGCCGCGCTGTCCGGAGGCGATTCGCTGTACCCGCCGTCCCTGGCCCTCCTGATGCTCCTGGACCCGCACCGGGCCCTCGGGTGGAAGCTGGTGCTCCACGTGATCGCGGCAGGGCTGCTCATGTTCGCCTGGGCACGGGCGCTCGGGGCGTCCCGCGCCGCGGCCCTGGTGGCCGGCACGGGGTACATGCTGTCGCCCATGCTCATCGGCTTCGTGGCGCCGGGGCACGACGGCAAGCTGTTCGTGATGAGCCTGGCCCCGCTGATGTTCTGGGCCGTGGAGCGGTTCCTGGCCCGCTCGCGCGCCACGGCCGGCGGGTTCGCCGCCATCGGACTCGTGGTCGCCCTGGTCATTTCCACGACCCACTTCCAGATGGCGTGGTTCCTGTTCCTCGCGGTGGGCTTCTACGCGCTCTTCCGCACGGTGCAGATCGCCCGGGGCACGGACCGGGGGGCGGATCCGGACGGGGAAGGGGAGGGGGCACGGGCCGCGGGGTCCGGAGATGCGGCCCCAGCGGGCGGGGCGGGGCTCCGCCTGGCGCCGGCCGGCGCGCGCTTCGGCCTGTTCCTGGCCGCCTCCGTGGCCGGCGCCGCCGGCGCGGGCATCCAGCTCCTGCCGGCCGTCGAATACGTGACCGAGTTCTCCCGCCGGACCCAGACCACGGGCGAGGACGCCGGCGAGCGGGGCCTGGCCTGGTCGTCGTCCTTCTCCATCCACCCGGAAGAGGCCATGAGCCTCCTGGTGCCGCAGTTCGCCGGCAACAACGCGGGGGGCGCCGACTGGGCCGAGGGCACCTACTGGGGGCGCAACGGCTTCAAGGACAATCACGAGAACGCCGGCCTGGTGGTCCTCCTGCTGGCCGCGGTGGCCTTCGCGGGCGGGCGGCGGCGCGGCGTCCGGTGGTTCATGGCGGGACTCGGTGCGGTGGCGTTCCTGTTCGCCATGGGCACCCACACGCCCGTGTGGCGGATCTTCTACGAAGTGGTACCGGGCATTCGGCTCTTCCGGGCACCGTCGCAGGCCATGTTCCTCTTCTCGTTCGCCGCCTCGACCCTGGCGGCCCTGGGCGTCGACCGGATCCTCCGGGCCGCGCGTGAGGACCGGGACGAGGGTTGGACGCCGGTCATGCGGGTGCTCGCAGGAGGCACCGGTCTGATGGCGCTCGTGGCCCTCCTGATGGCGTCGGGTGCCATGACGACCATCTGGACCACCACGATCTGGCCGGAGATGGGGCCGCAGCGCGCCCAGCTCCTCGAGGTTCTCCAGCCGTTCTGGGTCCAGGGTGCCTTCGCGGGCGTGGTCCTGACCGGAGCGCTGGCGGGGGTGGTCTGGGCGGTCCGTCGGGGCGCGCTGGCGGCGCCCGCCCTGGTCGCGGTCGCCTGCGCCCTGATCGTCGTCGACGGCTTCCGGGTGAACCACGTGTTCATCGAGACCATGGACTTCTACGCGTGGTCCCGGCCCGACGCGAACATGCAGGCGCTTTTGAACCGGGAGGCGGGGTCCGACGAGCCGTACCGCCTGCTGTCGTTCGCCCGTGCGGGCCAGGACGTGACGCCCGCCCTCCACGGCATCGAGCTCGCGGCCGGCCATCATCCCAACGACCTGGCCCGGTACCGCGAACTCATCGGTATGGTGGGCTCCGGCGACCCGCAGAACCTCTACCAGTACAATATCCGGCGCATCCTGAACGTCGGGTACATCCTCTGGCCCGACTACGAGCGCGGACCGGCGCCCGAGGGCCCGGTGCTGTCCCGCACCCAGCTCGCCGGCGGACAGGTCTACCAGACGCTCCTGGTGGACAACGGGCTCCCTCGGGCCCGGCTGGTGGGGCAGGCGGTGGTGAAGTCCGACATCGAGGCCGTGCCCTACATCCTCTCCACGGGGCACGATCCGGAGGTGGAGGCGGTGCTGGCCGAAGGGTCGCCCGAGGTGGCTCTGGCCGGCCGCCCGGTCCAGGGAAGCGTGGACTGGGTCGAGCGGGGTCCCAATCGGTTGGTCCTGGACGTCGAGACCGACGGTCCGGCCCTCCTGATCGTGGCGGACAACTGGTTCCCGGCGTGGCGGGCCACCGTGAACGGCGCCGACGCGCCCGTGCTCCGTGCCTACCACACCCTCCGGGCGGTGCCGGTGCCGGAGGGCCGCAGCCAGGTGGTCATGACCTACCGTTCCGCGACCCTGGCCCGCAGCGCCTGGATCAGTGCCCTCGTGCTGCTGGGCCTGGCCGCCACCGCAACGTGGAGCGCGGTCCAGGGCCGGCTCGGGCGCCGGAGCGACGCTCCGGAGGCATCCTGAAGGCGTGGGCCATCCGGGCCGTCCAGCTCGCGCTGACCGTCGTCGTCACCTGGTTCATCATCGACCGGGTCGGGTTCGGCCTCGACGACCTCCGGGCGCTGGATCCGTCCGTGTGGACCCCGACCCCCGGGCTGTTCCTGCTCTCATGCGCGCTGCTCTTCTCCGGGTACGCCGGTTCCGCCTGGATCTGGGGCCGGATCGTGGTCGATCTGGGCGGTCCGAGCATTCCAGCGCCCCGGGCCGTGCGTATCTTCATGGTGGCCAACCTCGGCCGGTACGTGCCGGGCAAGGTCTGGCAGATCGCTGGCCTGGCCGTTCTGGCTCGCCGTGCCGGGGTGTCGGGAACCACCGCCACGGCCGCTGCCGTGGTCGGGCAGGGGGTGGCCCTCGTGGCGGCCTCGGCAGTCGGACTGGGGGCGCTGTTCGCGGGCCCACCCGAGTGGCGGGCCGTCAGCGCGTTGGGCGGCGGTGCCCTGGCGGCGGCCGTGGGCATCGGCCTGCTGCCGCCGGTGTTCGACCGCGTGGTCGGCCTCTGGTTCCGTCTGGCCCGCCAGGAGGCGCCCGCATCACTCCGCAGTGGCCACGCCATCCGGTGGCTTGGTCTCTATCTCGTCAACTGGATCGTGTATGCCGCTTCGTTCTGGGTGCTCGCCGAGAGCCTCGGCCTGTCCGCGGGTCCGATTCCCGTGGCGGCCTCCTTCGCGGCCGCCTGGGTGCTGGGCTACGTGATGATCTTCGCGCCCGCCGGGGTCGGCGTCCGCGAGGGCTTCCTCGTTGCGCTCCTGACGCCGCACCTGGGAGCGGCACCGTCCGGCGCCCTGGCGGTCGTGGCCCGCCTGTGGACCACGGCCGTGGAGGTGGTGCCGGCCGCGTGGTTCTGGCTGCGTCATCTGACCGAGGCGCGGCCGGGCGCGGGCGACGAGGGGGCGACGGATGAGTGAAGGCCGCTACCTGGTCATCGTGCCCACGTACAACGAGCGCGACAACCTGCCACGGAAGGTGCCCCTGATCCTGGAACAGGACCCCATCCTGGACGTGCTCGTGGTCGACGACGCATCGCCGGACGGTACCGGAGCCCTCGCCGACGCGATGGCGGCGGAAGACGGCCGGGTGCACGTGCTCCACCGGCAGGCCAAGGACGGTCTGGGCAAGGCCTACCTGGCGGGCTTCCGCTGGGGCCTCGACCGGGGATACGAGGTGCTTTTCGAGATGGACGCGGACATCTCGCACCCGCCCGACGCCCTCCCGGCCTTCATCGAGGCCCTGGACGACCACGACGTGGTGGTGGGCTCGCGGTACGTCGGCGGACGGGTCAACGTCCTGAACTGGCCCATGAGCCGGCTGCTCATCTCGTACTTCGGCTGTTGGTACGCCCGGACCATCACCCGCATGCCCATCCGCGATGCCACCGGCGGGTTCAACGCCTGGCACCGCGACGTGCTCCAGGCCGTGGAGCTCGACCGGGTGCGCTCGAACGGATACGCGTTCCAGATCGAACTCAAGTTCCGCGCGTGGTCCAAGGGGTACCGGGTGGCCGAGATCCCCATCCTCTTCACCGAACGGGACACCGGCGAGTCCAAGATGTCCAAGA
Source organism: Longimicrobiales bacterium (assembly GCA_040216925.1). Taxonomy (GTDB): domain Bacteria; phylum Gemmatimonadota; class Gemmatimonadetes; order Longimicrobiales; family Gaopeijiaceae; genus JAJCZZ01. The sequence goes on from JAVJOF010000025.1 coordinate 280,901, forward strand.
GCATCGTGCGAGAGGCCGTCTGGCGGGTCTGGTGGCTCAAGTTCCAGCAGATCTTCCGGCGCCTCTGATGAGCGACGGCACCATCGGCAAGGAGTTCTACGACTCCAGCGACTACTTCGAGGGCGGCACCGAACACCTTCAGGACATGGACAGCGCGTTCCAGCGCTACCGGGTCCGTAAGGTCCTGGAGATCCACGAGCCGGGCCCCGGCGACCGGGTGGTCGACCTCGGGTGCGGGTGGGGGACCTTCGGCTTCGTGCTGGCGGACCGCGTCGGCGAGGTGGTGGGTGTCGACTTCTCCGAGAAGAGCATCGAGCTGTGCAACCAGCGGTTGGCCGGGGATCCGAAGCCGAACCTCCGCTTCGTGTGCGCCGACGCCGGCGATACCGGGCTGGAGGCCGGGAGCTTCGACCTGGCCCTCTCGGCCGACCTGTTCGAGCACCTCTACCCGGACGATTCCGTGCGGGTGGTGGAGGAGGCGTACCGGTTGCTCGCGCCCGGCGGCCGGTTCAGCGTATGGACACCCCATCGGGGGCACTTCCTCGAACACCTGAAGAACAACGACATCCTGCTGAAGCGCGACATCAGCCACGTGGACTACAAGTCGCTGCCGCGGATGCGCCGCATGCTGGAGGACGCAGGCTTCGAGATCGAGCGCGCCTACTACGCCGAGTCGCATCTGCCCGGGCTCCGGACGGTGGAGCGGGCGCTCCAGGGCCTCGTCCCGCTCCTGCGCCGCAGGGTGGCACTGCTCGGCCGGAAACCGGGAGGGTAGGGTGCAGTACGAGATCGAACGGCGATACCTGGTCCGGGTCGATGCGGCCCGGAGGGAGGCCCTGAAGGGCGGGGGAGCCTCGCTCCGCCAGGGCTACATCCGGAACGGCACGCCCTCCGTCCGCATCCGCACCGGCGAGGCCCGGGGTCCCGTGCTGACCTGCAAGAGCGGGCGGGGCATCCGCCGCCGGGAGGCGGAGTCCGTGGTCAGCGCCGAGGTGGCCGAGGCGCTCTTCGAAGCCGCGGGCAACCGGATCATCGCAAAGACGCGCCACCGGATCGGCCCCTGGGAACTGGACTTCTTCGGGGGCCCGCTCGAAGGCCTGACGCTTCTCGAGATCGAGCTGGACCACGAAGACGACCCCGTGCCCGGGGCGCCGGACGGTGTCTCGATCCTACGCGAGGTCACCGACGACAAGTCGTTCGTCAGTGGACACTTGGCACGCATGACCCCGAAGGAGCAACGCGCGCTGGTCAAGGCCGTCTACCGGAAGGACCGCCCGTGAACACCGGCGCGCGAGCCCTGGCCCTGTGGCTCGGTCTCTCGGCAGGGGCCTGCCGCGTGGTGGGCTATCCGAGCGGCGCCGGATCGGTGGCACCCACCCCGGCCGGGGCGGGCCAGCAGGACCCCTCCGACGTCTCCGTCGAACCCGTCCGGCCGCCTTCCGAGGCCGCGGACCGGGGCGCCCCCGACTTCCGCCGCGACCGGCCTCCCGAGAAACCGGCCGTCGATCCGCTCACGGTCCCGGACCCCGTGCCCGTGGCCGAACCCAGGGCCCCGTACGGCAACATGCCGGAATACGAGGTGTCCGGCCGCACGTACCGCACGCTGGACGACTCGGACGGGTACGTCGAGGAGGGCACCGCGTCCTGGTACGGCGAGGAATTCCACGGCCGGCGGACGTCGAGCGGCGAACCGTACGACATGTACGCCATGAGCGCGGCCCACCGGACGCTGCCGCTCCCGACGTACCTCGAGGTCACGAACCTCGATACGGGACAGAGCGTGGTCGTGCGCGTGAACGACCGTGGCCCGTTCCACGACGACCGCCTCATCGACGTGTCCTACGCGGCCGCCGTGCGTCTCGGCATGATCGCGGCAGGCACCGCACGGGTCCGGATCCGCGCGGTGGGACCGCCTGCGCGCTAGGAAGGCTCCACACGAGGCAGGATCCGGGCGCCGCAGGCCGGCCGTCGGGCTGGGTGGAGGAGCCCCGGGCACTCCGCGGGGGGTGGCAGGGGAGGATGGGGACAGGGGCCGGGACGGGGGGACCCATCGACCTGGAGAACCAGGACAACGGACGACCTGCTCCAACATCAACTTTACATAATATGTATTATACGAAGTACAGAATGACTCGCATCGCAGGGCTCAGGCGGTGTCGTCCCGCTTTCGCTCCGGTCCATCCGGGGGCTCCCTGGGCGCCTGGCGAGGGCGCTGAGGAGGCGCCTCAGGCGGTGTCGTCCGCTTCGTTCCGGTCGATCGGGGGCCGCTCCCGGGGTGCCGACGGCTCTTCGGCACCGTCCTTCGGCGCGGCGCGGACGGCCGGCCCCGAGCGCTCCCTCTCGAGGGGTGCATCCGCGGCCGGCGTACCGACCTCCGGAAACGCGACGTCTCCGTCCAGGCTCAGCATGGCCAACGGCGCGACGAGAGTGAGTGCGGCGGCCACGGCCGTGAAGAGGCCCGGCGCGGTGGTCCAGAAGCGGGTCGAGGCGGCGGGCTTCGGCATGGGTCCTCCGGGACGGGTGGCGCATCGCTCGGTGCCAGAATGGGCCCCGCCCCCAACGGTCCCCATACGTACGATGACGTAACCATGGCACATCCTTGTCCCAGACGCCACCGTTTCCTCCACGTACGCCCGCGCCCCCGCGATCCTCTCAGGAACCCCGGAACGACGAAGGCGGGGACGCCCGGGAAGGACGCCCCCGCCTCGGTCAGCGGGATCGGGCCGAGCGGCCGCGGTCAGGTCGTCAGTTCCGCCAGTCGCATCTCGTAGAGGCCCCGCACCTGATCGCCCTCCTCCAGGCCGTCGAGGATGCGCTGGTAGAGCGTCGCGGCGCCCGCGGTGTCGCCCTGGCGCGCCCGGATCCGGGCCGCCGACTCGAGGGCGTCCCGGACCTGGAAGTCCAGATCGGAACGGTCCGCGATGCGGAGGTAGACGGCCTCGGCGTCGGCCCACCGGCCTTCCTGCTCGTAGGCGGCACCCAGCAGCGCGGCGGCCTGGAACTCCAGGGGCTCGCGCGGCGAGGACGCCATGGGCTCGAGCACCGCCAGCGCCTGCTGCGCCTCGTCGGTCTGGAGGTACAGCTCGCCCAGCATCATCCGGGCCTCTCCGGCGTACGGCGTGCCGTCGAAGCGCTGGAGGAACGTCCCGAGGTCGGCCTTGGCACCCTCGCGATCCTGCAGGGCCACGGTCTGATGGATCGTCTCGAGCTGCTGCGCGGCCTGCTGCGTCAGCGTCGCCGAGTAGTTCCGGTAGTAGACCAGACCGGCCACGGCCAGGACCGCCACCACGATGAGGACCGTGATGACCTGCTGGTTGTTCTTCGCCCACCCCGAAAGCTCGAGGGTCTTGGCGATGAACACGTCATCGGGATCGTTGTCGTGGGAGTCGTTGGTCACGCGACGCGTGCCGGGATGACGCTTGGTCATGCGGTGGTTCCAGCTCGATGGTGGCGGGTTCGGGAATCCCCGAAAAAGCCCCAAAAGCTAGGGATTCGGGGGGTGGGGGTCAACGCTGCTCGAGACCCCCGCTCCGTCGTACCCGGCCAGCACCCACAGGTCCGTGGGGCGGGCCAACACGAGGTGGTTGTCGTCGTCGGAGGCCAGGATTCCGTCGTACAGCCAGTCGTTGAGCAGGGTCGTGACCGTGGCGCGGTGGGCACCGGCCAGGTCCGCGATCACCTGATGGGTCAACCGCTCGGAAAGGACGATCCGCCGCCCTTCGCGTTCGCCGCACCGCTCGGCCAGGTCGAGGAGCACCTCGGCGACGCGCTGGGGAGCCGAAGGCCCGGCGGAGCCGCCCTGCGCGTGGCGCAGCCGGTGCAGCTCCCGTTCCACCCCCCGGAGGTACGCGTCCAGGCTCGACCGGGCGGTCTTCAGGCCATGAAGCACGCTCTGGGTGGGAAGCGGGTGCACCACGCAGGCCGTTCCCGCCACGGCGCCGTAGCGGCGGTGGCCCGCGGTCAGGCCCTCGTCTCCGAACATCTCCCAGGGAAGGGCCAGCCCCACGGTTCGCTCCCCCCTCCCCTGCTCCATCCCCGGAAGCACGAGGCGGACGACCCCTTCGCGGACCAGGAAGACCTCCTCCGCCGGGTCGCCCGGCGCGTAGATCCGGGCGTTCTTCGGAAGGGTCACGACCGGTGCCTTGCGGACCAGGCGGTGGAGCTTGCGGTCCCGGGCGGGTACGAGGCGGAAGGGCACGGGAGGTCAGGCGTGGCGGGCCCGGGCCGCCACGGCCAGCGCCGGACGCGAGGCGAGGTAGACGGCCACGAGGGCTACGGGAAGGGTGGCCAGGGCCGCCGCCCGGGGACCCACGGCATCCGCGAGGACGCCGACCCCGAGGACCCCTACGGAACCCGTGCTCCAGGCCAGTCCCATGACGATCCCGGAGCCGACGGCGGCCCCGCGAGGAAGGAGCTCCTGGGCCACGACCACCACCGGAGGCAGCGTGGCCATGGCCAGGAAGCCCGCGGCGGCCGCGGCCGCGAGGGCGGGTGCCGACCCGGGCGCCAGGCCCACGGCCAGGAGATGGGCCGGCACCGCCAGGCCGCACAGCCCGCCGAGGAGCACCCGCCGGTCCATCCGGTCGGCCAGCCAACCGCCGGCCAGCGTGCCCACCGCCTGAGCCCCCAGGTAGAAGGTCAGCGCCACCGCCCCGAGGGTCTCCGAGCCGCCCCCCTGGGCCACGATGATCGGCTCCAGCGTGACGTACACGCGCTGGGAGAACGCCATGAGCGCGCTGATGCCGAACACCAGCCCCAACGGACCCGCGAGCGCCCGGATCACCGCCGCCGGCGCCGGCGGCGGCCGTGCGTCCCGGCGGACCTCGGCACGACCGCTGGGCAAGGCCAGGTACAGGACCGGCGTCAGGACGATCACGGGCAGCATCGCCACCCAGAGCCCTTCCAGCCCGCGCCACTGGACGAGGGACACCGCCAGGAGCGGTCCCATCGCGAACCCGGCGGTACCGCCGAACGAAAAGACGGACATGCGCATCCCCGAGCCCTTCCCCTCCGACAGCCGCACGGCGTAGGACGCTCCTGGCGGATGGAACGCCGCGCTTCCGAGGCCCCCCAGGGTCAGGAGCACCAGGAGTACGCCGAAGGTGGGCGCCAGGCCCATCGACGACACGAACACCCCGCAGACGAGGGGACCCACCACCACGAAGATCCGGCGCCCGTAGCGGTCGGCCATGTAGCCCAGGAGGGGCTGGAGGACCGAGGCCGCGATGGAGAAGGTCATGGCCAGGGTCGCGGCCAGGGCGATGGTGAGGCCCATCCGGTCCATGATCCGCGGCAGGAGCGGCGGGACGAACGCCGCGTAGGCGTCGTTGAGCCCATGGGCCATCGCCACGACCAGAGCCACCCGGGCCGCGCTGGGCGGCGCGGCGACGGGGCGTGACCGCAGGGCTGAAGGCACGAAGCCACCATGGGAACAGGTGGAGGCGCGGCGTCCCGGGCGTCCCGGGCAGGGAGCCCGCCGCAGCCGGAAGGCAGCGAACAGGATAACCGGCCGGCGGACGCGATTCCAAGAGGATGATCGGGACGTCCGCACCGGGGAGCGCCCCGCCCGGGCGTCCCTGGCGCATCGGTCCGGGGCCTGCCAACGTCAGGGCTCGACCCCCTCTGACTTCCTCCTGGAGGCTCGATGTTCCGGGCCCTGTGCTCCCTGTGCGCCGCGGCCGTCCTGACCGCGTCCGCCTGCGCCCCCGCCGAACCCCCCGCCGACGGCGACACCGCCGTACCGGTGGTCTACGCCCCCGCCAACCGACCCGACGTCCGCGGCACCCGCGGCGCCGTGTCCGCGGGCCATCCGCTGGCGGCCCAGGCCGGGCTCGACGTGCTCAAGAGCGGGGGCAACGCGGTCGACGCGGCCCTGGCCATGGCCGCCGTCCTGGCGGTGGTCCGACCCCACATGAACGGGGTGGGAGGCGATGCGTTCGTGTTCGTGCACGAGGCCGCTTCCGGCGAGGTCCACGCGCTCAACGGCAGCGGCCGCGCAGGAGCCCTCGCCACGCCTGCGTTCTTCACGGACGCCGGCTTCGACGCGGTGCCGGAGCGGGGTGCGGCGTCGGTGAGCGTCCCCGGCGCGGTGGCCGCCTGGGTGGACGTCCACGAACGCTTCGGCACCCGTCCGTTCGCCGAACTGCTCCAGCCCGCCATCGGATATGCCCGGGACGGCTTTCCGGTCTCGACGCGCCTGGCCTCGGACATCGCCTCCCAGGGAGACGCCCTGGAGGCCGACGGCGCCGCGCTGTACATGCCGGACGGCGCGCCGCCGGCGGTCGGCTCGCTGCTCCGCAATCCGGCCCTGGCCGCCACCCTCGAACGCATCGCCCGCGACGGGAAGGCCGGCTTCTACCAGGGCCCCGTGGCCGAGCGACTGGCCGCCGTGATCGAGGCCGGAGGCGGCCACGTCCGGGCGGCGGACCTGGCCGCCCACACCTCCACGTGGGTCGAGCCGCTGCGCACCGAGTTCCTGGGACACGAATTCCTGGTGTTCCCGCCCAACACCCAGGGCATCGCGCAGCTCCAGTACTTCGACATGGCCGAGGCCCACGACGTGCGGGGCATGGGCTGGAACACCGCCCCGTATCTCCACACGCTCATCGAGCTCAAGAAGCTCGCCTTCGCCGACCGCGACCGCTGGGTCGGCGATCCGGACCACGTCGAGATCCCCGTGCGGGACCTCCTCGATCCGGAATACCTGTCCCGGCGGGCGGGGCTCATCGACGCCGGGCGGGCCGCGGAGGGCGTGGAGAGCGGCGTCGGCGATCCCCTGCCCGAGGCGCCGGAGACCGACGACGGCGGCGACACCGTGTACCTCACGGCCGTGGACGCCGACGGGAACGCGGTCAGTTGGATCCAGTCCCTCTACGCGGGATTCGGCTCCGGCATCCTGGATCCCGAGACCGGGGTCGTGCTCCACAACCGTGGGGCCCTCTATCGCCTGCAGGAGGGGCATCCCAACCAGGTGGCCCCGGGCACCCGTCCCTACCACACGCTGACCCCGATGATGGCGCTCCGCGACGGCCGGTTCGCCTTCACGATGGGCACCCCCGGAGGCGACTCCCAGCCCCAGTCGCTGATCCAGATCGTGAACAACCTCCTGATGTTCGGCATGACGCCCCAGGAGGCCATCGAAGCCCCGCGCTTCCGGTCCTACGACGACCTGGGGGTGGCGGTCGAGGACCGCGTCCACCCGACGGTGCGGGCCGCTCTGGAGGCCCTCGGCCACGAGATCCGCGTCATCGAAGGGTGGACCTCCACCTTCGGTGGGGCCCAGATGATCATGGTCGATCCGACCTCGGGCACGCTGGTGGTGGGGTCCGATCCCCGGCGCGAAGCGTACGGCCTGGCCTACTGATGGACCGGGTGTTCCTGGCCCTGGGCGGCCTGTACGGCTTCCTGGGTGTGGCCCTCGGCGCGTTCGGCGCCCACGCGCTCCGGGCGCGTCTGACCGAAGCGGATCTGGCCACGTTCCAGACCGGCGTCAGCTATCAGATGTACCACGCGCTGGCCTTGCTGGCCGTTGCGTGGGCCTGGACGCGCTGGCCCACGGGCACGGTGGTCGCCGCGGGATGGGCCTTCGCGGTGGGGGTCCTGGTCTTCTCGGGATCCCTGTACGCCCTGGTCCTGACCGGCCACCGGTGGCTGGGGGCCGTCACACCCCTCGGGGGCCTGGCCTTCCTGGCGGGGTGGGCGCTGCTGGTCTGGTCGGCGCTGCGGTCGGCATGACGGGGAGCGGTTACGACGTGCCTTCCGAGGCCCTGGCCGACGCCCGGGCGATCCTGGCCGACGCCGAACGCGTGGTCGTCCTCACGGGCGCCGGGATCTCCGCGGAGTCCGGGGTGCCCACGTTCCGGGGCGAGGGCGGGTTGTGGCGAAACCACCGTCCCGAGGAACTGGCCACGCCCGACGCCTTCGCCCGCGATCCGGTCCTCGTCTGGACCTGGTACGCCTGGCGCCGGGAGCTCGTGGGCGCGTGCCGGCCCAACGCCGGCCACCGGTCCCTGGCCGGGTGGCTCCTCGACCACCCCGAGCGGCGCCTGGTGTCGCAGAACGTCGACGGTCTCCATGAACGGGCCGCCGGCGACGTGGCCCTCGAGCGCGGTGTGGAGCCCGACGGCGCGCTGCCCCTCGACCTCCACGGGTCGCTCTTCGGCGACCGATGCTCGGATTGCGGAGGACGCACGTCCGGCAGGGACCGGGCCGTCGACGCCTCGAGCGTGGCCACGCTTCCCCGCTGCGACGGGTGCGGGGGCCTGCTGCGCCCGGACGTGGTCTGGTTCGGCGAGGCGCTCGATCCGGACGTGATCGGGGCGGCCTTCGCGGCGGCGGAGAGCGCCGACGTGTGCCTCGTGGTGGGCACGAGCGCCGTGGTCCATCCGGCCGCATCGGTTCCGCTGGCCACACTCCAGTCCGGGGGGCACCTGGTGGAGGTCAACCCGGAGTCCACGGCGCTCACGCGCCACTGCCGCGTCCAGGTGCCCGGTCCGGCGGCGGCGGTCCTGCCGGTGCTCCTCGGGGGCGGCCCGGAACAGGGAAGCAAGGTCGGCGCTTCGGCGACGTAGGGACTCCCGAACCCGGACGCCGGCCCGGGGGTATCCCACCCGACCCGGCGTCCACTACTCTGGTGCCGGTCCGCAAGGCCCGCGATCCCCACGGGTGGCCTCCACCGCCGCCGTCACCGCTCTCCAGGCGCGTCATGACCCGTTTCCGCACGCTTCTCGCAGTGTCCCTCGCCTTTGCCTCGGCCTGCGGGAGCGACGGCCCCTCGACGCCGGAGGTCACCTCCGTCCAGGTGGTCCCCTCCACGGCGGTTCTCGAGGCCGTGGGCGCCACGGTCCAGCTCGCCGCCCAGGCCAAGGACGCCAGCGGCGCCACCGTATCGGGCGTCACGGCCACGTGGAGTTCCAACGCGCCCACCGTGGCCACCGTGTCGGCCAGCGGCCTGGTCACCGCCGTGGCTCCGGGCACCGCAGGCGTGACGGCCACCATCCAGGGTGTCGCGTCGTCGGCGGTGGTCACCGTCAACCAGCCGAGCGCCACGTGCGACGATCCCACGACCGTGACGCTGGCCCGGGGCGAGGCCACGTTCTTCAACGCGGACGAGTGCTTCCTGCTGCCTTCGGGCGCCGCCGGCGACCGGTACCGCGTGGTCGTGACCCGACCGGACTCCGCCGGGGCCTCCTCGGTGGTGGACGCCACCCTGCTGGTCACGGCCATCGGAGTGACGCAGGCTCCGGTGCCCGCAGCGGTGACGCCGTCGCTGCCCCGGGCGTCCTCGGGCACCTCGGCCATCACGCGGGACCTGCTCCGGGCGGTGGAGGTCTCCCGGGCCACCGCGGAGTTCCACACCGACCTGCGGGCCGGCGACGAACAGCTGGTCCAGGAGCTCCTGACCGGCCAGGCGGTCCTGGCGCCGAACCGCGGGAATCGGCCCCTCCGGGCCGCGGGGGCGGCCTCGCCGGAGAAGATCACCATCGACACCAGCACGCCGAACAGTTGCATGGCCGGCGGTGGGCCGAAGGTCACGGCCGTCCTGGTCCACGAGAACGACGACATCGCCATCTACCAGGACAGCGTGCAGCGTGCCGCCTCGCCGGTCAGCGTCGGCAACGCCCGCCGGATGGCCAACTACTACACGGCGCACGCCAAGGGCATGATCCGCTCCTACTTCGGCGAGCTGTCGGACATCGACGAGAACGGGAAGCTCGTCGTATTCGTGTCGCCGGTGGCGAACGGCAACGTGGCGGCGTTCGTCTGGAGCGGCGACTTCTTCACGACCGAGTCCTGCCCGGCCTCGAACGAGATGGAGCTGATCTTCTTCAACTCCAGCGTGATCGCGGCCATGGACAACGAGCAGCCCAACTACCAGGCCCTCGAGACCCTGGCCCACGAGGTCAAACACGTCTCGTCGCTCTACCGGCGGATCCAGGCCAGCCTGTCCGCGGGGGACTCCCGGTTCCATCCGCCGTGGATCGAGGAAGGGACCGCCGAGATCGCCGGGGAGATGTCCTCCCGCATCGGGTGGGCCGCCACCGGAGGGCCGGCCGTGGGTGCCAAGATCACCCGCACGGACCTGGACGGCGGAAGCGGCGGCATCGACGTCAGCCCGGAGAACTACGGCATCCTGCTCCGTATGGCCCGCACCATCTGGTTCCTGAGCAGTCAGCCCAACGGGATCGTGGTCTCTCCGTCGGGGGCCCAGCAGAACCACAGCATCTACGGCACCGGGTGGAACTTCCACCGGTGGTTGGGCGACACCTACGGCAACGCGGCCACGGCGCAGGCCGACTCCTCGCTGTTCCGAGCCCTCAACGATTCGACGGCGCCGCAGGGGCGGCTGGGCCTGCAGCAGGCCACGAACAAGACCTTCAAGGAGTTGTTCCGCGACTTCGTCGTGGCCGTGTCCCTCCACGGGACCGGGGCGCCCGAGGGTCCCTTCCCGTTCGCGACCTACGACTTCATCACGGCCACGAACATCCTGGCCGAACAGCCGGACGGCGAGTATCCGTGGCCGGTCACCACCACCACGGGCGGTCCGTCGAGGACGTTCGCCACGGCGAGCTACACGGGACGGATCGGGCCGACCGGCCTACGGATCCACGACCTGGTGTCCAACGGCACCGGCACCGGCGCCCGCATCCAGGTCACGCTCGATCCGCCCGGTGAGGTGGTGGTGGTGCGACTCCGGTAGGGCGCCCCGGGTAGGGTTCTGCGGACCCGCCCCCGAGGCGAATCGAGGTCGGGAGTCAGGCGTGCTCGCGGAGTACGTCCGACAGGGTGTCCAGGGCGATGTTGCCCCCCGACACGACCACCACGACGGGCGCCCCGTCCGCAGCGTCCGGCGGAACCGGGTCGTGGCCCAGAACGGCGGCGAGCCCGACGGCCCCACCGCCTTCTACCACGAGCCCCAAATCGTTGTACGCCATGGCGATGGCGTCCTTGATCTCATGTTCCGTCACGGTGACGTGGGCGGCCACCTCGTCCCGCACCAACGGAAAGGACCAGCGGTTGTCCAGGCCGATGCCCCCGGCCAGGGCACTGGCCACGGTGGTCTCCTCGGGCAGCTCCACCGGGCGGCCTGCGGCGAGGCTGGCGCGCATCACGGCGGCCCGATCCGCCGACACCGCGGTCACGGGTGGAGCCGCGGCACCGAGTCGGTGCCGGAGGGCCGCCGCCACGCCCCCGGCAAGGCCCCCACCGGAAAGGGGCACGACCACGGTCGCGGCAGCAGCGGCCGGCCCATCGGCCAGCTCGAGCCCCAGGGTGCCCTGCCCGGCGATCACCCACGGATCGTCGTAGGCCGACACGAACGGGCGCCCGCTCGCCTTCGCTTCGTCCAGGGCCCGGGCCTCCGCCTGGTCGTACGTGGGGCCGGCCAGGACCGCCTCGGCACCCGCGCTGCGGATCCCGGCGAGCTTGACCGGATCGACCCAATCCGGAAGGAAGATGGTGGCGGCCACCCCGGTCCGGGCCGCCGCCCAGGCCACGGCCCGGCCGTGATTCCCGCTGGAGCAGGCCACGACGCCCCGGGTGCGTTCCTCGGCCGACAGGGCCTCGAGGCGCGCCAGCGCCCCCCGCACCTTGAACGATCCCGTGGGCTGGAGCGACTCGAGCTTCAGGAGAACCGGACGGCCCACCCGTTCGGCCAGCGACGGCGCCTCCAGGAGCGGCGCCGGGCGGAGGACCGCCCGGACGCCGCGTTCCGCGGACCCGAAGTCCAGGTCGGAGCTCAGCGGTTGCCCACCCCCGCCAGCTCCGCCTCCGACGCGATGTAGCCGAAGGCCGCCCACTGGCTGTCTCCGGAGAGGTTCAGACGGAAGAGCTCCTCGGCCTGCTGGGGATCGCCCCGGAGCTTGTGCCACATGCCCACGCCGTACGTGGCGGTCGTGCCGGCCAGGGTCACGTCGTCGGCGAAGGCGCCGAGGATGTCGTCGGGGGTGCGCTCGCCCTTGAACAGCAACACCAGGTCGAGGTAGCCGCCGCTCTCGATCACCTCCATGTCCGGGGTGATGGCGGCCATGACGGCCTCGGCCTCGGCGTCACGGCCCAGACGCAACAGCGTCAGGGTCCGCCAGTACGCCGTGGCCACCTTCGAATCCGGGTGGACGGACACGTCGGCGCACCGCGCGTAGGCCTCCGCCGCGGCTTCGAAGTCGCCGGCCAGGTAGTGGGCCAGGCCGAGGTGGTACCAGATGTTGAACTGGAGCGTGCTGGTGGGGATCCCGGCCGCGTTCGGCAGCCCGTCGGGCTCGACCTGGTCGGGCTGTCCCTCGGTCAGGGCCGCCGCCCGCTCGAAGTCGGCCACGGCGTTGTCGAGCTCCCGCACCGACAGGTACCGATGGCCCCGGTGGCGGTAGAGCCTCGGCTCGTCGGGGTGGAGTTCCAGGGCGTGGCTGTAGATGGCGATGGCGTTCCGGTACTCCCCCAGGTACGCGGTGCGCCGCCCCATCCAGATCAGGGCATCCACGTCCTCCGGCGCCGCGTCCAGCGCCTCCTCGGCCTCCGCGTATCGGGCCAGGTGGTTCTCCCGCGTCGCCGGCGCCAGCTCCGGCGGACGGAGCTCCTCGCCCAGGAAGGAGATCGCTTCCACCCCGTCCGCACGAGGCGGGGCGGCGTCCGCGGAGGGAGCGGCGTCTTCCTGCTCCGGGGGCGCGGCGTCCGGCCCCGGACCTCCGCAGGCGGAGAGCGCGGCCAGGAGCGACAGGACGGCGGTGGAGCGGACGGCGTGGGATCGACGCATGGGTTCCTCGAGTCGGGGACGTGACGCGCCAAGATCCTCGCACGGGGGCCGGAGCGCAATCGGGCCGGCGCTCAGACCAGGAGCAGCAACGGCAGGCCGCAGAGGAACAGCGCGGACACGACGAGGACCGAGGCGAACCCCAGCGCCTGGAACGGATGCCGCGACACGTCCGCGGCGCGGAGCAGGAACCCCATCCCCCGCCCGGCCCGCACGAGGACCCGGGAAAGGGGCACGGAAAGGGCGTAAAGCCAGAGCCACACCGACGTGAGGAAGGTCGAGTAGAAGAAGATGCCGAGCGGCACGTTGCTCATGGCGTACGAGACGTCGCCGGCCTGCAGGCGGACCTGCGGCGCCATGGTGACGATGTCCACGAGGAAGGCGCCCAGGTGGGGGACGGTGGACGCCACACGCTGTGCGTAGTCCGGACCCCACCACAGGGTGGTCAGGATGCCGTACGCCGCGCCGAAGGCGATGGCTCCGGTGAGCACGGCGTCGATGCCCAGGAGCACCGCCAGCCCCCGGCCCGCGCCGTCCTCTCCACGCCGCGCCGCCCGGCGCAGCATGAATCGCGTCTGGAGAAGGGACAGGTAGTCGGGAAGCACGTTCACGATACCCGTGGCGAAGCCGAGGAGCAGTCCGGCGCCGATACCGATCCGCCACGCCTCCGCATCGGCGTCCAACCCTTCGAAACGCCCGCCGGTGGCGAAGTAGAAGGCCGTGAGGATGGCCACGGTCACGAACGAGGCCACTGTGGATCGCCAGAAGCAGCGCAGAGTGAAGTGGCGCTCACCGAAGATCCGGTCGAAGAGGGCCACGAAGTGCTCGGGTACGCCCCCCAGGGCCGCGGCGGGATCCGTCTCGAGGAGCCACGACGCCGTCCGGGCACGGACCTCCTCCGACACCGTCCGCTCCGCCCGGTCGAACAGGAACCAGACGGCGGCCGTCAGGGAGGCCCAGGCGAATACGTAGAACTCCAGGGCGCCACTGGCCGTGAGGCCTCCGACAAGCCATTCGAGCAGCGCGGCGGCGAAGACCACTCCGGCGGCCACACGCCGCCCGTGTCGGGCGAACCCGCGGAACCCGGGCGCGGAACCGGAGGGTTCCCGGGCGGGAGGCGGCGACTCGGCTTCGGTCATGAGGGCGCCCTCGGGACGGGAGGATCGAAGCGAAGCTGGTTGGCCCCGCCGCGAGGGACAAGGACGCCGTGCGCCGCGGCGGGTCCCCTCAGCGCCCCCCTCCCCCGCCCGGTCGCGGCACCAGGATCCTCCCCTCGGGGGCGTCCACCACCGTCGCCAGCCCGAGGGCCGTGCCCAGGTCTTCGTCGGCCCACGTCCGCGCCGCGCCCGTGACCACCACCACCCCCGGCCGGCGCCGGAACGCCTCCACGAAGGCCGTCGGACGGTCGAGGGCACCCGCCAGGTCCAGCGCCGAGCGCCCGGTCTGCACGTGGACGAGGAAGGGGGCGTCGGCGTAGATGGGCAGATCCGCGGGCACCTGATTGTCCAACCAGCGCACCACCGGCGATGCCACCCACACGCGCGCCGTGTGGTGGGCTCCCTCCGCCCGCACGGAACGCAACGCCGCCGCCGCACCCAGGCCCGATACCACCAGCCAGAGCGCCAGGACCGCCAGGGCGGACGTCACGAGCCGATCCGGTCGGCGGCGGAAGGCCCGGACCGCCGACAGCCCCACGACGGCAGCCAGGGGAGGCACCACGGCCACCCAACCGCCGGTGCCTCCGTCCGCGACGGCCGCCACCGCGACGGCCCCGGCCACGAGCGACCCGGCCCGCCGCGCCCGGGCGGCCAGGAGGTCCCGGACGGCGGGATCGTACCAGGGAGTGTCCGACGGGGGCAGCGCCCCCGCCCGGCGGTCGGCGGCGCTCAGCACGCCGGCCGCCACCGCCGCGAGGGCGGCGACGACCATCGCCACCGGTCCGGACAGACCGGCCCCGACCCACCCGACCAGACCTCCGACCGCGCCGGCCGGGCCGGAGCCGCCCCACCCCGGCACCCCGGGAAGGAGCAGCGGGTGGAGGGCCACCGCGGCGCCCACCGCCACCCCTGCCCCGAGCCACGCGATCCCCGAGCGGACGACCCCGCCGTCACCCGGCGTCCGGTGGGGCCGGCTCAGCGGCCACAGCCCGGCAGCCAGCACCGCGCCGAGGCCCAAGGGCGCAAGGACCCAGGCCACGCCGGCCACCGCGCCGTGGACGACGCTCCAACGGGGACGGTAGACCAGGGCGCCGAGCAGGACGGCCGTGGCGGCCATCGACGCCGCGTCGACCCCCAGGACCGTCCCGACGCGTACCACGGCCGACGACCCGATCAGCAGCGCCACCGCGGCGATGCCCCCCGGGACCCCGGCGGCCCCACCCGCGACCCAACTGACCGCCAACGCCGCGGCCGCCAGCCCGCCGGCCATGACCCAGAGCCCGGTGACGTGGGGCCGGATCCCGGCCCGCACCATGCGGGACATCAGGAGCGGCAGCGCGGCCCGCCCGGTGGACACCCCACGCGGCGAGTCCGGCGCGTCCCAGGTCGACACGGGCACCGTGGCCGGACCCCCGGCGGCGAGGGAGGCCGCGGCCGCCAGGGCCTCGGCGCCCCGGTCGTCCAGCGCCGGGAGAAGCCAGGAATCGTTGGCCAGGAGCACGCCGAGGGCCACGGCCAGAGCCAGGAACAAGCCGGTACCCACGCCGATGGACGCCGGGCTCCGGACGTCGGTGGGAGAGGCCATGGGCGCTCCGGTCGGCTCGGGGGACGTACCGAGCCCCGGACCGTCGCGAACGCGGCGATCCGGGGCTGCGGACGGCGGGACGAGTGCCCTCGCCGCGACTCGAACGCGGGACCTACTGCTTAGGAGGCAGTCGCTCTATCCACCTGAGCTACGAGGGCGAAAAGAGACGATAGCGTCGGCGGAGGCCCCGTTCCACCCATGCAGCCGGACGAGGCCCCTGCGCCCCGATGTCAGTAGTCCGCGGCGTCTTCGTCGTCGGCCCGGCGGCCGGCCAGGAAGCCCACGCAGTACGCACGCAGGGTGGCGTCGAAGCGGTCCATCGAGGGCGTGACCCGCAGGCCCGCCTCCCCGCGGCGCTTGAGGGCCTCGGCCAGCGTTCCCACCCGGTGCACCAGATCGCGCACGTGGGGGTCGCCCGACGCGCTCCACTCCTCGGGATCCAGGTGGGCGTCGTCGCCCATGCCCGTCACGACCCCGTCCGCCTCCGCCTCGTCGCCAGCGTCGTCGGAGGCGTCGCGGGCCACGCGCACGATGGGCTCGTCCGGCGAGATCATCGCGTCGGCCAGCGCGTCGCGCCGCTGCGGGAGCGGATCGTCCGGCGAGATGAACGCGTCGTCCATCGCCCGCTCGGAGGAGGCCGCGGCCGCCCGGCGCATCTGGTGTCGTCGCGAGCCCGGGGGAAACGCCGGCGGCGGAAGCGGCGGCCGGGAGTTCGCGGACTCCGCCGGTCGGGCGTGATTCTCCCGGGGCGCCTCGGACCGCTCGTCTTCGTTCATGGCCATCGCCTCCGTCGCGGACGGACCGGCGAAGGTGCCGGTCCCTGCGAATATAGGCGGCGCCGGAGGAGGGAAACAAACGACGCACGCCCCGCCCCGGGCCGCATCGGCCTACAGAACCGCCTTGACCGCGAAGAACCCTCCGACCAGGAGCACGCCGAAGAGGATGGCCAGCAGGTCGAAGTACCGGTCGATGAACCGGGCGATCGGCGCCCCGAACCGGTAGATGAGTCCCGCCACGACGAAGAAGCGGAGGCCACGGCTCAGAACCGACGCCACGACGAACACGCCGAAGTTGATGGAGAACACCCCGGACGACAGGGTGAACACCTTGTAGGGGATCGGCGTGAGCCCCGCCAGGAACACCGCCCAGAAGTCGTATCGCTCGTAGAGGGACTGGACCGAGGCGAACGAGTCCGCGTCGACGCCGGGTACGTACGCGAAGAACCATCCCTGGACCACGGACCAGCCCAGCGCACCGATTCCGTAGCCGATGATCCCTCCCACCACGGACGCGACGGTGGCCACGGCCGCGAACCGCAGCGAGCGTTTCGGGGCGCCGAGGCAGAGGGCCACGAGCAGGGGGTCCGGGGGAATCGGGAAGAACGACGACTCCGCCACCGACAGGCCGGCCAGGGCCCGGGTCCCGTACCGCGTCTCGGCCCAGTGCAGCACCCAGTCGTACAGCCGCCGGACCGGGCCCGGCCGGGCCTCGCCGTGGGTGGCGGCCCCGAGTCCCTCCGGCACGTCCGCCCGGGACTCCGCGTCCTCGTTCGCGGGGGCGCTCCCGCCGGAATCCGTCACGGCGTCCCCCCCGACTCGGAGGTCCACGCGAACCGGCCCAGGAGCGGGACGAAGGTGACCTTGCCGGCCACCACTTCCTGCGTCACCGCGAAGCCGTCCTTCCGGACCAGGACCAGCTCCTGCGTGTCCAGCGACCCCACCGGGATCAGCATCCGCCCCCCGTCGCCGAGCTGGTCGATGAGCGCCTGGGGGATCGACGGCGAGGCGGCCGACACCACGATCACGTCGAAGGGCTGGTACTTCCGCCAGCCGATCGTGCCGTCTCCGACCATGAGCGCCACGTTCTGGATGCCCATGGCGTCCAGGGCCCGTCGCGCGCGCTGGGACAGCTCACGCACCCGCTCGACCGAGTAGACCCGGTCCGCCATCAGCGCCAGCAACGCCGTCAGATAGCCGCTCCCGGTCCCGATCTCGAGCACCTTCTCGTCGTCCCGGGGGCGCAGCACCTCCAGATAGTGCGCCTGGAGCGACGGCTGCGACGCCGTCTGCTGGAATCCGATGGGAATCGGCGCGTCCTCGTACGCCCGGGGCCACACGCCTTCCGGGACGAACAGGTGCCGGGGGACACGATCGAAGAGCTGAAGCAGCTCCAGGTCGTCGATCCCCCGCGCCCGGATGTCCTCGATCAGCTTTCGCCGGTATCCGACGAATCGGCTGTCGTCTACAGGTCCAGATGCCACCCGCGAATCTCCTCGAGGAGCGTGTAGTTCGTCAGGTCGAGGTGCAACGGCGTCACGGAGACGAACCCGTCCGCCACGGCCTGGAAGTCGGAATCGGCGGGCCCCCGCCAGTGGACGGATCCCCCTCCGATCCAGAAGTACTCCCGGCCCGACGGATCGTTGGCCCGGGTGATCGACTCCGCGTAGCGCCGCTTTCCGAGGGACGTCACACGGATGCCCTTCACGTCGGCCGGGAGACAATCCGGAAGGTTCACGTTGAAGAGGGTATCGGCCGGGAACTCGTCGGCCGCGAAGATCTGGCCGAGCAGCGTGCCCACGATGCCGGCGTAGCCCTCGACCTCCTCGTAGAGCTCGCCCGTGTAGCTCACGGCCACCGCCGGGATGCCCATGACCGTGGCTTCCATGGCGGCCGCGACCGTGCCCGAATAGAGGACGTCTTCGCCCATGTTCGGACCGTGGTTGATGCCCGACACGCAGGCGTCCGGGCGCTCCGGCATGAGCTCGTTCACGGCCAGGATCACGCAGTCCGTGGGCGTGCCATCGACGATCCACGCCCCCCCGGACTCGCGCCGTGCGCGAAGCGGGTGGTGGAGCGTCAACGAATGGCTCGTGGCACTCTGTTCCCGGTCGGGTGCCACCACCGTGACCGAGCCCAGGCCACGGGCGGCCTCGGCCAGCACGCCGATGCCCGCGGCGAGGTACCCGTCGTCGTTCGTGCACAGGACGTTCAGCGGCGTTCTCCCGGCTCGCCCGGTCGCCCCTGCGTTCCCGGAAGGCGGCGTGTCTCCGCTCGCGTCCGGTCCTCCCTGCGTGGAACCTGTCACGAGGCGCCCTCGGGCTCCGGCGAGAGCAGGTCACGGAGTTCCTGGAGATCGGCCTTCATGCCCGCCAGGAATTCCGGCTCGAGCACGTCCTGGCGCTCCTCTTCGAGCTCGCCGGCCTTCCGCATCTCCTGAAGCCGTTGGCTGGCCCCCTCGATGGTGTACTTCTCCTCGTACAGCAGGTGCTTCACCAGGAGGATCAGCTCGATCTCCTTGGGGCGGAACACCCGGTTGCCGGCCCGGTTCTTCGTGGGGCTCAGGACATCGAACTGGGTCTCCCAGTACCGGAGCACGTGGGGTTTGAGGCCGGTGAGGTCGCAGACCTCGCCGATGGAGTAGTAGGCCTTCTTCGCAATGGGCTCGTCCATCATCCCGTCTCCTCGTCCCGCGGGGCTCCACCAACGGACCCGGCGCGTCCGGGGGTCCCATGCCGCCCGGACGGGCCACCGGGGCCCGCTTCTCTGTCGTCGATCGTTCATGACCACTCCTCCGGCTTGGGATCCCGGAGCATCAGGGCCCGGAGTGCTTCGCCGGGCTCCCGGCCTTCGTGCAGGATGGCGTGCACCTGTTCGGCGATGGGCATCTCGACGTCGTGGCGGCGAGCCAGATCCCGCACGGCCCGGGAGGTCTTCACGCCCTCCGCCACCGCCGACATGTCGCCCAGGATCGCATCCAGGGACTCACCCTGGCCCAACCGATATCCCACCGTCCGGTTCCGGCTCAGGGAGCCCGTGCAGGTCAGGACGAGGTCGCCCATGCCCGCCAACCCCGAAAAGGTAGCCTTCCGGGCGCCCATGGCGAGGCCCAGTCGGGTCATCTCAGCGAGACCCCGGGTGATCAGCGCCGCCAGCGTGTTGTGGCCGAATCCCAGCCCGGCCGCCACACCGGCGGCCAGGGCCATGACGTTCTTGACGGCACCGGCAAGTTCGACCCCGATCACGTCGGGGTTCGTGTACACCCGGAAATAGGGCGTCTGGAACCACTCCTGCACCTGGAGCCCCACCTCGGCCTCCCGGCTGGCCGCCACCACTGCCGTCGGCGCCTGTCGCGCCACCTCGGCCGCGAAGGAAGGTCCCGACAGCACGGCGAACCGGTCCATCACGCTCGCCGGCATCACCTCCCCGAGGACCTCGTCCATGCGGCGCAGGGTGTCGAGCTCGATGCCCTTCGACGCGCTGACGAGCACGGCTCCGTCGTGGAGATGCGGCGCGGCCTGGGCCATGACCCGCCCCACGAACTGCGACGGGCTCACCGACACCACGAGCCGCGCCTGCGCCAGCGCGTCGGACATGTCCGTGGTCGCCCACAGGCGGTCCGGCAGGGTCACCCCTTCCAGATAGCGGTTCCGGTGGTCCTCGTTGACCGAACGCGCGACGTCCGCCTCGTACGACCAGAGGGCGGTGTCGTACCCCTTCCCCGCCAGCAGCGCCGCCAGGGCCGTGCCCCAGCTTCCGGAACCGATGACGGCGGCCCGCACGGAATCGCTCATCGGTCCGCGTCGGTCGTGGGCACACCCGCGCCGTCGGGCGCCTCGGCGACCGTCCCCCGCTGGCCCATGCGGCTCTCTTCGCCCTTCAGCAGGCGGCGGACGTTGCCCCGGTGCGCCCAGACGACCAGGGCGGAGAGCGCCACCGTGAAGACCACCACGCCGTTGCCGCCCACGTGGGGCGTGAAGGCCACCAGGAGCGGCAGGAAGAGCGCGGCCAGGATCGACCCCAGCGAGACGTACCCGGTGCTGAAGGTCACGCCGAGCCAGACCAGGAAGGCGCCCAGCGTGGCCCAGGGCGCGAGGGCGGTGAAGACCCCCGCACTGGTGGCCACCCCCTTCCCTCCCCGGAATCCGACCCAGAGGGAGAACATGTGGCCGAAGATGGCAGCCGCGCCGAACGCCAGGGCCCACCCCACCGAACCGGAGACCAGCGCCGGGAAGAACCAGACCGGCACGAACCCCTTGGCCACGTCGACCAGCATGACCGGGACGGCCCACCCCCATCCCATGACCCGGAAGGCGTTCGTGGCGCCCAGGTTCCCCGATCCGTGCTCCCGCAGATCGATCCCGTGGAAGACCCTGCCCACCCAGTAGCTCGTCGGCGTGGCGCCGAGGAGGTACGCCAGGGCGAGGAGAGCGAAGCTCACGGGTCGCGACTGCTCCGTAGACGGATGCGCAGGGGGCTGCCCAGGAACGTCCACCGCTCCCGGAAGCCGTTGTGGAGATAGCGAATGTAGTGGTCGGGAACCGCCTTCGGGAAGTTGGCGAAGATGGCGATCGTGGGCGGCGCCGACGTGACCTGTGTCGCGTACTTGAGCTTGACCGGCCGTCCCCGGTGGTGGGGCGGCGGCTGGCGCCGGACCAGATCACGCAGTGCCTCGTTGACCTCCGCCGTCTCGATCCGGAGCTTCCGGGCCTGCTCCACCTCGAGGACCATGTCCAGGATCTTCCGCACCCGTTGGCCGGTCAGCGCCGACGTGAAGAGCATGGGGACCCACTGGAGGAACGGCACCCGCTGACGGACGGCGCGCTCCCAGTGGGGGGCCGTCATGGTCTCCTTCTCGACGAGATCCCACTTGTTGGCCGCCAGGATCAGGCCGGCGCCCGCGTCCCAGGCGGCTTCAGCCACCCGGATGTCCTGATGGTGGAGTTCCTCCGTGGCGTCCACGAGCACCACGCACACGTCGGCGTCGCGCACCACACGCTCCGTCCGGAGCGTCGAGTAGTACTCCAGGTCGTCCTTGACGCGGCTCTGGCGGCGGAGGCCCGCGGTATCCACGAACACGAGCGTGCGGTCGTGGTAGCGGAACGGCGTGTCCACCGGATCGCGGGTGGTGCCCGCCTCTTCGCTCACCACCATCCGCTCCTCGCCCAGGAGCCGGTTCACGAACGACGACTTCCCCACGTTGGGCTTCCCGATCACGGCCACGCGGATCTCGTCCTCGGCCGCCTCCGGATCGACCTGGACCGGAAGGGCCTCCAGGACCCGGTCCAGCAGATCGCCGGAGCCCTTGCCCGAGATCGCGCTCACCGGCACGGGCTCCCCCATGTTCAGGCTCCAGAAATCGTGGTGCCCGGGGTCGTTGGGGAGGTTGTCCATCTTGTTGACGACGAGGATGACCGGCTTGTCGGCCTTCCGCAGCGCCTCCGCCAGCTTCTCGTCCAGGGGATGCACCCCGACCTGCCCGTCGACCAGGAACAGGATCACGTCCGCCTCGGACACGGCGGCCAGGGCCTGGCCCCGGATGGCCCGGTCCATGGGCTCGTCCGAATCCTCGATCACGCCGCCGGTATCGACGATGTAGAAGCCGTGCCCGGCCCAGTCCGCCCGGGAGAAGTTCCGGTCCCGGGTCACCCCGGGGCGGTCGTCCACGATGGCCACGCGGCTGCCCACCACCCGGTTGAAGAACGTGGACTTGCCCACGTTCGGGCGGCCGACCACCGCAATGACCGGGAGTCGTCGACTCACAGGGTCCCCAGGGCTTCGGTGACCTCGTAACCGCGCACCACCCGCGCCGGAGCCTGCGCCGCTTCGAACTCCGCCACTGGCAGTGAGTCGATGAACAGCTCGTCGGCATTGATGGCCTCGGCGGGCAGCACCACCACGTCGCCGTCCCGGGCGGGCCCAAGATCCTCGAGGATGTCGCGCCCGCCGAGGAGGCCGGCGATGGTCACGCTCTCGCCGAAGAACCGGTTCTGGACCGTGACCACCTCGACTTCGGCTCCCGAGGCCGCCGCCAGCCGCGACGACCGCTCCTGGAGGAAGGGAGCCATCGAGCGCCCTGTCACGAGGCGGATGCGCCGGCCGCGCAGGTCGGGGACGGAATCGACGCCCTCATCGAAGAGATCGACGAAGCGGCGGACCGCCCCCACCCCGTTCTCGTACAGCGCCCCGTCGTCGTAGTAGTCCGCGCCGGGAAGCGGCCGGCCCGCGATCAGGTACATCTCGTCGGCGGCGTAGCACCACCCCATCTCCCGCTCGTTCACGGCCCGGGCTCGTGCGGCATCCACCTGATCGATGGCCCGGGCAGCCTCCTCGGGCAGGAGCGGTCGTACCGGCTTGCCCACGTTGTACCGGGTCAGCCCTACGGGCACCACGGACAGGCTCTCGATGGCCGGACCCAGCGCCCAGAGATCCTCGATGGTGCGGTCCAGGTGCTCCGCGTCGTTCCACTCGGGGCAGAGGACCACCTGGGTGTGCACGGTGAGCCCCCCGGCCAGGAGCATCCGGAGTTGATCCATGATCTGGCCGGCGCGGTCGTTCACGAGAAGACGGCGCCGGACCTCCGGCTCGGTGGCGTGGACGCTGACGTACAGGGGCGAGATCCGCTGGTCCACGAGGCGTTGGAGTCCCTTGGGACCCAGGTTGGTCAACGTCACGTAGCTGCCGTACGTGAACGACAGCCGGAAGTCGTCGTCGCGGAGCCAGAGCGAATCCCGGACGCCCTGGGGGTTCCCGTCGATGAAGCAGAACACGCACTTGTTGGCGCATTCCCGGATCGTGTCCGGTGCCGGGACGATGCCCACCGGGGCCCCCGGCTCCCGCTCGATCTCGTAGATCACCGTCTCCCCGCTCGGCGAGACGGTCTCCAACTCCAGTTCGGTGTCCGACAAGAGGAAGGTCAGGTCGATGCCGTCGCGCACGCGATCGCCGTTGATCCGGACCACCCGGGTCCCGATCTCGAGGGAAAGCTCCTCGGCAATGCTGCCGGCTTCGATTTCAGCGATGCGGACCACGACGCGTCCCGGTACGGGAGGGGCACTCCGGACACGGGGGTCGCGGAGCCTCTGGAGAGCCGAAAAAGTTAACGGAACCGTCCAGTGCCTTCAATTTCGGCCGACCCCATGGAACCCCGGCGGGCAGGCCCGCGTATCCACGTACGGTTCCCCGCGCACGATCCCGCTCATCCACCTTCCCCCCGAGGACGGCTTCAACGGGAGTTCGATCCGCATGATGCGACGGCGTGCGCAGTACCTCCTTCCCACCGCCCTGGCCTGTCTGTCGGTTCTGGTCGCGTGCGAGGAGGTGGAGCAGGTCCAGGACCGCTTCCGGGATCTGACGCCCCACGAGGAGTACCTGGCGTCGCTCGAAGACGCCGGACTCGGAGACGCCGCCCTGGCCAGGGACTGGATCGCCGCCAGCCGGCGCGCCCTCGACGAGCCCCTGGACGTGTCGCTCCCCTTCCGGGAACAGGGATTCATCGCGCCCGAGGAAGCCGGCGCGACCGCCTACCGCGTGGCGGTGGGGCGAGGCCAGCGCCTCACGGTCGAGGTCGCCCTGGAGGGAGACGAAGGCACCCGCGTCTTCGTGGATCTGTTCCGCGTTCCGGAAGACCCCCAGGACCCGCTGCGTCCCCTGCTCTCCTCCGACTCGGTTCCCGGCACGTTCGTCCACGAGCCGATGCGCGGCGGCGACTTCGTGCTGCGCATTCAGCCCGAACTCCTGCGCGGAGGACGCTACCAGGTCACGCTGCGCCTCGAGGCCCAACTGGCCTTCCCGGTGGAAGGGCTGGGGCCGGGCGCCATCCAGAGCGTGTTCGGTGACGAGCGCGAGGGGGGTCGGCGGAGCCACCACGGCGTGGACATCTTCGCCCGGCGGGGCACGCCCGTCCTGGCCACGTCCGACGGTGTGGTCAGCCGGGTCCAGGTGACCCGCCTCGGCGGGAAGGTGGTCTGGCTACGTGACAGCCCGAGGAACGCCAGCGTCTACTACGCCCACCTCGACAGCCAGTACGTCCGGGACGGCCAGCGGGTCCGGACCGGAGACACGCTCGGCTTCGTGGGGAACTCGGGCAACGCCCGCACGACGCCCCCTCACCTGCACTTCGGGATCTATCGCCGTGGAGAGGGGCCGGTCGACCCGGATCCTTTCATCCGTCCGCCGAGGGGCACCCTGGTCGAGCTCACGGCCGACGGGGAGCGGCTGGGTCGGTGGGTTCGTATGGCCGACCCGGGCATCCGCCTGCGGACCGCGCCGTCGGTTCGCGCCGACGTGCTCCGGGAACTGGAACAGCACACGCCCCTCCGGGTGCTGGCCGGATCGGGCGACTGGTACCGGGTGCGGCTGCCCGACGGGCGGGAAGGGTACGTGGCTGCGCGGCTCACCGAATCCGTCGATCGGCCGGTGGGTACCCGTGTGGCCGACGCGCCGGAGCAGCTCCGCACCGCCCCCTTTCTCGACGCACCCGTGATGGCCGAGGTCGGGGCCGGACAGGAGCTTCCGGTACTCGGGCGTTTCGGGCCGTACCTGTACGTCCAGACGCCATCCGGGCGGCCGGCCTGGCTGGACGCCGTCGACGACGGCTGACCGCCTCGGCGGGGGCGTCCTGCGCTCCGATCGACCTCCTCCCGCCTCCGACGACCACCGCGCACAAGGCCGCGTAAACCATTACGGGAACAACACTTACGTGTTGGGGTTTCACGTTTTGGGCGAGGGACGTTGCGTCCCGTTCGCGGACCGAATGTCCTCGTCCGATTCGCCGGAAGCCGAACCCCCTGATGGAGGTTCCGACAAATGAGACATCACCGACAGATTCCGATCTTCGCGGCCGCCCTTGCCGCCATCGCGCTCGTGCCCGTCTCGACCCACGCGCAGGACTACGGTAGCGACGAGATCCTCAGCGACGACGCCCCTGAATTCGACGTGCAGGTCGAGGCTGGCGCCGCTCTTCCCGCTCAGGATCTGGCCGATTACGTCGACGCCGGAATCCACGCGGGCATCGGTGCCGCCTGGTGGCTCGGCGACCACGTCGCCGTACGGGCCGATGGAGGGGTCGACGCGCTCCCCGGAGACGACCAGGCCACGACGCTGACGCCTCTGCCCGACATGCGCTTCTACTATCTCAGCGGTGGTGTGCAGTTCGATGTCGCGGGACGCTCCAGCGACAGTCCTTGGAGCATCCAGGCCACGGCCGGCGCCGGCTCCGCCATGCTGGACACCGAGGTCTTCATCGAAACGCCGAACAACCGCGGCGAGGACATCACGGAGACCTATCCCACGGTCAACGCCGGTGTCGAAGTCGGGTACGACGTGACGGAGGACGTGAAGGTGCAGGTAGCGTCCGGGGCGAACCTGACGTTCGTCGACGACACCGAACTCATGCCCATCTACGAGCGGAACGTGCAGGCCCAAGCGTCCGACGAACTCTGGACGATGCCGATCACCGCCGCCGTGAGTGTGGATCTCCCCCACTGACGCCGGATCCCTACCGGAACCCGACGGTCGGAGGCTCACGCTTCCGGCCGTTCGGTCGTTCGGGGGTAAACATTTGTTTCTCCCGTTTGACAACACCGGACCGGCAGTGCATTAAGTAGGGGTCCGTCGGCTCCGATCCTCGAGCGCGGACCGCGTCCCGTTCCGCGCCCCACCGGAGGCCCCCCTGCGTCCGCTCCCCCGCCTGGAAATCCCCTGGACCGTGGCTGCGGTGCTCATGGTGGGGGCCGCCGCGTGCGCCGACACCACGTACATCGCGCCGATCGTGGAGATCTCCGACCCCGAGTCCGTGACCGTGACGGTGTCCGGCTGGGGAGAGGGGGCGGGCCTCATCCGCTCCGCGCCCCACATCGAGTGCTGGTACGAGGGCGGACAGGCACGGGGGCGATGCGTGGCCGATCTGGCCCCCGGCACGTCACTGTCGATCCAGGCCATGCCCCGCGATACGGCCCTGAACGGCGTGGCGTTCGAGGGATGGGCCGGAGCGTGCGCCAACACGGGGGCGACCACCTGCCACGTCGTGGTGGGCACGACCCCGACCTCGTTCTCCGCGGGCTTCAAGGGCGTGACTCGGATCCAGGGGCAGCTCTTCCACCCCCGCCCCGACGGACGGCTCGGCGACCTGACCGTCACGTTGTTCGCGGACGACAGCCTCCGGGGCCGGGTTCCCGTGACCGCCGAGGGCGCCTTCGACGGGACTCTGGTCGGAACCGTCCGCGAGGCCGAGGAACTCGAGCTCATCGTCGACGTGCCGCAGGGCGCCCGGACCCTGTACCCCGCTTTCCGGCGCCTCCGCCCGTGGGAGCTGGCCGACCCGCAGTTGCTGGTCATGGTGCCGCTCGCCTGGACCTTCACCGAAGGCACGTTCGCCGGCCAGACGGTTCCGGTGGACCTGACCCCCGCCCTCGGCGAGGAACCGGCCTTCTACACCACCACCGGCCAGAGCCTGGCGGCCAAGATCTGGCAGTTCCAGGTCCAGACCGTGACGGCCGACCGGCTGCCGCTGACCCTGTCCGTGGACCGCGTCGCCTCGACGTCCCAGGTCTGGGACATCGACGTCGAGCGGTACTGGCGCCGCATCGCGGAGCTGGAAGAGGTGGTCGGTCGCGACCTGTTCCGGCCGGCCACCTCGACAGCGGTTGCGGACGTGGTCGTCACGGTGCGCCCGGGAGCGTGCGGGCGGGCCACCGCCTGCGCCAACATCGTCAGCGGAGACCCCTACCTGGAACGCGGGGGTCAGGTCTTCCACCAGAGCGTCGAACAGTTCCGGGCGGACCGGGGCATCGTGGCCCACGAACTCGGTCATGTGCTGGGGATGGGACACACCTGCCGCTGGCAGAGCGTCATGTACCTCGGGCCCGAAGAATGCGGGGACAGCGGATCGCCGTCGCTCCTGCCCACGGCCACGGACGTGGCCTACATCCAGGTGGCGCTGGCGGTCAACAGCCTCCAGAAGGCCCTGGGGATGGATCCCTACGGCGGCGGGATCATGGCGGCGTGGAACGGTCAGCGGGTGGTCATCGACGGCGAGTCGCCGTGGCAGCCCCCTGGATGCACCCAGTGCGGGACGTAGGGCCTCCCACACCGTCCGACGCACCACCGCCCGTCCCGACGAGCTGGGCGGAACGCACCGAGGCCGCATTGCGGGAAGACCTGACGGCGGCCCGCAGCCGGGTGGACCGCGAGGTCACCTGGTTCCTCATCGGCGTCACCCCTGCCACCATCCTGCCCGCAGGGCTGGCCGTGGCGTACGGCCAGACCGTGCTGGCCACGGCGTTCGTAGCCGGGGGCTTCCTCCTCCAGACCGTCCGCTGGTTCCGCGCCGGTCGCCGGGTGAAGTCGCTCGAGCGGGAGCTCGCGGCCCTGGAGCACGATGCCGGCGTCGGCGAGCAGCTCCCGCCTCCGGCGGACCCGTAGAGCGTTGCCGTTCGTAGAGGCGGCGGAAGTTGGCACTACTTCTGGCCCTGTTCGAGCGGGAGGCCCGCGACAACCTGTCCAGCCGGACCCATGCGACCGATATTCAAGAGTAGGGCCCTCCGGGGCTCGCCAGCCTCATGACCAGGTTTCGTGGCGGGTGCGAAATGAACCGACGCTCGAGCTCCTCGAAGAATACGGAAACGCCCCCCGAGCCGCCGAGCTCGGAGGCGAAGGGCTACGCGGACGCGGAAGAGATCAGCCTGCGGCGTCAGAACCGCTTCCTGCGCGACCTCGCGGAGAAGCGGACGCCCGCCGAACCCGACTCGAGGAAGAACTCGAAGAAGTAGCCCCTCCCCAGGTTTGCAAGGGGTGCGTCGGCCCGCCAAGGACGGCCCACGACCGTTGCACCGGGTACCGCCCGAGCCGACTCCATGGCCTTCCGCATGACGTTCGGGCACCTGCTCCCTGACGCCGAGACCCTGACCGGCCCGCCGAGTGTGAAGCCTGGACGTGGCAGGAACAGCGAGGGCCGGGTGAACCGGACCGACGAGGTGACCATCACGGCGGAGACTATCGTCGACGATCCTACCGGGAAGGCTTCGGCGGCCGTTCGATGGCTGGTGGCTCCGGACCACGGTTCAGCCAGACAGGTCCACATCACCAACCCGGTGGGAAGACTTCTCGGGACCCGTCCGCGTACACGACCACCTGGAGCGTAAACCGTGCCGACATCCGGTCGAGCCGGGTGCGGTGCACGGACGCCAGCCCAGGATGGGACGAGGTATAGGGCACGCGGCCGATCCAGTTGTACGCCTCGCCGGGCGCAATCGGCTTCTCTACATCCACGCGGATGGTGTGCATCGGGAGTCCGAACTGGTCAAGGAACTCCACCGTTCCCGTGAAGGCCCGAGTCGCCTTCTCCAGGCTACTGCTCACGCTGAAGTCCAGGTTCAGCCAGATGCCCCGGTCGTCCGAAGTGACACGCTTCTCCTGGAGGACCATGAGGATCGGCTGCTGCGGCCGGACACCGGACAGGTCGATGGGTGGCGATGGCTCTTGAGCCGAGGAAACACCGGGCGAGAAGGAGAGAACCGCTGCGATCGCTATGGAAACCCGTGGGGCCGCCGCCCTGACGCCACGAGTCACCCGTCCGTGGGTTGTACATCTGGACGACTCCACACCGCCCGGCCCTGGAGTCGGACGGTGTGCACGCGAACGCCGACAGGGCCCAGAGACCGACCCGACCCGCCCGAGCCGACTCGGCGGTCGCCCGGTAGTCATCGACATGCCGCACGTTCGGGGGATGCACGGACACCACGGCGAGCCCCATCCGGAGGAGCGACTCGTTCAGGCTCCGTCCATCGACGTCGTAGAGGTAGGCGAGCGTCCGGCCGTTCCGATCCGCCCGCTCGACATCGAGCTCAACGGAGAGCACCCCGCCGACCGGGGCGAGCACCTCGAGTCCTTCCTTCGCCAGACTCCCATACGCACCCTGCGCCATCTCCGGGGCATCGACAAGGAGCAGCCGGATGCGGCGCCCGTCGGCGCAGTCCAGCGTGTCACCACGACCACGGACGCAACGGTGCAGGACGCTTCCCTCGGCGGCGCCAGTCCCCCCGACCTGTCTGAGCCAGCTCCAGGTGTCCAGCCCTCCGGAACTCGACACGTAGAGGAGCCCGAGGGCCTGTAGCCGGCGGCGACTGCGGCCTCCGCGGTCGGAAAGAAGCGGAGGTTGGCCGGCGACAGGGTCCGCCAGGAGCTGCATCCGACCCAGTAGTACACCTGTCCCCGCGAGGAGGCGACGAACCCCATACCGGCCGGCACCTCTGCCGCGACTGGTGTGCTCGCCGGGGGCCGAGGGGTCGCCCACCGTGCGGTACCTGTGCCAACCCGGCACGTCCGGCTCCGAGCGATGCACGTGTTGCCGCAAGGCTTCCCCTCCCACACACCTGGGCCTCGAGGGCCACGGGGACGAGCAGGAGGAAGAGGGCTGGGGGCGCCAACCGTTGGAGCCACCGTATGGTGACCTCCGGGCCGTGGGAAACCGAGCCGTCGCGCCCTTAGATCTGCTGCGCGGGATACCCTGCGCAAGTCTTTGGGCCTGGCCCCTACGTCTCCCCCATGAACCGCTCCAGCTCCCGACGGGCCATGATCACCGCCTGCCGCTGTTTAGCGAGGGTGTCCTGGAGCTGCCGACGCTGCGCCTCCAGCCCCCGCGAGATGCGTCGGGCGATGTCGTCCTCGCCGTCCTCGTCGGCCGCGCCGATGGCCTGCCCCAACATCGCGATCATGTGTTCCGCGACCCGCACCGACCGGCGCGCATCGTCGAGGGCGATCTCGAGGCGCGCGCGCTCGGCCTCGTCAGGATCAGGGTGGGGCCCGCCGCCGATGAGTTCGAGGTCCATCAGGTCGGAGTGTGCCCGAAGAGTATCGCGAGGTCCCAGAGATCTCTGCGGCACCACGTCGCCGCGCACGCGTGGGCAAGCCCCTCGCGGGCCACATGATAGGTCGCAAACCCGAGTGACCGACCTGCCGCGATCTCAGACTCCGCCCGATCGCCAACGACCAGGAAGGAATCTGGATTGCCTCCATGCCGGTCCAAGATGTTGGCGAACGCCGTCCTCTTCGAGCGACTCGTGGGGATCGTGCCATCCAGGACGTGGACCTCGTCGATCCACTCCAGGATGCCACACGCGGCGACCTTCTGCGTCTGGATCGCCGCGACTCCGGTAGTTACGAGCACCTTCGGGGTGTCGACCGCCTCAAGCCAGCCTGCGTCAGGCATGAGGGGGAGCGTCTCCGGTAGCTGAAGTCGCTCGGCCGCTCTGATAGCACGATCACGAAACGCCCGTGGCCAGATGAAGGCCTCCGCAACTTCGAGGAGGGGGCGATGGATGATCGCCTCGAACGCCGCATCCACCCGCCGTTCCACCGCTCCCCACTCCGCTGGACTAGCTCGGCGGAGCTCGTCGAACAGCGGATCCAGCACCTCCCGGGGAATGGTCGTCGGATCGAACAGCGTACCATCGAGGTCGAGGATCAGGGTCCGGCTGTCGGCTCGACCGAGGTGCATGGTTCCTCCGGTGGGCTCGGGGCTACTCGTAACGGCTGCCGCCATCTCTCACCGTACTTCTTCCGTCGAACCGGTTCTATCCATGTGGGATCGTAGGTGCAGCGTCGAAACCGACCGCTAGTCGGCCCCCAAGTGCCCTCGGGAAGCCACCGATGGTGGATTGGGAAGTTGTTCCGCCGGTGGGAGCGGCACAACTGGCTCAACTGGAAGCCCGCCGATTCCGCTCAACCAAGAGGCTCCGGACAGCCACGGCGTCGCGCAGCGCGAGTCGGAGGAACTCTGATTCGACAGGCTTGACAAGATACGTTCGCGCACCCGCGTCGATGCACTCGATCGCGAGCTCTGGGAGATTGAGACCGGTGATCATGATGATCGCCAATTCCGGATCCCGGCCAAGGGCCCAGGTGAGAAACTCCACGCCTTGCATGCGGGGCAGTTCCACGTCGAGTAGGCAGACATCGAACGGCTCAGACTGAAGCCACAGGTCTGCCTCCTCCGCCGACCCGGCAACGCGCACCGAGTAGCCGAGTTGGATCACAAGCCTTTGCAGGCTGCGCCTGACCTCGACTTGGTCCTCGACGATCAGTACTCTGCCCCCTTGCCCGGCCTCACCGACAACATCTCGCCAACCTACTCGTTTGCCCATGTATGAGCCCACCTCCCTAACGCGAGCGGTTCCGTTGAAACTCCACGTCTTCCATACGCCATAGTTCCAACAACGCACGGTTCACCTCTTGGGATAGGCCCCGTGCACCTGGCTCTGTCGCGTCAACGTTCATCAACTCTTCTGGCGTCGTATGGCTAGACAGCCCGATGACCCACCCGAGACCGAACGAGAGCAGGACCGCCGCGGCAGCGCCGATGGCGAGCCGGCGGCGGCGCGCATACCGCCGCTTCCTCTCGAATGCGTCGGAGCGCGCGGCATCGACGTCGTGAGCGGACCGTCTCTCCGGCCCGCTCTGCCCGGAAGGAGCTGAAGGCCCACCCGGAAATCGCCCCTTGAAGGAGCCCTGGCCGTCTTGCCCTGGGTTCATTCGATCACCCGAATCCATTAATCCCTCGCACTCCCGCCGAACATGGCTCGGTCCGCAAACGGATCGACTGGGTCGCTGAGGGCCATAAGTTCGCCCGGCCTCGTCCTTCCAAGGATCGAGAAAAACGCATCTACCACCTCTGGATCAAAGTGCCGACCTCGTTCAGCGGTGATCAAGTTTCGGGCCCTCTCGGGAGAAAACGCATCTTTGTAGGGCCGGGGGTGGGTGAGCGTATCAAACACATCGGCCAATGCGACGATCCGAGCGTTTGGTGGGATGGCTGCTCCCGAGAGGCCGTCCGGATAGCCCGACCCGTCCCAGCGCTCGTGGTGGGATCGGGCGATCTCGGCAGCTGCACGCATCAAGTTGTGCGGGCTACTTCCAAGCAACGCCGCCCCGACCACCGTATGGGCCTTCATGAGTTCGAATTCGCTCGTTGTCAGCCGGTCCGGCTTGCGAAGCACTGCATCTGGAACAGCGATCTTCCCTATATCGTGAAGCGGAGCAATGCGCCGAACGCGGTCAACACCCCGGTGGTTGACCCCCAATTCAGAGGCGATCAGTGACGAAAGCAAGCCAACTCGCTGAGCGTGGCGACCCGACTCATCGTCACGGTACTCTGCGGTTCGGGCCAGGAGGAAGAGCACCTCAGAGCGTGCGTCGGCGAGCTCCGCGGTCCGGTCCTTGACCTGCGCCTCCAAGGACTCCACCTGACCTCGTGCCAGACGGTGGAGCCGCTGTACCCGCAGCATGTTGCGAGCTCGAGCCCGCACCGTGGCGACATCGAAGGGCTTCGAAAGGAAGTCGAGAGCACCGTTGTCTAGAGCATCCTGCATCAAACCTGGGTCTCCATCGCCCGTCATTACGACTACTGGCAAGAGATCGTTCTCGCCAACCTCCGCTAGTGTAGTGCCTCCAAAGTCCTGAAGCCTTTCCGGACCTTGGCGAGGATATGATTGACGGAGGCGGTCCAGACGAAGGGTCGTGGGGCGCGGTTGCGATGATCGATGTAGCGGGTAATGGCGTCGATCAGTTCGTCCAC
>JAVJOF010000006.1:0-116689 GCA_040216925.1 Longimicrobiales bacterium
ACGCGACCGCGTCTCCACCGTGCTTCTTCGCCTGCGTCAGCGTGATCGCTGCCGTCAGCGTCGTCTTCCCGTGGTCCACGTGACCGATCGTTCCCACGTTCACGTGCGGCTTTGTCCGCTCGAACTTCTCCTTACCCATCGCGACCTCTGCTTCGATTCTTTGGGGCTACATGAGCGGGAACGTGACCCGCGGCTCGCACTACGC
This sequence comes from Longimicrobiales bacterium, assembly GCA_040216925.1. GTDB lineage: Bacteria > Gemmatimonadota > Gemmatimonadetes > Longimicrobiales > Gaopeijiaceae > JAJCZZ01. Next base: position 206 of record JAVJOF010000006.1, read on the forward strand.
GCCCTTCTCGGGCGTACAAGCTCTGGGCGGGGATTGAACCCGCGACCTCATCCTTACCAAGGATGCGCTCTACCACTGAGCTACCAGAGCGACCTTCTGTCGCTCACCGGCCATCCAGCCGGCAAGCGGGAGACGGGACTCGAACCCGCGACCCTCAGCTTGGAAGGCTGATGCTCTAGCCAACTGAGCTACTCCCGCGTGACCGCCGTGACATCGCTCCGCCTCGACGGAAGTGGTGGGGGGAGGATTCGAACCTCCGAAGGCTATGCCAGCAGATTTACAGTCTGCCCCGTTTGACCGCTTCGGTACCCCACCGTCTTCGCACCCGAAACGACTTCCGGGCCTGCTTCCCGTTCCCACCGCAGATCCAGGACCCGCCAGTGGAAAAGAGCCGCCTCCGTGTCCAGAGACGGCCTTTTGGGAACGAGCTTTGAAAGGTAACCCGGGCTCCGGGGGGCATCAAGCCCCGATCCGACGCCTGTTTTCCAGGCGGCGCGGCGGGAGGCCGAGGAGTGTTTCGGCGTCGCAGCGGAGGCGTTTCCGACCGTCCGGCGCGCCGGGATGGGCGCCGGGATCGGCACGGTGCCTGGGGGAGGTCGGCGCCGACCCCGAGCGCCTGGGACCCACCCCGTAGACGTTCGGGTGGGGTGGGACCATGGCCCGGCGCTTCCGCCGGTGGAATGGCCGGATCGGCCTGCGTCGCCTGAGCCCCGCGCGTATGGGTCGGATGTGGGCCTCCGGGGCCCCGTCCGCGATCCCAAGCTGGCGAAGGGACTCGAACCCCCAACCTGCTGCTTACAAGGCAGCTGCTCTACCAGTTGAGCTACGCCAGCGCTCGCCCGAAGGTACCATCGCACGGGGACGCGTCAACGACCGACGGGCCCGCTGCCGTCGATCTCCCCGAGCAGGGTCCTGGCCTCGTCCTGGAAGACCCGCTCCCACGGGTGCAGTCCCTCGAGGGCCACGACACGCCTCAGAAGGATCCGGGCCGCCGTGGGGCGGTCCCGGTGGTGGTGCAGCGCGCCGAGGTCCCGCAGGTAGAGGGGGTTGCCGGGCTCCAGCTCCACCGCGCGCTGCAGATGGTGCTCGGCCAGGTCCCAGCTGGTGCGCCCGAGGACATCCCCCGAGAGCAGCCGCCCGAGGCTCCGCTTCCATCCGGGCAGGATCATGACCTCGAGGTTGAGCCGGCCCAGGGCGTTGTGCCCTCCGGCGTGCAGCGAGTCACGAGCCAGGATGTCCCGCGCCTCGGCTTCGATCTGCCGGGCCAGGGCCGCCGCCGCCCGGGAGTCGGCATGGAGCGAGAGCCGGCCCTTCGCCGCGACCCGCCAGTAGCGGCCGTCGATCCCCTCGGGTCGGGCCGCGACCGCCGCCTCGCCGTGGTCGATGGCCACACGGAGCAGCGAGGCGCGGCGGGCCGCCTGTTCCTGGTGGACGACGGACAGTGCGGTGGCCGCCCGGGCGGCCCGCCACCGGAGGGGATAGGCGTCCCGTCCGCTCCGCAGAGCCGATTCCAGCAGCGAAAGGGCGGCGGCGGGGTCTTCGAGGGTGTAGAGGATCGAGTCGGCCCGCGCTTCCGTGGACGCCGCCGGGGCCCTCACCTGCTGCGCACCCAACGGCCCGTGCACCCCGACGAAGAGGCACCCCACCAGGGCGATGGCCCGGGAGCCTGGGCTCAACCCGTGACCTTCCAGCGGGTCCCCTCGGCCCCGTCTTCCAGAACGATGCCCCGATCGGCGAGTTCGTCCCGGATGGCGTCGGCCCGGTCGAAGTCCCGGGAGGCACGCGCATCGGCCCGGGCCTGGATCCGCTCCTCGACCCAGGTCGCCAGATCGTCGTCCACCGCCCGGGTGGTGTGGGCGACTTCCAGCAGGCCCAGCACCTGGTCCACCGAGCGCAATGCCCGGAGGGCCGCGTCGCGTTCCCTGGGACGGACCGGTCCGTGCTGGTCGAGCTCTCCGTTCACGCGGTTGACGAACGTGAACACCGTGGCCAGCCCGTCGGCCGAGTTGAAGTCCTCGTCCATGGCGTGGCGGAACCGGGCTACGAGGTCGTGGGCCAGTTCCGGCAGGTGGGAGGCCCCGGCCCCGTCATCGACCGGCAGCGCCTCGAGGCGGGCCTCGAAGTCGAGCAGGCGTTGCACGGCGTTCTTGGAGGCGTCGAGGCCGGCACGGGTGAAGTTCAGCTCGCGCCGATACTGGGAGCTGATGAGCTGGTGGCGGATGGACGCGGGATCGTAGCCCTCCTCGAGGAGTTCGCGGACCACGATGAAGTTGCCCAGCGACTTGGACATCTTCTTGCCTTCCACGAGAAGGTGTTTCACGTGGAGCCAGTGGCGGACGAACGGCTTGCCGGTGGCGGCCTCCGACTGGGCGATCTCGTTCTCGTGGTGGGGGAAGACCAGGTCTTCGCCCCCCAGATGCATGTCCAGGGTGTCGCCGAGTTCGGACGTGCTCATGACCGAGCATTCGAGATGCCACCCCGGCCGACCTCGGCCCCACGGCGAATCCCAGGCCGCCGAAGCCGCTTCGTCGTCGTCGGTGGCGGCCTTCCACAGCACGAAGTCGCGTGCGTCCTCCTTCTCGTACTCGTCCTGGGCCACCCGCGCCCCCGACCGGAGCGTGGCCGTGTCGATGCCCTTGAGCTTCCCGTAGTCGGGGAACCGGGCGATCGAGAAGTACACCGCGCCGTCCTCGGCCTGGTAGGCGAATCCTCCGGCCACGAGGCGTTCCACGAAGGCGATCATCCGGTCCACGTAGTCCGTGGCCTTCGGGTAGGCGTCCACGGGACGGATGCCCAGCGTGCGGCAATCCTCGAGAAAGGCCTCGCCGTAGGGCTCGGTGTAGGACCGGATGTCCTTCCCCTCGGCGACGGCCCCCTTGATGGTCTTGTCGTCGACGTCCGTGAGGTTCATCACGAAGTCCACCGAATACCCCGTCCACTCGAGGTACCGGTGCACCAGGTCGAAGAACAGGAACGCCCGGAAGTTCCCGATGTGGGGATAGCCGTAGATCGTGGGCCCGCACGCGTACACGCGCGCCCGATCGGCATCCATCGGCTCGAACCGGACGAGGGAGCGGCGAAGCGTGTCGTAGACCTTGAGTGCCATCGGGGCGGAGGTTGCAGGGAGCGTGTCGGGAATGGTCAGGCGTCGGCCTGCGCCGTCGCCAACTCGGCCAGGAGGGCCTCGAGAGCCGCGGAGGGGTCGGGAGCGTTGGTCACGGCCCGACCCACCACAAGGTAATCGGAGCCCGCTTCGACGGCGTCGGTGGGGGTGGCCACCCGTTTCTGGTCGCCGTGCTCCCCGCTGGTGCGGATGCCGGGTGTGACCAGGAGCGCGTCGCGACCCAGGGCCCGGCGGAGCCAGGCCGCTTCCATGGCCGAGGCCACCACCCCGTCGGCCCCGGCGTCCACGGCGAGGCGGGCCAGACGCACCACTTCGTCGCGGAGCGACTGGATGGGCCGGCCCCACACCGACACGACATCGCTGGGAGACAGCGAGGTGAGCACGGTCACGGCCAGGATCCGGGCGCGGTCCGCCGCAGCCTCACGGGCAGCCCGGATCATCTCCGAGCCGCCGGCGGCGTGGACGGTCAGGAACTCGACATCCAGGTCCACCGCGGCTCGCACCGCACCGGACACCGTGTTGGGGATGTCGTGGAACTTGAGGTCGAGGAAGACCCGCTTGCCCCGGCGCCGCAGTTCCTCCACGACCGCCGAGCCCGCCCTGACGTAGAGCTCGAATCCGACCTTGTAGAAGTCGGCGGGATCGCCGAGCCGATCCACGAGGGCCATCGCCTCGTCACGCGAGGGATGGTCCAATGCGATGATCACGCCTGCCATGAAGGTTCCTCGACGGGGGGGTCGGCCGGTCGGCCGCGGTCGTGCGGAGGGGTGGGCGGCGGTGCCACCAGATCGGTCCAGGCCGCCACGCGGTGGCGACGCCCCCAACGGACCAGGTCGGCCGCGAGCCGGGGACCGACGCGCGGGTCGGCGAACGTCGCGGTGCCTACGCCGACGAGGGTCGCTCCCGCACGGGCGTAGGCCACGGCGTCGGCCGCACCCGAGATCCCGCCGAGACCCACGAGAGGGATCGAGGTGGCGGCGCGGGCCAGCGACGTCGCCCGAACGCCCACAGGGAGCAGCGCCGGACCACTCACCCCACCGGGTCCCGCACCCAGCCGGGGCGCACCCGCCGTGTCGAGCAGGAGACCCGGAAGCGTGTTGGTCAGGGTCAACCCGTCGGCCCCCGCGTCTTCCGCCACCGCCGCCGTGCGGGCCACGTCCGGGTCGTTGGGGGCCAGCTTGGCCAGGAGCGGCCGGTCGGTCCGCGCCCGGGCGCCGGACACGACCTGGGCCACGGCTTCCGGGTCGAGGGCGAAGGGGGCACCGCCTCGCCGGGTGTCGTTGGGGCAGGACAGGTTCAGCTCGAACCCGAGGAATCCGTCGTCTCCGTCCAGGCCCTCGACCAGGGCGAGAAACTCCTCCACGCTGTGGCCCGCCACGCTGACGAACACACGGGCCCGGCGGACGTGGTCGCGGATCCACGGCAGCTTCTCGGCCCGGGTGCCCGCCAGGCCGGGGTTGGCCAGGCCGATGGAGTTCATCATGCCCCCGCCGAACTCGGTGACACGGGGGGCCGGGTTGCCGCCGCGCGGCTCGAGCGTCACCGACTTGGTCACGAAGCCACCGACCGCGTCGATGTCCAGGACGTCGGACAGCTCCCGTCCGAACCCGCAGGTACCGGCCGCGAGGAGCACCGGGTTCTGGAAGACCACTCCGAACACCTCGGTGGTGACGTTCACCGGCTCCTGATCTCCTCCAGGCGGGTAGCGAGCTCCTCCTCCAGAGCCTCGAACCCCGGAGCGGGCTCTCCACGAGCCGCCAGAACGTAAGGGCTGCGGCTTCGTCCCTCCAGACGCTGACGCAGCCAGGCCCGGTCGCCCTCCGCCGGGCTGACGTCCAGGGCCGCGAGCAGCGCCTTGGCCGACCAGGGCGACTCCGGGGCCGCGTCGGCGAAGGCCAGGAAGAGTCCCCGGGCCAGGATCGGCGCGTCGAGACGGTCCCGGGCCACCTCCGCGGCGGCGAACCATCCCAGGGGATCGTCGAGGCCGAGCTCCGCCAGGTCCGAGAGCGCGCGGAGCGCGGCGAGCGTGGGCTGGGCCTCCGGCGTGCCCTCGGCCGGCAACAGGACGGGGAGGACGTCCCGCGCCGCGATCAGGTCCTGCGCGTCGGCCAGGAGCCAACGGGCCAGCAGGAGGCGCGCCCGGGCAGATGTCGCGCCCACCCCCCCCGCCACCGCTCGTGCGTCGGTGCGGGCGGCGGCCGTATCGCCGGCGGCCTGGAAGAGCCCGGCACGGTCCAGGAGCACCCGACCCCGTTCGGCGGGGGACCACGCGGCCGACGGGGCGTCGGCGAGGAGCGTCGCAGCGCGCTCGGGGCCCCACCGGGCCGCGGCTTGCGCGAGAAGCACCGAGAGCGAATCGGCCACCCCGCCTCCGTCCCGGTGGTGGAGCAGTCGGGCCACACCCTCCGCCGCGCGTTCGGGGCGGTCGTGGCGGATGCCGGCCGCCGCCCGTTCCAGCGCCGCCGGGACCGCGAGGGCGTCGTGGACCGCGGCGGCCCGGTCCAGGTCCCACCAGGCCGCGTCCTCACGCCCGAGGTCCAGGAGGATCCGCGCCCGCCAGTAGTGGCCCTCCGCCATCGCGACGCCCGGCCTCAGCTCGCGCAGGGACCGGTTCAGGAGCGCCAGGGGCGCGTCGCGTTCCCCGGCGTGGATGCGAACGGCGGCGCGGTAGACGTCGATGGCGCGCCGGTGTTCCTCGGTGGGTGCCCGGGCGGCCGCTTCGTCGAGGGCCACGCGGGCCGCCCGGAATTCTCCCAGACGGAGGTGGGCCCGGCCCAGCAGGAACAGCGCGTCGTCCGCCCATTCGCCCTCCGGTTCCTGACGGTATCCCCGGGCCGACTTGTCGATGACCTCCCGGAACCCGGCGGCGGCCAGGGAGTCGCGCCCGAGGCGATGGTGCCGTTCGGCCTGGTCGAACAGGCGCTCGGCGTTGTAGATGGCGTTGTAGTAGACGCAACCCGTCAGAGCGAGAGCGACGCCGACCGCGGCGCCGCGCCCCTTCACGGGCGCTCCCCCGCCCCGGTTCCCGATCCTGGTGGGTAGCGCTCGAAGAACCGGATCACGGCCTCGGCGATGGCGCTGCCGGTGTCCCGCTGGAAGTCCTCCCGGGCCAGGAGGCGTGCTTCGTCGGGGTGGGACAGGAAGCCGACCTCCACCAATACCGCCGGCATGAGCGCGTTGGTCAGGACGGCGAGCGGCGCCTGCTTGACCCCGCGGTTCGGCCCGGGATGAAGGGGGGCGATGGCGTCCTGGACGTACTCCGCCAGGAGGTGCGACCAGTGGGAGTGGTCGAAGTTGCGCAGCTCGCGGAGGATGAAGCCCAGGTCGTCGTGCGACGGCACCTCGGTGTCGTCGATCCGCACCGGTGCGTTCTCGATGGCCGCCACGCGGCGCTCGTGCTCGGTGCGGGCCTCCGAGAGGAAGTAGGTCTCGAAGCCCCGGGCCGGTGAGTCGAACGAGTTGGCGTGGATCGACACGAACAGGCCGGGCCGGTCGCCACGAAGGTCGTTGGCCCGGGGGCCCCGGTTCCACGCAGGGACGAAGGTGTCGTTGTCGCGGATGAGGTGGACCTCGAAGTCGTCACGGGTCCGGAGTCGGTCGGCCATGGCCAGGGCCACGCCCAGGGCCACGGTCTTCTCGCGGAGGCCACTCCGGCTGATGGACCCCGGGTCGGCGCCCCCGTGGCCGGCGTCGATGACCACGACCCGGCGCTGGGGAAGGGCGCGCGGGGTCGTTTCCCGCCCCCGGGGCGACGCCCCGTCCGCATCGGCGCCCGGCTCGACCGTGACGACGGGGTCCGGCCGCTCCACCGAGGTCGCGGGGTCCGCCCGGCCGGCCGCAGTGGCCGGATCCGACCGTCCGCCCGTGGCCGACCGGAAGCGAAGGGCCGGCCCGTCGAACGTGTACAGGTCGGGAAGTCGCCGCGGCAGGAAGTCCGAGAGGAGCTGGAGCGGCACCATGAGCGCGCCGCCGGAGCCGTCGCGATACGGCGGGTCGGTGAACTGCAGGGACTGGTCGTTCCACCGGAAGAACGGAGACCCTTCGCGAACCACCACGGAGGCACCGTCGGGGCCGCTCAGGCGCGCACCGTCTCCGTCGCGGTCGACGCTCCACCCCAGAGCCATCATCAGGTCGACGTCCAGCGCAGCGTAGCCCCGGTCCATGGCCACGGGCCGACGATCCGACTCACCGCTCTCCCAGACGACGGAAAGCTCCGGTCGCTCCCGCTGCGCCCACCCCTCCGCAGGGATCGAGGATCCCACGAGAAGGGCCAGACAGGCACCCCGGACCAGGGTGGACCCGAGTCGTGGGCGGATCCGGCGCGCCACCATCAGGTCCGCTCCGAGAGCGCCCGGCGCGCGTCCCGCTCCTGCGCCTTCTTCTTCAGCGTATCGCGCTTGTCGTGGAGCTTCTTTCCCCGGGCCAGGCCCAACAGGACCTTGGCGTACCCGCGGCGGAAGTAGATCTCCAGCGGGACGAGCGTCAGTCCCTTCTCCTCCACCCGCCCGACGAGACCCCGGATCTCGTGGCGCTTCATGAGGAGCTTCCGCGTCCGGGTCGGATCCACGTTCTCACGGTTGGCCTGCTCGTACGGGCTGACGTGCAGCGAGTGGAGCCACACCTCGCCCCCGCGGACCCGCGCGAAGGCGTCCTGGAAGGAGACCTGTCCGTCGCGCATCGACTTGACCTCGGGACCGCGCAGGGCCATGCCGGCCTCGAACGTCTCGAGGATCTCGAACTCGTGCCGTGCCTTCCGGTTGCGGGCCACGACCTTCCGTCCGTCGTCGCTCACCGGACCCCTCCGACGATCGTCATGGATTCGGTCACGTGCTCAGTAGATCAGAACCGGGGTGCCCACGTCCACGAGGTGCATCAGCGTACGGGCCGCCTCGTTGGTCAGGCGGATGCATCCGTGGGACACGCGCCGGGCCTCGGGGTCGGGATTGAGAAGGAGCTGCGGCAGTTCCGTGCCGTGGATGGCGATGCCGTCTCCGAGATAGATGGCGGTCGTGCCCATGCCACCGGGAATCAGCCGGGACCGGCTGTCGTCCGGCGGCACCGGCAGGCCCTTCTCGATGAAGTGCCAGTCCGGCGCCTCCCAGAGGGGGTCCTTTTCCATGCGCTGGACCCTCATCAGGCCCTTCGGCGTGTCGAACTTCCACCGGTGCTCACCGCCGCGGTCCAGGCGGAAGCCCGTTCCGGTGCCCGCCGGCGCCGACCAGACGGCCCGGGTTCCCTCGAACAGGAACACCCGGTTCTCCGCGAGGTGCACGACGATGTAGCGGTCGTGAGGCACCAGGGGGAGATCGGCCTCCACCTCCCGCTCCAGGAAGTCCGAGCGGTAGCGGACCTCCCCGCCGTCCGCCGGGAACAGCGGATCCTGGCCCGCCGCCCAAGCGGGCACGAGCAGGAGCGAGGCGATGGCGATGCGGAGTGAGCGGGCGGTCATGGGTCGGTCAGGAAGGAGCGGCGGACTTCGACGTTGCTGGCTTTTCGCATGGTGTACACCTGGGCCACTTCACCGGCCAGGATAAACACTACCGCCTCGTAATAGATCCAGAAGTAGAGCACGGCCACCGTGGCCAGGTTTCCGAACGTGGAGCCGTAGTCCGCGACCTCCGTCGCGTACCACGTGAAGCCCCCCTTGAGCAGTTCGTGGCACACCGAGGCGAACGTGGCCGCCACCACGGCGGTCCGCCACGGGATCCGGCGTGCGGGCAGGTATCGGTAGATGATCAGGAACAGGATCCAGATGCTCGCGAAGGCGAGCGCCATGCCGAGGAGGCGCCGCGTGAGGATGGTCCACGGGCCCGCCAGCCCGAGGGTGCCCAGACCGAAGCTCAGCGCCGCCTCGAAGACGACCGTGACACCCAGGTTGAGCGTCAGCAGGAGGACCGCCAGGACCACCACCTGGACGTCGAAGATCTTGCCTTCCACGATGCCCCGGGCCCGACCCACGTCGAAGATCTCCCGCAGGGCCGCGCGCACCGACCCGACCAGCCGGGTGGCCACCCATACGAAGAAGAGGGCCCCGAACAGGGTCAGGCCGCCGCGCTGCTGCATGAGGGTGTCCACGAGGCCCCCCATCATGCTGGTCATGTCCACGTCTCCCGCGGCGGCCGGCACGAAGTCGGTGACGAGCCGCATGATGGCGGACGTCGGATCGCCGAAACGGCGCGTCAGGATGTACCCGGACACGCCCACGCCCAGCACCAGGAGCGGGGCGATGGCCACCAGGAGGTTGAACGCCACCGCGCCCGCCATGAAGAACACGTCGTCTTCGAAGGCCTTGGTCCAGAGCCGGCGGAGGAACTCCGTGATCCGGTAGCGGCGGCTCTCGTGGAGGAGGGCCGCCGCATGCAGACGTGAAGACGCCGCGGAGGACCCGGGGTCCGCCGCGGCGTCGGCGGCCCCTGGGGGCTGCCCGCTGGTGGGAGGCGGGTCGCTGCTCAGGCCTCGACCTCTTCGGCCTCGTCGGAGCGGGCCGCTTCACGCGCCGCGTCGATGCCGGCGCGGTAGGCCGCCTTCGACTTCTCGAGGCGCTTCTCGAGTTCGCCGCGGGCGTCGTGCGCCGCCTGGCGCCCGGACTCGACCGCTTCCTTCACGTCCTCGATCCGCGACTGGACCCCGTCGCGGGCCTGGTCCATGCGATGCTCGAGGCGCTTCTGGGCGTCCCGAACGCGGTCCTCGGCGGCACTGCGGAGGCGGGCCGCCCGCTCGCGGATCTCCTCCTGGGTCTCCTCGCCGCTGCGGGGAGCGAAGAGGAGCGCCACCCCGGCGCCCACCAGGGCTCCGAGGATGAAGGAGCCGATCTGTCCTCCGCCATTGCCGCGGTCGATCACGATATAGGCGTCGTCGTGTTCACGCATCGAAGTTCTCCGGTTTTCCGGGCCATGGTGGGGCCGCCCGGTCCGGCCCGTCCTTGAAGGTAACGAGGCGTCCGTCGGGCCACTAGCGACCTCCGGGGCCGGGGTCCCGGGCGTCGCGGCCTCAGACGCTCCAGCGCGGGTCGCCGCCGTCCAGGTCCGGTGCCTCGTAGCCCTCCCGGCCCATCAGGCCGTACGTCAACTGCTTGCCCAGCTCCACACCCGGCTGGTCCAGGGGGTCCACGCCGTAGAGCGCCCCGGCGTAGACGGTGGCGATCTCCAGGAGCATGAAGAACTGCCCGAGGGACGCGGCATCCACCGACGGCATCGAGAGCGTGGCGCTCGGGCGGCCGCGGCGGCGCAGGGCCTCCGCGGTGGCACGCCGCTCGGCGTCCAGGAGCTCGCCCAGGGTGTGCCCGCCCAGATAGGACAGAGCCGGGATCTCGGGATGGAGGTCGGGCACCGGCACGTCGTCGGCCACCGGCACGTCCACGAACACCACCACCTTGTCCTGCGGCCCTTCCATGAAGAGCTGGAGGAGGGAATGCTGGTCCGTGGCCCCGAGGGACGCGACGGGCGTGGGACCCCGGCCGTCCTTGCCCAGGGATTCGCCCCAGAGCTGTTGGAACCAGAGGGCCGACGACCGGAGGCGATCCGCGTACGGCATCAGGACGTGGATCGGGCGCCCGCCGTCCGCGTCCGCGGCGTGGAGGAGGGTGGCCAGCACGCCCGCGGGATTGTCGGCCAGTTCGGGCGTACGGCATCGGGCCTCCATGGCCGCGGCGCCGGCCAACAGCGCGTCGACGTCGATCCCGCACACGGCCGCCGGCACCAGGCCCACCGGAGACAGGACGCTGAAGCGCCCTCCCACGTTCTCGGGAACCGGAACCGCGGGAATCCCCTCGGCGTCGGCGATCCGTCGCAGCACGCCGGCGGTGGGGTCCGTGGTGAACAGGAAGTGGCCCCGGGCCTTCTCGGCGCCGACGCCGTCTTCCACCCACTTCCGGGCCACGAGGTACTGCGCCATGGTCTCGGCAGTGGAGCCCGACTTGCTGACCACGTCGAAGAGGACGCGGGCCGGATCGAGGCGGTCGAGGAGGGCGCGGACCGTGTCCGGGTCGGGGTTGTCGGCCACGTGCAGCCGAGGGAAGTGGTCCCGCTCCTCGTCGCTGCGCTGGTTCCAGAACGGACCCAGGAGGGCGTCGCGCAGCGTGACGGCCCCCAGCCCCGAGCCACCGATCCCCAGCACCACGACATCCTCGAACCACTGCCCGAAGCCGTCGGCCAGTTCCTGGACGCGCTCCACGGTGTCGGACGCGTAGGGCAGGTCGAAGAAGCCCATGTCGCCCGCGGCACGTCGGGTCTCGACGGCTTCGTGAGCCGACCGGAACCGGTCCGCCAGCGGGCCCGAGAAGTGATCGGCGGTGACACCGCCCTCCACGTGGGGCGCCATCATGAACGAGTAGTCGAGGCGAAGCGGTGCGGGGTCAGCCATGGTCGATCTCGATGGAGAGTCCGTCGTAGGCGCCGAAGACGCCGTCGGGGAGCTGGCGGTCGAGCTGGGCCTGGGTCACGCGATGGGTCAGGTGGGTGAGGTAGGTCCGGCGGGCACCCACGGCCCGGGAGGCCTCGATGGCCTCGTCGATGGTGAGGTGCGCGGCGTGGCTGCGTCCCCACCATAAGGCGTTGAGCACCAGCACGTCGACGCCGCGGAGCGCGTCCACCGCCTCGGCCGGAAGCGTCTTGGCGTCGGTGACGTAGCCGAGCCCTCCCACCCGGAATCCGAAGACGTCCATCGGACCGTGCGGCACGCGGACCGGAAGGATGGACTCACCGAGGACCTCGACGGGTCGTCCGGCCTCGTAGGGCACGAGCTCGGCCCGGGGCTTGGAGCTTCCCGCGGCCGGCTGCACCGAATCGTCGAAGATGTAGCGGAAGTAGTTGGTCAGGAGCTCCACGTGGTCGGCGGCCACGTAGCCCCGGAGGGAGGGGCCACCCCGCACGGTGAAGATCCGGAGGTCGTCGATGCCGTGGACGTGGTCGGCGTGGACGTGGGTGAACCACACCGCATCGACGGCCGTGATCCGGTTGGCCAGGAGCTGGAGCCGGAGTTCCGGGGGCGTGTCGACCAGGAGGGTCCCCCCGTCCATCTCGACCAGCGCGCCGTGGCGGGTCCGCCGGTCGCGGGGGTCGTCCGACGTGCAGGTCTCGCAGTCGCAGCCCACGACCGGGACGCCGAAGCTCGTTCCGGTTCCGAGGAAGGTCAGCCTCACGGGGGCACCGGCACGATCAGAGCCGCTCCAGGCGCATCGTGTTGGTGCTGCCGGACGTGTGGAACGGATAGCCCGCGGTGATGACCACGGACGCGCCCTCGTCTCCGACCCCCGCCGCGAGGGCCGCCCTCCGCCCCACCTCGCTCAGGGTCGCGTACGTCACCTCGGCGAGATCGGCGGCCAGGACCGGGTGGACACCCCAGACCGCGGCGAGCTGCCGGTAGGTGGCCGCTTCCGTCGTGACCGCGAACACCGGCACCGGGGGGCGGTAGCTGGACACCAGGCGGGCCGAGAAGCCGGACCGGGTGATGACGATGATGGCCGGCGCCCCCACGGAACGGACGGAATCGACCGTCGCCGCCGCCACCGCATGCTCGCGTGGCGAGGCTCCTCCCCGGGACCGGGGGCCGGGCCGGGTCAGGTACCGGGGTCCTCGCTCGAGGACGCCGCTCCGCTCGATCTCCGTGGCGATCCGCACCAGGGCATCCAGCGCCTGGAGCGGATAGGCGCCCACCGCCGTCTCGCCGGAGAGCATGACCGCGTCCGATCCGTCGAGGATGGCGTTGGCCACGTCCGACGCTTCGGCGCGCGTCGGCCGGGGGTACTCGATCATCGATTCGAGCATCTGCGTGGCCGTGATCACGGGACGCCCGTAGTAGTTCGCCGCCTGCACGATGCGCTTCTGGGCCAGGGGGACCCGCTCGAACGGCAGCTCGACGCCGAGGTCGCCCCGGGCCACCATGACGGCGTCCGTCTCGGGAAGGATCTCCTCGATGGCCTGGAGGGCCTGGACCTTCTCGATCTTGGCCACGACCAGGGCCCGGCCGGCGACCCGCTCCTTCAGATCGACGATGTCGTGGGGACGCCGCACGAACGAGAGGCCGACGTACTCGACGCCCACTTCGAGGGCGAACGCCAGGTCGTCCAGGTCCTTCTCGGTGAGGGAGGGAGCCTTGACGTTGACGGACGGCAGGTTGATGCCCTTCCGCGACTTGAGGGTGCCGCCACGGACGACCTCGAGGTGGGTGCGGCGGCCCTCCGTTCCCCGGCACACGAGTTCCAGGAGCCCGTCGTCCAGGAGCACCGCGTCGCCGGCGCGGATCTCGTCGGCCAGGGGTGCGTAGGTCGTGGGGATCTCCCCGTCGGCCGCCTCGCCGTCGGGCGCCATGACCACGGTCTGTCCGGGCTCGAGCTCGATGGGTTCGGCCAGTTCGCCCACGCGGATCTTCGGGCCGGCCAGGTCCACCAGGACGGCCAGCGGCCGGTCCACCTCGGCGGCCGCCTTCCGCACGTTCTCGATGGCTCGCCGGTGATCGTCCCGTGATCCGTGGGACATGTTGATCCGGGCCAGGTCCATTCCTCCCCGCACCATGGCCAGCACGGTGTCGTAGGAGGAACTGGCGGGCCCGAGGGTACAGACGACCTTGGTTCGGCGCATGGAGTGTCCGTTGAGGGGAAGGCCCCGAATTGTGGGCGCCTCGGAGGGGGCGGTCAATCGCCCCCGGACCCCGCCGGGGCTGGCGCGGACGAGTCGTGACCGCTTCCTTTCGCGCCGGTTCGATCCTCCAGCATCGCCTGCCCCACGATCCCCTCCATGTCCTACATCCACGTCAAGGACGAGGACCAGGCTGCCCGCCTGGCCTCCGACCTCTCCGGCACCCCTCGCTTCGCCCTCGATTGCGAGGCGGCCGGATTCCACCGGTACACGGACCGGCTGTGTCTGATGCAGGTGACCACGCCGCGTGCCACGTACGTCGTGGACCCCCTGACCGTGGACTGTGCCGCCCTCTTCCGCGGCCCTCTGACGGACCCCGGCGTCGAGATCGTGATGCACGGGTCCGACTATGATCTGAGGCTCCTCGACCGCGACCTGGACATCCGGCTCAAAGGGCTGTTCGACACGCAGATCGCCGCGGCGCTGCTGGGCGTGAACGGCCTGGGCCTGGCGGCCCTCCTGGAGTCCCGCCTCGGCATCTCCCTGGCCAAGAAGTACCAGCGGGCGGACTGGGCCAAGCGGCCCCTCCCGGACGACATGTTGGACTACGCAGCGAACGACACCCGGTACCTGTTGGAACTGGGCGACATCATGCGGGGGGAACTGGAGAAGGCCGGGCGGGTGGCGTGGGCCGAGGAGGAGGCTCGCGCGCTGGAGATCAGCGCCACGACGCCGTCCGACGACGAGGAGCCGGAGGATCCGGTGACCCGGGTCAAGGGCGCCCGGGACCTCCCTCCGCGCCAGATCCACGCGCTCCGCGAAGCGCTGGCCTGGCGGGACGAGATCGCACGGGAGAAGGACCGGGCACCGTTCCGCGTCGCCGGCGACAAGCCCCTCATCGACGTGGCCATGGAGCCGCCCGAAGGGCCGCGTGAACTCGCGGACGTCCGGGGCTTTCCCAAGGGGCTGGCCCGGGAGCAGGGTCAGGAACTGCTCGAGCGGATCCGTCGCGCCTACCAGTTGGATCCGAAGGACCTCGTCGGGTATCCCAAGCCCAAGCGGACCGGCCGGGGTCGGCCGCCGCCCGAGGTGGACGCCATGGTCGACCGCCTGCGGGCCGTGCGTACCGTCAAGGCGGGCGAGCTGGGCATCGACCGGGGTTCGCTGATCAGCAACGCGGTGCTCCAGGAGATCGCCTGGGAGGATCCCGGCGACGAGACGGCGCTCCGCCGGGTTCCGGGCATCCGCGACTGGCAGGTGGAGGTGCTCGGTGCCGACATCCTGGACACCCTGCTCCGCCACGGCTGACCGAGGGTCACCCCCTGCAGGTCAGGCGGCCTCCTCCTCCTTCAGCTTGCAGTCGATGCAGTACCGCGCGTGGGGGAGCGCGTCGAGGCGCTCGTATCCCACGTCGGACCCGCAGGTGTGGCAGGTGCCGAAGGTGGCGGGGTCGTTGTAGAGCCGGCGGAGAGCCTCTTCCAGGCGGTAGAGGTAGCGCCCTTCCTTCGTGGCGAAGACCGCGGCCTTCTCGCGTTCCATGGCTTCCGTGCCCTGGTCCGCCATGTGGTCGGTGTAGGCCGAGAGATCCGAATCCCCGGACTCCCGATCCGCCTTCGCCATCTCGTCGAACAGCCCGAGGGCCTTCAAGGCCCGGGCGCGCTCCTGGAGAAGCCGCTTTTCGATATGGGCGATCTGCTTCTTGTTCAAGGCCATGGAAGGTCCCCTCGTCACGTGGAACGGTACAGCCCGGAAATTTATGTCGGGATGGACTGATCGTCCACGGTCCCGACCGTTTCCGGGTCTACCACCGGATCAGGGACGCACCCCAGGTGAAGCCCGACCCGAACGCGACCAGGCACACCAGATCACCCCGGTTCACGCGGCCTTCCCGGACCGCCTCCGCCAGCGCGATGGGGATCGTGGCGGCGGTGGTGTTGCCGTACTTCTCGATGTTGTTGACCACCCGTTCGTCCGGCAGACCGAGGCGGCGCTGCACCGCCTGGGAGATGCGCAGGTTGGCCTGGTGGGGCACGAGGAGGTCGAGATCCGTGGTCGCGAGCCCGTTGGCCTCCAGGACCTCGAGGACGACCTCCGGCATGCGGGTGACCGCGTGCTTGAACACCTCCCGACCCTCCATGGTGGGAAAGTGCCGGCCCTCGGCGATCATCTCGGCGTCGATCCGCGGGTGATGGCTGCTGGAGGCGAACTCGGCCCAGAGCACCTCGGCGTGGCGACCGTCCGCGTGGATGCGGGTGGTCAGCACACCCTGGTTCTCGTTCTGGGTGGCCTGAAGCACGGCGGCCCCCGCTCCGTCTCCGAAGAGGACCGCCATGTCCCGCCCCGCGGTGGACAGGTCGAGTCCCGTGGACTGGATCTCCACGCCGACGAGGAGGACCGTCTCGTACTGCCCGCTCCGGATCCAGGCGTCGGCGACGGACAGCCCGTAGACGAAGCCCGAGCACTGGGCGCGGAGGTCGAGGCACGGCACCGTCTCCAGCCCGAGCGCGCGCTGGAGGAACACCCCCGTCCCGGGAAAGAAGTGGTCCGGGCTCAGCGTGCCCAGGACGATGGCATCGATGTCCTGGACGTCGATTTCGGCATCCTCGATGGCCATGCGGCTGGCCCGGCGCGCCATCTCCGCTCCGGTCATGCCCTCGGGCACCCATCGCCGCTGCCGGATGCCGGTCCGCTCGACGATCCACTCGTCGCTGGTGTCCATGAGGCGCGTGAGGTCTTCGTTCGTGACCACCCGCTCCGGCACGTAGTAGCCGGTTCCGATGAAGCGCGTCCGGGTCTGGAGCACCTGCGTTCCCCCTGATGGAAGGCGTGGGTGGGGCCGGTCGGACGGCCGCTGCGGCCCAGGACCCGACAGGCGCGGGACGGGTACTGCGCGACGACCCGTACCCCGAGCTCTCGAGCATGCAAGATACCATGGCCGACGACACCATCCATTGCACCCGTTGCGGGCAGGACGCCCCCGCCCTTCCGAAGGCGCCGTTCCGCAACGACCTCGGAGCCCGGATCCACGCCGAGATCTGCGGGGGCTGCTGGCAGGAATGGCTCCAGCACCAGACCCTCCTGATCAACCACTACGGGCTGGATCCGAGGGACGCGAAGGCCCGGAAGTTCCTCTACGAGCAGATCGAGCAGGTGCTCCTGAAGGGAGAGGACGGCAAGGAGGTTGATCTATCCCAGCAAGGCACCATCCAGTGGTAACGAAGAAGGCGTGATCCGGGCGCAGGGGGGCGTTGGCCTCCGCGCCGTAACCTGCGACGTAGCGCTGCTACGCCTCGGTTCCGGTGCTCGGCCGCCTACCCCTGCATCCCGGCTGACGCCTCCCCGACCGGGTGGGGGGCCGGGGTGGGCTTGGCCGTGGGCGCGGTTGCTTCGCTCCGCGCTGGGGGCATCGGCTGCTGAGGTGGGGACTGGGGCTCGCCTGGTTCGTCCAGCTTTTTTTTCGGGTGGGCTGGGGTAGGCCTGGCGGTGGGCGCGGTTGCTTCGCTCCGCGCGGGGGCATTCGGCTATGGACCTGGCCCCTGGGGCTGCCTTGATTCATCCAGCCCGGGGGGTGGGGTGGCGGCGGCGGTGGGCGCGGTCGCTTCGCTCCGCAGCGCGGATTGCGCTGCTACTCCCTGATGCCGAGCCGCTCCGCGCAGCCCTCCGTCCACTCGATGCGGACGATCATCTGGGGCGGCAGGCGGGCGGGGATCGTGGCGGCGCCGGGGCAGGCCTCCTCGAGGCGGTTCAGCGCCTCGCCGTGGACCTGGCCGCCCTGCTCCAGAAGGAGGTGGGTCACGCCCTGGGCGCGCCAGAGCCGTAGCTGATCGTCGGGGGTGCCCCAGACCGGGGTCCCCGCCTCGTCGGCACGAGGGCGGAAGAGCGCGCTGGGGGTCGTGGACCAACCCCCATGCAGATGGAGCGCGGCCCAGAACTCGGGGGCACCGACCACGGCGTCCGGCGGCGCCACCCGCTCCAGAGCCGACACGGCAGCGGCCAGGCGTTCGGCCCTCAGGTGGTAGGGCGCCACCGCCCAGCTCCGGGCCACCCGACTGGACGAGACCACCACGAAGGTGCCGGCCCAGACCA
Organism: Longimicrobiales bacterium; assembly: GCA_040216925.1. Lineage (GTDB taxonomy): Bacteria > Gemmatimonadota > Gemmatimonadetes > Longimicrobiales > Gaopeijiaceae > JAJCZZ01. The sequence continues at coordinate 17,990 of JAVJOF010000006.1, forward strand.
CCACGAAGGCGAGTCCGACCCGTCGGAGGGTCCCCCGACCCTGACGCTCGGTCAGGGCCCACGCCCCGGCCACGATGCACGCCACCAGGAGCGGATGGACGGGGGCAACCAGGCGGCGATCCGCGAAGGGCCAGACCATGAGCATGGCCAGGTAGAACGCCGCCACCCACGGGACCGCGGGGGCGCGACGGACGAGGCGCACGGCACCGAGGAGGCCCACGGCGGCGAGGGGCACCGCCAGCGCCCCGACCACCCACCCGGTTCCCCCCGGCACCAGCAGGGCGAGCACCCGCCGGACCACGTCCACCGCGTGGAGCGGAAGCCCTCCGAGGAACGCCCCCGGCGAGCCCAGGACCTGCCCGGCCAACCACCCGCCGTAGGGCCCGAGTACGTCCTCCGTGCCCGGGGTCAGCGCCGACGCCCGGGACCGGGACCAGGCCGACCACCCGAGGAACGCCAACACCGCCGGGGCGGTGGCGGCCAGCGCCGGGCCCCAGGCCCGGCGGATCAGCAACGACGCCGCCACGCCCGCGACCAGGGCCGCCGCCGCGCTCCGGGTCAGAACCGCCACCGTGAGGACCGCGGCCAGGAGTCCGACGTCACGACGACGCCCTTCCACCGCCCCCGGCCACAGGAGCAGCGCGGCGACCATGGCCCCGATGAACATGGATTCGGAGAGCGGCACGAGCGCCAGCCTCCAGAGGTCGGCGGAGAGGAACGCCACCCCCGCGCCCACCGCCGCAGCCCCCCGGGAAAGACCGGCTTGCCGGTGGAGCAGCCAGCCGAGCCCGGCCCCCGCGACCGACAGGAACAGGAGGTTCAGCAGCGTGGCGGCGAAGGTCACGGCGCCCACGCCAGGCAGCACGGCCCAGAGCCCGGCGAGCAGCGCGGAATAGGCGGGCGGGAACTTGACCGCGGGGGGCGCCCCGGGCACGCCGCCGTACACGAGCCCCTCCCCTCCGGCCAGCGCCTGACCCACCACCATGTACACGCCGTCGTCGTGCCAGACGCCGGCGGGGACCGGTCGCCAGCTCGACAGGCCCACGGCCAGCAGCGCCACGGCCACGAGCAGGAACGGCCACCCGTACGACAGGACGGGAACGCCCCCGCCGGCATCCACCGGCGGGGGCGTGGTCGCGGCGCGGGTCGAGCGATCCGCCGGCGGATGGGTCACGCGGTGAGCACGTCCCGGACGTGGCCCAGCGCGTACTCGAGGTCCTCTTCGGTGATCACCAGCGGCGGCGCGAACCGGATGACCTGGCCGTGGGTCTCCTTGGCCAGGATCCCCCGGGCCTGCAGCGCCTCGCAGAACGGACGCGCCGTCCCGGAGCTCTCCTTGATGACCACGCCGATCATGAGGCCCTTGCCCCGGACCTCCTGGACGTGAGGCGACCCGATGGCCCGGAGCTCCTCCATGAACCACGTGCCCAGGCGATCGGAGCGCTCCACCAGCTTCTCGTCGAGCAGGACCTGCAGGGCCGCCCGCGCCACGGCGGCCCCCAGCGGGTTGCCGCCGAAGGTGGACCCGTGGTCGCCGGGGTGGAACACGTCCATGAACTCGCGGTCGGCGATGGCCGCCGACACGGGGTAGACGCCGCCGCCCAGGGCCTTCCCCACGATCAGCACGTCGGGGCGTACGTCCTCCCAGTCGCAGCAGAACAGCCGCCCGGTGCGGCCGAGACCGGTCTGGATCTCGTCGGCCATGAACGCCACACCCCGCTCGGCACACATCTCCCGGGTGCACGCGAGATAGCCGTCAGGCGGCACGACCACGCCGCCCTCGCCCTGGATGGGTTCGACCAGGAAGCCCACCGTGTGCTCGGTCAGCGCCTCTTCGAACGCCCGGGCATCGCCGTAGGGAATCCGCTTGAAGCCCGGCGTGAACGGTCCGAAGCCCGCCTTGTACTGGGGTTCGGTGCTGAAGCCCACGATGGTGGTCGTGCGCCCGTGGAAGTTGTTGTCGCAGACGATGATCTCGGCCTTGCCCTCGGGCACGCCCTTCGTCTGGTACCCCCACTTCCGGACCATCTTGATGGCGGTCTCAACCGCCTCCGCGCCCGTATTCATGGGCAGCGCCTTCTCGAAGCCGGTGGCGTCGCAGAGCTCCTGGAGGAAGGCCCCCATCTGGTCGTTGTGGAACGCCCGGGAGGTCAGGGTCAGCTTGTCCATCTGGGCCCGGGCCGCCTCGAGGATCCTCGGATGGCGATGCCCCTGGTTCAGGGCGGAATAGGCGGCCAGCATGTCCATGTACCGGTTGCCCTCCACGTCCCACACCCAGACCCCCTCGCCGCGATCCAGCACCACGGGCAACGGGTGGTAGTTGTGGGCGGAGTAGCGGTCGACTTCCTGGATCAGCGCGTCCGTGCGCGTGGTGGTGGCCTCGGCCATGGATGCCTCGCAGTGCTTCGGGACCCGGCGCGCGTCGGCGGGACGCGCGCCTCATCCGAGACTAACGGGCGGAGCAGCGCGTGTTCAAGGCGTGCCCCGGGCTACGCTCCAGACCCGAACGGTGGCCAGGTCGAACTCGTCGAGGACCTCGGCTGCGAGGACGGTGTCGCCCGGGGCGAACGTGCGGACCCGACCCGGCACGCGGAGCTCTCCGAGATGCTGGCCGCCGGCGGCGAACAGGTCGAAGACCGTGTCGCTCTCGCCCCGGTTGGTCCGCACCCACAGGCGTCCCGTCGGGTCGTACCGGAGGGCCTCCACCCCGAAGTGTCGATGGAGGGGATCGACCGGCCGCTCGTCCGGAACGCCCTCGGGCGATCCGGCCGCGCCCATGCGGGCCCGGGCGGCTCGGCGCCGCTCCCGCTCGGCCTCGATCTCCGCCGGCGTCTTCGTCCGCCGGGGGATGTCGCGCGTCACGGTCCGGACCAGGGCACCGGACGGGTCGAACAGCATCAGGCGGTAGTCCTCCTCGCCGATGCCGACGGCGAACCCGCCGCCGGGCGCCCGGGCCATCGAGAAGAGGAGCGGCATCTCGCCGGGGGGACGGAGGCCCAGCTCCTCCACCCCCTCCCGCAGGGTCTCGAACCCGTCGGCGCCGTTCCACTCGGCGAAGTCGGCGTCCATGGCCCGGAAGTCGGCCAGCGCCACCGTCAGGGCCTCGCCGCCCGGAGCGAATGCCGCGGTCAGGGGGAACGCGGGGAGGCGGACCGTCCGACGCTCCTGCCCCGCCAGGTCGGTGAACAACACACGGTTCGCCCGGATGTCCACAACGGCCATGCCGTCCCGGTGGACCGTGACCTGGAAGGGTGCCTGCACCTCGCCGGGGCCCTGGCCGTCCCGACCTGCGGTGCCCAGGGCGCGACCGTCCAGGGAGAACAGCCGGAGGTGGGGGTCGTCCCGGTCCGCGACGACGATCCGACCGTCGCCCACGGCCAGGGCCAGCACCGTTCCGAACTCGTCGGGACCTCCGCACATCGCGCATCCGATGTCGGCGCGGTGGACCAGCCGGGGGACCTGCCGTGCGGACAGGGAGGGCGCGAACGCCATCGCGACCGCGAGGGCGACGACGGTCGGAGGCAGCGCGGCGAGGAGGGCCCGGGCTGCGGCCTGGGCGGATCGGCGGACCGGAACGGATCGGCGCATGGGCATGGGGCATCGAGGGAGCGTCGGCACAACGTCTTCGATGCCCACGGGACGTCGTCGGTTGCCGAGGCGCGTCGGTCGGGGCCCGCCGCCCGACGCTCCGGGCGGCCTCCCCTCACCCGACCGGCTTCTTCGGCGATTCGTCCACCTGGAGGCGGAACACGTCGGGCCGGGCGTAGTGCCCGGTCACGTCGAAGTCGAAGCGGGACCGGGCGATGGCGGTGCGGTCGAGGTCGGCCACGAGGATCCCCGGCTCGTCCAGGAGCGGCCCGGCCAGGACCTCGCCGAGGGGTCCGTAGATGGCACTCCCTCCGCGGCTCAACACCTCCGGCCAGGCCTCCAGCTCGTCCCGGATCTCCAGATCGTCCGGGTACATGGCGCGGGTGACGTACTGGTTGCACCCGAGCACGAAGCACCGGCCCTCCAGCGCGATGTGCTGGAGTGTCGACTGCCACCGGTCCCGGGCGTCCGCCGTGGGCGCGAGGTAGAACTCGACGCCCTTCCCGTACATCGCCATGCGGGCCAGCGGCATGTAGTTCTCCCAGCAGATCAGGCCCCCGACCTTCCCGTGGGGGGTGTCCACGACCGTCAACGTGCTTCCGTCTCCCTCGCCCCAGATGAGCCGCTCCGCGGCGGTGGGCTTGAGCTTCCGGTGCTTGCCGAGGAGCGCGCCGTCGGGCCCGAGGTAGACCAGGGTGCAGAAGAGGGTGCCTCCGCTGTACGTGGAGTCCCGCTCGATGACGCCCACGCACAGGTGGACGCCGACCTCGGCGGCGACCTCACCCAGGCGCCGGATCTCCGGCCCGGGCACGGCCACGGCCCCGTTCCAGTACCGCTCCCACGTCCGGCGGCCCGGGTCGGACCGGCCGCCCACCGCCGTGCCGAAGGACAGCCCCCACGGATATCCGCCCACGTAGGCCTCGGGAAACAGCACCATCTGGGCACCGTCGGCGGCGGCTTCGCGGGTGAGGGCCACGACCCGGTCGACCGTGGCCGGCGTGTCGAACGGGACGGGGGCGGCCTGCACGACGGCGGCACGGACGGAGCGGTGGGGGCTCATGGGGCGGGACTTCTCCTTCGTGGAGGGACGGACCGCGGCGGGCCGGTCCCGGAGCGCGGCGGACGGGCCAATCTGCCGGCGCTCCGGTACCGCGACCAGCCCCGGGGCCCGCCGGGCGGCCAGCGAGCGGGTCGCCGCCCCCGAGCCCGACCGACCCCGTGTCGGGACGCCCCCCGCCCCCTACCTTCGGGAGGTCCGCTCCTTTCTTCCCTCCGATCCTCGCCATGACCCTGTCCCGACGCCGCTTCCTGGGCTCCGCCGCCGCCATCACCGCGGGCTTCGCCGGTCTCCGCTGTACCGGCGGACGCCCGCCCGACGACCCTCTCGGCGTGGGGTACGGCCCTCTTCTGGGCGACCCCGACGGGCTGCTGGCCCTTCCGGAGGGCTTCCGGTACACCGTCGTGTCGCGATTCGGCGAACGCATGGACGACGGGTTGCTGGTGCCCGCCGATCACGACGGCATGGCCGCGTTCCCGGGGCCCGACGGCCTGACGGTCCTGGTCCGGAACCACGAGGTGAACGCCGACGCGGACCCGGAGGAAGGCCCGTTCGGCCCGGGAAACCGCCTGCTGACACCGGCCATCCGGGATCGACTCTACGACCGTGGCCGCGGCGGAGGCCCGGCCCTGGGTGGCACCACCACCCTCCTGTTCGACACGGCCCGGCAGCGGCTGGTCGGGCACCACCTGAGCGTCGCGGGCACCCTCCGCAACTGCGCCGGCGGCCCGACGCCGTGGGGGAGCTGGATCACCTGCGAGGAGACCGTCGTGCGGGCGGGCACCGACCTCGAGCGCGACCACGGGTACGTCTTCGAGGTGCCCGCCGCCGGGGGTGGACTGACGCCGGCGGTGGCGCTGACGGCCCTGGGTCGGTTCAACCACGAGGCGGTGGCGGTGGATCCGGCGTCCGGGGTGGTCTACCAGACCGAAGACGACTCCGAGGGTCTGCTGTACCGGTTCATCCCCGAGGAGCCCGGAGCCCTGATCCGCGGCGGTCGTCTCCAGGCCCTGGCCATCCGCGGAATGCCGTCGCTGGACACCCGCAACTGGAACGGCGACACCGTGGCCGTGGGTGAGCACCTGGAGGCCGCATGGGTCGATCTGGACGACGTCGAGGCTCCCGACGACGACCTCCGTTTCCGGGGCTTCGCCGCCGGCGCCGCCCGCTTCGCCCGGGGTGAGGGCATCTGGTACGGAAACGACGCGGTCTACTTCGCGTGCACCAACGGCGGGAGCGCCCGGAAAGGGCAGGTCTTCCGTTACACCCCCAGCCCCTTCGAGGGCACCCCCCGGGAGGCCGAGGCGCCGGGACGACTCGAGCTCTTCGTGGAGCCCAACGACGGCACCCTGGTGGAGAACGCGGACAACCTGACCGTGGCCCCCTGGGGCGACCTCGTGGTGTGCGAGGACGGTTCGGGGGACAACTACCTCGTGGGCATCACGCCTACTGGCGCGATCTACAAGCTGGCCCTCAATCTGACACCCGGAGAGTTCGCCGGCGCGTGCTTCTCGCCCGACGGCGGCACCTTCTTCGTCAACCTGCAGTCGCAGGGGTACACGCTGGCCATCACCGGGCCCTGGCACGCCCTCCGCCGCGACTGATTCCGCCGGTTCCGGAAACGGGACCGGCCCATCCCCGGGAGAACCCACGCATGCGTCACCCCCTCGCCCGCCTCGTGGCGTCCCTCGTCCTGTCGTCCCTGGCCACGCTGCCGGGGTTCCCCGCCACGGCTCAGGACGCGGGGTCCGCCGTCGCGGCCCACGTGGAGCGCCATGCCGAGGAGTACACGGTCATGGCCCAGCGCATCTGGGACCTGGCCGAGGTCGGCTACATGGAGCACGAGAGCTCGGGCATGCTCCAGGCCCGCCTGGCGGACGCTGGCTTCGACGTCACCCCCGGCGTGGCCGGCATCCCCACGGCGTTCGTGGCGGAGTGGGGTTCGGGCGGCCCCACCGTGGCCATCCTCGCCGAGTTCGACGCGCTGCCGGGCATCACCCAGGACCGCGTCCCGGAGCGGGCGCCCATCGACGACAAGCCCGCCGGACATGCGTGCGGCCACCACCTCTTCGGCACGGGCTCCACCGCCGCGGCTCTGGCGGTGAAGGACTGGTTGGAGACGTCGGGGACACCGGGCACCATCCGCCTCTACGGCACGCCTGCGGAGGAGGGCGGCTCCGGGAAGGTGTACATGGTCCGCGCCGGCCTCTTCGACGACGTGGACGTGGTTCTCCACTGGCACGCCGGCGACCGCAACATGGCCGACCCCACGTCGAGTCTGGCCAACATCAGCGCCAAGTTCCGGTTCCGGGGGGTGAGCGCCCACGCCGCCGGCGCCCCGGAACGCGGGCGGTCCGCCCTGGACGGCGTCGAGGCCATGAACCACATGGTCAACCTGATGCGGGAGCACGTGCCCGAGGCCACCCGGATGCACTACGTGACCACCTCCGGCGGCGCCGCGCCCAACGTCGTGCCGGACTTCGCCGAGGTGTACTACTACGTCCGCCACCCCGAACCGGAAGTGGTTCGTGAGCTCTTCGAGCGCGTCATCGACGCGGCGGAGGGGGCGGCGCTGGGCACGGAGTCGCAGGTCGAGTACGAGATCATCGGGGGCGTCTACCCGCTCCTGCCCAACGTCCCGCTGGCGCGCATGATCCACGCCAACCTCGAGACGGTCGGGGGCGTCGAATACACGGCCGAGGAGCGACGCTTCGCGGAGGTCCTGCGGACGTCCCTCGGCGACGCCGCGCCCCCCATCGACCAGGCCGCCCAGGTCAAGCCGTTCGAACTGCTCCTGGGTGCGCGGCGCGGCGGGGGCTCGACCGACGTGGGGGACGTGAGCTGGGCCGTTCCCACGGCCGGACTGCGGACCGCCACGTGGGTGCCCGGAACGGCCTCGCACTCCTGGCAGGCGGTGGCCGCCGGGGGCACGACCATCGGCAACAAGGGCATGCTGGTGGCGGCCGAGACCCTGGCGCGCTCGGCCGTGGATCTCTTTCTCGATCCCACCCTGGTCCAGGAGGCACGGGCGGAGTTCCTGGAGCGCCGGGGCTCCGACTTCCGGTACCGCTCGCTGGTGGGCGATCGGGAGCCGCCGCTCGACTACCGGGCGTCGGTCACGGGCGGGAACTGACCGCACCGAGGAACCATGACCCCGGAGGCGCTCCTCAGCTATTCGTTGGCGGTGGCGCCGGTGCTCCTGGCGCTGGCGCTGGTGTTCGCCGTGCTCGGGGTGATCCTGCTCCGGAACACCTACCCCCGGGGCGTGACGTACCTCGGCCTGGGGATGTTCAGCGTCGCGCTCTGGGTCGGCGGGGCCGGTGGCGAACTCCTGGCCGGCGACTCGCCGCTCCTGGTGCTCCTGCTCAACGGCGTCAAGTACATCGGGGTCTGCACGATCCCTCCGCTGTTCCTCCTGTTCGTGCTCCGCCACGCGATGGACGCACCCGTCACCCCGCGCTGGCAGGCCGCGCTGTTCCTGCTGCCGCTGGTGTCGCTCGTCCTGGTGTGGACGAATCCCTTCCACGAACTGATGTTCGCCCACCCGCCCCGGGCGCCGACGCCGGGAGCGCGGCCGCCCTGGGGCCCGTGGTTCCTGGCCGTCCACCTGCCCACCCTCTACGGGATGATGCTGGCGGCGTGGGCGGTGCTCGGTGTGGAGATGGTCCGAGGGTCCACCCTGAGACGGGCGCAGGCCGCCGTGTTGTTCTTCGGATCGGCCGTGCCGCTCGTGGTCAACGCCGTCTACGTGGCGAACCCCGAGATCCCCGACGTCCAGCTCACGTCCCTGTCCTTCGCGGTCACCGCCGTCGTCTTCGGGTGGGGCTTCTTCCGGTTCCGCCTGTTCCGCGTGAACCCCCTGGCCATGCGGGCGGTCTTCGATGCCGTGGGCGACGCGGTGGTCATGGTCGACCAGGAGGGTCGGGTGGCCGACGCGAACCCGGCGGCCCACCGGATCCTGGCGGGCGGATCGGCCGGAGAGATCCGGGGCCAGCCCCTGGCCCGGGTGCTGGAGCTGGCGGGCCTCTCGCCGGACCTGCCGGTGCCGGGGGCCCCGGCGGAGACCCTGGCCCGGGACGGAAGCCACCTCGAGATCGAGGTCCGTGAGATCTCGGCCGACCGGGGCGGCCAGCCGAGGGGGTCGGTCCTGGTCATGCGGGACGTGACCGCGCGGCGCCGCATCGAGCGGGCCGCCCTCGAGAACGAGGCCCTGGTCCGGAGCGTGGTCGAGCGTGCCCCCATCGGCATCGTCCGACTCCGCCCCGTCCGTGACGAAGGCGATCGCATCCGGGACTTCACCTGCGTGCTGGCCAATCCCACCACCCACGGATACCTGGCCCGGGACGGCCAGGAGCTCGTGGGTCGGACGCTCACGGATGTCCGGCCTCCCCACACGCCCCTGTTCATCGACACGTTCCGGGGGGTGGTGGGCACGCGGGAGGCCCGCGACTTCGTGGTCCAGGTCGATTCGGAGCGCGACGGAGAGACGCGGTGGTTCCGCATCGACGCCGTGCCCGTGGGCGACGACGTGTCCGTGACGTTCGTGGACATCACCGCCGAACGGGTGCGCCAGGCGGCGATGGAGACCGTGGCCAACCAGGACGCCCTCACGGGGCTCCTGAACCGGCGGGGTCTGGAGGACGACGCCCGCATGCTTCTCCAGTCGGCGCTCCGCGACGGTCGCGAGGCCGGGCTGCTGTTCATGGACCTGGACCGATTCAAGGAGGTCAACGACACGTTCGGTCATCCCGCGGGCGACCGGATCCTGCAGACCTTCGCGACCCGCCTCCAGGATTGCGTCCGCGCCGAGGATCTGGTGGGGCGCGTCGGCGGCGACGAGTTCGTGGTCCTCCTCCAGGAAGGAGGCGTCCGCCAGGTCCGCGAGGTGATGGACCGGATCCGGACGGTGGGCTCCCGTCCCTACCCGGTCGGGGAGCGCAGGGTCACCACACCCCCCAGCGTCGGATCGGCGCTCCTGCCCCGGGACGGGAAGACCTTCGAGGCGTTGCTGGCCGTGGCCGACCGGGCCATGTACCGGGCCAAGGATCGAGACCCGGGAGATTCCAACCGGACCGGCGGCTGAGGCGCGGCGGTCAGCGCACCCACACCATGGTCTCGCGGGGTCCTCCGGGGTGGTCGGGGTCCGGGGGAAGCACCTCCCGGAGCGTGTAGCCGAGCTTCTTCGGGATCGCCTGGCTCGCGCCGTGGTCGGGGTCGCAGCGGATCTCGATGACGTCGATGCCCGGGAGGGCGCGACCCGCGTCCGTGAGCAGCCGCGCCGCCTCCGTGGCCATGCCCCGGTTCTTCCGGTCGCTCCGGACCCAATAGCCGATCTCGAGGGCACCGGGGCCCACCCGGCGGTAGAGGCCCGCCCCGCCCTGGAGTTCCGACTCGTCCGGGGTCCAGATGCCGTACAGCGCGTTCCGTCCCGCCAGGAAGTCCCTCCGGTAGGTGCCCAGGCGGACCTCGAGGTCCTCCACCGACTCCGCCACGGGAAAGACCCACGGGATCCAGCGCTGGAGATCGTCCCAGGTCCGGGCCAGGGCACGCTTGAGCGCAGGGGCGTCGGACGGTTCCCAGCAGCGGAGGACCGCCCGCTCGGAGGCGAGGCGGGTGGGCGGGACGGCGGTGCCCTCCGTCATCCCGACGCACCGCCCGGGGTGGACGGGGCGGCCGGTCCGACACCCACCGGCCACCGCCCGGCGGGCGCCCCGTCGCCCGGCACGCGCAGCGTGAGTTCGACGCGGTGGGCCAGGCCCGTGTCCGGCCGCTCGACCATCCGGACGGACACGCCGTGGAGCAGGTCGAAGGCCGCCAGGGCACCACCGTCCTCGAGGCGGGGGCGTTGGTCGAACAGGGCCTCGAGCGCCGGGAGCGCCGCGGAAAGGCGCGGGACCGCCGCGGTGAGCGTTGTCACGGACGCCAGGACACCCTCGTCGGCGTCGGGCGGTCGGGGCGCCCGCTGGTGGCGCGGGGTCTCGTCTTCCACCATGAACGGCAGGAAGGGGTCGTCCGGGACGGCCAGACGCCAGGCCAGCTCCACGCCGTCCGGCCGGGTCCGGGTCATCCGGATCGGATCCGAGACGGCGGCGCCGACCCCCCGGACCCGTTCGACCGCGGCCCCGAGGTCGGTGGCGGCCAGGCAGAAGTCCGACAGGCCTCCGCCCTGGGCGAGCAGGCGGAGGAACCGTCGGGGGATGGGCTCCCTCCCGGAGAGGTAGCCGTCCCAGAACGGCGTCCGCCGTACGAGACGGAGGGCGGGGCGGACGAAGACGCTCGTGGGTCCGAGCAGCTCCAGGTAGGTTCCGCCCGACAGCGGGATCAGTTCGTTCCGGGTGGGCTGGCCCCGGTGCCGCCCTCCGGTCCGCACCGGGAGCCCCAGCGCCCGGTAGGCGGCCGCGGCCCGCGGCAGATCGGGATCGACGGAGACGACGTGATCGAGGAGCATGTGTGCAAGATGCGGGGGCCGGCGCGTCCAGGGGAGTGGACCCCCACCGGAGCCGAGCGATGACACCGACATCCACCCCACGCCCCCCGTCCGGCGGCCGCGCTTCCCCGTCGGCCGCCTCCCCCGCCCTGGCCCTGGCGGTGGTCCTGCTCACCGGAACCGCTGCCGAGGCCCAGCTCTGCCAGGAGGCGCCGCTGCGCCGCAACGAAGCCGGCCTGGTGGCCCTGGTGGACGGAGGCGGACCGTCCGTCCAGAAGGGGGGCCTGGTGGCCGTGAACGCCCTCGACCGGGTGGGCGTCACGTTCGGTGCCGCGTTCGGAGGGCGCCCGGCCACCGGAACCGTGGAGGAGGCGCGGGTCCGGATCGAGGGCGGCCTGCGCGCCGGGCCCGTCCGGGTGTGCCCCTGGGCGGGCGCGCGCTCCCGGTCGTTCGCGTTTCGGAACGACTTCTCGGTGGATCGCGGCCAGGTGTCCGACCAGGCCTGGTCGGCAGGACTGGCCGTGGCCTCTCCCGACCTACCGCTGGGCCCCGCGCGGCTTCGGCTGGTAGCCTGGGCCGGCTCGACCTACCGGACCTTCGAGATGACGGGGCGGCGCCTGGTCATCACCGACGAGGTCGGCGTGGAGGAGGTCACACGGCGCGACCACAGCTACCACCTGGAGGGCGCGGCCCTGGCGTCGGTCCGTTGGGGCCGGCTCGGGCTGACGGGCGGCATCGGCAACCGGCCCCGGCCGGGTGCCGACCGACTCTGGTTCGTCCAGGCGACGCTGGTGGCCATCGACCTCGACTGACCCTCCAGCGGCCCCCGTTCAGGGAGTGATGTCGGGGATCCCGAGCACCCTGGACCCGACGCCGAAGCCCTTCGCCTCGAACCAGCCGACGTTGGCTTCGAGGGCCGAGGCGTACGCGACCCCCGGCTCGTACGGTGTGCAGCCGTTGGCGTAGGTGGCCGTGCACGGCTCCATCTGGAGTACGGCCTGGACCACGCCCGCCGAGTCGAGGAAGGCGATGTCCAGGGAAATCCGCGTCTGCCACATCCAGAATCCGTCCGTGGCCGCCCGAGGTTCGTCGAACAGGAAGAGCATCCCGGATTCCGGATCGAGCGACGGCCGACGGGAAAGCCCGAACTGACGCTGCTGTTCGGACGTGGCCAGCTCGACCAGGAGACGCGCCGAATCGGCGCCTTCGACCACCCACACTTCGGCCGTGTCGAACGCGACCGGCGAGACCCACGGCGTGTCGCCGGCAGGCTGGCAGGCGGCGGACAGCAGGCCCCAGCCCAGGGCGGCTCCCACCAGCAGGGCGCGGGGCGCGTTCATCCCGGCGCGGACAGGCGGCGGGGAGGGAACACGGCGGGAGGCAGGACGGGAGCGGGTGGAGCGCACTCGGAGATCTCCGGTTCGGTACGGGTCGTCAACGGGCATGCTACCCCCGCCGCCGGGGGTTGAGCCACCCCGGAGGCCACCCGCGCCGGCGCCCGGCGCTTCAGCCGGCCACGTGGGCCGTGCAGCTCGCGCCGCTCCCGCCGACCGGATCCCCACGCGACGGGTCCGGCGCCACCGACACCGCCACCTCGCCACCAGGCTCCACGGTCACCGGCCGGGTCACGCAGACGAATCCGTCGCCCAGGGAGACCTCGAACGTGGCCGCGCCCGCCCGGGTCCACCGCATGGTGAGCGTGCGCACCTCGTGGGGCGGAACACTCCCGAGCCCCTCCCGCCGGCGCCCTCCCACGCCCACCACCTCGACCGTGGCGCCGGTACGGTTCTGGACCGACACGTTCATCCGGGTGAGCGTGGCGTTGGGACGCGCACGGACCGGTTCGCCGGCGCCGGTGCCGCCGAAGGGGTCGCCCGCCGGCCTCGATCCGCACGCTGCTCCACCGAGGCCGATGGCCACGACGACCAGCCCGATCCGGGCACGCCGGACCGCACGGCCGACCGTCCGGTTGTTCCCTCGGGCCATGCCACGCTCCCGTCCGGTGTTCCACCGCCTCATCGCCGCTCCTGGCCGGGGGTCGCGCCCACCTCGTCGCGGCAGGAGCTTCCTGGAATGGGACGCCGGAGTGCGCGCCGTCAACACGCCCGACCCTCAACGCCCGCGCCGTTCAACGTGTCTTGGTGACAAATCCTGCCCTCCGGACAAGGACGCTCCAATGCATCGAATCGCCGCCTCGCTCCTGGTCGCCTCGCTCGCTGCCTGCGCCGGCGAGGACGCGACCGAACGCGCCGCTTATCTGACGCTCATGGGCGACGACACCCTGGCCATCGAATGGATGGAGTTCGGAGACGACGAGGTCCACGCCCAGGCCCTGGTGCGGGGTTCGGAGACCACGTTCAGCGACTACCACCTGGCGTTCGACGAGCAGGGCCGGGTCGTGCAGTTCCATGCGCGGACCTGGGAGGGAGGCGACACCATGGGCGCGCCGATGCGCACCCAGGAGCTGAGGATGCCGGAGGGTGGTACCGCCCAGATCGTGACCGTCATGGCCGACGGCGAGGAACGGCCCCGGGACCTGGACGAGGTGCCGCCGTCGGCGGTTCCCTTCATCGACATGCTCCACTGGCCGTTCGAGGCGTCGATGCGGTGGCAGATGGACGAGATGGGTGCGTTGCAGACCGAGGTGCCGATCCTGGGCGGCCGGCCCTTCCCGCTGAGTGAGAACGCCGACGGGTCGTGGGCCCTGCGGCACCCGAGCCGCGGACCCTCCACGATGCGCGTGGACGAGGTGGGCCGGATCACCATGCTCGACGGCACGGGATCGACCCGGGCCTACGACCTGTCCCGCGTTCCGTTCGACCAGCTCGATCCCATGGCCATGCTCGACCGCTTCGGCGAGCGCCCGCTGGGTGAGCTCTCGGGGCGCGGCGAGATCGACGACGAGGTGCGCGGGGTGTACTTCTCCGGCCACTACGGCGAGCCGCTGAAGCGGGGCCGGGACATCTTCGGTGGCCTTCTGGCCTACGGGGTCTGGTGGCGGACCGGCGCCAACGCCGCGACCCACCTGTCTATCGACGGCGACATCGTCATCGACGGTGAGGTGATCCCGGCGGGGGACTACACGCTGTCGTCGATTCCCGAGGAGGACGGCGGGGTCCTGATCATCAACCGGCAGACCGGCCAGGGCGGCCAGAGCTACGACGAATCCATGGACCAGGCGCGGGTGCAGATGCGCCGGGACATGCTCGACGAGACCGTGGAGGCCTTCGAGATCCGGGCCGTCGAGACCGACGAAGGCGGCCGCCTCGAGCTGCGCTGGGACGACACCGTGTATTGGGTGCCCTTCACGGTGCGTTGACCTGACCCGTCCGGGTCCGCCGACGCGCTGAGTCGTCGGCGGGCCCCATCCTACTCCAGCGGGCAGCGCTCCGCGGCCAGGTCCGGAACGGGGAGTCCGTCCAGGACGGCCGCCCACGCCGAATCGGTGAAGGCCACCGGAAGGCGCGCGAACGCGTGCGAGAGCAGGGCGCAGCGCTCGGTCCGGAACACCCGCACGGCGCCCTCCCGGGTGCCCAGCACCAGACGGCCGTCGGACGATCCGGCGAACCAGGCCCCCACGATCGAGTCCCCGGCAGGGCCCGGGAAGACCGCATGGGCCCGCCCCGACTCCGCGTCCCAGAGCCGCACGGTCCCGTCGGCCGGCGCGTAGGTGAACACCAGGCGCCCCCCGGGGCCGAAGCCCGCCTCCAGGACGTTGGCCACGTGCCCGGACAGCGTCCGGAGCACCTGCCCCGTCTCGACGTCCCACATCACCGCGGTGAAGTCGTCCACTCCGGTCACGACCCGGGATCCCGCGCTGTCCAGCGCGGCGGTCAGGATCGCCCGGGGGTGATGGATGGGCGGTGAGACCGGCGCGGCGGTGACCACGTCGAAGACGCGGGCCACGCTGTCGTTCGCGACCACCATCCGGGTACCGTCGTCACTGAAGGCCACCGTGTGGGGCCACGCGGCCAGGGACAGGTGGACCGAGCGCTCCGAGGCCCCCGTCGGCCGCAGGTGGACGCCGCTGTCCACCACCGCCGCGACGTAGCCCCCGTCGGGGCTGGAGACCGCGGATCGGAGCCGCCGGGCCACCGGGATCGGGATCCGGTTCATGGGGAGTGTGGTCACCGTCATCGTGTCGTCGGGCGCGGTCCAGTCCACGACGCGGGCCACCGAGTCTGCCACGAGGAGCACCCGGTCGCCGGCCGGCGTGAACCCGATGCTTCGGAGCCGCAGCCCCTCGACCACCCGGCCGAACACGCGTCCCGTGGCCACCTCCACCACTTCGACCTCTTCGGGTCCCGGTGTGCCGACGGGCCGGCGCCAGAGGACCGCGAGGAGGTTGCCGTCGGGGCTGAACGCGGAGCCTCCGAACTGCCGCCCGGAGCCGGCCGGGTGATCCAGCACCGGGTCGCCGACGGAGGTGCCCCAGACACGTACGTCGTTCTCGGCGACCGAGGCCACGTACCGTCCGTCGGCGCTGAAGGCCGACCGTCCGTCCGGCCCGCCGGCCAGCCGACCCGACACGTCGCGGAGCACCGACGCGTTCCGGGTGGCCCGTCGCACCTCCCACACCCGCGCCGTGTAGTCGATGCTCCCGCTACCCACCCACCGCCCGTCCGCCGAGAACGACGCGGCCCGCACCGCACGCTCGTGGCCTCCGTAGCGCTCCAGCGGATGCCCCGTGGCCGCCTCCCACACGAGCACGGTGGCGTCTTCCGAAGCCGACGCGATCCACCGGCCGGACGCATCGAAGTCCACGTCCGTCAGGGTGGCACGGTGACCGGTCAGCCGCAGGGGTTCGGCGTCCGGCCGGTCCAGGTCGTGGACGCCGACCGTACCGGTGGAAAGGGAGGCCACGGCCACCCTGCGCCCCACGGAATCCAGCGCGACCAGCGCACCGGATCCGCCCATCCGCTTCAGGAACTCCCACGGGAAGCCCGACTCCCGCCCCTGCCCCGCCACGTCGATGCCGTCGGCCGGGGGCAGTTCCGCCACCAAGGACCCGCGGGCCACGTCCCAGACGAGGACCCGGGCACCCGTGGTCGAGGTGGCCAGCCGGGCTCCGTCGGCGCTGAACGCCATGTCCACAACGGGCCAGGCCCGTTCGGGCAGGAGGTCCCGTACCGGGGCGCCGTCGTCCAACCGCCAGATGCGGACCGGCTCGTCGGCCACCCGGGCGCCGGTGGCCACGGTGCTGCCGGAGGGGTCGACGGCCACGACCGAGGGACCCTCGGCGGGGGGACCCAACACGGCCACGCTGTCTCCCTCCGGACTCCAGAGCCGGACCGGACCACCCCGGTGGGCGGTCACGATCCTCCTTCCGCCGGCCCCGTACGACGCGAACGTCACGGCATCCGGCAGCCCGATCTCGGACAGCACCCCACCCGTGGCGGCGTCCCATACCCGGACCCGACCGTCGTCCGCGCCGGTCAGGACCCGGGTCCCGTCGGGACTCCAGCCGCCGAACCGCACCTGGGCCCCGTGGCCGGCCAGGACGAGGGGAGCGGCGTCCGGCACCGTGTCCGTGATGCGGGCCGTGGAGTCCGACGAGATGGTCAGGATCCGGCCGTCGGGGCCGACCCACGCCCCGTTGACCGGCCCGCGGTGACCGATGATCCGGAGCACCCGCGGCTCCTCGACCACGCCCAGTAGCGCCCCGGCGGCTTCGTAGGTTTCGGCCCTCAGGAGCCCGGACAGGCCGTGGACCAGCGCGTAGAGCGGGTCGCCGCGAGGGGGCTGGAGGGCACGAGAGGCCATGAGCCGCGACTCGGCGACGGCCTGGGCGGAGCGCGCCTCGCCCCGCTCGAAGAGGGCCCAGACCGAGAGCGCGGCCAGGGACACCACCACACCCGCCACGATGGAGGCCGCGACCCTGCGGCGCCGCTGCTCCCGCTTCCGGGTGCGCTCCTCGACAGCCTCGCGAGTCCGGTCCAGCACGTTGGCCAGAAGCGTGTACCAGGAGCCCTCGAAGCGGCCCCGGTCGACGCGGTCCGCCGCGGGATCGAAGCCGAGCCAGGGTGTGGCCAGAGGCATCTCCATGGCCTCGAGCAGGGCCGGCGGGAACGCGCACTGGTCGGCGGTCTCCGGGGTTGCCTCGTTGTTCGGGATCCCCGCCGCCAGGACGGGCACCACGTGCTCCGGACCCCGGGCCGCCAGAAACCGTCGCACCTCGTCGTTCACGAACTCGCTGGCACAGGCGTGGGGCGAACAGATCAGGACCATCTTCGCCGACGCCCGGAGAGCCTCGTCGATGGCGTCGTAGTAGTCCGTGCCGGTCAGGTCGCCCTCGTCGCGGAACACCCGGAGGTGCCGCCGGGGAAGGTCCAGGCCATCCGGGGGACGGTACCGCTCGAGGCGGGCCTCCAGCGCCGCGGCCAGGGCGTGGTTCTTCCGGGAGTACGAGATGAAGATGTCGTAGGTGGCGCCGGAAGTCGGTGCGGAGGCCATGGCGGAGCGTAGGTCCGTGTCAGGGACGCAGGCAAGAAGATCCTCGCCCGGACATCCTCCGGTCCCCATCATGCGGCAGCCGTGGTGCACGACCCGCCTCGGCTCCGGCGACGTGCGCCCCGGCCGAGGGGTGCCCCTGCGTCCCGCCCCGTCCAGGATGTCCGATGACCGACCGCATCACGCAGGAACAGGAGGGCGCGATCGTGAAGATCCGCGCCCGGTACCAGGGCCAGTCCGACTGGGGCACGGGGTTCGTGGTGGCCTCCGACCGGATCCTCACGGCCTACCACGTGGTGGGCGACCGCCGGGCGGACGGCACGGTCTTCTACACCGGCACGGTCGTGTTCGGAGACGGGACCGAGGTGCCCTTCGGGGTGGTGGAAGGAGCCCACGACAAGCAGGCCGACTGGGCCCTCCTCCAGGTGGACGTTCCGGAGGGCATCACCCCGCTTCCGCTGTCCGAGGTCTGGCCGTCCGACCAGGACTTCCGCTCGTACGGCTTTCCGAAGGACAACCCCCAGGGCCTGGCCGTGCGCGGCACGATCGAGTACGACCGTGCGCCGCTGGGCGACGTACGGGTCATCCAGGTCTTCTGCCAGGAATTCGCGGCGTCCGGGGGCGGCGTGGCCAACGGGGCGTCGGGTAGCCCGGTCCTGGTGGACGGACGGGTGGTGGGCCTGCTCCGGTTCACCCTGACCGACGGAGACGGCCGGAGCAAGGGCACGCTCTACGCATGCCCGGCCACGGAGCTGGCCGGGCGCGACGACGTGTCGGTGCTCCCGGCGCGGAAGCCCGTGCTGGGCGATCTGACCCAGGAGGAGCTCGACCGTGTGGTGGGCGCGGTGGGGCAGGTCCGGGTGGGCGACGTGGCCGCCACCGGCTACCTCCTGGCCCCCGAGTGGGTGGCGGCGTGGTCCGAGGAACTCGTCGGGCGGCCCGAGGGCACACCGGTGCAGGTGCAGCTCCGGGACGGGGTCCACGAAGGGACCCTCGTCTGCGCGGACGCCGGGCATGCCTGTGCCCTGGTCCGCCTGGGGACACCGGTGTCGGGCGTCGAGCCGCTGGCCCTGGCCCGATGCGACCAGGGGGACGCGGGCTGGGTGGCCCACGGCTTTCCCGCCGCCCGCTTCCCCTTCCCGCTCCAGGCCACCGGCGTGGTCCGCTCCCCGGCCCAGACCCCCATGGGCGGGGGCCCGGCCGCGATGATCCTGCACTCGGAGGAGTTCTCGTCGGCCGCGGAAAGCGAGCTGGCGGGCCTGGAAGGGGCACCCGTGCTCGTGCAACGGGCCGTGGTGGGGCACTTCCGCAAGGCGATGGGCTTCCAGCAGGCGCTGGCCACCCGCTCGGAGGACGTCCTGGCGCTCCTCGAGTCGGTCCGGGACACCCCGGCGGCCGGGCCCCCGCTTCCGATGGCGGCGGCGCCGGTGCCGGCGGACGGCCCCGTCACGCCTCCGACGATCGAGGCCGACGCCTACCACGTGGCCGTCTGCTACCGCGACCACACGCCCGACGCGGAGTGGGCCCACGCCCTCGGTCAGCGCCTGGAGGGTGCGGGCTTCCGCGTGCTCTTCGACGGCTACGAAGTGGCCGACGACGTTGCGGCGCGAACCGGGCCGGCGTCGGGGGGGGATCCACCGACGCCCCTCGAGCGTGCCCGCTCCGCGGTGGTCGTGGCCGGTACCGCCTGGCAGGGGTTCGAGGCCGGACGCGCGGTGGACGCATACCTCCTGAGCCGTCAGGACGCCAACCCTTCCTTCCGGGCCATCCCCGCCCTCCTGGAAGGAGCGCCTCCGCCGACGGGATGGCGGGACCGGCCGGGGATCCGGTTCGACGGAGCCCCCCAGGGCCGGGCCCTCGAGGAACTGGAGCACTACATCCTGGGGGCCGCTCCCCCTCGCGAGGGCACGGCCGCCGCGGCGGTCCTGCGCGCCCGGACGGGCCCGGCCGACGAGCTCATCGAGGCCGTCCAGGCCGCAGAGCGCACGCCGGCGGCCTCCCCCGACCCCGCGGATTCCTCCGAGGGCGACGTACGGGCCGCCGAATCCGGCGGGGCCCTCCGGGTGTTGGAGCTGTGGAAGCAATGGCAGGAGGCCGGGACGCCCGACCCCGCGGCCGCGCTGGCGGTGGGGCACTCGTTGATCCGCCTGGCCCATCCCGAACGGGCCCTCCAGGTGCTCGAGCACGCCGGTACGGGGACCCGGGCACGACAGCTCCAGGCGCTGGCCATGTCGTCGGACCCGGAACGCCTGGACGACGCCATCGAGATCCTGGAACAACTCCGCCGCGAAGGGCAGAAGGACAGCGAGACCCTGGGGCTGCTGGCCGCCCGGCTGAAGCAGCGCGCCAAGATGACCGACAACCGGACGGACCTCCGGGCGTCGCACGCCCTGTACCTCGAGGCCTTCGAGCGCACCCGGGAGCACTACCCGGGCATCAACGCCGCCTCCACCGCCCTGGGCATCGGCGCCCTCGAAGACGGACGTCGGATCGCGGCGGAGGTCCAGGCGGTGATCGAAGCCACGCCGGAGGCCGAACGGGACCGGTGGGCCACCGCATCTCTGGGGGAGGCACGCCTGATCCAGGGCGACCTGGACGCGGCCCGGCGGGACTACGGCGCCTTCATCATGAAGGAACACAGTGATCTCCGGGCCCAGGTGGTCATGCGCCGGCAGATCCGCTGGAACCTGGAGTGGCTCGGCCAGCCCATCGACGCACTGGACGACCTCTTCGACATCCCCGGCGTGGCGGCGTTCGTCGGCCACATGACCGACGCCCCCGACCGGCCGACTCCGCGGTTCCCCGAGCGGTGCGTGGCCAGCGTCCGCAAGGGAATCGCCGCGAGCCTCCGGGAGCACCAGATCCGGATCGGGTACTGCTCGGGCGCCCGGGGGGCCGACCTCCTGTTCGTCCGCGAACTGGACCGCCGCGGAGGCGAGGTGAACGTGATCCTCCCCTTCCCCCGGGAGGCGTTCGTGGCCGCATCCGTGGGCCCCGATCCGGAGTGGATCGAGGAATTCAACGAGTTGCTGGACCGGGAGCGGGTGGAGGTCGAAACGCTGCTGGACGAAGATCCGGGCACGGAGGAGGGGCGCATCGCGGCCTTCGTACGGTGCAACCGCGAGATCCGGGAGCGGGCGCTGGCCCGGGCCGTCCAGCTCGACCAGGAACCGGTGCTGGTCCACGTCTGGAACGGAGAACCCGGCGACGGATCCGGAGGAACCGCGGATCTGGTCCGGGCGTGGCGGCGACTCGACCTGCCGGAGGCGGCGGTTCCCATCGACCTCTGACCCTCCGCGGCGGCGCGGAGCGATGATCCGTGCGAAACCGGCGGCGATGCGGCATTATCCCCGCACATCCCCCCTATCCGGTCACGTCGTGGAGAGCCTGCCGAACAAGTGGGTCGCCCTCTGGAACGAGGTCAATCGTCGCCACGTGGTCCGGGCGACGGTGGGCTACGTCGTGGTGGCCCTCGCCTTCCTGCAGGGCGCGGACGTCATCCTGCCGGCCCTCGTGTCCGATTCGGACACGGTGATGCGCGTGCTGGTGGTCCTCTCGATCGTGGGTCTGCCCGTGATCGTGGCCCTGGCCTGGGCCTACGACCTGACGCCGGGTGGGGTCCGGCGGACCGCACCCCCGCCCGTCGACGACGGCAGCGGGCGGGTCGCGACGGCTCCCGACGCGGGGCCGGCCGAGCCCTCCGCCATCGCCCGTTCCCGACCCCGCTCCATCGCCGTGCTTCCGTTCATCGACCGCAGCGCGGAGAACGATCAGGAGTACTTCGCCGACGGGGTGGCCGAGGAGCTGATCAACCAGCTCGCCCGGCGCACCGACCTGGCGGTGGCGGCCCGCACGTCGAGCTTCGCCTACCGCGGCGAGGACCGTGATGTCCGCGACATCGGCCGAGGCCTCAACGTGGAGGCCATTCTCGAGGGGAGCGTCCGGAAGTCTTCGGGGAGACTGCGGATCAGTGCCCAGCTGGTGTCCGTGGCCGACGGCTACCAGATCTGGGCGCGTCAGTTCGACCGCGACGAGGGCGACATCTTCGCCATCCAGGACGAGATCGCCGCGTCGGTCACCGACACGATGCAGGCCCGGCTCCGGCCGGGCGTTCCGGACCATCCCGAAGGCCCCGGCACCGACGATCCCGAGGCCTACGACCTCTACCTGAAAGGGCGCCATTTCTGGACCCGCCGGTACCGTCTCGGCCTGGAGCACGCGCTCCAGTACTTCCGGAGGGCGGCGGAACGGGATCCCGAGTTCTCCCTGGCCTACGCGGGCATGGCCGACGTCTACACGGTCCTGGGCATCTATTCGTTCATGCCCGGGGAGAAGGCGGAGCCGCTGGCGGTGGAGGCCGCGTCACGGGCGCTGAGGCTCGGCCCCAACCAGCCGGCCGCCCACATCGCCTACGCCCGGGCGGTGGCCTTCTTCCATTGGGCCTGGGAGGAAGCCGAAGAGCACCATGCCCAGGCCCTGGCCCTCGACCCGGACGACGGAGAGTACCTGGCCAGCGCCGCCCAGTTGTCCGCGTTCCGCGGGCGCATCGACGAGGCCGTCGACCGGGCCGAACGGGCCGCCCGACTGGCGCCCGGGTCGAGCTTCACGGGCGCCCTGGTCGGCTCCGTGTACCTGTACGCCGGCCAGGTCGACCGGGCCGTGGATCACCTGACCGTGATCCGGGAGATGGATCCCGAGCACCCCCCCGTGCTGTTCCTGTTGGGGGCGGCCCTCCTCTCGTCCGGCTCGGCCGACGAGGCGGTGCCCATCCTGGAGGAAGCAGCCACGCTCACGCATCGGGCCCTGCCCTTCCTGGCGGTCCTGGGCAACGGATACGCCCTGGCCGGCCGGCGCGACGCCGCCGAAGCGGTGCTGGCCGAGGTCCTGGGCCGGGGCGAGTCGGAGTACGTCAGTCCCGTGGGCACCGCCATGATCCGCGCGGGCCTCGGCGACATGGACGGTGCGTTCGCCGACTTCGACCGCGGCGTCGAGGAGAGCCGGGCCACGCTGACCCAGACCATCCGGGACGTGGTATGGCAGCCGCTGTGGGAGGATCCACGCTGGGCGGCCCTTCTGGAGCGCATGGGCATCCCCCGCCTCGACTGGCACCAGGACGCGACGTAGACCCTGACGCGATGCCGGCCGGGTCTCCCCGGCCCGGTCATCCGCGGGGATCGGCGTGGACCTCCAGGGCGTCCAGGATCGCCGGAAACACGTCTTCGTGGGCCCGCGCTCCGAAGATGCAGTCCAGGTGTCCGTACCCGTCGATGACCGTGCGCCCGTAGCCGTCGGCCCCGTTCGCCTCCACCAGGGCGTCTAGCGTACGCTCCGTGCTCTCGGGCTTGTAGATGGCGTTCTCGGCCCCGTGGACGAAGTGGAGGGGGAGGGCGAGGCGGTCGAGATGCGGCAGGTATGCCTCGGCGCCGTCCGCGGCCACGCAGTGCCCCACCCGGATCATCTCCGAGACGTGGCTCATGACCTCGAGGCTGACCACGCCGAAGAGCTCGTGGAGGTTGTCGTGGATCAGCCGGGACAGGTTGTCGTGTTCGTAGGGAAGCCCGTACATGCCGGTGACCCGGTGGCAGACCGCCGAGTGGCACACCTCCTCCTTCTGCCGCGGCACGAGCTTCAGGGCCGTGTCCACCAGGCGGTCGGCCCAGCTGGCGGTGTCGTCGGTCCGGGCGTCGAGGACGTCGAGACCCGCCTTCTCCAGGACGTCGGTGACGTGGAGGGCGGCCGCGAGTCGCGCCCGCTTCGTGACCACCGGGTGGAGGCCGATCTGCGAGCAGACGCCGGCCCGGACGCCATCGAGGCCGGCGGCCAGGGCCATCAGGAAGGTCTGGGACCCGAAGCAGTGGGCGAACACCTGTACGCTGTCCGCGCCGGTGACCTCCCGGACCCGTGCCACGGCCGCCGGCCAGTCCCGCGTGGCCACCTGGTCGCCGTCGGCGGCGGCGCGCCCGGTGGGGAGGGCCGTGCTGGTGCGGTAGTCGAGAAGCCACACGTCGTACCCGTGGGCCGCGAGGAACTCCACCAGATTCACGTTCGGCAGGTCCGTGGAGAACACCCCGCTCGAGTACCCGGCTCCGTGGGCCACGAGCAGCGGACCCTTCCCGCCGCCCGGGTACCGGGTCAGGCGGAGGGCCACCCCGTCTTCGGCCCGGAGCGAAAACACCTCGGGCGGAGGCGCATCCAGCGGCCGGCGACGGCGGGGCGGCGCCGTGGGCTGGAAATAGCTGGCGGGTGACAGCACGCCCCCGTACGCCTCGAACAGCGTCCCCGCGAAGAACCCGCCGAAGCGGGCCAGGGCCCGGACCTCGTCGAGGCGGTCCTCGGCGTGGGTGACCCGCATGGTGGTCATCTGCTTCAGGAAGTCGGCGGGCGGGATGTGCAGGATGCCCTTGCCCACCACGGCGCCATCGGTGTCGTGCCCCTCGTAGAGGGTGATGTAGAGGGTGCTGGTCTGGGGCCACGTCTTCGTGGGCGGCTGGTTGTCCACCACCTTGTAGCCGTGGAAGAAGAGCTTCCGCCCGGCCGGTGTGGACAGCTTCATCTCGTAGCCCATCCGCCGGGTGTCCACCCGATCCGGGTCGGGCATGAACAGGCGGAAGACGCCGTCCTGGATGGTCAGCGGCTCCAGCGACAGGATCGGAGCCTCCACCGTGCCCGTCATGTGGGCGCGGTGCTCGGGGTCCTCGAGCATGGTGTCGAGGTCGTCGGACACCACCGTGACCGTGAAGGAGATCGGCGACGCCTCCTGCTCTCCCCGCTCGGCCCCCCGGGCGTAGTCCTCCGTCTCCTGCGTCGAGAACCACCCCTTCATGGTCTCGGTGAAGCGGATCCCCTTCTTCATCTTCTCGGGCTTCCGGGACGGCGCGGACGGCAGGGCGTAGTCGATGCTCCACCCCCGGTCCTCGGCCATGAGAGCGCACGTGCGCTCGGCCACGGCGGAAATGGTCAGGAACGGGTTGATGCCCACGCTCCGGGGGATGACCGCGCCGTCGGCCACGTAGAGCCCGTCGTGGACCTCCGCCCCGCCGCCTCCGGAGAACACGCGGCCCTTGTGGTCCACCACACCGCCGGACGCGTCGTCGGCCATGACGCACCCGCCCAGGTTGTGCACGGTGACCAGGCTCTCCTTGAACGCCGGACTCCAGATCGGGTTCTCGACGTAGGTGCCGCCCAGCGCCTCGGCGGCTTCGGCCAGGCCGTCGTTGACCCGTTCGAAGACCGCTTCCTTGCCCACTCCGGGCCAGGAGATCCGCAGCCGGTCGTCGACCAGCTCCAGGGTGCCCTGCGAGCTGTCGTGGGCCATGACCAGATAGCACTGCGAGTTGCGGATGGCGCCCTGGTACGGGCCCGCCGTGTAGCTGGCGGCCTCGCGCCACATCTTCCGGACCGTCTCGCCGAGTCCGTCCTTGCCCTTCCGACCGAACGGTCCGGCGGCCGCGCCCTGGGCCAGGGGCTGGATGGAGCCGATGGCGCCGGGGATCGAGCCTTCCTCCATCACGTAGCCGTCGTCCAGCTTCTCGCTGTTCCGGCGGTCGATGATCGAGACGATGCACGGGCCCACGGGCGGCAGGGTGTCCGGATTGCGGGCCCCGTAGCCGATGCCGTTGATCACGTGGTCCGTGTTGTAGCCGAAGCCCAGGACGTCGCCGTTGCCGCTGAAGTGGTGCCCGACCCGGTCCGACACGGCCAGGCCGAACTCCCGCGAACGGAGCAGGATCTCCGTGGATCCCAGCGTGCCCGCGGACAGGACCACGACATCCGCCGTGACCGTCAGCTCGTCGTCGCCGAAGAGCTCCCGCCCCTCGCCCAGGCGCTGGAAGTGGACGGCCCAGCGATCCCCCTGCCGCGACACGCGCCGAACGGCGCACTGGGTGAAGATCTCGGCGCCGTGGTTCCACGCGTCGGGCAGGTAGTTCATGAGCGTGGTGTTCTTCGCCAGGTTGTTGCACCCGGACACGCAGTCACCGCAGTCGTTGCACGCCTTCTGCTCGACCCCGACGTGGTTCACGCCGTCCTCGAACGTGACCGCGATGGGCGGCCGGTACCAGCGGTCGGCCAGCCCCATGGCCTCGGCCGACGCCCTGTGCGCCCTGGCCTTGGCGGGAAGCTCCCGGGCGTCGGGATAGGGGCCCGGCTTCAGCATCTCCTCCGCGCGGCGGTATCCGGCCTCGAGCCCGTCGTCCAGATCGCGGCGGAGGGCCGCCGGCCAGCGGGGGTCTTCGAACACCCGGGGGTCGAGACGGATGGCGACGTTGGCGTTGATCAGCGACGTGCCGCCCAGGCCGCACCCCACCAGCGCGTTCATGTCCTGGTTCACGTGGAACTCGAACATGCCCAGCCGCGAGCCCACGTGGCCGGCGGGCGTGTTGAGCTGCATCTCCTCGGAGGCCTCGAGGGTGTGCTGGGGATACGAACCGGGCCGGATCTCCCGGCCCCGCTCCAGCAGACACACGTCCTGGCCCGCCCGGGCCGTGCGGGAGGCCGCGATGCCCCCTCCGTATCCGGATCCGACCACCACGACCGTGTAGTGGTCCTTCATGCGCTCGAACGGAGACGACAGGCGGCTCATGGGACCTCCAGAAGGGGCGGAACGGGCCGACGGGGCCGGCGCTCCGATGTCAGTGGGCCAGCTCGTCGATCATGGCCGGGAAGACGTCGCGGGCGCTGTTCGAGCCCATGAACATGTCCAGGTGCCCGTAGCCGTCCACGAGGTGCAGCGTGTGGCGGCCCGGATCCCGCGCCTCGAACCAGGCGTGGGTGGTCACCTGCGACTCGGGCACGAACACCTTGTTGTCCTTGCCCGCGAAGAACGCGAACCGCGTCTGCTCCGGGGGATCGACGTCCACGAAGCTCTTCGGCAGTTCCGGGTAGCCCTTCACCGATACGAGATGGCCGGCCCGGGCGCACTTCGCGATCTGCTTGAAGAACGTCATGGGCACGGCGGCGAACTCGTACTGGAGCCACTTGTGGGTCTGCTCCGAGAGGTTCTCGTGGCTCCAGAGGGCCGGGAATCCGAAGCCGTAGGTGAAGCTGGTCAGGCGGCACACCGTGTTGTCGCACTCGCGGTGGGTGGCCTTGACCATGGCGGTGATGAGCTTGGCCCGGAGCGTGGGCGCCTCGAGGCCCCACGAGCAGTCGAGGTACGGGGTGATGAGCGAGACCAGCGGCACGGCCACGTTGAGCTTGATGACCGAGCCGGGACTCACGACCTGGGGGTGCAGCGACACCGCGTTGGACACCACCGTGCGAACCTGGGGAACCAGCCCGGCCATCACCGACATCATGAAGCTGGTGGATCCCTGGCAGTGGATGACGGCCTTGATCTCGTCGCGGCCCGTGTCCTCGACGATGGCCTCCACCGCCTTCGGGTGGTCGTACAGGGCCGCGTCGTCGAGGGTGTACGTGCGCATCGGGAAGTTGATGCTGGACCGCCAGTTCTCCAGCCACACGTCGTATCCCGCCGCCAGGAGCGCGTCGACGATGGTCTCGTCGGTGGGCGCCCGGAACAGGTTGGCGCGGACGCCGGCGCCGTGGACCACGATGACCGGCTCGCGGGTCGGTTCGGCCGGTCCCCGGATGTTGATCAGGTTGAGGGGCGTCCCGTCGCCGGCGGTGAACGGTACGACCCGCTCGCGATAGGGGTGGCGCGGCTCGCCCTGGAAGGGGTTCGGACGGTCGGCGGCGGTCGGGAGCGCACTCATGGACGTCTCCACCCGGGAGGGAGCCTGAGCCGGTCGTCGCCCGGGGCGGGCGCGCACGGAGGGCCCATGTATTGGCCGCCGCCGCCGGGCGGGTCAAGGATTGCGCCCACGGGCCCGGCCGCTCCGGCCACGCGCGACGCTTGACCCGGAGGGGCCTCGGGACCGTTGTTGGTCCACGGTCGGCCTCCATCCCTGGACAGGACAGCGTGCCATGACGCAGCTCGCCCGGCAGGTCTACGTGATCAGCGATCTCCACCTGGGCGGGGTCTACCCGGACCCCGACGTGCCCGGCGACCGGGGGTTCCGCATCTGCACCCACGCCGATGCGGTGGCCGCCTTCATCCGGTCCCTCGCCGACCGCCCCGCGTCGGCGCCCCCCGCGGAGCTCGTGGTCAACGGCGACGTGGTGGACTTCCTGGCCGAGCGCCACAGCCGCGGCCCCGAGTGGCGGCCGTTCAACGCCGAGCCGGACGTGGCGGTCGACCTCCTGCGCGCCATCGTGGACCGGGACCGGGTCGTCTTCGACGCCATGGCGGCGCACCTGGCCGCCGGCCATCGCCTGGTGATCCTCCTGGGCAACCACGACGTGGAGATGGCCCTGCCCCAGGTCCGGGCCGCCCTGATGGAGGAGCTCGACGCGACCGGCAAGGACTTCACGTTCATCCACGACGGCGAGGCGTACGTCGTGGGCGACGCCCTGATCGAGCACGGGAACGAGTACGATCGGTGGAACCGGGTCAACTACGCCCAGCTCCGGCGCATCCGAGCCGACCTGTCCCGCTTCCGGACCGACCACCTCGACTTCTTCGAGCCGCCGGCCGGGAGCCTGATGGTGGCCGACGTCATCAACCCCATCAAGGAGAACTACCGGTTCGTGGATCTCCTCAAGCCGCAGAACGGCGCGGCCATTCCCATGCTCCTGGCGCTGGAGCCCGGACTCCGGCCGCTGATCGGGAAGGCCGCGAAGTTCGCGGCCACCGCCCAGGAGCTGGCGGCCCGCCGGAAGGCCGCCAACGCCATGGGCGCCGACATCAGCGCTTCGGGGGAAGACGACGGGCCGATGGGCGGCGAGATGGGAGGGATGGGCGGCATGGGGGGGATGGGGGGCATGTCCGCGCCGACCGCGCCTCCCGACGACGAGGTGACCCGGGAGCTGGAAGCCGTGCTCGGCGGAAAGGCCGACGCGTTCCACGAGGCGCTCCAGGTGGGCGAGGAGGTCGGACGGGAGGTGGTCGGGTCCGACATCTCCGCCATGGGCACCGCCCGGCTGCTGGTCGGAGGCCTCCGCCTGCTCCTGACCCGGGGCGACGGCTCGACCGAGGCCGTGCGGAAACGCTTCCCCGCGCTCCTTCAGGCGCTCCGGTCCAACCAGGACAGCACGGCGTTCGACCGGGGCACCGAGAGCGGTGCCGAGTACTGGGACGCGGCGAAGGAGCTGGCGCAGGGCCCGGTCAAGCACGTCGTGTTCGGCCATACCCACCTGCCCAAGCGCGTCGAGCTCCCGTCCGGGGGCTACTATCTGAACTCGGGCACCTGGGCGGACGTGCTCCGCTTCCCCGACCGGGTCATCGAGGGCACCCACGACGAGCAGATGACGGCCCTCCAGGGGTTCGTGGACGCCGTGAAGGCCAACGACTTCTCCGACTACACCCTGTTCCGGCCGACCTACGTGCGGCTGGACGTGGGCCCCGACGGCACGGTGGCCGAAGCGGCCCTGTGCGACTACGACCCCGACGCCCCCACGGAGGCTTCATGAAGGACCGCAAGAAGGCGAGCGACTTCCCGAAGGAGGTCCTGGCGCTGTTCGACGGATACGTCCACGGCCACATCGAGCGGCGGGACTTCCTGGAGGGAGCCGCCAAGGTGCTCGGCGGCGGCGCCGCCGCCCTGGCCGTGCTGGATCAGCTCCGGCCCCGGTACGCGTGGGCCCGGCAGGTGCCGGACGACGACGGGCGGGTTCGGGCGGAGTACGTCACCTACCCCTCGCCGGACGGGTCGGGCACGATGCGGGGCTACATGGCCACGCCGGAGGGCTCCGCGGGACCCTGGCCCGCCGTCCTGGTCATCCACGAGAACCGTGGCCTGAACCCGTACATCGAGGACGTGGTGCGGCGGTTCGCCGCGGCCGACTTCGTGGCCCTGGGGCCGGACGCGCTCACGCCCCTCGGCGGGTATCCCGGCAACGACGACGAGGGCCGGGAGATGCAGCGGCAGTTGGACCGCGACGTGATGATGGAGGACTGGGTGGCGGCCTTCCGCTTCCTCCGCGACCACGAGACCTCGACGGGCCGGGTCGGAGCCGTGGGGTTCTGCTACGGGGGCGGTGTGGTCAACCAGTTGGCGGTCCGCCTGCCGGACCTGGGGGCCGGCGCGCCGTTCTACGGCTCGGGCCCGGACCCGGCGGACGTCCCGTCCATCCAGGCCCCGCTCATGATCCACTACGCCGGGCTCGACGAGCGGGTCAACGCCGGCATGCCGGAGTACCGGGCCGCGCTGGAGGCCGCCGGGAAGGAGTTCACGATGCACGTGTATCCCGGCGCGAACCACGGCTTCCACAACGACACCACGCCCCGCTACGACGAAGATGCCGCCCGGCTGGCGCAGGAGCGCACCATCGCGTTCTTCAACGAGCATCTCCGGTAGGGAGCGGGCGAGGATGGAAGGCGACCGATCCTTCGAGCGGTTCGACCGGGTCGACCGCTTCCTCACCGGGTGGATGGCCGAGTGGGGGATTCCCCTGCTCCGGGTCTCGCTGGGCGTCACGTTCCTCTGGTTCGGCGCGCTCAAGTTCTTCCCCGGCGCCAGCCCGGCGGAGCGGCTGGCCGGCGACACCATCGAGGTCATGACCCTCGGTCTGCTGGATCCCCGGCTGGCGCTGACGATCCTGGCGGCCTGGGAGTGCCTGATCGGGCTGGGCCTCGTGACCGGCCGCTTCCTCCGGGCCACGCTCTTCCTGCTGTTCGTGCAGATGCCCGGCACGGTCATGCCGCTGTTCTTCTTCCCGGAGCTGACGTTCCAGCGGATCCCGTTCGTGCTGACCATCGAGGGCCAGTACATCGTCAAGAACGTGGTGCTGGTGAGCGCCGCGTTCGTGGTGGGTGCCACGGTGCGGGGCGGGCGGCTGGTGGGGGAGCGGACCGGGGCGCCGGCCGGCTCCTAGCTCATCCGGCGGCCACCCCCCTACACCACCTCGCTGATCTCGAGCAGGTGTCCGTCCGGATCCCGGAAGAACGCCCGGATCTCGCCCGGCCGCTCGACCGGCGGGGCCAGGAACTCCGCTCCCCGGGCCCGCAGGGTGTCGTATGCGCCCCGGCAATCGGGCACCCGGATCGTGAGCTGGTGATCGACCCGGTCCGGATCGGACGGCGGGGCGAACGTCACCCCGGGCTTGCCGGGCGTCGGAGCCCCACCGGTGACCAGAAGCAGCCATGTGCCCTGGAAGTCGAGCACCGCCGAGTCGCCGCCGTACTCGCGGTAGAGCGAGGCGCCCAGGATGTCGCGGTAGAACCGTACCGACCGGGCCACGTCCTCCACCACGAGGAGGAGGGTGGCCTCGACGCCGTCGACGGGGAAGTCGGTCATGGGATTCCTCCAGGTGAAGGGGCGGGCGGAGCCGGCGCCGGAAGGGGCGGACTGAAGGGCGGACGACCGACGAGGATCAGTCGGCCTCGTCCGCCGGAGGCAGCGCCCGTCCCGTCGCCTTCCCCGGGGGCGGCAATCGCTCCGAGAGCGCCTCGAGGCGGATCTCGATCCGCTCGAGCCGGTCCATGATCTCCTCGTCGGCGGGCAGCCGATCCCGCTCGGCACCCATGAGGCGCCAGCTCCGCATCACGTAGGTGCCGAGGGCGGTCACGAAGGTCACGGACATGACCAGGCTGAGGACGAACATGACCACGAAGACGAGGTTCTCGCCGAAGATCTCCACAGGCCTCCTGGAGGTGTCTCGCCCCTGGCCGGCTCGGCCCGCTCCGTGAGCCCACCCCGGGGCGGAACGGAAGCGCCCCTTCAGCTTGGGGGCCGAAGGGGCGCTTCGCTACCCGGACGACCCGCCCGAAGACGAGGACGCCCGGAGGCTCGCGGAGGTCCTGGCGCGCCTCAGCCGCACTCGCTGTACCCGCAGACGTGGCACTTCATGCACCCTTCCTCGTACGCCAGGTGGCCGGCGCCGCACTCGGGGCAGGAACCCAGGAACGCCTCTTCCTGGGCGGCGTGGAACGCGTCGGCCTGGGCCTGGGGCTGCGCGCCGCCGGCCGCGGGGGTGCTGATCGAGAGCGGCAGGGCCTCCTGCACGCCCTGCTTCTCTTCGAGGTAGCGCTCCACCGCCTGGCCCACGGCGTCGGGCATGGACAGGACCTTGTTCGGTCCCAGGCCCACGGCGCGGTCGCACGAGATGCCCCGGAGCTGATCCTTGACCTGGGAGATGCTGATGCCCGACCGCAGCGCCAGCGAGATCAGGCGACCGATGGCCTCGGCGTCGGCCATGGCCGCGCCGCCGGCCTTGCCCAGGGTGCAGAAGACCTCGAACGGCCGGCCGGCCTGGTCTTCGTTGATGGTCACGTAGAGATCGCCGAGAGGCGAGTTCATCTTCATGGTGTAGCCCCGGAGCGCCGCCGGGCGCTGGCGCTTGTGGCGCGACGCCCCCGCCGTCTGGTCGCGGTCCATGAGCTCGGACTTCAGCCGCTCGACCTCGATGCGGAGGTTGTGGGCCTCCTCGCGGGCGTCCGCCAGATGGACCTGGAGCTCCGTGACCTCCGCCGCCGACTCCTCGGACTCCGAGCCCTTCCCCGTCTTGCCCGTGGACAGGACCTGTCCCTGCCGCGAGCCGTCGCGGTAGACCGTCACGCCCTTGGCGCCCAGCTCGTAGGCCAGCTCGTAGATGGCCCGGACGTCGGCCTCGGTGGCCTCGTGGGGGAAGTTGGTGGTCTTGGAGATGGCCGAATCCGTGTGCTCCTGGAAGGCGGCCTGCATCCGGACGTGCCACTCCGGCGGGATGTCGTGGGCGGTGCGGAACACCCGCTGGACGTCCTCCGGCACCTCGTCGAAGTGGATGTGACCCTCTTCGGCGATCCGCTCCATGAGTTCGTCCGAGTACCAGCCGCCCTCCTCGGCCATGCGCACGAAGTCGGGGTTCACGTCGGGCATGAGCGAGCCCGCCTGGTTGCGCATGAACGCCACCGCGAAGAGGGGCTCGATGCCGCCGGAGCATCCCGCGAAGATCGAGATCGTGCCGGTGGGCGCCACCGTGGTCAGGTTGCAGTTGCGCAGCTCACGGTAGGGGCGCACCCGGGTGCCGTCGGCCCGCCGCGCGCACGTGTCGTCGGGACCCCAGATCGACTCGGCCCACGCGGGGAAGACGCCCCGGGTCTCGGCCAGCTTCTCGGAGGCGTTGCGCGACTCCTCGTTGAGGAACTCCATGACCGCGCGGCCCAGCTCCACCCCTTCCGGCGAGTCGTAGGCGATGCCCAGGCGCACGAGCATGTCGGCCCACCCCATGACGCCGAGGCCGATCCGGCGGATGTTCTGCGCCAGCTCGTGGATCTCGGGCAGCGGGTACTTGTTGGCGTCGATGACGTTGTCGAGGAAGTGCGTGGCCAGATGGACCACGGTGCGCAGCGCGTCCCAGTCGATGCCCTCCTGGGGATCCGTGCCCGGGCGCGCGTCGTCCTTGACGAACTTGCCCAGGTTGATGGAGCCGAGGTTGCAGACATCGTACGGCAGGAGGGGCTGCTCGCCGCAGGGGTTCGTGGCCTCGTAGCTGCCCAGCGCCGGCACCGGGTTGTACTCGTTGGCCCGGTCGATGAAGAAGGTGCCGGGCTCGCCGGTGAGCCACGCTCCGTGGATGATCATGTCGAAGACCTCACGGGCGTTCTCCTGCCCGACCACTTCCTTGGTCTTCGGATGGATCAGGTCGTAGTCCGACCCGGCCGCCACGGCCTCCATGAACGCGTCCGTGATGGCCACGCTGATGTTGAAGTTGGTGATCTGCGACGTGTCGTTCTTGCAGGCGATGAACGTCCGGATGTCCGGATGGTCTACGCGCAGGATGCCCATGTTGGCGCCCCGGCGGGTGCCGCCCTGCTTCACCACCTCGGTGCTGGCGTCGTAGAGCTTCATGAACGACACGGGACCGGAGGCCACCCCCATGGTGGACCGCACGGGATCGCCCTCGGGACGCAGGCGCGAGAAGCCGAATCCGGTTCCACCGCCGGACTGGTGCACGAGCGCCATGGCCTTGAGGGTGTCGTAGATGCCGCTCCGGCCGTTGCTGATGGCGTCGTCCACGGGCAGGACGAAGCACGCCGAGAGCTGGCCCAGCGGCCGGCCCGCGTTCATCAGCGTCGGGGAGTTCGGCTCGAACTTCCCGTTGATCATCAGGTCGTAGAACTGCCGGGCCACCTCGCCCACGGCGGCCTCGGAGGCCCCGTAGTGCGTGTCCACGTCGGCGATGCTCCGGGCCACCCGCCAGAACATGGTTTCCGGCTCCTCGATGGGTGTGCCGTCGGCGTCCTTCTTCAGGTATCGCTTGCCCAGCACGATGCGCGCGTTCTCCGTCAACTCCGCGGCCGGAATGTCGTCGGGGACGACGTCGTCGAAGATCACTGCGTTCTCGGACATGGGACGGGGCTGGTGCACGCGCGGCATCGGCGAGGACTCCTGTGGAAAAGAGGGTGGAAAGCCCGTGGACAATCGGTTGAAAAACGGCCAGGAACGGTGTCCGCCGTACATCGACGCGTGGAAAAGCCCGACAGGTACCACTAAATGTTGGGGCGGACCCATAGTATGAGCACTACATCTTGGGGTCAAGGACGATTCCGTCCGGATGCGCCCCGAGACCCGGACAGCCCTTGTCCCGCCTCGACTCCCGCTCCGCGGTCCCGGACCGCCCGGGGCCGACACCCTCAATATTCGGGTTCTGTTCGGGTTCGGCAAGGTCCCTGGGGCACGGACCGCCCGGACCCGTGTGGCCGTCTCCGACCCGAGGCCTTATCCTGCCCGTTCCCCCCGCTGGAGATACCCCCGGATGCTTCGTTTCTTCCGCACCTTCCTGACCATTCTCGTGACCACGCTGGGTGTGGTCGTGGTCGTGGCCGCCGTCCTGACCGACCCGGACGCCGACTTCAGCCAGCGCCTGACGATGGTGCTTCTGGGCGTGGTGCTCCTCGAGGCCGCGGCGTGGAAGCGGAACAACCCGCTGCTTCCCAACGAACGGCGGTTCCACGACCTGCGGGCGGAGGTGGACCTGTTCGTGCTGATGGTGCGCCGGCTCCACTTCGCCGTCCTCAACGACCGGGCCGGCCGTCCCAACCCCAAGGGACAGGCACGGGACGACGTGGTGGCCGAGATGCACGCGGCCGTGGAGCGGATGGCCTCGGTGGCCGCCCTCGAGGTGAAGGACTAGGGACCCGCTAGAACGGAAGCCCGACCCGGACGTACCCCACCACCCCGTCTCCGTCGACCAGCGGAGCGGCCACGCCGGCGCGGATGCGGATCCCCTCGGTCCAGAAGGTCAGGAAGTCGGCCATGACCTCGGCGCCCGCCCCGGCCAGCGACGACCGGCGCGGGTTCTGGAAGCCGGTCTGCCCGAACTCCGGACCCCAGGCGTTGCCGGCGTCGAGGAAGACGCTGGCGAACACCCGGTCCATGTAGGCGGGCCAGGCGCCGGCGCCCCGATGCACGACCCGCAGGGGCACCCGGTACTCCAGGGTGGCGGCCCAGGCGGCCCGGCCGAAGCGCGTGCTCCGGTCGTAGCCGCGCACGCCGAAGAACACCGGGGTGCCGCCGAAGAGCTCGAACCCGGTGATGTCCTCCGCCGTGCCCGACGCCCCACCCACGCGGAACCATCCCGAGCGGGCGGCCGGCCCCCGGGCGTACCCCGCCCCGACCCGGGCCAGCAGTACGTGGGACGCGAAGCCCGGCCCGTCGATCGTGCGGTACATCCGCAGCTCGCCGAGCACCTCGTCCACCGAGCCGTCCTCGCCCAGCACGTCGTTCAGCGAGTCGGGCACGGACAGGTCGTGGACCCGACGGAGCCGGACGAAGCCGGCCGGGCCGTTGGCGGGCCCCATCTGCAGCGCGTGGGAGCGGGCGCGGCTCCAGTTCAGCGACAGGCGCGTGTCTCCGGTACGGCGGTCCGGGGTGGTGAGCCGGAAGCCGGTGGCCGGCTCGAGGGCGTTGTCCAGGAGCTGGCGGTCCTCCCAGGCCAGACCGGCGCTGGCCGTGAGGGCCAGGGTCGTGCGGATGGTCTGGTGCCGCCACGTGACGGAGCCGGACACGGACCGCGTGCGGTCGAGCACGAACAGCGTGTCGGGCGGGCCGCCGCCGTCGGGCGTCACCAGGCGGACGCCGTCCGTGCCCCAGAGCTGGCACGCGCTCAGCCCCAGGGTCGGATTGCCCAGGCCGAAGAAGGAGTAGCTGGCGCCCAGATCGGCCCGGCCCACGGCGTCCACGGGCACCCGCACCGACGCCGAGTAGTTGTGTCGGCCCACCAGGTCGAATCCGCTGATCTCCGCCCCCACCCGGTACCCGAGGAGCTGTCGCCCCGGCACCACGCCGTCGTCGGTCCGCACGGGCACGGTCTCCAGGGGCTCCTCGAGGAGCGGCTCCCAGTAGCGCGGCAGGAGCGTCGGGAAGGGCGAATACCCCCGCACCGGGCCGCCTGCGGCGTCGGACGGGTCCGGCGGCGGACCTTCGGCGGTGAAGCGGGGATCCACCGGCGGAGCCTCGGGCCACGAATCGGGGGTGAAGGGGATGCGTTCGATGCCCCACCCGTCGGCGTGGTATCCGCTCATCCAGATCCACCGGCCCGCCGGGTCCACGTCCGGGTAGGCCACGGCGGTCCGGACGTTGCTGGCCAGCCGGACGGTGCCCGGACGCCCGGTGGCGGGGTCCACCGGTGCCGCCAGGATGTTGGGAATGCCGGTGCGGTCGGAGCCCCACACCAGCCACCGCCCGTCGGGGCCCCACGCGGGAGCGAGGTCCATGGCGCGATCGTCGGTGACCCGGGCGACCTCGCGGCCGGAGGCGTCGAGGACGACCACGTCCAGGTAGCCGCCCGGGGTCCAGCGCGACGCCGCGATCCACCGTCCGTCGGGAGACACCGCCGGGTAGGCCCAGTGCACGCCGGGCTCCGCGGCCACCAGGGGCGCGAACGAGCCGTCGGGCTGGACCCGGACCAGCGTGGTGGTCCCGCCGCCGTTCTGGACGGCCACCGCGGTCCCGTCCGGCGCCACCGACGGGTTCTGGAGGCGTGCGCCCACGGTCAGGCGGGTTTCGGTGCCGTCGGGGGCCACGCGGTAGAGATCGCTGTAGACGCGGTACGGCCCGTCCTGCTCGAACTGCGCGGCCAGGAGGTCGCCACCGGGCAGCCAGTCGAACGTGGCCAGCCCGGAACTGCGGGCCCGCTTGCGGCTGCCGCTGCCGTCGGCGCGGACCTCCCGGATCTGCGTGTCGCTCCGGCCGTCGGAGCGGGCGTAGGCCACCACGGACCCGTCCGGCGACGCCTTGGCGTAGTGAGCCACCCGTTCGGCGCGCACCACCACCTCGGGGTCGGTGACCGGGCCGAGCCGGGCGAGGTCGGCGTCCAGGTCCGCCCACCGGGCCCGGAGGCTGTCCGACCAGGCGGTCCACGCCGCGTCCACCGGTTCGCCGAAGGCGTCGGACCCGGCGGCGTTCAGCCGGTACGGGATCCACTGCCGCGCCACGGCGTCCACGAAGGTGGCCATGCGCTCCTGCCCGTGGCGCTCCAGCAGGTAGTCGAAGAACTCCGAGCCGTAGGTGTAGGCACGGGTGCCCCCGGGCCATACCGGCGAATCGCCGGACGCCTGGTCCAGCGATTCGAAGCGGTCTTCGAGGATGGCCGTCCGGAGCATGGCCTCCTGGAAGGTGCCGTGCTCACGCCCCGCGTCGGAGAGCCGCGATTCGTACCACGTGGCCAGGCCCTCGATGGTCCAGCGCGGCGCGGCCTGGTTGGGAAAGACCGGCCAGGTGGCCGGATACCGCCCCACGATCGACCGGGCGATGCGGCCCAGGACACCCGTCCGGTCCAGGTGGTAGATGTGGGCCAGTTCGTGGGTCACCACCAGCTCCATCCACTCGTCGAAATAGCCCAGGTTCGGATCGTCCACGGGCGGCTGCGCGAACACGGCGATCCGGTTGGACGGAGAGACCCGGGCGAAGCCGTTGGGGATGTCGGTGTGGTCCGACAGCAGGATGTCCACCGTGCCGCCGGGCGCCTCGACGAACGCCGCCTCCAGCCGGGCCCGGGCCGTCTCGGCGCGGGCGGCCGCCCGACGGGCCAGGGCTTCGAGGCCGGCGGGGAACGTGACCCGGAAGTGCTCGGTCTCCAGGGTGCGCCAGTCCTCGTCGGGGGCCTGGGCCGCCGCGGGCAGGGCCAGGCAGACCAGAGCGCACAGGACGCCCACCGGCGCGCCGAGCCGGTCCGGCATCGCCTTGAAAAGGCCCACGGGGAACGCGATCCTTGAGGCCCAGCCTTCCCGTGCCGACTTCATCGCCCATGTCCTCCAAGAAGAGCGTCTGGTACCGCCTCGGGTACGCCTACGAGCAGGCGAAGCAGGCGCCTGCCCGAAGCTCCCGGAAACTGGCGAGTCTCAAGGAACGCGCCACCCCCTCGGCTCCGAAGAAGGACGCGCTGCCCGATCTGGACGAGCTGATGACGTCCGGCGCGGTGGCCCTGGCGGCCAAGGCCCTGGACCGGTGGCGTCCGCGCCGGAGCACCGGACTGGTGTCGCTGCTGAGAGCCGGGGCCTCCGGCGCCGCGGCCGCCCTGCTCGTGGATCTGGTGCGCCCGCTGCTGTCGGGCCAGGCCCGGGTCGGTGACGTGGGCGAGGACACGCTGGACCACCTGCTGTCGGGTGCCGTCCAGGGCCTGGTGTACGCGTCGGTGGCGGACCGTTGGATTCCGGGTCCGCCGTTGCTGAAGGGCTCGGTGTACGGCACTGCCGAGTACGTGACCCACGCCATGGGCGGGGTGTCCGGGGTGCTGGGCAACGCCACCGTCCTCCACCGGCTCCCGATGGTCGGGGGCCTCCTGAAGGAACTGGCGCCGGAAGACCGGGACTACCTCGAGCAGGTGGTCTTCGGCGTGGCCCTGGCGCTGCTCTACGGCAGCGACTCGAGCAGCGGAATCGTCGACGACAGCGAGTAGGCTTCGTCGGTGGCGCCGGGCCGGAGATAGGCGGGCGAGCAGCCCACCACCCGGATCGACCCGTCGTCCGCCACGCCGCCCACGGCGCGCTCCGCCGGAGGCAGGACGCCCAGCAGATGGGTCCCGATGCCGCCTCCGCCGGTG
Source organism: Longimicrobiales bacterium (assembly GCA_040216925.1). Lineage (GTDB taxonomy): Bacteria > Gemmatimonadota > Gemmatimonadetes > Longimicrobiales > Gaopeijiaceae > JAJCZZ01. The sequence continues at coordinate 56,533 of JAVJOF010000006.1, forward strand.
CCGAACCCACGCACCGAACAGAACGACGCCGGCGCGGCCTGGAGCGCACTGCCCACGTAGGCCTGGGCCAGGTTGTCCACCTGGTCCATCAGCACGTAGCGGGCCCCCACCGCGTCGGCCTCGGCGAGCTGGGCCGCCGGGTCGCCCACGAACGGGAACGTCCGGCTCGGAACGCCGCTGAGGACGTAGAACATGCGGGGCTTCCGCGAGAGCACGGCGGAGCCGTCGGGCAGGTTGTTCCCCGCCCACGCGGCGCCCTCGGCGAAGCGCATCCACCGGGGTCCGTAGCAGGCGAAGGGTCCCTCCACCGCCACGAGTTCGGCGCAGGTGCGGGCCCCGGTCACCGCGCCCCCCAGCGTCGACAGGGCCGGCACGAACACGGCCAGGAACGCCACGGCCGCGGCCGGCAGAACCGCGGCGCCGCCGATCCGGCGGGCCCCGTCGCGGAGCGCCAGCGCCCCGTACACGAACAGGAGCGGCAGGAGCGGCAGGGCGAACCGGTCGCCGGACCACACCTCGGGCCAGAGCAGGATCACGCCCGCGTAGAGCGGAAAGAACAGCTCCGCCGGGCCCTGCCGGCGGCGGACGGTCACGACCCACCCGGCCACGCCGAGGGCCACGAGGGCGATGCCCAGCGTGGCGGCCAGCGGCCCCTGGGAGCCTACGATCCCCGCGGGGATGTGCGTCCCGACGTACCCCACCGCGTTGGTGATCACCCGGCCCAGGAGCCCCGCCACGCCCACCGTGCCGAGGGCGGGCTGGTACGGGTCCACCATCCAGAACTCGGAGCCGTACTGGGCCTCCGCGGCCGTCACGCTCCGGGCCCGGAGCCACCACATCAGGGCGGGCAGGCCCAGCACGGCGGCGGACGCGGCGAGGCTGCGCCACCGCTTCCGGAGCGCCAGGACCGCCAGCAACGCCAGGAGCAGCGGGAGTCCGGCGGATCGGGTGAAGTACGCGAGGCCGGTGAAGGCGACCCCCGCGACCAGCCAGGCGGTGGCCGCACCCGACGCGGCGGCGGCGCCGGGCTCGCCGGTCCTCCCGTCGTCCGGGCCGGGGTCCAGGGCCGTGTCCAGGGCCCACAGACCCACCATGGTCAGCGCCAGGAACGTGGGGTCGGACAGGATCCAGTGGCTGTAGTAGACGACGCCCGCCGAGACGGCCAACGCCGCCGCCACCGCCGCGGCGCCCAGGGGTCCCAGGCGCCGCCGGGCCCAGAGCCACGTGGCCGCCACCGCCACCACGGTCGAGGCGGCGGCCACCAGCTTGAGGCCCGCCCAGCTCCGGACGCCCAAGAGCATCAGGCCGGCCAGGAGGGCCGGAAACACCGGCGGATACTTGGTGTGGGGGTTCCCCGCCGGATCGAAGAGCTCGGTGTAGGTACCGTCGGCCAGGAGCGAATAGGCCAGGGTGACGTACCCGGCGTTGTCTCCGCCGGTGTGGGGCGCGGGATTGAACGCGAGCGCCACCACCCCCGCGGACAGGAGGATCACCCCGCCGAAGAGCAGCCACGAGCGCCGGTCAGTCATCGTCACCCTCCAGGATCCGTGCCATGACCCCGCCCGCCTCGTCCAGACGGCGGCGGGCCTCGGCGGCGTCCACATCGAGGCGCCCCATGACCAGGGCGGTCTTCACGTGGCCGCCGGCGCGGTCCAGCAGGTCCGTTGCCCGCCGGCGATCCACGTCGAGGGTCTCCTGCAGGATCCGTTCCCCCCGGTCCTGGAGCTTCTGGCAGGTGACCTGGAGATCCACCATCAGGTTGCCCCAGACCTTGCCCATCCGGACCATGGCGCCCGTGGTGATCGTGTTGAGCACCAGCTTCGTGGCGGTGCCCGCCTTCATGCGGGTCGATCCGGTGACCACCTCCGGCCCCACGAGGGGCGCGATGACCACGTCGTGGGTGGCCCGCAGTTCGTCGGAGGGGTGGGTGCAGAGGAGGAACCCGGTCCGTGCCCCGAGTTCGCGGGCCCGGGCCAGGGCCCCGTGGACGTAGGGCGTCGTGCCCGACGTGGCGATGCCCAGGACGAAGTCGTCGGGCCCCACCCCCCGCTCGTCCATGGCCGCCGCGCCGTCTTCGGGGTGGTCCTCCGCGCCTTCCTGGGCCCGCACCAGCGCGTCGAGCCCTCCGGCGATGACGCCCTGGACCATGGACGGGTCGGTGCCGTAGGTCGGAGGCATCTCGGCCGCGTCCAGGACACCCAACCGCCCGGAGGTCCCGGCGCCGACGTACACCAGCCGCCCTCCGGCGCGGAAGGCCGCCTCGGCCAGCGCCAGGGCCAGGGCCAGGGACTCGCGCTCCCGGCCCACCGCCTCGGCCACGGCGCGGTCCTCTTCGTTGATCAGATCGACGATGCCCAGGGGATCCAGTGCGTCGATGCGGGCGGAGCGCGGATTTCGCTGCTCGGTCAGGCGGGAGTCGCGCATGGATGCGGGCGGTGGCCGGCGGCCGGGGGAGGGAGGATCCGCGCTTGTGGGCGTTTCCGGATCCCGTGTATGGTTCGGGTTCTGCGGGTTCTCGGACCCGCGTATCCTACCGAGACTCGACCGGAGGCGGCAACGACATCCCCGACCCTGCTGGAACGCGCCCGCGCCTTCCAGAGCGACCTCGTGGCCATGCGCCGCGACCTGCACCGGCACCCCGAGCTCAGCTTCCGCGAGCAGCGCACGGCGGCCATCGCGGCCGAGGCCGTGAGCGGTCTCGGCTACTCCGTCCGGACCGGCGTCGGCATCACCGGCGTCGTGGCCGACCTGGACAACGGGCCCGGGCCCACCGTGGCGCTCCGTGGCGACATGGACGCCCTGCCCATCCAGGAGGACGCGGACCACGACTACGCGTCCACGGTGCCCGGGGCCATGCACGCCTGCGGCCACGACGCCCACACGGCCGGACTGGTGGGTGCGGCCCGCCTCCTGGCGGGGCTGAAGGAGCGGGGCGAACTGCCGGCCGGCACGGTCCGGCTGCTCTTCCAGCCGTCCGAGGAGACCGTCGACGGCCACGGCAAGAGCGGTGCCATGCGCATGGTGGAGGACGGCGCCATGGACGGCGTGGACGCGGTGCTCGGACTGCACGTCGGCGGGCATCTGCCGTCGGGCTTCATGTTCCTGTCTCCCGGGCCGGTCATGGCCGGCTCCGCCGAGATCGTGGTGGAGGTCCGGGGTCGGAGCGCCCACGCCGCCATGCCCCACGAGGGCGTGGACGCGGTGGTCCTGGCCGCCCAGGGCGTCATGGCCGCCCAGCAGGTGGTGTCGCGCCATCTGAGCCCCATGGAGTCGGGCATCCTGACCTTCGGCACCATCGAGGGCGGGACCGCCCAGAACGTCCTGGCCGGATCCGTGCGGCTGGGCGGGACGCTGCGCTACTACGATCCCGACGTGAAGCGGCGCCTGGAGGCCGGCCTGCGCGGTGCCTTCGAGGGGCTCGAGGCCCTGGGAGCCGAGGTGACCGTGACCGTCGGACCCGGCTACATCCCGGTGGTGAACGACGGGGCCGTGACCGCGGCCTGGCGGGCGGCCGCCGAGGACGTGCTCGGACCGGACCGCGTGCTGCCCATGGCGCCGATGATGGGCGCCGAGGACTTCGCCTTCCTGGCCGACGCCGCCCCCGGCGCCTTCTGCTGGCTGGGTGCCGCGCTCCCCGACGCCCGGAACCACCACCACCCCCGCTTCGACATCGACGAGTCCGTCCTTCCCGTGGGCGCGGCTCTGCTGGCCCGGGGCGCGGTGGCGCTCCTCGACGACCGTGCCTGACCGACCCTTCCGCAACCGACCGACGCCGATGCCCGCACCCATCCGACGCCTCGCCCTCCCCGTTCTCGTGCTCGCGGCCTGCGCGCCCGAGTCCGGTCCGGAGGCCCCCGCCTTCCCCGACACCTGGCAGTACGACGGGGCCGCCGCGCCGGTCACCGCCGCCAACGGCATGGTGGTGACCACGGACGTCCTGGCCAGCCAGGTCGGGATCGACGTCCTCCGTGCCGGCGGGAACGCCGTGGACGCGGCGGTGGCCGTCGAATTCGCCCTGGCGGTGGTCAACCCGGAGGCGGGCAACATCGGCGGGGGCGGCTTCATGGTGGCGCGCATGGCCGACGGCACCGAGGCGGCGCTGGACTTCCGGGAGCAGGCACCGGCAGCGGCCACCCGGGACATGTACCTCGACGCCGACGGCAACCTGACGGACGCCTCGGTGGTGGGGCATCTGGCCGCCGGCGTGCCCGGTACGGTCCGGGGCATGTGGGAGGCCCACCAGCGCTTCGGGACCCTGCCGTGGGCCGACCTGGTCGAGCCCTCGGTCGAGCTGGCCCGGGGCTTCGTGGTGACCGACCGCTTCCTGGGCTCCCTGGGCGAAACCATGGTGGAGGCCCTGTCGGCCTTCCCCGCCTCGGCGGCCCAGTTCCTCCCCCGCGACGGGCAGCCCCCGCTGGTGGGAGACACGCTCCGCCAACCCGATCTGGCCGCGACGCTGGAGCGCATCCGCGACGACGGCCCCGACGGCTTCTACGACGGACGGACCGCGGAGTTGATCGTGGCGGAGATGGTGCGGGGCGGAGGCATCATCACCCGGGACGACCTGGCCGACTACACCGCCGCGTGGCGCGATCCGGTCCGGTTCCGCTACCGGGGCCACACCGTCCTGTCGATGCCCCCGTCGAGTTCGGGCGGGGTGACCATGGCCGAGATGGCCAACATCCTCGAGGGGTGGGACCTCGGCGCCCTGGGCTGGCACTCCCCCGCCGCGGTGCATCTGTACGCGGAAGCCTGGAAGCGCGCCTACGCCGACCGGAACCACTACCTGGCCGACCCGGACTTCGTGGAGCAGCCCCTGGAGCAGCTCGCGTCGGAGGCCTACGCCCGGGAGCGGGCCTCCACGATCTCCATGGAGGCGGCCACCCCCTCGGCCCAGATCGGACCGGGCATCCCGGGGCCCGACGAAGGCGAGAACACGACGCACTTCTCCATCGTGGACGCCGCGGGGAACGCCGTGGCCGTGACCACCACCATCAACTCCTGGTACGGCAGCAAGGTCACGGTGGCCGGCGCCGGCTTCGTGCTGAACAACGAGATGGACGACTTCGCCGCCAAGCCGGGCACGCCCAACCAGTTCGGGCTGGTGCAGGGAGAGAACAACGCCATCGAGCCGGGCAAGCGCATGCTCAGCGCCATGACCCCCTCGCTGGTGCTCGACCCCGCCGGTGCGCTGCGGATGGTCACGGGCACCCCGGGGGGCTCGACCATCATCACCACGACCTTCCAGACCATCAGCAACGTGCTGGACTACGGCATGGACGTGGTGGCCGCCGTCGAGGCGCCCCGCGTGCACCATCAGCACCTTCCCGATCAGATCTACTACGAGCAGGGCGGGCTGGCCCCCGCCACGGTGGCCGCCCTGGAGGCTCTGGGGCACACCCTGGTGGAGCGGAGCGGCGTCAGCGGCGACGTGCAGATGATCCTCCGGGCGCCGGACGGGACCCTCACCGCCTGGTCCGATCCGCGGCGGGGTGGGCGCGCGGTGGGGTACTAGCCGTGCGGTGTACCGGCGTGCGCGTCGCTGTCGCGTCGCTCCTCCTGGCGTGCGCGTTCGGTCCCCTGCCCGTCGGGGCCCAGGCTGCGCCCGGCTGGACGGTCGATCTGGACGGATCCATCGCGCCTGCGGAGGAAGTCGGGACGCCCGTGGAGCTGCCCCGGGGCGGACGGATCTGGTTGGGACGGGACGGCGACGTACTGAACGTCCGGCTTCGCACCGGGGCGCTGTTGGTCGCCTCCCTGTGTGTCGGGTCCGCGGACACGATGGCCGTGCTCCACGCCTCGGCCGCCCTGGACCGGGTGGACTACGCGGCCGCGGGCGGAGGGTGGCGACCCGGAGCCGACTCGACCTTCGTGTGGGACCTCCGCGAGCCGGGCATGGACGCCGCCACCCGCCTCCGGCGCAGCGCGTGGTTCGACGCCCACGGATGGGTCGCCACCACCGTGCCGATGGGCACTCCGGGTGAAACCGAGTTCCGCATCGACCTGGGGCGGATGCCGGCGGGGTCGGACCGGGTGGCCCTCGGGGTCATGCCGGCGGACGATCCGGAGGCCGTGTGGGCCTGGCCCGCCGGGGCCGTCGGATGCGGCCATCCTTCGCTGGTCCGGGGCCTGGTGCCCCGCGACCTGCCCGGGGGCGCCGACGCCTGGCACCGCCTGTCCCCACCGGGCTGACGCCGCCTCGGGCGGCCCCACGCCACCCGGTCGAGCCCCCGCACGGCGCGGCCGGGTTCCGGAACCCCACGGACGGCCCGGGTAGACCCGAGGTCATGAACGAGCTCCGCACCGTCCTGCCCTACTTCCGCCCCTACCGGGCGATGTTCGTCTGGGGCATGGTGTTCGTGGTGCTGGCCAACGTCTTCTCGGTGGCGGCCCCGTTCCTCATGAAGCTGGCCATCGACGGCCTCGAGGATCCGAACGTGACCGGGGCACGCATCGCGGCCATCGCCGGCGCCATCGTGGCCGCCGCGGTGCTGGGAGGCGCCGCGCGTTTCGGGATGCGCCAGCTCCTCAACAGCATGTCGCGGCATATCGAGACGGACCTCCGCGACGACTTCTTCCGCCACCTGCTGCGCCTGGACGCGGCGTTCTACGGGTCCGTGCGCACCGGCGACCTGATGAGCCGTGCCACCAACGACACGCAGGCGGTCCGCATGGCGGCCGGTCCGGCCATCATGTACACCGTGAACACGGCGGTGACCTTCACGCTGGCCCTGGCGCTGATGCTCTACATCAGCCCCCGACTCACCATGTACGCCCTGATTCCGATGGTCATCCTGCCGCCCATCGTGCTGGGCTTCGGCAAGGTCATCCATCGGCGGTTCGAGCAGATCCAGGAGCAGTTCTCGACGCTGTCCACGATGGTCCAGGAGAACCTGACCGGGGTGCGCATCGTCCGGGCCTACACCCAGGAAGACGAGCAGGCCCGCCGCTTCGATGCGCTCAACGAGGAGTACCGGAGCCGCAACATGGGATTGGCCTACTCGGCCGGCGCCTTCCATCCGATCCTCGGCCTCATTGCCGGGACCGCCATGGTCATGGTGCTCTGGCTGGGGGGCCGGGAGGTGATCCAGGGCGCCATCACCGTCGGCGACTTCGTGGCCTTCAGCTTCTACCTCATGCTGCTGGTCTGGCCCATGATCGCGCTGGGCTGGGTCGTGAACCTGTTCCAGCGCGGCGCCGCCTCCATGGGCCGGCTGAACCGGATCCTCCGCACCGGCACGGAACTGCCGGTGCCCGACCCACCGCACCGGCTCGCGTCACCCCGCGGCCGGGTCCGGTTCGAGAACGTCTCGTTCACGTATCCCGGGACGGACCGTCCGGTCCTGCGCGACGTCACCTTCACGGCGGAACCGGGTCAGACGGTGGCCCTGGTGGGCCCGACGGGCTCCGGAAAGAGCACGGTCATGGCCCTCCTGGCCCGCCTGTACGACCCCACGGCCGGGCGCGTCCTGCTGGACGATGTGGCCCTGACGGAGATGGACCCCGAGGACCTCCGCCGGATCATCGGGATGGTGCCCCAGGACTCCTTCCTCTTCTCCGATTCCATCCGGGCCAACATCGGTCTGGGGATGGACCAGGACGACGACGGCGACGACGTGCACGAACGCGTCGAGCGCGCGGCCCACATCGCCCAGCTCCACGACCAGATCGAGGAGTTCCCCGGCGGCTACGACACCCTCCTCGGCGAGCGCGGCATCAACCTGTCGGGGGGGCAGAAGCAGCGGGCCACCCTGGCCCGGGCCGTGGCCCGGGACCCCGTGGTGCTCGTGCTCGACGACGCGCTGAGCGCGGTGGACACCCATACCGAGGCGCGGATCCTGGACGACCTGCGGTCCGTCATGCGGGGCCGGACATCGTTCATCATCAGCCACCGCGTGTCCGCCGTGATGAACGCCGACCTGATCCTGGTCCTCGAAGACGGCGCCGTCGTGGAGCGGGGCCGGCACCCCGACCTCATGGCCGGAGGCGGGACCTATGCGCGGCTGCTCCGCCGGCAGATGCTGGAGGAAGGACTCGAGGGCGAGGCCGTGGGCGCGCCCTAGAGAGCTTCTAGATCCGCTCCAGGATGAACGCCGGGGTGTACTGGGTCAGCCAGCTCGAGAGCACGGTGAACTTCCCGGTGATCAGCAGCAGGCCCAGCAGCACGAGGAGGACGCCCGAGCTCTTCTCCACCACGGGGATCCAGCGGCGGAAGCGCTTGAAGGCCTGGAGGAACCAATCCAGGGCGAGCGACGCCACCAGGAAGGGAATCGCCAGCCCCAGCGAGTAGACGGACAGGAGGCCCACGCCGGCCCACACCGTGTCCTGCGAGAAGCCGTAGGTCAGGATGGCACCCAGCACCGGGCCGATGCACGGCGTCCACCCGGCCCCGAAGGCCATCCCCACGCCCAGCGTTCCCAGGTACCCCGCCGGCTTGTCGTTCAGGTGCAGCCGCTTTTCCTGCATGAGGGGAAGGAGCCGGAACACCCCGGCCATGTGGAGCCCCAGCAGGATGATGATGATGCCCCCGCCGACGGCCACGATGCGCTCGTACTGGCGAAAGAACTGACCCAGGAACGAGGCCGACGCCCCGAGCAGCACGAAGATCGCGCTGAACCCGGTCACGAAGAGCACGGAGTGGATCATCGTGGCCCGACGGTTCACCCCGGCTTCCAGGTCCTCGAGGCTCATGCCCGTCACGAACGTCAGGTAGGACGGCACGAGCGGGAGCACGCACGGCGAGAGGAACGAGAAGAGTCCTGCCGTCAGCGCGATGAAGAATCCGACTTCGGTCACGGGCCCGCCTGTATGTGGGAACGACGCCGCGGTGGCGGCTCGTCAGGAAGCTATCACGCCGGCGCGACGGTGGTCACCCCGGACTCGCCTGACGAACGCCTTCCGCCGCGCCGGGGTTCCAGAGTGCCCTCGGCGAGTCCGCCGTCCGGGACGGTGGCGCGCGCCGGTGCGTCGGTCCTATGGTCGGATCGAGCCCCGTCCCCCCGCCGCTACGGCCCCGGAGGTCCGCCCCGTGGAGATCCTCGAACTCGGCCTGGCCGCCATCGGGGCCGCCCCTGCCCTGGCCGTGTCGTGGTGGGCGCTGTGGGCCCGCCGGGCGCGCCGCCGCAACGCCCGGGACGCCTGCGCCCGATGCGGCCGCCCGCTGTACGGCTCCGACGCCGTCGGAGCCCCCCACCGGGTCCAGGGCAAGCTGGTATGCGGCCCCTGTGGCGGGGTACTCCGGACCCGGACCCTGGCCGCCACGGCGGGCATCGGCCTCCTGGTGCTCTCGGGCGTCGGCGCCGCCCTGGGCCTGGCCGTCGTGGCGGGCCAGACCGCCGGCCTCCTGGTGGCCGGTGGCATCGTGGTCGAGTACGGCCTCCTGTTCGGCGGCGCCGCGTGGTGGATGAAGCGGAGGAACCGCCTGGCCGCCATGGAGGCCCCCGACGCCCTGCCCCGGCAGGAGTCCACGGAGGCCGGGTAGAGCCAGCGCCCCCAGGCGCCCAGCGCAGCGAAGGCGCCCTCCAGAAGCGCAAAGGACCTCCCAAGAACCCCCGCCCCCAGGCGCCCAGCGAAGCGAAGGCGCCCCACCGAAGCGCCAACGTCCGCCGAACCGGCCCAAGGTCGCGGAGCGCGCTCCGCGACCACCCCCGTGAAAGGTTGTGCCGAAACGGCCCACCGAAGGGGTGGGGGGCGGGGCTCCCCTGCGAGGAGACTTGCGACGCGAGTAGCGGAGCAGCGAAGCACCGGACGAACCCAGCCGCCCGGACCATCCCGCGGCGAAGCGGTCTCCCGAGCAGGGGAGCCCCGCCCCCCACCCCGCTGCCTACTCCGACCTCAACGCCTCCATCGGATCCACCCGCGTCGCCCTAACCGCCGGAACGTACGCCGCACCCACCGCCACCACGGCCAGCACCACCCCCACGACGACATACGTCAGCGGATCCGTCCCCTCCACCTGATACAGCAGCCCGACGAGAAACCGCGACAAGTACACGGCTGCGACGCCCCCGACCACGAGCGCCCCCACGGCCAGGAGCACCCCCTCCCGCAGCACCATCCCCAGCACCTGCTGCTGCTGGGCCCCCAGAGCCATGCGCACCCCGAACTCCTGCGTGCGCTGGCTCACGGTGAACGCCAGAACCCCGAGCACGCCCACGGCGGCGATGAGCAGGGCCAGCACCGCGAACGCCGTGAAGAGGGTGGCGTTCAGCCGCTGCGGCGCGATGTCGTTGGCCCGCAGGTCGACGAGCGTGGCCACGTTGTCCACCGGACGGTCCGCGTCGTGGCGCCCCACCACCTCGGCCACGTGCTGCGCCAGGGGACCGGCGGTGCCGGTGGTGCGGACCAGCACCGTGTTGCCCGAGAACCACTGGGCCGACGGGCGGTAGGCCACGTGGACGCTTCCCGCGCGGTTGATGCCGAACTCCCGGCTGTCTTCCACGACCCCCACGATCCGGAACCACTGGCCCCACTGCCCGCTGAACTGCTGGAGCTGGGCGATGCGCCGGTCGATGGGGTTCTCGCCGGGGAAGAGGGCGTCGGCCATGCCCTTGTTGATGATCACCACCGAGTCGGACTCGGCCACGTCGTTGGCGTCGAACCCGCGCCCCTGGATCACGGACAGGCCCACGGTCTCGAAGTAGCCCGGACTCACGGACGCCGAGGTGGCCATGGGGCTGGACACGCCGTCGGGCTCGCCTCCCTCCACCCGGAAGGTCTGGCTCGTCACGAAGGCGTTGGGATCGAAGGGGCGCTGGCTGGAATACGCCACGCTCTGGACGCCGGGGAACATCCGCGTGGACATGACGATGTCGTCCATGAGCGCCCGATCCTCGTCCGGTCCGAGGCCCGTGAAGTTCGGCGCGTCCATGGCCACGATGTTCTCGTAGTCGATGCCCACGTCCACCTGGCTCAAGTTGATCAGGCTCCGCACCAGGAGGCCCGCGCCGATCAGCAGGGTGAACGACAGGGCCAACTGGCTCATGACCAGGCCCCGCTGGAGCTGCTTCCGGGGAAGACCGACGGTGCCGCGACTGCTGGAGATGGCACCCAGGCCCTTGTCTCCCGGGAGGGTCGGAGCCCACGCCAGCAGCATCGCCACACCCACGGCCACCGAGACCGTGAACAGGAGCACCGGCAGGTCGATGCCGATCTCGCCCGTACGCACCGTGAACCGGTTCGCGTATTCCACCAGGAGGTCCAGACCGAACACGGCCAGCGTCAGGCCCAGGGCCGCGCCCGCCAGCGACAGGACCAGATTCTCGGTCAGGAGCTGCCGCCGGAGGCGTCCGCGCCCCGCGCCCAGGGCCGCCCGGATGGACAGCTCCCGCTCGCGGCGGATCAGCCGGGTCAGGGTCAGGTTGGCCACGTTCGCGCAGGCCAGGAGCAGGATCATGCCCACCGTGCCCATGAGGATCACGAAGACGGGGCGGGCCGCCTTGGTCAGTTCGTCCTGCCAGAGCGCGGCGGCCACGGTCAGACCCCGGCGCTCCGGATACGCGTCGGGAAAGGTCGAGGTCATCGCGCCGTGGAGCGCCAGGAGCTCCTCCCGGGCGGCGTCGGCCGTCTGGCCCGGCGCCAACCGGGCGAAGACGTCGGTCATGCGGTGGGTGCGCTGGTCCTGCATGGTGGCACCCAGGTAGTGGTCGTTGGTGGCGTAGTTGACGAAGAAGTCCTGCCGCCGGTTGCCGGTGTAGTGGGTGCCGGGCTCCAGAACACCCACGATGCGGGTGGTCTTGGGCTGGGAGAACGCGTAGAGCCGGACGGACCGGCCGAGCACCGCCGGGTCCGCGCCGAACGCCCGCGTCCAGTAGTCGTGGGTCAGGACCGCGACCGGCTCGGCGCCGTCGCCGTCGTCCTGGGGGCCCAAGGTCCGGCCCAAGGCCGGCACGATGCCGAGCACGGCGAAGTAGTTCGAGGTGACCAGACCGCCCACGGCGCGGTGGGGGTCGCCGTCGTCCGCCACCACGTTGAAGGTCCAGTCGCCGTACTCGACGAACTCGTCCAGGGTGCGCGACTGCTCGCGGAAGTCCTGGACCTCCTGGAACGAGAACGAGACGTTCTCGACCCCGGCCTGGATGGAGGGCTGGCGGACGTAGACGATCCGGTCGGCGTCGTTGTACGGCAGGGGCGCCAGAAGGACCCCGTTGACCACGCTGAAGATGGCCGTGTTCAGGCCGATCCCCAGCCCGAGGGTCAACACGAACGCCGCCGTGTACCCCGGCGCCCGCACGAGACTCCGTATCGCAAACCACAGGTCCTTCCTCATCGTCCCCTCCCGGTCATCCCAGTCCACGATCCCCGCTCCGGAGGATCAGCCCTCCTCGAACCGGTACGATAGAAGCTTCTTGACGAGTTTCGCCACCAGGAAGTCCGGGGCGTGGAGGCCGGGAATGGGCGCCAGCTCGACGACGTCGGCCGCCACGACCTCGCGCTCCCGGAACACCCGGCGCAGGAAGCGGAGCGTCCGGTACCAGTCGCCGCCCCCCGGTTCCGGGGTACCCGTGGACGGCACGAGCGACGGATCGAAGTAGTCCACGTCGAACGTCAGGTAGACCTTCGGACCCAGGGCCTCGATGGCCCGGTCCATCCAGGCGTCGTCCTCCCACATCTCGTCGGCCCACACGATGGTCGAGCCCTCGGTGGCCCGGTGGACCTCCATCTCCTCCGCGCTGACCGCGCGGATGCCCACGGCCACCACGTCGGCCACGTCGAGGATCCGGGCCATCGCGCTGGCGTGGGAGGCCGGCGTGCCCTCGTACTGCGGCCGGAGATCCGCGTGGGCGTCCATCTGGAGCACCGTCAGGCGCTCCTCGGAACGGGCCGCCTGCGCCCGGATGGCCGGCGACGAGATCGAGTGCTCCCCGCCGAGCATGAGAAGGAACCGGTCGCCCGCGGCCTCGGCCACGGCCGCGTAGGCCGCCTCCAGCTCGTCCATGGCGGGGCCCGCCCCGGCACGGGTCAGCTCCAGGCTGGGCAGCGTGTGGACGCCGTACGCCTCCTCCGGTTCGGCGTCGAGCTCCTGGTCGTACAGCTCCAGGTAGCGGGACGACTCGATGATGGCCCGGGGGCCCTGCCGGGTGCCGCCGCCGTAGGACGTGGTGGATTCGTACGGCACGGGCAGCAGCACCGCCCGGGAGGTGGCCCAGGCGGTGGCCGCCTCGTCCAGGCCCAGGAAGGTGTGGGGCAGCTCCCAGGGAAGGTCCGTGAGGGCGTCGGGCAGGTTCGGTGGGGTCACGGTTTCGTCTCCGCCACGGGCGGTGGCGTCGGGGTCACGTCGATTCGGCATGGAAGGGGGCCTACACGGTCTCGATGGGGCACGTCAGGCCCCCGTCCGGAAGGGCGGCGCCGGCGTCCTGGCAGGAGCGGCAGAGCCCGTAGATCTCCACGCGGTGGCGGGCCGGCTGGAAGCCGTACTCGTCCCGGACCCGGCGTTCCACCCGATGGATCTCCGGGCTCTCGAACTCGATCACGGTCCCGCACTCCAGGCAGATCAGGTGCTCGTGGATGGGCTGGCGGGACAGGCGGTGCTCGTACCGCTTGAAGCCCTCGCCGAAGTCGTGCTCCTCCACCAGCCGGCTCTTCACCAGCAGGTCCAGGGTGCGGTAGACCGTGGCCTTCCCGATCCGGTCTCCCCGGTCGCGGAGCTGCCGCTCGATGTCGTCCACCGACAGGTGCTCTTCCGAGTCGAACACGACTTCGGCCACGACTTCGCGCTGATGCGTGACCGGCAGGCCCTGGTCCCGGAGGTACCGTCCGAAGAGGCGGATGAAGGGGGCGGCGGCGGGCTTGTTCACGGCTTCTCTGCCTCCACGGGCGCAGGACGGGGCTCGAACAGACCGGGCTCGAACTCGGCCAGCAGGGCCTCGTATCGGTCGGAGGCCCTGTCGATCTCTACCTCGCGGGCGTCGCTGTGATCCTCTCCGGCCCGACGGACCACCCCCTCCATGACCCGGGGCAGCATGTCGGGCGGTGCCGTGCCCTCCTCGGTCACGGTGGACTGCACGGTCAGGTCCAGGCCACTCCGCTCGGCGGCGTAGGCCACGGTCACCAGACGACGCCGGTCGGGCTCGTCGGTCACGTGGAAGCTGGCCACGACCAGGCCCCGCTCCCGCCGTCCGCGACGGAGGGGCGGAAACACCCAGAGTCGGTCCAGACCCTCCACGCCGAGTTCGTCCTGGATCCGGACCAGCGTCCGGGGCAGGGCCTCGGGCACGCCGGGATCGTCCGCGTCCCGGGTCGGGGCATCGCTCATTCGGCCGGCGCTCCCAGCGTGGCCGCCACGGCCTCGCGGGTCCGGGTCACCACGTCTTCCACCGCCCGCTCCATGGGCCCGGGCACCATGGCCCCCGACGCCTTGACGTGGCCGCCTCCGTTCCAGCGCCGCGCCAGCTCGTTGACGTTGACCGGCCCGTTGGACCGGAACGAGACCTTGACCTCGCCGGTGTTGGCCATCCGGAAGAGAAGTCCGACATGCATGCCCTCGAGTCCCCGGGGGATGTCCACCATGCCCTCCAGGTCCTCGGCCGTGGCGCCGAGCGCCTCGTAGTCCGCCTGGGGGATGACCATCCAGGCCACCCCGTGCTCCTCGTCGGTGCGCAGGGTGGCCAGCGCCTTCTCGAGCACGCGGTACTTCCGGAGCGGCTCCGCCCCGTAGACGCTGGCGTGCATCGCCTCGACGTCCACCCCCCGCTCCACCAGCTCGGCCACGATGCGGTGGGCCGCCGGGGTGCTGTTGGAGAAGCGGAAGCCCCCCGTGTCGGTGAGGATGGCCACGTAGATGCCCTGGAGCACCGCCTCCGGCCACGGCCCGCCCGCCTTCATGACCAGGTCGTAGACGAGTTCTCCGGTGGCGCAGGCCTCGGGATCCCGGAGCGAGATGCCCCCGATGGGCTGGTCGCCGCTGGGATGGTGGTCCACCACCACCGTACGCATGTCGCGGATGAGCGAGCGCACGCGGCCGATGCGGGGGAGTTCCCCGGTGTCCAGCACCACCGCGAGGTCGGCACCGGCCACCACGTCGCGGGCCCGCGACGAGGTGACGTCCACCACGCAATCCTCGTCTTCGAGAAGGAAACGGAACGCGTCCGGGAAGGGCGTGGGATTGACGATCCACGCCTCGGTCCCGTTGGCCCGCATCCAGGCCGTCATGGCGGCCTGGCAGCCCGCCCCGTCGCCATCGGCGTTCAGATGGGTGGTCAGGACCGCGGAACGGGACGCTCGGAGGGCGTCGTGGACCTCGCGGACGGCTCGGGTGCGCGCCTTGGGCGTGCCGTAGGACAAACGGACTCCTTCGGGTGGGGGAACGGCATCGGGAGCCGGAACGGCGGGTGCAGCAGCGTCCTAAAATACCGCGATCCGGCGGGACGTGGCTACCGAGCGGGACCCGGGGCGCCGGGCAGCCGCTTCCGGACCTTGGCCCAGGTGGATCCCAGGTGCACCCAGTGGGGTGCGGTCTGCCCGCCCGTCCGGGCCGACCCGAGGGCCCGGAGCAGCGCCTCCGGCCGGTTCGGATGGTCCGGCAGTTCGACCCAGGCGCCGCCCAGTTCCCCGACCATATGGCTGTCCGAACCCGCGCCCCTCAGCGCCCCGAGCCGGTCCGCCAGCGCCGCCGCCGGGGCGTTCAGACGGCCCGGATGCATACGGGCGTTGAACACCTCGATCACGTCCACGAGCGGGCCCCACTCCTCGGCGTACCGCCCGCCGCCCCCCTTCCCCTTGGCGTAGGGGTGGGGCAGGTACGGAATGCCGCCCTGCGCCCGGATGCGTTCGATGGTCTCCAGGCCCGGCGTCCCCTTCGGGATCTCCTCCCGGAGGTACAGGCCGATCACGTCGATCCCCTCGGCGGTCTTCACCTCCTCGCCGGGGATGATCTCGTCCGGGTGGGCTTCGGCCATGCGGAGCGCCACGTCCAGCCGGTTGTGATCCGTGATGGCGATGCGCCGGTAGCCCAGCCGCCGGGCGCGGCGGAGCACGGCCTCGGGGTCGGACAGACAGTCCCACGACCCCCAGGTGTGGAGGTGCAGGTCCATCCGGACGTCCACGATCCCCGCCCGCGTCCGCAGGTCGTCCAGGACCGCGTCGGCACGCCCGCGGAGGGCCTCCAGACTGCCGGAATTGTCCAGGACGACGTCGGCCAGCCGGCGCTTCCAGGCCGGGTCCATCTGGGCGGCCATGATGGCGCGGGCCTCCGCCTTCGGCAGGCCCCGGCCCTCCGTCATGCGACGGAGTCGTTCCCCGTCCGGCGCGTCCACGAAGACCGTCACGTCCACGTCGTCTTCGGCGCCGGTCTCGAACAGGAGCGGGATCTCCGCCACGACCAGGCGTTCGCCCTCCGCCCGCCGGGCTGCAGACCACGCGTCGCGGAGCGCCCGGACGCGGGGATGCACGATGGCCTCGAGCCGCGCCCGGGCCGCGTCGTCTTCGAACACGACCCGCCGGAGCGCCGCCCGGTCCAACGAACCGTCCGGGGCCAGGACCTCGGGTCCGAACGCCTCGCGGACCGCGTCGAGCCCGGCGGTACCCGGCGCCACGGCATCCCGCGCCAGCTGGTCGGCGTCCACCACCGGCACCCCCTGGGCCCGCCAGAGCCGGGCCACCTCCGACTTCCCGGACGCCACGTTCCCGGTCAGACCGACCGTCAGCACGGCGCCTCCGGAGGGCCGGCGTCCGTCGCGGGGGCCGCCGGGTCCTTCCCCGCCCCGGACCGTGCGGACGGGCCGGACCGCCGGACGCGCCGCAAGGCGATCCAGGCGGCCGTCGCCACCCCGGCGAAGGCGAGGGTCCCGCCCACGCCCACCACCCGCGTGAGGGCCGTCCAGCTCTCCTGGCCCGCCGCGCCGATGCCCACGTAGATGGCCAGCCACCCGGCCAGTCCCAGGGCCTCGTAGGGCAGATAACGCCGGAAGGAGAGCTGACTCATCCCTGCGGTCATGGGCATCAGCGTCCGCACGAACGACACGAGTCGGGCCACGGTCACCGAAAGCACGGGGTGCCGCCCGAAGAAGCGTTCGAGGTCGGGCTGGCGGCGAGCCACGGCCCGGGACACGCGGCCCCGGCCTTCGAGCACACGCTCGCCCCACACCTGTCCGATCCAGAAGCCCGAGATGTCGCCGAGCCAGCCTCCGGCCGCCGCCGCCACGAGCACCTCGGGCAGCGCCATCTGGCCCTCCAGCGCCAGGGCGGTGCCCACCGCCGTGGCCAGGCCCGACGGAACGACCAGGCCCGTCACGAACGACGTCTCCAGCACGGCCATGACGAAGAGGAGCCAGGGCCCGTACTCGGGAAGCAGCGCGAAGAGGGTGTCGGTCAGGTCGGCCACGATCCGTCAGCGTCGACGGCGCTCCCGGGGCGTGGCCACGTGGAAGTCGTCCTCGGTGCCGCGGGTGCGGTCCGGGCCGTACGACACGATGCCGATGGAGTCGGCCCAGACCCGGAGCTCGTAGGTGGTTCCCCAGGAGTCGGACTTCAGCTCTTCCATGGAGTACCGGTAGTCGAGCCAGTCCAGCCAGTCGCGACGGTTCGGGAGCCGCCCGGTGTTGCGTTCGTGGTTGATCACGTCCCGCCCCACCTGGCGCATCTCCTCCTTCGTGTTCCACTTCACAGCGGGGACCCACAGCGGCCGGGTGGTGTCGGCCAGCCACGTGCGGGAGTCCGGGAAGTAGTAGGTGACCACGACACCCAGGACGATCAGGAGGAACAGCCGGGTCATCCGCGTCGTTCCCGCATGCGCCGACGCATGTCGGTGCTCCAACGGAGAAACCGTTCGGTCTCGTCGGCAGGGGGCCGTGCGTCAGGATCGCCGTACGCGGTGTCCATACGCCATCGCAGGTAGGTGCGGGAAGGCAGCGGCAGAAACGGGGGGCGTCGGTACCAGTACCGGGATCGGAATGCCCAGGCGGCCCCGAGAAGGTGGGGGATGAGACTCGGACGTCGCAGGGCCATCCCTGCCATGGTCAGATACAGAGTGTCTCGTCCTTTCCGGTGCTTCGCCCGCTGAACACGCGAACCTGCCTGATGATATTCACTTGATTCCGAACGGGCCAGGGTCCGGCGGCTCTCCCGGACGCCCCCGGGGTAGGCACCTCCGACCTCCCTTCCGCACCGCGCAACGCCCCTGCCCATGCCCAATCGCCTGGCCGACACCACGAGCCCGTACCTCCTTCAGCATGCCCACAATCCCGTGGATTGGTACCCCTGGGGTTCCGAAGCGTTGGACCGGGCGCGCACCGAGGGGCGTCCGATCCTCCTGTCCATCGGGTACTCGGCCTGCCACTGGTGCCACGTGATGGAGCGCGAGTCGTTCGAAGATCCGGACACGGCCGCCCTCATGAATACGCACTTCGTGAACGTGAAGGTGGACCGGGAGGAGCGGCCGGACGTGGACCAGGTCTACATGAAGGCGGTCCAGGCCATGACCGGCGGAGGCGGTTGGCCGCTCACGGTGTTCCTGACGCCCGACGCCCGCCCCTACTACGGGGGCACCTACTTCCCGCCCGAGCCCCGCCACGGCATGCCGTCGTTCCGACAGGTCCTCGCGGCGGCCGCGGAGGCCTTCCGCGACCGGCCCGAAGCCGTCGACCGAGCCGCGGCGGAGCTGGTGGACGCGGTGGGCCGGACGGCGCCGGCAGGGGCGTCGTCGGACGCTCCCGGCCCCGACCTTCTGAACGAGGCGTTCTCCCGCCTCGAGGCCCGCTACGACCCGGCCCACGGCGGCTTCGGCGGCGCGCCCAAGTTCCCGCAGCCCACCACCCTGGAGTTCGTCCTCCGGCACCACGTCCGCACCGGCGAACCCCGCCCCCTCGAGATGGTGGTGCACACGCTCCGGCGCATGGCCGACGGCGGCCTCCGCGACCACCTGGCCGGTGGCTTCCACCGCTACTCCGTGGACGCCCGCTGGTTGGTGCCGCACTTCGAGAAGATGCTGTACGACAACGCCCTTCTGGCGCGCCTGTACCTGGACGCGTGGAAGGTCTCGGGGGCCGGCGACCTCCGGCAGGTGGCCGAGTCCACGCTCGACTACCTCCTGGCCGACCTGCAGGCGCCGGACGGCGGCTTCTACGCCGCCCGGGACGCCGATTCCGAAGGCGAGGAGGGGCGGTTCTACGTGTGGCGCCCGGACGAGGTCCGCGCCGAGCTCGGCGCGGACGCGACCCGCTTCATGCGCGTGTACGACGTGACGGACGGTGGGAACTTCGAGGGCGCCAGCATCCTCCACCTGCCCCACGGCCTCGAGGCCGCCGCGCGACGGGAGGAAATGGCGGCGGCCGACCTCGAAGCGTGGTTGAGCCCCCGCCGCGAGCGGCTCCGGGAGGCCCGGTCCGGGCGCGTGCACCCGGCGCGGGACGACAAGGTCCTGGCCGGGTGGAACGGGATGGCCATCCGGGCCCTGGCCGACGCGGGCGCGGCGCTGGGACGCGACGACTACACGGAAGCCGCGGTGCGGGCGTCACGCTTCGTCCTGGACGCCATGCGGGCCGACGGCCGCCTCCTCCGCGTCCACGCCGCGGGACGCGCCCACGTGCCGGCGTTCCTCGAAGACCACGCGGCGCTGGGCAACGCGCTCCTGTCCGTCCACGAAGCCACCCTGGCGCCCGAGTGGCTGGCGGACGTGGCATGGCTCTGCGACGAGATCCTCGAACGCTTCCACGACGCCGACGGCGATGTCCTGTACGACGCGCCCGTGGACGGCGAACGTCTGGTCGTGCGCCCCCGGGACCCTTCGGACGGCGCCACGCCGTCCGGGAACTCCCTGGCGGCCGAGCTGCTCCACCGGGCCGGCCACCTGTTCGGGCGCGAGCGCCACTCCCGGGCCGCGGAGCGGGCCGTGGCGGCCGAGACGTCGGGCATGAGCCGCTTCCCGGCGGGCTTCGGACGGCTCCTGTCGGTGGCGGACCGGCTGATCGCGGAGCCCGTGGAAGTGGTCCTGGTGGGTGCGCCGGACGATCCGGCCACCCGGGCGCTCCACCGGACGGTGGCGGGGCGCTTCCTCCCGGGCCTGACCCTGACGGGGCGCACTCCCGGCGCCACGCCCCCGGTGGACGTCCCGGTGCTGGAGGGTCGGGAATCGGTCGACGGGCGGCCGACCGCATACGTGTGCCGCCGCTACGTGTGCCGGGCCCCCGTCACGGACGTGGCGGACCTCCGGGCCGAACTGGAGGCGCCGGGGGGCTGACCGGATCGTCCGTGGTGGACCGGCCTCCGTGGCTCGGGCTATCTTCGAACCCTGTCCTATCCATCTTCGACCCCCCGGACCCGATGGCCACGAAGGAACAAGAAGTGACCCGGACCCGCGACCTCGGTGCCATCGAAGCCGACCAGCTCCTCGGCATGTACCGCACCATGGTCACCTCCCGCCGCATCGACGACCGGGAGATGTCGCTGAAACGGCAGAACAAGATCTACTTCCAGATCTCGGGGGCGGGCCACGAGGCCATCGGGGTGGCGTTGGCCGCCCACTGCCGGTCGGCCTACGACTGGTTCTACTTCTACTACCGGGATCGGGCCGCCTGTCTGGCGCTGGGGCAGACGCCCCTGGACCACCTGCTCCAGGCGGTGGCCGCCGAGGCGGATCCGTCGTCCGGGGGCCGGCAGATGCCCGCCCATTTCGGCGACGTCCGGTACAACATCGTCAGCACGTCGTCGCCCACGGGCACCCAGTTCCTCCAGGCCGTGGGAAGCGCGGAGGCCGCCATGCGCGTGGCGGCGAGCCCGGAACTGGCCGAGGTCGTGGACGGGTTCTCGGACGACGAGGTGGTCATCGTCACCACCGGCGACGGCACGACCTCCGAGGGCGAGTTCTGGGAGTCCCTGAACACGGCCTGCAACCTCGGTCTTCCCGTGGTCTACGTGGTCGAGGACAACGGCTACGCGATCTCCGTACCCGTCGAGGTCCAGACGGCCGGCGGCTCGATCTCCAAGCTGGTGAGCGGCTTTCCGAAGCTGGCCATCTACGAGTGCGACGGCACCGACGTGGTGGAGATGCACCGGACGGCCGGCGAGGCCATCGCCTACGCCCGTGAGCGGAAGGGCCCGGCCCTGATCCACGCGCACTGCACCCGCCCGTACTCCCACTCCATGTCCGACGACGAGCGGATGTACCGGAGCGAGGCCGAGCGCGAGGAGCAGGAAGCGCGCTGCCCCCTGCGCCGGACGCGAGCCCTCCTCGTCGAGGCGGGCATCGCCACCGACGACGAACTCGACGCCCTCGAGGCCGACTGCGAGGCCGAGGTGTCGCGGGCCGCCGACGAGGCCCTCGGGTACCCGCAGCCGGACGGCTCCACGTACATGGACCACTTGTTCGCCGTGGAGGGCGACCCCACGTCGCCGGAGTTCGACACCGAGGACCGGCCGGAGTACGAAGACGACCGGATGCTGACCATGGTCGACCTCCTGAACCGCTGCATGCGCGACGAGATGGAGCGGGATCCGCGGATCTTCGTGTTCGGCCAGGACGTGGCCGACGCATCCCGCGAGGAGGCCCTGGGCGAGGTCAAGGGCAAGGGCGGCGTGTTCAAGGTCACCCACGGGCTCCAGACCCGGTTCGGGGGCAACCGCGTGTACAACTCCCCCCTGGCCGAAGCCAACATCGTGGGCCGGGCCGTGGGCATGGCGCTCCGGGGCCTGAAGCCGGTGGTCGAGATCCAGTTCTTCGACTACATCTGGCCGGCCATGCAGCAGATCCGGAACGAGCTGGCCACCATGCGCTACCGGTCGGCCGGAACCTACTCGGCGGCGGCGGTGATCCGGGTCACGTACGGGGGCTACCTGAAGGGCGGCGCCATCTACCACTCCCAGACGGGCGAGACGCTGTTCACCCACTGCCCCGGGCTGCGCGTGGTCATGCCCGCCACGGCGGAGGATGCCAACGGCCTGCTCCGGACGGCCATCCGGTGCGACGATCCGGTGCTGTTCCTGGAGCACAAGCACCTCTACCGCCAGGTCTACAACAAGGGGCGCAACCCGGGCTCCGAGTACATGATCCCCTTCGGCAAGGCCAAGGTGGTCCGCGAAGGCTCCGACGTGACCGTGGTCACGTGTGGCGCGCTGGTGAAGCGTTCGATGGACGCGGCCAAGGTCGCCTCCGAGAAGCACGGCGTGGAGGCCGAGATCATCGATCTCCGGACCGTCCAGCCGTTCGACATGGAGCGGATCGCGGAGTCGGTCAAGAAGACCAACAAGGTGGTCGTGGTCCACGAAGACAGCCTGTCGTGGGGCATCGGCTCGGAGATCGCGGCACGCATCGCCGACGAGCTGTTCCCGTGGTTGGACGGGCCCGTGAAGCGGGTGGCCTCGGCGGACACGTGGGTCGCCTACGCGCCGCAGCTCGAAGAGGTGATCCTCCCGCAGGTGCCGGACGTGACCCGGGCCATCGTGGACCTGGCCGCGTACTGACCACAGGCCCCGTGGACGCACCGAGGCCCCGGGTCCGGAACGCCGGGGCGCGGCTGCTCCTCGTCGCGCTGGCCCTGACCCTGGCCGGGTGCCGGACGGGCCGGCTCTACCCCGAGCCGGCCGCCCCGCGCTTCGCGGACCTGGCCGTCGACGCCCCGCCGTCGGACGGGTGGCGGGACACGATCCGCATCGTGTCCTTCAACGTCGAGTACGGTCAGGAGGTGGATTCCGCCCTGGCCGTGCTCCAGCGAGAACCGGACCTGGGAGGGGCGGACCTCGTCCTGCTCCAGGAGATGGACGAGCACGGGACGCGCCGCATCGCCGAGGCGCTGGGCATGGCCTGGGTGTACTACCCGGCGGTCTACCGCTACGCCACGGAGCGCAACTTCGGCAACGCCGTGCTCTCGCGCTGGCCCATCGAAGCGGACACGAAGCTGATCCTGCCGCACCGCGCGATCTTCGGCCGGACCCAGCGGACGGCCACGGTGGCCACGGTGCGCATCGGGCGACTCCCGGTCCGGGTGTATTCGGTGCACCTGGCCACGCCGGTCAACATGGCGCTCCGGGACCGCCGCGATCAGATGCGGGCCGTGCTCGCGGACGCACGGACCTGGCCTCGGGTCGTCATCGGCGGCGACTTCAACGACGGACGGATTCCCGGGATGGCCGCGGAGCGGGGGTACGCCTGGCCCACCGAGGACGGGCCGCGCACGGTGTTCTTCGGTCGCTGGGACCACATCGTGGTCAAGGGCCTCGACCCGCTGGACGATACTTCGGGCACGGTCCTGGACACCCGAACGGCCAGCGACCACCGCCCGGTGTGGGCCGCCGTGGTCGTCCGCTGAGCGGCATCCCCCGGTTGGCCGGAGGCATCGCCGGACGGCTATCTTCCCTCGCATCCCCCCATCCTCGGACCCCCGCGCGTCCATGGCGCTTCCCGCCTCGCCGAACCCGATTCGACGACCGTCACGCCGGGCGTGCCCGGCCGTGCTCGCAGCCCTGACCTTCCTGGTCGGCAGCCCCCTGGCCGGGCTCCAGGACGCGGACGACGAGGCCACGTCGACCGACACGGTCCGGGTCTCCGCCTCGGTGGAGCACACGCGGTTCTCGGGCTCGGTGGACCCCTGGACATCGGGATCGGTGGGGCTGTCCGCATCCACGCGGCCGGGGTCCCTCACGGCGCGGCTCAACGCGGCCCGACGGTTCGACCGCACGGGACGGCAGTTCGAACTGGACGCGTATCCGGACCTCGGGCCGGGACGGTACGCCTATCTGAACATCGGGTGGTCCAGCGCCTCCATCTACCCGCACCACCGGTACGGCGCGGAGCTCTACTCGGGCCTGCCCGGTCCCTGGGAGGCGTCCCTGGGGATGCGGCACCTGCGGTTCCGGTCGTCGGACGTGACGCTCTACACCGGATCGTTGGGCGTCTACCGCGGCAACTGGTGGTATTCCCTGCGCCCGTTCGTGAAGCCGGACGACGGCGACGTGGGCGTCTCGATGAGCCTGATCGGTCGCAAGTACGGCCGGGACCGCTACGACTACTGGGGATTCCGGATCGGCGTCGGCGCCAGCGCCGCCGACATCGACACGGACTTCGACCTCGGCCGGGACAACTCGGTGACGTTCTCGCTGAACGGACGGGTGCCCGTGGGTGACGGGCCCTGGAACCTGTCGTGGGGCGGGACCTGGGAGTGGGAGGAGCTGTCCGGCGACCGATCCCGCCAGCGCTTCGAAGTGGACCTCGGCTTCTCCGTGGTGGTGGCAGGATGACGAACGGAACGGAGAAGGAAACGGACGGAGCCGGATCGCCGGCGGGGGGCTGGCGGAGCCGGATGCCGAGCCTCCCGGTGCTGGCCTGGTTCGCGGGCGTCTGGCTGATGACCGGCTTCGCGATGGGCACGGCCACCCTCCTCGGCCCCGTGCGCTCCGTGACCGGGCGCATGCGCGCCTCGGGCGCCTCGGAGAGCGCGGAGAGCCTGGTGGTGCTGGCCATCATCGTGGTGTACGTGATCCTGTCGGCGGTGGCGGCGTGGTGGCTCGTACGGCGCTCCCGCCAGGGGGAGGGGCCGCTGGGCCGGGGCTGGCCGCCGGCTGCTGCGGCGGCGGCGGCGGGCCTGGCCCTGTGGCTGTGGTTCCAGCCGAGCATCCTGAACCGGGGCGCGACCATGGAGACCGACGCTGCCGGGCGCTTCGTGTTCGGGCCCTACCCGGACGCGGCGCGTCTGGACTCCCTCCAGGCCGCGGGCTTCGACGGCGTGATCTCCCTGCTCCACCCGGCGGTCGTACCGTTCGAGCCGGCCCTGCTGGAGGAAGAACGGGAGAACGTCGCGGCCATGGACGGGTTCGAACTCGTCCACGCCCCGATGCTCCCGTGGGTCAGCGAGAACGAGGAGTCGATCGCGACCATCCGCGAGCTGATCGCCTCCGGGCAGGGCACCTGGTACGTGCACTGCTATCTCGGGAGGGACCGGGTGGGCGTGGTCCGCCGGCTGGTGGAGTCCGCCACCGGCGAGATCCAGCCGAGCGCCGACTTCGGGAACCCCCAGCTCGCCGGCGAGGACGACTTCGAGCGGGGTCCGATCTTCGTGGCGTATTCGCCGGTCTACATCACGCCCTATCCCCTCGACTACGAGTTCCTGTCGTTCTACGTGGACGACCGCATCAGCCAGATCGTCTCGCTGCTGGATCCCGAGAACGAGAGCGACGTCCGGTGGATCCAGCAGGAAGAGGAATGGGTCCAGCGCTACGGCGTTCCGTACCTGAACCTGCCCATGGAGTCGGAGCCGTTCGATCCGCGTCGGGCGCTGGAGGTGGCCGGGCGGATCCGTACCCTGCCCCACCCCGTGGCCGTGCACGCGTTCCTCACGCCGTCGATCACCACCCAGGCGGTCCGCATCGCCCTGAATTCGGGCCTGCCGCCCCTGCCCCCCATGCTGTTCGAGGAGCGCCCGCTCGACGGGGGACTGGCCGAGGTCCTGGCCCCGAACGTGGCCCTGGGCCCCACCCCGACTCCGGAGGAGGCGGCCGGACGGCTCCCGAACCGCGGGATCCGCGCCTTCGTCATCGTGGACGGCACGGCGCCCGACGTCCGGGCCGCCGTGGAGGCGCAGGGCTACACGTGGATCGAGGCGGCCTCCGACGATCCGGGGCTTCTCGAGCGCCTGTCCGGCGGCGGACCCTGGTACGTGTTCGGCCCGGGAAGCGCACGGGTCCGCGACGCCATCGCCACGCGCCTGGGGCCGGTCTTCCGCGACGCCCCCCGCTGAGGCGACCGCGGCCGCGATCGGGCGGGCCCGGCGCGGGCCGCCCGTGCATCAGGTGCCGGGACCGTCTCCGCGGCTGCCCGTGCCCACCAACAGGAGGCGCACCGCCCGCCGGAACGAGATGTAGTTCCAGGCCCAGTTGACCAGGACCAGCACCCGGTTGCGCACCCCGATGAGTTGCGCGATGTGGACGACCAGCCACAACACCCACGCCACGAAGCCCTTGAACGTCCGGCCGAACACCCGGGCCACGGCATGGTTGCGGCCGATCACGGCCATCATCCCCAGGTCCTTGTACTCGAACGCCTCCTCCTCCCGCCCGGCATGGCGGGCCAGGATGTTGGCGGCCGCCAGCTCGCCCTGCTGCATGGCCACCTGGGCCACCTGCGGGTGTGCGGTTCCGTCCGGCCCCTCGAGGTAGGCCAGGTCGCCCACCACGTACACGTCGGGGCGCCCGTCCACGTTCAGCGTCGGGGTGACCTGGACGCGTCCGGCCCGGGCCACCGGGAGCCCCCACGCCTCGCACCGGGGGTCGCCGCGGATGCCGGCGGTCCAGACCACCGTCTCCGAGGGCACCACCGTGCCGTCGTCCAGCACGACCCCGTCGGCCCGGACCTCGGCCACACCGACGCCCAGGCGGAGCGTCACGTTGCGGCTCCGCAGCCGATGGGCGGCGTACGCGGACAGCTCCTCGCCCATGGCGCCGAGGACGCGGTCCTCCATCTCCACCAGCTCCACGGAGATCTCCGCGGGCGAGATGTCCGGGTAGTCGCGGAGCAGCGGCCCGAGGATCAGTTCGGACAGCGCCCCGGAGAACTCCACACCGGTGGGCCCTCCCCCCACCACCACGAAGCGCAGATGGCGGCGGCGGGCGTCCCGGTCTTCGAGGGCGGCGGCCACCTCCAGGCGCTTGAGCACGTGGTGGCGGAGGGGAACGGCGTCGTCCATCCACCGGAGCGGGAATGCGTGTTCCTCGGCGCCGGGGGTGCCGAAGAAGTGGGGCTGACTCCCCAGGGCCAGAACGAGGGCCGTGTACGGCACATCGCCCCGGTTCGTGCGCACCACCCGGGCGTCGAGGTCGACGGATTCCACCTCGGCCATGCGTACCGTCACGTTGGGTACGTCCCGGAAGATGGAGCGGACCGGGAAGGCGATGTCGGTGGGTACCAGCTCCGCAGCCGCCACCTGATACAGCAGCGGGAAGAACGTGTGGTAGTTGTTCCGGTCGAGCAGGACCACGTCCGCCGCGGTCCCGGCCAGCTTCCGGGCGGTCCACAGTCCACCGAAGCCCGCGCCCACCACGACCACGGCGGGTCCCCGGGCTCCCGGCACCCGCCCGATCACGCGACGGTCATCGACGGGTCGACCTGGTCGGCCCACGCGGCGAGTCCGCCTCGCATGCTCCGGACGTCCGTGAAGCCCGCATCGAGGAGGATGCGGGCACCCTTCAGGCTCCGCACGCCGGCGCGGCAGTACACCACCACCGGACGGTCCCGGGGCACCTCGTCCACGCGGGCGCCCAGGTCGCCCAGGGGGACGTGGAGCGCGCCCCGGTCCTCCAGGCTGCCCACCGCCCATTCCCACGGTTCACGCACGTCCAGGAGGAGGGGGGCGGACGGGGCGGCCAGAAGGGCGGCGACACCCGCCGGATCCACCTCGTCCACCGCCACGGCGGAAGCGTCGGCCACCGGCGTGCCGTCGGCCGAAACGCCGCAGAAGGCGTCGTAGTCGATGAGCCCGGTCTGGGTGGGATGGTCGCCGCAGACCGGGCAGTCCGGGTTGCGGCGCAGCGCCATCTCCCGCCACTGCATGCCCAGCGCGTCGAAGATCAGGAGCCGGCCCACCAGGCCGTCTCCCGCGCCCAGGATCAGCTTGATCGTTTCCAGGGCCTGCAGGGAGCCGATGATGCCCGGAAGCACCCCGAGCACGCCGCCCTCCGCGCAGTTCGGGACCAGCCCGGGGGGCGGCGGTTCCCGGAAGAGGCACCGATAGCACGGTCCGCCGTCGGTGCCGAACACCGAGACCTGCCCTTCCCAGCGGAAGATCGAGCCGTAGACGTTGGGAATGCCGAGCAGCACACAGGCGTCGTTGACCAGGTACCGGGTCGGGAAGTTGTCGGTGCCGTCCACCACCACGTCCCACCCCTCCAGGATCTCGAGGGCGTTCGCGCTGGTGATCCGCGTCTCGAAGCGTTCGACCCTCACGTGCGGGTTGACCTCGCGCAGGCGGTCGTGCGCGCTGTCCAGTTTGGAGCGCCCCACGTCCGAGGTGCCGTGGAGGATCTGACGCTGGAGGTTCGTGGCGTCGACCACGTCGGCGTCCACCAGACCCAGGGTGCCGACACCCGCGGCCGCCAGGTACAACGTCAGCGGCGACCCGAGGCCGCCCGCCCCCACGCACAGGACCCGGGCATCCTTGAGCCGTCGCTGGCCGTCCACGCCCACGTGGGGCAGCGACAGGTGGCGGGCGTAGCGGTGGAGTTCCGTGGGAGACAGCTCCGGCAGGCTCATGGCTGGGTGCAACCCGCCGTGTGCCGGCGGGTTCCCGGGCCGTCGAGGCAACCCCGGACGGCCCTCCTGGATCCCATCATACGAAGACTTTCGTAGACGGACGCTACCTGCTACTTTGACCCATACGAAGTCCTTCGTACACACCGGAGCGACCATGCCCGACGACACTTCGTTCACCGAGCGCGAGCTCGACATCATGAGCGTGCTCTGGGGAGCCGGATCCGGCACCGTGGCCGAGGTCCGCGAGGCCCTGCCCGTGGAGCTCGGCTATACGAGCGTGCTCAAGATGCTCCAGATCCTGGCCGAGAAGGGCATGGTCCGTCACGAACAGGAAGGCCGTGCCTACCGCTACTACCCCATGGTGGAGCCGAACGAGGCCGGCGGGCACGCCCTGAACCGGATCGTCGACAAGATCTTCCAGGGCTCCGCCGAGCTGGCCCTGGCCCGACTCGTGTCGGAGCGGCGCCTGTCCGCCGACGAGGTGGGCCGCCTGAAGGCCCTTCTCGACGAAGCCGCCGAGGAGGAGGGCGCGCCATGACCCTCTGGATGGCGTCGGCGGTGGCCGCGTCCGCTCTCCTCGGGCTGGCCGCCTGGCTGGCGGACGGCGCCGCCCGCGGTCGGGGCGACCCCGGCCGCTGGATCTGGGCGTCGGCTCTGGCCGGAACGCTGGTGCTCCCGCTCCACGCTCTGACCACCGCGCCCGGACCCGCCTCCGCCGCCCCCGGCGTGGCCGGCCCGGAATCCGCCGCCTCCGCAGCGGCGCTGATCGAGTGGATGCGCCTGCTCGGCGAGGCACCGGCCTGGTGGACCGCCCTGGACCCGTGGGTGGTGCCGGGGTGGGTCGTCCTGTCCGGCGCCCTGGGCCTGGCCCTCCTGGGAGGACTGGCCCGCCTGGCCGTCCAGGCCGGCCGGTGGCCCAGGGTGCGCGCCGACGGCGTCGAGGTCCTGGTGTCGGAAGACTTCGGGCCTGCCGTGCTCGGGGTGGTCCGCCCCCGGGTGGTGCTTCCCCGGTGGGCGCTGCGTCTGCCGGCCCATCGGCGGCGCCTGATCGTCCTGCACGAGGACGAGCACCGCCGGGCCGGCGATCCGGCGCTCCTGGTCGCCGCTACGGTGGCCACGGTGGCCGTGGCGTGGAATCCCGTGGCCTGGTGGCTGCTCCTCCGGCTGCGGGCCGCGGTGGAGATGGATTGCGATGCCCGCGTGGTGCGACGAGGCGTGCGGGTGGCCGACTACGGTCGCCTGCTGCTCGAACTCGGAACCCGGCCGGCCGGAGGTGGCCTCCCGGTGCCCGCTTTCGCCCGACCCCCTTCCCTTCTCGAACGGAGAGTGACGACGATGGTGCGAGGACAGAAGAAACCCGGAGGGATCCGCCTGAGCCTGACGGTCGCCGCCGCGGCGGCCCTGGTCGTGGCGGCCTGCGAGACGCCGACCGCGAGCCTGGTCCCGGCCGAGAGCGCGGACCGACACGAGATGGACGGATCGTCGGGCGCCGAGCGGAGCGCCGGGCCGGAGAGCGTGCTCCGGCATCGGGCGGAGGGGAGCCCGAGCCCGCGGATCTTCGTGGATGGCCGCCTGATGGAGGGCGTGCCCGCCGATCTCTCCCCCGACGCCATCGACCGGGTCGAGGTGATCAAGGGCGACGCGGCCGAGCGGTTGTTCGGAGCGGAGGGCCGGCACGGCGTGATCCAGATCTTCACGAAGACCGGAGCCGGCGCGGCCGAACGGCCCGACGACACCGGGTCCCGGGAGGCCACGTTCGGCACGATGCGCTTCCGCGTGGCTCCGCCCGAGGGCGGACGGTCCGCGGTGGGGCGCCGCGACGCCGGCGGCGAACGCTCGTTCGGGAGCTTCCGATTCGAGCTCCGGCCCGGCGGCTGACGCGGAGCCGGGACGCGGCCGCCGGGCTGGTCCCGGCGGCCGCGGTACGTCAGGTCCCGGCCAGGTTGTTGCTGCCGCCCTGGGCCACCACCTGGAAGGCCATCGCGTCGTCTTCCAGCCGCCGGAGCACCTCCGGATCCACGCCGGCGCTGCGGCCCACGTCGAAGAGCTGCAGCGCGGTGGCGTAGAACATCCACGGGATCATGAGCGTGGAGCGATCCTGCCAGATGTCCCGGTCCCGGATCGAGCGGAACTGATACACGTTGCGGTACAGGTGGAGCGACCGGGGTACGTCGTAGTACAGCCCGCCGTACTCCGGCGAGCCCTGGACGACCCCCTCCGGCTGGGGCCCGTCCAGCGTCCGGGGCAGGAACCGCGTGGCCAGTCCATGCCGCACGCCCCACCGGTCCAGGCCGATCTGGGCCATCGTCCCACCCGAGGCCGCGAAGTACACGGGGCGCTCGTCGATGGAATCCGCAATGATCGACAGGACGATCTGGTGCTCCCGGTTCAGCCCCATCCCCTCGGGGTAGGTCACCGCCAGAGCCCCCAGCGGCACGCTCACGTCCCGGTCGAGACGAACCGAGCCGATCTGGTCGAGCTGCTCGTCGGTGAGGTCGGTGATGGGCGCCGACGGCGTCGCCGCGGGGGCCTCGAAGATCCCGCCGCCCTGGGCCGGATCGAAGGGCCGCTGGTTCTCCGGCCGGGTCAGATCCACGAGCTGCTTCGGGTACCAGTCCGTCATGAGGTACTGGCCCACGATGACCGTGACGTCCTTCCGGACGCCCTCGACCTCCTGCATGTACCACAGCGGGAAGGTGTCGTTGTCGCCGTTGGTGAAGAGCACGGCGTAGGGCTCGACGCTCATGAGCAGGTCGTACGCCCAGTCCCGGGCGGCCCAGTCGCCGGACCGGTCGGCCCAGGCCCAGTTGAACACCAGCGGGACGAAGGCCAGGGCCAGCACGGGTGAGGTGGCCAGAGCTCCCCGCGGGGTGGTCAGGGCACGGGTCGCGGCCCCCCACGCCCACGCCAGTCCCAGGCCCGCCAGGGTCCCCCACAGCAGGAAGCTGGCCACGAAGAAGTAGTCGCGCTCGCGTACCTCGGCGGCCCCACCTTCGGGCACCAACGAGAAGCCGTACTTGAAGTTGAGGTAGTAGACGAGGCCCACGGTGAGCGTCGCCGCCAGGGTGCCCAGGTAGGCGAAGACGGCCCGATCCACCCGGAAGGCGGCCCAGAGCCCGGCCAGACCCAGGGCCAGGAACAGCAGGTTGACCGGCAGGCGGGCGGTGCCGGGCAGCTCCGACGGATCGAGGCCCCGGGCCCACTGCCATCCGAAGTACTGCCAGTAGTTCTCGAGCTGCGCTCCAAGAGGGGCCTGTCGTTCCGAGACCGACGGCTTCTGGTACTGCCCCCGGGTCAGGTTGTAGGCCAGGGCCTCACACCCCGCCTTGCCGTTGGTGAAGACCGCGATCGCGGCCCCTGCGGCGGACTCGCAGACCGGATCACCTTCGTTGATGACCGGGTCCTGGGCAGCCCGGATCGGCAGGAAGAAGTTGAACGAAAGGCCCAGGGCCACCAGAGCCACGGCCCGGGACACCACCGGCGTGCGCAGGAGCACCCGCGGGTCGGTCATGAGCACGAACACGGCCAACGCCGGGGCCGGGAGCATCGACATGAGGTGGTTGGTCGAGCCCAGCACCATGAGGAAGACGGCGGTCAGCAGGTACCGGTCGCTCCCCGGCTCGCCTCGGCGGTCCCGCCAGCGCACCGCCAACCAGGTCACCGCGGCGATGACCAGCACGCTCAGCGTGTAGACCTTCTCGTTGACGTTCGCCTGGTTCCAGACGGTGTAGGCGGTGGCGCCCAGCAGCGCGGACGCCCCGGCGGCGATGCGGCCCCGCCGGTCGTCGTCCAGGAGCGGCGCCGCCACCCGGTGGGCCACCAGATAGAAGAAGAACACGGCCGCCGACGTGGTCACGGCGGCCAGGAGGTTGACCCGGACGGCCACCGACAGGCCCGTGGGCTCCAGCAGCACCAGCCACACCCGGGCCAGGACCACGAAGAGCGGATTCCCCGGCGGGTGGGGCACGCCGAGGATGTGGGCGGTCGCGATGTACTCGCTGGTGTCCCAGAACGCCGTCGTCGGCGCCAGGGTGAGCGCATAGAGCGCGAAGGCCGCGAGCCCGGCGAGGGCCGCGGCGCCGTACGGCGGGCGGGGGGTATCCATGGGGTCCATGTATGCGTGGGGCAGTGCCGGGGTTCCCCCGGGATCCAGGGTCCGGCCGGGGCCGGAATCTAGCGGACCGGCCCGAACGTCCCGCCCTGCGGGCTATCCGGTCCGGCTGGGTACGCCCGAGCGGACCGCCCGGGCCAGGAGATCCGAAACCCGGTCGATCTCGGCTTCGGTGTTGTAGACGTGGGTGGACAGGCGCATCCACCCGTAGTCGTATTCCCCGATGACCCGCGTCCGGACGTTGGCGGTGCGGCTCAGCCAGGCCTGGAGGTCGAGGCTGTCCACGCCGTCGAGACCGAAGGACAGCATGCCCGAGGCCAGCGCCTCGTCGGCGGGCGTGACCACCCGGACGCCGGGCAGGGACTCGACCGCAGTCCTGAGGCGACGGCGGAGCGCCCGGACGCGGGCCTCCACCCGCTCCATCCCCAGTTCCTCGAGGAACCCGATGGCAGCCAGCAGGCCGGCCATGCGGGACTCGTCCATGGTGCCCATGTGGTTGAACCGCTGGGCGCCCAGGGATCGGTCGTCCCACCCACCCGACGCCAGCGTGGGCCACAGACGCTCGCGCCAGGGCTCCGTCAGGTAGAGCAGTCCGGTACCCTGCGCGGCCAGCATCCACTTGTGTGGCGACGACGCGTAGAAGTCGCCGAAGGGAACGCCCAGGTCCACCTGCATCATGCCCGGCGGGTGGGCGCCGTCCACGGCCAGGACCACCCCCGCCCCGGCGCAGCGGGCTGCCAGGTCGGCCACCGGAAGGGTCGTCCCCGTCGTGAACGTGACGTGGGATACGCTCACCACCCGGGTGCGGGGGCCGACGCCGGCCCAGACGGCCTCGAGGAGTTCCCCGGGCGAGCGGGCCGGCACGGGCAGGGACACCACCCGGAGCGTGGCCCCCCGCCGCGCGGTGACCAGTCGCCAGGGCTCCAGGCCGCCGATGTGCTCGTGGTCCGTGGTCAGGACCTCGTCGCCGGGACCCAGGTCCAGGCCGTGGGCCACGAAGTTCATGGCCTCCGTGGTGTTCCGGGGCACCACCCATCCCCCCGGATCACCCCCGAGAAAGCCCGACAGGGCGGCCTTCAGGTCGTCCCACGCGACCCCGGGCGGAACGGTGGCGGCCACCCGGCGCCCGTGCTCCTCCACCGCCTCGACCACCACGCGGGGCGGAGGCCCGAGGGTACCGTTGTTCAGATAGATCCGGTCCTCGGGAATCAGGAAGGCCGCGCGGACGTCCTGCCAGAACGCCCGATCCTCCGGACCTCCACCACCCGCCCACCGGCGCCCGAGACCCTCCAGGGTCCGGGGCCACGCCAGGGAGGCCCCGCCCAGGAGGGTCAGGAACGCGCGGCGGTCGTGCACGCTACCGTTTGACCGCCACGAAGCTGATCTCGATCTGGGCGCCCGCCACGAGCTCGGACACCACGACGGTCTCCCGGGCCGGCGGCTCGGCGCCGAAGTACGATCCGTACGCCTCGTTCATGGGGCCGTAGTCGTCGAGATCCACCAGGTAGATGGTGGCCTGCACCATGTCCTCCCATCCCAGGCCGAGCTCGCCGAACAAGGTTTCGAACTGGCGCATGATGTTGTGCGTCTCGGCCTGCACCCGTTCGCCCTGGGGCAGAGCCCGGGTCTCGGCGCTCCCGCCGATCTTGCCGGAGAACCAGTAGGTGTCGCCCACCTGGATGGCGGCGCTGTAGGGGCGCCCGTTGGCCGGCTGATGGGCGATCCGCGGCGCCTGGGCATGGACGGCGGTCGGGACGGCGGCCACGGCCAGGGCGGCCAGGGCTACGAGTGCGGCGCTACGCATGGAGGGCTCCTGTCTGATGGTGGTCTCGGGGCCCGGGATGATGCCCGGAGCGGTCGCCCCGACGCAAGGCGCACCGGACGCATCCTGCCCGTGGGAGACCGGCGCGAGGCCCCGGGGCGTCTCCGTCTACGTCATCGCAGCTTACGGCTACGTGGTGGCGTAGATGGCGACGCGCCGGGCCCCTCCTAGCTTTCGTCATGACTTCAGCCGTCCGCACCGCGCGCTACGTACGTACCTGGCTCGGCGACAACGCCGACCTGGCCGTCGAGGAGCTGGTGCTCGAACGGAAGGGCACCCCGATCCCCGCCACGCTCTACCGGCCGCGGACCGGGGCGCGCCCGCTCCCGGTATGGATCGTGCTCCACGGCATGACCCGCCCCGGCCGGCGACACCTTCAGCTGGTCCGGTTCGCGCGGGCCCTGGCTGCGACCCGGGCCGCCGTGCTCGTACCGGAGGTGCCCGAGTGGGTGGCGCTCACGCTGGCGCCCCATCGAACGGTTCCCACGATCGAGGCGGCCCTGGACGCGGTCCCGGACCTCCCGTTGGAGGCCGCCGGCCGCCCGGCCCTGGTGGGCTTCTCGTTCGGCGCCCCTCAGGCGGTGGCCGCCTCGGGCGCGGCGGGCGTGCGGGGCCGGGTGGCCGGAACCGTCGCGTTCGGCGGCTATGCGGACCTCGAACGCACCATCCGCTTCCAGCTCACCGGACACCATTCGGACGGCACGCAGGACTACTGGTTGCGCCCCGACCCCTACGGCCGGTGGATCGTGGCCGGGAACTACCTCTCCCGTGTGCCGGGGCTGACGGACGGGACGGAGGTGGCGTCGGCGCTGCTGGATCTGGCGCGGGAGGCGGGAGACCGGGCCGTCATGGCGTGGGACCCGACCCTGGACCCGCTCAAGCAGCGGCTGGCCCGGCGGTTCTCCGGGCCGGGCCGGGTCCTGTTCGACGACATCGTCCACGGGCCGGACGGGAACCAGGAACCGGAGCGCATCGACGCGTTGGTGGCGTCCCTGACCCGGGCGGCGCTGGCCCACGATCCGGCCATCGACGCCGCAGCGGCCATGGGTGGCGTGGAGGCGCCGGTCCACATCCTCCATGGGCGGAACGACCACCTGATCCCCTTCACGGAGGCGGACCGGCTGGCCGCGGCCGTCCCGGAGGGCGTGGAGGTGTCCACGACGATCACCCGCCTGTTCGGCCACTCCGCCCAGGACCCGTTTCCGTGGCTCGAAGGGCCCCGGGAGACGGTGGCCTTCCTCCGCGCCCTGGCGTCCATGCTGGACCTGGTCTGACGGAGGTGGCGCCGCTCAGGCGCCGGCGTCTCCCGCCGTAGCCGCCGCGGCGCGCTCGGCCTCCTTCTCGGCCTCGCGGGCACGGACGATCTGACGGACGACGGTCCGGACCTCGAGGTCCTTGTCTTCCATCGCGTCCTCGAGGAGCTTGCGCGCCTTGGGCGTCCCGATGTTGAGCAGGGCCCGATAGGCCGCGATGCGGACATCCGTGGGAGGCCGGGAGAAGAAGCTGGGCACGGCCCGCTTCTCGATGGCGTTCACGGCCCCGGGATCTCCGAGCTGTCCGAGGGCGTGGAGCACGCCGACCACGACCTCCGCGTCCGACTCCTCGTCCAGCAGCACCAGGAGCGGCTTCAGCGCCCGTTCGACCTTGAGGGCGCCGGCGGCCATGGCGGCCGCGAGGCGGACGTCCGCGTCAGGATCCTCCAACATGCCGTAGACCAGCAGCCCGGCGTCCTCGCCGCCGACCTTGGCCAGCGACAGCAGGGCCTCCCGGCGCACCCGGGCGTCGGTGTGGGCCAGCGACGACGTGATGAGTTCCACGGCGCGCTCGCCACCCACCTCGCCCAGGATGGCCACGGCGTTGCGGATCACGAACCAGCGGCCGTCCTCCACCATCTCCTCGACCACGCCCATGGCGGCCGGCCCCATCTCCACCATGGCGTCGACGAACGAACGGCGGGCGAACCGGTCGGTGGTGTCGGAGAGCGCATCGGAGACGGCCAGAGCCATCTCGTGCCCCATGCTCCGGCACAGCGTCAGCAGCTCGGCCCGGCGGGCGTCGTCGCGGGCAGCCCCCAGACGGGCCGCGAGCCGACTGGCCACACCGGGACTCAGGAGCTGCCGGGCCATGGCCACACATGCCTCGTCCGGCGGGTCACCCGACTGGAGCGCCAGGCGCTCCACCGCGTCGGCAAGCGGGTCCAGCATGCCGGCGTCCCGCAGCGCGGCGCCTTCCTCGCGGATCGCCCGGGCCTGGCCGTCGCGCTCGAGCGGAGGGCTCGACATGAACGTGCCCAGGGCCTCCCGGAACGCCTCGACGTCGGCCTCCGACGCCCGCGAGGGGCGGTCCTCCACCGGCTCCCACACCATGTCGGCGCCGGGCGGCGCCGGATGGGCGTCCGCGAACAGCGCGTCGATGGAACGCGCCATGCCGCGGAGGTCGTTCTTGTCGTCAGGAGCCATGGACGGTAGCCGGTCCGGAGAGGCGGTCCTCCAATCTAGCGTGGTGTCTCGAAGGTTCGCGAGCCATCCGGCGCGTGGAGGTCCGCGGGGCTCGCGGACCGGCCACCCATCAGGACTCCCGGCTCACCGGGAGCCCGCGCCGACCGCGCTCCACGATCCCCCCCGCCACGTTGTGGACATCGGTGAAGCCCCGGGCCTGGAGCAACGACGCGGCCATCCCGGACCGGGCACCGGTTCGACAATAGACGAGGAGGGGCCGATCCCGGGGGAGTTCGTCGGCCCGATCCCCGAGGTAGCCGAGGTGCACGTGCCGCGCCCCGGCCACGTGGCCCTCGTCCCACTCGGTCTGTCTGCGCACGTCCACGAACACCCCCTTCTCTTGGCCCGCCATCTCCTCCGCCCGGTCCCAGGGGATCTCGGACGTGGTCTCGACCGTGCCGCATGCGTCGGCCCACCCGTCGAGGGCTTCGGGCCCGAACCACCCCGCGGATGAATCGATGCCGATCAGGGCGAGGTCCCGTGCGGCCTCCCGCGCCTGGTCGGCGTGGTCCGCCACGAAGTAGACCGGCCGGTCGTAGGGCAGGAGCCACCCGGCCCAGTTCGGGAAACCCGAGTTGAGGGGGATGCTCAACGTGCCCGGCACGTGGCCGGCCCGGAACCTCGCGGCGTCCCGCAGATCGACCACCGTGGGCCCGCCTTCCATCAGCGCCGGCAGCCCGGTGGCGTCGAGCCGGGGCGGCTCCGGCAACGGGCCCAGCAGGGGCGGCCCGTCGCGGTTCAGGCGCTTCATGACCGCGAAGTAGGCGGGGGGCTCGGGCTGGTCCTCGAGCACCTGCTCGACGAACTCCTCCTCGGTGGCGCACTGGAAGGCCCAGTTCACGAGCTTCTCGTAGCCCAGGGTGGACGTGGGGACCGCGCCCAGGGCCTTGCCGCACGCCGAGCCGGCGCCGTGGCCGGGAAGGATCTGGAGGTAGTCGGGCTGCGCGCGGAACCGCTCCAGGGAGCGGTAGAGCGTGCGCGCCCCCTCTTCCATGGTGCCCGACACCCCGGCCGCCTTCTCCAGGAGGTCGGGCCGGCCCACGTCCCCGACGAACACGAAGTCTCCGGTCAGGACCCCCATGGGGCGGTCCGAAGCCGCGCCGTCGGTGACCATGAACGAGATGTGCTCGGGCGTGTGGCCGGGCGTGTGGATCACCTGGATCCGGATCTTGCCGAGCTCGACCACGTCTCCATCGTGGAGGAGCCGCGCGCCGGACTGCTCGACGAACCCGTACTGCCACTCCTCCGGCCCGTCGCCCGAGAGCAGAAGCGTGGCGCCCGTGCGATGGGCCAGTTCCCGGGCGCCCGAGAGATAGTCCGCATGGATGTGGGTCTCGGACACGTACCGGAGCGTCATGCCCTCCCGCGCCACGGCGTCGACGTAGAAGGCCACGTCACGGTTCGGATCGACCACGATGGCCTCGCCCGTGGCCTGACACCCGATCAGGTAGCTGGCCTGCGCCAGCTTGTCGTCGTAGAAGCGCTTCAGCAGCATCGGTTTCCGCCTGGAGATGGGACCTGTCTCGAGGCGCCCGGACCGGCGGCGCCGGGGTCGCACGAACCCCGCCGGAAGATAAACCGGGCCCGCGTGCAGCGCCCGTGGGGCGGATCCCCCGCCGCCCCGTGGGGCAAATCGTCTTGTCGGGGGCGCGGCGCCCGGACATGTTCAGCCGCCGAGCCCGTCCCACCGCTGCACCGGAGCATCGATGCGCCCCGTCGTCCGCCTGCTGCTGGCCGCCCTCGCGGCCGCCCCCGCCTCCGCCGTCTCCCAGATCACCCCCGGCCATCTGGACGGGCTGTCGCCCCGGGAGATCGGCCCGGCCACCATGAGCGGCCGGATCGTGGACCTGGACGTGGTCGAGATGGACACCCGGGTCATCTACCTGGCCACCTCCACCGGCGGGGTGTGGAAGTCCATCGACAACGGGATCCGGTGGAACGCGCTGTTCCAGGACCAGCCGGTCCACTCCCTGGGCGACATCGTGGTCCACCAGCGCGACACCAGCGTGGTGTGGGTCGGCACCGGCGAGCGGGCCAGCCGCCAGAGCTCCGGGTGGGGCAACGGGGTCTACAAGTCCACCGACGGCGGGACGACGTGGACCCACATGGGGCTCGACGAGTCGCACCACGTGGGCCGGGTGATCCTCCACCCCGACGACCCGGACGTGGTGTTCGTGGCGGCCATGGGCCACCTGTGGGGTCCGAACCCCGAGCGGGGCCTCTACCGCAGCACGGACGGCGGGGACTCCTGGGAGCGGGTTCTGTTCGTGGACGACCGGACGGGCGCCGTGGACGTGGCCATGGACCCGGCCGACCCGGACATCCTCTATGCCGCGATGTACCAGCGTGAGCGCCGCCCGTGGGGCTTCCACGGCGGCGGCCCCGGAAGCGGCCTCTACAAGAGCACCGACGGCGGCGACACCTGGACGCTCCTGACCAACGCGGGCCTGGACAACGGTCTGCCCACCGGCGACATCGGCCGCATCGGCATCTCCATCCATCGAGCCGACCCCCGCATCGTGTACGCCAGCGTCGAGCAGGGGGAGCGGTACAACGCCTCGACGGCCTACGAGCAGCGGGAAGCGGGGCTCTACCGCTCGGAGGATCGGGGCGCGTCGTGGGAGTTCATGAGCGACTGGAACCCCCGGCCCATGTACGCGTCCCAGCCGCTGGTCGATCCGAACGACGACCAGCGGGTCTACATGCTGAACGCCTACAGCTACTCCGACGACGGAGGCCGCACGTTCACGGTGCCCCGGGACCATCGCACCCACGGCGACGACCGCCTGGTGTGGGTGAACCCCGACGACTCCAACCACGTCCTCAAAGCCGACGACGGCGGCCTGGGCATCAGCTACGACCGGGGCGACCACTTCCTGTACGTGACCAACCTGCCCGTGAGCCAGTGGTACCGGGTCAGCGTGGACATGGCCCACCCGTACAACGTCTACGGCGGGCTTCAGGACAACGGGAGCTGGCGGGGGCCGAACCAGGTCTACCGGGCCGAGGGCATCCTGAACGAGGACTGGACCAAGTGGGGTGGTGGCGACGGCTTCCTGACCCTGGTGGACACCACGGACAACCGCACCGCCTACGTGGAGAGCCAGTACCTCGGCCTGTCCCGCAACGACCTGGTCACCGGCGAGGAGCGGGGCATCCGTCCCAACCAGCCCGAGGGCTTCATCGGCGCCCGGCGGAACTGGACCACGTGGCCCGACCTGTCCGATCCGTACGAGCGGCTGGGCAACGCCATGCCCCCCGGCAACTGGGACGGACCGTTCATCATCAGCCCCCACGACAACAACACGCTCTACGCCGGGCTGAACGAGCTGTTCAAGAGCACGGACCGGGGCGATACCTGGCGATCGCTGGGTGACCTGACCACCGGCACGGACCGGCGGACGCTGCGGATCATGGAGCAGGAGCCCGATTCCTTCGTGCTGTCCCTGGACGACGGGATCCCCTACTGGCCCACCCTGACGGCCGTGGCGGAGAGCGAGTTCACGCCGGGCATCCTGTACGTCGGCACGGACGACGGCCAGGTGCAGGTCTCCACCGACGACGGCGCCACCTGGACCAACGTGACCGCCCGCCTCCCGGGCGCGCCGGCCATGATGTGGGTGAACACGATCCATCCCTCGAAGACCGTCGAGGGGCGCGTCTACGTGGCGGCGAACGACTACCGCAACGACGACTACGGGAACTACGCCTGGCGCTCCGACGACGACGGGCGGACCTGGACGTCCGTGGTGGGCGACCTTCCCGCAGAGCGGGTGGTCCGGGTGGTGCGTGACGACCCGCGAAACCCCGACGTCCTGTGGATGGCCACCGAGTTCGGGGCCTTCTGGTCGTGGAACGGCGGGACGAACTGGCGGCCCATCGGCGGGGGATTCCCCACCGTGGCGGTCAACGACCTGGTGGTCCATCCCCGGGACAACGACCTGGTGCTGGCCACGCACGGACGGGGCGTCTGGATCCTGGACCAGCTCAACGCCCTGCAGGAGATGACGCCGGCCGTGGCCGCTCGCGCCTCGCACCTCTTCACGATCGACGACGCCGAGCAGATCCGGTACCGCAGCCACCGGGCCCACACCGGCAACATGATCTTCGAAGGGGAGAACCCGCCGGACGGGGCCATTCTCGACTACTGGCTCCGCGATGGCGTGTCGGGTCCGACGCTGACGGTCCACGACGAGCGCGGTGAATGGGTGGCCGACGTGCGCGCGCCGGCCGCGGCAGGCTTCAACCGGGCGGTGTGGAACCTGCGCCACGGGATCCCCGCGGACCGGCGGCCGACCAGCGGCGGTGGGGGCGGCTTCGGATTCGGCGGCGGGCTCCAGGGTCCGTACGTGGTGCCGGGGCTCTACACGGTCCGCCTGGAGGCCGGCGGCGTGACCAGCGAACAGGTGGTCCGGGTGAAGGAGGACCCCCGCATCGACGTGGCCCCCCTGGTCCGTGCCCAGTGGACGGCGGAACTCATGGAGATCACGGATCTGCTCCTCCGCGCCCAGAACACGGCGCGGGCGGTGGAGCAGGCCGCCGAGGCGGTGGAGGGCCAGACGGGCGCCGTGGCCGACGAAGCGCGGGATCTCGACCGCGAGTTCGGTGAACTGACCTCACGGATCGCACGCCTCCGCGGCAACGCCCAGGACTGGGTGGGGCCCCTGTCGGCCGACGACGCGTCGCAGAAGGCCTTCTTCGAGTCCATGCTGGCCACGCTCACGGCGGAGTGGGAGGCGCTGCGGCCGCGCCTGCCGTGACCACGGAAGCCGGATCGCCCCGCCGACGGCCTTGCGCGGCCGGCCGCGGCGGCGCGATTTCTGAGGTACGCGTATGTCGATGCGGCGGGCCCTCTTCCGACCCGCCGGACTCGTCTGCCGGACTCCCCGCGTCGCGGGGGAACATCCGCCCCCATCAAGGCGCTTGGAGCCCGTGCCCGTACATGCCCGTACCATCGACGGCCTGATCCACCTGGTCGTGGACGGCGACTACACGTCCGAGGAGCTTCGGAGGGTGGGGGCCGCCGCCGTCGATGGGGCGACGGCGCCACGGACCTCCGTGTTCGTCGACTTCAGCGGGGCGGCGGGGCTTCACCGGAAGACCCCCGCCGACCTCCGGACCACCGCGGCCTTCTTCGGGTCGCGGCGCGAGCGCCTCGGGCGGGTCGCCGTGCTCGCACCGACGGACGTGGGATACGGGCTCATGCGCATGGGCGCGGCGTTCGGGGACGCCGACGGCCTGGCCGTGCAGGCGTTCCGGACCCGAGCGGAGGCCCTCGCCTGGCTCCGCTCGGATCCCGGGTACCGGGCGACGGCCGAAACCCGCTGAGCCGGGGGGCGGCCGCCGGGCTGTCCTGCTGGAAGAAGCTGCGCCGTTCGCCGGCGCACGACCGATCCCCCCGCGCTGCTTGACCGGTCGATCGGTCCGAAGTAATATCGTGCGACGTAGCATCGTGCGACGATATTGTTCGAGGAAATCCTGTGGCCGCCGACCCGAGCCCCGTACCGCCTGCCGAGTTTCGCGTCCTTCTCGCCCTCCTCGACGGGGCCAAGCATGGACACGGCATCAAGCTCGACATCCGTGAGCGCACGGCAGGGCGGGTCGACATGGGTCCCGGCACCCTCTACGGGGCCATCAAGCGACTGGTGCGCCGGGAATGGCTCGTGGAGGTGGCGGGACCGGCCGGCGACGACGACGACCGGAAGCGCTACTACGAACTGACGGCAGACGGACGGAAGGCGGCGGCCGACGAGTCCGCCCGCCTCGAGGAGTTGCTGGCCATCGCCCGGGCGAAGACGCCGCCCCTCACGGAGGGCGCGTGAGACGCGCCGTTCTGGCCCTCTACCGGGCCGGGCTTCTTCTGCTCCCCCCCACCTTCCGCCGAGCGTACGGGGCAGCGATGCTCGCCCAGGCCCGGGTGGATCTGGCCGACGCGACCCTGCCCCGGGGAGCCGTCCGGCTGGCCACGGACCTGCTGGCGAGCCTGGGTCGCGAGTGGACCGAAGCAGCGCGGGGGCTTCTCGACGGCGGACCCTCGGGTCTGGGACAGGATGTCCGCTTCGCCACGCGGACGCTTCGCCGGCAGCCGGTATTCACCGCCACCGTGGTGGTCACCCTGGGCCTGGGGATCGGGGCCAACACGGCCATCTTCAGCGTCGTGGACGGGGTGCTCCTTCGAGCCCTTCCCTACCCCGAGGCGGACCGGCTGGTGGCCGTGTGGCCGTCCAAGCTCTTCAACCGCGACCTCATGGATCGGGCCGGTCGAGAGCTCCGTACGCTGACCGCCGTCGGTGGAACGTCGGGCCGGGTCTTCACGGTGACCGAGGGCGGAGCACCCGCCGAGGTGTTCGGCCTGGCCGTCACTCCCGACTTCTTCGACGTGCTGAGGGTCCAGCCCGCACTGGGCCGGGGCTTCCGCGCCGACGACGGCGCTCCGGGTGCCGAGCCCGTGGTGATCCTGAGCCACCGCCTGTGGGTGGAACGGTACGGCGGCTCCGCCGCGGTGCTGGGCACGACGGTGGACGTCCAGTCGGAGGGGGTGGCCCGCCGGACCGTCGTGGGGGTCATGCCCGCCGACCACCGGGCCATCCGGGCCGGCGCGGAGCTGTGGACGCCCGTGGTCACGGATCCCGCCA
This sequence comes from Longimicrobiales bacterium, assembly GCA_040216925.1. Lineage (GTDB taxonomy): Bacteria > Gemmatimonadota > Gemmatimonadetes > Longimicrobiales > Gaopeijiaceae > JAJCZZ01. Next base: position 99,767 of record JAVJOF010000006.1, read on the forward strand.
GCGACGACTACACCAACCGCTCCTTCCTCGACGCCGTGGGCCGCCTCGCGGACGGCGTGGACCGTGCGGCCGCCGATGCGGAGGTGGCCGCCTGGACGCAGGCGCTTCGGGACGAGGACCCTGGAATGGTGGCGGAGTCGGACGCCGCCCGCGGCGGCGTTCTGGCCTTGTCGGACGAACTGGCCGGACCGCTCCGCTTCCACCTCGTGGCTCTGGCGGCCGCGGTGGCACTGGTCCTCCTCATCGCATGCGCGAACGTAGCGAACCTGCTCCTGGCCCGGACGCGCACCCGACGCCTGGAACTGGGCGTCCGGACCGCCCTCGGTGCGGGGCGCGGGCGGCTGCTCCGACAGCTCATGACCGAGAGCCTCCTCCTGGCAGCAGCCGGGGGCCTGGCCGGTCTCGGCCTGGCCCTCGCGACCCGCGGCGCCCTGCTCGGCCTCCTGCCAGGCGTCCGCGCCGAAGACGTGACGCTGGATGGACGGGTCCTCGTCTTCTCGCTGGCGATCTCGGCGGCGGCCGGTCTCCTTTTCGGCGCCGGGCCGTCCCTGAGGGCGGCCCGGGCCGGCGCCGCCGGCGCCGGTCGAGTCGGTCGCTCGGGCCAACGGGACCGGGGCGCCGCCCACCTGCAGCAGGTCCTGGTCGGCGCGGAAGTGGCCATGGCCCTGGTGACGGTCTTCGCGGCGGGCCTCGTGGTGCTGAGCGTGCGGGACCTCATGCGGACGGACCCGGGCTTCGATCCGGGACCGGTGCTGACGGTCCGCGTCACCGCGCCCGCTTCGCTCTTCCCCGAAGACGACGACGTGCTTCGGTACTTCGACGAGGTCACGACCGCGATCCGCGCCGTACCCGGTGTGGACGCGGCCGGCGGTGTCGGCCGGCTGCCCATGGCCGGGGGCCGGAGCGAGATCACCATCTACCCCGAGGGGTTCGAACCCGGACCGGGGGGCGAACTCCCCGACGCCACACACCGGGTCGTCACGGCAGGCTATGCCGAGGCCATGGGATTCCGGCTCCGGGAGGGACGGCTGCTCGCCGAGGCCGATCTGCAGGCGGACGAGCCCTACCCGGTCGTGGTGAACGCCACCCTGGCCGACCGATTCTGGCCCGACGGTGCCCTGGGCCGGGCCTTCCTGGGACGGGGCGGGGTGCGGTGGCTCACGGTGGTGGGCGTAGTGGAGGACGTGGCCGAGGAGGGCCTGAACGCTCCGCCCAGGCCCGCGGTCTACATCCCTCACCAGGACTGGGCGTGGCGCACGCTCTTCCTGGCCGTACGGACCCGCGGAGACGCCCGGGCCGCCCTTCCGGCGGTCCGCGCAGCGGTGTGGAGCGTGGCCCCGGACGTGCCGGTGGCCCGGGAGGCGAGCATGGAGGAGGTCGTGCACCGCTCCGTGGCCGACACTCGCGTCACGGGTACCCTGTTCGCCCTCTTCGGCGCCCTCGCCCTCCTGCTCGGGGCGGTCGGGGTCTACGGCGTGATGGCCTTCGCGGTGGTCCAACGCACCCGCGAATTCGGCGTGCGGCTCGCCCTCGGGGCGACGAGGGGGGACGTTGCCCGCGACGCCTTCCGGACATCGGGACTGACCGCCCTGATCGGCATCGCCGCCGGCGCCGCGGCGACCCCGGCGGTCGGTGGCGCGCTGTCCGGCTCCCTCGAAGGGGTGCGGGACTCGGCGCCTGGCCTGTTGGCCGTCGTGGCGCTCGTGCTTCTGGGGGTGGCGCTCACCGCCACGTGGCTCCCCGCGCGGCGGGCGGCGCGTGTGGACCCCGTCACCTCGCTCCGGGCGGAGTAGCGCCACCGGTCCGGGCCCAGTCCCACCCGCGGGTCCCGTTGTCGCGCAGGGCGCGGACCTCGACCGCGCCTCCGGGCCGCAGGCCGGGGAGCGCGATCGACGGCGCGGCCGTCTCGGCCGTAGACCATCCCGACGCCGTCTCCCAACGCACTTCGTAGCCGGTGACGCCGGTCTCCGGGGCCGGACTCCAGCGGGCCGAACCCTCCTCGACCCGGAGTTCCTGGAGCCGCGACGGGCTGGAGGCCAGGAGCATGAGCGTGGCCGCCGTCGTGCGCGCCACCTCCGCCACCAACCGCTGGTCGATGGTGTTCAGGCGGTCGGTCGCCTGGTGGTAGTGCGGGTTGCCCAGCACCGGGTAGGAGCCGATGCCCCCACGATGTCGCCGTAGACCTCGTAGTAGGCGTGGGCGTCCGTGTTCTTGTAGTAGAGCGCGTCGTAGGTGATCAGGTCGCTGAACTGCATGGCGGCGGCGTGCTGGATGTCGCGGATGCCGGGGTTGGAGTAGCGGATCGTATTGTCGAGACGGGGGCTGTTGGCCCACCCGATCATGTCGTTGTTCAGCGCCCCGACGATGCGCTTGCCGCTGGCGACCGCCCGCCGGACGTACTCGCGGCTGCCCAGGAGCCCCGCCTCCTCTCCCGTGAAGAAGGCCAATTCCACGGTGGCCGGCAGGGGGTGGTCCTTCAGGACGCGGGCCACTTCGAGCAGCGCGGTGCCCCCCGACGAATCGTCGTCGGCCCCCGGCCCCCGCTCCACCGAGTCGAAGTGGCTCGATGCCACGTAGACCAGTTCGGGATCCACCGTGCCGGGAATGCGCACGATGATGTTGGCGGTGCGCACGCCCGGGCGGGGTTCGAACCACTCGAGCTCGGGTTCGTACCCGAAGGAACGGAGGGTCCCGGTGTAGTACTCGATGGCCTTCGCGTTGCCCGGCTGCGTGATGAACTTCGAGCCGAAGACGTACACGTCGCGGGCGTATTCGTAGATCCGGCTGACCGAGATGGCCTCGGTCACGGGCCGGACCGCGTCGGCCACCGGCGCGAAGGCCGCCCGGCCACGGGCGCGCAGGTCCTCCTCGGCGGCCAGCGCCGCGTCGATCCGCGAACGCACGTCGGCCAGCCCCACCGTGGCCGACCGGTCCACCAGGTACACCCCCCGCTCCGGACTGACGGTGTCACCGTCGCGTTCGGCCACGATCAGGACCCGGCTGCCGTCCGGTGTGGCCGCCCACTCGTACTCCGGCGCGATGGTCCGGACCGTGTTGTTGTGGAAGAGCTTCACGTGCTCGCCGGTGTCCACGTCGTACACGTAGGACCGGCGGTGCCGCCCCTCGCCCTTGGCGGCCAGCACGTGGCGGTCGTCGAGCCAGGTCGGGAACAGGTCGTGCTGGATCTCCCAGGTGATCTGCGTGGGCTCGGCCGAGCCGTCGGACGGCGCCACGAAGATCTCCCAGTCGTCGTGGGGCATGGCCTGGTAGGCCACCCGGGCGCCATCGGGAGACAGGGCCGGCGCGGCCAGGGGCGTGTCGGCCCGGGCCACCACCCGGAGCGCCGCCGGCCCGTCACGGAGCGCCGCCGCCGTGAGGGGAAGGGAACGCACCTCGGTCCGGCCGTCGTCGTTCCACAGCAGCACCAGGGTGGATCCGTCGGCCGACACGACCGGGTCCTGTGCGCCGTCGAAGAAGACGGCGCTGCCGTCGTTCAGATCCAGGACCGACACGCCGGGGCGGGCCGGCGCCGACGCCGGTGTTCCGCCGGAGAGGCGGGGCATCGGACTGCGCTCCAGGACGGACACGACCAGATACCGGCCCCCGGGCACCGGCAGGGGGTCGGTCGCCGTGACGCCCGCCTCCACCGCCTCGATGGATCCGTCCCGAAGGCGCAGGATCTGCGACGTGGTGGCCCCCGGCCGGCCCGCCACGACGAACAGGTCCGGGCCGTCGCCCGTGCCGACCACGCTCAGGGGCACCCGACCGCCCAGGTCGACGGTCCGCGACACACCGTCCTGGCGCACGTGCAGGGTGCGTTCGGCCACCTCGTGGTAGAAGGCCTCGGCCCGAGCCTGATTGCGGGCCGCGAAGTCGCGCCGCGCCCCGGCCTCGTCGGCCCGGGCCAGGGCGGCCTCGAACGCGGCCGTGCGCTCGGTGGTGAACCAGGCCAGGAGTCCGTCGGCCCCCAGCGCCGAGCCCGCCGTGGTCACCGTGTCCACCACCTCGCCGGTCCGGGGATCCACCAGGTGGGTCAGCACACGCCCCCGCCAGAACACGTCGAAGGACGCTCGCGAACCGTCGGGGGCCATCCGGAGGTCGGTGCCGTCCGCCGCCACCTCCATCACGGGATGGACCTCGCCGGTGAGGGCGGCGACCTCGCGCAGGTGCGACGCCCCGTCCGGTCCGGCCAGGACGCTGCGGTAGGCGCGCAGCGCCGCCGGGTAGTCGCCGGCGTCCCAGGCCAGCCACCCGTCCCGCAGCACGGGATGGTCCGGCATCGGAGGCATCTGGGCCGCGGCGGCCGGGGCCAGGACGGCCGCGGCGAGGAGGGTGACGGAAGTGCGCATCATGGAATTTCGGGCGTCGGGGAGTCAGAATAGCGGTTCAGCAGCTCGGGCCGGACCGCAAGGTAGGAGGCCCGTTCGGAGGGAGCCACCGGCACTCAACGCGAGGACGACGGGATGACCAGGACGGGGAACGGGACGCGGGCCGCGCTGGCCCTGGCGGCAGCGGCGGCACTGACGATGGGCGCCTCGGCGGCCGCCGCGCAGACGGGCACGTGGGCGTTCGTGGACGTGTCGGTCCTGCCCATGGACCGTCCGGGCGTCGTCCCGGGCCAGACCGTGGTGGTGCGCGACGGGGTCATCACCGAGGTCGGGCCGTCGGCCTCGGTACGGGTCCCGGCCGGGGCCACGCGCATCGAGGGCGCGGGCCGCTACCTGATGCCGGGGCTGGCGGAGATGCACGCCCACGTTCCGCCCGTGGCCGACCCGCCGCGTCAGGCCCTGGAGGACATCATGTTCCTCTACGTGGCCAACGGCGTCACCACGATCCGGGGGATGCTGGGCAGCCCCTACCAGATCGGCCTGGCCGACGAGCTCGAGTCCGGCGCCATGCTGGGCCCCACGTTCTACGCGGGAGCACCGTCCATCAACGGCAACAGCGCCCCGACGCCGGAGGCCGCAGAACGGCTGATCCGGGCCCACGCGGCGGCCGGGTACGACCTCCAGAAGATCCACCCGGGCGTGTCCCGGGCCACCTGGGACCGCATGGTGGACGTGGCGGAGGAGGTGGGCCTGACGTACGGCGGACACGTGCCCACCGACGTCGGTCTGGTCCACGCGCTGGAGACCGGGATCTCCACGGTCGACCACCTGGACGGGTACGTCCGCGCCGTGGCGGGTGACGACGTCCAGTCTCAGGTGAACGCCGGCGCCATCGACCTCGACGCCCTCTCGCGGGACCCGGCCGCGTACGACGCCGCCATCGACCGGATCGTGGCCCGGAGCCGCGCCGCCGACGTGTACGTCGTGCCCACGATGTACCTCTGGGAGAGCCTGTACGGCAGCCCCGACCCCGATGACTACCTGGGTCTTCCCGAGATGCAGTACGTGTCCGCCGCCCAGCGCGAGGCCTGGCGCAACCAGGCCACCGCGCCCAACCGCCCGAACCTGACGCCGGCCACCCGCGACGCGTTCTTCGCGCTTCGCAAGCGGATCCTGAAGCGCCTGGCGGACGGAGGGGTGGGCGTCCTGATGGGCACCGATTCCCCGCAGATGTTCAACGTCCCAGGCTTCGCGCTGCACCGGGAGCTCGCGGTGGTCGAGGAATCGGGGATGACGCGGCAGCAGATCCTGGAGAGCGGGACCATCCAGGTCAGCCGGTACGTCGGCGACCACCTGGGCCTCGACGCCGCGTTCGGCACCGTGACGGAGGGCAACCGGGCGGACCTGGTGCTCCTGGACGCGAACCCCCTGGACGACCTCGAGCACCTGACGCGGCGCGTGGGCGTGATGGTCCGGGGGCGTTGGGTGCCCCGGGCGGAGATCGACGCGGGGCTGGCGGAGCTGGCGGCGCGGCTGCGCTAGGGCGCGGCCGCCTCCAGGGAAATCGGTCCCCCCCGAGGCTCGTAGGATCTCCTGTATCCATCAGGAAAACGGGGGGGGCAGCATGGCCGACGGGACACGGACGGAGAGGGGAGCGCAGTCCAGGGCGGACATCCGGCGGCGGCGGACGGGGGCGTGGGCGTGGGCCGCCGCCCTACCGTGGATCGCGTTCGCGGCGTGCGGCGGAGGCTCGCCGGCCGGCCCCGACGACGGGGATCCAGGCGAGCCCCTCGTGCTTCCCGGATCGTGGGCCACGGCTCCGCCCCTCCCCATCGCGGTGCGGGAGGGTGCCGCCACGGCCGCCGGTGGCCGTCTCTACGTGGCGGGCGGAGCGGTGGACGACTCCACCTTGTCGGCCCGGGCGTACGCGTTCGATCCGGCCAGCGGGTGGAGTCGTGTGGAGGACCTCCCGGAGGCGCTTCTCTGGCCGGCGGCGGTGGCGCACGGCGGCACCCTCCTGGTCCTGGGCGGAAACGGTTCGCCCACGGCCGTCGCCGGGCGGAACGCGGTCCGCGCGCTCGGGGCGGCCGACGGAACCTGGTCGCTCCACAGCGCGCTTCCGGTCCTGAGTGTCCGGCCCCTCGCCGTCGCTCTCGCGTCGGGCGCGCTGGCCGTGGAACTGGGCGCCTTCCCGTCGATCCCCCGGACCGCCGCCCGGCTCCCCGGCGCGGCCTCGGAGTGGGTGGCGTCCGCAGCCGACCTTCCGCCCTTCCCCGCCGAACACCTCGTGTCCGACGGAACCGTGGCCTGGGCGGTGACCCGGGAGCTGATCGCCGAGTATCGCGACGGGGCGTGGGGAACCCCGTTCCAGCCCCCCACCAGGGGGTTCGTGGTCGGCGCATGGGCCCACGGCGGGCGCCTGTACGTGCTTCAGCGGGAGGCGACCCTGGCCACCATGCAGGCGTGGGATCCGGGGGCCGGGGCGTGGGAGTCCCTCGCTGCGCCCACCGAGGCCGTCCAACGGACCGGCGCCATGTCGGCGGTCCTGGACGGCCGACTGTACCTGATCGGCGGACGGGTGTCGGCCCCCGGCGGTGCCGTGCTCGACCGGGTCGACGTATTCACGCCCCCGGCCTGAGCGGGCTCACCCGTCGGCGTCGGCCCGGGCGGCGGGGTCGGCACGCCGGGGGAACGGCACGGGAAGGGCGGGAAGGTCGAAGGCTCCCGGGAAGTCGGGGGCCACCTCCTTCTGCTTGCCGCTCCACGCCTCGACGTCGATCCGGTACACCGCTGTGCGCTTCAGCTCCCCGTCGGTGACCGCCCGGTAGTCCTCGCCGTAGCGGAGGTGGGGCGCGTACTTCTCCAGGAGCGCCTGGAGGACCGCGGTGGCTTCGGCGTCGTCGTCCACCACCTGCCCCTTCCCGAACACGACCACCCCGGCGTACTCGACACTGAACTCCAGCGCCTCGGCGGCCGGCAGGAGGCGGGCCATGGCCTGGGCGCTGAACGCCACGCGTTCGGCCCCGTCGATGTTGTCGCGGGTCCGGCCGGTGCGGGCGGTGTGCAGGTACACGCAATGCCGTTCCGCGTCGTACAGGAAGAGGTTCGAGTTCAGGAACGGCTGCCCCTGGTCGTCCACCGTGGCCAGGAAGCCGTACGGCGCCGCCTCGAGGAAGGCGCGGATCCAGGCGTCGTCCTTGCCCCGGTCCCGGCGGCGGAGGGCGGCCCGGGGATCGGGCGCCGGAGTGCCCTCCTCCGTCACGCCTCCCCCAGGCCGTAGTCCCGCCGGAGCAGACCCCCGTGCCAGCGCTCGTGGCCGGCGATGATCCACGCGAACGACCGCACCGTGAAGGGGTTGCCGCTGGCCGTGCCGGTCCGCGACGCGGCCTCCTCGTCCAGCGCGGCGAAGGACCGGAGGGTCGAGCGGCGCACGGCGCGCCACTCCTCCAGCAGGTCCGCCATGGTACGGCCGTGGGCGCCCGAGTGCGCCGCCCAGACCTCCTGGTCCATCCCCGGGAGCGGGGTGGCGTCTCCCCGGGCCATGGACAGCGCCCGGTAGGCGAACAGCCGCTCGGTGTCGATCATGTGGCCCACCACCTCCCGCACGCTCCACTTGTCGGGTGCGTAGCGGTGGACCTCCTGCTCCGTGCTCAGGCCGCCGAGCAGGGCCTCGGTGGCCTCGAACTGCTCCTCGAGGGTGGTCAGGACCGGCCCGTCGGGGACGAGGGCCACGTACCGGTGGTAGTAGGTCCCGTACTCGTCGCCCCGGGGGCGGGGCAGCACCGTCGCGCTCACGGGCTGATCCCTCCGTCCACGGCGATGGTGGCGGTGGACGGCGGACGCTCCCGCTGGAGCCGCCGGGCCACCGCCTCCGCTTCCTGCCAGGCCCGCAGGACGTTGCCGCCCGCCAGCTTGGCCAGGTCCTCCTCGCTCCAGCCGCGGCGCGACAGCTCCGCGAACAGGGCCGGGAACGTCGACACGTCTTCCAGGCCCACGGGCGTGGAGTCGATGCCGTCGAAGTCGGAGCCGATGCCCACGTGGTCCACGCCGGCGACCTCCGCCACGTGTTCGATGTGGTCCGCCACGTCGGCCAGCGTGGCCTGATCGGCGTCGGTCAGGAAGCTCGGCACGAACGTGACCATGACCACGCCGCCGTTGTCCGGCAGGCGACGCAGCACCTGGTCGGGCACGTTGCGCGGATGGTCGCGCATGCCCAGGGCGTCGGCATGGGACCAGATGACCGGCGCTTCGGCCACGTCGAGGGCGTCGTTCATGGTCTCGGGCGACGTGTGGGCCAGGTCCACGAGCATGCCCAGGCGGTTCATCTCCCGGACCACCTCCCGCCCGAAGTCCGTCAGCCCCCCGTGGCGGTGCTCGTCGCTGCCGGCGTCGGCCCAGTCGAGGGTGCCGTTGTGGGTCAGCGTCATGTACCGGACGCCGAGCGCGTAGAAGGCCCGCAGCGCGCCCAGGGAGTTCTCGATGGCGTGCCCCCCCTCCATCCCGAGCATCGAGGCGATCTTCCCCTCGCCGAAGATCCGGTTCACGTCCGACACGTCGAGGGCGAGTTCGAAGACGTCCGGGTAGGCCTCGATGACCTCAAGGGCGATGTCGATCTGCTCGAGCTGCGTCATGGCCGCCCCCTCCTGGACCGCTTCGAAGGGGATGTACACCGACCAGAACTGGGCGCCCACCATGCCGTCGCGGAGGCGCTGGATGTCGGTGTGGAACGGCGTCCGGGCGCGGAGGTCGTGGGCGTCGGCATGGACGTCCTTGGGGGCCAGATCCGACTGGCGGATGGCCCACGGCAGGTCGTTGTGTCCATCGACCAGCGGCGTGGCGGCGAGGACCCGGCGCGCCTTGGCCAGGTGCGGGTCTTCCTGGGCCGAGACCGGCGACACCGCCGCGGACAGGGTCAGGGCGGCAGCAGCGAGGACGAGCGTGGTTCGGAGCATGGTGATCCCGGGATGGTCGGAGGTCGGACGAGGCCGAACATTCGGTCCGCAGCCGGACGACGGTCAAGGTACGCCCGGGCCGTCCGGTGCGTTGCGCCGGGGGGCCGGACCGTCCCCTCCCCGGGCACGGCCCTACAGGAGAGGCTCGACCCGGTCCGTCTCCGGCGTTCCGTCGGCCCAGCAGACCAGGTAGGTCACGCCGGGGCCGCACCCACGGACGGCGTGGGCCACGCCGGGCCCGAACTCCAGCAGTGCCGGCGCGCCGCCGTCCACCCGCTCGACCTCCACGGGGCCGTCCGGTGTCCGGCTGGCCACGTCGGCGGGCGCCCCGAACACGAGCATCCACTCCGTGGTGGCGGGATGGCGGTGGTTGCCCCGCACGGCCCCGGGCTCGACGGACACGACGTGCATCTCGGCCAGCCGCTCCGGCGCGACGCCCGCGGCCTCCAGGGGCCGGAGCCCCCACCCGCGGGCGTCGCCCCAGAGATGGTCCGTGTCTCCCAGGGAGAGGCGGGTCACGCGACGCAGGCGTTCTCGAGGGCGTCGAGGAACGCCCCGTGGTAGTCCTCCAGGAGCTGCTCGTCGCGGTCCGAACGGGTCTGGAGCCACTCCGCGAAGCGGGCCATGGCGGCCGATTCGGCGTCGCCCCGGGCGGCCGAGTGGAACTGCTCGAAGTAGCCGTACCAGACCCGGGCGTAGGCCAGCTCGACCTCGGCGGCCCGGAGCCCCGAGCGTCGGACCGTGCCGGACGGGCTCATCTGGTCCACCTGGTTCATGATGACCTCGAACCCCTGCCGGGCCAGGTCCGCGCGGCGCTCGGCCTGCTGCAGCGTGCTGGCGTTGCCGGGACCCCGGGCGATGGCCGCCTGGCTCTGGGCGAACAGGTGCGCGTCCGAAGCCAGGGCCGTGGCCTGGCTGAGGTTGGGCTCGAAGCCTGCAGGCGGATTGCGGTGGCCGGCGCGACGAGCGAGCCGCTGGACCAGGTTCGTCCGCTGCCCCAGGACCGCCCGGGCCGCACAGCGGTCCAGGGGATCCGGCGTGAGCATGACCTCCAGGAGCGCATCCGCCCGGGCCGCCGGCTCCATGGGTTCGGGGCCGGGACCGCCGCCGCACGCCACCAGGACCGCCAGGCTCCCCACCGCCACCACGCTACGCATCGTCGTCATCCGGTCCTCCGGTTCGGTTCGTCGTGGTCCTGCCCGCACCCCCGCCGAAAGCAAGATACGGGCCGCCGGGCCCGGCCGCCGGGCCGCCTGCCATTCCGGGCCCTGGAGCCGGAGGTGCACCGGTTGTGCGTCCACCGGCGCGGACACCGGGCGTCCACCCGGGAGGTGTGGGGCGTCGGCGCGGGGTGGGGACCGGCCGACGCGCCGCGGGGCGTGGCAGCGGTCGCGCCGTGGCCCCATTCTATCCGGCCCCTCGACCGTCCACCCGCACTCCGTCAGGACCCCGCACCGTGGCCCCGAAGCGACACACCGTCCTCATCATCGACGACGACCCCGGGCAGCTCGCGCTCCTCGCGGCCCAACTCGAGCGGCGGGGGCACTTCCGGACGCAGACCACGACCTCGCCGACCGAGGGGCTCTCGTTGGCCGAGGAGCTGGCCCCCGACCTGGTCATCTGCGACGTGTCCATGCCGGGCATGGACGGCCTGGAAGTGACCCGGCGGCTGAAGTCGCGGTACCCGGCCCTGCCGGTGATCATCCTGACCGGACTCGACCGGGAGGGCGGAGCGGAAGCCGCCTACGCCGCCGGCGCCACCGACTTTGCGGCCAAGCCGCTCGAGGGGGCGCCCCTCGTGGCCCGGGTCGAGCACGCCCTCCAGGATTCGCCGCAGCGCGAGCACCTCCTCGAGGTGGCCCGGCGGGAGCGCTCCGACCAGCTCATCCTCGGGGCCCATCCCCGGATCGAAGCCGTGCGCCAGTTCATCCACAACGTGGCGTCGGTGCCCCGGGTACCGGCGCTGATCCTGGGCGAATCGGGCACCGGGAAGAACCTGGTGTCCCGGGCCATCCACGGCGCGAGCGAAGGTGCGCCGTACCGGTTCGTCGAGGTGAACTGCGCGGCCCTGCCCGCCAACCTCCTCGAGGCAGAGCTGTTCGGCTACGAGAAGGGGGCCTTCACCGACGCCCGCCAGGCCAAACAGGGCCTGGTCGAGGTCGCGGCGGGGGGCACCCTGATGCTCGACGAGATCGGCACCCTGCCGCTGGAACTGCAGGCCAAGCTCCTGACCTTCCTGGAGTCGCGTCACTTCCGTCGGGTGGGCGGGACCGACGACCGTGAGGTGCAGCTGCGCATCGTGGCGGCCACCAACGCCGACCTCGAGTCCGACGTCCAGGCCGGGCGCTTCCGCGAAGACCTGTACTACCGGCTCAACGTGGCCCAGGTCACGCTGCCGCCGCTGCGGGACATCCGGAGCGACATCCCCCAGCTGGTGGAGTACTTCGTGGCCCGCACGGCGGGCTACTACGGCCGGACCATTCCGCGGGTCGCGCCCCGGAGCCTGACGCCCCTCCAGCTCCACGACTGGCCGGGCAACGTCCGGGAGCTCCGCAACGTGATCGAGCGGGCCATGATCTTCGCCAAGGGCGACGAGCTGGCGATCCCGGATCCGGCCCGGGCGTTCGGGACCCCGGGTGCCGGGTCCGAGGACGGCGCCCCGGGCTCCGGGACGGACGCGTCCGCCGGGCCGGGATCGCCGGCGATTCCCCTGGGCCTGACCCTCGAGGAGGTGGAGCGGCGCTACATCGAGGCCACGCTGGACGCCTGCGACGGGCAGGTGGCCGTGGCGGCGGAACGGCTGGGGGTGACGCGGAAGGTGCTGTGGATGCGGCGGAAGAAGCTGGGAATCCTTCCCTAGAAGGCCACCGCCACCGTGTAGACGACCCGGACGGCGGACTCGCCGGTCCCCCGCGCCACCTCCACGGTCACGTCCTGGGGCAGGACCCCGCCCCGGGTGGAGCGGTGGATGCCCGGCGTCGGCGCCGAAGCCGACCAGGCCGAACCGACCCATTCCGCATGGGCGGTCATGGTGGTGGGAGCCGACGTCGACACGAACGGGGCACCCCGGACCCGGAGGCGCCCGGGCGACGCGGCGGTGACCTGCAGGGGAACCGGCGTGGTGACGGTGACCGGACGGAGAATGGTGACCGAAGCGCCTACCGTGGCACCGGTGGACTGGCCGGATACGCACACGGCCGTGGTCGCGGTTGCGGCCACGGCGAGAAACGCCACGCAGAACGTCCGGACGAGCTTCGCCACGCACTGCCTCGGTACGGGAGGCGTCCAGGGGGTCCTCCAACCACCCCGGAGCGGCCCGGAGAGCCGCCCTCCTCCAGGGTCGGCACATCCGTGAACCACTTGAGTACAAGCTGGCCACGGCGTCGGGGGCAAGGCAAGGACTTCGTCATCGGCCCTCCACCTCGAGCCGCAGCGCCGGGACCTCCAGAGCCTCGCCGCCCGCCCCCCGGGTGTCGATCTCCTGGCGGGCGGGACCGGCCGGCGCGCCCACCGCCTCGCGGGAGGCCGGGGCGATCTCCACCACGAAGCGTCCCGGGGGAATGCGCTGGAAGTAGTAGACCCCGTCGCTGAACGTGCGCTGGGTGGCCAGGACCGTTCCGTCGTCCGCCACGACGCGAACCTCCACGCCACCCATGGGCCGGGTGCCGTCGGCATCGCTCAGGACCACCTCTCCGAAGACCTCCCGCGTCGGCCGGAGGGGCAGATCCACGCGGTTGTAGAGGTTGGGCGACGGCCGCAGCAGCACCGAGCGCGGCGCCGGCACCCAGACGGGGTCGACGCTCAGCGAGTCCGCGGCCACCTGCACCACGTCGTAGGGGCGGACCTCCCAGACCTGGTAGGTGCCCAGGGAGTCGGTGGTGGCGCGCTCGCCCTGGACCAGCACGTCGACGCCCGGGGCGGGCACGTCCGCCGCCGTGTAGGCACCGTCTCCGTCCAGGTCGTGGAACACACGCCCCCGGACCCCGGCCCGCCCCAGGCTCTGGAAGGGAAGCGGCACGACGCCGGTGGCGGGGTCGTACGCCAGGCCTCCGTCCGCCGAGACGAACATGCCCGCACCCCGGCCGGTGGAGGCGCGGCCCTGCGCGTAGCCTTCCGTGCGGCGGGTCGTGAAGCCGATGCTCAGGACCGGGCTCGACCCGCGCCGGGCGTGGAGGTCCAGGCTCAGCGTCGTCGACGAGGTGGGGCGGAGCGACGCCCCCAGCTCCAGCAGTTCCCCGCCCCGCCGGCTCGCGCCCACACCCGCCGAGAGGGCCAGGTCGCGGATCCGGGCGTCCGGTCGGGACAGGAGGGGCAGGAACATGCGGCCGGTCAGCACCGAACGCTCCTGGAGTCCGTGCTCCCAGGTGGCGGACACGTAGGCCCGCCGCACCGTACTGGACATCGTGGCCAGCCACGAATCCACCGCAGTGCGCTCCGTTCCCCGGAACTGGAGACGGCTCGACACCGTCCGTCCGCCCAGGACGTTGACGGGGGTGGTGGCGGCCACCTGGGCGTACCAGCCGTCCAGCGTGGGCGCGTCGCCCGCCGGGCGGGACCAGGCGTACGTGGCCGAGTAGGCCCCGTCCGAGGGTGTGGTCCAGTCGAGCCCGGTGGACACGAACGCTCCGGGCTGGATCTGGGCATCCAGGTTCAGCCCCATCCCCGGCGACAGGCTGAGCGAAGCGTAGGGCCGGACCTCGGCGTCGCCCTCCGTGGGGTCCAGGCGGTCCACACCCACCCCGGCCGTGAGCCAGTGCGCCATGCCCCGTCGCACCTCGCCGTATCCGTACGAGCTGCACGAGGGGTCGCGGCACGGGCCGAGTCCCACGTTCCACCGGGTCTCTCCGAGGGGCAGGCGGGTGGGCGGCACCACGTAGAGGAGTTCCTCCACCACCTCCTGCCCCGCGGGCCCCAGCATCCGGATCCGCACGGGGGTGTTGCCGTAGTTGAGCGGCGCCCGGAGGTCCTCCGGAGACCCGCCGCTGGCCACCCCGACCAGCACGTCACCCTGGTACACCTCGTACTCCCACCCGGCCGGCACCACCGGCTGGATCAGCGCCTCGCCGAAGAAGCGCGGGGTGGTGTACGGTTCGTTGGTCAGGGTGATGCCGTCCAGCCGGCGCGCCACCGGTCCGTCGGACAACACGCTCCCGACCTGGAGCTGGCGGAGCCACGTACCGGTGGGAAAGACACGGCTGTAGCGCAGGTATCCCTCGGAGAAGGTCGTGGGCGTTCCGTCGCCCAGGTTGGCCACCCCGCCCACCTCGGCCGCGCCGCCCCAGACGCTCCCGCCCACCGCGCTGCGGAGCGCCCCCCGGTACCGGCCGTCGGAGCCGTTCATGGCCAGTCCCCACGTGGCGGCCAGCCCGCCGGAGCGGGGCTCGAACGGGAGGTCGGGCGCCAGGGGCCGCATGCGCTCCGCCAGCAGACGCTGCCGCTCCCGCTGGGCCTCCAGTTCGAGCCGTCGGGTGGCCGGGAACTCGAGGTTCCGGGAGATGACGATGCCCAGCCCGGCCCAGTCCACGTCCACGCGGGCCGCCAGGAGTCGGGCCAGGACCGGAGGCGCCACGAACACGTCGCCGGCCCGGACCACCCAGTCCTCCGCCGGCACCGTCTCGACGGAGTCGCCGATGCGGACGGTGCGTGCGGCCAGGTCCAGGACCGTCCGCCAGGTTTCCGGGGGCCACTCCGCGACCAGCAGGGACCCGTCCGTCCGCACCGGGATGCCCACGAGATCCAGGACGGGCCGCACCGGAATGAGCACCACGCCCCGCTCGTCCACCAGCGTCGTGACCGTGACCCGGGCCGGCAGGCGCTGGACGAAGACCTCGAAGAACCCCTCGTCGAAGGTGGGGGCCTCCTGGGCGGCCAGCCCCGGGGCGGCCAGGGCCAGCGCCACCGCGAACGCGGCGGTGCGGAACGGGGCGGCCATCATGCGACGAGGCGCCGGAGGAGGCCGCCGCGGACGCGGACGGCCAGGCCGTTACCGGACCTCGACCTCGTGGACGACGCGATCGACGGGCAGCGGGCCGCCCGGCGGGAGGTCGTCACGGTCGGTGTCCATGGTGTAGCGGACCCGGAGCGGGCCCGCGGTCCCTGCCGGTACGGGCAGGTCGAGGCGCCGGCGGATGGTCCGGTAGACGGCCAGGACCTCTTCGGCCGTGGCCAGGACCCGGCCGGACGCGTCGAGGAGCTCGCCCTGCACCCGTCCGAGGTAGGCCGCGTTGCCCGTCCGCTCGAAGTCGATGAACGCCCGCACGGTGTCGCCGACCTGGCTCGCACGGGCGTCGACGACCCGGAGGCCGGTGTCCACGGAGCCGTGCCGGTAGTTCACCGCCACCACCACCACGGTCTCGACCTCGATCTGGACGGACACGTCGCCCTGGCGTTCCTCGATGGGCGGCTGGCCGCCCCTGCCCCGGACCAGCGCCCGTGCCCAGTACTCGCCGTCTTCGAGGCCGGCCGGCGGCGTGATCATGACGCGCATCACCTGACGCTGCCCCGGCTCGAGCACCATCCGCCTCGGGAAGGCACGGAGCCACCCGACGGCCGACGGCTCGCCAGCGGGGGCCTCTTCCATGACCTGGACGGTCACGTTGCCTTCCTCGTCGGACACCGGGTAGCCGAACGCGAAGTCGACCTGGACCTCCTCGGGGCGGCTGCCAGGGTTGAAGAGGGTGAGCGTCCCGGTCCGGGTGCGGCTGTCGATGTAGAGAGCCACCGGGCTCACGGCCACGGCCGCGGCGTACGCGCTGGCCACGGTCATGAGGCCGGCCAGCAGGACGGCCACACGGACCGAGGGGCGGCGGAAGGGGCCGGACAGGAGACGGGACGCGATCATGGCGTGGCGGATTCTCGGATCGGGGACGGAGCGGGTCAGGTGCCCGCGGCGACGATCTGGATCACGACGGTGGCAGTATAACGTCCGGGGGGCTGGGAAGCGTCCGGAAGCGCCATGCCGCCGAGGTAGATCCGGGCACCGCCGTCGCGGTCCTTGATGTTGAAGTGCCTGGACTTGTTCGGGTCGAACGACTTCACCTTCCCCGATCCGCGCTCCTCGATGGCCGCGTCCTTCTTGGAGAAGCTCAGGGGGAGGCGCGCCCCGGAGGCGCTGACCATCTCGGTGGGGAGGCCCACCGACACGACCACGTTGCCGGAGCCCACCAGCTCGAACTCGGCGCGCCGCACCGGATCTTCGGTGTCCACGAGCTCGGCGGCGCCGGGGCGCAGGGTGCCGAAGCTCAGGTTCTGGACGGGGAAGACGGCGATCTGGGCGTGGAGGGCGCCCGGCGCCAGAAGGGCCGCCACGAGCGAGACGACCATGATCGCGCACCGAGCCGGCGTGGCGGCGGTCCGGTGCGTGATCATGGTCGTGATTCCTCGGCTCGGGCAGGAAGGATCCGGGAGGGCCGGATCAGTACGTGGCGGTGATGGTGAAGACCAGGCTGCCCGTGTAGGTGCCGGGCATGCGGTCCGACGTGTCGCCGGCCAGGATCGAGCCACCGATCTGGATGTAGGACACCCGGGTCGAGCCGTCGCCGTTGCCCGTACGGTTCGGCAGCGCGCCGCAGGCGGCCGACGCCCCGTCCAGCGCGCCCGAGGCCGCCGTCGCGTAGCCGCACGAGAAGCTCACCGGAAGGTCC
>JAVJOF010000012.1:0-118165 GCA_040216925.1 Longimicrobiales bacterium
ATCGTCTGGACCAACACCGCCACCGGCGAGCGCTACGTCTGGTACATGGACGGCATGACCAACACCGGCGGCGCCTCCCTCGGCTCCGTTCCCGTCCACTGGGTCATCGACGGTGTGGCCGACATGAACGCAGACGGCAAGATCGATCTCGTCTGGACCAACACCGCCACTGGACAGCGCTACGTCTGGTACATGGACGGCATCAACAACACCGGCGGCACGGTCCTGACCGAGAACAGCACCGAATGGGACATCGGCGCCGTCAGCATCGACGTGCCCAACAGCACTCCGGCGGTCGAGATCACCACCACCAGCTTCCCCACCGGCGTGGTCAACGTGGCCTACAACCAGACGCTGACCGCGTCCGGCGGCACCGGCACGTACACGTGGAGCATCGTCAGCGGCCGGCTCCCCCTCGGCCTGAGCCTCGACGCCTCCACCGGCGCCATCACCGGGCCCCCCGCCGTCGGCGAAACCGTCGCCTTCACGGTCCAGGTCACGAGCGGCACGCGCACCGCCACGAAGGCCCTGTCCATCACCATCTACGAGCCGGTGACGGTGACCACGACCAGCCTGCCCAACGGCCAGGAGGGCGTGGCCTACGCCCAGCCGCTCACCGCCACCGGCGGCAACGGAACGTTCACCTGGTCGGTCACGGCCGGGGCCCTGCCCGGCGGACTGAGCCTGGAACCGTCGCTGGGCGAGATCCTGGGGACGCCCAACGCCGCGGGCACCTTCAACTTCACGGTCCAGGCCGCCAGCGTGGGGCTGACCGGAACGAAGGCCCTGAGCATCACGATCATCCAGACCTGCTCGCTCAGCAGCACGCCCGACACGGACGGCGACCGCCTCCCGGACTGCGTCGAAACCAACACCAACACCTACGTCAGCACCACCAACACGGGCACCAACCCGGCGGTGGCCGACACCGACGGCGACGGCATCAACGACGGCGACGAGGTCCTGGGTACGACGGCGGGCCTCGACCTGCCGGCCATGGGCACGAACCCGCTCAAGAAGAACATCCTTCTGGAGTACGACTGGTTCGACGACGCCATCGCGACCGGGGCCCACTCCCACCGGCCCAACGCCAACGTCGTGGGCAAGGTCACGACGATGTTCGCGAACTCGCCGGTGACCAACCCCGACGGGACCACGGGCGTCACGGTCATCCACGACTACGGGCAGGGCGGCGCCTTCACCGGCGGGACGCTCATTCCCGACGCCGACGGCGTGCTGACCGGCGACATCGCCAGCCAGGAGTACGCGGACCTGTTGGCGGCCAACTTCGCCGCAAACCGGAACGGGTACTTCCACTGGGTGCTCATGCCCCACACCTACGGCGGCACGAACAGCTCCGGGCAGGCGTTCATCTACGACCACCGGATGATCGTCTCGACGGTCACCTTCTACCCGAACGACCAGTTCGTGGCCAACACCATCGCCCACGAGCTGGGGCACAACCTGGGCCTCGGGCACGGTTCACCGTGGTCCGACGCCGTGCAGCGCAACCTGAACTTCAAGCCGAACTACAACTCGGTCATGAACTACCGGTACCAGTTCGGGGGCATCGACAACAACTGCAACATCACACCCGACGATGTCCTCGACTTCTCCCGCGGCACCCGCATCGCGCTCAACGAGGCCAGCCTGAACGAGCCGGACGGGATCTGCGGCACGCCGGCCATCAACTGGAACGGCGATGCCGACGCGACCGACCTGGGCGTGTCCATCGACGCCCAGGCCTTCGCAGGCGGCACGGGTAACGGGAGCAGTGCCGACGTCCTGACCGACCACAACGACTGGGCGGCGATCCTCATCAACACCGCCATCACCGGCGACGACGGAGGCGCGGGTCTGATCTTCGACCAGACGGTGGGCTGCCTGGTCGTACCGGGTATCCCGTAGGCTCGGGATCGGTGCCCCGGAGGGAGTCGCGTCCGCGGCCGACCCTCCGGGGGATCTCCCGGCGCATCGCCCCCGGTGGCCACACGGCCGCCGGGGGCTCTTGCGTCGGGGGCACGCGATGGGCTCCCGCCGCGTCAGGGTACCTCCTTCCCTACGACCCGCCGGCCGACCACGGCTCCAACGGCGGGATCCGCACGGTGAAGACGGCCCCGCCCTCCGAGGCGTCCACCTCGATGGTCCCCCCGTGGGCTTCGGCGATGCCCTTGCAGATGGGGAGCCCGAGCCCCGCCCCGTCGTCCTTGCGGACCCCGCCCTGCCAGTACCGATCGAAGAGGTGGGGGAGCTGCTCCTCGGGAATACCGGCTCCCGTGTCGGCCACGTGCAGACACAGGTGGCTCCCGTCGCGGCACGCCCCGAAACGGACCTCGCCGCCCTCGGGCGTGAACTTGAGACCGTTCCCGATCAGATTTCCGAGGAGCTGGGCGATCCGGTCGCGGTCCAGCACCGCTCGGAGATCCTCCGGCACCTCTTCCCGGACCAGCCGCACGCCTTCGCCCTCGGCGAGGTGACTCATCAGCTCCTCCACCTCGTGGAGGACGTCCCGCACGGACACCTCCCGCGGGTAGACCGAGAAGGTGTCGGCGTCCATCCGGGTCACGTCCAGCAGGTCCTGGATCAGGAAGTTCATGCGGGTGCCCATGGTGCGGACCCGCTCCAGCTCCCGCCGTTGTGTGGCCGCGTCCAGGTCCAGGTCGAGGAGCAGTCCGGCCGAGGCGAGAATGACCCCGAGGGGGTTGCGCAGATCGTGGGAGACGATGCCCAGCACGTCGTCGCGCACCCGCACCGCGTCGCTCACGCGGCGGAACAGGCGCGCGTTGCCCAGCGCCACCCCCGCCCACCCCGCCAGTCCGTCGGCGAGCGTGGCGGCCCGTTCCCCGAACGCATGCGGGTCCGGGTGGGCGAAGAACAGCCCGATGGGCCCGTCCTCCCGCGCCGTCGGCACGGTCACCGCCAGGTAACTCCCGATCCGGATCTCGGGACCGAAGGGATGGGAGAACTCCCGCTCCGCCGCATCGCCCCAGACCGTGGCCTCGGTGTCGAGCACGCCGAGCCAGGCCCGGTCCGCCGCGGGCGGCTCGCCGGCTCCCGACGTGTACACGAACCCGCTCTTGTCTCCTTCGGCCCCGGGGTCGAACAGCGCGCCCAGGGTGGCGCCGGTCAGCCGGAGTCCTTCGCCGACCACCGTCGCCGCGATCTCCATCGGGTCGAGCTGGACCGCGAGGGCCCGACCCACCGCATTGAGCGCGACCACCACCTCGGACTGCTCCTCCAGCTCCGCGAAGAGCAGCGCGTTGTCCAGGGCGGCGCCCGCCCGATCCACGAGGTTGGTGACGAGGCTGCGTTCCAGCGGAGAGAACTCCTCGCGCGGAGCCCAGCGGGTCAGACGGAGACGGCCGAGTTCCCGGCCGGCGGACCGCACGGCCCGCTCGAACACGTCCACGGGCTGACCGGCGGCTTCCTCGACCCCGGCCTCACGCGAACCCCGCAGCGTTTCGAGCGAGCAGTGATCGGCCAGCCCCGGTGCGAACAGCCCGACCACCGTCTCGAGCGTCTGGCCGTAGTCGAGGCTCCGCCCGAATCGCTCGCCCGCTTCCGCGAGCACCCGATGCGATGCGGCGGTCTCCTCTTCCCTCCGGCGGGCGCGGTGGACGCCCATGGCGTACCGGACGCTCCGGACCAGGGCATCGGCGTCGAAGGTCCCCTTGGTCAGGTAGTCGTCGGCCCCTTCCTTCATGACCGCAACGGCAAGGCCCTCGTCTCCGCGGCCCGTGACCATGACCACCGGCAGCGAGCGTCCGATCCGCCGCCGGACGGCCAGCACGTCCCGGCCGTCTCCGTCGGGCAGGTGGTAGTCGACGAGAGCGCAGTCGAAGTCATGGTCCGCGAGGGCCTCCGTCGCTTCCCGAACGCTGCCCGTCTCGTGGAGGTCGGCCGGCACCTGGATGTCGCGAAGGGCACGGCGGATGGCCATGCGGTCCACCTCGTCGTCATCGACGACGAGGATCCGCCACGGCCGGGAAAGACGCTCCGGACTCACGGCAGCTCCACGAAGGTCCAGTACGTCTTGAGGACGGAGATGACCTTGATGAACCCCTCGAAGGTGACCGGCTTGATCAGGTATCCGGCCACGTTGAGGTCGTAGGCCTCGACCCGGTCCCGGTCGTCGTTCGACGTCGTCAGCACCACCACGGGAAGGTGCTTCAGGGCGGGATCGGCGCGGAGTTCGCGCAGGAACTCCATGCCGTTCATGCGCGGCATGTTGAGGTCCAGGAGAATCAGCAGCTTGTGCAGGTCGATCGCGCCCGCACGCAGCTGCTCCAGGGCAATCACGCCGTCTTCCGCATGATGGATCGGGTTGCCGAACTGCACCTCCTTGAAGGCGCGCATCACCGTCATCACGTCCACCGAATCGTCCTCGACCAGCAGGATGTTCAGCCGCTTACCTTCGCCCATCTCCTCCGTCCTCGTTGCGTTTCCACAAGAAGCGGAAGGTGGCGCCAGCCCCTTCCGCGGACTCCAGATCGATCGTGCCCCCCTTCGCCAACACGATCTTCTTGACCACCGCCAGACCGATGCCGGTGCTCTCGACACGATCCCGCGGCTGGAGCGTCTGGAAGATGCCCCACACCCGGTCGTGGTACCGCGGTGCAATACCCGGACCATTGTCGACGACGGAGAACGCGTGGAAACCGTCCGGTGGAGACGGATCGGAGACCACCCGGATCCGGGGCCGGTCCTTGTCGTTGTGCTTGAGCGCGTTGGACAGGAGGTTCAGGAACACCTGCTGGAGGAGCGCCCGCTCCGTGCGCATGGGTTCCCAGCGCCCTTCGAGTTCGATCTCGACGTGGTCCCCCGGCACCAGGAGGTCGATGACCTCCTCGACCAGGGCGCGCGTGTCGACGAGTTCCACCGACGTGGTGGCCCGACCGGCTCTCGAGTACTGGAGGAGGCCGTCGATGAGGCTCTCCAGGCGGTGCACCCGGGTCTTCAGGAGGGTCAGGTGTTCGGCGGTCTCCTCTGGGATGTCCTCTCCCAGATCGCTGCCGATCCAGGCCGCCAGGCTGGCGATGCCCCGGAGGGGGGCCTTGAGGTCGTGCGACGCCACGTACGCGAAGCGGTCCAGCTCCTGGTTGCTCCGTTTCAGTTCGTCCAGCGCACGGTCACGCTCCTCCTCGGCCGCCTTGAGGTCGTGGAGATCCGTGTTCGTGCCGAACCACTGCCGGATGGCACCGTCCTCGCCGCGTTGGGCCTCTGCCCGGCCCAGATGCCACCGGTAGACGCCGTCCCGCCGCCGCAAGCGGAACTCCACCTCGTAGGGTCCCCCCGTGGACAGGGCGTCGGTCCACCGGTCCAGCACCCATGGCAGATCCTCCGGGTGGATGACGGCCTGCCACCCGTCCCCGACGATCTCCTCGCCCGGGCGCCCGAAGTACTCCACCACCTGCGCGTTCACGAAGTTCAGTTCCCCCTCCGGGGTGCTCGTCCATACCTGCTGGGGTATGGCGTCGGTCATGAAGCGGAACCGGCTCTCGCTCTCGCGGAGGGCCGCGTCCCGCTCCCGCTCCTCGGTCACGTCCCGGGAGTACACGGCCAGGCCGTCTTCCGACGGATACGCGCGCACGGCGAACCAGGCGTCGAACGGTGGATAGAACGCGACGAACTCGACGGGCTCGTTCTGTTCGAGGGCCCGGTGGAACTGGTGGTAGAACTCCGAGTCCCGCGCCTCGGGGAACCGGTCCCACAGACTCGAGCCGATGAGTTCGCCCGGTGAGAGTCCCGCCAGACGGGCGGCCGACTCGTTGGCGTGCACGACCTGCCATTCCCGGTCGACGGCCATGAAGCCGTCGGTGATGCTCTCGAGGATCCGGCGGATCCGGGCCCCGGCGGCCTCGGCCTCGGCGCGGGCCGCCTGCTCCCGGATCAACTCGTGGACGCGCCGCTCGGCAGCCCGCTCCTCGGTCACGTCGCGGCAGATGCCGGTCAGGCGCACCGGACTTCCGGCTGCGTCGTATTGCACCTCGCCCTGACTGTCCAACACCCGGACGGACCCGTCGGGCCGCACGATGCGTTCCTCGAAGCGGAACGGCTCACCGGTCTCGATGGCCTGCTGGATCCTGCCCTGGATGCGGTCCCGGTCCTCCGGCAGAAGCCGTGCGAGGAAGGCTTCGACCGTTCCACCGAACTCCTCCGGCGCCAGGCCGTAGATCCGGTACAACTGGTCCGACCACTCCACGCGGTTGTCGGCCACCGTCCACTCCCAGCTTCCCTGGTTGCCGATCGCCTGGGCCCGCGCCAGCAGCGCTCGGCTCCGCACCACCTCGTCCATGGCACGCCGACGCTCCGAGATGTCGCGGAACGTCACGACGCCGCCGACCACCTCCCCGTCCGCGTAGATCGGCGTCGTGGTGTACTCCACGGGAAAGGACGACCCGTCCTTCCGCCAGAAGACCTCGTCGTCCACGGTGTCCACGGATCCGTGCCGGATCGACGCGTAGATCGGGCACTCCGCGGTCTCGTACGGAGACCCGTCCCCCCGCGTGTGGTGGATGACCTCGTGCTGGAGTTCGCCGATCAGCTCGGCACGCGAGTACCCGAGCATCCGCTCCGCCGCCGGATTGACGAACGTGGTCCGCCCTTCGCGGTCCAGCCCGTAGATGCCTTCGCCCACGGCATCGAGAAGTTGTGCGACGCTGATATCCGTCGGGTCGCCCGGTCCCGCACCGCCGCGACGGACCTGCTCCGCTCCGCCTGCCATGGACCGTTCCCGAGTGAGGGGTGGGGGGGCGTGACGCTGGATGGGAGGGACCAATGTGCCCCCGAGGCCCGCGCCACACCAGTTCCGGACAGGCCACCCGACCGCCCCGGCGGCGGCCGAGCGGGTGGCCGACGAAACCGAAGGCCGACTGTGGAGTTATACGTCCCTCGACGACCCCACGCGTCCGACCACTCAGCCACATGGACAGCCCTATGGATGGAAGCACCACCACGAACGAGAGCAAGTGCCCGGTCATGCACGGAACGCAGCGCCTGAAGACGGCGGGGCGCGGCACGTCGAACCGCGACTGGTGGCCCAACCAGCTCGACCTTTCCCTCCTCCACCAGCACTCGCCCCTGTCCGATCCCATGGGCGAGGGTTTCGACTACGCCGAGGCGTTCGCCACGCTCGATCTGGAGGCGCTGAGGAAGGACCTCTTCGAGCTGATGACCACCTCGCAGGACTGGTGGCCGGCCGACTACGGCCACTACGGGCCGTTCTTCATCCGGATGGCGTGGCACAGCGCGGGCACCTACCGCACCGGCGACGGGCGCGGGGGCTCCGGCGCAGGCACGCTCCGCTTCGCGCCGCTGAACAGCTGGCCGGACAACGGCAATCTGGACAAGGCGCGCCGGCTCCTCTGGCCGCTGAAGAAGAAGTACGGGCGGAAGATCTCCTGGGCCGACCTGATGGTGTTCGCGGGCAACTGCGCCATCGAATCGATGGGCCTGGAGCCCTTCGGCTTCGCAGGAGGCCGCCAGGACTACTGGGAGCCCGAGGCCGACGTCTACTGGGGCAGCGAGAACGAGTGGCTGGGCGACAAGCGGTACGCCGGCGACCGGGAACTCGAGCATCCCCTGGCCGCCGTCCAGATGGGGCTCATCTACGTGAACCCGGAGGGTCCGAACGGGAAGCCCGACCCGGTGGCCGCCGCCCGCGACATCCGTGAGACGTTCGCGCGCATGGCCATGGACGACGTGGAGACGGTGGCGCTGATCGCCGGTGGTCACACCTTCGGGAAGGCCCATGGCGCCGGCGATGCCGCGCTCCTCGGTGCCGAGCCGGAAGGGGCGCCCATCCACGAACAGGGGCTCGGGTGGAAGAGCCGGTTCGAGAGCGGGAAGGGGGTCCACACCATCACCAGCGGCCTCGAGGGCGCCTGGACGCCGAACCCCGTGAAGTGGGACACCGGCTACTTCGACACCCTGTTCGGCTTCGAGTGGGAGCTGGAGAAGAGCCCTGCCGGCGCGTGGCAGTGGAAGCCCACCGACCCCGCCGCCGCGGACCTGGTGCCGGACGCCCACGACCCGTCGAAGCGCCACGCGCCCATGATGGCCACCACGGACATCGCCCTGATCCGGGACCCGGCCTATCGGGAGATCTCGGAGCGCTTCCACGAGAACCCCGAAGAACTCGGCGATGCGTTCGCCCGGGCGTGGTTCAAGCTGACCCACCGGGACATGGGCCCGACGACGCGCTACCTCGGGCCCCTCGTGCCCGAGGAGGAGCTGATCTGGCAGGACCCGGTCCCGCCGGTGGACCACGAACTGGTCGACGCCGACGACGTGGCCGAGCTGAAGGCGATGATCCTCGACGCCGGCCTGACCGTGTCGGAGCTGGTGTCCACCGCGTGGGCGTCGGCCGCCACGTTCCGGGGCTCGGACAAGCGGGGTGGTGCCAACGGTGCCCGCGTCCGCCTGGCGCCGCAGAAGGACTGGGAGGTCAACCGGCCCGAGCAGCTCTCGCGGGTGCTGGAGACCCTCGAGGCGGTGCGGACGCGCTTCCACGAGGCCCGGACCGACGGCACGCGGATCTCGCTTGCCGACATGATCGTCCTGGGTGGCTGTGCGGCCGTGGAGCGGGCCGCCAGGGACGCGGGCCACGACGTGGAGGTCCCCTTCACTCCGGGCCGTACGGACGCCACGGCCGAGCAGACCGACGCCGACTCGTTCGACGTCCTGGAGCCCGTGGCCGACGGGTTCCGGAACTACCTCAAGGACCGGTACGCGGTCTCGGCCGAGGAACTCCTGGTGGACCGGGCGCAGCTCCTGACGCTGACCGTGCCTGAGATGACGGCGCTGGTGGGCGGGATGCGCGTGCTGGACACCAACGCCGACGGGTCGTCCCACGGCGTCTTCACGGACCGTCCGGGCACGCTGACCAACGACTTCTTCCAGAACCTGCTGGACATGGGGGTCGAGTGGGCGCCGGTGTCGGAAGACGAAGAGGTCTTCGAAGGGCGGGACCGGGCCACCGGCGAGGTCGTGTGGACCGGAACCCGGGTCGATCTGATCTTCGGCTCGAACTCCCAACTCCGGGCCACCGCGGAGGTCTACGCCTGCGACGACGCCCGGGAGGCGTTCGTGGGGGACTTCGTGGCCGCCTGGGACAAGGTCATGATGCTGGACCGGTACGACGTGGCGTAGGGGGAGAGGACGACGGCGACCGAAGTCGATATGCTGCGGCGGTGCACCTCGGTGCGATGTCCGTGGTCCGGGTCGCTGGTGTGCGGGCGGCCCGGGCGCGGCATCCCCGATCCGGGGC
Organism: Longimicrobiales bacterium; assembly: GCA_040216925.1. GTDB lineage: Bacteria > Gemmatimonadota > Gemmatimonadetes > Longimicrobiales > Gaopeijiaceae > JAJCZZ01. The sequence goes on from JAVJOF010000012.1 coordinate 9,269, forward strand.
TTCTTGGCCGCTGCCCCGTCCGATTCGTAGAATACCTGTGTGGGCTTCAGGCAGTTGCCGGACAGAGGGGAGACTTGCGATGCGAGAGTCTCAGACGAACGATCACAACGGTGGGACCGATGGGTCCGCCGCGGCGGAAACCGGGTCGGCGTCGGCCGTGCGTGGGTCCATCGATGCACGCGCGCTCCTGGAGCGATCCCGCTGGGACGGCGTCCTGTCCTCGGCTGAGATCGCCTACTGTCGAGAGCACGGAATCCCGCTGGCCTACGATTGCGCGCAGATCGGGTGGATTCCGGCGGACTGTCGGGACGCCCGGGACGACGTGCCCGCCGGTGGTGCGGCCGGCTCATCCACGGCGACGGGTTCCGGTCCTGCCCTCCGGGCCCTTTGCCGGAGATTCGAGGCCCATGCCAGGTCGGTCCTCCAGGAGGTCGACGATGCCGGGCACGCCCCTGCGGACGCCATGGACGAGTTGCGCCGGGAGGCCGCGGCGCGGGTCGAGACCTTCGCGGACGAACATGGCATCCGGCCCGCAGACCGCCTCCACTGGGCGCTCACCTCCACCATCGACCGGATGACCGGGAAGGTCTGGTCGGCGCAGGAGGCCGAAGCCGACGTGGGGGATCCCGACGCCTTCCGGTTCCGTCCCTGGACGGGCGACGACGTCGAGATCTACACGGAGCTCCTGGGGAACCCACGGGTCTGGGAGTATCTGCCGGAGCCCTTCCCCGGCCCCTTCACCGAAGAGACGGCCCGGACCCTCATCGAAGTCGGAGCCTTCGAGTTCCACCACGAGGCGGTGGCCGTCGAGTTCGGTGGGGAGCCCATCGGCCAGTGTCTGCTTCGCTTCGACCGGGCAGCCGGCGGGGTGCGCACGGCGGAGGTCGCGTACTGGCTCGGCGAGAGCCACTGGGGTCGGGGACACATGGGCCGGATCCTGCCCCTCTTCACGAGGCGCTCCTTCGAAGGGCACGACCTGGACATCATCTACGCCTGGATCCACCGCGACCACGAGGCCTCCGCCCGGGTCGCGCAGCGTGCCGGCTACCGACGGGACACCTTCCCGCTGGAGTCGGAGCTCGCGGAGACCCTCGGGCGACCGGCCTTCGTCCGCTACTCCGTCACCCGGCCCGAAGGGGGCTGAGCCCCGGCGTCAGCCTCCGGCGGGTGAGGCCAGCGGGCCCGGAATGCAGAGGCCGGACGCCGCATTCCGCTGCGACATCCGGCGTAGTGGAGCCAGCCGGGCTCGAACCGGCGACCCCCTGCTTGCAAAGCAGGTGCTCTCCCAACTGAGCTATGGCCCCTTCGACGCACGGGGGCGAACCGCTCGGGCGGCCCATGCGTTCGACCCAAAACTAATGAAGCGGGCGGCCGGGCTGAACCACCCGGTTTGCCCGAGGCGGACCCCAGGGGCTACCCTGGCGCATCCATCCCGCCGGGCGGCCGGTCCCCCCCACCCTGGAAACCGACGCCCCGCCGAACGGAGTTCGGTCATGAGACCCTCCCGCCTCGCATGGGGCGTCGTGTGCCTGGCACTCGCCTGCACGCCCCGCAACGCCCCACCCGCCTCGGGGGGTGACGTGCAACCCGCCATCGACTCGATCGCGCCGACCACCGGTCAGGCCGGCCCCGCCTATCCGATCCGTGTCACGATCTACGGTTCGGGCTTCGCCGAGGCCGGCAACGTGGTCCGCTTCGGCCCGGTGGATGTCCGCGACCGCCCCTCCACCGAGGGCGGCACCCGGATCGTGTTCTCGGCCCCCAAGGTGCGCCCCACCGGTACGGAGGCGCCTCCGCCGGCCCTCATGCCCGGCACGTACGACATCACCGTCACGACGCCCGAGGGGACCAGCAACGTGGTCCGCTTCACGCTGACGTCCACCCCGTAGCCGGAGGCTTCCATGCCCCACACCCGCCCTTCCGGAACGGTCCCGACGGCCCGCGTGCGCCGACTCCGCACCGCGCCCCGCACGACCCTCCTCCTGGCCGCCGCCGTCCTGACGGCCACGGCCGCCGTACCCGTGCTCCCGACCGCGCCGACCACGGCGACCCTCCAGGCCCAGCGCGTGCCCAAGCCCATCCGGCGCGCGGAGTACTTCCAGGCGCGGCGGGCCTTCCCGTACGCCCGCATCCCCGAAGGCGCCATGGAGCGGGCCCGCCGGGACGCGATGCAGCGGTACGGGCCACTCCTGACGTCGGGGCGCTCGGCCACCATCTCCTCGTGGACCGCCATGGGCCCGCGGCAGATCACGCCGGTGGTGGAGCAGTACATCGCCACGGGCCGCCTGACGGCCATCGCCATCCACCCGACGGACGCAAACATCATCTACGTGGGCGGCGCCCAGGGCGGCGTCTGGGAGACGGTCAACGGCGGCGCCTCGTGGACCGCCCTGACCGACGGCCAGTGCTCGCTGGCCAGCGGAGACATCAAGCTCGACCCCACCGACCCGCAGACGGTCTACGTCGGCACGGGTGAGCAGGTGCAGGGCGGCGGCACAGCAGGCTATTACGGATGTGGCGTCCTGAAGTCCACCAACGGCGGGCTGACGTGGACGCAGCTCGGTGCCACCATATGGGACCGCCCCGGCCGGGCGGGCGCCATGATCGCCCGGATCGCCATCGGTGGCGGCCGGATCCTCGTGGCCAGCGACGCCGGCCTCCACCGCTCCACCGACGCCGGGGCCTCCTGGACGGAGGTCGCGGCCGGCTTCTGGTCGGACGTGGTGATGGATCCAACCGACCCGAACGTGCTGTGGGCGGGCGCCATGAACGACGGCGTCTACAAGTCGACGGACGGAGGCGTGACGTTCCAGCGCCTGAGCCAGGGGCTGCCCGCCGCCGACGCCACCAACCGCGTCAACCTGGCCGTGTCGCCGTCGGCTCCGAACACGGTCTACGCGGCCGTGGTGGAACCCGACGAAGTGCTGGAGCTCCAGGGGCTCTTCCGCACCACCGACGGCGGCGCCACCTGGGCGCAGACGGCCACGACCCCGGCCTGCGGCCAGTGCTTCTACGACCTGACGCTGGCGGTCGATCCGACCGACCCGAACACGCTGTACTTCGGCGGCGTGAACTTCCAGAAGAGCGTGGACGGCGGCGCCACCTTCCAGGACGCGGGCACCGACCAGCTCGTGCTCCACGTGGACCAGCACCACATCGTGTTCGACCCCACCGATCCGAGCGTCCTGTTCGTCGGCAACGACGGCGGCATCTACCGGACGGCGGACGGAGGCGACACCTGGACGTCGCTGAACACCAACCTCGAGCTGACCCAGTTCTACCCGGGCATCGCCCCGCACCCGACCAACCCGGACGTGGCATTCGGAGGCACCCAGGACAACGGCACGGTGCGCACCCTGGGCGGCACGGCATGGAACGAGATCGCCTGCGGCGACGGCGGCTTCGGCGCCTGGGACCCGAGCGACACGAACATCCTCTACACGGAGTGCCAGTGGGATCCCGACGGCGGCGGTCCCCGGCGTTCCATCGACGGCGGTGCGACGTTCGAGCGGATCATCGACGGCATCGACATGAGCGACCAGGCCGAGTTCATCCCGCCGTTGGTGATGGATCCGAGCGACCCGCTGACCCTCTACTTCGGGACCAACAAGCTGTACCGGACCACGGACCGCGGTGAGAACTGGACGGCCCTGACCGGCGACCTGACCAACGGCGCCGCCATCACCGCCATCGCACCGGCGCCGTCCGACCCGACCGTCGTGTACGTCGGTACGAGGGACGCGAACGTCTGGCGCGTCGTGAACGGCCAGACGACGTCCATCGTCGGCGGACTCCCGCTGCGGGCGGTGACCGACTTCACGGTCCACCCGACCGACGCGAACCAGGTCTGGATCACGTTCTCGGGCTTCGGCAGCGGTCACGTCTACCGGTCCACGAACGGTGGGCAGAGCTGGCAGGACGTGAGCGGCAACCTTCCCGACCTGCCCACCAACGCGGTGGTCCTCGACCCGATGGACCCGACGCAGGTGTACATCGGGACCGACCTGGGCGTGTACCAGTCCGCGGGGAGCGGGGGCACGTGGCAGCCCATGAACGACGGCATGCCCCTGGTGGGCGTCCTGGACCTGGTGGTCAACGCCGGGTCGGGCGTGATGCTGGCCGGCACGCACGGCCGGGGGATGTACAAGGCCACCCTGGCCCAGACGGTCACGACCACCCTCTCGGTGGACCCCACCAGCCGCACCGCCCAGGTCGGCGTCGGCGCCACCGCCGCGGTCACGGACTCGGCCTCGGTCAGCCTGACCGGGAACGGCGCCGCGACCACCGCGTGGTCGGCCACCCACGGCAGCGCGGCCTGGCTCACGCTCACGAACGCGTCGGGCACCGGCAGCGGAACGGTGCGCTGGACCCGCGACCCCACGGGGCTGGCGGCAGGGACGTACGTGGACACGATCACGGTCACGGCAGCGGGCGCCACGGGAAGCCCCGCTCGGATCGTCGACACCTTCACGATCCAGGCAGCGGCTCTGTCCATGACCGCCGACCCGACGGTCCGGGTGGCCTACGCCACGGTGGGCGGGGCGACCTCATCCGACTCCACCACCCTCTCCTTCCAGGGCACGGGCGGGGCGGCCGCGGCGTGGACGGCCGCGTCCGAAGCCGCCTGGATCACCGTGGACACGGACGCGGGCACGGGCAGCGCCACCGTGCGGTGGACCCGGAACCCCGACGGACTCACGGCAGGCAGCCACGTGGCGTCCATCGTGCTGACGTCGGCCGCGGCGTCGGGAAGCCCGGTCACGGTCACGGACACGCTCTGGGTGGCCGGGGCCATCGCCCTGGACGCGGCGGCCGACGCCCTTCTGGGCACGGCCACACTGACTCCGGCGGAGGCCCGGGTGCTGGACGGCCTGGGCAACGCCGACGGCACCTACAACCTGGGCGACCTGGCGGCGTGGCTCGACCGCTGCGAAGCCGGGGGTACCGGGTGCGTGGCCACGACGGCCACAGCCGAGCGGGTCCGCAGGCTCCTCGAGTCCGGGGCCGACGCCTCTCCGGGGGCCGAAGCGCCTCCGGGCACATCCGACAGCAGCGCAGGGAGGATCCGATGAGACGCCGGACGAGGTACGCGGGAAGCCTAATGGCCCTGGGCCTCCTGGCCCTCTGGAGCTGCGGCGGCGGCGACGACGGTGGCGGGGTGTTCGAACCCGACCCGCCCCCGCCCGAGCCCGATCCCGTTCCGGGCTTCCTGAACGTCCGCCTGACCACGCCGAACACCGACGACGGCGCGCTGATGTTCGCGCTGGCCGGTGGGCCCATGGACTCGCTGCAGGCGAGTGGGCTTCGGATCTTCGCCACGGGGGGCGGTTCGGCCTTCACGGCCATCGTGGTGGGAGACGTGGCGGCGGGGACGGTGGCCCGCTTCTGGGTGCCCGACGTCGCCGACGCGGCGCTCTATTCGGCTTCGCTCCGGCAGGCCTCCGCCCGGGCCACGTACCAGCAGAAGGCGCTGACGGGGTACTCGCTCACGGTGGCGCGATAGGACCGAACGCGGCCTACATCCGGAACCGGTAGCTGAGCTTGACGAACAGACCGTCGGCCCGGGTCCGCACGTCCTGGAAGCGGAACCCGGCGGTGTCGCGCATCTGCCGGGAGTAGCCCAGGAAGAAGACCGTGCCGGGCGAGGGCTCGTATCCGACGAGTCCCTCGACCGACATGTCGTAGCGGTCGGAGCCGGTCTGCGCGGTACACCCGTCGTCGCAGGCCAGCACCGACCGGCCGGTGACCGGGTCCAGGACATCGCCGCGCTTCTGAAACGCGTACTCGCCGATGCCCCGGACGAACAGGGAGCGGCTGAACTGGTAGCGGGCCTCCAGACGCGGAATCGTGGCCGAGGAGTACGCGGAGCCGTCGCGCTTGCGCAGGAGCGTCGAGTGACGCAGCCCGACCGAGGCCTGGATCGCGCCGGTCGGCTGGAGCGTGACGTCGGCGTCGGCGCCCCAGCTCTGGCCCAGGTCGGCCGGCAACCCGTGGGACCGCTCGAAGATCGGGGTCTCGCTCCACGAGCCGCCGAACGAGAACCGGATCCGGTCCCAGCGGCTGATCCAGCTCCGGAGCCGGACGGCGTGCAGCCCCTGGAACAGCTCCGACGAAGGGGCGAACGCCCCGTCCGGCTCGCCGTCCGACCCCACGAACAGCCCCTCGTACCGCTCGGGGCCGAACGAGTAGGCGGAGCGGGAGAGCGACAGGAACCCTCCTACGTTGCCGCGGAACGAGCCGGAGAGGTTGAGCTGGACCTCAGCCTCCTCCGGACCCCGACCGCTCCAGAAGTCGTCCCGGTTCCAGGTCCCCTCGACCTCGACGGACGGGCCCCAGTTCTCCACGAACGCGCCACGATTCCCCCGGAAGGTGTAGCCCACCCGCGCGTCCGCCTGAGACACGCCGTGCCGGCGCAGGAAGCCGCTGCGCGCCCGGAAGGCGTCGGACACGTCCTCGAACGATCCGCTCACCGACAGCGAGCGGCTGGACCGGTTGAATCGCGCCAGGAAGAGCGATCCCCAGTCCGTAGCCTGGCCCGCGCGGCCGTCGGCGCTGCCGGAAGCCAGCACTTCGAGCGTGTAGCGGTCGGCCAGCACGAAACGGGCGTCCGCGCCGAAGACCCGGTTGAAGTCCTTGCCTCGCAGGGTGCGGTCGGTGTAGACCATGCCCACCGTGGAACTCCGCCCGACATCTCCTTTGACCCGCACGAGGTTGACGAGCGGGTTTGAGCCGGACACGTCGTCCACCGCGCCCAGATAGGCGACGCTCAGGCCGCCCACCTTCCCCGACACCTTCGTCGCACCCACCGGGTTCACGATCGAACGGGTGTAGACGAGCTGTTGGGGCATCGAGAACACGTCCGTGCCCTCGAGGAAGAACGGTCGCTTCTCCGGGAGGCGGAGGGCGAAGCGCTCGTTCACGGTGATCTGGCCCGCGTCGGCCTCCACCTGACTGAAGTCGGGGTTGAACGTACCGTCCAGGGTCAGGTTCGAGGTCAGCCCGTAGGTGAGGTTCAGGCCGAAGTCCCCCGACGCCGGGTCACGGCGGAGGGCCTCGGCGTCTTCGTCGAACGCGCCGACGCGGCTTCCCGTCAGGACGGGATTGATCTCCATGAACAGACCGGGGTCGAGGTCCCGGAGCCCGCGGAGTCGGCCCGACTGGGCCAGGGCGTTGGCCTGGTCGCTGCTCAGCGGCGCCCAGGAGCTCTCGTACCCGTTGCGCTGGATGCGCCGCGTGATCTGAAGACCCCAGTCCTGGATCGGCAGCGCGGGGAACCGGATGCTCTTGAACGGAATCCGCATCTCGGCGGTGAAGCCGTCGGAGGCCACCATCCCGGCGGACTCCCACAGGAAGTCGGGGTTCCAGTCGACGGGGCCCCCTCTGCCGCCGCGTCCTTCGACCCACAGGCCGTCGGCCTGGATGCCGAGGGGGTTCACCTGGAACACGAACGCCCGACGCTGGTCGTCGAAGGTGTCGAGCACGACCCGGACGTAGTCGTCGGTCCGTCCGTAGTCGTCCCGCCGCGCCAGCGTGGCACGGATGCCCGCGGGGTCGAGGTCGAACGCCCGCATTGCCAGGTAGACGGCCTCGTCGGTGACCAGGATGCGGACCTCGGTGCGCTGAGACGCGTCGCCACCTTCGACCGGCTCGAACTGCGTGAATCCGGTGAGCAACGGCGCCGCCTCCCAGGCGGCGTCGTCCAGACGTCCGTCGATTCGGATGTCGGCTTCGGCGATCCAGGGATTGGCCACGTCGAGCTGCCCCTCGGATCCCACGTGAACGGCGGCCTCGGACGCCACGGCCCGGCGAACCGCGGCGGGTCCGTCGCCGGCGGTGGACGTCTCGAGGGACTGCCCCGGCACCGCGGCCAGGAGAGCGAAGAGGAAAGCGTTCATGGTGCGTGCACCGTCGTTGTCTAGGTTCTCAGGACAAGAAGCTAGACAAAGCTTGTACGATCGACAACCCCCGGACCCTGCCGCGTCCTCCAGTCGTGGAGTGTAGACCCGCACCCCTTGCATCCGACCACGCTTCAATCTAACCTCGGCCGTCCTTGGTTGAAACTGATTCTCAATCTCATACACGGCCATCCATGTCTCTCCTTCGGCACACCCTCACCGCCGTCGCCGTCCTCGCTGCGGTCGCCTTCCCCACCGTATCGTCCGCCCAGCAGGGCGGCCCGACCCTCTCGGGTACCGTCGTGGACCTCCGGGGCCATCCGGTGGCTGCGGCCACCGTCCGGGCCGAGGGCCCCGTGACCCGCTCGGCGGAAACCGACGCCCGGGGGGCCTTCCGCATGGGTACGGTTCCCGCCGGTACGTACCGGGTCGAGGTGGAGGCGCTGGGGTACCGCGGGGAGCCGGTGGTGGTGGACGTGACCGCCCCCCCCGCCGCGGTGCGCCTCACGGTGGACGCCACGCCGATTGCCCTCCAGCCCCTCGAGGTCGTGACGGCCGTGCGGGGCAACAAGCCGGCCGTGGCGCTTCCCATCAAGGTGGACGTGCTGGAGGCGCGCCAGGTCGCCCTCCAGCAGACGCTGGCCTCCAACCCCACGGAGATGCTGGCCAACCTGGTGCCCTCCTACTCGCCGGGCCGCCAGAAGCTGACCAGTTCCGGCGAGAGCTTCCGGGGCCGCCGCCCACTCTTCCTCATCGACGGGGTGCCCCAGTCCAACCCCCTCCGCGATGGACGCCGCGACGGGTTCACCATCGGAATGGAGGCCGTGGAGCGGGTGGAGGTGGTCTTCGGCGCCAACGCCCTGCAGGGGCTGGGGGCCACCGGTGGGATCGTCAACTACGTGACCGTCGACGCGCCCCTGGAGCCGCAGCTCGAGCAGCGCCTGACGCTGAGCGCCACCACCGACGACGGCTTCGTCGGCGACAGCCGGGGTTGGCGGGCCCACTACCTGGCCGCGAAGCGCTGGGGTGCCTTCGACGCCGTCGCTTCGGCGAGCGTGGAGCAGCGCGGGCTCTACTTCGACGGACAGGGGCGGCCGGTGGCGCTGGACAACGTCCAGGGCGACGTGGCCGACTCCCGCAGCCGGGGCTTCTTCGGCAAGCTCGGGTGGGAGCCCGACGCCGATCAGCGCCTCGAGGTCATGGTCAGCGACTTCCGCCTGGCCCAGGACGGTGACTTCGACGCCGTGCCCGGGGACCGTTCGGCGGGACTCCCTGCGACGTCGGTGGAAGGTCGCCCTCGGGGCACCCTCCCCCTCAACGACGTGACCACCGCCTCACTCGACTACGAGCACCGGGCCCTGGGCGGCGGCACCCTCTCGGCCAAGCTCTACTACCAGGACTTCGCCGCCCTCTTCGGCGGAGGCGTCTTCGGCGTGTTCCAGGACCCCGCCATCGCCCCCGTGGGATCCCTCTTCGACCAGTCGGAGAACAACTCCACCAAGGTGGGAACGCGCCTGACCTGGGCGCGCACCGGCATCGGCGGCGATGCCCTGGACGTGGTCACCGGCGTGGACCTCCTTCGCGACGAGACCTTCCAGCGGCTGGTCCAGAGCGACCGGAACTGGGTGCCCACCACACGCTTCCTGAACCTGGCACCCTTCGCCCAGCTCGACCTGGCGCTCACCCGGACGCTGACCGTGTCCGGCGGGCTGCGCTGGGAGGTGGCGAGCCTCGACGTGCCCGACTTCTCCACCCTGGCGGGGAACCGCTCCGACTTCCGCTCCGTCGGCGTCGCGGGGGGGAGCCCCTCGTTCGACGAGCCCCTCTGGAACCTGGGTGCCGTGCTCCGACCGGTGGACGGCTTCCGCGTGTACGCCACGGCGGCCCAGGCCTACACGATGCCCGACGTGGGCAGGGTACTCCGCGGCGTGTCGGCCGAGGATACCCGGGTGGAGGACTTCCTGGCCCTGACCCCGGTCAAGACGGACAACCTGGAGGCCGGGGCCGCCTGGAACACCGCCCGCTCCCGGGTGGGCGTGACCTGGTTCGCGTCGGAGTCGGAGCTGGGCTCGCGCCTGGTGCCCGACGCCGACGGGATCTTCCAGGTGCGGCGTGAGCCCACCCGGACCAGCGGATGGGAGTTCACCGCCCGCGTGGACCCCTCCAGGACGCTCTCCCTGAACGCCGGGATGTCCCTGCTGGAGGGCCGCTACGACGGAGACGACGACGGCGTGCTGGATTCCGACCTCGGCGCCGCCGACATCGGCCCGGGTCGCCTGAACCTGAGCGCCGACCTGGCGCCGGCCGGGCCCCTCAGCGGCCGGGTGCAGCTCTTCCGCTACTTCGACCGCGACTTCCACGACGCCGCCGGCGCCACCGTCGCTTCCTTCGACGGCTACACCACCATGGACGCCTCGGGGTCCGCCCAATTGGGAACGTCCACGCTGACGCTGGCCGTGACCAACCTCTTCGACACCCAGTACATCACCTACTTCGGACAGGCCGCCACCGACCGGGACGACCGGTACTTCGCGGGCCGGGGGCGAACCCTCACGCTCAAGGTGGAGCGCCGGTTTTGACCCTCCGGCTGCGACCTCTCCTGCGCACCACCCACCTCTGGGTCGGGGTGGCGCTCTCGCTCCTCCTCCTGGTGCTGGCGGTGACCGGCAGCGCCCTGGTGTACAAGGAGGCCTACTGGCGGGCCGTCTACCCCGAGCTGCGGGGCCCGGCGCCTGCCGTGGGCCCCGCCGAGCACGCGGCGGCCATCGCCGCCTCGGCCGAGGCCTTCGGGCCCGAGCTGCGGTCGGTCAAGCTGCCGGAGCCCGGGGTGCCCGCCTACCACCTCTACCTGGAAGGCGGCGAGGCGTTCGTGGCGGCCGACGACTTCCGGGTCCTGGACCGGTGGAGCCCCACGGGGCGCCTCATGGGGCTCCTCTTCGACGTCCACGCCCACCTCCTGGCGGGGGAACGCGGCGAACAGGTCGGGGGCGTGGTGGCCCTCCTCGGGTCCTTCCTGGTACTGAGCGGCGTCGTCCTCTGGTGGCCGGCCCGGCGCCGGTTCCGGGCGCGCCACCTCCTTCCCCACGGCACCTCCCGGCCCGCCCTGATCCAGTGGCATCGGGACCTGGGGATGCTCACGACCCCCCTTCTCCTGGTCCTTCTCCTGAGCGGCGCCGGGATCGTCTTCTACGGGGCGGCGGGACGCATCCTCAACGGCGTCTTCGGCGACCCGCCGCTGCCGGCCGAGCCGGCGGCACCCACCACCTCGGCCCTCCCCGCCGGCCCGGCGGGCCCGGAGGTGGTCGCCGCGGCCCAGGACGCGTTTCCCGACGCGCGGCTCGTCTTCTACTACCCCCCGGGGCCCGCCGGCGAGGTGCACCGCTTCCGGGCCAAGCGCCCCTGTGAGGTACACCCCAATGGGCGGAGCGCCGTCCACGTGGACGGCGCCGCGCGGGTGGTGCTGGCCGTCGACGCCTGCACCCTTCCCCCCGGCGAGCGGGCCCTCCACGCCCTCTATCCGCTCCACGCCGGCAAGACGGGCGGGGCGCTCTACAAAGCCCTGGCCTTCCTGGGCGGGTTGGCGCTGGCCGCCCTGTCGGCCAGCGGCGTGTGGGCCTACGGGCTCAAGCTCCGGAGAAGCGGGTGGGGAGTGGGGACGCCGGGGAGCGAGCCCGCCGCCCTCCCCCTATCCGGCGCCGGCCGGCACCGCACCCAGAAGCTCGATGCCGTCCCACCCCACGCGGCAGCGCCGACCGAGCACGCGAACGCCTGATGCCTCCGCCCGCGCCAGCGTGTCCGAGAACAGCGGGTCGATGTGCCGGGCCGCAACGATCCGCCCTGCGTCGGGGCGTTGCAGCACGAACAGGGCGGCGGCGGCGTGGCCCGCCTCCACCACGTGGATCAGCTCTTCGAGATGGCGGGCGCCCCGGGCGGTGACCGCGTCGGGAAAGAGCGCCACCCCGTCCTCCACCAGCGTCACGCTCTTGGCCTCGACGTACAACAGCCGGGCCGTACCCGACGCCGGACGTTCCCGCTCCATCAGGAAGTCGAGGCGCGAAGCACCCCACGGGACCTCGCCCCGGACGTACCGCCAGCCGTCGAACTCCTCGATGTACCCCGCCCGCAACGCGACCTCGACGAGCCGGTTCGGCGCGGCGGTGTTCACGCTCACCCACCCGTTGCCGTCCGGCGCTTCGACCAGGAGGGCCGTCCACGCCGTCTTCCGGGTGGCCGAGGGAGCCTCGGGGCGGAGGCCCATGCGGGCTCCCGGGCGGAGCAGTTCCCGGAGCCGACCCGGGTCCGCCAGATGGGCCACGACCTCCCGCCCCTCCACCTCGGCGTGCACCACGAAGCGGTTGGGTCGGGCCAGGAAGCGGGCTTCGACCAGGGGTGCGCCCCAGTCGAGGAAGGGTCGGTCGGTCATGGAGGGCCGCTGACCCGCCAGCCCTCGAGGGGTTCCGTCGGCCCCTCGCACGGTGCCGCGCCGAGGCCCTACATTCGCGGTTCAGCCGACGCACACCCGAGACCGGAATCTCTTGTGATCCAGCAGCACCTCCGCCGACTGGCCGGGGCGGCCACCATGGCCGCCACCGCCCTCCTCGTGGCCACGCCCGCCTCCGACCTCGCAGCCCAGAGCGTGCCGGACCCCGAGGCCCATTTCGGGTTCTCCATGGGCACGGCGGAGCAGTTGGCCCGGTGGGAGGAGATCCTGGACTACTTCACGCTCCTCGGCGATGCGTCGGACCGCATGGTGGTGGACACCCTGGGCCGGACCACCCTGGGCAATCCGTTCGTCGTGGTCACGCTGTCGAGCCCGACCAACCTGGTGCGGCTGGACCAGATCCGGGCGTCGTCGAAGACGCTGGCCGAGGGACGCGTCGGCGCCGCGGAGGCTGAGCGGCTGGCCCGAAGCATCCCGGCCACCGCGGTCCTGCACCACAACATCCACTCCACCGAGATCGGTGCGTCCCAGACCAGCGTGGAGCTCGTGTACCGGCTGGCCACCGCAGACGACGCCGACACCCGCCAGATCCTCGACGAGGTGGTCACCGTGCTCATCCCCTCGGGCAATCCCGACGGGCAGATCATGGTCACGGACTGGTACCGGCGGAACGTGGGCACGGACTTCGAGGACGCCCGGATGCCGTACCTGTACCATCCGTACGCCGGCCACGACAACAACCGGGACTTCTTCCAGGCGCAACTCGTGGAAACGCGGTACTGGATGGAGCTGATGTTCCACACCGCCTACCCGCAGGTCTACCTGGACCAGCACCAGATGGGCAGCACGGGCCCGCGCATGTTCGTGCCGCCGTTCCCCGACCCCATGGACCCGGACATCCACCCGCTGCAGTGGCAGTCGATGCAGCTCCTGGGCGGCGCCATGGTGGCCGACCTCCAGCGCGCCGGAAAGAAGGGCGTGATCACCGAGCAGATGTATCGGATCTGGGGGCAGGAGGGCGCCCTGACCGGCCGCCACCACAACATCGTGGCGCTCCTGACCGAGACCGCCAGTGCGAACATCGCCAGTTCCGTCGAGGTCACCCGGGACGAACTGGAGCAGGCCGCCGGGCGCCTGGGACCGGGCGCCACCTACGGCTTCACGATGAACTTCGTCGACCCGTGGTGGGGCGGGACCTGGGCCCTGCAGGACATCGTGGACTACCAGATGATCGCGGCCATGTCCTTCCTCCGGAACACGGCCCGATATCACGAGGACTACCTCCTCGGGCGGTGGCAGATGGCCGCCGAGACGATGGATCGCGCCCGGGCCGAAGGGCCCTACGCGTGGGTCATCCCCGTGGATCAGGCCGACCCGGTCACCGCCGCGGAGATGGTGGACGCCCTGGCGCTCCAGGGGGTGGAGGTCCATCGGGCCGAGACGACCTTCACCGCCACGCCCATGCCCGTCGGCATGCGCCCCCAGTCGGGCGACCCCGAGCGCATCGCCCAGTGGCGGGCCGGGCCCCACGGGGCCATGGAGGCGGCCGAAGACACGACCGATGGTGACGAGGATGGCCAGGAGGACGCTCAGGACGAGCAGGACGATCACGCGATGCACGACGACCCGGATCACGCGGCCATGCGGGCGATGCATCACCCCGAGGCCCGGACGTTCCCGGCGGGCTCGTGGGTGGTCATGGCGGCGCAGCCGGCGTGGGCCGCGGTGGAGGACCTGCTCATGCCGCAGGAGCGGGAGCTCCTCTACGAGTACCCGGGCGGTCCGTTCCTGCGGAGCTACGACGGGGCCGGCTACACCATGCCGCTCCAGATGGGTGTGGACGCCGTGATCGTCGGCCAGGCCTTCGACGCGGAGCTGTCTCCGGTGGCCCCCGGTACCGCAAGACCCGCCGCAGCGCTGCCCACGGCCAGCCGCTGGCTCGGGCTCAGCACCTCGGTGAACCAGGCCTACCACGTGGCCAACCGCCTGGCCGCCGACGGGATTCCCGTATCGCGCAACGACGACTGGTTCCTGGTACCCGCCGGGAATCCGACCGCGGTGGCCGCTCTGGAGACCCTCGTCGAAGCCACCGGCGTGCCGGTGGTGGCCGACCCGGAGTCCGGCGGCGCCGTACCGGTCGAGCGCGCCCGGGTGGGTCTCTACCAGGGGTGGGCGTCGTCGATGGACGAAGGGTGGACCCGCCTGATCCTGGAGCGCTACGGCTTCGACATGACCGTGCTGATGAACGAGGACGTCCGGGACGGCGACCTTAGCGCCCGGTTCGACGTGGTCGTGATCCCCTCGGAGATCTCACTGGACCGGCTGATCGAAGGTGCCGACGAGGACGACGCCCCCGGAGGCTTCCGGGGCGGCATCGGCGAGGACGGCGTGGAGAACCTGAAGCGCTTCGTCCGGAACGGGGGCACGCTCGTGACGCTCGACCGGGGCGACCAGGTCGTGCTGGAGCACTTCGACCTGCCCGTCCGCGACGCCCTGGACGGACTGGGGCGCGACGAACTCTTCACCCCGGCGTCACTCTACCGGATCGAGCTCGAGGCGGCCTCGCCACTCACCCGGGGCAGCCCCGATCAGGTGGCCGGGAAGTGGGCGGGGGGACGCGCCTACGAGCCCACGGACTTCGGGGGCGGCACCGCCGCGGTCACGGCCGTGGGCCGTTGGGCCGAAGACCCCGACGACCTGCTCATGAGCGGCCTGGTCGTGGGCGCGGAACACATCGCCGGCAAGGCGGCCATCCTGGACGTGACCTACGGCCAGGGGCGGATCGTCATGTACGGCTTCCGGGTGCAGCACCGCGCCCAGACCCACGGCACGTTCAAGCTGCTGTTCAACGCCCTGATGCGGTCCGCCCCGCGGACGGCCACCCAGTAGGGGTCGTCCGATGCTCGAAGGGCTGCGCGGCACCCGCCTCGACCTGAAGACCAGCGTGATCGTGGTGGTCCTGACCCTCCTGGTGTGGGCCGCGGTGGTCTACGTGAACCTCCGCGACATCGTCCCGGAGGAGTTGCAGACCCCCGTGGACTCGGCCGCGACGCGGTGACGTCGGCAGCGCCCGAAGCCCCTACTCGTCCTCGACGAGCTCCGCCGGGAGGGCCAGGGGCAGCAGCACCCAGAACGTGCTTCCCTGCCCCGGGACCGAACGCACGCCCACGTCTCCTCCCAGCCGGTCCACCGCCTTCTCGACGATGCTCAGGCCGACGCCCGTTCCGGGGAAACGGGCCGGATCGAGGCGCTCGAACGCCTTGAAGGCCCGTTCGACATCCACCGACTCGATGCCGACGCCGTTGTCGCGCACCTTCAGCCGGACCCGACGCTCCTCCACCTCGGCGCGGATGCTCACCTCGGGGGCCCGGTCCTCCGGAACGAACTTCAAGGCGTTCGACAGCAGGTTCTCCACCACCCGCTCCAGAAGCGTCCGGTCTCCTTGGACGGCCGGGAGATCGGGCGCCACGTCGATCCGCGCGCCCCGCGTCTCGGCCATCGGCGCGAGGGTCGCCACGGCGGTGGCCACGATCTCCGACAGCTCCACCCGTTCTTCGCTGACCGGCATCCGGCCGATGCGGCTGTAGTTCAGGAGGTCCTGGACGAAGGCGTCCATGCGGCGGCTGGCCGTGACGATCCGTTCCAGGAAGTTCTGACCCTTCTCGTCCAGATGCTCCCGGTACTCGGTCCAGAGGATCGAGGCGAAGCCGCCCATGGTCACCAGGTGGGTCCGCAGGTCGTGGGACACGGAATACGTGAAGGACTCGAGCTCGTGGACCACCTCCTGGAGCTCGTGGGTCCGGCGCTCCGCCAGGGAGTGGAGCGTACGGTTCTCCGACACGTTCCGGAGGCTGCCCTGGTATTCGACCACCGGCCGCTCCGGCCCGGCCCCGTACCGGGCGCTGGCGGTGATGAGGCAGTCCAACGTGGTGCCGTTGGCCAGGCGGAGCCGCACCGGGAAGTCCTCCACGAAGCCGGCCCGGGCCACCTCCCGCATGAAGCGCTCCCGATCCAGGGGGTCTTCGTAGAGCGCGTTCACGTCGATCTCGTGGAGATCCGACCGCTGTTCGCCGAGCAGCCGGAGCATGGCGTCGTTGGCCTCCACGATCCGTCCGTCCGGACGGGACACGTACATGGGGTCCCGGGACCGCTCGAACAGGAGCCGGTACCGGTCCTCGGCCGACCGCAGCGCCCGCTCGGCCTTGCGCCACTCCGTCAGGTGACGGTCGAGGCGGAGGCCCAGGTCGCGCAGCAGACCGATCACGGCGCCGACCACCACGACCAGGGCGGATCCCTCCATCCCCCCCGGTCCCGTGACGATGGCCCATCCCGGTTCGCCCACGAAGGACAACAGGAGGGCGTTGAGGAAGGCGCTGCCCACGCCGGCCAGCAGCCCTCCCCAGGCGCCGAAGAGCCACCCCAGGATGACCACCGGGAAGACCGCCAACGCCGAGGCGCCGACGCCACCCTGCCGGTAGAGCGGCACGAAGGCCGCCGCGTAGACGAGGACCGCCAGCGCCGCGGCCGTCCAGCGGCGCCACGCCGGCTCGATGACCAGCGACGACCGGAACGGGTTCCTCCGCTCCCTTCTCATGATCCCGATTGCGCGCCGGCCGAGGAGGGACCCCCGGGCCGGTGGATCCGGAATGCGCGCTCGAACAGGTCGACGTACCGGCGGAAGTCCGCGGGCTTCTGGTAGTAGCCCTTGGCGCCGAGGAAGAAGGCGTGCTCCGCATCCATCGGGTTCTCCGACGCGGTCAGTACCACCACGGGAAGGTCGTCCAGGGCCCTGTGTTCCCGCACCCATTCCAGGAAACGGAAGCCCGAGGGGCCCGGCAGCCCCAGGTCGAGGATGACCAGGCCTCCCGCCAGACCGTCGGGCTCGGCGGCCCTCTCACGGACCCAGGCGATGGCCTCGGTGGCGGCGCCGACCTCGAAGAGCTCCACCGGCGGGGACATGCGGGCCATGGCCTCCCGGATCAGGAGGCGGTGGTCGGCTTCGTCTTCGATGAGCAGGGCCCACCTCACGAACGCCAACCCTCCAGGATCGCGCGAATGGTTTCGCCCAGGCTCATCACGTCCGGCGGCTTCACGTAGTAGCCGGACGCTCCGGACTCGAGCGCCCGGTCCCGGTCCGCCGGGTTCATCGACGACGTCAGGACCACCACCGGCACGTGGCCGGCCAGGTCGGGGCGGTCCTCGATCCAGTGCAGCACGTCGAACCCGCCCATGCCCGGCAGGAGCAGATCCAGGATGACCAGTCCCGGCAGGGGATGGGCCTGGCGGTCCGCGAACCGGCCGGTACCGGCCAGGTAGGCCAGGGCTTCTTCGCCGTTGGGAAGGACCCGGACCTCGGCATCGCGATCCACCCGGCCGGCGGCGACCTGGACCAGAAGCGCGTGGTCCGGATTGTCCTCCACGACCAGGATCAGCCCCGCTTCGGACGAGGGGGGAGATGGGGGAGTGGATTGCACGGAAGGCTCGAAATTGTGCCTGGGGGGGACTCCAAATGTAGCCCCCGAACGCCCGTTCGGGCCAGTCTCCCGTTCGGCTCCCTTGACCCCGGGGCCCCCGCCCCGCCCTTTGCGGGTGCCCTTTCCTCCCGCCCACGCCCCCCCATGAACGAAGCCGGCGCCCTCCTGCAGGACCCCATGTCGGTGTTCGCCTTCCTGGCGTTCCTCGTGGCGACCATCTTCTGGGTGTCGGAGCGTCCGCGGTTCAAGAAGACGTTCGAGGTGATCCCCCCGGTCATCTACGTCTACTTCCTGCCGATGCTGGCCACCACCGCGGGCATCACGCCGTCGAGTTCGCCGGCGTACGACTGGACCACGCGGTACCTGCTGCCGTTCGCGTTGCTCCTGCTGATGATCAGCATCGACCTCCGGAGCGTGGCCAAGCTGGGGCCCACGGCCCTGTTCATGGTGGTGGCCGGTACGGTGGGCATCATCATCGGAGGCCCGATCTCCCTGCTCCTGTTCAAGGGATTCCTTCCCGCCGACGCCTGGACAGGCTTCGCCGCCCTGTCCGGCAGCTGGATCGGGGGCACGGCCAACATGGTGGCCATCGCGGAGAGCGTGGGCACGCCCGAGAGCGCCTTCGGGCCCATCATCGTGGTGGACACCGTGGTGGGGTACGGATGGATGGGCGTGCTGCTCGTGTTCAGCGGGTACCAGGCCTGGTTCGACCGCCGCATCGGCGCCCGTACCGACGCCATCGAGGCCACGAACCGGCGGCTGGCCGACATGGACCGGGACCGGCATCCCAGCACGCTCCGGGACCTGGCCGTGATGATCGGCTTCGGGATGGCCGGCGCGGTGCTGTCGGTGGTGCTGGGCGCCCACATGCCCACGCTGGGCGACCCGACCATCATCAGCAGCACCACCTGGGCCGTCCTGATCGTGGTCACCGGCGGGCTGATCCTGTCCTTCACGCCGCTCCGGGAATTCGAGAAGGTGGGGGCGTCCGGGCTCGGCTACACGGCGCTCTACCTGCTGCTGGCCGGCATCGGCGCCCAGGCCGACCTGAAGGCCGTGGTCCAGGCGCCCGTCTACCTGCTGGCCGGGGCCGTCTGGCTGTCGATCCACATCGCGATCCTGCTCCTGGCCGCACGGATGGTGCGGGCCCCCTTGTTCTTCGTGGCCACCGGGAGCATGGCCAACGTGGGCGGGGCCGCATCGGCCCCGGTGGTGGCGGGCGTGTACCATCCCGCCATGGCCCCGGTGGGCCTCTTGATGGCCGTCGCGGGTTACATCCTCGGAATCTACGGAGCCCTGGCCTGTGCCTGGCTCCTCGGCATCGTCGGCGGAGGCTGATCCATGCATCGTCGTTCTCTCCTCGTTTCCGACCCTTCCGGCCGGAGCCTCGGTCGCCGCGGCACCACCGGGGTCTCTGCGGTCCTTACGGCCCTCGTCCTGACCGCCGCCCCGCTGGCGGCCCAGTCCGGTGCCGACGCGGCGCGGGCGTACCGGGAGGCCCACGAAGCCGCGATCGTCCGGGACTTCGCCGAGCTGCTGTCGTACCCGAACCGGGCCTCGGACACGGAGGACATCGAGCGGGCCGCCGCGTACATCCGCGACCGGCTGATGTCCGTAGGCGTGGACGCCGAACTGCTCCGGGTGGGCGACGCGCCCCCCATCGTCTACGGCGAGCTCACGGTGCCCGGTGCGACGCGGACGCTGGGTGTGTACGTGCACTACGACGGCCAGCCGGTGGACCCCTCCAACTGGACGCACCCGCCCTTCGAGCCCACGCTCTACACCCGGGCCATGGAGGCGGGCGGCGAGCCGATCCCGCTTCCCGAAGCCGGCGACGAGGTGGACCCCGAGTGGCGGCTGTACGCACGCTCCGCCGGCGACGACAAGGCACCCATCGCCGCCATCGTCCCCGTGCTGGAGGCGTTCCGGGAACGCGGCGTGACGCCCACGTCCAACCTGGTGTTCTTCTTCGACGGCGAGGAGGAGGCGGGCTCGCCCCACCTGCGGGAGTACCTCGAGACGTACCGCGACCGCCTGGACCCCATCGACGTCTGGCTGTTCTTCGACGGCCCGGCGCACCAGACGGGGCGGCCCCAGCTGACCTTCGGCGTGCGGGGAACCATGGGCATGGAGGTCACCGTCTATGGGGCCACCCGGAACCTCCACTCCGGGCACTACGGCAACTGGGCGCCGGACACGCCCATGGTCCTGGCCGACCTGCTCCGCTCGATGAAGGACCCCTATACCGGCCGGGTGCTCGTCGACGGGTGGTACGACACCGTGGAGCCCCTTGGACCGGAGGAGCAGGCCGCCCTCGAGGCGCTGCCGCCGGTGGACGAGGAACTGAAGCGCGAGCTGGGCCTGACCTGGTCGGAGGGTGAGCCCGAAACGCTCCCGGAACGGTTGCTGGTGCCGGCCCTGACCATCCGGGGGCTCACGGCCGGGAACACGGGCCCGCTGGCCAGGAACGTGATTCCCAACGAAGCGGTGGCCGCCCTCGGGGTCCGCCTGGTGAAGGGCAACGACCCCGCGCATCTGCGGACCCTGATCGAGAACCACATCCGTGGCCAGGGCTTCCACGTGGTGCGCGACGAGCCGGACATGGCCACCCGGCTCCGGTACGGCAAGATCGCCCGGGTCACGGGCGGTACCGGCGGCTATCCGGCGGCCCGGACCTCCATGGGCGATCCCTACGTGCAGCAGGTCATCGGTGCAGCCGGGCTGGCCGCCGACCGGGCGTTCGGCCCGGACGCCCTGGTGCTCACGCCGGGGCTGGGTGGGTCGCTCCCGCTCTACCTCTTCACCGAGGTGCTGGAGCAGCCGTTCGTGAACGTCCCGGTGGCCAACCACGACAACAACCAACACGCCCCGGACGAGAACCTGCGGATCGCCAACCTCTGGTACGCCATCGACCTGTACGCGGCCCTGCTGACCATGCCGGCGGGGGTGGTGCCGTAGACGCCGAGACGGGTGTCCGCGGCGTGCTGGACCGGCAACTGGGCATCGCCTGGCAGCTGCTCCAGTACCACCTGACGGACCTGACCGACGACGAATGCCTCTGGCGCCCCGCCGAGGCGGGCCTCCACGTGGTCGAACGGGACGGCGCCTGGGCGGCCGAGTGGCCCGAGACCGAGTCCTACGCCGCCGGGCCGCCGAGCATCGCGTGGCTGACCTGGCACATCGGCTTCTGGTGGTCGAGCGCGCTGAACCACTCCTTCGGCGACGCCACCCTGGGCCGGGCCGACGTGCCCTGGCCCGGGAGCGCCGCCCGCACGGTGGCCTGGCTGGAGGGGCTGCACGACCGGTGGACGGCCGCGCTCGCCGCCCTTCCCGACGAGGCGTTCGCGTCGGCCGAGCACACCCGGTGGCCCTTCGCGGACCGGCCGTTCGCGGACCTCGTGGGGTGGCTCAACCTCGAGCTGATGAAGAACGCGTCCGAGATCGGGTACGCCCGCTTCCTCTACGCGGTACGCCGATAGCCGGAGGGGGTCAACCCCTTCCGAACACGCGGTCGATCACCGCAGGCAGTCCGGTCAGATCGCCGATGCGTGCCTGGGCCTCGTAGCCGGGCCGGGCCGTCACGTCGCGCTGCCGGCCGGTGAGGACGCGCACGGTATGGGCCCCCTTCCGGTTGAGGCCGACGAAGTCCTTGGTGGGATCGTCGGCCACGTACATCAGACGGTCCCACCGCGCCTTCTCGCGCTTCCGGATCAGGTCGAAGCAATGCGTCGACGGCTTGGCGTGGCGGCGGCCGTACCGGTGGGTGATGTACACCCGCTCGAAGCGTTCCCACAGGCCGAGCGCATCCACCTTCCGGGCCTGGACGCCCTTGTGTCCGTCCGTGACCAGATACAGGCGGAGGTCGGCGTACCGATCGAGGACGGCCTCCGCGGCGTCGGACAGCTCGATCCGGGGCTCGTGGTACCGGTAGACGCGGACGCACTCCCGGATGCGGCCGGGGCTGCAGGCCCCGTGGTCCGCCAGCCAGGCGTCGAAGATGGCGCCGCGACCGTCGCGCTCGAGGACCGCCACCATCGTGGCCCAGGAGCGCTCCGCATCCCACCCGAACTCCGCCTCTCCCCAGTCGGCCACGGCGCGGAGCCCCCCATGGACGAAGGTGATCTCCGGGTAGAGGGTGTCGTCCAGGTCAAAGACGAGGATCATGGACGAACCGGTCGACGGGGACACGGACCATGCGGACCTCCTCGTCCGACCTCCGGAATTCCAGGTCGCGACGGGGCACGAGTCCCGCCTCGGCCAGGGTCCAGCGGAGGCTGTCGAGGCCTGCGGCGATGGATGCGGTGGAGGCGCCGCCGAAGCGGGCGTTGCACTCGATCACGTCGAGCCGGCCCCCGCCGTCGTAGAACCCCTGCAGCACCACGTGCCCCCGGAGCTCCAGGGCCTCCAGCATCCGGGCGACCTCCTCCTCGACCCCGCCGTCCCGGAAGGTCGTCGTGACCTGCGACTCCCCGGCCACGACCCGGTCCCGATGGCGAAGCACCAGACCGCGGAGCCGCCCCCCGTCCTCCAGCCAGGCGTCCACGCTGATCTCCTGCCCCTCCACCATGGGCTGGAAGATCGGGTGCTCGAGACCCTCGGCGTGACGCAGGGCGGCCGCGCGGTCGAGGTCGAGGCCGAGGCTCAGGGACCCCGCTCCGAATCGCTCCTTGACCGCGAAACGCGTGCCCGGGACGTCGTCCGGCGAGGTCCCGGTGGGGATGAACGAGAAGCCGCGCTCCCGGCCGAAGTCGGCGAACGCCAGCTTGTCCATGCAGCGCCGGACCGAGCCGGAGTCCGACACGGACACCCGGATTCCCTCGTCGAGGAATCGCGTTCTCCACTCCGCCCAGACGCCGAGCTCGCCGTCCCGGGTGGGAACGACGAGCCGGACCCCGCGCCGCAGGCAGCCGTCCAGGATGGACGGCATGGTCGCGTCGTCGACCCGGGGCATGACCCAGAAGTCCCCGGCGACGAAGCGGGACACCGCCAGCTCGTCCAGATCCCCGGCGATGATGCGCACCGGCGGTTCGGCGTCCCGGGCGGCGGCGGCCAGCGCCTCCAGGAGCGGGACCTTCCGGGACGCGCTCGTGACCAGGACGGCCGGCCCCCCGTCCCCCGTGGTCGGGCTCACGATCCGGCCGTCGACGCACCGGGCAGGGGTTGGTCCACCACGAGATAGCTGGTGAGGGGGCTCCCCGGGTCGCGCTTCAACGCGAAGCGGGAGAGACCGATGACGTCCTGGACCGCGAGGGTCTCGCCCGGGAACTCGGGGCAGTTCAACTCGTCGAATGCCAGGATGCTCCCCTGCGTCAGGTGGGGAAGGATGGCCGTCAGGCAGTCGTGGGTCGGCCGGTAGATGTCGAAGTCGAAGTAGGCCAGCGAGATGATGGTCTCCGGGTGCCGTTCCAGGTAGTTCGGCAACTCGACGGAGGCGTCGCCCACGACCAGTTCGTACTTCCGCTTGTGGGGAATCGGGGAGTTGGCGTTGTGGAAGTCGAGGATCTCCTCGAGGCGTTCCTGCCAGTCGGACGTGACGCCGTAGTCGCCGTCCCCGACGGCATCACCATCCTTCGCATCGACCCCCGGAAAGCCCTCGAACGTGTCGAAGCCGATGATCTTCCGGTTGTAGTTGTACGGCTCCAGCATCCCGCGCAGCGACGAGAAGAGGGCCATGTTCTGCCCCCACCGGACGCCGAACTCCATGATGACCCCGTGGACCGGCACGATCTGGCGGTAGAGCGACTCGATGAACCGGATGCGCGACCAGGTCTGCCGCGTCAGGTAGAGACCGAGGTTGTCCAGGATCTCGTCGTCGGGAATCCCGGACTCCCGGAGGCTGCGCGCGAGACGGCCCTTCCGGGCCACCTCCCGATCGGTGGATCCACCGAGGACTCGGATCTCGCCGGGTTCGTTCAACGTGCGTCTCCTGGGTTGGGCTCGGGATTCGTCGGAGTGGAATGTACACGGATGGCCGGGGCCCAACAGACACCCTACCCCGTCACCTTCCGCACCACGGCCCGGCCCACGAACCGCAGGCGGTCCTTCAGAGGAAGGCGATGCAGGTTGGCCGACACCACGCCCCGGGTGAACCAGGTCTTTTCCGTGTAGTCGATGGCCACGTCCACCAGCACGGGGCGTCCCTCGGCGGCGATGCCGGCCGCCTCGTTGAGCACGGGCTCCACGTGGGCGTCGGAATCCAGGCGCAGGAAGTCCGCGCCCACCGCGGCGGCCACGTGCTCCACCTCGTAGTCCGGCACACGGCTGTCCACCTTCCGGTTCATGGCCGTGGCCTGGAACTGGGCGATCTGGGCCAGCTCCCGGTCGCGGAGCACGAGCACCACGACGCCGAGCCCCTCCCGGGCGGCGGTCAGCAGCTCGAGGCCCGTCATCAGGAACGCGCCGTCGCCGGCCAGGGCCACCACCGGCGCGTCGGGGCAGCCCAGCTTCGCCCCAAGCGCGGCGGGCACCGAGTAGCCCATGCACGAATAGTCCACCGGGGCCAGATACCGTCGGGGGCCGTCCAGCCGAAGGCATTCCATGGCCAGGAAGGTCCCGTTGCCGCTGTCCGTCGTGAAGACCGTGTCCGGCCCGAACACGCGCTGGGCGGTCCGGATCAGGTGCGCGGGCGTCACCCGGTCGCCGCCGGCCTTCGCGAGCCAGGCGTCCCACACCCCGTCGTGCCCCCGGGCAATCTGGGCCCGCAAGGCGGGGTCCTCCGGTCGGCCCGCGTCCTTCAGGCGGTCCCGGAGCGCCCGGAGGAGCAGTCCGGCGTCCGAGACGATGGCCACGTCCGCCGGATGGTTCCGGCCCAGCACGTCGGCGTCGATGTCGCCGTGGATCAGCCGTCCCGGGGGCTCGAGCCCGTAGCTTCCCGTGCCCACCTCCGAGAACCGGCATCCGATGGCCAGGGTCACGTCGCACCCCTCCGTCACCTCACGGACGAAGGGCGGTGCCATCCGTCCGAAGCCCGGCCAGAGGAACAGGGGATGGTCTTCCGGCATCACCCCCTTGCCCTGGATGGTGGTGGCGACCGGGGCCTCCAGGAGTTCGGCCAGGGCCACCACGTCGTCGGAGGCGTCCACCGCTCCGGCCCCCACGTACAGGAGCGGCCGCCGAGCGCCCCGGAGGAGCGCCGCGGCGCGGTCGAGGAGCGCCTCGTCGGGAGCGGGCACCGGAGCGTCGGTCAGTCCTGCGGCGCCTGCTTCGAAGTCCACCTCGTGGGCGAAGAGGTACAGGTTGGCCGGGACCTCGACGAAGACCGGCCCGGGAGGACCTGACCGGGCCAGCCGGCACGCATCCCGGAGCATGACGTACAGCTCCTGCCCCGTGGTGGGCAGGTAGGTGGCCTTCACAACCGGGGCCACCAACGCCTGCTGGTCGATGTCGTGGAGCTGGAACGCCTGCCCGGTGTCGCGGCGGATCCCGCATCCGAGCACGAGCATGGGGATGCCGTCCAGATACGCCTCCGCGATTCCGGAGAGCGCGTGCGTGAGGCCCGCGCCGGGCACGACGTTGACGCACGCCAGGCGCCCCGACGCCCGCCACACCCCGTCGGCCATGAACGAGGCGCTCTGCTCGTCGGTGACGAGGCAGGTCCGGACCGCGTCCGACTCCGACAGCGCGTCGTACAACTCGATGTTGTGGGTGCCCGGGATGCCGAAGGCGAATGCGACGCCTTCGTCCTCCAGGGCCCGCACCACGATGGGTCCGCCCGTTCGCTTCATCCGCCGCGCTCGTCCACGATGCCCTCGGCCACCCGGTCCGCCAGGGACATGATGGTCAGGTAGGGATTGATCTCCACCGAATCCGGAAAGAGACTCGCGTCGGCCACCCGCAGCCAGGGCACCCCGTGCACCCGGCCCCGGGAGTCGGTCACGGAATCCCCGGCGTCCCGCCCCATCCCCGCTCCACCCATCAGGTGCGCCGCCGACACCGAGATGCGCCCGGACTGGAAGTGGCGGGCGTCGATGCGCCGCTCCAGGGCACCCGCTTCGTGCCGCTCGATCAGGGGCGGATCCGCAGGGGGTGCGTGCACCCGGACCGCACCGGCACCGAAGAAGATCCGGGCCGCGGCCCGGGTGGCGGCCGTCATGCGCTCAACCACCGCCGGGGTGAAGCGGTAGTCGACCACCGGGTCGCCGGCCCCGTCGATCCGTACGCGGTTGTCCGGAACCGCCTTGTCGCAGGCCAGCACGAGAATCATCTGGAGCCGCGGGAAGGCCCGCATCAGGCGCTCGTGGTCGGGGCCCATCCCCGTGAGGTTCTTGGCGGTGACGAACGGGAAGTACATGCAGGTCTCGAGAACGAACCCCTCCGCCTCGGCCCGGTCCAGGTAGAGGCTCTTGGGGTGGCCCACGTCGTTGGTGATCGGGTCCCTGTGCTCCCCCACCAGGATGAAGGCCGGGTGGCAGGTGAAGCCGTGGCCGAGCCGGGGAAGCGCCGCGCCGAAGCCGGAGCGGAGCAGCAGGGCCGGGGTGCCCACGGCCCCGGCGGCGACCACCACCGTGCCGGCCCGCACCCGGTAGGTGCCGGGCGCCCACTCGGACGGCGCGCCCTTCGCTCCCTCCGGACGTGCCTCGACCACCACTTCGGCCGTCCGGTCGCCGAGGCGCTCGACCCGTGCCCGGGTGACCACCTCCACGCCCCGGGCCTCGGCCGCCGGAAGCTGCACGGCGTGGGTCCCCTGCTTCGCGCCGTTCGGGCACCCCAGGTTGCACAGGCTGGAGCCCCGGCAGCCCCGCACGTTGACCGGGAACTGGTGCGCCGTGTACCCGGCCTCCGCGCACCCGCGCACGAAGAGCCGGTTGTTCTCGTTGATGGCCTCGTCGGGAAGGAGGTGGACGTTGTTCTCGTCCACGTATCGCCGGGTCCGCTCCCGCAGGTCGGCCGCGTCGAGTCCCGGAACGCTCCACCCCCGGATCACCCGCTCCGGCGGCGGCAGGGACGTGCCCGTGTACACCACGGTGGATCCCCCGTAGGCCCGGCCGAAGGCCAGCGTCATGGTGCCGTCGGACGTGAGGAAGCCGCCCGCGTCGGCATACAGAGCCGGCGCCATCTCCACCTCGTCGCCGGTGAAGTCCGACGCCGCGAAGCGCGGGCCCCGCTCCAGCACCAGGATGCGCTGGCCCCGCTCGGCCAGGGGGGCCAGGGCCTGCGCGACGGTGCCGCCGCCGGCCCCGGAGCCCACCACGAGTACGTCGACGGAGACGTCGGTCACGGCTCGGGCCGCAGCGCCGTCAGGATCGAATCCTCCGGGACGCCCCGCCCCGCCCGATCCGGCCACGGCTCACCCCCGCCCCGGCCCGACCAGCCGTCCGCCATGGCCCGGTAGCCCACCTCCGCCCGGACGCCTTCCTGGCCGTACACGCCCATGAAGGCCAGCGTGCGGACGCCCCAGGTTCCCCGCCGGAGCAGCAGCAGCGGAGCCCGTTCGAGGGACCGGAGAAGGCGGAGGGTCCTGTCCGGGCCGAGGGAGCCGAACGGCCGGCCGAACCGGAGCCAGGACAGGGCGCCCAGGACCCGGAAGAAGGCCCGGAGCTGGCGCTGCACCGAGGCGGGACGCGCGCCCACGGCGTCGGCCACGATCGCCTCGGCCCGGGCCCACCGGTCGGCGTCGAAGTCCGCAGCGGCGGGCACCGCGGCAACGGTGACGCCCCGGAACGTGGACCGCACCGGCGTCAGGTCGAAGGGCGTGGACATGGACGCCCAATTCACTCCCGGTCGCGGGCCGTGTCAACCGCAGCGGGGCTGGATCGGGCCCACTGCCGGGGGACCGCGGGCCACCCTCCGCGCCGGTGGGCCGACGTGCTCGGAGATCGCGACGAGCCCCGGCGTTTCCTTAGATTGTCGGCATGTCGATCCCCCGTCGGGTCACTCCACTCCTCTTCCTGGGACTGCTGGCCTCCTGCGGTGAGCCCCCCGCTCCCGCCATCACCGTGGGGCCGGTCTCGTTCTCCGAAGACCAGCTCCTCGGTCTGACCCCCGCGCGGCGCGCCGACCTCGGGCGACTGGCCGCCTTCGGCCTGGCCGTGGCCGACTCCACCACCGCGTCGCTGGGACGCCCCCTCACCGACCGCTGGATCGACGATCGACTGCTCGAGATCCTGGCCGCCGAGCGGACGCTCGCGGACGCAGGGGTCGGGGATGCCGTGCTGGAGGCGCACTACCTCACGGACCCGGCCTACGAGCTGACCGTGCGGCACATCCTCTTCTTCTCCGAGCGGTGGCGGGCGCCGGAGCACCGGGCCGAGGCGGAGCGGAAGGCCGGGCGCGCCCTCGAGTCGCTCCGCGCGGGCGCGGATTTCGCGGAAACGGCGGCCCGCCTGTCCGAGGAACCCGGGGCGGAGGGGCGGGAGGGCCTGCTCCAGCCCGGACGGGAGGGCGCGTGGGTCGACGAGTTCTGGGCAGCGGCGTCGGCGCTGGACGTGGGGGAGATCAGCCCGGTCACCGAGACCCAGTACGGGTACCACATCCTGCGCCTGGAACACCGGGAGGTCGTGCCCTTCGAGGAGGCCCGCGCCACCGTGGTCCGTGAACTGGCGCCCCGGGTCGGCGACCCCTCCGCCCACCTGGAGGCGTGGGAGGATCCGGCGGCGCGGAGCGAGGCCCTGGCCCGCGCCGACGAGATGGGCCTGGCGGTGCCCGACGCCGAAGCCGAGGCGCTGCGCCGCCGGTGGACGGACACCACGACCCGGTGGGCGACGGCGCTCGGGTTCCGCGCCGGCATGTCCGTCGAGCAGGTGGCCGAAGCCAGCCTGGATGCCCTGGCACGCTCGGCGCAGGGCGCGGCCATCGCCCGGCAGGAGCTGGCGGAGCGGGCCGGACTGCTGAACGCACGCTACGAGATCGTGGTGGCGGAGCCGGCCTCCTCCTGAAGGAGTGGCCCATCCGGCCATGGACGGGTACCGAGCGAGTTGCGTGATTCATCGGCCCCGGGTGGTGGGGGCGCGGAGGCGTGCGTCCCGGCCCACGACCCTCCCGGGAAACCCCCGCGGTCGATCCGGCGTAGGACGGGCGGAGGGGCCCGGATCCGGTCCCCGGCCTTCTTCCCGGCTGCCATGAAGACCTCGACCAAGCGGAAGCTCACCTTCCTGGCGGGCTTCGCGTTGTACTTCGCCGTCCTGTGGACGCTCTGGGACACGGCGCTGGTCTACCCGCTCAAGATCTTCGTGGTGCTCCTTCACGAGATCAGCCACGCGCTGGTCAGCGTGGCCACGGGCGGCGTCATCGAGCGCATCGTGCTCGACCCACAGCAGGGTGGTGCCTGCTACTGTCCGGGCGGCAACGCCCTCCTGACGCTCTCGGCGGGATACCTGGGAAGCCTGGGATGGGGCGCGGCCATGGTCGAAGCGGCCCGGGCCCGCCGGGTCCGGACCGACTGGGTCAACGCCGCCATCGGCGGCTCGGTGGTCCTGCTCACGCTGGCCTACGTCCGGTCGGGGTTCGGACTCGCGTTCGGCATCCTGTTCGGCATCGCCATGATCCTGGCGGCGCGGAAGCTGTCCGCGGCGACCAACCGCGTGCTGCTGATGTCGCTGGGCCTGACCAGCGCCCTCTACGCCATCCTGGACATCAAGAGCGACGTGCTCGATCGGCCCCACCTCGAGTCCGATGCCTACATGCTCGGCGAGATCACGGGGACCCCGACGGAGTTCTGGGGTATCCTGTGGATCGCGGTGGCGCTGGGCGTGAGTTTCGTCCTGTTCCGCCGCGCCTGGCGGGACGCGTAGGGACCTGGCTACGACATGTGGTACCCCCGTGACAGCCCCGATACGAGGGGTGGGGGATCGGGTCCTTGCGTCGCTCCGGACCGGGATGTAGACTGGCTGCGTCGGAGAGAGTCTCCGACATGGGCCGCGGCAGGATCGCCCGATGGGCACAGCCTGCCATGCGGACCGCGGGGGTCGAACCCCGCCGGTGCTCCGCCCGATGTCGACCCGCAAGAAGGAGGTGATCCTTGTCTATTCCGAGTACCCTGTCCAGCCTGGCACGGGCAAGCGATCGCCAGTACGGCTTCTAAGCCGGACGGATCTCTAGCTGTTCGCGCCCACCTGGCGTTCGCGCCGGGCTAGCGACAGTGAGGCGCCACCGAGAAGGACGTTCGGTGGCGCCTCGTTGTTTTTCCTCCTGGTCTTCCCGGGGGATGCCTCAGCCGAAGTAGTCCGGGGCGTTGCCCGCCTTCCACTTGATGTTGCACCCCACGCTCGGCGTCTGCTCCTCCGGGGGCCGCCCTCCTGCCAGGACCGTGTCGCACGCGGCCCGGAGGTCGGAGCCCGTCACCGGCTCGGCGCTCCCCGGCCGCGACGCGTCGAACTGCCCGCGGTAGACCAGTTCGCCCTCGCCGTCGAACAGGAAGAAGTCCGGCGTGCAGGCGGCCCGATACGCCTTGGCCACCTCCTGGCTCTCGTCGAAGAGGTACGGGAACGGGTAGCCGCGCCGCTCGACCTCCTCCTTCATCTTCGCAGGGCTGTCGGCCGGGTAGTTGGCCACGTCGTTGGCGTTGATGCCGACCACCCGAACGCCCCGGGGCCCGTACTCACGGGCGAACGAGGCCAGCTCGTCGGCGATGTGCTTCACGAACGGACAGTGGTTCGACAGGAACACGACGAGCAGCGCCTGCCCGCCCTCGACGTCCGAACGGCGCACGGTGGCACCGGTGGCCGGTTCGGGAAGGGCGAAATCGGGGGCCCTGGTACCCAGGGGCAACATGGTGGAGGGCGTCTTGACCACGGGGACTCCGGTCGGGTTCGGGGGATCGACGTGTGGGCACCCCGGACCGGCCGGATTGTTGCGGGCCGGAGGCGTCCGGGCGGGTCCGGCGCTCCCGCCCGGCGGCACCCGCCGGAGGCCGACGGGTAGTGCCGGCATGCGCATCGTGTCCCTGGCTTGTTCGAACACCGAGATCGTCCACGCCCTCGGCCGGGCCCACCTGCTGGTGGGTGTCGACGACCATTCCGACTGGCCCCCGGAGGTCGTGGACCCGCTTCCCAAGGTGGGGCCGGACCTCGACATCGACGTCGAGAAGGTCGCGGCCCTCGAACCGGATCTGGTGCTGGCCACGCTGACCGTTCCCGGGCACGAGAAGGTGGTGGAGCGGCTCGACGCCGCCGGCCTCCCGTGGATCGCCCCGGAGCCGGTGAGCCTGGCCGACGTGTACCGCGACATCCGGGACATCGGCGCCCGCATCGACGCCGCGGACCAGGCTGACCGGGTCGTGGCCTCGATGAAGGCCGAACTCGACGCGCCGCCACCTCCCGACGACGCGCCGTCCATCCTCGTGCAGTGGTGGCCGAAACCCGTCATCACCCCGGGACAGCGGTCCTGGGTCGTCGACGTGCTGGCCGCGGCGGGGGCCCGGGCCACCCTGGGCCACGAAGACGTGAAGAGTCGCCCGATGACCGACGACGAGGTGGCCGAGGCGGCTCCCGACGCGGTGGTGCTGTCGTGGTGCGGCGTGGATCCCGCGAAGTACCGACCCGACGTGGTGCTCCGGAACACGACCTGGCAGGACCTCGAGTTCGTGCGGCGGGGGCGGGTCCACTGCGTGGGCGAGCCGTTCCTCGGCCGCCCGGGGCCTCGACTGGTGGAGGGTGCGCGGTTGCTGCGGGCCGTGGTCGCGGAGCTGGCGTCCGCCTGACCGGTCGGGCACGCCCGGACTGAAGTTCCGGCCCGTCGTGCCGAGACTCGGGCGTAGCGACGCGGGTGCGCCCACCCGCCACCGACCCCGAGGAAAAGGAACTCCGGTGTCCATCGCCCTGATGGTACCCGACATGCCGGCGGCGGCCGATCTGCTGCCCTGGCTCCACCGCATCGACGCCGCCCGCCACTACACGAACCGCGGGCCCCTGGCGCAGGAACTCGAGGCGTGCCTCGGCTGCCTGGTCCGCAACACCGACCCCGCCACCGTGGACGCCGACTTCGACGCCACGGTCGTGGGCAACGGAACCACGGCGCTCGAGCTGGCACTGGCGGCGCAGGGCGTCGGTCCCGGTTGGACCGTGGCCGTGCCCGCCCTCACGTTCCCGGCCACGGGCCTGGCTCCGCTCCGTCTCGGCGCCGATGTCGTGCTCCTCGACGTCGACCCCACCACGTGGGCGCTGACGCCGGATCTGGCCCGGGCCGCCCTGGCGCACCGGAGCATCGACATGGTGGTTCCGGTGGCGGCGTTCGGCTCGCCGGTGGACGTGGCCGCGTGGGACGCCTTCGCACAGGACACCGGCGTGCCGGTGACCGTGGACGCCGCGGCCGCCCTGGGCGCCCAACCGGGCTCCCGGAAGGGTGTGATCGTGTTCAGCCTCCACGCCACGAAGCCGTTCGGGGTGGGCGAGGGAGGGCTGGTGGTGGGGCCGTCCGCCGTGACCGCCGAAGTCCGCCGACTGGCCAACTTCGGATTCGAAGACGGGCGTGTCGCCACTGCCGGGTGGAACGGCAAGCTGAGCGAGTACCACGCCGCCGTCGGACTGGCGCAGGCGATCCGCTTCGAAGACGTCCGGGCCCGGCGGGCCCGGGTGCACGCAGGCTATCGGACCGGGCTGGCCGGCACGGCGATCCGGTTCCAACGCCACCTCCGCCCCCTGATCCCCGCCGTGCTTCCGGTCCGGTTCCCCTCGGTGCACGCGGCCGACGAGGCCGAGGCGGCCCTCGACCGCTTCGGCATCGAGACCCGGCGTTGGTACGCCCCGGCCCTGCATCACCACCCGGCGTTCGAGCACTGCCCCCGCGTGGGCGTCGCCGGCCGCGAGGTGCTTCCCACGAGCGAGTCGTTGGCGCGGCACCTGGTCGGGCTGCCCTTCCATTCCTTCCTGACCCCGGCCGACGTGGAGCGGGTGTGTGCCGTGGTTCGCGCGGGCCTCGCGGCGGGCACGACGGAGCAGCGGGGCCCGGCGGGCACCCTGCCCCAGGGGATGGTCGCATGAGCCCCCGGGGACGGAAGCCCCGTGGGCGGTCCCGTACCCCACGGCGGAGCGGCGGCACGGCCGTCCTTTCCTTCACGCCGGCCGAGCTGGACCAGGACATCCAGTCCGGACGGCTCCGTCGCGCGGCGGACCGCCTCATCGAGGGCCTGACCCTCCTGGCGGCGGGCGGCGGCCCCGAGTCCGACGACCCGGCCTTCCTGGCGGAGTTCGACGCCTGGTGGGCCCGGCAGTACGCCCGCATCGTGGGCAATCCCGCCTTCCGGCCGGACGCCCGTCAGTTCGCGAAGCTCCTCGTGCACAAGCGCACGGCGATGGATCTGTTCGGGTGCACACACCCCGGGCACGCCGACGCGCTGCTCCGGGTGGTGTCCGGGCAGATCGCAGAGAACGCCGAGCGGGGCGGCGTCGACGCGGCGAGCCTCCAGCGGGCCATGCTTGCCAACGGGCTCGAGTCCCGGGCAGGCCTGGCGTTCGAGGACTTCCTGGACGCCCTGCCCGAGACCTCGTGGCCGGCCTGGTTCTCGCTGCTCTCCACGAAAACGGTGTTGAGCCCCCGGGCTTCGGAGCGGCGCAGCGAGTTGCAGAGGCTGGCCGACCGTCTGGGCGAGTCCGACCCGACCTGGGCGCAGCTCCCCTTGATGGCCCAGGCGTGGTTCCTCTGCAGCTACGAGCACCACCCCGACAAGCATCGCATCAAGCGGCACCTCAACGACGCCATCCGGACCGTCCTGTCCGACAACGGCATCCGGGACCTGGACATGACCTCGGCGCGGCCGGAACGGGCCCGTCCCGTGCTCCTCGTGCCCCTCGAGGCGTTCGCGTCCACCCACGCCATGTATCGCTGCTTCGCACCCACGCTGGCGCTGCTGGGCCGGGACTTCGACCTGGTAGGGGTGTTCGAGCCCTCGGCGGTGGACGCGACGAGCCGGGCCCTCTTCGGGCGGACGATCGAAGTCGGCCCCGGGGCGAAGGGGCTACGCTCGGCGGTCCGGGCCATCGAACGGCTGGCTCCGGACATGGCCTACTTCCCGAGCGTGGGCATGAGCACCACGGGCATCGCCCTGGCCAACCTCCGGCTGGCGCCGATCCAGATCGCCACGCCCGGTCATCCGGCCACGACCCACTGTCCGACCATGGACTACATGGCGGTGCAGGAGGTCTACACCGGCGCGGCTCCGTGCTTCTCCGAAACCGTGGTCCTGTTCCAGCGCGGAAGCATCCAGCACGCCAAGCGGACGGACGGGGAGGCACCCGCCCCACGGATCCGCCGCCACGACGGACCGGTGCGCGTGTCGGTCTCGAGTGCGGTCTTCAAGCTCAACCCGGAGTTCATGGCGGTCTGCCGCGCCATCGACGAGGCGGCCCATCGCCCGGTGGAGTTCCACTTCTTCCCGAACCTGAACGGCCTGGCGCTCCGCCATGCCGCCCGGCGCATCCGCGACTGGCTGCCCGGCGCCCACGTCCACCCGACCTCGGACTACGCCACGTACCTCAAGGCGCTCTCGATGTGCGAGATCCAGCTCGCCCCCTTCCCGTTCGGAGGGACGAACAGCACCCTCGACGCGCTCCACCAGGCCATCCCGTCGGTGGCCATGGAGCGGGGCGAGGTCCACAACCGTACCGACGCGGTGCTGCTCCGCGAGGCCGGGCTTCCCGAGTGGCTGATCTGCCCGGACGAAGACGCCTACACGGACGCGGCCGTCCGCCTGATCGACGACGCGGAGGAGCTCTTCCGCATCCGGTCGAGCCTGGAAGCCACGGACCTCGACGCGATCTTCCACGACACGGGATTCTCGTCCAGTCCGTCGGACATGGCGGCGTTGTTCGGCTGGGTGCACCGGAACCACGCCGCCATCCAGGCGGCGGGGAAGGACGTGTGGCACCGGGCGGACCGGGGACGCGTGGTCCCGGCCCCGGACGCCGACGCTCAGGACCCGGTGGCGGAATCGCCCGGGTCCGGCCCCGGGTTGGCCGGCCGGGAGTCCCCCGCCCTGGCCGGCGCCTCGTCGGCCTCGTAGTCCCGCAGGACCCCCGCTTCCACGGCAGGGACGTACGGCCCGACGGAGTAGTCGCCCCCCCGGATGCGTGGCCCGGCGCCGGCGTCGACCAGGCGGCCCTGATCGAGCCACCGGAGCAGTTGGAACTGCATGAGGGGTTGGGCGTCCAGCACGTCGTCCACCGTGGCCACCGCGTCACGGTGCACCAGATGCTGCATGACCACGGGGCCGGCATCCACCGCCTCCACCACGACGTGCGCCGTGTTGCCCAGGAGGAACGCTCCTTCGTCCAGGGCACGGTCCACCGCCCGAAGCCCCGGAAAGGCAGGGAGCACGGACGGATGGAAGTTGATCAGCCGCCCCGCGTACGCCTCCAGCAGATCCCCCACCAGGATCGCGCCGCCGTAGACGAAGGCATGGTCCACGCCCTCCTCTCGCAGCGCGCCCAGGAAGAGGTCCGACAGCGCCGCGTCGCGGGCACCCCGGTGGCCCTCCGGCCGCCGATGGACCAGGCACCGGATGCCGGCGTCCGCGGTCATCGACACCAGCTCCGCGTCCCCGGGGTTGTCCGTGAGCACGAAGGCCGTGCGGCTCCGGTAGGGAACGAAGCACGGACGGCGCATCAGCTTCTTGAGCCGGGTGGCTCCGCCCGACACGTAGAAGGCGTACCTCATCGGGGCGCCCCGTCGGTCAGCGCGTAGTCGTCGAGGCGGGCCCGGATCCGATCCAGCGGGTTGTGCACGAGCGCGTCCAGGATCGAGAGCGAGGGAAGGAAGTCGTGGGCGCCCTGGGCGTACACGAGGGCCGCCGGCTGGAGGAAGCGGAGGTCCATCCCCCGGGCCCGGAACGCCTTGGCGTCGTAGAGAGACACGCCCCCGGGAGGGTTCACGTAGGTCCGCGCCCCGGCCGCCTCGGCCATGGCCAGCACCCGGTCCTGGCCCCGGAGGTCCGGATCCACGCCCAACGTGGACGAGGTCACGAGTGGCGTCTCGATGCCGAGATGGGCGGCCACGACCTCCACCGAATGGCGGACGAACGCGAAGAGGCCCGGCTCGTCGTGACCGAACACCGCATCCAGAAGGGGCCGCACCTCCTCGAAGAACGGTGCGCTCCGGTACGCGCCCTCGACCCGTCGCAGCAGCTTGGCGTTGCGGGCCCGGAAGTCCTCCGTCAGGGCGCGCTCCCGTACCGGCAGCGTGTCGGAGTCGCGGCGGAGGGCCAGCGTGATCCACGAGGGCGCACCCCCGACGGCGATCCGGTTCCGGTGGATCCAACCGGAGCGGGTGAACTGGACGTCGTCGTAGATCACGAAGCGGTCCACGGCGTGCAGGAGCTGGAAGTACCCGAAGTAGGGCACGAAGTACGGCTGCATGACGGCCACCCGCACCGGATCAGCCCTCCACCAGTCCGGCCAGGATCTCGGCGTTGCGCCGCGCCGCCGCCCGCACCCCGGGCATGCGCTCCGTGA
The DNA here is from genome assembly GCA_040216925.1 of Longimicrobiales bacterium. GTDB lineage: Bacteria > Gemmatimonadota > Gemmatimonadetes > Longimicrobiales > Gaopeijiaceae > JAJCZZ01. The sequence goes on from JAVJOF010000012.1 coordinate 45,459, forward strand.
GTTCGCCCCGCACCCGGTCGCGGGCCTCCCAGCACGCGTCGATCCGGGCCACCGTGTCGTCGGGGTCGGCCGGATCGGCCACGAACTCCTCGACGCCCGCAACCCGCGCGAATCCCCGCAACTTGTGCGCCTTCGGGGGGTGCCCGTAGTCCAGCACGACGGTCGGGACGTGTTGGCTGAGGGCGCCGACCGCCGCGTGGATGCGCCCGCTCACGACCATGTCGAAGCGGCCCAGGAGGGCCTTGGTGTCCCACGCCGAGTAGATGCCGTCGAGCGCCCGGACATCGCGGGCACGACCCCTCCGGGCCACCACTCGCTGGAGCTGCTTGGCGATCGGGTAGTCCCGCCCGTGGATCAGGCGGAACGGCGGCGCGGGCAGCTCGAAGCCGTTGCTGTGGGAGAGGAGCACGACGCGAGCCCCCCGTTCCTCGGCCAGATGCTCCACGGCCCGGGCGAACGGCTCGTACTCGGCGTCGTCGCGGGGCCACCGGTCGAAGGGGCCCTCGGCGAAGTTCCACCCGCACAGGACGAAGCCCACCACGGGGGCGCCGCCGGACACCAGTCCCTCCGCTTCGGCCAGGGCCTCCACGGCCGCCCCGCGGGACGGCTCGAAGAGGAACGCCGGACAGGCGAGGTCCACGACGTGGTCGGTGCGGAACCCGGCGCCCTGGAGCACGGACCGGCTCACCGGCTCCCGATTGGTCACGACGTCGAAGCCGGCGAAGACCTCACGGGCCAGGTCGGCGTCGGCGTCCGGGAACGGGCCTGGGGACCCGGCGACCATGGCGGTCGGCCGACCGAGTCGCTGGGCCACCAGATCCTTGCAGAGGCCCACGTGGAACCGGTCGGGGCCCAGGAAGTCCGCGTTCTCGCCCCAGATGTCGCCGCTGAAATCCACGACGAGGTCCGCGGCGAGCACCTCGTCCACGTAGCCGGTCGAGCCGGTGGGCGAGCCGCCGTCGGCCAGCCGTTCGGCGAGCACGACCTCGTCTTCGGCCCGCGTGCGCTCGTCCGGGCGCCAGGCGTAGTAGTGCTCCATGGGCACGCACGTGACCCGCTCCCGCCGGCAGAAGCCGTCGGACATCTGCAGCGTGGTTCGGATCTCGGCACCGGGAAAGACCCGGTGGAGCTCCCGCACGAGGGGCTCGACGATGTAGTAGTTGCCGATGTTGCCGAACTCCATCCGGCCCGGATGGAGCGTGCATTGTCCCGTCAGGAAGATCCGCATGGCGCGGAATGTCGAGCGTGGCCGGGCCCGCCGCAAACCCGGGCGGAGGCGTCCGGTGGTTGACCATGGCACCTCGGGTTTGTATTCATACGAACGTATGAATGATCCACACGCACGCACCGCCTCATCCGGCACCGTCCCCCACTCCGAGGGGCGCGGCTCGACTTCCCCGCCGGACGCCGACCCCGGCGACCCCGGCGCCGACACCCGGCGCGCCCTCCTCCGCGCCGGTCGGGAGTTCTTCGCCACGGAGGGTTTCGACGGCGCCTCGGTCCGGGCCATCACCGGCGCCGCCGGGGCCAACCTGGGCGCCATCACCTACCACTTCGGCTCGAAGCGGGGCCTGTACGAGGCCGTGCTGACCACGGAAGTCGGCGCCGTGGCGGAGGCCGTGGAGGGGGCGGTCCGCTCCGGCGGCACCGCCCTGGACCGCATCGAACGGATCGTCGCGTCCTACTTCCGCGTGTTGGCGGAACACCCCCACCTGCCCCGGCTGATGCTCCAGGAACTGGCCGCCGGCCGGCATCCCCCCGAGCCCGTGGCGGCCACGTTCCGGCGGATCGCCGGGGCCATCGGACGGCTCCAGACCGAGGGGCAGGCCGACGGCTCCGTCCGCCCGGGAGATCCGGTGCTGACCGCGCTCTCGGTGGTGGCCCAGCCCATCTACCTCAACCTCGTGGCACCCTTCGTCGGTGCCGTCCTGGGCGTGGACATCGGCGACCCCGAGCACCGCGAAACCATGATCCGCCACGCCTCCGCCTTCGTGCGGGCCGGGCTGGCACCCTCCACGGAGCCATCGACATGACCCGGAGGTTCCCGATCCCGGCGACCCTCGTCGCCACCGTCCTCCTCGCGCCGGGCGCCCTGGGGGCGCAGCAACGGCCCCTCACGCCCGCCGAGGCCGTCGATGCAGTGCTGTCCACCCACCCCACGCTGCTCGCCGCCGTGGCCCGCATCGAGGGGGCCGAGGCCGACGCGGCCCGGGCCCGGAGCGCCTGGCTGCCGGGCGTCGTGGCCGACGGCGGCGTGACCCGCTTCCAGGAGCCGATGATCGTAGCGCCGCTCCACGGCTTCGATCCGACCCGCCCTCCCTCGTTCGAGAGGACCCTGGTCCAGGGGCGTCTCGGCGTAGCCTGGACGGTCTACGACGGGGGCGCCCGGGGCGCCCGCATCGACGGGAGCCGGGCCGGCGCCGACGCCGCCGACGCCCGCCGCACCGGCGCCGAAGCGGGACTGCTGGAAGAGGCGGCGGCCGCCTACCTCGGCGTGCAGACGGCCCGGGAGCTGCTCCGTGCCACCGAGGCGTGGCTCGAGGCGCTGGCCGCGGAGGCCGACCTGGCCCGCCAACGCGTCGACGAGGGAGCGGCGCCCCGGGTGGCCGTGCTTCGCGCCGACGCGGCGCTGTCGGACGCCCGTGCCCAGGCGGCGGCGGCCCGGGCCCGGCTGGACGTGGCGCAGCGGTCTCTCGCCCGGTTGATGGGCGTGCCGGTGACGGCCGTGGCGGACCGCCCGATGGCGACGGTGCGGCCCGCGTCGGCAACACCGGTCGAAAGGGATGGACCGGCGTCCGAGACGGCGGCGGTCCGCGCCGCCCGCCTGGCCGCCGCCGCCGCGGAGACCCGGGTGGCCGAGGCTCGGGCCGGCCGGGCGCCGTCGGTGAACGCGGCCGCCGGGCTGCTCACGTTCGGGTCCACCGCCGGCGCATTCGACACGGAGTGGCAGGCCGGGGTCCAGGTGTCCTGGCCACTGTTCACCGGCGGCGCCCGGGGCGCGACCGTGCGACGCTCCCAGGCCGACCTGACGGCCGCCCGGGCCGACCTCCGCGCCGCGGAGCTGAAGGCCGACGAAGCCCGGGCCGGTGCCCGCGCCGCCGTCGAAGAGGCCGCCGCACGGAGGAATGCCCTGGAGGCCTCCGTGGTCCAGTGGGAGGAGGTGGCGCGCATCGAGGCGTTGGCCCTGGCGGCCGGCGCCGGCGTCCAGACCGACTTCCTCCGGGCCCAGGCCTCGCTGTTCCAGGCCCGCGCCGGGCGGACCGCCGCCGTGGCGGACGAGGCCCTGGCCCGGGTCCGGCTGGCCCGGGCGCAGGCGGATCTGACTCCCCGCACGCTGATCACCCTGCTGGAGATCGTGCCATGAAGAAGCCCCTGCTCGTGGCCGTGCCCCTCGTGGCCGCGGCCGTCGCGATCGCCTTCGTGGTCTTCGGACCCGGCGCCGAAACCTCCGACGGCCTGAGCGCATCGGGCACCGTCGAGGCCACGGAGGCGGACCTGGGCTTCCAGGTGCCCGGGCGGATCGAGGAGATCGTCCTGCGCGAAGGCGACCCCGTGTCGGGCGGCGAGGTCGTGGCCTACCTCGACGCCACCGAGATCCGGGCCGTCCGCGACGCCGCAGTGGCGCAGGAGCGGGCGGCCACGGCGCGCCTCCGCGAACTCGAGCGGGGGGCCCGGCCCGAAGAGCTGGCGCAGGCGGAGAGCGCACTGGCGTCGGCCCGGGCCCGGGCGGACGAGGCCCGGCGGGAAGCCGAGCGGGCACGCACCCTGTTCGAAGGCGGCGCGGTCAGTCGGCAGGCCCTCGACCGCGCCGAGACGGCCCTGGCCACCGCGGAGGCCGCCGCCCGGCAGGCCGCGGACCAGGCCGCCCTGGTGCGCCAGGGACCCCGGACCGAGACCCTGGACGCCCAGAGGGCCATGGTCGAGCAGGCCCGCGCCCAGGTGGCCCGGGCCGACGCCGGCCTCGGGTTCACACGGCTCCAGGCACCGTTCCCCGGTGTCGTGTCCCTCCGCCACAGGGAGCCGGGTGAGGTGGTGCAACCGGGCGCTCCGGTGCTAAGCGTCCTCGACCCTGCGGACCGCTGGGTCCGCATCTACGTCCCGGAAGACCGGCTCGGACGGGTGCGGATCGGCATGCCCGCCCGCATCGTGGCCGACACCTGGCCGGACCGCGTCTACCAGGGCGAGGTGATCTACATCGGCAGCCAGGCGGAGTTCACCCCCCGGAACGTCCAGACCGCGGAGGAGCGCACCAAGCTGGTCTACCCGGTGAAGGTGCGCATCACCGGCGATCCGGGCTTCGAGCTGAAGCCCGGCGTGCCCGCCGACGTCACGCTGGTCGAGGACCGGGGATGAACCCCGCCGCTGCGGTCTCGCTCCGCGACGTACGACGGACGTTCGGGCCGCTGACGGCGGTTGACGGGCTGAGCTTCGACGTGGCCCCCGGCGAGCTGTTCGGAATCGTCGGCCCCGACGGAGCCGGGAAGACCACGACCATGCGGATGCTGGCGGGCATCCTGCCGCCGTCGTCCGGCGGGGTGGAAGTGGACGGGGTGGATGTCGTGGCGGACCCCGAGGCGGCCAAGCCCCGTCTGGCGTACATGGCGCAGCGCTTCGGCCTGTACGAGGACCTCTCCGTCCAGGAGAACCTGGACTTCTACGCGGATCTCTACGGCGTGCCGTCGTCCGCCCGCCCCGCCCGACTCGAGCGGCTGTACCGCTTCAGCCGGCTGGGCGAGTTCTCGGAACGGCTGGCGGGCAAGCTGTCCGGAGGCATGAAGCAGAAGCTCTCGCTGTCGTGCTGCCTGATCCACCAGCCGAGCGTGCTCCTGCTGGACGAACCGACCTTCGGCGTCGACCCCATTTCCCGCCGGGAGCTGTGGCGGATCCTGCACGAGATGGTGGCCGAGGGCATCACCGTGGTCGTGTCCACGTCCTACCTGGACGAGGCGGAGCGCTGCGACCGGGTGGTGCTCCTCGACCAGGGCCGCGCGCTGGCCCTCGACGAGCCGGCCGCCCTCCAGCAGAGCCTGGACGAAGGATTGCTCCGGGTCCGGTCGGCGGACCCGCGGGCCACCCGGGACGGCCTCCGGGCCCTGGACGGCGTGCGGAGCGCCACGTTGTTCGGCGATGCCGTGCACGTGCTCCTCCGGACGGGGACCGGTCCCGACGAACTGCGGCAGGCGGCGGCCGCCGCCGGCCTCGAGGCGGAGTCGTTCGAGGCCATCGAGCCCTCCCTGGAAGACGTGTTCATCCACCGGGTCTCGACGGCCCGGCCCGCAGACGGGGCCGCCGGGACATGATGTCCGCCCCCCCGGTGGAGGTGCGGGACCTGACCCGGCGTTTCGGCGACTTCACCGCCGTGGATTCCGTCACGTTCTCCGTGGCTCGCGGAGAGATTTTCGGCTTCCTGGGCCCCAACGGTGCCGGGAAGACCACCACCATCAAGATGCTGACCGGCCTCCTGAGCCCGACCGGGGGCGAGGGGCGCGTGGACGGCCTGGACATCCGCACCGAGCGCGCCGCCGTGAAGCGCCGCATCGGGTACATGTCGCAGAAGTTCTCCCTGTACGGCGATCTGTCCGTGGACGAGAACATCGAGCTGTTCGGAGGCCTCTACGGCGTGACCGGGGCCCGCTTCCGGGAGCGCCGCTCCTGGATCCTGGAGATGGCCGAACTGGATCATGCGCACCAGCGCGCCACCGACACCCTGCCCCTGGGCTGGAAGCAGCGGTTGGCCCTCGGGTGCGCGACGATCCACGAACCGCCGATCCTGTTCCTCGACGAGCCCACCTCCGGCGTGGACCCGGTGGCCCGGCGCCGCTTCTGGGACCTGATCGACGGCATGGCCGACGCCGGTACCACGGTCTTCGTCAGCACCCACTACATGGAGGAGGCCGAATACTGCCACCGGCTGGCCCTCATGAACCGGGGCCGCCTGATCGCCCTGGACACCCCCGCCGCCCTGCGACGCCGGGTGGTGGACCCGATCCTGGACGTGCGCACGGACCGGGCGCCCGAAGCCGTGGCGGCCCTCGACGGGATCGACGGGGTGCTGGAGGCCGCCATGTTCGGCCGGGCGCTCCACGTCACCGTGGAAGACGCCGCCCGGGGCGCCACGTCGGTACGGCGGGTGCTCGAGGCCGCCGGACACCGGGTCGGCAGCATCCAGGACGTCCGTCCGTCCCTGGAAGACGTGTTCGTGGCCCTGGTCCGCGCCGAGGGCGGAGCCCCCGTCGGATGAACGCCCGGCGCACCCGGGCGATGGCCCGGAAGGAGTGGATCCAGCTCAAGCGGGATCCCCGGAGCATGATCCTGGCATTCGTGCTGCCGCTGTTCCTGCTGCTGTTCTTCGGCTACGCCATCAAGTTCGACGTGGACGACCTGCGGCTCGTGGTGGTGGACGACGACCGGACCCAGGCCAGCCGGGCTCTGGTCGAGGCCTTCGTGTCCAGCGGGTACTTCACGGTCGAGGAGCACCTGGCCTCGTCGGCCGGGGCCGACGAATCGCTCCTCCGGGGACGCGTGCGCGGTGTCCTTCGCGTCCCGGCCGGGTACGCCGCCGACCTGGCCGCCCGCCGGGGGGCCCCCGTCCAGCTCCTGCTCGACGGCAGCGACGCGAACACCGCCACCATCGCCCAGAACTACGCGGACGCCATCGTCTCCCGGCACGGGCTCGGCATCGTGGCGCAGGGACGCACCCTCGAGCCGCCCCTCCGCATCGAGCCGCGGACGTGGTACAACCCGGACCTCGAGAGCCGCCACATGATCGTGCCGGCGCTCATCGCGGTCATCATGTCGATCATCGCGGCCATGCTCACGGCGCTGACCATCGCCCGCGAATGGGAACGCGGCACCATGGAGCAGCTCGCCGCCACGCCGGTGGGCCGCTTCGAGGTCATCGCCGGAAAGCTCCTGCCCTACCTCCTCATCGGCCTCTTCGACGTGGCCCTGACCGTGGTGGCGGGACGCATCATCTTCGACACCCCCCTGAACGGGAGCGTGGTCCTTCTCGGCTTCATGACGCTGCTGTTCCTGGTGGGGGCCCTGGCGCTGGGCATCTTCATCTCCGCGGCGGTGAAGTCCCAGGTCCTGGCCACCCAGATCGCCATGGTGGCCACGTACCTGCCGGCCGTGCTGCTCAGCGGCTTCCTCTTCGACATCGCCAGCATGCCGGCGGCCCTGAAGGGCGTGACCTACCTGATTCCGGCCCGGTACTTCGTGACCGTGACCCGCGGGATCTTCCTCAAGGGAGTGGGCATGGAGGTCCTGTGGCCCCAGGCCGTGTTCATGGCCGTCTACGCCGCCCTCGGCCTGGCCCTGGCCACGCGTGCCTTCCGGAAGGAGCTGCCCACGTGAGGGGGCGCCTGCTGAGGATCCGGAGGATGGTCGTCAAGGAGCTTCGCCAGCTCTTCCGGGATCCCAAGACGAAGCGGGTGATCTTCGTCAGCCCGATCATCCAGCTCATCCTGTTCGGATACGCGGTGAACACCGACGTCCGCGGCGTCCGCACGTTCCTGGTGGACCACGACCGGACGGCCGCCTCCCGGGCGCTGGCCGACGCCTTCACGGCCTCCGGGTACTTCCGGATCGTGGGCTCGTCGGACCGGGCCGCCGACCAGACCAGGGCGCTGGACCACGGCGACGCCGTGGCGGGCCTCCGGATTCCTGCGGGGTTCGCCGCCGCGATGGCGGCCGGGCGCACCCCGGCGGTCCAGCTCCTGGTGGACGGGACGAACTCGAACACGGCCACGGTGGCGCAGGGGTACGCCTCGAAGATCGTGCAGGAGCACAACCTGCGGCTCGCCGACGCCCGGGGGCTGCCGCTTCCGGAGGCCGTGGACCTGGAGACCCGGGCCTGGTTCAACCCGTCGCTGGCCAGCCGGGTCTACAACGTGCCCGCGGTCATCGGCGTGATCGTGCTGCTCATGTGCCTGCTCCTGACCGCCATGGCGGTGGTGCGGGAACGCGAGGTCGGCACGCTGGAGCAGCTCCTGGTGTCGCCGCTCTCGCCCGGCGAACTGATGCTGGGCAAGACCCTCCCGGTGGCGGGCATCGCCATGGTGCAGATGGCCCTTGTCACCACCGTGGCCCTCCTGTGGTTCCAGATCCCGTTCCGGGGGTCCGTCCTGGCGCTCCTGGTGGCGGCGGCCCTGTTCATCCTGGCCGGACTCGCGCTGGGGCTGTTCATCAGCACCGTCAGCGCAACGCAGCAGGAGGCCTTCCTGTCCATGTTCCTGTTCATCCTGCCGGCCATCATCCTGTCGGGCTTCCTCTACCCCGTGGACACCATGCCCGAGGTGTTCCAGCACCTGACGTTGATCAACCCGCTCCGCCACTTCCTCGAGGTGGTCCGGGCCATCTTCCTCAAAGGCGCGGGCTTCGCCGAACTGTGGGTCCAGTTCACGGTGCTCCTGGCCATGGCGGTGGCGGGCCTGGTCCTGGCCACCCGCCGCTTCCGCGCCACGCTGTAGGCGCGCCGGCGCCGGCGCCCTTCCCCCGGGTCCGGCCGGACGGGGTCAGACCGGCACGGCGGGGCGGAGCTGGACCGGGACCACCACCACGAAGCGGGCACCTCCCGAGGGCACGTTCTCTGCCCAGATCCGCCCTCCCACACCCTCCACGATGGTCTTGACGGTGGACAGGCCGAGCCCGGTCCCCTGCTCCTGACCCTTCGTGGTCATGAACGGCTCGAAGATGCTGCCCAGGGCGTCCGGCGGGATGCCGGTGCCCGAGTCCTCCACGATCAGGTGGACCCCGGGGACCGCTCCGAGGGCCGCGTCGGCCGCGTCATCGAGCGCCGTGCGGACCCGCACCGTACCCCCTTCCGACATGGCGTCCCGGGCGTTCACGGCCAGGTTGAAGATGATCTGAGTGAGCTGGCCGCGGTCCATCCGGACCCGGACCCCTTCCGCTCCCGGTGAGACGTCGAGGCGAGCCGAGGACCCGAGGATGGGCCTGACCATGTCGGCGATCTCCAGGACCACCGGGTCGAACTCCATGATCTCCGGGCGGATGAGGTCCCGGCGCGAGAACACCAGGAGCTTCCGCGTCAGGAAGCTGGCGTGCTCGATGGCCTGGGACACCTGCTTCAGATCGTCGGCGGCCTTGCCGCCCAGCTCCTCCTGGGCGAGCTCGAGATTGGCCTGCATCACGGTCAGCAGGTTGTTGAAGTCGTGGGCCACCACCGCGGCCAGGCGACCCACCTCCTCCATCCGCTGGGAATGGAGGAGCTGCTGTTCCAGTTCCTTGACCCGGGTCACGTCGGCCATGGCGCCGACCAGGCGGTCCGGCTCCGTGCCGGTGCGGAGCAACCGGCCTTCGTCGCGGATCCAGAGCACCCGCCCGTCCGGCCGTACCACCCGGTACTCCACGCTCAGCGCCCCGGTGCTGACGGCCGCCTCGTGGGCCTCGATCAGGTCGTCGCGGTCGTCGGGGTGGACGAGCTTGCGCACGTCGTCGACGGACCCCTCGGGCGCCAGGCCGAAGAACGCGTCCACACCGCCGCTGCGTACGACCCGGTCGGTGCCCAGTTCCCAGGACCACGCGAACACCCTTCCCGCGCGCAGCGCGAGGTCCAGGAAGGCCTCCTGCTTCCTCAGCGTGTCCATCGCAGCGGCCAGCTCGGCGGTGCGCCGGTCCACGGCGGTCCGCAGCCGGACCTGGCGGTCCACGATGCTGAACGTGAGGAGTCCCGCCAGGAGCATCACGACCAGGCCGGCGGCCAGCAGGAGGGCGTGGCGGGTCGCGACCGCCCCCTCCCACCCGTCCAGGGGCTCGGCGCCCACGGTCCAGACGCCGTCGGGGAGCGCCACGGCGATCCGCGCGGGCTCGGCGCCCACCCGCTCGCCGGCGAACACCCGGCCGTCGCCGTCTTCCACGAAGATCCGCAGGCCCGCCGCCCTGGCGGCCGCGAGGCCCGCCTCCTCGAGCACGGGCGCCAGGTCGAGGATGGCCGCCGCGCTGGGGGCCTCCCGGTCGCCGGGCGCCCCGGAGGTCAGGCGCACGATCACGCCCATGCCGCCCTGGACCAGCTCGACCGGGTCCGAAACGACGAGCGCGCCCGTGTCGTGGGCCCGCCAGAGGTCGGCCGTGATCCGCGGAAGGGGGTGTTCGGTCAGGTCCAGCCCCAGGGCGGCCTCGTTCCCCTCCAGGGGCCAGGTGCGCCGGATGACGCCGCCCTGCACCACCTGGATGGCCCGGATGCCGTCCACGCCCTGGGCCAGGTCACCGGCGAACGACTCGAAGGAGTCCTGCCACCCGTCGGCGTCGAAGCGGAGCCAGCTCCGGGCCCCGTACAGGATGCTGACCCGGCGGAAGACCGCGTTGGACAGCGCCCGCTCGTAGCTGATCAGACGCCCGGCCACGTCGGCCCTCGCCGCGGCGAGGGAGGCCTCGTGCACCCGCCGCTCCACGGCGTACAGGGCGGCCGCCAGCAGTCCGACCACGACCAGGCTCGAGGCCCAGACGCGGCCGCGTCCCGGCGTCGGACGGTTCGAAGTGGGGGTGGGCATGTGGTAGTGCGGCCGTACGAGGGACGTCGGTGCGGCAGGACCTCGGACCCTTACCAGTATCGTCGGCCCGTGCCGCCGAGTTGAATCTTGAACGAAACGGGTCGCAGGCACACCTCTCGCGACCTCCGGCCGTCACGATTGACAATCATTTTAACATTGAAGTATAATCATCGAGAGATCCCGTTCACCCCACTGGAAAGACGTTCCGACCCCATGCCGCCCCTCGTCACTGCCGGCTTCCACCACATCACGATGGTGTCCACCGACGCCCGGCGGACCCTGGCGTTCTACCAGGATCTGCTGGGGCTCGCCCTGGTCAAGAAGACCGTCAACTTCGACGACCCGAGCAGCTATCACCTCTACTTCGGAAACGAGAAGGGTGACCCCGGCACCATCCTGACGTTCTTCGAATGGCCCCGGGCCGGTCGCGGTCGGTGGGGTGTGGGCGGCATCCATCACCTGGCCCTGGGCGTGGGCGACATCGCGGCACAGCTCAAATGGAAGCGCCGGCTGACCGACGCCGGCGTCCAGGTCACGGGCCCCGTGGACCGGGGCTACTTCTCCAGCCTCTACTTCACCGACCCCGACGGTCAGGTGCTGGAGATCGCCACCCACGGCCCGGGCTACGCCATCGACGAGCCGGCGGACGGGCTGGGAACGGAGCTGATCGTGCCCCCCGCAGAGCGCCTTCCCGACGGCCGGGACGAGGAAGCCGCGGCCCGGGCCACGCACCCGGATCCGGTTCCAGAGGTCACGCCGGACATGCGGCTGGACGGCATCCACCACATCACCGGAATCACCGGCGACCTCGAGGCGGCCGGTGAGTTCTACGAGGAAGCATTGGGCCTGCAGCTGGTCAAGAAGACGCTGAACCAGGACGACGGCCGGACGAAGCACTACTTCTGGGCCCACTACGACGGCACCACCGTGGCCGGCCGGTCGGCCCTGACCCTGTTCGGGTGGCCGGGGTCCGACTACCATGCCCGCCCGGGTGCGGGGCAGACCCACCACATCGCGTTCCGGGCGGCGGACGAGGAGCAGCAGGCCGCGTGGCGCGACCATCTCCTCGGCATGGGCCTCGAGGTGAGTCCCTTCATGGATCGGACCTATTTCCGGAGCATCTACTTCCGCGCTCCCGACGGCCTTCTCCTGGAGATCGCCACGGACGGACCGGGGTTCGCGGTAGACGAGCGCCCCGGCGAGCTCGGGTCCGCCCTCCGGTTGCCCGAGTGGCTCGAGCCCCGGCGCGACACCATCGAACAGACCCTGATCCCCCTCCCATAGGCGAATCCGTGCTGGTCTACGATCTGCACCGTCCCGACACGCTGGCCGACGGCGACACGGTGGCCGTCCTGCTCCACGGCCGGGGCAGCCACCGCGGCGACCTGCAGGCCCTCCGAACGCACCTGCCGGAGCGGTGGGCGCTCGTGACGCCCCAGGCCCCCTACCCCGGCCACCCGTGGGGGTACGGGCCGGGGTGGGCGTGGTACCGATACGTGGCCGAGGACCGGGTGCAGGACGACACGCTGGCCCGGAGCCTGGAAGCCGTGGAGGCGTTCCTCGCGGACGTTCCGGGGATCCTGGGCGTCACGCCGGGTCGGGTGGTCCTCGGAGGCTTCTCGCAGGGAGGCACCACCAGCCTGGCCTACGGGCTGACCCGGCCGGGCGCCGTGCACGCGGTGCTCAACTTCTCCGGCTTCCTGGCCGACTCCCCGGTGATTCCCGCCGACGCCCTGGGCCCTGGTGCCACGCCGACGTTCTGGGGCCACGGCCTCCGCGACCCGGCCATTCCCCACGAGCTGGCGGTCCGGGGTCGGAGTCGCCTGGACCAGGCCGGAGCGCCGCTCCAGAGCCGGGACTACGAGATCGGGCACTGGATCGATCCGGCCGAGGTGGCCGACGCCGTGGCGTTCGTGGAGAGCGTGGAGGGGACAGGCTAGAGCAGCGGCCCCAGGATGCCGCAGGCGTTCTCCCAGACACGATGCCTCAGGGGCCGGCGGCGAAACTCCAGCAGCTCCACCGGCTCGGACTGATCGATGTAGCTCTGCTGCAGCGCGCGGATCCGGGCGGCCAGCGTCCGGTTGAACAGGAGCACGGACAGCTCGAAGTTGATCTCGAAGCTCCGCCGATCCAGGTTCGCCGACCCCACCAGGGCCCCGCGGGAGTCCACCGTCACGGTCTTGGCGTGGAGCAGGCCCTCCGTGTACTCGTAGATCTCCGCGCCGGCGTCCAGGAGCACCTCGTAGCACGAACGGCTGGCGGCCGCCACCAGCGGCGAATCGTTGCGCTTCGGAACCACGAGCCGGGTGGTCACGCCCCGGGCCGCCGCCGTGACCAGCGCGGCCAGGGTGCCCTCGTCAGGCACGAAGTAGGGCGTGGTCAGGACGATCTCCTCCCGGGCCACGTGGATCCCCGCCTGGAGCACCTGGACCAGCGAGTCCTTGGCCGAGTTGACCCCGGAGGGCATGAGCTGGGCCGCCACACCGCCCTCCCAGGTCCGTGGCTCCACCTCCAGGACGTGCTCGAGGGGCTCGGCCGACTCCATGTACCAGTCCTGGACGAACAGCGCCTGGAGGTCGTGCACCATGGGCCCGTCGATGCGCAGCATGCAGTCCACCCACGGGGCGAACTCCGGCTTCGGGGCGAACATCGCGTCGGCGATGTTCTGCGACCCCGTCCACCCCACGGCCCCGTCGATGACCGCGATCTTGCGGTGGTTCCGGATGTCGAAGCGACCGCGGCTCAGGATCTTGAACCGCGTCCGGAGGGCCTCCTGCACCTGGACGCCCCCCTTCTCCAGACGCCGGGCCAGCCGGGAATTCAGGAACGCCCGGGAGCCCACCGAATCCACCAGCAGTCGGCAGTCCACCCCCCGCTTCTCGGCGTCGAGGAGCGCCTCGGCCACACCCCGCCCGCTGTCGTCGTCCAGATAGATGTAGAACAGGAGGTGGCAGTGGTCCCGGGCGGCGCGGATGTCGTCGATGAGCCCCTGGATGACTTCCTCGGTCTCGGAGAAGACCTCGACCTGATTGCCCGGACGCACCGGCATCTCGCCGCCGCGATACGCCAGGGTGGCCAACCCCTCGCCGTCTTCGGGCAGGTAGTCGTGGGGCACCGTGGGCAGATGGTCGGTGTCGTGGGAGCGCACCCGCGCCACGATGTCCCGGTGCCGACGCGCCCGGTGCCGGTCGGCCCAGACCTGGCCGAAGAGGAGAAAGGCGAGCCCGCCCACGAACGGCAGGAGCAGGATCACCAGGATCCACGCCAGGGACGAGCTCTGGAGGCGGCGGGGCCGGAGCAGCACCCAGATCACGAACACCGCGTCGTAGACGAGGGCGGCCACCACCCCGCCCACACCGAGTTGGAGCACGAAGTCGGGCATGTCGTCGGTCTACCTTCCGGGGCGCTGCCCCGCGTACCCGGTGAGCTCCACGTACCCCCGTCCCGATGCGTCCCTTCCGGCGGCCGTACCCTCCACGCGGACCGCCCCTTCCCAGTACCGGAAGGCGAGCACCAGCTCCTGATCGTCCATCACGGGGGTGACCGTCACGTCCCAGTCCCGCGAGGGGATCGCGATCCTCCACCCGGAAGGATATACGGATCCGTCCCGCGGAGAGGTCCAACGCCCCGTGGGCTCGACCTGGATGTCGCGCCCCCAGGCCAGGGGCACCCGGGTGCCTTCGGGGGACACGAGCACGCCGTCGCTGAGGGGATGGGCCGTACCGTCGTCGTTGCGGAGCTGGTAGACCATGAGGTCCCAGCCGTCGTCCATCTGCAGGGCGAACCAGTCCCAGCCTACCTGCCCCTCCGAGAGCGACGAGGTGCTCCACTCCCGGTCGAGCCAGCCGAGTCCCGACACGGTCAGGGTGTCGGCGCCGAGCACGACGGTGCCCCGGGCCGGCATGCGGGTGTGGGCGTAGTAGTACGAGGCGTTGCCCGGCTCCGGCCCCTTCTGGCTCAGGCCGGCCTGGCCCTGGAGCACCCGTGGCTTCCCCGCCTCGAAGGTCAGATCGAGGGCCACGGTGCCGTCGGCCGCGCGCAGGCGCATAGGGAAGGCGGCGCCGCCGTCCGCGGGCCCCTCGAGGCTCCACCCTTCGATCCACACGCGGAACGGGTCGGCCGCCGCCCCCGCCAGGCCCCCGGATCCCCGGGCGAACGACTCGAACGCGTGGAAGCGTCCGCTCTCGACGTCGGTCACGGCCAGGTGGCCCATGTAGGCCTGGTTGGTGGCCCACCCGGAGGGGATATCCGGCGGCGACGGAGCCAGGGCCGACCGGAAAATCGTGAACTGGAAGCCCACCTCCCGGTTCCCGCTGCCGGTCAGGTTGCCGGTCACGTACCACCACTCGGTTCGGAAGTCCGGATGGGGGCCGTGGTCGGCGGGGAATACGAAGGCCCGGGGCTCGACGGCACGGGCGTACCCCACCGTGTCCGCGCCGCCCAGCGTCTCGGTCAGCGAGAGCGACGCCGTGGGCTCGCCCTCGGGCCGCCCGCAGGCACACACCAGGCCGAGCAGGCCCACTACGACGGCCCTATTCACCGCGCAGCGCCTCGGCCGGGGAGGTGCGGCTCATCTTCCAGGCGGGGAACACGCCGGCCAGCAGCGCGCCCACGACCGCCAGCCCGACCGCCTGCCAGACCACCTCCGGGCCGACCTCCATCTGCAGCGTCCACCCGAACGACCGCTTGTTGACCACGTGGATCATGACCACCGCCAGGACCAGGCCCATGGGCACGGCCAGCAGCCCGGCTACGAGACCCATGAGCCCGGTCTGCGTGGTGACCAGGTGCCATACCTGCCCCGGGGTCAGGCCGTTGGCCCGGAGCACGCCCAGTTCCCGGGCGCGCTCCAGTTCCAGGGCCATGAGGGCACTCAGAACACCGACGAAGGCCACCACGAACGCCAGAAGGCGGAGCACCGCGGTGACCTGGAACGTGCGGTCGAACACCTCGAGGG
This sequence comes from Longimicrobiales bacterium, assembly GCA_040216925.1. Taxonomy (GTDB): domain Bacteria; phylum Gemmatimonadota; class Gemmatimonadetes; order Longimicrobiales; family Gaopeijiaceae; genus JAJCZZ01. Next base: position 60,927 of record JAVJOF010000012.1, read on the forward strand.
ACCCCTCGCGGAGGGCCCGGTTGGTCCGGATGCTCACCGTCAGTCCCTCCGGCACGAGGGCCTCCATGCCCGCCAGCGTCCGCTCCATGTCGGCTCCCTCTTCCAGGAACAGCCCCAGGGACGTGACCCCCGGGTCGTCCCAGTGCCGGTCGTAGGTGGTCCGGCTCATCATGACCACCCCCCGTTCGGCCGCGTAGTCGTAGAAGACCCCCGCCACCGGAAACGCCACCTCGCCGCCGGGTGCCGCCAGACGGACCGTGTCGCCGGGACCCACCCCGCGCCGGAAGGCGAACGGCTCGGACACGATCACCGCCCCGCCCTCCCGGAAGGCGGGAAACGCCGACCCGGCATCGCCTTCCAGGAAGTCGAAGGCCGCCTCGCCCCGGGGATGGAGGTCGAGGGCCACGACCTGGACCGGGCCGTCGTCCAGCGTCGCCTGGACCCCCCGGTAGGTGCTTCGCCCCATCACGTCGGGATGGGCCGAGAGGGCCGCGACCAGTCCGGGGGGAAGCGTTCCGTCGGCCCGGGCCGCCTGGACGGACGGGAGCGACACGTACACGTCGGCCTGGAGGGTGCCGTCCAACCAGTCCACCAGGGTGCCCCGGAAGCTCTGGATCATGATGCCGAGGCCCACGGTCACGCTCACGGCCACGACCAGCGCCGCGATGGCCGGTGCGGTCCGCGACAGCGCGGTGACCACGCCCCGGGACGCCATCGTGCCCAGGATGCCCGCACCGCGGGCCAGCAGGGGCCGGGTCCAGCGGACGAGCACGACGGTGCCGAGGGGGGTTCCCAGGGCCATCCCCAGGAGGACCATGAACAGCCCCGCGAAGCTCACGACCAGGCTCCGTGTCGGCACCAGGAGCAGGGCTCCACCGGCCACCGCCATGACCGCCCCGGCCGCGGCGGCCCTCGGCACCGCCCGGCGGGCCCGGTCCTCCACCGCCGAACGCGTGCGGGCCATGCGCGGGGGGGCGGACGCCGCCTCCAGGGCCGGGGCCGCCGCTGCCAGGAGGGTGGCGCCGATGCCCATGACCACCCCCTTCAGGAGCACCTCGGGGGGCAGGACCAGGGAGTCCACGGACACCACGAAGTAGAGGTCGTTGATGGTGCGCGTGACCATCCGCACCAGCCCTCGTCCGAGGAGCACCCCGAGGCCCACGCCCAGGGCCGCGCCGGCCACGCCGATGGCCGCGGCCTCCAGGAGCACCGTGCGCAGGACCTCGCCCCGGGTCACGCCCAGCGCCCGGAGCCCGCCCAGCAGTTCGCGGCGCTGCACCACCGAGAACGTCTGGGCGTTGTAGATCAGGAACATCCCGAACACCAGGGCCAGGAAGCTCAGCGCCGTCAGATTCAGGTCGAACGCTGCGATCATGCCCGACAGCGTGTCCGTCCGGGTCCCGGCGGGCTCGAGGCGGGCGTCCGGCGGCAGGACGTCGGCGATGCGCCGGACGAGTTCCTCGCCGTCCGGTCCGGCCGGGAGCCGGAGGTCGATCCGGTCGAGGCGCCCCGGACGCCCCACCAGCACCTGGGCCGACGCCACGTCCATGACCACCAGGTCGCGCAGGCCCGCCCGTGCCAGCTCGTCGGCCGGGTCCAGGACGCCCACCAGGGGCAGCGGCACCCGCCGCCCGTCCACCATGACCACCAGGGAGTCTCCTGCCCCGAGTCCGGCGCGTTCCGCCGTTCCGGAGGCCACCACCGCCCCGTACGCGGTCGTGATGAGAGCACCGACGTCGAGGCCGGCAGGGCCCCCCGCCAGGTACGGACGGAACGGCCCTTCCGAGAACGGATCCACCCCCACGACGCGGAGCGCCATGCCCGGAAGGGCGTCGGCGGAGGCCAGTCCCTCCACCACGGGTGCCGCGGCTTCGACCCCGACATCCACGCGCAGGCGGGCCAGGAGCGACTCGTCCAACCCCTCCAGCCCCCCGGACACGTGGTGGGTGGCCCGGCCCGCCACCGTCTCGGCGGACACGCGGAAGCCCACCCGGGCGCTCTGGATGGCCAGGTCGATGGACACCACCACGGCCACGCCCAGGGCCACGCCCAGCACCGACAGCCCGACCTGGGCGGGGTGTCGGAGGAGATGCCGGACGCTGGCTCGCCGGAGGAGGCTCACAGGGCGGCGTCCACCAGGGCCCCGTGGTCCATGTGCAGGACCCGGTCCATGCGGGCCGCGAGTTCACGCGAGTGGGTGACCACCACCAGGGTGCGGCCCCGGTCGCGCACGAGGCGGTCGAGGAGGTCGGCCACCACCTGACCGGTGTCCTGGTCGAGGTTGCCCGTGGGCTCGTCGGCCAGGACCAGGGTCGGCTCGTGGACCAGGGCGCGGGCCACGGCCACGCGCTGCTGCTCTCCCCCCGACAGGCGGTCGGGGAACGTGTCGGCCCGGTCGGCCAGGCCCACGTCGGCCAGGAGGCTTCGGGCCCGGGCGGTCTCCTCCGGCCCCACGGCTCCCTTGAGCTCGATGGGAAGGAGGAGGTTCTCCAGGACCGTCAGGGTCGGAAGCAGGTTGAAGAACTGGAAGATGAATCCGACGCGGGAGCGCCGGAACAGCGTGCGTTCCCGTTCGGACAGGGCCGTGAGGTCCCGCCCGTCCACCCGGACCACACCGGCGTCGGGCAGGTCGATGCCGCTGATCAGGTTCAGGAGCGTCGACTTGCCGGAACCGGACGGCCCCAGGACCGCGACGCGCTGGCCGGTCGGCACGGACAGGGCCACGTGGTCGAGCACGCGGAGCTCGCGATCGCCCTCGCGGTAGCTCTTGGAGAGCCCCTCCAGCTCGAGGGCCGGCGGGAAGGGTGCAGCGTGCATCGACGGCGCCTCCGGGGGGAAATCGGACGGAGCCGATACCCCGGGGGCAGAGGAGGTTTCCTACTCCTTGGCCGTGCCCATCTGCTGCGGCAGCGTGCTCAGCTCCAGAACCTTGTACCGGCGCTCTCCCGCGGGGAGTTCGATGGTCACTTCCTCCCCCTCCGCCGCACCCCGGAGGCCGCGCCCGATGGGCGAGGCCAGCGACACCTGCCCGGCGTCCAGATCGATGAAGTCGCCGGCGGTGATGGTGAACGTGAAGTCCTCCTTCGCGTCCAGGTCCCGGATGACCACCTTCGAGCCGAAGCCCACGCGGTCCGCGGGCATCTCCTTCAGGTCGATCTTCGACAGCTCCGACACGCGCTTGGTCAGGTGGTTGAGACGCGCCTGTACGAACTCCTGGCGCTCCTTGGCCGACTTGTACTCGGCGTTCTCACGGAGGTCGCCGAGTTCCACGGCCGTCTTGATGCGCTCCGGCAGCTCGACGTTGAGCTCGTGCGTGAGGCGCTCGATCTCGGCCTCGATCTTTTCCCTGATTTCGTCCAGCATGGAGCACCTTCCGGGGGGATCGGACGGGGGCGGGCCCGGACGGGCCGCCGACGCACGCCCAGAGAACGGCGAACGCCGTCCCGAAAGGAGTGCGGGGCGGCGCCGATACCCGCCATGATAGGGAAACCGGCCCGGATTGGAAAGGGAAATCGGCGGCCCGCACCGCCCCCCGATCCCCCGGCGCCGGCCGCCGCCCCGACCGGTCACTCCGACCGCAGCGCCCGCACGGGGTCCACGGCGGACGCCCGGCGAGCCGGGACGAAGGCGGCCAGGAGGGCCACGCCGGTCAGCAGGACCGGAATGGCCACGAACGTGAGGACGTCCGTGGACGAAATCCCGTAGAGGAACCGGGCCAGCGCCCAGGTCACCCCGCCCGCAAGCACCACCCCGATGGCGCCCCCGACGGCCACGAGGCGCATGCCTCCGCCCACGGCCATGACCACCACGTCCCGCGCCGTGGCCCCGAGCGACATGCGGATGCCCAGCTCCCGGGTCCTCCGGGACACGGCGTAGCTCACGACGCCGTAGATGCCGATGGCCGAGAGCGCCAGCGCCAGCCCTCCGAACACCGACAAGAGCAGAGCCGCCATCCGCGGCGGGAACAGCATGATGGCCAGGTGCTCGTTCATGGTCTTGGCCTCCAGCAACACGAGGTCCGGATCGACGGAGTCGAGGACCTCCCGGGCGGCCGCCAGGAGTTCCGGCGCCGACGCCCGGCCCCGCACGACGAACTGCATGTCCACCACGAAGCCCTCCCGGCTGGCCACGTACACGTAGGGCCGCGGTTCCTCGCCCAGCGTGCGGACCTTGGTGTCCCGGGCCACGCCGACGATCCGGTGGCCCCCGTCCCTTCCGGGTCGCCCCAGAGTCATTCCCAGCACGTCCCGACCCGGGTAGTACCGCTGGACGAACGCCTCGCTCACGATGGCCACCGGGTCGCCGAGGCGGTCGGTGTCGGCGAAGGCCCGGCCGCGGACGATGTCCACCTCCATGGTCTCGAAGTAGCCCGGCGCCACCACGGCGTTGTCGATGTCGTGATCACCGTCGGGCTTGGTGGACGGCACGCCCGGGAGGAGGAAGCGCTCGGTCTGGATGGCGGCCCCCAGGGGCACCCGATCCGTCCGGGCCACCTGGTCGATGAGGGGATGCTCCCGGAACCCCTCCTCCAGGAGGCGCATGAGCTGGCCCTGCTCCTCGCGCGTCTCGTAGCCCGACAGCTCCGGCATGGGCCACACGAGGGCCGCCGGTCCGGTGTAGAACCCGGGGTCGATGGCCTGCGCCTTCTGGAGGCTGCGCACGAAGAGCCCGGCACCGATCAGCAGCACGAAGGAGAACGCCACCTGGCTCACCACGAGCGCGTTGCGCAGCCGGGGTCGCCCGGACCGGCCCGCCCCGATGCCCTCGTTCTTCAGGGTGGGCGCCACGTCGGGATCGGTGGCCTGGAGCGCCGGGACCAGTCCGAACGCGAGCCCGGCCAGCAGGGAGACTCCGGCCGTGAACGCGAGCACCGTGCCGTCCAGCCCGATGTCCAGGGCCAGAGGCACGGGGATCGGCGGCTGGAAGGCCATGACCAGGTCGAGCGTCCACCCGGCCACCACCACGCCCACCGCACCGCCCAGGGAGGCCAGAAGCACCGTCTCCACCAGGAGCTGACGCATGAGCGCTGTCCGTCCCGCCCCCAGGGCCAGGCGTACGGCGATCTCCTTCCGACGATCCTCGGCGCGGGCCAGGAGGAAGCTGGCCAGGTTGGCGCAGGCGATCAGCAGTACGAGGCCCACGACGCCCAGCAGGAGGCCCGCCACCGGAACGAGAGCCCGGTCCACGAGCGGGTGGACCGCCACGTCCGAGCTCGGCAAGACCGACATGATGCGCTCGGTGTTGGTGTCCGGGTACTCCTCGGCCAGCCCCCTCGAGAGGGCCTCGACCGCCGCGTCGGCCTGCGCCACCGCCACCCCCGGGCGGAGGCGGGCCTTCACGAACAGGCTCCGGGAGCCCCGGCGGCCGAGCTGGTCCAGATCGCTCCCGGCCATGATCTCGTTGGCCATCATGTGCGGGGCGAAGAAGCTGGACACGAGCACGGAGAAGCTGCTCCGGTACGTCTCGGGTGCCACGCCCACCACGGTGAAGGGGCGGCCGTTCAGATGGAGCGTGCGGCCCAGCACGCCCGGGTCGGCCCCGTACTGCTCGGTCCAGAAGCGGTGCCCGAGGACCACCACGGGGTGGGTGCCCGGCGTCCGGTCCTCTTCTTCCAGGAACGGCCGGCCCAGGGCCATGTCCAGGCCGAGGGTCTGGAAGTAGTCCCACGACACCAGTTCGCCCATGGCCACCTCGGCCCGTCCGTCGCGCTCCACCCGGGCGATGGCCGACCGGGTGGCCACCACCGACTCGAACACCTCGGTGCCACCCCGGAGATCGACGTAGTCCGGGTAGGATGTCGTGGAGTAGGCGAAGCCGTCCGCCTCGGACGTGTAGACCTCCACCATGCGGTGCGGCTCGGCGGCCGGCGTGCCCCGGAGCAGCACGGCGTTGACCACGCTGAACATGGCGGTGTTGGCCCCGATGCCCAGCGCCAGCGACAGGATGGCCACCGCCGTGAAGCCGGGGCTGCGGGACAGGCGGCGAAGGGCGTAGGACACGTCGCGAAGGGGCACGATGCGGCTCCATGGATCGGGGTCGAGGGCGGCCCGGTGCGGGCGGTTGCGCTCCCACGTCGGCCGGGTGGCGCGGAGGCGGGCAGCGGCGCGTCGGAGGGCGCCCCGGCGCACGGTCACGGCCCGCCACCAGAACCAGAGGTCGGCGCGGGAGCGGCCCTGCTCGGGGCGGACCCGGCTGCGGTACTCCTCCTCCAGGTCGCCCACCACGGCATCGGCCACCTCCTCGGGCAGGCGCCAGCCGGCCAGGCGGATCGCCCACTGCGGAGGTCCGTCGGGCCCGGACCCGTCGGGGCCGCGCCGGGCCGCCGGACGCCGTGGCTCAGGCACGGGCGTCTCCCTCCAGGTCGACGCCCTCCCACAGATGCGCCCGGACGTCGCGCTGCGCCTCCAGGGCGGCCACGCCCTCGGGCGACACGGCGAACAGCCGCCGCGCCTTGCCGCCGCGGACCGCCTCCGGTCGGCCCAGCTCCGACCGGACGTACCCCTTCTCCTCGAGGCGCATCAGGGTCACGTAGACGGTGCTGACGGACACCGAGCGGCCGGCTTCGCGCTTCAGCTCGTCGCGAACCGCCCCGCCGTGGGCGTCCGGACCGAGACGGAGGGCGGCCAGGAGGGTCAGCTCCTCCAGGTCGCCGAGGTGGGTGCTGCGGGCCATCGAGACCGCTCCCGTGCAGGTATTATTGACAAAATCAAAAAGACCTACGGGCAGGGGGCGTCCCGGGTTTCGGAGCCCCCCGTGATCCCGGCGCCGCGCTCACTCCGCCCGGAGCGCCACCACCGGATCGACGCGGCTGGCCCGCCGCGCCGGAACCCACGCCGCGGCCAGCGCCACGAGCCCCAGGGTCAGCGGCACCACCGTGAACGTGACCGGATCCAGGGCGTCCACACCGTAGAGCAGCCTCCCGAGGAGCTGGCCCAGGAGAGCCGACAGGCCGAGGCCGGCCACGCCGCCCACGGCCACGAGCTTCATGCCGCCCGCCGTGAGCATCCGCACCACCCGCCCGGACTCCGCCCCCAGGGAGAGCCGGATTCCCACCTCGCGGGCACGCCGGGCCACGGCGTAGCTCACCACGCCGTAGAGCCCGATGCCGGCCAGGAGCAGGGCGAGGACGGCGAACCCGGAGATCACCAGCGCGCCCAGTTCCCGGGGCAGGAGCATCACGGCCAGGTGCCGCTCCATGGTCTCGGACCGGTACACGAGGACGTCGGCATCCACGGCCCGGATCTCGTCGAGGACCGCCTGGGCGGTGGCGCCGGCCGCCCCGGCCTCCACCCGAGCCAGCACCGTCACGTACGTCGGCGCGGCCGCCCGGAGGTTGCGGTACACGAAGGGCCGGGGCTCCTCACCCAACTGGCGGATGCGGGCCGTGGCGGCCACGCCCACGATCCGGACCTCGAGGCCGTTGACGTCCAGCGACCGGCCCAGGGCGTTTCCGTCGAAGAACCGGCGGGCCAGCGCCTCGTTGACCACCACCACCGGGTCGTCGCCGTCGGCCGCCTCGAGCGCCCGCCCCGCCACGATCCGCAGGGCCGCCGCGTCGAAGAAGCCCGGGTCCACCCGTGCGGCGTCGATCGTGTGGAAGTCCTCGCCGGCGGGCGGCTCCACGCCGTCCACGCGGATCCGGGCCTGGGACGTGTTCAGCGGATCGAGATGGATGTTCGTGGTGGCGCCGACGCTCCGGACCGACGGCATGGCGGCGATGCGGTCGGTCACCCGATCGAACAGGGCCAGCCGCTCCGGGTCGGGCAGGGCCGAGGGCAGCATCACCTCGACGACGGCGGCCGGCGCCGACCCGAACCCCGGATCGATGCGCCTCGACGCATCGAGGCTCCGCAGGAACAGCCCGGAGCCCACCAGGAGCACCACCGACACCGCCACCTGGACCACCACCATCAGGTCCCGGAGCCGGGCGGCCCCGCCCCGGCCCGAGCCGGCGGTCTCGTCGCGGAGTGTGGACGCCAGCTCGCTCCGGGTGCCCTGGAGCGCCGGCAGGAGCCCGAACAGGATGCCGGCCAGCACGGACACGACGAAGCTGAAGCCCAGGACCCGGCCGTCGAGCGACGCGTCCACGGTGATGGGGAGCGGCAGCGGGAGGTCCGCCCGGAGGAGGAGCCCCACGGACCACGCCGCCAGCGTCACACCCGCCGCGCCACCCACCATGGCGATCAGGAGGGTCTCGGTCAGGAGCTGCCCCACGAGGGTACGGCGGCGGGCCCCCAGGGCCAGACGCACCGCGATCTCCTTGCGCCGGTCGGCGGCCCGGGTCAGGAGGAAGGACGCGAGGTTGGCACAGGCGATGAGAAGGACCAGGCCCACCACGCCCATGACCAGGACGAAGGCGGGCAGAAGGACGCGATCCACCATCGGGTTCATGATGACGTCGTCCGTGGGCACCACCACCAGGTCCGCGGTGCTGCGCCAGTCCTCGGGGTGACGGGCGGCCAGGTCGTCGCGGATACGCCCGAGCGCGGCCTCGACCGCCGGCAGCTCCACCCCGTCGCGGAGGCGGGCCATGGGAAAGAACGAGTGGTTGCCGCGCTCGTCGAAGATGTCGGCGCCGGGCTGCACGACCTCGAACATCGACATCGGCACGTAGATGTCCGGCGAGAGCCCCCGCAGGGACCCGCTGAACCGGGGCTCGACGACCCCGACCACCGTGAAGGTCCGACCGGCCAGGCGCATGTCGGCGCCCAGGACGTCGGGATCGCCTCCGAACCGACGCTGGAAGTACCCGTGGCTCAGGATCACGACCGGGTGCGCCCCCGGCGCCACGTCGTCGTCCGGGGTGAACAGCCTGCCCAGGGCCGCCCCGACCCCGAGCATCCCGAAGTACTCACCCGTGACGGCCTCCGTGGTCAGCATCTCCACGCTGGACCCGGCCACCGACTGCGTGATGGCCAGCTGCATGCCACCCATGGCCTCGAACACGTCCGTGGTCGCGGCGCGGATGTCCACGAAGTCCGGATAGGAGTAGGTGCCGTGGCTGAAGCCCAGGTCGGCGTAGTAGAGGTTGACCAGCCGGTCCGGCTCCTCCAGGGGCAGATCCCGGAGGACCACGGCATTGAAGAGCGAGAAGATGGCCGTGTTGGCCCCGATGCCCAGGGCCAGCGAGGTCACGGCCACCAACGTGAAGAAGGGGCTGCGGGCCAGGCGGCGCGCCGCGTAGCGGAGGTTGCGGGTCAGCGTGTCCATGACGTCGGAGCCGTGGTGGCGGGAGACGGGGTGGGCGGCACGTCGCCGCGCCAGGAGGTGCCGGAAGCAGATGTCGAGGGCGTCGGCCGTGTAGCGGACGCGGGCCCGAACGGGGCGCCGGGCGGCCCGCTGGACGAACTCTTCGTGGAGGTCGCCCAGGAGGGCCTCGGAACGGGCGTCTCCCGGCAGGACCCACTCCAGGAGGAGCCGGGCGAGCCGGGGCGGCGGTGGCGGCGGGGACGCGGGCATGGTCAGGCCGAGTCCAGGGCGTCTCCGACGCCGCTCCACAGCGTCCGGAGAGCGTCCCGGGTCCGGCGGAGTTCGGTCCGGCCCTCCGGAGTGACCGTGACCACCCGGCGAGGCCGTCCGCCGCGGTTGCCCTCGGCCGGCGACGACGACGAGGTCAGCAGCCCCTTCTCCTCGAGGCGGTTCAGCGTCACATAGACGGCCCCGCGCGAAACCCGGCGGCCCACGGACTCGTCCAACTCCTCCATGAGGCGGGTGCCGTAGGCGTCGTCTCCGAGGCGGAGGGCCGCCAGCAGGAGCATCTGCTCGAACTCCCCGAGAAATCCGTCCCGGCTCATGGGCCATGGCTCCGATCGGGCCGCCCCTGCCCCCGCCCCTCGGCGGCGAGCAATGACGACTTTGTATGATTTGCCGTACGCGAAGGAGCCGGCGGGGGTTTCAGGAAGGTCGGCGAACGCCCCGGACGGGGTTCGCGCTCAGCTCCGCTCGTCCAGCTCCGCCCAGCGTGTGAAGGCCTCGTCGATGGCCGCGGGCAACGCCTGGGCCCGTTCGGTGGCTTCGCGGATGGCCTCGGGATCGCCGCGGTAGAACGCGGGGTCGGCCATGCGGGCGTGGAGGGTCTCCAACTCGGCTTCCAGGGCCTCGATGCGACCGGGCAGCGCCCGATGCTCCTGCTTCTCGGCCCACGACAGGCGCTTCGGGCGATCCTCCACCGCGCCGCCACCACGATCGGCGTCTTCCCGGCTCCCGCCGCCGGCGTTCCGGACCGGCGGCGACGAGGCGCCCGCCTCCGCCTCCGCTTCGGCCCTCCGGGCCACCGTGCGCCGCCAGTCCGTGTAGCCTCCGACGTACTCCTTCACCACGCCGCCCCCCTCGAACACGAGCGTGCCGGTGCAGAGGTTGTCCAGGAAGCTCCGGTCGTGGCTGACCAGCAGGACCGTCCCGCCGAACTCGGCCAGGCGCACCTCCAGCAGCTCCAGGGTCTCGGCGTCCAGGTCGTTGGTGGGTTCGTCCAGGACCAGGACGTTGGCGGGCTGGGCGAACAGCCGCGCCAGCAGGAGTCGGTTCCGCTCGCCGCCGGACAGGGAACGGACCGGCTGCCGGGCGCGCTCGGCGGAGAAGAGGAAGTCTTCGAGGTAGGCGTAGACGTGCCGCCTCTGGCCGTCCAGTTCCACGAAGTCGCCGCCGAGCCCCACGCTCCCGGCCACCGTGGCGTCCGGGTCGAGAGCCTCGCGGTGCTGGTCGAAGTAGCGGACCCGGAGCGCCTGCCCGTGGACGACGCGGCCCGCGTCGGGCTCCAGCGTGCCCAGGAGCAGCCGGAGCAGCGTGGTCTTGCCGGAGCCGTTCGGGCCGATCAGGCCCACAACGTCGCCCCGGCCGATCACCGTCGAGAAGTCCGACACGATGTTCTGATCCGGCCACGCGAAACGGACGTGATCGGCCACGATGACCCGGGCGCCGGAGCGCTCCGATTCCTGGATGCTCATGCGCACCCGCCCCACCCGACCACGCCGGTCGGCGCGGTCCTTCCGCAGCCGTTCCAGGGCCCGGACCCGCCCCTCGTTGCGTGTGCGGCGGGCCTTGATGCCCTGCCGGATCCAGGCCTCCTCGGCGGCCAGCTTCCGGTCCTGCAGGGCCCACCGCCGCTCCTCGGCCGCCAGCAGTTCGTCCTTGCGGGCCAGATAGGTCGGGTAGTCGCACGCCCACGACGTCAGGGCGCCCCGGTCCAGCTCGACGATCCGGGTGGCCAGGCGCTCGAGGAAGGCGCGGTCGTGGGTCACGAACAGCAGGCTGCCGCTCCAGCGCTGGAGAAAGCCCTCCAGCCACTCGATGCTGTCGATGTCCAGGTGGTTGGTGGGCTCGTCCAGCAGGAGCACGTCGGGCTCCGCGGCCAGGGCCCGCCCGAGCAGGGCCCGCCGCTTCTGGCCCCCCGACAGATCGGCGAAGCGGGCGTCCGGGTCGAGCTGGAGGATCGAGCCCAGGCGTTGGACCGCGTGGTGCGGGTCGGTGCCGTCGGCCACGCCGGCCTCCAACACCTCGGCCACGGTCCCGCGGAGGTCGGGGGGCACGTCCTGCGGGAGGTAGGCCACGCGCACGCCGGCGTCCCGGGCCACGACCCCGTCGTCCGGCTCCAGGTGGCCCGCCACGATCTTGAGGAGGGTGGACTTTCCCTCGCCGTTGCGGCCCACGAGGCCGATGCGCTCGCCCCGCTCGACCTGGAGCGAGGCGTCGTCCAGGAGCGGACGACCCCCGAAGGCGATGTGGAGATTCTGGCAGGAGATCAGGGCCATGGCCGCCCAAGATCGCGGGAGCCGGTCCGGGTGTCATGCCCCGCCAGGGCGTGCGCCCGGGCACCGCACGCCCTACCCTGCCAGAAGACGCCGCCGTTCCCTTCTCCCACGAGGGCCGCCATGAGTCCCACGATCTCCCCACGCCGCTCCGTTCCCATCCTTCTCGCCGTGCTCGCCGCCGCCCTGACAGGGGCCCCGGGGCCGGCCCAGGAAGTCGATGCCCGGGACCGGCTCTCGGTGGACCGCTACCTCGAGTGGGAGTTCGTGAACGACCCCCGCCTCTCGCCCGACGGCCGCCAGGTCCTCTGGGAGCGGGAGTGGATCGACGCCACCGTCGACGACCACGCCACCGCCATCTGGATCATGGACGCGGACGGGTCGAGGAAGCGCTTCCTGGTGGACGGTTCCTCGCCCCGGTGGTCGCCGGACGGCACCCGGATCGCCTACGTCGCCCGCGACGACGCCGGCACGTCGCAGATCTTCGTCCGCTGGATGGACGCCGAGGGCGCCGTCTCGCAGGTGACCCGCGTCCGGGAAGGCCCCGGAGCTCTGGCCTGGTCGCCGGACGGCACGCGCATCGCCTTCCGGATGCGGGTGGACGCACCGTCCGACCCGGCCTGGAACCTCGACATGCCGGCCCGCCCCGAGGGCGCCGACTGGACCGAGGCCCCGCGCATCGTGGAGCGCCTGCGCTACCGGGCGGACCGCTCCGGATGGCTCCCCGAGGCGTTCCAGCAGCTCTTCGTCGTGTCCGCCGACGGCGGCAATCCCCTGCAGATCACCGAGGGGCCGTACGACCACGGTGCTCCGGTGTGGACCCCGGACGGGCGAAGCCTCCTGTTCAGCGGCCTGCGCGCCGAGGACGCCGAACACCAGTATCGGGAGTCGGAGATCTACTCCGTGACCGTGGCGTCCAGGGAGGTCCGTCAGCTCACGACCCGCCGCGGCCCCGACGGCGACCCGCTTCCCTCGCCGGACGGACGGCTGATCGCCTACACGGGCTATCCGTTCACGACGGACACGTACCGGGAAGACGTCCTGTGGGTCATGAACGCCGACGGCTCGGGCACGCGCATGGTGGCCGAGGAGATGGGCGGCGGATTCGGCGACCTGACGTGGGCCCCCGACGGACGGGGGCTGTACTTCAACGCCCAGATGCGTGGGACGTCCAACCTCTGGTACGCGCCGCTGGACGGCACGCCGAGGCAGGTCACGGAAGGCGATCACATGCTCTCGGTCACCTCCATCCGGGGCACGACCGCCGTGGGCGTCCGCTCCGCGGCCACGGAGCCCGGCGCGGTGGTCCGGTTCGACACACGCACGCCGAATGACCTGACGGTGCTGGACGCGACCAACGAGGCCGCCATGGCCGAGGTGGAGCTCGGAGAGGTCGAGGAGATCTGGTATCCGTCGGTGGACGGTCTGATGATCCAGGGGTGGATCGTCAAGCCGCCGGACTTCGACCCGACCCGGCGCTACCCGCTGATCCTCCGGATCCACGGCGGACCCCACGTGATGTACAACACGGGCTTCGACTTCAAGAACCACAACCACGCGGCCAACGGGTACGTGGTGCTGTACACGAACCCCCGGGGCAGTTCCGGCTACGGGAGCGAGTTCGGCAACGCCATCAAGAACGCGTATCCGAGCATGGACTACGACGACCTGATGGTGGGCGTGGACTCGGTGGTGGCCCGGGGCTACATCGACGAGCGCAACCTGTTCGTCTACGGCGGTTCGGGCGGCGGCGTGCTGACCAGTTGGATCGTCGGTCACACCGACCGCTTCCGGGCCGCGGTGGCCAAGGCGCCGGTGACCAACTGGGTCAGCTTCGTGGGTACCACGGACGGCCCGAGCTGGTACTACAACTTCGAGACGCTTCCGTGGGACGACCCTTCGGAGCACCTCCGGCGGTCGCCGCTGATGTACGTGGGCAACGTGACCACCCCGACCATGCTGATGACGGGTGAGCGCGACCTGCGCACGCCGATGGAGCAGACGGAGCAGTACTACCGGGCGCTCAAGCTCCGGCAGGTCCCCACCGCCATGGTTCGCCTGACCGACGGGTGGCACAGCCGGAGCTGGCCTCCCACCAACTTCATCCGCGTCCAGCTCCTTCTCCGGAACTGGTTCGAGCGCTTCATGGTACGCGACGGGGAGGTGGCCGCCGGCACCGGCCGGTAGTCCCGATGACGCCCCCAAACGGGGCAAGGAGGACCTCATGAAGGCGGGAGACATGCTGCGCCGCAAGCGCGGGGCAGCCGTCATCACGACCCAGGCGGGCACCGCCGTGGCCGACGCGGCCGCGCTCCTCATGGAGCACGGCATCGGCAGCCTTCCGGTGGTGGGGGCCGACGGCTCCCTGGCCGGACTCGTGTCGGAGCGCGACGTGGCCCGGGCCGTGGCCGAACACCCCGATCGGGTGCGCGAACGACCCGTGAAGGAGGTCATGCAACGCCCTGCACCGTCGTGCTCCTACGACGAGTCCATCTACGCCCTCATGGGCCGGATGACGCGCGACCGCCTCCGCCACGTGGTGGTGGTGGACGACGGCCAGGTGCTGGGGGTGATCTCCGTGGGCGACCTGGTCAAGCACCGCATGGAAGAACTGGAGACCGAGGCGGGCGTCCTGCGCGACCACGTGGCCGCCCTCCGGGCCCGGGGCTGACGGCCGTCCAGGCCACCCCGGGGGCGACCCTCCTCCCGTTCAGGCTTCGGCGCCCACCTGCTCCCGGATCTGGCGCTTGAGGCGACGGAGGATGGCCCCCATGCCCCGGAGGCGCAAAGGCGACACGACCGCGTCGAGCCCCATCCCCGCATAGAAGTCGTTCGGTACGTCCAGGACCTCCTGGGCGGTGGCGCCTTCCAGCCCCTCCCGGAGGATCCCGGCGAACCCCCGCACGGTGGGGCTCTCCGCCGGGGCGTCGAAGAAAAGGTGCACGCGCCGGTCCTCGTCCACCCGGGTGGCCAGGAAGAAGGGCGTCTGGCACTCGTGCACCTGTTCGAGGCCGGAGCGGTCGTCCGCGAATTCCGGCGGAAGCGGGGGTACCTTCCCGGCATACTGGAGCAGGGCCTGGACCCGGAGGTCCTTCGGCGCGCGGGCGAAGCGATCGACGAGTCGGGACAGCGACGGAGGCATGCTCATGGAGGGTCCCTACCCCCCTTCGGTCGAGGGTTCCCGGCTCATGTGCGGAGCGATGAACTACCCGCGGCCGGCAGGGTAGGCCCAGCAGTCGCCGAACCCACCGGGGCATCGCCCCGCGTCGCCCGCACATACGTCCCTGGAGGACCCCATGTCCGTGCCCACCGATTCCGCCGATCGCCTTCAGCAGTACGCAGCCCCCGGAATGCTCGTGAGCACCGAGTGGCTGGCCGAACATCTCGACGACGACGGCGTGGTCGTGGTGGAGTCCGACGAGGACGTGCTGCTCTACGACACCGGCCACATTCCCGGCGCGGTCAAGGTGGACTGGCACATGGACCTGAACGATCCGATCACCCGCGACTACGTGAGCGCCGAGGCCTTCGCCGAGCTCATGTCGGCCAAGGGCATCGACCGGGACACCACGGTGGTCTTCTACGGAGACAACTTCAACTGGTGGGCCGCCTACGCCCTGTGGGTCTTCACGCTGTTCGGCCACCCCGACGTCCGGCTCCTGAACGGCGGCAGGAAGAAGTGGATCGACGAGGGTCGGCCCCTCGACACGGATGTCCCGGACCGGCCCCGGACCGACTACCCCGTGGTGGAACGCGACGACGCGCCCATCCGGGCCTTCCGGGACGACGTGATGGAGCACATGCGGGCCGGCGGCGCCCTGGTGGACGTCCGGTCGCCGCAGGAGTTCCGCGGCGAGCTGCTCCACATGCCCGACTATCCGCAGGAAGGCTCCCTGCGGGGCGGTCACATTCCTGGAGCGTCCAGCGTGCCCTGGAAGCGCGCGGCCAACGACGACGGGACCTTCAAGGACCGGGACGAGCTCGAGGCGATCTATCTGGAGGAGCAGGGCCTGAAGGGCTCCGAGCCGGTCATCGCCTACTGCCGCATCGGCGAGCGCTCCAGCCACACGTGGTTCGTCCTGCGCCACCTGCTCGGGTTCGAGAAGGTGCGCAACTACGACGGATCGTGGACGGAGTGGGGCAACATGGTGCGCGCGCCCATCGAGCGCTGACCCGGGTGGGTCGGGCCTGCGGCGGGTGCGGAAGGAGCGCCACAGGTGTCGGCGCCACGCCACGTCCGTCGGCCGGGGTTGGGGACCGCGCCCGGGCGGGCACCGCGAGGGGCGGCGGGCGCGTGCACGCACCTGCTCACGATCCTCCGGCCCGCCCGGACACGTCCAGGGAATTGTCCTGGCAAGATGCGGGCCGGAATCCGGCGGCGTCCCCGCCCGGCTCCTTCGCGGCTTGCTCGGCCTCCCGTGGCGACGTATCTGTGACGTTCACACCGCCACCTTCCCGGGATCGAGGGGCCGGAGGCTCATGAGCGAAGCAGGCGCACCGCGGCTGGCCAGCGAGTCCATCGCAGGACAGCGTCCGTACCAGGAGGACGCGGTCCTCCACGAGCGGCTGTCCGACGGCCGGCTCCTGCTGGCGGTGGCCGACGGCATGGGCGGCCACGCCGCCGGCGACGTGGCCAGTGCCCTGGCCCTCGAGGCCCTCAAGCGCGGCCTCGAAGACGGGAAGAGCCTGGGTGAGGCCGTGACCGAGGCCAACGCCGAGGTCCACCGGAAGTCCAAGGAGCCGGGCAAACACGGCATGGGTACCACCCTGGTGGCCGCGATCCAGGACGGCGGCGAGCTGCTCCTGGCCAACGTCGGCGACAGCCGGGGATACGTACTGACCGGTTCGGGCATCCGTCAGGTGTCCCGGGACCACTCCTTCGTGGCCGAAGCCATCCGCCGGGGCCAGTCCGAGGAAGAGGCCAAGTCGTCGCGCTGGAAGGACGCCCTGACCCGGTCGATCGGCACCGAGCCCAGCGTGGAAGTGGACGTGTTCGGGCCCTTTCCGGTGGAGGCGAACAGCGCGCTCCTGCTCTGCTCCGACGGGCTCTACAAGACGCTCACCGACGACGACCTGGCCATGGTCTTCCGGGCGTCCGGCGGACCCCGCGGCGCCGCCCAGTCGCTGACCGCCACGGCCTTCGACCGGGGCAGCGACGACAACATCTCGGTGGTGGTGGCGGAATGGGGCGAGGTACCGCGGGAGCGGCCGGCGGGCACGATGCCGCTGGAGTACGATCCGCCGGACGGCCACCCACCCACGGCGGCCACCGGCGAAGAACCCGAGCCCGACGACCCGCCGGACGAGGGCGACGACGGCGGCGACCGACCCTGGTGGAAGAAGGTCTTCTCCTGAGACGCCACCCGGCCCCGGGGCCGGGTCAGGACCGGGCGGTCAGCCCAGGTCCGCCACGAAGGTCAGGGTCAGCCCGCCGCATTCCACCTTCGCGCCGTCCTTCAGGAGCGCCAGGTTCTTCTTCTGGCCGTTGACGGTCATCTTGGTCCACCAGTGCAGGTTGCGGACTTCGCAGCCCGAATCGCGGTTGACCACCAGGACGTGGTGTTTCGGCGCCTTGGGCACCTTCACGTCGCACAGCTCGTCGGTGCCGAACAGCGCGGCCGGAGCGGCGGACAGGTAGTGCTTGCCCTGCTGGCCCCCGGAGGACCAGACGAGGTGGGCCCGGCGCTCGCGTTCGGCGCCCTCGAGCAACTCCTTCACCTCGTGCCCCTTGATCTGCATGGTGCCCTCGACCCCACCGCCGGGGAGCACCGTCTTGGCGGCCTTGGGCACCGCCTCGCCTCCCACCGCCTTGCCGAAGACCACGGAGAACTTCCCGAGGCCGACCTCGTCACCCGACTTGATGGGTGTGGGGCCGGTGAGCTTCTCGCCGTGGAGGAAGGTGCCGTTGGACGAGCCGAGGTCCTCGAGGACCCATCCGTCTCCCTCCTTGCGGAACTCACAGTGCTTCCGTGACAACGACGGGTTGTCGATGAGCACGTCGGCGTCCTCCCCCCGTCCGACCCGGATCCGGTCCTGATCGAGGTCGTACACCTGCATCGTCTTGCGGCCCACCAGCACCGTGAGCTTGGGCATCGGGCGGTCTCCTGTCCTGGTTCAGGCGCCGCGCAGGGCGGCGCATCGAGGGTGGGCGGGCACGAGGTCGAGGCACGCATCGAGAAGGGCCTCGGCCCGCTCCGGCTGGCTGGCTTCCCGGGCGGCGGCAGCGTCCCACGCCAGCCGTTCTCCGACCTTCAGCATAAGGGAACGCGCAACCCGACTGCCCGGTTCGAGCGCTTCGAGTCGGCGGGCGATGGTGCGCACGTCGTTTCCGTCGTCGGAAAAGTAGCGGAGCTCCGCCTGGGCTTCGGCGGCCATCGCTTCGAGCCGATGGACCGCCCACCGTGTGTCCACCGTCACCCCGGCATCCCGCAGCGCGGTCACGGCGGCCGGCCACTCCGCCTCCGCCATGGCCACGCGGAAGGGCGAGGGGATGCCGAACACGGACCTGCTGCCTTCGATGCCGGCGTCGGAGAGCCAGACGGTCTCCACCGCACCGTCCGCCGCCAACGCCATGAGGTCGGCTTCCGACAGCGACCGGCCCCACGGCTGCACCAGGACGGCCAGGGCGGCGGCCACGACCACCACGGCGGCCGCGGCAAGCGCGGGCGCCCGCCGCCGGGCCGCCGAACGCTCCGACTTCGGCGTGGCCACCAGCGTCACGTCTTCCAGGGCACCGGGCCCCAACTCGATGCGGGCGTCCACGCTCTCGTAGCGCGCATCGTCCAGGCGGACGGTGTAGGTCCCCGGCTCCACCCCGTTGGCCAGGCAGGGCGTCGGTCCGTGGGCCACCACGCTCCGGCCGCTCCGAACCTCGACCTCGATGCCCGCGGGATCCGTGAGCACGCGCAACGACGCCACGTCGGCCGCCGCGCCCCCTTCCTGGATGCGGCGCAGGGCGTCCTGCAGTTCCCGGGCGGACTGGAAGCGCTGCGCCGGGTCCCGTCGCAGCAGCTTGAGCACCACCGCACGCATGGCGGGCGGCACGTCCACGCCCGAGTCCTCCATCGGCCGGACCTCGCCCCGGTCCGTGGCCACCATCAGCTCGTAGATCTGCTCGGTGGCCACGTGGGCCAGCCCACCCAGCCACGGGTCCCGTCCGGTCAGGAGCGCGTAGAGGATCACGCCGAACGCGAACAGGTCGGTGCGCGCGTCCACCGGCTCGGCCCGGAGCTGCTCCGGCGCGGCGTAGCCCGGCGTACCCAGGGTGCCGGCCGTGGTCAGACGGACGTCGGTCTCCTTCTCGGCGATCTTGGCGATGCCGAAGTCCAGGACCTTGACGATCTCCTTCCCGTCGCGGTCCGTGGCCAGCATGACGTTCTCGAGCTTCAGATCGCGGTGGACGACGGGCTCCGGACCCTCGTGGGCCGCGATGAGCGCGTCGCAGATCTGCAGCGCCAGGCGCACCACCCGCTCCACGGCGAAGGGGCCCTCCTGCGACACGGCCGCCGAGAGGGGCCGCCCCTCCACGTACTCCATCAGGAAGTAGATCAGCCCGGCCTCGATGTCCTCTTCGTAGGTGCTGAGCCCCACGATGTGCTTGGACTCGGTGCCGAGGCGCTTCATGATCTGGGCTTCCCGAAGGAAGCGTTTGCGCATGTTCTCCGCTTCGGCGCCCACCAGGCGATCGACGCCCAGGATCTTGAGCGCCTCGATCCACCCGCCGGCCTCGTCGCGCACCTTGTACACGGTGCCGAAGCTGCCGGCGCCCAGCCGCTTGAGCACCCGCCACTTGTCGCGCAGGAGGCGCCCGACCAGCGGATCGTCTTCGGAGGTGGCCGGCTCTTCCGCCTCGGCGGCGGCGGCCTCGGCCTTCATCCGCTCGATGTCGGCGGGGTCGAAGGCCACGGTGCCCCCGGCGTCCGCCCCTCGGTCGGGGAGGTCGTCCGGATTCCAGGCGACGGTCCGTCGGTCCTGGTCGTTGGGCTCGTCGGGATGGGACACGACCGTGTTCCTGTCTGGCCGGAGGGTGGGGGACGAACGTACGGAGGGGCGGGAACGGCGGTCAACCACGACCGACCTTGCCCGCGGCCCGGCGGACGTTCCTATTGGGGGGCGCCGGTCCGCCCCTGCCTCCCGTCACGCCACGCCATGCGCCTCCGCCCCATCGTCGTCGCCGCCCTCATGGCCGCCGCGGCGTGCTCCCCGGGCCCCGATCTGCCTCCCGAGGCGCCCGACCGGGCCGCCGAGGAGAGTCGCCTGACCGTCCAGGCCGTGGACGCCGGCACAGGGGCCGCGCTCTCGGACGACGCCATGCGCGTCCGGTACCTGGTACGGACCCCCGTCACGGTCGATGCCGCCGCGGTGGACGAGGTGCCCACCACGGAGCCCTATGCGGTGGCCCACGCCGTGGCCACGGACAGCCTCGTGGTCGAGCTTCGCCTCGAAGCGGCGTCGTACCACACGCTGGACACCGTCGTGGCCGTGGCCCGCGGCGCGTCGGTGGGGCCGCTGACGGTGCGCATGGCGCGCCGTCTCGACCGGGCCGCCTCCACCGGCGCCGGGGCCCGGCCCGGCGCGTCCACGCCCGCTCCCGCCGCCGCCCGGCCCCGGCCGACGGCACCCTCCGCACCGGCCGACGGCATCGACCGGACGGGCCTCCGGGCCGGCGACCAGTTCTTCCAGGCGGGACGGTGGCTCGACGCCGTGGCCTCGTACCGCACCATGGCCACGCCTTCCGACCCGTCCGGCGCCTACGCCCGGGAGTACCAGGGCGGGCTGGTGCGGAAGGCGCTGGCGCACCTCGAGCTCGGAGAGTTCGCCGGGGCGCTGGAGTCGCTGGAGGCAGCCGTGGCCATGCCCTACCCCCACCCGGACGGGCACCTGCGACTGGCCGCCGTCCAGTGTTCGGTGGGCCGCATCGACCCGGGGCTGGCCACCGTGACCCGTCTCGAGCAGCGCGTGGACCAGCTCCCGGCGGGCGAGCGCCCCCGGGCGTCGGCGCTGGCACGCTACGAGGCCGGCCGATGCTACCACCGCGCGTTCGGCCAGGCCGAGGGCACGCTGCCGCGGATCCGGGTGGGCAACCAGGCGGTGCAGGCGTTCGAGGCGTTCCTCGAGGCGGCGCCCGGCGTGAGCGGCGGGGGCACGGAGATGGCCACCGCGGTGGCCGATGCCCGCGCGAAGGTGGAGGAGATCCGCACGGCCCTGCGCCGCGGAGGCTGAGCGGGGCGGGAGCGCGGATCCTTCCTAGGGCGCCCCGTCCTGCTGGATCAGGGCCTCCACGCGCGCCATCGTCTCGGCCACCTGGCCGGCGCTCCCCGCCACGTTCACGTGTCCGACCTTTCGCCCCGGCCGGGGCTCCTTGCCGTAGAGGTGGACCCGGGCCCCGGGAACCGACAGGAGCGACGCCAGGGGCGGCACGCCGCCGAGGAGGTTCACCATGCCGGCGTGGTCGGGGACCGTGGTCGGCCCGAGGGGCAGCCCGCACACCGCACGGAGGTGGTTCTCGAACTGGCTCACGTGGGCGCCGTCCTGGGTCCAGTGCCCCGAGTTGTGGACCCGGGGCGCCATCTCGTTGGCCACCAGCCCGTCGGCGGTCTGGAACAACTCGACGGCCAGGACGCCCACGTAGTCGTGGGCCTCGAGCACGCCCCGGGCGTACGACTCGGCCGTGGCCTGCAGTCCGGGGGAGACCCCCGCGGCCGGAGCCCGGGAGGTGAACAGGATCCCGTCCGTGTGGTGGTTCTCCACCAGCGGGTAGAACGCGCACGTGCCGTCGCGGCCGCGGACGGCCAGGATGCTCAGCTCCCGCTGGAACGACACGAAGCCCTCGAGAATCAGGGGCACCCCGCCGAGGTGGGCCCAGGCGCGGTCGAGGTCGTCCGCGGTGCGCAGCACCTCCTGACCCTTTCCGTCGTAGCCGAAGCGCCGCGTCTTGAGCACGGTGGGAAGCCCGAGCGCGTCCACCGCCACGTCCAGGTCGGCGCGGGTGTCCACGGCACGGCAGGGCGCGGTGGGGATGCCCACGGACTCGAATCCCTGCTTCTCGGCCAGCCGATCCTGCGCCATGGCCAGCGCGGACGGTGCCGGGTGCAGCGCCACCCGCCCCGTGAGCCGGTCCGTCGAGGCGGCGGGCACGTTCTCGAACTCGTACGTGACCACGTCCAGTCCGTCGGCGAAGCGGTCCAGGGCCTCGGGATCCTCGTAGTCGGCCCGCACCACCACGCCGAGGTGGTCCACCGGCGCGTCTTCCTTGGGCTCGAGGAAGCGGAACGTCAGCCCGAGGGGAATCCCTTCGAGGGCCAGCATCCGGCCGAGCTGGCCGCCGCCCATGATCCCGACCCTCATGCCCGCCTCCGGAACGCGTCGCGTCCCGGCACCCGCCCCGGCACGATCAGGGCTGGACCCGGGGATCCGGATCGGCCAGGACCGTGCGGGTCCGGTCGTTCCGGTAGCTGCGCAGGGCCTCGCGGATGTCCGGGTGCTTGGCCCCCAACGACGCGGCGGCGAGCAACGCGGCGTTGATGGCGCCCGCGCGCCCGATAGCCAGGGTGCCCACCGGCACACCGCCGGGCATCTGGACGATCGACAGGAGCGAATCGAGGCCCTGGAGCGCACGGGACTGGACCGGCACGCCGAACACCGGAAGCACGGTCTTGGCCGCCACCATGCCGGGCAGGTGGGCCGCGCCGCCGGCGCCAGCGATGACGACTTCGAGCCCCCGTCCCTCCGCGCCCTCGGCGTACTCGAAGAGCAGGTCCGGGGTCCGGTGGGCCGACACCACCCGGACCTCGTGGGGGATGTCCAGGGCCTCGAGGGTCTCCACGGCGTGGGCCATCGTGTCCCAGTCCGAACGGGACCCCATGATCACGCCCACCAAAGGCTGGTTCATTCGACGCCCGCGACTCCGGATGGCGGCCCGCGTGGGCCGGAATGGAAGGGGACGATGAGGTTGGGTGAACCCTTCCAGACGGTCAAGGGTTCAACCCCCGGATCACCCCGTATTCCGCCGCATCCCGCCCGTATCCGCACCCGGTCGAGGAGACCCGTGAGCCCCGACGCCGAGACCCTCCGCCGCTGGCCCGACTCGCCGGCGCTCCTGCCCCTGCTGCCCCTGGTCCACTCCGCCTGGGCCGACGGCGTGCTCTCGCCGGACGAGGTCCGGGCGTTCCGGGGCGAGCTGGGCGAACTGGGATGGCTGGACGACGACGATCGCCGGGAACTGGACGGCTGGCTCGACCCGGACCAGCCGCCCCACCCCGTGGAGATCGCGGACCTCGAGGAGCGGATCCGCTCGGTGGACCGGAAGGGCCCTCCGCCGCCCAGCCTGACCGACGTGGGCCTGGCGCTGGCCGACGTGGAGGGCGTGGAGCCGGGGCTGTCCAGCGAGGCCGTGGCCGCCGTCCGGGCCCTGGAGGCGCGGCTGGGGGTGGTTCCTCGGGAGGCCGTAGCGCGGACGCTCGGCGCACGACAGGACGTGGCGGCCGCGGACCCGCCCCCGCCCCCAGCCTTCGAGCCCGGGGTCCTGCGCCGTTTTCTCGACGGCGACCGGGCCGTTCTCCGGGACCGGATCCTGGACATCCTCCGGCATCCGAGCCAGCGGATCCCCGAGGGGATCGACCACGACGAGTACCGTGAGCGCACGCTCGACGCGGTCCAGCATCTGGCGGACGAGGGCCTGGGGGGGCTTGCCTACCCCGAGGAGTTCGGCGGCGCGAACGACCCCGGTGCGGCCATCGCGGCGTTCGAGACGCTGGCGTTCGGAGATCTGAGCGTCGTGATCAAGTTCGGGGTGCAGTTCGGCCTGTTCGGGGGCAGCATCCTCCAGCTCGGCACGAGGCGGCACCACGAGGCGTACCTTGCGCGGACCGCCCGGCTGGAGCTGCCTGGCTGCTACGCCATGACCGAGACCGGCCACGGCTCCAACGTCCGCGACCTGGAGACCACCGCCACGTACGACCCGGACGCCGACGAGCTGGTGGTCCACTCCCCCTCGGAGCAGGCCGGGAAGGACTGGATCGGCAACGCGGCCCGACACGGCCGCCTGGCCACCGTCTTCGCCCGCCTGGTCGTGGACGGAGAAGATCACGGCGTCCACGCCGTGCTCGTGCCCATCCGCGACGACCGCGGCCGTCCGCTCCAGGGCGTGCGGATCGAGGACCGGGGACTCAAGGAAGGGCTGAACGGCGTCGACAACGGCCGCCTCTGGTTCGACCACGTGCGGGTACCAAGGACCCACCTCCTCGACCGGTTCGCGGAGATCGACGAGTCCGGCCGCTACCACTCGCCCATTCCCAGCCAGGGCCGTCGGTTCTTCACGATGCTGGGCACGCTGGTGGCGGGGCGCATCAGCATCGGCGCCGCGTCCGTGTCGGCGGCCAAGACCGGGCTGACGATCGCCATCCGGTACGGGGAGCGCCGCCGTCAGTTCGGCCCGGAAGGTGCGAGCGAGGTGCCGATCCTGGACTACCTGGTGCACCAGCGGCTCCTCCTCCCACGCCTGGCCACGACCTACGGACTGCACTTCGCCCTCCGCCGGCTCCAGCGAGCCTTCGCGGACGCGGACGGGGCCGCGGACCAGGAGATCGAGGTCCAGGCGGCGGGTCTGAAGGCCTACGCCTCCTGGCACTGC
This sequence comes from Longimicrobiales bacterium, assembly GCA_040216925.1. Lineage (GTDB taxonomy): Bacteria > Gemmatimonadota > Gemmatimonadetes > Longimicrobiales > Gaopeijiaceae > JAJCZZ01. The sequence continues at coordinate 85,302 of JAVJOF010000012.1, forward strand.
GTCGACGCGCTCCAGGCCGGCCGGGAGGCCTGCGGTGGGCAGGGCTACCTGGCTGCCAACCGGTTCGGCCGCCTCAAGGCGGACACCGACGTCTTCACGACCTTCGAGGGTGCCAACCCGGTCCTGATGCAGCTCGTGGCCAAGGGCCTCCTGTCCCGCTATCGCCACGACATGGGGGATCTGCGGTTCTGGGGCGCCGTGCGCTGGCTGGCGGAGCGCGCCCAGACCCGGGTGGCGGAGCTGAACCCCATCGTCACGCGGCGGACCGACCCGGAACACCTCGTGGACCCCGAGTTCCACGCCGCCGCCTTCCGGTACCGGGAAGACCGCCTGCTCCGGTCGGTGGCGATGCGCCTCAAGCGGCGCATCGACGACGGCATCGACTCGTTCGACGCCATGAACGAGTGCCAGGACCACCTGGTCGAGCTGGCGGACGCCCATACGGAACGGCTGATCCTCGACGCCTTCCAGGAGGCGGTGGCCCGGGCACCCACGCCGGGGCTCTCGGAGGCCCTGGCCCAGCTGTCGGCCCTGTTCGCCCTGTCCCGGATGGAGGCCCACCGAGGGTGGTATCTGGAAGCCGGGTACTTCGAGGCGGCCAAGAGCCGCGCGGTCCGGGCCCGGGTCACGGACCTGTGCGGCGACGTCCGCGAATTCGCGGGTTTCCTCGTGGACGCGTTCGGCATCCCGGACGAAGTGCTGGCGGCCCCGGCGGCGTTGTAGCTAGCGTACGGTAGGCGGACCGGGGCGACCCGGCGCCCAGGACCATCCCTCCCGGAGTCGGCATCGCGCGGTCATGCGGGCGCGAAACACTTGTTTATCCCGGGGTCCCGCGGCATCTTGGGGAGCGTATCTCCCGGGGCCGCGCTCATGCCGGCCCACGCACCGAGTCGGAGGAAGCTTCCATGGTTCGCAGGAGCCTGCTCGCCGCGGCATTCGTTCTCGTGGCCACGCCGCTGGCCGCCCAGGAGGAAGTGGTCTGGAACCCGGACCGCCCCGACGGGCACGCGCCTCTCGGCGTGGTGGCCGACCGGACGCTGGGCCAGGGACAGGTCCAGTTCAGCTACCGGTTCTTCCAGATCAACAACAAGGGGCTCTGGTTCGACAACGATTCCCTGCGTCTGGACACCTCGCTGGACTTCTACCGGGTGGCCCCGCTCTCACTGGACAACCTGACCCATCAGATCGAGGTGGCGTACGGCGCCACCCCGGAGCTGACGGTGATGGCCCGGATCGACTACTCGACCCGGGAGCGCCAGCAGTTCACGGGCGACGGCACGTTGTTCGTGACCGAGGCGGACGGCCTGGGCGACCTGGAGCTGACGGGTCTGTACGAGTTCTACAGCCAGCAGGCCGTACGGGCGCACGTGCAGCTCGGCGCGGTGGTGCCCACGGGTCAGGACAACCCGACGGCCCCGACGCCTTTCACCGGCACCGACGAGGGCGCCCTGCCCTACGACATGCGTCCGGGGGCCGGCGTCTTCGGCGTGCAGCCCGGCATGACGGCGCAGATCCAGAACGAGATGGCGTCCGTAGGCGCGCAGGTCCGGGGCACGGTCTACTTCGGCGAGAACGACCTGGAGTACCGCCCGGGCAACCGCTTCGAGGGCACCCTCTGGGCCGGGTACCGGCTCAACTCGTTCTTCAGCGTCTCGGCCCGGGCCCGCTTCCAGACCTGGAGCCGGATCCAGGGGGGCGATCCGAACCTGCTGATCTTCAATCCCTCGGACGACGACCCGCCGTTCTACGATCCGGGCAACGACGGCTTCAACCTGGGCGGCTCGCAGCTCGAGATCCCGGTGGGGCTGAACCTCTACATGCCATCCGGGACGCGCTTCGAGGGCCACCGGCTGGCCATCGAATACATGTACCCGGCCCACCGCTCCTACGACGGCCCGCAGCTCGGCCTGGACCGGAGCGTGGTCGTGGGCTACCAGGTGGTGTTCTAGCCGCCGTTCCGCCCGCCAAACGTCGGATTCCGGAGATGCCCGGCCGCCTCGCCACCACGACGGAGCGCGCCGGGCATCGTCGTGTCCGGCGCCCGCGGCGCGGGTCGGCGCCGGCTGTGACGGTCGCGACGCTCCTGGCCCTCGTCCTGCTCGGGTTGCCGGCCGCCGTGTCGGCCCAACCCGAGGCGCACTGCGTGGACGCGCACAGGTTCGTGACCGAGGCCCTGGACATGGCCGCCGTCACGGAGCCGGACACCCTGGACGACTGGCGCACCGACCGGCGGGTTCCGGGGTGCAGGGTCACGGCCGCGGGCCTGACCGACGGGTCGGCCCGGGACGCGGCCGTGGCGCTCTTCGACGCCCTCCGCGACGCCGGGTGGACCCGGACCCCGGATCCACGGGACGCACCCGGCGAGGCGTCGCTCCGCTTCCGGCGGGGTGGCGCGGACTGCCTCTACAGCTTCTACACCGGGGGCATCCTGGGCACGGAGGCCGAGGCCATCGTGGACGACGCGCGGGTCCCGACCCGGGGCGAGGCCCGCTACAACGTGGCCGTGCAGTGCATCCCCGCCGCGCCCGCCGCACCCCGCGATCCGGGGCGGACACCCCTGGAGGAACCGTGGGACTGATGGGAGCGCTGAAGCTCTACGGCCTCATGGCCCTGGTGTTCTTCGCCATCGACCTGGTGTGGCTGGGGGTGGTGGCGGCGGACTTCTACCGCAGACATCTCGGCCACCTGATGCGCGACGAGGTGCTCTGGCCGGCCGCGCTCGCGTTCTACGCGATGTACCTGGCCGGGATCCTCGTGTTCGCCGTCCTGCCCGGTCTCGACGCCGCCTCCCTCCACAGGGCCGTGGTGCTCGGGGCGTTCTTCGGCCTGGTGGCCTACGCCACGTTCGACCTCACCTGTATGGCCCTGTTCCGGGACTTTCCGCTGGTGGTCGTGGCGGTGGATCTGGTGTGGGGCACGGTACTGACCGGGACGGTGGCCGCCGCCGGATACGGCATCGGGCGGTGGCTCGGACTGGGCGCCGGCTGAGCCTGCCGCGGTCAGGCGCCGACGGACACGACGTGGTAGCGCTTCTTTCCCTTCCGTAGCACCACGAACCGTCCCTCGAGGGCGTCCGCCGTTCGCACACTGTGATCCACGTCCTCCACCCGGACGTTGTTCACGTACATCCCCCCGCCTTCGATGGCACGCCGGGCATCGCCTTTCGACGACGCCAGCTCGGTGGTCTCGAGCAGATCCACCAGCGCCATCCCATCGCCGGCCAGTGCATCGCGGGACACCTCCGACGACGGGACGTCCGCGAAGACGTCCGCCAGGTCGTCGGCCCCCAGACCCGCCAGGTCGCCGCCGAACAGGGCTTCGGTGGCCTGGAGGGCCCGGACCAACCCCTCGTCGCCGTGCACCCGCCGGGTCACGTCCTCGGCCAGGGCCTTCTGTGCGGCGCGCTTGAACGGCTCGGTGGCCACGGCCTGCTCCAGCGCGCCGATCTCCTCGCGGGAGAGCAGCGTGAACATCTTCAGGTACGCCACCACGTCGGCGTCGTCGGTGTTGACCCAGAACTGATAGAAGCGGTACGGCGAGGTGCGTTCCGGATCGAGCCACACGTTCTCGCCCTGGGACTTCCCGAACTTGGTCCCCTGGCTGTTGGTCACCAGCGGGAACACCACGCCGAACGCCTTGCCCTGGTCCACCCGGCGGATCAGGTCCGAGCCGGCCGTGATGTTGCCCCACTGGTCCGAGCCGCCGGCCTGAACGGTCACCCCGTGGCGCCGGTACAGCTCCAGGAAGTCGTACGACTGGAGCAGGGCGTAGCTGAACTCCGTGAACGAGAGCCCGGAGTCGGACCCGAGACGGGACTTCACCGACTCCTTGGCCAGGAGCTGGTTCATGCTGAAGTGCTTCCCGACGTCGCGGAGGAAGTCGAGGAAGGTCCAGTCGGCCAACCACTCGAGGTTGTCGAGCATCCGGGCCGCGTTCGACGGCGCGTCGAAATCCAGGAAGTGCTCGAGCTGGGCATGGATGGCCCGCCCGTTGGCGGCCACGTCGTCCTTGGTCAGGAGCTGACGTTCGGCGGTGCGGCCCGACGGATCGCCGATGAGTCCGGTGCCGCCCCCCACCAGGGCCACGGGGGTGTGTCCGGCCCGCTGCATGTGCACGAGCCCCATGATGGGCACGAGGTTGCCCACGTGGAGGCTCGACGCGGTCGGGTCGAAGCCGATGTAGACGGTGCGGGGCGCCTCGGCCAGGTGCTCGGAGGCACCTTCCGTGGCATCGTGCAGCATCCCGCGCCAGGCGAGTTCTTCGGTGACGGAGTCCATGGCCCGAAGGGTACGCCGGGGGGCACCCGGGTCAAGGACCGCCCCTACTCCGTGACCACGATCTCCTCGACCCCGAAGACCCGGTGCCCGCGGGTCCGGAGGACCACCCGGTAGGTCCCGGGCTCGAGCACGTGCTGGCTCGGGCGCAGGGCGTCCCACACCCGGAAGCCCGCGTCGTGGGCCGTGACCTCCACCGGCCGGGACGTCCGCACCAGGCGTCCGTCGTGTCGCCACTCGACCACCACGACGGTGGGAAGCGCGGACGGGGCGAAGACCCGGGCCAGAACCACCAGCCCGTCCGGGGCGTCCGGCCGTCGCACGGTGCCGGACAGCGTGTCGGCGATGGTCAGGTTCTCCCGGGCGATCGACGGCGCGAACACCGCGTCCTGCAGCCGCAACGGGACGGGAGGTACCAGCTGAGGCGCTCCGACGGAGAGCCCGAGGATGGCCGCCACCGCCAGGCCGATCCGGATCCGGTGGCCGCGGGTGCCTCCGGAGGCGCGCAGGGCCAGGGGCATGGCCGCGGCGACCGCCAGGACCCCCGCCAACGGCGTGGAGAAGCGGGGGGGGAGCGACAGGAGCATCGGCACGACGAGGTTCACCGCCGCGAACGCCACGCTGGCGAAGAAGACCAGCCCGAACACGGGGCTGTTCCGGAGCCACCGGTCGAACAGGAGGTCCAGGCAGGAGAGGATGGCGAGCCCCGCCAGGAGCAGCAGGAAGACCACGTTGGCGGACCGGAAGACCGTGGAGTACGCGTAGAACGGCAACAGGAAGAACAGCGTCTCCTGGTACAGCGTCCGGGTCACGTACGACGAGACCTCGTGGGCCAGTGGGGGTCCTTCGGGGACTTCCTTGCCGGCGTGGACCGCGTCCGGCTCCTCTGCCGGCGCGGATGCCGTGGCGCTCCCATCGACGGACCCCTGCTCCGCTGCGGCCTTCCTGGCCTTCCTCGCCTCCTCCTCCGCCTCTTCCTTGGCTTCCGCGGCCGCGTCGGTGGACGTGGAGCGGCCGAAATACATGGTCGACGCCCACGTCAGGCACAGGAACACGACCACCCAGGGCACGAAGCCGTAGCGCTCGCGGGCCAGGATGATGACGGCCACACCGGTGGCCAGCGCCCACCCGGAGTGGAGGATCCAGAACAGGGTTCGGTGGCGCGCCCAGAGGCGGCCGGCACGGGCTCGGAGGGTGGGCATCGCCGGAGAGATAGCGGATCGAGGGTCGAAAGGGGATGGCCGGGCCGGTGCCCGCCGCCTACCATCCGTCAGGAGGAAGAATCATGCCGCGACGTCATCTGCCGGTCCGGCCCGAGTTGGACCCCCTCCTTCTCCAGGCCGAAGAACTGCTCCACGGCGTCCGCGCCGGAGACCCGGCCGCGCGCACGGAGTTCGCGGCGGAACACCCGGATCCACCGGCTCCCGAGGCCGCCGGACTCGACGACGCCCGGCTCGCGCTGGCCCGGAGCTACGGCGTGGCCGACTGGCCCCGGCTGGTCCAGGCCTGTCGGGTGGTCGAGGCCATCCTCAACGACGACGTCGTAGCTCTGCGGACCCTGGTGGAAGCCTACCCCCGGCTCCTCCACGAGCCCGCCCGAGGCGCGCCGGGGAACTGGGGGCCGCCCATGTCGTACGCCGCCAACCTCGGCCGCGACCGGATCATCCGGATGCTCCGCGACCAGGGCGCCCAGGACCTTCAGTGGGCCTTCGACCGGGCGTGCCTCCAGGGCCGGATCGACACGGCGCGTCTCCTCTACGACATGGGCGCACGCCCTGCGGCCGACGCGGTCATGGGGCCGGCCGAGACCCAGTCCGGGTCGGGCATGGCCCTCCTGCTGGAACTCGGGGCGTCGATCCAGGACGCCGACGGCGACCCCCTGGCACCGGTGGCCATGGTCCTGGAGACCTACTGCAGGAATCCGGAGGGCAAGCACCGGTGCCTCGAACTCTTCGCAGCCCACGGGATCGACCTTCCCGACACGCCCCCCATGGCCGTCCACCGGGGCCGCATCGACCTCCTGGCCGCCCACGTCGTGGCCGATTCCTCCGTGCTGGACCGGACGTGGACCCACGACGAGATCTGGCCCCGCGCCCTGGGATGCCACGAGGACGAGTCGCTGGCGCTGCACGGTACGCCTCTTGCCGGGGGCACCCTGCTCCATCTGTGCGTCGACAACGACGAGATGGAGCTGGCCACGTGGCTCCTCGACCACGGTGCCGACCCCGACGCCCCGGCGGCCATCGACGCCGACGGCTTCGGGGGCCACACCGCGCTCTTCGGCTGCGTGGTGTCCCAGCCCTACGAGGTGGGCCTCCGCCGCGACGACGGCATGGCGCGGCTGCTCCTCGACCGGGGAGCCGACCCCAACGTCCGGGCGTCGCTGCGCAAGCGCCTCCGCTTCGTGGACGACGAGACCCTCCACGAGTTCCACGACGTGACGCCCCTGTCCTGGGGCGACGCCTTCCACGACCGACGGTGGGTCGCCCCGGCGGCCATGGCCGCCATCGAGGCCGCCGGCGGAGTGCGCTGACGGTCCCCCGCGGCCCCTACCAGCCCATACGCTCCCGTAGGTGCTCCACCTGCGTGCAGTGATGGTCGCCGTGCCACGCGTACATCTCCAGGAGGAAGTCCAGCGAGATCGACCCGATCTCGGGATGCTCCACGGTACGGGCCCACTGCTCGCCCGAGAGGGACTCCAGAAGCGCCACCCACCGGGCGTGGAGCCCGTCCAGCAGCGCAAGCGTGGGCGCCGTCGGGAGCCGGCTGTCGGCCAGCTCGGCCCACCGCTCCTGCGCGTACGGCTTGACGGTCGGGTGGTCCTCGGTCAGGGCCAGCTTGAACCGCACGATGGAGTTCACGTGCGAGTCGGCGATGTGGTGGAAGATCTGACGAGGGGTCCACCCGCCCTCCCGGTACGGCGTGTCCAGGGCGGCGTCGTCCAGCCCCGCCGCGGCGGCCCGGGCGCGGGCTGGAAGGCGGCGGATGCGCTCGATGAGGGGGGCGCGGGTGTCCGGTCCGAGGGGGCCGCCGGAAGGCGTGAAGGGGCCGATGGGATAGCGGAGGGAGTCGTCCACGACGGAGGTCCTCGGGTGATGGGTTGGGGAGGGGGCGACTTGCCGTCCAGACAGGCCAGGCGATCCGTCCCTACGCTCGCCGCGAGGTGGCGTTTCAGGGCCCTGGCGCCACCGCGAGCGCGGCACCCATCTTCGCCGCCGGGCTGCGGGGTTCCGCGGGTATCGACCGCAGGGTGGGTCCCGGGTGCCCCAGGATCGGATCACCAGACGGAGGGGGATGGCTGTGAGGCGGTGGACGGTGGGCATGACGATGGTGGTGGCCGCGGGAGCCGCACCGGCGACGGGCGGAGCACAGACGCCGGAGGACTGGACGCGCCCGTTCGCGCCGGTGGCCGTGGCCGACCGGATGTACTACGTGGGCTCGGCCGGACTGGGTGCCTTCCTCCTCACGTCCGACGAAGGCCACATCCTGATCGACGGAACGCTGGAGGAGAACGTCCCGGCGCTCCTGGACAACGTGCGGAGCCTCGGGTACGACCCCGCGGACATCCGCATCCACCTGGTCACCCACGCCCACTTCGATCACGTCGGCGGATCCGCGGCCGTGGTCCGGGCCACGGGGGCGGACCTCCTGGTCAGCGAGGCCGACGCCCCCTTCCTGCGCCAGGGCCGGGACTTCGGCCTGGACACCGAGGGGTACGCCGCCGCGGAGGTGACCCGCACCCTGCGCCACCTCGAGACCGTGCGCCTGGGCGACCTGGCCCTCACGGCCCACGTCACGCCGGGGCACACGCCGGGGTGCACCAACTGGACGGGCACGGTCACCGTGGCGGGGCAGCCTCGACGCTTCCTGCTGGCCTGCAGTCTGAGTGCCCTCGGCGCCTATCGTCTGGCCGGCGACGACCCCACCTGGCCGGGACTGGGCGAGTCGTTCTGCCGCAGCCTCGAGTACCTGCGAACCCAGGAAGCCGACGTCTTCCTGGCCAACCACGGTCAGTTCTTCGGGCTGGAGGAGAAGGCCGCCGCCCGACGGGCCGGAGACGCGGAAGCCTTCGTGGATCCCGGAGCACTCGACCGCTTCCTAGGGGGCGCGGCCACGGGCATCGACCGCGCCCGGGAGCGCCAGGGGCTGCCCGCCTGCGGCGCGCGGGACGCGTCATGACCACGGATCGGGCCCGGGAAGCGCCCGACGGCCGGGAGCCGGACGTCCTGGACGCCATCGGCCGGACGCCGATGGTGACGCTCCGCCACGTCGTGCCGCCGGGGCACGCCCGGATCGTGGTCAAGCTCGAAGGCCACAACCCCACCGGCAGCATGAAGGACCGCATGGCCCGGTCCGTCCTGGACGGCGCGGTGGCCGCCGGCCGGCTTCCTCCGGACGGGACCCTGGTGGAGTACACCGGCGGAAGCACCGGCACCTCCCTCGCCTTCGTCTGTGCGGCCCGGGGCTACCGGGCCACCATGGTCACCTCGGACGCCTTCAGCCGGGAGAAGCGCGACCACATGCGGGCGCTGGGTGCGGAGGTGGTGGAGATTCCCAGCGACGGCGGGGCGATCACGAGCGAGCTCATTCGTGCGATGATGGACCGGGCGGCGGCCCTGTGCGCGGCGGACACCCACCTGCTGGCGGACCAGTTCAACAACCCGGACGTGGCGGCGGGCTACGCGCCCCTGGCCGAGGAGATCTGGCACCAGTCGAACGGGCGCGTGGACGCCTTCGTCCAGGCCGTGGGCACCGCCCAGTGCATCAACGGTGTGGCCGGGACGCTCCGGCGCCTGGCCCCCGACGTGGAGATCGTCGCCGTGGAACCCGCCGAGTCGGCCGTCCTCTCGGGAGGCGCGAAGGGCGCCCACGGCATCGAGGGCATCGGGCCCGGCTTCGTGCCGCCCATGTGGAACGCCGGTCTGGTGGACGGCGTCGAGGCCGTGTCCACCGACGAGGCCCGGGCGATGGCCCGGAGGCTGGCCGCCGAGGAGGCGATCTTCGCCGGCACCTCGGCCGGAGCGAACGTGGTGGCGGCCCTGAGGGTGGCGCGGCGCCTCGGTCCGGACGGCACGGTGGCCACCCTCATGTGCGACTCGGGACTCAAGTACCTGTCCACCGACCTGTACCGCTCGGACTGAGGCCGCGCCGCAGCCGTGTCCGTCTACCAGGCCTACTACGACGTCGTCCGGCAGGTCCCCCCCGGTCGGGTGGTCACGTACGGACAGGTCGCGGTTCTGGCCGGTCTTCCCGGGCGCGCCCGGCAGGTGGGCTACGCGCTGGCGGCCCTCCCCGACGATTCCGGGGTGCCCTGGCACCGCGTCGTCAACGCCCGCGGCGAGGTCTCGGACCGCTCCGGTGGCCGGACCTTCGAGGTCCTCCAGCGGGTGCTGCTGGAGGCCGAAGGCGTGGAGTTCGACGCATCCGGACGCATCGACCTGGCGCGCTTCCGCTGGGACGAGGACCCGGACGGCGTGTAGCTCTCGGCAGCGCATCCGACGAAACCCTTTAATACCCCACCCTGTCCCACCGTGCGAAGGCCCCCGCCCGGGGTGCCGAAGGCGACGCGGAAAGGGGGACGGGACATGTCGGGACGGGACGATCGGGACGAAGCGACCCGGCGAGGCCGTGGTGGGGCGGTCGGCGATCTGGTCCAGGGAGCCCGCCACGCCCTGCGCAGCCTGGTCCGGAATCCCGGGTTCTCGGCGGTGGTCGTCGGGGTCATGGCGCTGGGCGTGGGCAGCAACACGGCCATCTTCAGCGTGGTGGACGCGGTGCTCCTGGAGCCCCCTCCGTTCGAGGACCCGGACCGCCTGGTCGGTGTGTGGGAGTCCGACCCCCGCCGTCCCGTCCGGAATCCGTCGCCGGCCGACTTCCTGGACGTGCGCGCGGCGGTAGCCGCCTTCGAGCGGGTCAGCGCCTACGACTGGCGCACGGCCAACCTCCTGGGCGTGGACGAGCCGGTCCAGATCACCTACGCCGACGTGTCCGCCGACTTCTTCCACACCCTGGGCGTCCGGGCGGCCCTGGGGCGGACGTTCGGCCCCGAGACCGTGCCCGAGGGGGTCCGGCAGGTGGTTCTCTCCCACCGGCTCTGGGCCGGGCGCTTCGGCGCGGACCCGGGGGTGGTCGGCTCGACCCTCCGTCTGGACGACGCCAGCTACGAGGTGCTCGGGGTGATGCCGGAAGGCTTCGTCTTTCCCGACGACGTGGTGCTGTGGACGGCGGCCCGGTCGGACGTGCCCGGCGGCTCGGACTTCCCCTTCGACCCCGCCACGCTGCGGGACGCGTGGTACCATCGCGTGGTGGCGCGCCTGGCACCCGGGGTCACGCCGGAGGCCGCGGCCGACGAGCTGGCCGCGTTCGGGGCCCGCCTCGCTGCGGAGCACCCCGACACGAACGCCGGCACCGACCTCTGGATCCGGCCGCTGCACGACGAACGGGTGGGCGACGTGCGGGGCACCCTCCTGCTGCTCCTCGGCGCCACGGGACTCGTCCTGCTGATCGTGTGTGCCAACGTGGCCAACCTGCTGCTGGTGCGGGCCGCCACGCGTTCCCGGGAATGGGCGGTGCGCCGGGCGCTGGGCGCCCCGAAGAGCCGCATCGTCGGCCAGGTCCTGGGCGAGAGCCTGGCCCTGGCCGTCGTGGGGGGCGTGGTCGGGACGGCCCTGGCGGCGCTGGCCCTCGAGGCCCTCCGGCCCCGGGTGCTTCCGCTGCTCCCACCGGGCGTGGGGCTGTCCCTGGACGGAACCGTGCTGGCGTACTCGATCGGCGTCGCGGCGGTCGTTGGCATCGTCTTCGGCGTGGCGCCGGCCTGGGCGGCCGCGTCCCGGGCGTCGGCCTCGGGCGCGGGCGTGGACCGGGGCGCCGGTCGGCGTACGGCCGGGGTCCGGGACCGACGCGTGCGCGACGTGCTGGTCGGCACCGAGGTCGGTCTCGCGGTGGTGCTGGTCCTGGTCAGCGGCCTGCTGCTCCGGAGCCTCTGGTCGCTCCAGAACGTCGATCTCGGCTTCGATCCGGCGCCGCTGTCGGCGGCATGGATCGGGCTGCCCGGAGCCGCGAACCGGCCGCACGCCCTGAACCAGCAGTTCCGGGACGATGTCGCGACGGCGCTCACCGCCCTGCCCGAGGTGGCGGCGGTGGCGTGGACCCAGCGCTCGCCGGTGGACGTCGGCCCCGGTGCCGGCCTGCGGATCCGGGGCGTGGCGGAGGACGATGCCGATCTGATCAGCACGCGCTGGCAGGCGGTGAGCCGTGACTACTTCCGGGCCGCGGGGATCCCCCTGGTCCGTGGCCGTACCTTCGACGGCGGCGACGTCGAGGGCGCCGAGCGGGTGGCCGTGGTCAACGAGGCGCTGGTCCGCCGGTTCTTCCCGGAGGGTGACGCCCTCGGGGCCATGGTCAACACGGGGCTCGACGGCCGGGAGGACGGTGCGCCCGCCTGGGTCCGGGTGGTGGGCGTGGTGGCCGACACCCGGAACCGCGGACCGGGGGGCGTGACCGAGCCCGTGCTGTTCCGGCCCATGGAGCAACCCGCCCGGGGCTTCTCGGGCGAGCGGATCCTGCTCGTGGTCCGTGCGCCGGGTGCCGGCCCGGAACTGGCGGCGGGAATCCGCCGCGCGGTGGGCTCCGCGAACCCCGACGCGCCGGTCGGAGCCCTGCTCCGGGGGCCCGACCTGGCCGCCGCCTACCTGACGGGGCATCGCCTGGTGCTGTCGCTCCTGGGCACCTTCGCGGGGCTGGCCCTGCTCCTGGGCGCCGTGGGTGTCTACGGCGTGGCGCGCTATGCGGTGGTGCAACGCACCCGGGAGATCGGCGTGCGCATGGCCCTGGGTGCCGACGCCCGGGACGTGTCCACCATGGTGGTGGGCCAGGGCCTGAAACCGGCGGCGGCCGGTGTCGCCGCGGGACTGGCCGCATCGCTGCTGGCCACCCGCGGCATCACCGGCCGCCTGTTCGAAGTGAGCGTCCTCGACCCCCTCACGTGGGCCGCGGTGCCCGCCGTGCTGCTGGCGGTCACGCTCCTGGCCACCTGGCTCCCCGCGCGTCAAGCCGCGCGGGTCCACCCGGTGGAGGCCATCCGGGCCGAGTAGCCGCTACATCCCCAGGCCCCGCAACGTGCCGGCCAGCTTCATGAGCTTGTCGGCATCCCCGCCCATCTCGCCGGCGCGGACCGCCATCGCGTCGCTCTCGAGCTGGCGAGCCACCGCACCCAACTGGGCCGAGGTGGCCCGCCCCTGCTCCGCCTCGCCGAGCACGTGGTCGACCTCGGCGGCACGCAGATCGAGAATGCGCCCGTCACGCACCATCTGGTCGAGGTAGGCCCGGGCCACCGACACCGAATTCGGCCAGGTGAACCGGGGCTGGAGCTGGGCGTTGAACTCGTCGAACATGACCGCCTCGGCGGCCGCGATCTCCGCTTCGGACAGATGTTCGCTGGGCGTGAGGCGGAAGACGTCCACGCCCCGGGAGATCTCGGCGCCGTAGATGCGCCCGTTGTACCAGTACGCCGACCAGTAGCCGCCCGTGTAGAGCTCCTCGGTGCTCAGCGGGCCCCGGTCGAAGTACGCGATCTCGAACGGGTCGGTGGGGTCGGTGAAGTCCATGATGCTGATGCCGCCCTGGTACCACGCCTGGAGGAACAGGTCGCGGCCCGGCACGGGAATCAGCGAGCCGTTGTGGGCCACGCAGTTCTCCGTCGCGGTCTGCGGCACCGGCAGCTTGTAGTAGCCCGCCAGCGTCATCTCCCGGTCCTTCAGATGGAAGATCGCGTTGGCACCCCACGTGGGCGGATCGGTGGCCCGGCACCGCGGCGCCGACCCCCCGCCCCACTCGTCGGTGAACACGATCACGCTGCCGTCGTTGTTGAACGTGGCCGAATGCCAGTACGAGAAGTTGGGGTCCGTGACCTCGTCCACCCGCCGCGGATTCACCGGATCGGTGATGTCCAGGAGGATGCCGTTTCCGGAGCACGCGCCGCCGGCCAGCCCGAGGTCCGGGTAGGCCGTGATGTCGTGACACTGGTGCGTGCGCCGCGTGGTCTGCGTGCCGGGACCGTGGTCGCCGCCCTCCCACAGGCCGGCGATGTTGCCCTGCTCGTCGGCGAAGATGCGGGGCATGTTGACGATCTCGGCCCGCTCGGGAGCGGACAGCGGCACCCGCACGACCTCGATGCGGAAGAGCGACGTGTTCTCGTCCTCCTCGGGCTCGGCATCGCTGCACCCGGGCAGCTCGGCCGCGGGACGGACGGAGCTGGTGCCCTGGATGTAGACGTACAGGTTGTCCGGGTCGTTCGGGCTGGTGACCAGCGTGTGGGTGTGGGAGCCCCGGCACGACTGGATGGCCGCCACCTGCCGCGGCCGGTCGAGGTCCGAGATGTCGAAGATCCGGATCCCGCGGAGCCGCTCGGTGGACACCGAGTCGGGCACGCCTTCGAGGCCACAGTCCAGGCGACCCCGGGTCTCCTGCGCCGACATCACCACGAGGTTCCGGTACACCGACACGTCGCCCTGACCGCCCGGGCAGATCACCGAAACCCGCAGCTCCGGCTCGTCGGGCCGCGAAATGTCCAGGATCTGGAAGCCGTTGTAGTTGCCCTGGATCAGGTAGTCGCCGCGGAACGCCAGGTCCGTGTTGCTGAACCGCCCGTCGCCCGGGGTGGCCGGGTTGAAGAAGCCCTCGGGGCGCGGGATGAACGCCAGGTGCTCCATGTTGGAGATCGCGTGTCCCGCATCCATCCAGCCGGCCTTCAGGTCCACGCGGGGATCGTTGGGATCCCACGTCATGCGGGGCGGTGTGATGGTGTCGGACGGCATCTGGGCCGCGGCGTCGGGCGCCGTGAGCGCCGGGGCCGCGGCCAGGAGAAGAGCGCCGGCGAGCAGGCGGCCGGGGGAGAACGAACGTCGGAACGTCATGGTCACCTCGTGGGTGGGGTGGATCGAATCATCGGGAAGCGTCTCAACGGCTCCAGGCGTCCAGGAGCCCCTGCATGCGCTGGATCTCGGCGGTCTGGTCGGCGTCCACGTGGGACGCGAACTGGAAGATCTCCGACTCCTGGCCGCCGCCACGGGCCATGAAGAGGTCGCGCACCATGACCCGGGCGCCCTCGTGGTGCTGGATCATGTAGCGGAGGAAGAGCCGGTCGAAGTCCCGGCCCCGGGCGTTGCGGAGCTCCTCCATCTGCGCGGGCGTGAGCATGCCCGGCATCAGCGCCTCGCCGTCGCCGCCCATGGCGTGGGCCATGCCGTGCCCCATGTGGGCCTCCCACTCGGGCACGTCCTGGTCCCGCTCCCGGAGCCACCGCTCCATCAGGGCGATCTCGTCGCGCTGCGAGATCTCCATCCGCAGCGCCATCTGGCGCACCGCCTCGGTGGTGGCGTGGCGGCGGACCAGGGCCGTCATCTCCAGCGCCTGGGCATGGTGCGGGATCATCATCTGCATGAAGCGGGCGTCGGCTTCGGTCCACTCGACGCCCCCCAGGTTCTCGAGGTCGGACGCGTCGAAGGTCCGGGTGGCCTGGCCGGGCGCCCCCGGCTGGACGAGGGGCGCGTCGGACGCGGCCGGACGCGGCCGGTCGGGTGCCGACGCACCGGGCGCCTCGGGCGCCGGCGCAGCGGCCGGCTCCGGGGAGGGGGCGGGCGACGCGCAGGCGGACGCCAGGAACGTGGCCGCCAGTGGGCCCAGAAGGTATCGGTACGACGGGGTCATGGAGGCGTCACACTCGGGGGTACGGGAAACGCAAGATCGTGTACAGCGGGCGCCCGGACCAGTTCCGGATCCCGGGCCTTGGGCACGACCCGCGGGCGCCCCCCGGATCCCGGTCCGGCGGTCCGCGGATCTTGCATCCCGACCCGCCGCGGGGTATCTGCAGGGACGTCGGCGGGCCAGCCGAACCGTCCATCTCCCGGAGACCCCGATGCGACCGACCCGCACCCTTCCGTTCGCCCCCCTCGCGCTCGCCGCCCTCCTGCTGGCCGGCGGCGCCACGGAGGCCGCGGCCCAGGACCCGTCGCCGCGCTTCGGCGTGTGGAGGATGCAGTCCGACGCCCCGCCCCCGTCCAGCAACGTCATGACCTACGAGCCGTGGGGCGACGGCGGGATGCGGATCACGGTGGCGTCCACCAACGCCTCGGGCCGCGCGTCCGAATGGGGGTACGCGACGCTCTTCGACGGGGCCTTCCGCCCCGTGGACGGGCAGGAGAACTCGGACACGGCGGTCGAGTTCGTGGACGACCGCACCACACGGATCACCAACCGCCGCGACGGCCGGATCACCCAGGTCATCATCAACACGCTGTCCGACGACGGAAACACGATCGAGAACGAGTACGTGCGCTTCGACGCCGACGGGAAGATCACCGGCGTGGGACACGCGACGTACCGGCGCATCCGGTAGCGATGGGGAGCGCGGGCAGGAGCGCGCTCGCGGCACGGCCCGCCCTCCTCGGGGGCGCGGCGCTGGCGGCGGCCCTCGCCGGCTGCTCGGACACCCCCGCCCCGGACCGCGGAGCGGCGACGTGGACGGTGGAGCGCTCGACCGTGTTCGGCGACACCGACGGTCCGGGCGCTCTCTCACAGATCTTCGACGTGGACGTGGCATCCGACGGACGGGTGGTGCTCAGCGAGCCCCAGTTCACCCGGGTGGCGGCGTTCGCGCCCGACGGCACCTTCCTCCGCGAGATCGGGCGGCGGGGCGAGGGTCCGGGCGAGTTCCTGATCCCCGGTGCGTTGACCTGGCTGGCCGACACCCTGGTGGTGACGGACTTCCGGCTGGGACTGGGACTGTTCGACCTAGAGGGCGGCTTCCACGGGCGTGTCTCGTTCCAGATCCCGACGACGGGCGGGTCCGGGTTTCCCGTCATGCCCATGGCCCCGCTGGCCGACGGAGGGGTCCTGGCCCTGGCACCCGTCGCCACCGGCGCGGCCCTCAGCGGCGCCGTGTCCCACGAGGTGTGGCTCCGGACCGGTCGCGGCGGAGCCATCGAGGACACCCTGCTCCGCCTGCCCCTGGCCGGCCGCTTCGCCCAGATCCGGGTGGGCGAGGGGCAGGGCCGGAGCGGGCAGCACCCCACCGCGTGGGGCACCCTGACGGCCATGCCCCCGTCCATGGGCTTCCTGGTGGCGGTGGACCGGGTGCCCGCCGAGGCGGGGGCGGCCGAGCATACCTTCCAGGTGGTCCGGGTGGACCTCCACGGAGATACGGTGGCCGCGGCCGAGGTCTCCTACGCGCCGACGGCCCTCACGGCCGCCCACCGCGACAGCATCGCCCAGGCCGAGGGCACGGCCTGGGCCGAGGCCACAGGCATGGCGCCCGGCCCGGCGGTGGACGCCTACCGCGACCAGGTCCCCTGGCCCGACTCCTGGCCGCCGGTGACGGCGCTCCTGGCGGCCGACGACGGCAGCGTGTGGCTCCGGCGAGAAGGCCCGGTCGCCGACTCGGTGGCCTGGGACGTCCTGGACGCGGAGCTCGAACCGGTGGGCCGGGTCCGGCTGCCCACCGCGCTGGACGTGAAGGTCGTGACCCCGGGTGCGGTCTACGGGGTGGAGCTGGGCGAGCTGGACGTACCCCGGGTGGTCCGATACGCCGTGCGTCGCTGACCCGGAGGCATCGAGCCTGCTCGCCGGCTGCTACCGCCGGAGCAGGAAGGCTTCCAGAACCGCCAGGAAGTAGGGCCGGGGCGTCTCGAGGAACGCGGCGTGATCGCCGCCGGGTACCACCACCCAGGCCCGGTCGGCGGTGCCCAGTCCCTGGAAAAGCCCCGCCTGCGCCGCGACGGGCGCCAGCGGATCGTGTTCGCCGTGGATCACCAGCGTGGGCACGGTCACGGCCGCCGGATCCAGCGCGTTCCACGGGTGCAGCGCCGTCCAGTCCGCCCGCACGGGATCGGCCTCCAGCGCATGGCGCACGTACTCCGCCACGGCCGCATCGCTGATGGAGCCCTCGACGAGGAAGTCGCTGGCGGCCGCCTCGGCCGTGGTCGGCTCGGCAGGCGGCGGCTCGGTGGCCACGGCTTCGGGCAACACGGTGCCCGGCGCCCAGGGATAGCCGAACAGGACAAGCCGGTCCACCAGACCCGGGTGCCGCTGCGCCACGAGTTGGCCGACCATGGAGCCGTACGACCAGCCGAAGAGGTGGACGGGTCCGTCGCGGCGGGCCCGGACCCACTCCAGCACCCGGCGGACGTCTTCGGCGGCCTCGTCGGGGGTGTGCCAGCCGTCGGCGTCGCGCGCCGTGGCGCCGTAGCCCCGGGCATCCAGCCCGTACGTGGCGAAGCCGACCAGTTCGTGGCCGCCGGACGGGACCGTGTGGCGAACGGGTTGAGCCGACACGGAGGGGGCGAACAGGACCCCGAGAAGAGCCCATGCCAGGGACGGTCGCACGCGGGACTCCGGAGGCGGGAGGGAGGGTCGGCGGGTCCGGGATCTTGCGTCGGCGCCGACCGTGCCCGCCAGCCCGGGAAGGTCCACGGACGGGCGTCTACGCCGCGCCTGCCGCCTCGAGCGCCCGCAGACGGTAGCCCCGATTGCGGACCGTCTCGATCTCGACGTCCAGATCCGGATGATCGGACAGGGCCTTCCGGAGCCGGTACACGCAGCTCCGCATGGCGGCCTCGCCGTCCTGCTGGTCCGCCCACTGGACGTCCTGCAGTTCCTCGAAGGGCACGGTGCGCCCGCCGGCGTGCACCAGGTGCAGCAGCACCCCGAACTCCCGCGGGCGGAGCTCGACCACGGCCGCCCCGGCCCGGGCGGTCCGGGCCCGTGGGTCCAGGGTCAGGGTTCCGAAGTGATGCGGCGACCGGGGCGTCCGGTGCCGGACCAGGGACCGGAGCCGCCCCGACACCCGAACGGGATCGTCGGAAAGGGCCAGGACGTCGTCGGCCCCGGCGTCCACCACCCGCTGCGCCAGGACCCCGTGGCCGCGGAGGAGGGCCAGCAGAGGCACCGTGGGATCCGCGGCCCGGACCAGGGCCACGGCGCGATCGGGCGGGATCTCGAAGAAGCCCTCGCCGACCAGCACGGGGCAGCCCCCCAGGACCCGGCTCGTCTCGATGGCCGCGTCGGCAGCCCCGCACAGCGCCACGGCGTGTCCCTGCCGTGTCAGGGCCATGGCCCACTCCGACCCCTCGGACCGGGTGGCCAGGACCACCACCGGCCCAGGGGTCGCATCTCCGTTCGTTCCGACTCCGGCGAATCCCACCATCTCCACCCCACCTCCCCTCGCGCGTGAATGCCGTACCCCGACGAAACACGACGGGCCCGAACCGAGGTTCCGACCCGTCGATCGCTCCTGTCTACGTGGAGGGATGCCGAGGAGTTACGAACGGGTTGCCCGTGTCACCGACATTTCGCGGAGGTCCGCCACGGGTGGCCGGCGGTGCCGGGCCTCGACCTCCGCCCGAGGTGGCTCGCCACCGGGGACCTTGCGCCATCGGTCGCCGTCGATAATGCTACCATTCGATACCAATACCACACGATATCAATCACACGGGCCCGCGGGCCAGGAAACACCGGAGTGCCGATGATCAACAGTCCGATCAAGCCGCAGTGGTTCCACATCCTTCTGGCGCTGGCCGAGGGCCCCCTGCACGGCTACGGCATCCAGCGGAGCGTCCTCGACCAGACCGACGACGCCATGCGCCTCTGGCCCGCCATGCTGTACCGGTCGCTGGCCACTCTCGAGGAGGAGGGGCTGATCGTGTCGGTGGAGGCTCCGGACGAGGAGCCGGACGACGAACGCCGGCAGTACTACGCGCTGACGACCGACGGCAGGCTCCGGCTCGCGGCGGAGGGGGAGCTCCTGGCCCGGTGGGGGGCCGCCGCCCGTCAGGCGGGGGCTCCAGGCGCGTGAGCCCCGACGGCCGGCGGCGCCTCTTCCGGAGGCTCGTGGCCCTCTTCCCGCCGACGTTGAGGCGGAAGTCGGGACCGGAAATGGCCCGGATGTACGAGGCCATGTACGACGAAGCGCGCCGGGAGCGGGGACGGCCCGGCTTCGGGTTCTGGGCACGGGTGCTCTGGGACGCAGGGCGACACGCCGCCGCCGCGTGGGTGGCGGCTTCACGCACCGGGGCCCGGGGCCCCGACGGGAGGAGGGGGGAGACGATGATCCGTTCGATCGCAAGCGACATCCGGTTCGCATCGAGGCAGCTCACGCGCCATCCGCTCTACGCGGGCATGGTCGTCCTTCTGGTGGCCGTCGGGATCGCCGGCAACGCGGCGGTCTTCCGGATCTTCAACGGGATGTTCCTCCAACCGCTGCCGTTCGCCGAGGCCGAGCGCCTGGTGGACCTGGACGAGCGGGCGGACGAATGGAATCTCGACTTCACCGGCATGGCCTGGGCGGACTTCCAGGCCTGGCGTGAGAACAATCGGTCGTTCGAATCCATGGCCGTGTTCACGTCGTTCGGACGGAACCTGGCGGACGAGGCGGGCGCGGAGCGCGTGAGCCTCGTGGCCGCCACCCACGACCTGGACGACGTGCTGCGGCTCCAGCCGTTGCTCGGCCGCTTCTTCGGCCCTGCCGAGGACGTGGACGGCGGCGCCCGGGTGGTGATGCTCACGGAGGCCTACTGGACGGACCGCTTCGGAGGCCGGGCCGACGTGCTGGGCAGCGCCCTGACCCTCAACGGCGAACCGTACGAGATCATCGGGGTGCTTCCCCCGGAGGCGGAGTTGCTGCAGGCCGCCGACATGTGGACCCCGCTCCAGGGCTCGGGAAGCGGGTGGTACCTGCAGGGCCTGGGCCGGCTCGCCGACGGCATCGACGCGGCCGTCGCCCAGGAAGACCTCACGGCCATCCACAAGGGCATGCTCCAGGAGCGTCCCGTGAACCGGATCACCACGCCGGTGGTGACCCCGCTCCGCGAACGGTTCCTAGGCGGCAACCGTCTGGGCGCCGGCCTGCTCCTGGGCGCCGTGGGGCTGCTCCTGCTCATCGCCTGCGCGAACATCGCCGGTCTGGTCCTGGCGCGGTCGTTCTCCCGGGCCGACGAACTGGCCGTGCGACAGGCGCTGGGAGCCCGACGCGGCCGGCTGGTGCGTCAGCTCCTGACCGAGAGCCTGCTCCTGGGCATGGCCGGCGGCGCCGTGGGTCTGGCCGTGGGGTTGGCCGGCTCGAACCTCCTCGTGGACCTGCTGGCCGACGCCAACCAGTTCCCGTTGTGGGTGCGGTTCGACCTGGACGCGCCCTTCCTGGCGTTCGTGCTCGTCGTCACGGTCGGGGCGACGGCCCTGTTCGGTCTGATCCCGGCGCTCCGCACCCAGCCGGCGCCCGGAGCGGGCGCGGCCGGACGGTCGTCCACGTCGCGGGGCCGCCGGCGCGCCATGCAGTCGCTCGTGGCGGCCCAGGTGGGCCTGGCCGCCGTGCTCCTGGTGGTGGGGGGTCTGACCGTGCTCGACGTCCGACGCCTGGCCTCGGTGGACCCCGGCTTCCGGGTCGACGGGCTGCTCACGTTCCGCTATTCGCTGCCGTCGAACCGGTATCCGGACGACGACAGCCGGTTCACCTACGCCGCGACCCTCCTCGAACGCCTGAACGCGCTCCCCGACGTGGAGGCCGCCACCTCGGCCAACCTGATGCCCCTCTTCGACCACCAGGGGTGGTTCTTCACGGTGGAGGACGCCCCGCCGCGGAGCCAGGACGAGGGCAACCCGGTGGTGCTCATGCGAGGCGTGATGCCGGGCTACTTCGAGGCACTCGGGCTCGAACTCGCACGGGGCCGGACGTTCGACGACTTCGACGGCCGCGACGAGACCCGGCGCGTGGCCATCGTCAACGAGGAGTTCGTCCGGAGCCACATGGGCGGAGACGCCGACCCGCTGGGGCGGCGCATCGCGTCGGGAACCGACCGGCCCGAAGACGACAGCGAATGGCGGACCGTGGTGGGCGTGGTGCGCGACGCCCGCCACTACGGGGTGGACACGGACATGCGCCCGGGGGTGTTCCTGCCGCAGCAGGAGTTGGCGTTCTCCTACGGGCAGGTGGCCGTCCGGGCAGCCGGCGGCGACCCCGACGCCGTGGTCGACGCGGTCCGGTCGGCGGCCCTCGATGTCGATCCGGAGGTGCCGCCGTACGCACTCACGACCATGGCCGACCGCTTCGACCAGACCCTGTTCACCCGCACGGCCTCGGCATGGCTCTTCGCCCTGTTCGCCGGCGTGGCGCTCCTGCTGGCCGTGGCCGGCATCTACGGGGTCATCTCGTACGCGGTGGGCCAGCGGCGCCAGGAGATCTCGATCCGGATGGCCATGGGGGCCGAGCGGGTGTCCGTCCTGCGCTCCGTGGTGGTCCAGGGGATGACCATGGTGGGCCTGGGTCTGGTGGGCGGGCTCGTGGTGGCCGTGGCCGCCGCCGGGCGGATGGGCGGCCTGCTGGTGGACGTGAGCGCCACCGAGCCCACGGTCTATATCGTGGTGGCCGTCACGCTCCTGGCCGTGGCCGCGGTGGCCAACTACGTGCCGGCGCGCCGGGCCGCCCGCATGGATCCCATGGGCGTGCTCCGCGGGGAGTGACGCGAGGGGGTGGAGTAGCGCCGGGCGGGGGGGCGGCTGTAGCGTCGGGCATGACCCACACGACCTCGATTCCGATCCGTCGGCGCGCCGCCCCCGCGGCCGTGCGCTCCCTTGCGGCCCTTGCCGCGATCCTCGCCCTGGGTGCCTGCGACCGCGAGCCGGTGGCCGGGCCCGGCACCGTGGCGTACACCGGCGCCACGCTCTGGGACGGGACCGGCGCCCCTGCCGTGACCGGCGCCACCCTGGTGGTCCAGGACGGCCGGATCCTGTCGGTGGAGGCCGGGGGCGCCGTGCCCCGGGGAGCGGAGGAGGTCGATCTCTCGGGCCGATGGATCACGCCCGGGCTCGTCGATGCCCACGCCCACGTCTCGGGCCGCTGGGCCGACTCCACCGTGACGGACGCCGAGGAGCGGGTCGAAACCGACCTCCTCCTCTTCGCACGGTACGGGGTGACCACGGTGAACAGCCTGGGAGGCGAGCCGGCGGAAGCGGAGGCCGTCCGAGGCGAGCAGGACTTCCCGGCCCCGGGCCGGGCGCGGCTCCACTTCGCCG
The DNA here is from genome assembly GCA_040216925.1 of Longimicrobiales bacterium. Taxonomy (GTDB): domain Bacteria; phylum Gemmatimonadota; class Gemmatimonadetes; order Longimicrobiales; family Gaopeijiaceae; genus JAJCZZ01. The sequence continues at coordinate 107,636 of JAVJOF010000012.1, forward strand.
GAGACGTGGTCGTCGGACCCTCCCCCATGGAGGCGGAACTCCAGGTCATCGACAACGCGGACCGGCAGGTCGACTGGATCAAGATGCGCGTCGACGACAACCTGGGAACCGCCGAGAAGATGCCGTGGCCCGCGGTCGAGGCCGCCATCACCGCGGCGCACGGGCGGGGGCTCCGCGTTGCCACCCACCTCTTCTATCTGGCGGACGCCGAGCGGCTCCTGGACCTGGGAACGGACCTGGTGGCCCATTCGGTCCGCGACACCACCGTTCCGGAGTCCTTCGCGCTCCGGCTGCGGCAGGAAGGCGTCTGCTACGTGCCCACCTTGACCCGGGAAGTGACCACCTTCGTCTACGCGGAGCGGCCCGAGTGGTTCGACGACCCGTTCTTCCTGCAGTGGGCCAGCGAGCGGGAGATGGCCGTGGTGACCGAGCCGGACTTCCAGGCCCGGATGGCGGCCAGCCGCGCGGCCTGGCAGTACCGCGAGGCCCTGACCCAGGCTCAGGAGAATCTGGCCATCCTGGTGGAGGCCGGCGCGCCGGTGGCCTTCGGGACGGACTCGGGCCCGGCGGCCCGCTTTCCCGGATACCTCCAGCACCTGGAGCTCCAGCTCATGGTGGACGCGGGGCTGACGCCCGAGCAGGCGCTGCGCAGCGCCACCTCCGAGGCGGCCGGGTGCCTCGGGCTGTCCGACGTGGGCATCCTCGAGGCCGGTCGATGGGCCGACTTCCTGGTGTTCGAGGGGGATCCGCTGGCGGACATCGGAAACACGAAGACCCTCGAGGCCGTCTACGTCGGCGGCGGGGAGATTCCGCGGAACTGAGCGACCGGGGAGCGGCGGCCGGAACCGACCGCTGCTCCCCCGGCCGTCACATCGCGGGCAGCTGGTACTTCTCGAGGTAGTTCAGGTCGAACTCGTCGAACGCCACCACGTAGACGGCGCCCTCCCCGAAGCCCACCACGCGCTTGCCGTGCTCGAGGAGGACCGTGGCCACCCGGGCGCCCTGACGGTCGAACAGGTCGTAGGTCGAGGGATCCCCGGCGTCCACGTGTCGGCGCACCCAGGCGCGGCCCCGGGGGTCCACCGGGATCCGGCCGCCGTAGACCGGCGGCTTGGCGTCCGGCCACGTGTACTGGTCGGTGGTCCGCTGGCCCCCGCCGCCACCGCCCCGGGAGAACGACATGCTGGCCTGTCCGTTCTCCACGCTCATCTCGATGCCGATGCCGCCTCCGGATCGGCCGGACTCGGCCACCCACTCGTCCTTCTCCGCCTGGCCGATGCGCACCGGGCTCCACGGAATCGGTGCTCCCCGGGTCACCCGCCCGTCCGGCGCGATCCACTCGACGTGGTAGTCGCCGGAGCGGACCAGCACCAGCGATCCGTCCGGTGCCACCCCCCACGGGTCCTCGGCCGACAGCGGCACGATGCCCATCGACACGCTCTCGTTTCCCGCGCTCCCGGAGCGCGTGACCGTGACGTCGGGCGTCTTGACCGTGGCCACGGGCCGGGTCTCACCGTCGGGCGCGAGCCGGAGCACCGGGGCCGAGTCCGGCGGCGTACCCCCGGGTCCTCCACCACCCATGGCACGGAAGTACAACGCCCCCCGCCCGTCCACCGCCTGCGGGATGGCGATGGCCATGGGCGTACCCGGCTGCGGAGGGCCGCCCTGGGCGATGGGCCGCGTCCGTTGGAACGACAGGTCCGGGGCGAGCACCGTCAGGCGGCCGTTGCCCAGATCGACCAGCAGGGTCGAGTCGCCGGGAAGGGCCCACACGGCGTCGGGCTGCCGGTACTCCCGGGGGCCCTGCCCCTGCGCGCCGATCACCCGGCGCGTGCCGGCGGCCATGTCCACCCGGTAGAGCTCTCCCCCCAGCGGATCCGCCACCAGCAGCGTGCCGTCCGGAAGCTCCCGCACGACCTGGATCGTACCGAAGTCCTCGGGGAAGGTGGCGACCGGCCGATCGAGCCTGATCTCCTGGGCGGCCAGGCTCGGAGGTGCGACCAGGGCCGCGGCGAGAAGGAGCCGGACCAGACGGGCTGACGACATGGGAACGACCTCGGCGAAGAAGGGGTCAGCGAATCGACTACGGGTGTAGATGTCGGCCGGACCGGGAAGGGTTGCCCGGTGCGTCGCCGGTCAGGTCTGACCCCGGAGCCGGACCCAGATCCCCCCGAGGATCTCGTACCAGAGGACCCGGGCGTGCACCATGGCTTCCGGTCGGGGAAGCAGCAGGCGCGGGTGCCAGGTGCCCGACCCCTTCACGATGTGCCCCGTGGGAGCCGGAACGGGATCGAGGCCCTGGGCCTCGAACAGCGCGACGGCCCGGGGCATGTGGGTGGCCGACGTGACCAGGGCGAACGGCCGACCGCGCAGCACCGGGGCCAGCAGCCGCGCCTCCTCGGCGGTGTCCCGGGGCCGGGCCTCGAGGGTCATGCGTTCCGGGGCCACGCCCAGGGCCAGAGCGGCCTGGTGATAGGCCTCGGCGGTGGACCAGGCTTCGGTCCCCCCGTAGCCCGACAGGATCAGCCGGGCCCACGGCTGCGCCTCGGCGATCCGGATGCCTTCCGTCAGCCGGTAGAGGCCCTGCCCCGACAGCCGGGTGGGCGCGGGCACCGTCCGGTCGGCCACGTGGCCGCTCCCCAGCACGACCACCACGTCCACGGAGTCGCCGGGGAACGCCGGATGCCGGCGTTCCAGCCACTCGAGACCCGGCGACGAGACCGGGCCGCAGGACGTGAGCCACAGAAGCGTGACCGCGGCGGCCAGGAACCCCCGCCCCACTCGGGGGCGACGCCCTCTCCGCACCACCAACATGCCAACGACCGCCAGGCCGAAGATCACCGGCAGGGGCATCAGGAGTTCGCCCAGGATCTTCTTGAGCAGGAATCCCACGGATCACCTCATCGCGTGTCGAACCGGGCCACCGGCCCCGCTTCGTCCAGGAGTTCGAGACCCCCGGCCCGGAAGCGGTAGCTGCCGGTCCGTTGCAGGGCGTCGAGGAACAGCGCATGCACCTCGGCAGCCTCGCACATTCCCACGGTCGCGTCGATGGAGGTGAAGGACAGCGCCGTGCCCCGCCAGTCGTAGCGGGCGGACAGGTCCCGGCACCCCGTGAACCCCTCCACCCGCCCGTTGCCGTCGAGGCGCATCCAGACGCCGGCGCCGGCCAGCCCCGCATCGCTCGGGGGAAGATCGACCAGTTGCCAGGCCGTCTCCTCCAGCGGCGGCGCGACCGGGACCCCCGGGCAGTCGGCCCCCGCTTCGACACGAACCACCGAATCGACCGCCAGGCGCAGACCGGGTGCGTCGGGCGGACCCCCCTCCACGACCCGGCCGACCAGGGCCACCAGCGCGGGTGCGTCGCCTCCGTCGGCGGCCAGGAGGAAGGCCCGCTCGAGGTCGTCGGCCCGCCCTCCCGGCGCCACGGCCAGGACGCGGTCGCTCCCGCACACGGTGAACACCGCCCCCTCCGGCAGCGAGGCGTACAGGCCCAGGAGCGTGCCACCCGCGAACGCCGGATCCACGACGCCGGGCTCCCGGTCCGTGCGCACCGGATCGGGGCCGGCCCGAGCGCCAGGAACGTCCGGCGCGTCCGAAGCCTCCTCCGTCCCGCCGCACGCGCCCAGGAGCGCGAGAACCGCGCACCACCGAAGAGTCCGGCCGCACCCCCTCACGCTACGCCTCGATCTCGTGGGCTTCTCCCGCGCCGCGGGGAATCCGGATCAGTTCCACCATCCGCTGCACCTCCGGAGGCGGAGGAGGCGTGAACCGCGAGACCACGATGGCCACGGCGAAATTGAGCAGCATGCCCAGCGTGCCGATGCCCTCGGGGCTGATGCCGAACCACCAGTGTTCGGCGGAGTTGAGTTCCGGGTGCATCAGCTTGAACCAGACGATGTACCCCGCCGTGAACGCGATCCCCAGGACCATGCCCAGGACGGCGCCCTGTCGGGTGGTGCGTTTCGAGAAGATGCCCAGGATGATGGCCGGGAAGAACGACGACGCGGCCAGGCCGAAGGCGAAGGCCACCACCTGCGCCACGTACCCCGGCGGGTTGATGCCCAGATAGCCCGCCACGATCACCGCCCCGCCCGCCGCCACCCGGGCCGCCAGCAGTTCTCCCTTCTCGGTGATGTCGGGACGCAGGGCGCGCTTGAGCAGGTCGTGGCTGACCGCGGTGCTCACCACGAGCAGGAGGCCCGCCGCCGTCGAGAGCGCGGCCGCCAGACCGCCGGCCGCCACCAGCCCGACCACCCAGTCGGGGAGCCCGGCGATCTCCGGGTTGGCCAGCACCATGATGTCGTTGTCGACGGTCAGCTCGTTCCGGATCGGGGCCCCCGAGGCGTCGGTGGCGTCGGGCCCCACGTACTGGATCAGGCCGTCGCCGTTGTGGTCGGTGAAGCCGATCAGCCCCGTGCCCTCCCAGGTCCGGAACCACTCGGGCACCTCCGCGTACGGCCGCTCGGCCACGCTGTTGAGGAGGTTGGCCCGGGCGAAGACCGCCACGGCCGGCGCCGTCGTGTACAGGATGGCGATGAACACGAGCGCCCACCCCACGCTGATCCGGGCGTCGCGCACCCGGGGCACCGTGTAGAACCGGATGATCACGTGGGGCAGACCGGCCGTGCCCACCATGAGCGCCGCGGTGATGAAGAAGACGTCCAGCGTCGACTTCGTACCCGACGTGTAGGGCGCGAATCCCAGTTCGGTACTGAGCCCGTTCAGCCGCTCCAGGAGCGGGATGCCCGTGGCCTGGTCCATGCCCCCCAGGCCGAGCTGGGGGATGGGGATGCCGGTGATCATCATCGACAGGAAGATGGCCGGCACCATGTACGCGAAGATCAGCACGCAGTACTGGGCCACCTGGGTGTAGGTGATGCCCTTCATGCCCCCGAGCACGGCGTAGAAGAACACGATGGCCATGCCGATCAGCACGCCCGTCGTGACCTCCACTTCCAGGAACCGGCTGAACACGATGCCCACCCCGCGCATCTGGCCGGCCACATACGTGAACGACACGAAGATCGCGCACACCACCGCCACGATCCGGGCCGTCTGGGAGTAGTACCGGTCGCCCACGAAGTCGGGCACCGTGTAGGCGCCGTACTTCCGCAGGTAGGGCGCCAGCAGCAGCGCCAGCAGGACGTAGCCGCCGGTCCACCCCATGAGGTAGACGGAGCCGTCGTAGCCCATGAACGAGATGAGCCCGGCCATGGAGATGAACGACGCGGCGCTCATCCAGTCGGCGGCCGTGGCCATGCCGTTGGCCAGGGGGCTCACGCCGCCGCCGGCCACGTAGAACTCCTTCGTCGATCCCGCCCTCGACCAGATCGCGATCCCCAGGTACAACGCGAACGACGCGGCCACCAGCAGGAAGGTCCAGGAGGTGACGTTCACGCGTCGCCTCCCTCGTCGACGTCGAACTCCCGGTCCAGCCGGTTCATCAGGACCACGTAGACGAAGATCAGGACCACGAACACGTAGATCGAGCCCTGCTGCGCGAACCAGAATCCGAGGGGGAAGCCGGTTCCCGGGATGGTGATGGCGTTCAGGGGCCGGGCCAGCAGGATGCCGAACCCGTACGAGACCGTGAACCACACCGCCAGCAGGATGCCCAGATAGCGGACGTTCCGCCGCCAGTACTCCTCCTGGCGGGCGGTGGTGTCCACGTCGTCGGGAGGGGTGGCGCGGGCGTCGGGCATGGGCAGGGTCCGTGCGGGGGTCGGTGGGGCGACGCGGGATGGTAGCCCCCGGGCCGCAGGGGCGCCAAGGACCCCTCGGGCGGCCGTACCTCCACCGGGCGGACCGTTGATCGGAGACGACCCCGAGGGCGTATACTGTCGTCCCGCCGTCGATCCCCTCGCGCCCCGATCCATGAACGACATCCACGCCACGCACGATCCGGACGGTCCCCGGCCCGCCGGAGCGGACCCCGCCGACGAAGCGACCGGAGCCGGGGCGGACCCGGACCGGGCATGGTCACGGCGCCTCCACGAGAAGACCCACGAGGTGGAGCTGATCATCTCCGCCGGCCTGCTCTTCGGGCTGCTCCAGGTGCCGGGGAGCCTGGACCAGTGGTTCGACGGCCTGAACCTCCGGCTGGTGGGGTCGCCCTGGGTGGCCGCGTTCGTGGCGTGGTACTACACCAAGTTGATCGTCTACACCCTGATCCTGTCGTTCGGCATGCACATCTGCGCACGGGCCTACTGGGTGGGGCTCCTGGGCCTGGACTCGGCGTTCCCCGACGGAATCCAGTGGGAGCGGCTGCGGTACGGGCCTCTGGCCAAGTCCACGTACCGCGAGGTGCTGCCCTCGATTCCCACGCTGGCCCGGCGGGCCGACCGGTTCTGCTCCAGCATCTTCTCGATGGCGTTCCTGGTGGTCCTGATCTTCGCGCTGTCGATCGTGTTGTCGGCGGTGGTGGGGGTCGTGGCCCTGGCCGTCACGACCTGGGTGCTGCCCTCGGTGCCGGTGGGGGCCGTGTGGCTCTCGGTCATGGCGGCCATCGGCGCGATTCCCGTGGTCTCGGTCACCATCGACCGGTTGGCGAAGGGGCGCATCGACCCGGCCGGAGGCGCCGGCCGGGCGCTCCGGAGGATCATCGCCACCAGCACCCGATGGACCGGAGGACGGCTGTTCCTCTCGATCCAGTTCACGCTGTTCAGCAACCTCCGGGCCCGGGTCGTCTGGCCCATGTACGTCGGCACCCTGGTGCTGCTCCTGGTCACCTTCATGGGGGGCGAGGCGGTCCGATCCGGCACCTTCGTGGTCTCGCCCTCGGCCCTCCTGCCCGAACGCCCCGGGGGCCGCTCCGTGGACACGCGGTACTACGCCGACACCCGCGGCTCGACCACCGGGACGGACGCGCCCTTCATCCAGTCCGAGATCGTGGCCGGACCCTACGTCCGGATCGAGGTCCCGCTGGTGGCGCGGCGCCACGGAGAACGCCTGGCCGCCCTCTGCCCCGATCTCGAGCCCCTCAGTGCGTCCGGCATCGTGTCCAGCCGCATGACCCGGGAGCCTCCGGCACCCGAAGCCATGGACGCCGTGCTCGCGTGCGTGGGGGGGCTGTGGGAGGCGACGCTGGACGGTCTGCCCGTGCACATCGAGTGGGACTTCCGGTCCGAGGCGGGCCGAGGGGTGACGGGCGTGGTGGGCTACCTCCCCACCGCCGGCATGGAGCCGGGAGCCCACGTGCTGGAGCTCGCCGAGGTCCGGGTGCCCACCGAGGGAGCCGAGGGCGAGGAGACGGCCCGGGACGACGAGGCGGACGAGGACGACGAATCAGGCGTCCGGCGCCACTTCATCCGGTTCCGGATCTAGCGCCCGGCCCGTCCTCGACCGTAGCTCGGTCGTCCAGGGGGAGCGGATGCGACCTCAGTGCACCCAGTCCTTCTCCCCGGCCCGGACGGCCACGTCCAGGCGGTTGTCGCGACTGGGCAGCGGGCACGTGGCGAACTCGCTCCACACGCATGGAGGGTTGTAGGCCAGGTTGAAGTCGATGGCCACGCGCCCCTGGGCGTCCGGCCGCTCCACCCACACGTACCGCCCTCCTCCGTACGTCTCCACTCCGGAGGTGGCGTCGGCGAAGACCAGCATGAACCGGTCGTCGTCGGGGTCGCCGGTCACGTCCAGGGTGTGCCGGCGCCCGTCGATCCAGAAGGCGAGGTGCGCGGGTGAGGCCGACTCGGACACCGTTCCGAGGACGTTGGGCACCGCCACGGTCTTCTCGTGGGGGACCCAGCGCGCCGTGACCCGCCAGTCCGGGGTGACCGGATACCGGTCGATGCCCTGGAACGCTTCGTAGGTCTCGTCCTCGTTGTCCCGGATGCGAAGCGCCATGCGGTCGCCACGACGGACGGCGATCCAGTTCAGCGGACCGTGGCGCAGCACCACGGACTTCCCGGACCCGACGTCCTCGGTCAGGAGCGCCGACTCGACGGCCGGATCGCGGGAGACGTCGGGAGGACGGGGGCCGGTGGCCGCGGGAAGGCTCAACGTGGAGTCGATGCCCTGCGTCACGGTCACCTCCGGCTCGGTCCACCAGCGCAGCTCCCGCCCCTCCCGGACCACCCGCCCGACCCGCGGCGCCGCCTTGTCGGCCGGCAGGACCACGTCGTTACCGGGGTCCCCGCCCACCGTACTCTCGCCTTCGGGGAGCCAGTGCAGGCCGATCAGGGCCAGCCACGAGTCCGGAGCCTCGAGTTCGCCCACACGGCGGGCATGCCAGGCATCCACATCGGCGCGATGCGCCGCGACATCCAGCGGGAGCGGGTCGGGCGGCGTGTCGCCACAGGCCGCCAGCCCTCCGGCGACCAGAACCAGGGAGGTGGCCGGGAGCGACCGTCCGGAGATCCACCGTCGGGGCTTCATGGGCCCACTCTAGTGCGCCCCGGCGGCGCCGGCCAGTCGATGCGACGGCATGGCGTCCTCCCGCCGACGCCGGCGCCCACCCGGAATTTCGTTGCCTGGAGCCGGTCCGACGCACACGTTGGGAAGGAACCGTGCCGCCTCTCCGGCCCGGCCGCTTCCTTCGTACGCTCCTGGGTCCATGCGTCCATTCCGCGCCGCCCGCTGCATCGGCCTCCTGGCTGTCGTGCTCCTGGGGTCCTGCGTCGGCGGCGACGGAACCGATCCGTCGGCTCCCACCTTCACGCTGCCGCTGGCGCTCCAGCCCGTGTTCCCCGCCGGGGCGGCCGCGGCCCAGGCGCGGGACATCAACGTGATCCGGGTGGTGGTCCGGGCCGTTCCCGGGGGCCAGGTCCTGACCGACCAGCGCTTCGAAGTGGATCCAACCGCGGCGTCCTGGGATCTGGACATCAGTGTTCCGGTGGTCGAGGGCGTGACCAACGTCGAGATCCTGATCACCCTGGTGCACCGCGCCAGCGACGGCACCGAAACCGTGGAGTGGAGCGGTCAGGTCAGCGCCACGCTGGGCGGCGCCTCGTCGTCGCAGATCCGGACGATTCCCGTGGTCCGCGGGCCACCGGACAACCTGGGTGTGACCGGTGTCGTGATCTCCCCTGATCCGGTCCCGGACGTGGAGGAAGAAGCCACGGTCCAGCTCTCCGCCGCCGTGACCACCGACGATCCTTCGGCCACCCCCACGCTCTTCTGGACGTCGTCGGCTCCGGCCGTGGCAACGGTGGACCCGGCGACGGGTCTGGTGACCGGCGTGACCCCGGGCACCGCGACCATCCGTGTCGACGTGGGACCCGCGTCCGACCAGGTGTCGGTGACCGTGACCCCCCGCCCCACCGAAGCGGACCTGTCCCTTACCAAGACCGTGACCCCGGCCAGCGCCTTCGAGGGCGACACGGTCACCTTCGTCGTGGTGCTGGCCAACGCGGGGCCGGCCGCCGTCGGCGCACCCGAGGTATCCGACGTGCTGCCCGCCGGGCTGGCGCTGGTGTCGGCCGAGCCCACCAGCGGCGTCTACGACGCCGACACCGGCATCTGGACGCCGGGTGCGCTGGCCGCCGGAGCGTCCGAGACGCTCCGCATCCGGGCGCGGCTCCTGCCGGGTACGGCCGGCACCACGCTGACCAACACGGCCGAGATCCTGCCCCTGCTCGAGCAGGTGGACCCGGACGAGACGAACGACGTGGCCCGGGCTTCGGTCACGGTGGGCATCCGGATCCTCGACATAGCGCTGACCAAGACGGTGGACGTAACCGCACCCAACGCCGGCCAGACCGTGGTGTTCACGGTGCGGGCGACGAACTCGGGGCCGTCCGCGGCCACGGGCGTGACGGTGGAGGACCGGCTCCCCACCGGCCTCGCGTTCGTGTCGGCCAGCACCTCGCAGGGCTCCTACGTGGCCGGCACGGGCGTCTGGACCGTCGGGGCGCTGGCCAACGGCAGCGTGGCCACCCTGGCGGTGACCGCGCGCGTCGATGCGGCGGCCGGAACCACGGTGACCAACCGCGCCACCCTTTCCGGAGTCGATCAGACCGACGCCGTGGCCGCCAACAACACGGCCGCGGCGGCCGTCTCGGTCACGGCCATCGATCTGGCGCTTTCCAAGAGCGTGGACGTGGCCACCCCGGGCACGGGCCAGAACGTGGTGTTCTCGGTCACGGCGTCGAACGCCGGTCCGTCGACGGCGACGGGCGTGGTCGTCCAGGACCTGCTCCCCGCCGGCCTGACCTTCGTGTCGTCCAGCGCGTCGGTGGGCACCTACGCGAACGGGACCGGGACGTGGGCCCTGGGCTCGCTGGCCAGCGGCGGCGTGGCCACGCTCTCGATGACGGCCACGGTCACGGCGGAGGCCGGCACCACCATCGTGAACACGGCCACCCTGGCGGCCAGCGATCAGGTCGATACCGACCCGGACAACAACAGCGCGTCCGCCACGGTTGCCGTGACCGGGCTCGATCTGGCCATCACCAAGACCGTGGACAACGCCACGCCCAACGCCGGGCAGACCGTGGCGTTCACCGTCACGGCCACCAACAACGGGCCGTCCGCCGCCACCGGCGTGGCGATCTCCGATCCGTTGCCCGCGGGCCTGACGTTCGCGTCGGCCAC
>JAVJOF010000014.1:0-68763 GCA_040216925.1 Longimicrobiales bacterium
CAAGACCGTGGACAACGCCACGCCCAACGCCGGGCAGACCGTGGCGTTCACCGTCACGGCCACCAACAACGGGCCGTCCGCCGCCACCGGCGTGGCGATCTCCGATCCGTTGCCCGCGGGCCTGACGTTCGCGTCGGCCACCGCGTCCGCCGGGACCTACGACCAGGGCACCGGCGTGTGGACCGTCGGCGCGCTGGCCAACGGCGCCTCCGCCACGCTGACCCTGAACGCCACGGTCGGGCTGTCGGCCGGCACCAGCGCCACGAACACGGCCACGCTCACCGCCCACGACCAGGCCGACACCAACGCCGCCAACAACGCGGCGTCCGCCACCGTGACCGTGCCGGCGGTCGACCTGGCGGTCACGAAGACGGTGGACAACCCGACGCCGAACCAGGGCCAGAACGTCGTCTTCACCGTTACGCTGACCAACAACGGGCCGTCCGAGGCCACCAACGTCCGGGTGTCCGACGTCCTGCCGACCGGACTCACCTGGGCGGGTGGGACGGCCACCCAGGGGGTCTACAGCGCCGGCACCGGCATCTGGGCGCTGGGGACCCTGGAGAGCGGAGAGACGGCCACCCTCACCATCACCACCACGGTAACCGCTGCGGCCGGCACGACCGTGACGAACACGGCCACCCGCTTCCCGCCGAACGAGGTGGACACCAACCCCGCCAACAACAGCGCGTCGGCGTCGGTGACCGTCACGGCCATCGACCTGGCCGTGAGCAAGAGCGTAGACGTGGCCACGCCGGGCCCGGGCGCGACCGTGACCTTCACGGTGGGCGTGTCGAACGCCGGACCGTCGGCGGCCACCAACGTCGTGCTGTCGGACGCCCTCCCGACGGGCCTGACCTTCGTCTCGGCCACGGCTTCGCAGGGGAGCTACGACAGCGGTACCGGACTGTGGACGGTGGGCACGCTGGCCAACGGCGCGTCGGCCAGCCTCACCCTCACCGCCACCGTGACCGCGGCGGCCGGGACGACGGTCACGAACGTCGCGTCGTTGTCCGCCCACGATCAGGCCGACACGGAGTACGAGAACGACACCGCCGCGGCCTCGGTGGTCGTAACCGCCGTCGACCTGGCCGTGACCAAGACCGTGGACAATGCGGCGCCGCATTCCGGGCAGAGCATCGCGTTCACCGTCGGGATCACCAACAACGGTCCGTCGGCCGCCACGAACGTCATCGTGTCCGACGCACTGCCCGCCGGTCTGTCCTTCGGGTCGTTCACGTCGTCGCAGGGGTTCTACGACGAGGACTCGGGGGCCTCCTGGAGCGTGGGCACCCTGGCCAGCGGGGCTTCGGCCACCCTCACGATCAACGCCACCGTGACCGCGGCGGCCGGCGCCACGTTGACCAACACGGCGTCCCTGTCCGGCCACGATCAGGCCGACACGAACGCAGCCAACAACAGCGCCTCGGCCTCTCTCACCGTGAAAGCCGTGGACCTGGCGCTGGCCAAGACGGTGGACGTCGCCGCGCCCATCGCCGGCGCGCAGGTGAACTTCACCGTCACGCTCACGAACAACGGGCCCGACGCCGCCACGGGTGTGACGGTGACGGACGCCCTGCCGGCGGGCCTGACCGAGTACGGGCACGTGGCCAGCGTCGGCACGTACGACGGAACGACCTGGACGGTGGGGTCGTTGGGCAACGGGGCCACGGCCACGCTGACCATCACGGCCGACGTGGGCTCCGGTACCGGCGGCAGCACCCTGACCAACACCGCGGTCCTCGGCACCGTGGTGGAAGGCGACACCAACGCGGCGAACAACAGCGCGTCGGCGTCGGTCAACGTGCAGTACCAGCCGCTGGCCCGGAACTACACGGCTCCGGGCAACACCCAGCTCCGTGCGGGGGCCTACGCGGCGCCCACCACGCCGCATTACTCCAACGCGGTCACCCTGATCACGGGCACCCCCGGGCTGGTGGTCACGGCCGGGACGTTCGCCACCAGCCAGGGTGGCACCGTGACGGTCGAGGCGGACGGTGACTTCCTGTACACGCCGCCCACCGGCTTCACGGGCAACGACACGTTCGTCTACACGGTCCACACCACCCAGACCGCGACGGTCACCATCGCCGTGTCCGAGACGATCTGGTGGGTCGACAACCGAGGCGCCCCATCCGGCGCCACGGGCCGCTCCCACGACCCCTTCCCCACCACGGGAGACGGGACGGGCGCGGCCAGCCCCGGCGACTACGTCCATGTGGCCAACGGCGACGGCACGCCCTACTACGGCCTGTCGGCTGGAGCCGGACGCCTGATCTACGGCGAAGGCGTGGCCTTCTCGGTGCCCGGCTTCGGCGTGCTGGTCCCGGCAGGAACGGCGCCGACCCTGGCGGCTGATGAAGGGAACGCCCTCAACCTCTCGTCGACGGGCTTCGCCGCCGGTTTCCGGGTCGACAACGACGAAGGGTGGGGCGTGTCGGCCTTCGGCGTGGCGGGCGGCACCCTCGAGGACATCGAGATCGTGGCCAACCACCCCGCCCACGGCGCGCTCCGCATCGTGAACGGCACCGGCACCTTCACGCTGACCCGGATCGACATCACCCACGACTCGAACCAGCCCGCCATCTTCATCGACGGCGGGAGCCCCACGGTGAACATGGAAGTCACGAACGGGAGCGTGACCAGTTCGACCGGCAAGATGCTCCACGTGCTGAACACGACGGCCGGCACCGTCACGCTCTCCGGTGGCGCCATGACCAGCACCGCCGGCGAAGGGATCGTGATCGACGGCGCGAACGGAAACGTCGTGGTCCACAACCGGGTGACCATCACCAACCCCACCGCAAACGCCGTGAACGTGATCGGAAGTGGGAGCGGGGACTACACGTTCGACCACCTGCACCTGACCACCGTCGGGCAGCGAGGCGTCAGCCTCGGCTACGGCGAGGGCGTCAAGACGTTCGGCCTGCTGAACATCAACACGACCAACGCCATCGCCTTCCGCGCCGGCGATGCCACCGAGGTCAACGTGACCGACGGCGCCAGCGCCATCGTGGCCACGGGCGGGCCCGCCATCGACTTCAGTTCGAGCGACCTCAGCCACACGGGAACGGCCACGTTCGCCTCGGTCTGGTCCACGAACAGCACGGCGCGGGGGATCGACCTGGACGACGTGGACGGCACGATCACCGTCAACGACGGCGCGATCGTCGATGCGGCCGGCGGTGGGCTCTACGTCGACGGCGGCAGCGTCACCCTCACCTACGCCGGGAGCATCGTCCAGCAGAACACGGCCAGTCGGTCCGTCGGCCTCGTCAACCGGACCGGGGGCACCGTCCACCTGAGCGGCAACGTGACCGACACCGACGGCGGCATCTACATCGCGGACAACACCACCGAGTCGGTGTCCCGGTTCTCGGGCACGCTGACCCTGAGCACGGGCAGCAACATCGCATTCCAGGCCATCGACGACGAGGGTCCGGGCCCCTCGGCCGGCACCCTCGAGGTCACCGGTGCGGGCAACACCATCAGCAACAACAACGGCATGGCCATCGACATCGACGACGCCGTCATCGGCGCGGGGGGCGTGACCTTCCAGTCGGTCTCGACGTCCGGGGCGTTCGACGGGATCCGCGTGCAGAACGTCACGGGGGGGACCTTCTCCGTGACGGGGACGGGGTCGGCCGGCTCCGGCGGCACCCTGAACGATCCGACCAACACCGGCGTGACCCTGAAGGACGTGGCGGGCGTGTCTCTGGCCTACATGAACATCACCGGCGACGGCGACGGCTCGGACCACGGGATCCTCGGCATCGGCACGGTGACCGATCTCACCCTCGACAACCTCGTGATCTCGGACGCGGGCGCCGAGGGCATCGAGATCCCCGACCTGCGCGGAACCTCGGCCATCACCAACTCGACGGTGTCGGGATCCGGCAACCACAACGTGCTCGTCGAGGCCACGTCGGGCGGGCTGGCTCTCGATGTGGGTGGCAGCACCTTCCAGAACTCGGGTGGGGGCAGCGGGCTGGCCTTCAACTCACGGACGTCGTCGGCCGTGAGTCTTGTGGCGGCGGCCGCCTCCTTCCTGACCAACAACCAGTCGGGCCTGGCCGCGGCGTCCATGGGCGAAGGCCCGATGGCCGTGACCGTGACCGCCAACAGCCAGTTGAACGACAACTCCGTGAACGGCCTGATGGTCTTCGACAGCCTGAACTCGGTGGTGACCCTGTCGGTGACCGGCAGCACGATCTCCGGCAACGTGGACAACGGCTTCAACCTGTGGAGCAACTTCTCATCCACGGCCTCCACCGGCATCCTGGCCACGATCGACAACAACACCATCCGCCAGGACACGCCGGGCGGTGCACGGGCCCTCATCGCCGACCTGCGCGGCGCGTCCATCAACCGGCTGGCCATCCGCAACAACGACAGCGAGTCGGCCGGCTTCGGCTTCGACGTGCGGTCACGCAGCAACGCACAGACCGATGTCACCATCTCCGACAACGTGATCGTCGACAGCGGGGTCAGCTCGATCACCATCGACTCCGAGATGTCGTCCGTCGTGTGCGCCAACATCACGGGCAACACCATCACCCACACGAACAACACCGGCATCGACGTCGGCAACAACGGCCAGACGTCGACGTTCAACCTCCAGGGCTACCCGGGCGGGTCGGTGCCCACGTTCCTGGGCGGGCAGAACACCATCTCGACCGGAGACGGCTCCGACGTGATCAGCTCCGGCTCGTTCGGCAACGCCACCTGCTCCCTCCCCTGACGCCGACTCCCCGACCGCACGCGGGATGAATCCCCGCGTGCGGCGGGAGCGGGTCGCCTACTCCCGCTCGTCTCGGGGCCGCACGTTGTCCAATGCCGTGAAGGTGCGCGTCGGGCGCATGGCCTCGCGGGTGGCCAGGTCGAACCGGTCGCCGGGGGCCAGGAAGTAGAACGGGCCGGCGTGGTCGCCCACGGCGCTCCGGCGGTCGTACACCAGGACGTAGCTTGCGCCGATGACCTCGGCCTGGTCGCCGCGCACCACCAGCGCGGTGTTCTCGTCGATGCCCAGGCCCAGCAGATCCGGGTGGGCCTCCACGACCTCGATCAGGTCGAAGTGGCGGTTGCGCTGGAGCACGTGCTGGTCGATGCCCACGCCCCGGAGGTAGCCGAAGCCCTCCTGGTGGTCGCCCATCATGATCGTGTTCGTGTTCGTGTCGCCCCGGACCAGGAACGACGCCTGGATCGACGCGCCGGCCGACGACCCGCCGATGACCCCACCCCGGTCGAGCACCGCCCGGATGGCCTCCTCGGTGCGGGTGCCGCCGTACGCATCCACGAGCCGCCACTGACGGCCACCGCCGAAGAACACCCCGGTGGCCTCGCGGAGCGGCGCGACGAACGCCTCGGTGTCGGCCACGGCCGGGTCGTAGGTGTGGAGCACCCGGATGTTGCGGGCGCCGTGCTCGCGCCACGCGTTCAGGCAACTGCAGAACTGGTCGTAGTCGGGGGCGCCGGACGCCGTGGGGATGTACACGATCGACGCGTCGGGCCCACCCGCCAGCTCGATGAAGCGGGCGTAGATGGCCGGGTCGCTCATGTTGCCGCCGACGACCACCAGCGACCCGTTGGCCGGACCGACCTGGGGCGCTCCGTTCCCGGCCTGGGCCTCCAACGGAGCAACGGCCACGGCGGCCAGCGCCACCACGGCCACCGAACGGGACACGAACGTGCGGATGCGATGCATGGGGCTTCCTCCTGAACCGGGTCGGGCACGGGACATCTCGGGGACCCACCATGGAGGGGACGCCCCGGGAGCGCCACCACCGGCCCCGCCCTCCCGCCGTGGTTGCCCCCTGCGGACCGCCGGGCGTAGCGTCGTCCCCCCGGCACGTCCCCGATCCGGCCACCTGGAGCGCCCCATGACCACCCGCCGTGACTTCCTCGCCGCCGGCGCCGCGAGCCTGGCGGCCCTCGGTACCGGCCAGACCCTCCTGGGAAGCCCCACACCCGGGGCCGACCCCCTCCCGGGGCCACGCCCGGCGCGGGCGCTGTCGATCCTGATCCTCGGCGGCACCAGCTTCCTGGGGCCCCACCAGATCGCCTACGCGCTGGGCCGGGGGCACTCCATCACCACGTTCACCCGAGGCCGCACCGAGCCCACCGTCCACCGCGAGCTCTTCGGGCAGGTGGAGGCGCTGATCGGCGACCGGGCCGACGACCTCGAGGCCCTCCGCGGACGGACCTGGGACGCCGTCATCGACAACTCGGGGAACCAGGCGGTGTGGACCCGTGACTCGGCCGGGCTGCTCCAGGACCGGGTCGGGCGGTACCTCTATACCTCCTCAACGGGCGTCTACTACCCGTACCACGGCGGCGACATCGACGAGGACACGCCGGTGGAGCGGACGATTCCCGAGGGGATGGAGGAGGACGGCTCCGCCCGCTTCGGGGTCATGAAGGCGAACTCGGAGCAGGAAGCCCTGGCGGCGTTCGGCGCCGACCGGACCCTGGTCGTGCGGCCCACCTACATGCTGGGGCCGGCGGACACCACCCTCCGCTCCGCCTACTGGCCCGAGCGCCTGTCCCGGGGCGGCCGGGTGCTCGTGCCCGGGCGGCCGGACGACCCGGTCCAGTATGCCGACATCCGCGACGTGGCCGCGTTCATGATCCGCCTCCTGGAGGACGAGGCGTCGGGGACGTACAACGCGGCGGGTCCGCTGTCCGCCACCGGCATGCACCGCTTCATCCACGGCGTGCACGCGTGCTTCCCGTCCCGGGCGGACCTCGTGGCCGTGGACGACCACGACTTCCTGGCGGAGAACGGGGTCAGCTTCCAGATCCCCTGGATCCTGCCGCGGGACGCCTACTACGGCACGGCGCGGGTGAGCATCGAAAAGGGCGTCGCGGCCGGGCTGACCTTCCGCCCCCTGGCCGACACGATCCGCGACGTGCATGCCTGGTGGCACAGCGACGTGGTTCCCGAGGAGCGGCGCGAGGAACTCGTCGGCGCGGAGCGCTCCCTCATGGCCCGGGAGGCTTCGCTTCTGGAGGCGTGGGCCGCCCGGGGGTGAGGAGATGGCGGGCCCGGGCGCCTGCGGAGGCTAGGAGGCGTCCGACCCGTAGATCAGCCGCTCCACCTCGCCGTGCACGCGTTCGATGGTCTCCGCCGACGGCGGCTCGGTGACCCGGCTCAGGCTCCACGCCACGGCGAAGTTGGCCAGGAGGGCCCAGAGGCCGCCGTGCATCCCCAGGGGATGGGGGAACGGCACCAAGGTCAGGTACAGGACGGCCATCCCCACACCCAGACCCGCCAGCACCCCGGCCCGGGTGAACGTGGATCCACCGGGGAAGCACACCCCGAGAATGCCCGGCATGAGCTGCAGCGCGCCAGCGCCCGAGAGCGTGACGAGCACCACCAGGAAGTCGAACGTCCGGACGCTGAGGACGTAGCCGACCACCAGCAGGGCCAGGACGATGATGCGCCCCACCATGACGTAGTGCGCCTGGGTCGCGTCGGGCGCCACGTAGCGCTGGTACACGTCCCGGGTCAGCACCGTCATGTTGGCGTGGAGGATCGAGTCCAGGGTGGACATGGCCGCGGCCGTGGCACCGGCCAGGATCACGCCGGTGAGCCACGCCGGGGCGTACCGGAACAGGAGTTCCGGGAAGATCTGGTCGGGGATGGCCAGATCCGGAATCACGAGCGCACCGCCCAGGCCCACCAGCGCCGCCGGGATGTAGAGCGTCATGAGGTAGATGGGCGTGGTGGCGCCCAGGATCTTCAGCGTCTTCGCGTCCACGGCCGTGTAGTAGCGGATCATCATGTGCGGCTGGAACACGATGCCGAACGACAGCGTGATGCTCATGCCGATCCACATGCCGGGCGTGAAGAAGCCCTGGGGACCGGGCAGCGACAGCAGGTCGGGGCGCTGTTCCGACACGGCGCGCCAGAGCTCCAGCGGTCCGCCGAACAGCTCGAACGACAGCACGAGGGCGCCGATCCACACGGCCAGGTACATCCAGACGCCCTGGAGCACGTCGGTCCAGTAGACGGCCCGGAGCCCCCCTGCCATGAGGTAGACGGCGGCCACCACCAGGAGCACCAGGGTGCCGACCTCGAAGGAGATGCGCCCTCCCGACGCCACGTTGATGATGTACCCGAGCCCCTGCGCCTGGACCTGGATGTAGAGGATCGTGAAGAGCACGCTCACGATCGCCACGGCGACCCGGACGGCCTCCGATTCGTAGAAATCGGCCAGCATGTCCGCCGGCGTGATGTAGCCGAACGCCTTGCCGAGGGCCCAGATCCGGGTGCCCAGGACGTAGGTGATGCCGCCCACGAGCACGGTCCACGTGCCCGCGGCCCAGAACCCGACGCCGTGGGTGTAGAAGAACCCGCCCGACCCGAGGAAGGCGAAGGCCGAGTGGAAGGTGGCCACCACCGTCAGGTAGAGGACGACGAAGCCGGCCTTCCGCCCGTAGAGGAGGAAGTCCTCCATGTCCACGCTCATGCGGCGGTTGGCCACCACGCCCAGCACGAGGGTGAACACCAGGTACAGGAAGATCAGCCCGGTGGCGACGACCCAGGATTCCATCTAGGCCGATCCCGCCATGGACGGGGCCCGGCCGGGCTCCGATGGTACCCACCCACCCGACCGTCTACGGGTGGGTCCACAGGAGGCCCCCACCCTCGCCCTCACACGCCTCTCCGGAGGGCCCACACCAGCACGCCGATGATCGCGCAGTAGACCACGAACAGCGCTCCGTAGAAGAACGGAACGCCGAGAATCCACGGCTCCACGCGGTTCAGGACCGTGTGCGTCACCGGCGGCATGGCCAGCACCAGCAGCGCCAGGAACGCCACGACGGCCACGCGACCGTCGGTGGTGCGGGGGATCAGGTGGGAGCGGTAACGGGGGCGGTCGGGCATGGGGCGCGAAGATGGGCGCCCGGGCGGGTTGCCGCCAGCGGTGCCGTCCGAGCGCCCGGAAGCCCCCGATCGGCTAGAACACCCGCACCTGAAGCCGGAAGAGCCGCCCGGCGCGGGGCAGGCCGCACTGATCGTAGAGCGCGGTGTCGGTCAGGTTGATGCCCGACACGCTGGTCTCGACCCGGCGGCCGCCGCGGCCGCTCGGCCACACTTTCGACAGAACGGCGTTGTACCAGGCGCCGCCGTCCAGCTCGACGTCCGCCCCGCTGTCCGGATCCTGACAGAACTGTACCCCGGTGTACTCGGCCTCCGCGCGGGCCGACACGCCGGCACCGAGGGGCACACGCACGTAGGCGCTGCCCGCCCGTTCGGGAAGGTTCTCGGGCCTGGACGACACCGCGGTCCCGGGGTCGGTCAGCTCCACGGACTGGAGGGTCAGCTCGCCGCCCACCGCCAGGGGCCCGAGGTCCTGGCTGAGCAGGAGCTCGATCCCGCTGCTGGTCAGCTCGTCGGAGTTGATGCGTTGACGACGGCGGTCGGGAAGTGTGATCCGCCGGATGGCGTCCGTGAGCTGATGGTGGAAGCCGACCAGCTGGATCTCACCGTTGCCCACCCGGGTGGTCACGCCGCCCTCGAAGGCGAGCAGATGCTCCGGGCTGAGGTCCGGATTGGGCTGGAAGCGGTCCAGCGCCTCGGAATAGGTCTCCCGGAGCGACGGGAAGCGTCCGCGGCGGCTGACCCCGAAGTGCATCAGGGTGGCGCCGTCGTTGGCCAGCGCCGACAGCCCGATCCGCGCACCCCAGTCCTCGATCACGCCCAACGACGGCAGGCCGCCGGTCTCCGGGGTGCTCCCCCGGTCGTAGGCCCCGCCGAAGCTCAGACGCAGGCCCTCCAGGGAGCCCGTCGGGTCGTCCAGAACCCTCCACACGGTCTCGGCGCCGGCGCTGAAGAGCCGCTGCCGGTAGTCCCGGCTGACGCCGTCCGCGGTCTCCTGGTGATCGATGTCGGCCACCGTCACCGAGCTGCGGAGCTCCGCGGACGATCCGAGGGTGTGATCCGCGAGGAGCCGGAGCGTCAGCGTCCGCGCGTCGCCGTCCTCCGTACCCGTCACGCCTTCGTACTGGCGCGTCCGGTACGACTCGATCTCCGTGCGCCCGAAGTCCAGGCCCACGCTGGCCTCCACGTCTCCCCGGCCCCACGGGGTGTCCCGCTCCCCGGTTCCGCCGGAAAAGGCCATGATGGTCCGCGAGATGTGGGGATACCGCCACAGACGGGGGTCGGCCGCGCCCAGTTCCGCGGCGATGCCCCGTTCCGCCTGATGACTGGCCGCCGAGAACGACCCCCACGCGCCGTCACGGGTGGCATACCGCACGGCCAGGAACCCGTCGAGGTTGTTCACGTCGGTGTTCAGCCGGAGGCGTCCGTCCGGCACCGGCTCGACCACGCCCGACGCCAGAGGCGAGCCGGGGGAATCCCGGAACCCGGCACCGGCCCGGACCATCCCCCGACCGCCGTCGGTCTCGAACGGGGTCGTGAATTCCGCCGAGGTGGCGTATCCGCCCACGTCGTCGAGGCTGGCCGACGCGCTCGAGGACGAGGTCCGGGGGAACGAACTGCCCCGCGCCACGTTCATCTCCACCACGCCGCCCAGCACGTTGGGGCCGTGGAGGATGGACGAGAGCCCCCGCACGAAGGTGATCTCCCGCGCGGCCCCCGCAGGAAGGACCGACACGTCGGTCCGGGCGTCCCAACTGAGGGTCAGGGGGACGCCGTCCAGGAGAACGGCCACCTGGCGGGATTCGGAACCCCGTACCGAGATCTCGGCCTGACCCCGGGAGTTCGTGCGCACGTGGACCGACGGAAGCTCCCGCAGGATGTCCTCGGCGGTGGGTGCCGCCGGCAGCCCGAGCGAGTCGACGGTGACCTCGACGGCGCTGGCCCCTCCGATCGTGGTGACCGGACGCTGCGCCTGGATCCGGATCCCCTCGATCCGGAACACCGTGGTGTCGGCGCGGACGGAATCCGGTTGCTGGGCCGCCAGGCCTGCCGGAACCGCCAGGAGGGCTGCGAACACGGCGCCGGCGAACCGGCGTCGAGGGGTCTGCGTCATCGACTGCGTCCTTGTATCGGGTCAGGCGCGAAAAAAGGGCGCGCCGGTTCGTTCGGTCCACCGCCCATCATCCGACACGGGGCACCCCCGGCGCGTTGGTCCCCGGGGAGGGACTCCCGGCGGGCGGACTTCCGTGGTGTCCCCGGTCGGGGACGACGAGTGTCACCTGCATACGACGATCCGGACGTCGAAGGCCCCGGAAGGCCTGCGGCGCCGAACGCCTCAGGTGCTGCTGCCCGACAAGGAGGCAACCGGCGTGCCACGCTCCGGGGTCCGGACCGGGGCATCGCCCGGCTGCCGTCGGCGCAGGCGTCGTCGCCGGAACACCTCGACGTGAACGGCCAGGGCCACGGCGTAGAGCACCCCGGTGCCGACGTGGAGCCACACCAGCACGGCCAGCACCGTGGCGTGGGTCACGGCCTGGATCAGGTATCCCGACAGCACCATGGGCGCGAGGGCCACCAGCGAGGTCACGCCGGAATTCCGCCCCGGACGCACCCGTCCCCGCAGGTGCTTCCAGATGTGGTCCGCGGCCACCAGCCCCACCGCGAACACGAGGACCGGAGCCACCACGATGTGGAGCTTCAACACGAGCGGCTGGAGCGGGTGGTTGATGACCGCCCATTCGTCCACCGGGGTCAGCATGTGCTGCATCCACCAGTAGACGACGCCGGTCACGGCCGTGGCGATCGACGAGCCCAGGAGCAGCCACTTCTGGAAGGGATTCACGGATCGAGGGGCGCGAGGACGGCGTGGAGGGCCAGGATCCGCCGGGCGGCCCCGGTGGCGGCGAGCGCCGTGAGGGTGGCGCCGGTCAGGTTGGGAATCGCGCCCTTGGTGGACAGCTCGTCGTCCAGCGCCCGGCCTTCGAACAGGCCGAGCCAGCCGTCGGGCGGCCGGTACTCCGGAGGCTCGGAGAACCGGACCACCTCGGTGCGGCGGATACGCCCGTCGCGGCCCACGATGAACATCAGTACCTCGGGAAGCGTGCGGACACGGTGGGGATCGAAGTAGGCCACGCCCACGTCGTGGCCGTCCTTCCGGGCCACGTAGTACGTCACGATGCCGGACTCGATCGCCACGCTCCCACCCGCCAGGGACCGTGCCCGCTCCATCTGGGCATCGTCCAGATAGGCCGTGCGACGATCGATGTCGGCCCCGGGGAACGCCAACGCCAGCGCCTCGTCCTGCGTGAGGGTCTGGGCGCCGACGGGAAGCGCGGCGGCGGCCGCAGCCAGGAGGGCCACGGCCGCCGAACGACGGAGAGGAATCAGAAGAGCCATCCGAGCTGGACGTTCCACTGGTCGAGCCCCGTCAGGGCCTCGTTCGTGTGGATCTGGTAGCCGGCCTTCCACACCACCTGCGGCACCGGCTTCCACGCCACGCCCAGCGATGTCACGGTCAGGTCGTTGGCGGGATTGGCCGCCGCCCCGAACGTGACCTCGCGCTGGGTGTCCACCCGCTCGTACCGAACGTAGGGGATCAACTGGTGGCCGGTATCGACGCCCCGGAGCACGTCGTACCCGCCCTGCACGTACCAGCCCAGCATGGACTCGCCCACCCCGTCCACGCCGGTCAGGCCGTTGAGACGGTTGAGGGCCGCGGCGTCCGAGACGGTGGCGCCGGCCACCAGGGCCCGCAGGTCCCATCCCCGGACCTTGTAGTCGAAGTGGAGGTCCCAGACCGTGGTGCGCCCTCCCACCGGATCGCCGTCGAGCTCCCGGTCGTGGGCGGTCTCGCCGGAGTACACGGAGCCGCCCACGGTCAGGCCCAGCGTGCCGATGTAATCGAAGCGCGCGGCCACGCCCATGTCGTCGGCGAGGGCCTTCGACCCCTTCTGGCGACCGCCCCGGAGGCCGGTGGCGTTGAAGCCGGCCCCGTCCAGCGAGTTCATGAGGTAGATCCGGAACGCCACCGCGTCGTTGCTGCCGAACAGGCCGACGCCGTTCTCGCGCCAGGTGGTGGGGATGATCCGGTTCTCGGTGACCGAACGCTCCGTGCCCAGGTAGACCGGCGGCTCGTGCAGCTCGTTCACCAGCCCGAGGGGTGCCAGGAGCATGCCACCCCGGATGCCGACGTTCTCGTTGAGCAGGTAGTCGATGTAGGCGAACTCGAGGAAGATCTCGTCGGCGTGCTCGACCTCGATCTCCGAGTTGAACAGGAGCCGGTCGTTGAACTTGTAGCCCACGTAGAGGATGGCGCGGAGCGCGTCGAAGCGATCGGAGGTGGCGGCCGTGGCCCCGTTCTCCCGGGTGCCGGCGAAGTTCTCGTAGAGGAACTCGCCGTAGCCGCCGATGGAGACGCCCTGGTTCACGCGGTACACCTTGGAGGCCGCCGGTCCGAAGCCCGGCAGGGCGGTGTCGGCCACCACCACGTCACGGCCGAGGCGGAGCCGCTCGAGCTCCCGGGTGACCGCGTCGATGCGGCGCTCCAGTTCGGCCACCCGCGCGGAGTCGGGCTCCTGGGCGGAGGCGGTGGAGATGGGCAGCAGGGAGGCCCCTGCGAGTATGAGTGCGATCCTGCGTATGGACATCACGAATCACCTTGGGTGACGTTGGAGTCGAACGGACGGGACGGGGTGGTCCCGGCCGGATCGGAATCGAGGGCACGCCCGCCGCCATCGGCGGGCGGATGGGTCATCCATCGGTCCATGGCGGCGTTCCAGCGGGGGGTGACCCCGCCGCTTCCGTCCACGGACAGGAACAGCGCGCCCACGTCGTCGCGCCCGGCCAGCCAGGCCATGCCCGCCTCGGGTCCCATCACGTGGAGCGCCGTGGACAGCACGTCGGCCAGAAGGGCGTCGGTAGCGACCACCGTGACGCTCCCCCAAGGCTCCACCGGGAGGCCGCTGCGCGGGTCCAGGATGTGGCGCCCCCGCTCGGAGGTGCCGCTCGTGGCCACCGAAGCATCGACGAGCGCCAGATGCGCCACGGGGGTGGTGCGGTGGACCGGGTGGGCCACGGCCACGGGCCAGGCACCGGCGCCCGCGGCGCCGGCTCCGACCACCTGGAGCTGGCCTCCGAGGTCCAGGACGGCGTGCCGGGCTCCCGTGGCCCGCACGGAGTCCGCGGCCGCCCGGAGCGCCGCACCTTTCCCGAAGCCGCCGCTGTCGATCCAGGCATCTCGATGCGAGCGGGATGTGGCGGAGTCGCTGATCTCGAACGCCCCGGGGCCCCAGGACGGCCGGGCGCGGAGGAGTTCGGCCGGTGAGGGGGTTCGTCCGCCGGACCTCAGGCCCCACAACTCCACCAGGGCCCCGACCCGCGCATCGAAGGCGCCCCCGGTGTCCCGGGACAGGGCCGCGGCCTCGGCAAGGAGCGCCAGAAGTTCGGACGGGGCCGCAGGTGCCGCGATCGCCACGCCGACGGGCGTGCGGTTCAGGCGACTGAGTGCGGTAGCCGAGTCCCAGGTGCCCAGGAGCCGCTCGTAGCGCTCGATCTCCACCAGAGCCCTCTCGGTCCCGGCGAGGGCGGCGCCCCGGTCCGAAGCGTCCACAGCCACCCACACGGTGGTACCCATGGCCCGGGCGCGGCGCTCCGCGCGGACCGGGTCGCCCTCGACCGTCCCAAGCGGCGCGGGTGCGGCCGGCGCCTGTGCGGCCGACGCTGCGATCTGGAGGGCGAGGAGGAGGCGGACCAAGGGGCGGTTGGGGTCGGACGAAGATGTGCGATTGAGAACCATTCTCAACCGTCGGTC
Organism: Longimicrobiales bacterium; assembly: GCA_040216925.1. Lineage (GTDB taxonomy): Bacteria > Gemmatimonadota > Gemmatimonadetes > Longimicrobiales > Gaopeijiaceae > JAJCZZ01. The sequence goes on from JAVJOF010000014.1 coordinate 14,697, forward strand.
CCCAAGGCTAACTCCTCCGTTTCCCAGGGGCAACGGGGCGGATTCCCCCATGTCGTGATCCGGTCAACCCCGGACCTCCGGCCAGGGGTTGTTGCGAATGTCGCCGCCGCTGCAGGGGTTCCACCTTCATGGAGCGTCCGGACTCCATCCCGTCCTCGCCCCGAAGGGCCTTTCATGAGTGACCTTCCCGACGTGGTTCTCGGCCACTTCGCCACCTACCGTGTCGCCGATTCCGCCTGGTCCCTCGAGCCCGGTGACCGCCAGGCGCGTGCCCGGGCCTGGTTCGAGGGCCTCCGGGAAGCGGCCGACGAGTCGCAGCTCTACCTGACGCAGGGCCTCGAGGCCGGCGCCGACGTGCTCGTCTGGTCGTCGGTCCGCGTGCCGGAGCCCGAGGCCGTGAGGCCGTTCGTGGAGGCCCGGGCGGCCGCCGAGAACCGACACCGCGACCTCATGGTGCCGGGACACGTGCTCTGGGGCATGACCCGCCCGTCCGAGTACAGCAAGGCCCGCTCCGCCCAGGAGATCGATCCGTTCGCCGCGTCGCGGAGCCCCTATCTGGTGGCGTACCCCTTCACGAAGACGCCCGAATGGTACCTCCTGGGCCGCGAGACCCGGCAGGGGATGATGAACGAGCACATCCGCATCGGGAAGCAGTTCCGGGAGATCACCCAACTCCTCCTGTACTCGTTCGGACTCCAGGATCAGGAGTTCGTGGTCGTCTACGAGACGGACGATTTGTCGCTCTTCTCCCGGCTCGTCTACGACCTCCGCGACACCGAGGCGCGGCGCTACACCAAGGCCGACACCCCGCTCCATTCGGGTCTGCACGTCACCCCGGACCGATGGATCGCCACCCTTGGCTGACACCGCCGCCCTGCCCCTCGTCCTGGGTACCAGCCACGTCGTGGCCGAAGAGGGCGTGCGCGAGCGCCTCCACCTTCCGGCCGATGTCGTGGTGTCGGTGGCTCGGGGTCTGGTCGCCCGGGGCTTCCTCTCCGAGGCGCTGCCCCTGAGCACCTGCGGACGCCTCGAACTGTACGGCAGGGGCCCGGCGCCCGAACGCGCCGCCCAGGTGCTGCGGCGCCTGATGTCCCAGGGGAAGGGGCTGCCGCGCCACGTGGTCCGGACCCACACCTACCACCACCAGGGCGCCGGGGCCGTCCGCCATGCCTTCCGGGTGGCGGCGGGACTCGACTCCGTGGTCCACGGCGAGGCCCAGATCCTGGGACAGATCCGCGACGCCCTGGCACAGGCTCGCGGAGAGGGCCTCACGGGCCCCCTCACCGAGCGGCTCTTCCAGCGCGCCCTGGCCACCGGCAAGCGGGTGCGCTCCGAGACCGACATCGGGCGGGGCAACGCCTCACTGGCAAGCGCCGCCCTCCGCCTCGTCCGCCACGACGCGGGACCGCTGGACGGCCGGTCGGCGCTGGTCATCGGGGCCGGCCAGACCGGGTCGCTCGTGGCCCGCTTGTTGCGGAAGCACGGCGTGACGTCGCTGGTGGTGGCGAACCGGACGGACGCCCGGGCCCGCGCACTGGCCGAGGCGCTGGGCGGCCGAGGGGTGTCGCTCGACCGGCTTCCCGAAGAACTGCCCAAGGCCGACATCATCATCGGGGCCGTGGCCGGCTCCCACGGGGTGCTGGGGCCAGGCGACGTCGCGGGACTTCGGGACGGCCGCGTTCGTTATCTGGTGGACCTCTCCCACCCCCGCGCCTTCGATCCAGGGCTCGCCACCCACGAAGGGATCCACCTCGTGGACCTCGATCGCATTTCCCGGGAGGTCGAGCAGGCACGGTCGCGCAGGAACGCCCAGGTGCCGGCCGCCGAGGCCATCGTCGATGACGAAGTGGGTCGCTTCGAGGAATGGCTACGACGGCGCCACGCGGTCCCGATTCTGCGGGGCCTTCGCGAGCAGGTGCTGGCCCGCGCGCAGGAGGAGGCCGAGCGCCTGGCCCGGGGCGGCTCGCCCCAGGACGTACAGCAGGCACGGCGTCTGGCCAGGGCCGTGGCGCGTTCCCTCCTGCACCGGCCCACGGTCGCGCTCCGCGACGTGGACCCTTCGAGCCCCGATGGTCGCGTCCTGCTGGACGCGGCGGCCTCGCTCTTCGGGGTCGGATCCACCCTCTCCGACCCCTCCTGAGCCCATGTTCGTCCCGACTCCAGCTACCGAACCGGTGTCATCCCCCACCCTCGGCGTGGTCGTCATCAACTTCGGCGAGCCCGCCGAGCCCACCGCGGAGGCCGTCCTTCCCTTCCTGGAGCGGATCTTCCTCCAGAACAGCGATCTGGAGGGCCGGGCCGGCGACACGGCCCGGGCCCGGGAACTCGCCGAGAATCGGGCGCCGGGCCTCCTCGAGGAGTACCGCGAGATCGGCGGATCACCCCTCAACGAGCAGGCGGACGCCCAGGCCCGTGCCCTCGCGGCCGAACTGGAGGCCCGGGGCCGCGATGTCCGGGTCTACTCCGCCTTCCAGTTCACGGAGCCGTCGATCGCGGCGTGCGTGGACCGGACCGTGGCCGACGGCGTGGAGCGACTCGTGGCCGTGCCCGTGTATCCCCTGTGCGGCCAGTCCACCACGGTGGCGACCCTTCGCGCCGTCCGGGCCGCCCTGGACGCCCACCCGGAAGGCCCGGACCTGAGGGCCGTGGCGGGCTGGCATCACCACCCGGCCTACGCGAGTCTGCGCGCCGAGCACGTCCGGGAGTGGGTCGAGCGAGAAGGTCTGGACCTGAGCGCGTCCGACACCCTCCTCTACTTCTCGGTCCACGGCACCCCCATCAAGTATCTGGACGAAGGGAACCGCTACGACCGCTACGTGGAGGAGCACTGCCGCGACATCGCCCGGCGCCTCGGGGCCCGGAACCACGCTGTGGGCTTCCAGAACCACGGGAACCGCCGCATCGCCTGGACGCAGCCCGACAACGAAGACCGCATCCGGGAGCTGGCGGAGCGGCGCCTCGTGGTGGTGCCCATCTCGTTCATGCACGAGCAGTCGGAAACCCTGGCCGAACTGGACCACGAACTCCGTGAATTCGTCGAAGGACAAGGAAGAGAGTTCCACCGGGTGCCCGTGCCCCACGATGACCGGCGCTTCATCCGCTTCCTGGCCGACCTGGTGGGCGCACTGGCCGACCCCACGGTTCCCGAAGGCGTCCTGACGCCGTGCCGCTGCAGTCCCGGCCGGGCGACCTTTTGCACCAACGGGCACCGGGACCTTCCGGCGAGCCCCTACGCACCGGCCGACGTGTCGTGATCGCCGTGGTCGGAGGCGGGATCACCGGGCTGGCCCTCGGGTGGCACCTCGAACGCCTGGGTATGGAGTACGCGGTGTTCGAGGCCCAGCCCCGGGTGGGAGGGGTGGTTCGCACCGGAACCGTGGACGGGCACGTCCTCGATCGGGGCCCACAGCGCCTCCGCCTCACCCCGGCCATGGCGTCTCTCGTGGCCGACCTCGGGCTGTCCGATCGTTTGATCACGGCCCCGGACGGCCTCCGCCTGCATGTCTATCGCGGCGGGCGCCTCCACCCCGTCCCGACCTCCGCGACCGAGTTGCTGCGCACGACGGCTCTGAGCCCGGGCGCCCGACTCCGCCTTCTCGTGGAGCCTCTGACCCGAGGCGTCGAACGGGGCGAACACGTCGCCGAGTACTTCGAGCGGAAGGTCGGACGGGAAGTCTACCGCACGTTGGTCGCGCCGCTCTACGGCGGACTCTACGGGACCGACCCGGCTTCGATGGACGTGGAGGTCGCGCTGCTCCCGCTCTTGCGGCGCCTGGGGGTGCGACGGAGCCTGCTCATGTGCTTTCTCCGCGGCACACGGGGCCCCGGTGCCCCGGCCGTTTCGTTTCGCGATGGGATGGAAGAGCTGCCCCGGGCGCTGGCCCGTGCCCTCCCGGGTCGGGTGCACACGGGCTCGCCCGTGCGCTCCCTGGCCCGGCGCGGTGCCGGGTGGCGCCTCGACGTCGGCGGGGCCGCCATCGACGCCCGGGAGGTGGTCGTGACCACGCCTCCGGCCCCCACCGGCCGGCTGTTGACCGACGCGGCGCCCGAACTGGGCGCGGCGGCTTCGCGGCTCCGAACCAACTGCATCGGCGTGGTGCACCTCCATGCGCGCACCCAACTGCAGGGCCTCGGCTTCCAGGTCTCGCACCAGGAAGCGGACCGGACGCTCCGCGGCGTGACGTTCAACGACGCCCTCTTCGGCCGCACCGGCGTGTACACCGCCTATCTCGGCGCCGGGACCGACGGACCCGCCGGTGGGCCCGACGACGACGCCCTGGCCTCGACCGCCGTCTCGAGGTTCCGCGCCTGCACCGGATACGAGAGCCGCCCCCTGGCCGTGGCGCGGGCATGGATGCCCGCATGGGACCGGACCTGGCGCGGCCTCCACGACGTACCGATGCCGCCGGGGCTCCACGTGGCCGCCAACTGGTGGTCCCGGCCGGGACTGGCCGGCCGACTGGCCGAGGCCGAATCCCTGGCCCGGCGCCTCGCCGCCGGCGCCCCGACGGCAGCCCACGGGCGGGTCGCGTAGTGGCCGGGCCGTCTACGACCGCGACGCTCGGGGCGCTCTGGGGGGGCCTGGGCGTGGCGGGCCTCCTCGGTGTTGCGGTGGTCCGCCTGGGGGCACGGGGATGGGCGGCCGTCGAGGCCGGCCTGACGCCCGTCCAATGGGCGGCGCTGGCCGTGCTGACCGCGGTCTTCGTTCAGGGCGAGGGGCGCATGGCCCTGCAACGTCGGTGGGTCCCCGCCGTCATCGAGCGCCTCCGTACACTCCGGAGCGCCCCCGCTCCCGCGCTGCTGGTGCTGGCACCCCTCCACGGCTTGGCCCTGGTCGGGGTGGACGCCGGCACCGCCGTGCGGGCCTGGGCGGGCGTCGCGGCCGTGGTCGCGGCCGTGCTGCTGGTGGGTGCCCTGCCCCAACCCTGGCGGGGGATCACCGACCTGGCGGTGGCGGCGGCGTTGACGTGGGGACTCGCCTGCGTGCTGGGCTCGGCCCCCTCGCTTTACCGTTCCCGGTCCTCCACCCGACCGGAGGTCGAGGGATCGTGACCGGCCGTCGCCCGATGACCCACGACCTCCGATGTCTCCGACGGACCCCGGCGCTGCGCGCTCTCGTCCGGGAAACCCGCCTCGACCCCGGGTCGCTGGTCTGGCCGGTGTTCGTGACCGAGGTGGAGGACGAACCCGTCGAAGTCCCCTCCATGCCCGGCGTGTATCGCTGGCCCGTCGCGGCCCTCGACGAGGTGGCTCGGCGCGCCACGGAGGCCCGGGTGGGGGGCGTCCTCATCTTCGGGATTCCGGCGGAGAAGGACGACCGTGGAACGCAGGCCTCGACCGCGGACGGCATCGCCCAGCGCGGCATCCGCGCCCTCCACGCCGCCGGGTACGCCGGGGTCGTGATCGCCGACACCTGCCTTTGCGAGTACACGGACCACGGCCACTGCGGCCTCCTGGACGACGGGGGCGCCCTCCGCCATGCGGACACCTGCGCGCGTCTGGCCGAGATCGCCGTGTCGTTGGCCGAGGCGGGAGCCGATCTCGTGGCGCCTTCCGCCGCGGTGGACGGGATGGTGGCCGCCATCCGCGGTGGCCTGGACGGAGCGGGCCTGGGCGAGACCGGCATCCTGGCGTACTCGGCGAAGTACGCGTCGAGCTACTACGGACCGTTCCGCGACGCCGCGGGCGGAACTCCACGATTCGGCGATCGACGCAGCCATCAGATGGATCCGGCGAACGTGCGTGAGGCGCTCCGGGAGCACGCGGAAGACGTGGCCCAGGGTGCCGACATCCTCATGGTCAAGCCGGGCCTTGCGTACATGGACGTGCTCCGTGCCACGCGTGACGCCTTCCCCGCCATGCCGCTGGCCGTGTACAACGTGAGCGGCGAGTACAGCATGGTGAAGGCCGCGGCGGCCAACGGATGGATCGACGAGCGCTCCGTGGTGCTGGAGACGCTGACGGGCTTCCGTCGGGCCGGCGCCGACGTGGTCATCACCTACCACGCGCTCGAGGCGGCGCGGTGGTCGGCCCCGTGAGTCGCCTGCGACTGGGCACCCGGGGATCGCGCCTGGCGCTGGTCCAGTCGAGGGCGGTCGCGGCCGCGCTCGAAGCCCACGGCGCCGACGTGGAACTGGTGGAGATCCGCACCACCGGCGACCGGATCAAGGACGTGGCCCTGGGACCCTCCATCGGTCAGTCGTTCTTCACGAAGGAACTCGAAGACGCCCTGTTGGACGGGCGCGCGGACCTGGCCGTCCACTCCTGCAAGGACCTGGCGACCCGTCTGCCCGACGGTCTGGTCATCGGCGCCGTCCTGGAACGGGAGGACCCCCGCGACGTCCTGGTGAGCGCCCTCGGCGCACTGGCCGACCTTCCGCCCGGCGCCACCGTCGGGACCGCCAGCGTGAGGCGCCGGCGCTTCCTGGAGCTGGCGCGCCCCGATCTGGAGGTCCGCGACCTGCGTGGCAACGTCCCCAGGCGGGTGGCCGCAGTGGACGAGGGCCGGTTCGATGCGGTGGTGCTCGCCGCGGCCGGGCTGCACCGCCTCGGCCTCGGCGACCGCATCACGGAGTACCTTCCCACCGGGTTGATCCTGCCCGCCGCGGCGCAGGGCGCCGTGGCCGTGCAGATCCGTGCCGACGATCACGCCACCCGGGCGCGAGTGGCGCGCCTGGACCATCCCGAGACCCGGGCGTGCGTCACGGTCGAGCGCACCTGCCTGCGTGCACTGGAAGCCGGGTGCCAGGCCCCGGTGGGCGCCCTGGCGACGATGGGTGGGGGCGGAGGCCTGACCCTGGACGCGGCCGTGGTACTGGACGGGCGCGTGGTCCGGACACGGGTTTCCGGACCCCCGACCGATGCCGATCGCCTGGGCGAGGAAGCCGCCAGCGCGCTCCTGTCCGCCCTGGGCCTCGACTCCCTCGCTCACACGCCCTGGGCCGGCCCTCCGCCTCGACGGCTGGAGCCCGAGGGAACCGGCGACACCGGTCCGACCGGGGACACCGCCTCGTGACCCGCCTGGACGGTCGGGTGGTGGCTACCACCCGCGATGGATCGCCTGACGACACGCTCGTCGCCGAACTCCGGGCGGCGGGGGCTCGGGTGCTGGTCTGGCCCACCCTCTCGTTCGAGCCCCCCGACGACCCCACCCCCCTGGCCCGGGCCCTGACCGCCCCGGACGGATGGGATTGGGTCCTGCTGACCAGCGCGCGCAGCGTCGCCGCCCTGAGCGAGCACGGTTCCCTTCCCGTCGGCGGAGCGCGCATCGCGGCCGTGGGTGGCGCCACGGCCGCGGCCGCGGGGGCCCGCGGCTGGCACGTGGACCTCGTCGGCGACGGCGGCGGAGCATCCGGCCTGATCGACGCCATGCTCCGGGAAACCACCGTGGCGGGCGCCCGGATCCTGTTCCCGGCGGCCACCGGCGCGTCGTCGGAGCTCGAAGACGGGCTCGGCGCGGAGGGCGCCCGGGTGACCCGGGTCGACGCCTACCGGACCGTCCTGTCACCGCCGGATCCGGCGCGGGTCCGCGCGGACCTGGCCGATGGCGTCGACGTCGTCGCGTTCGCCAGCCCATCGGCGGTGGCGGCGCTGGACGACGCGCTCGATCACGACCTGGCCCGCGCCCTGGCGCCCTGCCGCGTCGCGGCCATCGGCCCCACCACGGCTCGGGCGCTCGCCGATCGCGGCATCGACGCCGTGGTGGCGAGCGACACCTCCTTCGACGCCCTCGTGGCGGCGTGCGCCGACCGACCTCCGACTTCCTGATACCGTCTCCCCACAGACCCGACCATGGCCGACGAACCGTCTCTCACGCCGCAGACCCCTCCCGTCAGCGCCAAGCTCTTCGAGCGCGCCCGCAAGGTGATGCCCGGTGGGGTGAACAGCCCCGTACGCGCCTTCACGAGCGTCGGCGGCACGCCGCGCTTCATCCGGAGCGCCCGCGGCGCCCGCCTCACGGACGTGGACGGCGCCGAATACCTCGACTACATCGGGTCGTGGGGCGTCATGGTCCTGGGCCACGGGCACCCCGCGGTCCGGGCCGCCCTGGCCGACGCCCTGGACCGGGGCACGTCGTTCGGGACCCCCACCGCCGGCGAGACGGAGCTGGCCGAGCTGCTCGTGGAGATGGTGCCGGGTCTCGACGTCGTGCGGATGGTGAACTCGGGCACCGAGGCCACCATGAGCGCCCTGCGCCTGGCCAGGGCGGTCACCGGCCGAGACCGGGTGGTCAAGTTCCGCGGTGGGTACCATGGCCACGGCGATGCCTTCCTGGTCGAAGCCGGCTCGGGTGCCGCGACCCTCGGCGTGCCGTCGAGCCCCGGCGTGCCGGCGCCCACGGTAGCCGACTCCCTCGTGGCCGAGTACAACGACCTCGCGTCGGTGGACGCGTTGTTCGATGCCCACGCCGGGCGGATCGCCGCGGTCATCGTCGAGCCGGTGGCCGGCAACATGGGGTGCATCCCGCCGGAGCCCGGCTTCCTGGAAGGGCTCCGCGCCCGGTGCACGCAGGACGGCGCCCTGCTGATCTTCGACGAGGTCATGTCGGGCTTCCGCGTAGGACCCGCCGGCGCCCAGGGGCGCTACGGCGTCCAGGGCGACCTGGTCACGCTGGGCAAGGTCATCGGCGGCGGGCTACCCGTGGGCGCCTACGGGGGCCGGGCGGATCTCATGCGGCACGTGGCCCCCGACGGGCCCGTCTACCAGGCCGGGACGCTGTCGGGAAATCCCATGGCGGTGGCCGGAGGTCTGGCCACCCTGCGCACGCTCCGTGACCGACCGGAGATCCACGACCACCTCGAGGCTCTGGGCCGGATGTTCGACGACGGCTTCGCGGACATGGCCCACCGCCTCGGGATCGCCCTGCGGTGGAACCGGGTGGGGGGCATGGGCTCCCTCCATTTCTCCGAGGACCGGGTGGTGGACTGGGCCACGGCCTCGGCGGCCGCCGCCCCCGAGCGAGGGTTCCCGGAGTTCTTCCATGGCATGTTGAACGGGGGGATCCACCTGCCACCCAGCGCGTACGAGGCCTGGTTCTGGTCCGCGGCGCACACGGCGGCCGATGTGCAGGAGACGTTGGACACCGCCGAGCGCGTGCTCACGGCCCGGGGAGCGACGACCCATGCCTGACGGCGACACCCTGTTCGAGCGGGCAGCCCGGGGAGAACGCGGTGATCATGCGCCGGTGTGGATCATGCGCCAGGCCGGACGCTACCTGCCGGAGTACCGGGCGCTCCGCCAGAAGGTGGACTTCCTCACGGCCACCAAGACGCCGGATCTGGCGGCGGAGATCACCCTCCAGCCCATGGCCCGCTTCCCGCTGGATGCCGCCATCATCTTCAGCGACATCATGACGCCCCTCGAGGGGATGGGCGTGCCGTTGGAGTTCGCCCCTGGACCGGTCATCGACACACCGGTCCGATCTCTCGAACAGGTGCGGGCGCTGCGCCCACTCGACCCGTCGGAACACGTGCCCTTCGTGATGGACGCCCTGTCCATCGTGCGACGGGAACTCGCGACGGACCGGGCGGTCATCGGCTTCGCCGGCGCGCCGTTCACGCTGTTCTGCTACATGGTCGAGGGAGGCGGTTCCAAGGACTTCATGGAGGCGCGGTCGTTCCTCCGGGGTCAGCCCGAAGCGGCCCGGGAACTGCTGGGCCTGCTGGGTGCGTCCATGGCCCGCTATCTGGTGGCCCAGGCCCGGGCCGGCGCCGACGCGGTGATGCTCTTCGACTCCTGGGTGGGGCTGCTGGGGCCGACGACGTACCGGAACACCGTCCTGCCGGTGCTCCAGGAGACGGTCAGGGCCATCCGTGCGGAGGTCGACCGCCCGATCATCTACTTCGCCAACCGGGGCGGCCACCTCCTGGAAGACGTGGCCCGGGTCGGGGCCGACGTCCTGGCGCTGGATTGGACGGTGTCGCTTTCGAGCGCCGTCCGGCAACTGGGGGCCGACACCGTGGTGCAAGGCAACCTGGATCCGTCCTACCTGTTCTCCGACCGGGACACCCTGGGGCGGGCCATCGACACCGTGGTGGCGGAGGGACGCAGCGCGGCGGCCCACGTCTTCAACCTGGGGCACGGGATCCACCGGACCACCGACCCCGACCAGGTGGCCTTCCTCGTGGATCGCGTGCACGAGTCCTCCCGGAACTGACGGGACCGACACCCTATTCGGCCTTGAGCGCCTCCACCGGATCGACCGTGGTGGCCCGGCGGGCGGGCACGTACGACGCCAGCGCCACCACGGCCAGGAGCAGCGCCCCGCCTCCCGCGAACGCCCACGGGTCCCGGGCGCTCGTCTCGAACAGGAAGGCGTCGAGCATCCGCCCACCGGCCCAGGCCATGGCGAGGCCGACCCCCAGGCCGGCGACACCGGCGGCCACGCTGGCGCGGAGGACCGTGCCGACCACCCGGCCCCGCCCCGCCCCCAGCGCCATGCGGAGCCCCAGCTCCCTCCGCCGGTCGGCCACGGCGTAGCTCACGATGCCCCAGGTGCCCGTGGCGGCCAGGAGGAGCGTGACCGCGGCGAACACCGACAGGAGCCAGAGCACCACGCGCCGATCGCCGGTGGCCTCGGCCCGTCGCTCGGTCATGGTCCGGATGCCGAAGAGTGGCGTGGGCGGATCGAGTTCCTGGAGGGCCGCCCGGATGGCCGGTACCAGCGCCGACGGATCGCTCCCGGCCACCCGCACCGTCAGGGACGACGCGGTCAGGGGGAACTCGCGGGCGGCGTAGTAGGCCTCCGGGATCAGCGGCTCGTCCGGCGGGGTGTAGCGGGCGTCGCCCACCACGCCCACGACGGTGACCAGCCGTTCCTTTCCTTCGTCCGTGATGCCCAGCTCGATGCGGCGCCCCACCGCATCGCCCTCGGGAAAGAGCCGGACGGCCGCCGTCCGGTTCAGGACCACCGAAGGCGCCGCATCGAGCCCGTCGGTCTCGTCCAGCGTCCGGCCCTGCAGCAACGGGATCCCCAGGACTTCGAAATAGCCCGGCGTGACGATGTTGATGCCGATGCGCTCGCCCTCGCCTGGGGGTACGGGCGGGCGGCCCTCCACGTCCTGGACCAGCGTGACCGACCAGTGGCCACCGTAGGGCGGCACGCCCATGACTGCTCCCTCCACGCCGGGCAGCGCCGCCACCCGCTCGAGGAACGCGTCCTGGAAGGCCACGGGATCGTCGGACCACGCGCTGCCCCGGGCCAGGCTGAACTGGACGGTCAGGAGCCCCTCCGGCTCGAAGCCCGGGTCCACGTCGAGGAGGCGCTTCATGCTCACGCCCACGAGCCCGGCGCCCACCAGCAGGACCACGGCCAGGGCCACCTGCCCCCCCACGAGCAGCGCGCGGAGGTCCACGCCGGCCACCCGGTCGGCGCGGCGGCTGGCGCCGGCTCCCTCCTTGAGGCGCGCGGACAGGTCGGTGGACGCGCCGCGCACGGCGGGGGCGATGCCGAACAGGAGCATGGTCACGGCGGTGGCGGCCAGGCCGAAGGCCAGGACGGGCAGATCCAGCCCGAGCGCGTCCAACGACATGACCCGCATCTCGCCGTCCGCCGAGCCCAGGAAGTCCTGAGGCCACGCCGCCGCGACGACGCTCGTGCCCCACACCGACAACACCAGGCCCAGGCCCCCTCCCAGCCCCGCCAGGAGTCCGCTTTCCACGAACGACGCCCGGACCAGGCGCCATCGGGATGCGCCGACGGCGCGCCGCACCGCCGTGTCCCGGGCCCGGGCGCGGGTCCGCGCCAGGAGCAGCCCCGAGAGGTTGGCGCACGCCACGAGGAGCACCAGACCCGCGGCCACGGACAGCAGCAGGACGGCCGCACGACCGTTCTCGTTGACCCGGACGTCCTCGAAGAGCCGGGCGGTGCCGCCGTACTCCTCGTAGGACTCACCCGACGGATGGGCTTCGGCCACCGCCCGTCCCAGGCCCTCCATCCAGGCCTGGGCCGCCTCGAACGTCGCATCCGCACGGAGGCGCCCCACCACCCGCATCCAATGCGCCTGGGCCCCCCGGGTCATGAAGGCGCTGACCACTTCGCCGGCGGCCGCCATGGGGATCCACACCTCGGCGCCGCCGGTCAGCCCGGAGAACCCCGGGGGCGCCACCCCCACCACGGTCACCGCGTCTCCGTTCAGGACGATGGTCCGCCCGAGCACTCCCGCGTCCGCGCCGAACCGCCCCCTCCACAGGTCGTGGGAGAGCATGGCCACGAGGGGCGGGTCGCCCGGGTCCGACTCGCTCGGCCCGAACTCCCGCCCGAGGGCCGGCGTCAGGCCCAGGATGCCGAAATAGCCCGGCGACACCAGCTCGACGCCGATGCGGGTGGGGGGCCCTGCCTCGGTTAGCGTCACGGAGCGGAGGGCGTAGCCCGCCAGCGGGTCCACGAGGCGATCGTCGGCCTCGGCCAGGACGCGGAACTTCGGGTAGGACCAGGGCATGATCTCCGGCGGCTCTCCGTTCCGGGAGAGCGTCAGGTCCGCCAGCACCAGCCGGTCGAGCTCCGGGTAGGGCGGCGAGGCCAGGATGGCCGCCCGCAGCGCGCTGAACACCGTCGTGTTGGCTCCGATGCCCAGGGCCAGGACGGCCACCGCCGCCGCCGTGAAGCCCGGGCTCCTCCGCAGCGCCCTGGCCGCGATCCGCAGGTCCGTCGCCCATCCTCGCATCACCCCTCCCCGTTCGTGTCCCGACGGCCCCCCACGCTCGGGCCTGCCGTGTCCATCCGGCGGGCCCGACCGGGTCCGCTCCGTCCATCCCTGCCGCACCGCGTCGACCACGGCCGCGAGGCCGAACCGGGCCGCGGCCGCAGGACCCGACGCCCCGAGTCGGCGCCGCAGCGCCCGCTCGAACGCCTCGCCCATCTCCCGGCCGTGACGGTCCCGGAAATCACGGGGGAAGGCACGCTGGGCCATGCGAAAGGCCCGCACCAGCGACGCCTCCACGGCCCGGTCGCTCACGCGCGCTCCGGGGCCAGACCCCGTCCGGCGGCCACGTCCAGCAACATCCGCATCCGCTCCGACTCCGCCACGGCCACCCGGCGTCCCCACGGGGTGACCCGGTAGTAGCGCCTGCGGGCATCCGCGTCGGGGTCCGGCGGCGCCGCCTCCTCGAGCAGGCCCGACTCGGCCATGCGGGCGAGCGTGGCGTAGAGCGTGCCCGGCAGGAGGTGGTCCCGACCGTCGGTCAGCTCCTCGAAGGCCTGCATGATGGCGTAGCCGTGGGACGTTCCGTCCCCCAGGGCCAGGAGCACGTGGAAGACGGGAGGGCTCAGCGGCAGGACGGCCTGCGGATCGTCGGCGGGATCGGCCATGGGGCGACGGGGCTTCGAGGATCGGAAACTACCATGCCTGACATTATAGTGGACGCCAGGAGTCCGCAAAGGGTTGCATTCCGGTGCACCGCGACACGGCACCCCGCCTGAAATCGTCCCCTGCCGTGGACACACGGGCCGGTCCGCGACGCCTGCCCCGGTTCCGGAGCGATGCGCCATGTCGTTGACACCACACGCGTTACCGCCCGCCCGACGACCCGCCCGGCGGTCGGCACACGCCGTGCACCCCCGGAAGGCAACGCACCATGTGGGTGCCGGAACTTCGGACAAGGATCAGGGCCATGACGCGCGGACGGAGGGGATGGACGGTGGTGGCGGCGACGGTGACGGTACTGGGCGGGGCGGCGGCCGATGCCGAGGGTCAGTGGCGTGGGCGCGACCGCCATCGGGGCCACCAGGACCGCGGGCGGGCCGAACGGTACGAACCCCGCGCCGCGCCGGCCTTCGGGCTGAGCTTCCTGGCCGCCGATCCCCAGGGAGGGATGGGGCTCGTGGTCGACGACGGCTTCGGCGGACAGCTCTACGGGTCCTTCCCCGTGGATCGCGCCGGCCACGTGCGCATCCGGGCGGACCTGGGCTTCCTGATCTACGGGCACGAGCGGCAGCGCTACTGCTTCAGCGTGCCCATCGGGTGCCGCATCGAGATGGACCTGACCACCACCAACTCCATCGCCTTCGGCGGCGTCGGGCCGGAACTGGTGTTCGCCACGGGCGGGATCCAGCCCTACGTCAACGGATCGGTGGGCTTCTCGTACTTCGTCACCTCGTCGTCGCTTTCCGGAGATGCCGAGTACGAAGACCACTTCACCACGACGAACTACGACGACGCGGTCATGGCGTGGCGGGCAGGCGGCGGCCTCCGGGTCCGGGTGTCCGACGGGCGGAAGCCGGTGTGGCTGGACATGGCCGTGGAGCATCACGAGAACGGTACGGCCAACTATCTGACCAAGGGCGACATCGAGGATCATCCGGACGGGAGCATCACCCTCTTCCCGACCCGCAGCGACGCGAACCTCCTGACCTTCCGGTTCGGGGTGTCCATCGGGATCGGGCAGGGCCGGACCCGGTAGCCCGGACGCGACCGGGGCAGGACGCCCCGGTCCACCGGTTCGCGGGTGGGGCCGCTCCGTTTCACGAACCGGTCACCAACCCAGGAGCGTGTCTCCGCCCGCGGCCGGTGCGACGGGGTGCTCCGGCGTCAGCGCCCGTCCGGGTCGAACCACCACTCCCGGACGTTGATCCACTCGCCCCGGGCGTCCATCTCGACGTTCTGCAGCCGCCGGTTGATGCCGTCGAGTCGATCCGGGAAGTACAGGAAGGTGAAGGGCTGCTCCTGGCCCAGAACGCGCTCGTACTCGCTCCAGAGGCGCCCGGCTTCGGCCCGGTCGGACGCCGTGGCCAGCGCCTCCATGATCCGGTCCAGCTCGGCGTTCTCGGTGCCCGACCACGCGTACGGACCGTCCACCCGGGACGAGTGGAAGAGGTCCGTGTCGTCGATGGCGAAGTTCGTCACGAACGCCATGACCACCGCGTCGAAGTCCCGGGGGCCTTCGCCGATCTGCGACAACAGGGCGGCCCACTCGAGGATCTGGACGTCCACGTCGACGCCGATCTGCCCGAGGTTGGCCTGGAGGATCTGGGCCACCGCCCCGCGCTGCCGGCTGCCGGTGTTGACCTTGATGGTCAGGCGCAGCGGCGTGCCGTCGGCCGACTCGCGGACCCCGTCGCCGTTCCGGTCGGACCACCCCGCCTCGTCCAGGAGCGCGCGCGCGCCCGCCGGGTCGTAGGAAAGGCCGCCTGCGGCCGGACCGCCGTGGGCCCAGTGGAACGGCGGGATGCGCCCCTGGGCCACCGAGCCGTATCCCTCGAGCAGCCCGTCCACCATGCCCTGCCGGTCGGCGGCCATGGTCAGCGCCCGGCGCACCCTCGGGTCGGCCAGGGCCGGCCGCCGGGAGTTCCACGCCACGAAGACGGCGTTGCGAGAGGTGTAGTTGCGCAGCTCCAGATCCGGATCGGCCTCGATGGCTTCGGCCTGCTCGGGACGGGGCGAGAGGTAGACGTCGATGCTGCCCGCCAGAAGCTCCGAGAGCAGGGTGTTCTGGTCCGGTACCACCCGGTAGGCGTAGGCGTCCAGGTACGGGCGCCCGCCCAGTGCCTCGGGGAAGGCCGGGTTGGCCGCGAACATCCACCGCTCGCCCTCCCGGTGCTCCCGGAACACGAACGGACCATTGCCGACGGGGCAGCGGGTGCCGAACGGATGGCCGGCGAGCTGCTCCGGCGGCACGTCGCCCAGGAGGTGCTCGGGCATGACGGCCAGGTTGGTCCACGCATCCATGAAGTCCGCGTGGGGCCGGAGCCGGATCCGGACGGTGTGGGCGTCCACGACCTCCACCCCGTCGCTGCCCTTTTCGTAGTTGTCCCACATGGCCGGGTTGGGAAACGGCGTGGCCGGATCGGTGGCCCGACGGTAGGTGAAGGCCACATCCTCCGCGTCGGTGGGCTGTCCGTCGTGCCAGACCACGTCCGGGCGGAGGTGGAACGTGACCGAGGAGCCGTCGGGGGCCACCTCCCAGGACTCGGCCAGGTACGGCTGGAGCCGCTGCTCCTCGTCGTACGCCACCAGCGTCATGAGATTCACGAACTGCTGGTGCTGGACGGCGCCGTAGTCCGGGGAGGTGAAGGCGTTCATGCCCTCCGGCAGCTCGCTGACCGAGGCCACCACGGCCGTCCCTCCGTACCGCGGATCGTCGGGCACGGGGTGCTCGGCGGACGCCTCCGCCAGCCACGCGTCGACGGCGGGCGTCACCCGTCCGCAGAAGTCGCCGGCCAGGGCCGCGGTCTCCGCGCCGGAGGGAGGCGCCTCGGCGTCGCCACCACACGCTCCGAGTAGGAGCACGGCCGCCAGTCCGGCACCGGCCGTCCCGACCGCCCACGGCCTGCGCCGCGAGCCCCGGCCATGCGTGGAGGGTCGTCCTGCTCCCGCTCGCTCCGTGTCGCGTCCCATCGTCGTCCTCCAGGCTCGCATCAGCTGGCGGCCGCAGCGTAGTAGACCGCGATGTCCACGGGAGGCGCCGACTCCAGATCCGGGGCCACCCGCTCGCGGAACAGCCGGAAGAGTTCGGGATCCAACGTCCGGCCGGACTCCGAATCCATGATCTCCATCGCCTTCTGATGCGTAAAGCCCTTCCGGTAGGCCCGGTCCGTGGTCAGCGCATCGTAGACGTCGGCCACCGTGAGGATGCGGGCGGAGAGGGGGATGTCGTGACCCCCGATGCGATCGGGGTAGCCGCTGCCGTCCCACCGCTCGTGGTGATGCCGGATCATGGGACGCACGTCCCAGGGAAACTCGATGCCGTCGAGGAGCTCGACACCGGCCACCGGGTGGGTGGACATGACGGCGAACTCGTTGTCGTCCAGGGGGCCGGGCTTGTTCAGGATGCTCAGCGGCACGGACACCTTGCCCACGTCGTGGAGCAGGGCGCCCATGCGGAACCAGCTCATCTCCTCGTCGGGCAGGCCCGTGGCGGCGGCCAGCACGCACGCGTGGTCCGCCACGCGGGAGCAGTGGCCCTGGGTGTAGGCATCCTTGCTTTCGATGGACTCGCCCCAGTCCCGGACGATCTGGAGGAAGACCGCCTCCAGCTCGGAGATCCGCTCGTCGACGTCGTGGAGTTCACGACGCGCCCGGAGCCGCCGGAACAGGCGGTGGGCTTCGTTGAGGCTCTGCAGCGTCTCGCGGTTCTGCCCGAGGGCCCGGAACGTCACGCCCCGCTCGAGGGCCACGTCGGCCAGGACCTTGGCATCGCGGCGGGCGCTGGCCAGCTCGCCGGCCCGCGTCAGGAAGCCCAGCGCCACGTCCGACTTGCCCAGGCGCCGGTAGGCCGCGCCCGAGATCAGGTGGATGTCCGCCAGCCACCGGTCGTCGCCGGTGGCCTCACAGAGCTGACGCGCCTCTTCCGTGGCGCCCAGGGCCGGCATGAGCCGGTCCGTGGTCAGGAGCAGGCGGGCCCGGTTCACCTCGACCACGATGCGGTGGTGACGGTCGCCCTGTTCCAGGCAGAGGCGGCGGGCGCGGGTCAGCGTCTGCTCGGCGCCCCGGTCCTCGCCCAGGTCGATCTGGAGCCGGCCGATGTTGTTGAGGAGTGGTCCCACGTACTCGAACTGATTCAGCTTCTCGTAGATGGCCAGGCTGGCCTGGAAGCGCTTCAGGGCCAGGCGCAGGTCGCCGTGGATCGAGGCGACGCTGCCCAGGTTCTGGTCCGCCATGGCCTGGAGCTTCCGGTCGCCGATGCGCCAGGCCAGCGTCCGCACGCGCTGGAACAGCGCCTCGGCCTCGTCCAGGTCGCCGAGGTTGAAGAGCGTGCCCGCCCGGGTGTTGAGGACCGAGGCCAGGGCCCGGTCGTCGCCGGACGCCTGGGCCACCGCTTCCGCCACTTCCAGACAGTCGAGGGCCGCGTCCGGGTCGCCCTCGTTGGCCCAGGTCCAGGCGATCCACCGGAAGAGCGACGGCGCGAGACGGACCTCCTCCGCGGTGGTCAGCCGGTAGAGCGCGGCCTCGAACGACGCGCGGGCTTCCAGGCGGTTGCCCTTCCGCTCGGCCTCGTGACCGGCTTCCACCAGGGCCCCGACGTCCATGGCGCTCGTGGGAGCGGCCTCCGGGGTACCCGAGGGACCGGGACGGCCCGGCGCGGGCGAGACGCTCGACGGGCAGATCATCGTCCACCCCCCCGGATCGAAGCCAGGCGTGCCCGGACACCCTCTGCATCGCGGCTCGCGCCGGCGCTCTCCAGCTCGTGGAGGGCCGACCGCCAGTCCGCGGCCGCCCCGTCGGGGTCGCCTTCCCGCAGACGCAGGTCGCCCCGCTCGCGGAGGATCTCGCCGGTCAGGAGTCCGTCGGCGACCTGGCGGGCGATGTCGAGCGCGTCGGCGAAGTGGGCCACCGAGCGGCCGTAGCGTCCCCGCTCCCGCTCCAGGATGCCCAGGAACTTGAGCGCCTCGGCCTCCCGGCCGCGCTCCTCACCGCCCTGGGCGATGTCCATGGCCTGGGCGAGCGCGAGTCCCGCATCGTGCCAGCGTTCCATTGCAATGAGGCCCTCTGCCTGGTTGGTGAGCAGGATCCCTTCCATGGCCCGGTTCCGGAGCCGTCGAGCGATGTTCCGCGCGGCGGTGAAGGTCCGGTCCGCCTCCTCGTGCTGACGGAGGTCGTTCAGCACCATACCCATGTTGTTCAGCACCCAGGACACGGCTTCCTCGTCGTCCACCTGGCGGAAGGCGCCCAGCGACGCGTGGTATCGCGTCAGCGCCTCGGTCAGGTCGCCCTGGATGCTGGCCAGGACGCCGAGGTTCTGTTCGATCATGCCCGAGAGCCGGATCTCTCCGGCCTGGACCGCCAACCGACCCGCCTCGCGGTAGAGCATCGCCGCGCCTTCCAGGTCGCCGCGCCGCTGCGCGATGGCCGCCTGGCAGTTCAGGGCCGAGGCCTGGCCCGACCACGCGTTCGTGGCCTGGGCCACGGCCAGGCTCTCCCGGTAGCTCCGGTCCGCCGCGTCGATGTCTCCCAGGTCCCGGCAGACCGACCCCATCCAGCGCAGGACGTTGGCCAGCAGCGGAGTCTCGTCCAGTCCACCCAGAAGCTCGAGCGATTCCGCGTACCGGTCCCGGGCCGTGGCCAGCTCCCGTCTGCGCTCCGCCGCACGCCCGCCACGCGCTACCGCGAGGGCAGCGGCGAAGCGGTCGTCCGGAGAGCCGGCGTGGGCGACCATCATCGGATCGACCGCACGAGGTCCGGCGTCATGGCCGGATCAGTCCGTGGCGATCACGTACCCGGAGAAGTGGTCGATTCGGAAGAAGCCGAGATTCAGCCATCCCAGGACGTCCAGGGGCAGGATCTCGAGCGCCGTCACGACCGGGGTCAGCGGACCCTGGAAGTACGCCACCTGTAGAGAGGATCCGAGACCGCCCAGCAGGCCCGGCGCGTCGGTGCCGTTCAGGTCCTGCACCACCGCGACCGGCCGCCGGAACTGGAGTCCGTGGGGCTGGAAGTGGTAGCCGACCAGGTCTCCCGCAGGCGCGGTGACGGTGATCTGCGTGGGCGAGGAGACGGCCCAACGCGGGAACGCCACCAGAAGGCCGGCTTCGGGGATCCGGATGATGCCGCCGTTGGGGCCGACGGTCTCGGTGACGGAGTAGTCCTGGGACAGCGGCGTGGTCCGTGTCAGGACCTCGACCGGACCGGGCTGGAACAGGAGGTTGCCGAGAAGGCCTTCGGAGGGCTCGGCGACGATGGGATCGGTGGGGCTGGTGACGTCGGAACAGCCTGCTACGACGACGACCAGGCCGAAAGCGAACGTGGAAATCGCTCGGCGGATGGCTCGCATGGGGGGGCTCCGGGCAGTGAAACGGGGGGTTCAGAGCGGCGATCGCCCGCCCAGAAGCGCAAGGGCGGTGCCCGTTCGGCCGATACTCCTACAAAACGCTACCCCGCAATCACTTAGGTCGCTTTTCGGCCGGCCTCCGTCCGCCGTCGTACTGACTACTTTTTTCCGCCACTGCGCAAAGAGTGCCCGATCGGGACGCTCAGCGCCGGCCCTCTCTGGCGAACCGGGCGCATACTGCCCCCCGGTCCTTCTTCCCGTTCGCGTTCACGGGTACCGCGTCTCCCAGCAGCCACCGCCGGGGACGGCGTGGCCCGCCGAGCCGTTCCCGGACCCACGCGTCCAGGGCGTCGAGGTCGAACGTTCCCGCGAGCGGCACGACCAGGGCGGCCACGACTTCGCCCCAGGCCGGATCCGGAAGGCCCACGACGCACGCGTCGGACACGTCGGGGTGGGCCTGCAGCACGTCCTCGACCTCCCGCGGATCGACCGTGACCCCGCCGGAGAGGATGCGGTCGGACCGCCGGCCCGTCACGCGCAGCCGGCCGCCGTGGTCGAGTTCGCCCAGGTCGCCCGTGTGGTACCACCCGTCGGCGTCGGCCAGGTCGGGGCCGTCGCCGAGGTATCCCACCGCCCGGGTCGGCCCCCGGACCAGGATCTCGCCGTCGTCGGCCAGGCGGAGCTCGACGCCGTCCAGGGGCGGCCCCACCGTGCCGGGATCTGCGCGCACCATGTCGGGCGGCGCCGTGCACACCTGCGAGGTCATCTCCGTCATGCCGTAGGTCAGCGCCACCGGCCAGCCTTCGGCGAGCGCCCGGGCCAGGAGGGTCGCCGGGGTGTGGGCGCCTCCCAGGAGCACGCAACGGAAGGAGGAGGGCGGCGGCGCCCCCGCCCGGTGATCCAGGAGCCGGAGGAGCTGGGTGGGCACCAGCGACATGTGGGTCACGGGCCCGCCGGTTCCCGGAGGCAACCCGGCGCCGTGGATGGACCTGGAGAGGGTGGCCGGGTCGGCGCCGTCCGGGAGCACGAGCGATCCGCCCAGGAAGAACGGGCGCGTGATCAGGGCGAGCCCCCCCACGTGCGCGGGCGACAGGGACGCCAGCCACCGGTCGGCAGGGCCGAGGCCGAGACGCGCAGCCGCCGCCGCGGCGCTGGCCTGGAGGTTCTCCGCCGACAGCACCACGCCCCGGGGAGATCCGGAGGTGCCGGAGGTCCAGAGGACCGCCTGGGCCCCGCCTTCGGCCCCGGCGAGGGACCGGACGGCGCGTTCCCGCTCCGGGGCCGCCAGGCGGGCGTTGAGCGGCGCCGGCGTGACCCCCAGACGCCAGAGGGCCAGCAGCGACAGCAATCCTCCCAGGTCCGCGGCCACCGTCAGCGGGTGGACGGTGCCTGGTGCGACGCCGTCGGTCGCCAGCCGTTCCGCCCGCCGGTCGACGAGCCAGTCGAGGTCTGCCAGCGACAGGGCCGCGTCCCGGGTCACCACGAAGGGCGCGTCCCGGTCGGCGCCCCGCTCCCGGGCCACCGCCAGGAGGTCGAGGGGCGTCATGCCAGGGCCAGGGCCGTGCCGAGGAGCACTCCGTAGAGCGCCACGATCCGGGCCGTCTGCCCAAGGGCGGGAATCAGCTCGGCGGGATGATCGTAGCCGAAGACCCGGCGCAGCGGCGCCACGCTCCCGGCGAGGGCGGCCAGGGAGGCCAGGGCCGCCCCGGGCCAGCCGAAGCCCACGACGCCCACCACGGGCACGGCGGCGGCCACCAGCAGGAGCACGACGTACTCGACGCGGGTCCCGGACGGACCCAGTCGCACGGCCAGGGTGCGCTTGCCGGCCCGGGTGTCGGTGTCGATGTCCCGGAGGTTGTTCACGACCAGGATGGCCGTGCTCAGCGCCCCGAGGCCCACGCCGGCCAGCCACACGTCCGGCGGCCAGGCCAGCCCCTGCACGTAGTAGGTGCCGCCCACGGCCACGAGCCCGAAGAAGACGAACACGAACACGTCGCCCAGGCCGTGGTAGGCCAGCGGGAACGGCCCCCCGGTGTAGAGGACCGCGCAGGCCAGGGACGCCAATCCGATCCAGACGATGGGCCATCCCCCCACGGCCACCAGGTAGACGCCCACCAGGAAGGCCAGGCCCAGGGCCACGAGCATCCCCCGGAAGACCGTCGCGGGCGGAAGGATGCCCGCCTGAGTCACCCGGACCGGACCCACGCGCTCGGCCGTGTCGCCGCCCCGGACGAAGTCGTAGTAGTCGTTGGCCAGGTTGGTGGCCACCTGGATCAGGAGCGCCCCGACCAGGGCCGCCACGGCGGGCAGCGGCGACAGGACGCCATGGTGGGCGGCGAGCCCGGTTCCGGCCACCACCGGCGCGGCGGCGGCGGTGAGCGTCCGGGGACGGGCCGCCAGGAGCCAGGCGCGCGGCCGGGAGACGCTAATTCTCCAACCACCCCATGGTGTACATCATCACCGACCCCTCGTACTGGAAGTCCGTGGACTCGCCGTGCTGGACGAAGACCATGATCTCCAGAAGATCGAGGGGGATCTGGTTGACCAGCTCGGCCGGGATCCGCGCCCCGTCCAGGAAGACGTTGGCGCAGGAGCCGCGGCGGAAGATGAAGCACACGTAGCCGTCGTCGTCGACGCGGACCTCCATGCCCGGCACGTTGGACACCCGGACCACGTCGGAGATCACGCGACCCCGGGCGGCGTGCTCCTGGAGGTCGCGGAACATGAGCGGCTTGGTCCGGAGGGTGCCGGGGCTCACGCCCAGGAGCAGCCGGAGCGCCCGCGTCAGCTCGCGCGTCCGTTCCGCCGTGACCTCCAGGCCTTCCAGGGCGATGGCCGAGGGGACCACGGTCAGGTTCAGCTCGTACCGGGCCGACGCGTCGGGCATGGCCACCTGGCGCGACTCGTAGTCCTCGATGCCCAGGCGGGCGGCCACCACGCGATACTGGCCCGGGCGGGGGACCGTCACCTCGTAGCGCCCGTCGTCGTCGGCCAGGGTCAGGGCCCGGAGCGATCCCTCCAGATCCAGCAGCCGGACCATCGTCCCGGGCACCGGCTGGAGGTTCCGACCGTCGAAGATGCGGCCGTACAGCGTCTGGGCCGACCCGGGGACGGGCGCCACGGCCGCCAGGGCCAGGGCCACGAGGGCGGCCGGGAGGAGGGTGGACCGGATCGGGGCGTCGCGTCGGAGCATCGGATGGGCGGGTCGGGGAATCGGGCTCACGGGAAGGAACACTCCTGCCTCTACCTTGTCCAGCCGCGCAGGGGTCCGCCTACCGGCCGTCCCGGGCCGCCCCCAACCACGAGCGCGTGTAGAGGAGCACGCCTCCCGCCTCGTACTGCGCGCTCTCGTTGGGCTGGAGGACCACGATGGACATCACCAGATCCAAAGGCAGGAACGGCACCACCTCCGGCCGTTGCCGCACGCCGTCGAGATACGTGGGCAGGCAGCTCCGCGTCCGGAACTGGAAACACGGTCCGTCCCGCGTCTGGCGCACGTGGATGCTCGGCAGGTTCTGCCAGCGGATGAGGTCGGCCAGGTCGTGCCCCTTCTGGACGTGCTCCTGCACCACCGCCCCCATGATGGGCCGATGACGGATGGACGACGGAGACATCCCGATCAGCAGACGCAGGCGACGCTCCACCGCTTCGCGCTGGAGGCCGGTGACCTCCAGTCCCCGCAGGGCGATCGGTTCGGACACCACGAGCAGGTCCACCTCGTACGTCCCGCCGGCCCGGGGCAGTTCCACCTCCTGCGAGCGGTAGTCCCGGAAGCCCACCCGCTCCGCCTCGATCACGAACCGCCCCGGCGCGGGGGCCTCCAGCCGGTACCGGCCGGTCAGGTCGGAGATCGTGAGCGACACCTGCTCGCCGGCCCCGTCCAGCAGCCGGACCAGCGTCTGGGGCACCGCTCGCCCGTCGCGCTGATCCAGCACCCGTCCCTGGAGCGTCTGCCCCGCCACCCCGCCCGGCAGGAGCCCGCAGAGCAGAATCAGGCAGATGCACGTTCCTGCGATCCGATCACGAATTCCCATGCCCGTTCCCCTCCTCCTGGCTACTCCAGCGCGGCCCGCACGTTCGCGGCCACGGCGGCCGCCACGGTCCGCCGTTCGGCCTGCCCCTGTACCCGGTCCGTTCGGACCCGGACGATCCGGGTGCCCCCGGCGTCCAGCGCGGCGCGCACCGCCTCCTCCACCTCTACCGCCGGGCGGTCCTCCAGCGGAAGGCCGTGGAGGGCGGCGGTGTGGGCGAAGTCGAGGCCGTGGGGCGTGGCGAAGAACCGGGTGAAGTGGGGCTCGTGGTCGGCCACGGGCAGCATGTGGAAGATCCCACCGCCGTCGTTGTCGATCAGCACGAACACCACGGGCCGGTCGCCGTCGCGGGCGAACAGCAGCCCGTTCTGATCGTGGAACAGGGCCAGGTCGCCCAGTACGCAGACCGTGGGCCCCGCGGCGGCACCGAAGGCCGTGGACACGATCCCGTCGATGCCGCTGGCGCCCCGGTTCCCGTGGACGCGGACGGCACGCCCGTCCGGCACCGAGAAGGCGTCCAAGTCCCGGACCGGCATGGAGCTGGACACGAACAGGGTGCCCCCGTCGGGCACCGCGGCCGCCGCCGCAGCCGTGGCCGCGCCCTCGTGGCCCCCGGACGGGCCACGGCCCAGCGCGTCCCGGGCCGCCCGGTCCACCGCCCGCCACCGCGCCGTCCAGACCCCGTTCCCGTCGGGCTCCCCCGGGCCGTCGGCGGCCTCCAGCCTCTCGGCCAGGGCGCGGAGGGTGTGCGCCGCGTCGGCCCGGACGTAGCGGGTGGCCAGGGCGGCGTGGTCCTTCCAGCGCCCGTCGCCGTCGATCACGACGTGATCCACCCCGTCGTGGGCGGCCAGCCATCCCTGGAGCGAAGCCGACGTGGCTCCGGCCCCCACGCGCACCACCAGGTCCGGCGCCAGCGCCTCCCGGACGGCGCGGTCGCGCAGGAACAGGTCGTAGCCGGCCACCCCGACGTCCGGGGCGCCCACGGCGAAGCGCCCTCCGGACAGCGGATCGGCCAGGAGGGGTGCGCCCAGGGCGCCGGCGAACGCCACCGCCGCCGGCCCGACGTCCGCGGCCCGGGCCGACGGCCCGGCCACCACCACCGGGCTCCGCGCCTCCCGCAGCCGGGCGATCAGGGCGTCCAGAGTGGCGCCGTCGGCGGTGGCGCGGGCCGGCTGCACGTCGACGTAGGGGCGCCCGTCGGGACGCCCGTGGGCGGCCAGCCTCTGCCCCGCGTCGAAGACCGGAACGTCGGGGGTGTCCGCCACGGGCTCCAGCGGCTTGTCGAAGGGCAGGTTCACATGGACGGGACCCGCCGGCGACGCCATGGCCGCCGCCACGGCCCGGCACGCGAGCCCACGCAGGTGCCGCAACGCCGGCCCGTTCAGCTCGGGCTGGGCCGTCTCGAAGAAGGCCTTGGCGTATCCGCCGTACATCCGGACCTGGTCGATGGCCTGGTTGGCGTCGGCGTCCCGGAGGCGCGGCGGCCGGTCCGCGGTCAGCACCAGCAGCGGTGTTTCGGACTGGGCGGCCTCCACCACGGCCGGATAGAGGTTGGCCGTGGCGGTGCCCGAGGTGGTCACCACCGCGCCCGGGCGTCCCGTGGCCTTCCCGACGCCCAGCGCGAAGAAGGCGGCGGACCGTTCGTCGAGGTGCACCCGCATCCGGAAGCGGCCGTCCGCCGCCAGGGCCAGCACCAGCGGGGTGGACCGGCTCCCCGGCGCCACGACCACCTCCTCGACGCCGCACCGGGCCAGCTCGTCGACGAACGCCCGGGCCCACCGCGTGGTGGCTGCGGCGCTCACGGGGCGCGGTCGAGCGCGCGGGCCGGGACCTCCTCCTCGAGGCCCACCCCGCCGGCGACCATGGCTTCGAGCACGGGCGTGAACTTGATGGCGGTCTCCTCCCACTCCAGCGCCGGCACCGAGCCCTCGACGATGCCCGCTCCGGCGAACAGCCGCCACACACCCTCGTGGAGCACGGCGGTCCGCAGCGCGGGGGCGAAGATCCCGTTGCCGTCTCCGTCGAACCACCCGACGGGGCCGGCGTACCAGCCCCGGTCGAACGGCTCCTCGGTGGCGAGGAAGTCCAGGGCCGCGTCGCGGGGAAGCCCGCACACCGCAGGCGTGGGATGGAGCAGCCGCAGCAGGTCCAGGATGCCCGTGCCGGCGGGTACGCTGGCCCGGATCTCCGTCTCGAGGTGCTGGATGCGGGCCAGGGTCAGGACGTGGGGCTGGGGGTCCGTCCGGATCTGGTGGGCCACGGTCTCGAGGCGGGCCACCACGTCGTCGCGCACCACCCGCTGTTCGGCGCGGTCCTTGTCGCTGGCCAGGAGGCGGGCGGCCAGCTCTGCCTGCTCCCGGGGCGTGGCGCCCCGGCGGATCGATCCGGCCACCGCCGTGGCGTGGAAGACGCCGTCGCGCAGGGTGGCCACCGTCTCGGGCGCCGCCCCCACCAGGGCGCTTCCCGGCTCGGGCTCGAACAGGAACACGTGGCTGCCCCGGTTGCCGGCCCAGAGATGCTCCACCAGATCCACCGGGTCGAGCGCCCCCTCGAGCGTCACGTCGAGCGTCCGGGCCAGCACGACCTTGGACACCGACCCGCCGCGGATGGCGGCCAGGGACTCGTCCACGGCGCGCTCCCAGGCGGACCGGTCCGTGGCGCGGGCCACGCCGGGCACGCCCGGCGGCCGCCCCGGCTCGGGCACACCCCGGGCCATCAGCTCCGCCCGCAGCGCCTCGGCTTCGTGCCGGAGCCGCCCGGGCGCGTCGCGCTCGTCTTCCGGCGACACCAGCGCACGGACCCGGAGCCACGCGTCTCCCGATCCGTCGCCTTCGAGTTCCACCGCCGGGAGGTGGAACACCGCCGACGGGAACGCCGCCCACACGCCCCGGGGCTCGTGGTCGGACCGGAAGGAGAAGCCTCCGAAGAACCGCACCCGGGGCGCCCGTGCCGCGCCGCCCAGGAGCGGCCGGCGGGCCAGCGCCGAGGCGGCCTCTCCCACGGTCCGGAACCGGTCGGGCCCCGAGTCGGCGGTGGCGTCGACGGCGGCCACGATGCCCCGGTGGGCGATCCAGCGCGGTCCCCGGGCCCAGAAGCCCCGCGGGGCCGGTGCTCCGTGGCGCAGGAACACGTCCGGACGCAGGTCGGGCGCGGGGATCGTGACGGTGGCGAGGCGGCGGCCGCCAGGCGTGGGGGTCAAGCCGGACTCCTTCCGGGACCGCATGGAATCGGGAGCGGGCCCGGAATATAGGGCCACGCCGCGCAACCCCAAGCGGGCGGTGGCGTCAGGGGCGCGCGCCGACCCGCGGACGGTCCGGCGTCGGACCGAGGATCGAGACGCGACGCTCGAGGTGGATCGCCTCGCTGCCGTCGTCGATGATCCGCTCGGTGACCACGATGGCCAGCCGGGGCGCCGGCCGCGCCACCGCGGGAAGCAGCGGACCCAGTCCGACGACCAGTCCGGCCAGCGCCAGACCCCGCCAACGGTTCCCGCGTCCGCCCGGGCTCCCCCCCAGGATCCGTCGCACCCGGTGCGACAGCGTCCGCCCGTCGCCCGCGGCCATGGCCACGCCCCCCCCGGCCACCTGTCGCCCGGGCAACGACCACTCGGCCACCCGAACGATCGAACGGGCCAGCCCCATCGGCTGCCCCGTGACCCCGACCGCCCAGTCGTCGCACGACAGCTCGGCGGCGTCGGCCACCCGGGCGGCGGCCAGGCGGTTCAGGGGCTGGAACCAGAGCACGGCCCCCACGCCCCGGAGCACCGCCCGCCAGGCCGGGTCCCGGCGCAGGACGTGGGCCAGCTCGTGGGCCAGCACGGCCTTCAGTTCCTCCGGGGCCAACCCTCCCTCGCACCGGGGGGGCAGGGCGATCACCCCCCGGCCCATGGCGCACGGGGAATCCACCGCGGTGGACACCACGCGGGCGCCCCGGGCCCTCCGGGGCGCGCCGTCCTTCAGGGCGTCCAGCGCCCGGGCCACCTCCGCGGGCGGCGGTGCGCCGGTGCGCCGGAGCGCCGCCGCGGCCCGCCACCGACCTGTCTCCCGGACGCCCAGGACGGCGGCCCCCACCAGCCAGAAGGCGACCAGGGCGCCACGCCAGGGGAGCGGGCCCGGGCCGGGTTCGCCGCCTGTCAGGCCGCCTGCTCGCAGCGCCTCGCCCGCCTCGATGCGGCGTTCCACCCGGACGCGGAACGCCCGGCCCGGCCCGGCCCCCGGCCCGGGGGCCAGGGCCGCCTCCGAACCGTCGTGCAGGGCCAGCACCGCGTGGTCCTCCTCGACCTCCGCGATCCAGTTCGCGGGGTCCAGGGGGGTCGTTCCGGGCCCCGTCGACCCCGGTGCGGCCGTGAGCCACAGGGCGCTGACCACACCCCCGAGTGCGGCGGCCTTCCAGACCAGGTCGGCGGTCCGCGGGTCGTCCAGCCAGCCGCACCGCGCCAGGAGCCACGCCGCGCCCAGGAGCACGGTCGAGTGGAGGGCGTAGGTGGCCAGGAACGTGGACCCCGTCAGGGCGACGCCGGCCAGCACGTCAGCCATCTCCGCCCGCGGCCTCCGCTTCGTCGATGAGCGCCCGGATCCGCGCCAGTTCGTCCGCGTCCACCTCGTCGGCGCGGACCAGGTGGGTCATGAGGGCGGCCGGGTCACCTCCGAAGAGGTTCTCCGTCAGCGCGCGCACCTTCGAGCGCCGCACCTCCGCCTGCGTGACCAGGGCGCGGTAGACGTACTGCCGCCCTTCCCGCCGGTGGGTCAGGACGCCCTTCTTCTCCAGGCGCGACAGCAGGGTGGCCACGGTGGTCACGGCCAGGCCCCGCTCGTCCTGCAGGGCCTCCTGGACGTCCTGGGTGCTCGCCTCTCCCCGGTCCCACAGGACCTGGAGGATCGCGAGCTGGAGCTCCGTGAGTCCGACGGCCTCCTCCACGAGCATCTCCCGGATGGATCGGTGTACGGGATCTTCCTCCGGTGGGACGCGGGCGGGTCCTGCCGGGTTGCCCGCGGCGCCGCGAACGACGTCGGGCGACCGATGCGACCGGACCTCGCCGGGTTCGCGCTACGGAGCCTCGGGAAGCGCCAACACGGCAAAGCCCAGCTCCTCGTCCACCGTCTGCTCATTGTAGTCGATGAACGCTTCCAGGGGGATGCCGCGCTCGGGGTCCCACGTGATGTCGATGCTGTGGGCGTTCCGGGCCACGGCGTCTTCGAGGATCGCGAACAGGCCCTCCACGGACGGGAACAGGTCCTGCCATTCCTCGGGCACCGGGTCGCCGGTCTCGTGGTACCGCCGCTGGACCACGGCCTGGGCCACCACGGTCACATCCACGGGGCCCAACGACGCGTCGATGCAGAAGCACCGCCGGACCATCCGGTACTCGTACGCCTGGGGGCGGACGGTGGCCCAGAGGGCGCGGTTGGCCTCGATGCGCTCCGAAAGGGTGGCGCCGGGGCCCTGGTCCGAGCACGCGGACATCAGGAGCAAGCCGGCGAAGGCACCGAGGATCGAGGGGCGGAACGGGTTCATGGCAGGCACGGCGAAGGGATGACACGGGGCTTCTCGATAGTACAACGACCCAGGCCCGGCCGTGTGACAGGAACGGAGGCTTTCGCCTGCGCCGTCGCGCGTCGCATCTTGGGCAGGCCACTTCCTTCCCTGCGTGGATCCGCGATGACCACCTCCGACGCCCAGCCGGCCGTTCCCCGCACCTCCGTCCCCACCCTCTCCTGGCCGCCGCCCGGGCTGGAGCGGCTCCAGGGGCGCCTGTGGCGATCCATCGGCTTCACCTGGATCGGCAGCCTGGTGCTGGTCGTGCCCCTCCTCTGGGAGCTGGCCACCGAACAGCCGTTCTGGAGCCTCGGTCCGTTCGAGGGCAACTGGCAGGTCGGCATGGCCATCGCCGCTCTGGGGCTCCTGATCCTGACCATCGGGTTCGGTTCGTTTCTGGTGCTCCTGCGCAACTCGGCCGCCGCCGCCCGGGACGGGTACGGCCTCTACACGATCCTGGAAGTGGCCGCCGACGTCGGGAGGGACACCGGGTTCCTGATCCAGGGCAAGCGGCACTTCGGCGTGATGGACACGGAGTACCGCGCCGCCATCGTCCGGGCCCGTCTCCGCGGCGCCGCCTTCCTGATGTCCGCCGCCATCTGGACCGCGGTCGGGTTCGGGCTGGCCGTCCTGCTGGCCGCCCGGGGCTTCCTGACGCCCTCCGGGATCTGGCTCACGACCCTCGGGCCTTCGGGGCTCCTGCTCGGCGCCGGGCTGGCCATGCTGCTGATCCAGAGCACCCGCGTGCGCAGCGCCCGGCAGGCCTGGGGCGGCCAGGAAGGCCCCGACCGGGTCCAGGTCGAGGCCACCGCGTGGGCAGCCCGCCTGGACGAGGCCGGCAACGCCGTGGCGCTGGGAGCGGGCCCCAAGGGCGAAGCCCGGAAGTTCGGTACGGGCGCGGCGGTGGTCTTCCTCCTGTTCCTCGTGGCGGTGGTGCCCACCGCCACGGTGGCCGTGACCGGCGCCATCGGCCCCATCCTGGCCGAGATCGCCGTGCCGCAGTTCCTGTCGGTCCAGGAGATGGCCGGGGCGGCCGAGGTGCTGCGCCGCTACCGATTGGACGTGGACGAGACGATCCCCGCCGGCGAGGCCGGGGCGGCACTGCAGAGCCTCGCGTTCGTGGGAGGCACCGCAGACCCGGAGCCGTGGGAGCGCCGGCCGGCCACCGAGTACGCCGCCCCGTGGTTCCCCGACGCGGACTTCTTTCCCGACCCGTTCTCCGAAAGCGTGGCAGGCGACCTCATGCGCCGGGACCTCGCGGACTTCACGACGGACGAACAGGCCGCGCTCCGCCAGGCCGCGGTCCACCCGGCCCACGCCGAGTTCGCGCTGCTGGCCCGGGCCCGCTTCGTCGACGTTGTCAGCGGGCGGTGGCAGCTCCCCTTCCCCGACACGTTGAACTTCCAGAGCCTTCCCTGGCCGCGCTTCGCCGCGTTCCGGACGGCCGGTCTGGCCCGGGTCGCCCGGGCCTCCGTGGAGGCGTCCGAGGGGAACGTGGACGGCGCCGAGGCCACGCTCCGCGAACTCATCTCCACCGGATTCCTTCTGGTGGACGAGGGCCCCACCCTCATCGACAACCTCATGGGGGTGGTGCTGGCCAACATGGGCGGCGACGCGCTCCAGGCCCTCTACGAACGGACGGGACGGGACGCCGACGCCCGGGCATTGCGGTGGTCCCGCGAAGGCGCCCAGGCGGCGGCCGGGAAGGCCCGGGCCGGACTGGTGGCCGAAGACATCCATTCCCTGCTCCAGGGGATCCCCGACCTGGTCGTGGACGACGAACCCCTCCGGGGCCTGCGCTGGGAGTACTTCGCCACGTTCAACATGCTGGCCCCGTGCATCAACGTGCACAAAATGGTCTTCGGCCCGGACGAAACCTACGACGACTGGCGCCTGGAGGCCCGGGACGCCTTGGTGCGCGTGCGGGGCGAGGTGGACCTGTTCGAGCTGGCCGAGGGATCGACGGTGGGCTCCCGGGGCGAGCTTCGTGGGTTCCTTCCCCGCTTCCTCCGGGTCACCCTCGGCGGCAGCGGGTCTCCGGGGAGCTGCGCGTCGCTCATCACGGCCCTCGAGCGCGGAGACTCGTTCTGATGGTGCGGACGGCGGGTCGTTTCGGATGGGCCCTGGGCCTGGTCCTGGCCTCCGCGTGCGGCGGCGCCCCCGACGAGGGCGAAGCGCCGGCGACGACGGCACCCGGCGACGGGCCGGACATCTGGGTGGCCGCGCTGACGACCACCGCGGACGGCCACCTCGAGGTCGGCGACCCGGTCAACGTCACGGCCCGGGCGGGCTACGACAACCAGCCGCATTTCCTGCCGGACGGGTCGGGCTTCTGGTACACGAGGGACGACGGCTCCCAGGCCGACATCTGGCACTGGGACGCGGCCTCCGGGCAGGTGTCCGCGGTCACGGCCACGGCCCCCGAGAGCGAGTACTCGGCCACCCCACTCCCCGACGGATCGGGCTTCTCCGCCATCCGGGTCGAGGCCGATTCCACGCAGCGGCTCTGGCGCTTCGACGCCGACGGATCGAACCCCGCCGTCCTGATCCCGGACCTGGCCCCCGTCGGGTACCAGGCGTGGTCCGGCCCGTCCACCCTGGCGCTCTTCGTGCTCGGAGATCCGGCCACGCTGCAGGTGGTGGATGTCGCGACGGGCGCGGCGCGGGTCGTGGCCGAAGACGTGGGCCGCACCGTCCACCCGATCCCCGGTGGAGCGCACGTCAGCTTCGTCCAGCGCGTGGAGGGCGGCACGGAGATCCACCGGCTGGACCCGTCCACCGGCGAGACCACGCTCATCGCCCCGGGCCTGGGGGGCGGGGATCTCTACGCGTGGACGCCGGACGGTGTCCTGCTGCAGGCCGACGGAGGCATGCTCATGGAGTGGCGGAGCGACCACCCCATGTGGATGCCGGTGGCGGACTTCACGGGCCGGGGGCTGACGCTGAGCCGGCTGGCCGTGGCCCCCGACGGGAGCCGCATCGCCTTGGTGGCCGAGGGCGGGCCGGACTGATAGCCTGAGGCGGCGGTCCGGAGCGGCCGGTCCGCCCGACCCGCACCGACCGACGCCATGATGCGCAGCTCCGCCCGGGCGGCCACGACGGCCGCCGCCCTCGCCTTCTCGATGGTCGTTCCCCTCGGCGCCTCCGGCCAGGACGCCGCCGTGGCCCGCCTGGTGGCCACACCCGCCTCGGTGGTGGTCACCTCCGGGGCCTCGGTGCCCCTGAGCGTCCGGGCCGTGGACGCGTCCGGGGCCACCGTGGACGTGCCCGTCCGCGTGGTCGGCGCCCGCAACGGGGTCCGCATCGACGACGGGACGGTCACGGGCCTGGAGCCCGGCGAATACGAGATCTTCGCCACCGCGGTCCTGGGAGCCGGCATCGAGCCGGTCCAGCTCCGCATCCCGGTCGTGGTGGAGTGGCCCGCCGTGACCGCGGTGACCGTGGCGGCCGAAGGCGGACGCCTCTGGCGGGGCGCCACGCTCCGCCACACCGCGTCAGCCACCCACGCCGACGGCTCCGTCCGGCCCGACCCCATCGTGACGTGGCGGACCTCCGATCCGTCCGTGGCCACCGTCGACGCATTCGGCAACGTGACCGCCGTCGGGGAAGGCCCCGTCCGCGTCACCGCCACGGTGGAAGGAGCCTCGGGCTCCGTGGAGCACGGCGTGGCCGCGTTCCCCGGGTCCACCCTGACCCTGGAAGGGGGCGCCGAGACGGCGTCCACCGGAGACGTGCTGCGCTTCCGCGCCGTGGTCCGCGACGCGTCCGGCCGGGTGCTGCCCGACGTGCCGGTCACGTGGTCCACGCGCTACGAACCCACGTCGGGGATGGTGGGCAACCAGGCGCCGGGACAGATCCGGGACGGCGCGTTCGTGGCCGACCTGCCCGGCATCCACACCGTGCTGGCCACCGCCGGCCCGCTGTCGGCCCGCACGAGCCTGAAGGCCGAGCCCCGGGACGTGGTCCAGCCGCTGGAGGTCACGGGGCACAACCTCGAACACTGGTACCGCACCACCGACCTGTGGGTGTTCGAAGGCACCGACGGCCGGGACTACGCCCTGACC
The DNA here is from genome assembly GCA_040216925.1 of Longimicrobiales bacterium. Taxonomy (GTDB): domain Bacteria; phylum Gemmatimonadota; class Gemmatimonadetes; order Longimicrobiales; family Gaopeijiaceae; genus JAJCZZ01. The sequence continues at coordinate 48,031 of JAVJOF010000014.1, forward strand.
GGGTCGAAGGTGTCCGGCGGATTCGCGTTCCTGTACGACGTCACGAATCCGGCGGCCATCGCCAAGATCGACTCCGTCCAGGTCGACGCGCGGACCGTGAACGATGTGAAGGTCTCGCCCGACGGCCGGTACGCCGTGCTCTCCCGCGAGGGTGCCACGAACCGCCGGAACGGGCTGGTGGTCCTGGACCTGGCCGTGCCCTCCAGGCCGGTGGTGGCCTCGGTCTACGAAGACGGGATCACCGGGGGCGTCCACAACATGTTCGCCACCGACGACTATCTGTACGCCCTGTCCGACGGCGACAAGTACGTGATCGTGGACATGACCGACCTCTATTCGCCCCGCTACGTGTCGGAGTACAACCACCCCGACAGCCGCATCCACGACGTCTGGGTCCACGACGGCCTGGCCTACTCGGCGGAGTGGGGATCGGGGGTCGTGGTGGTGGACGTCGGCAACGGGAAGTGGGGTGGATCGCCGGAGAACCCGGTCCTGGTCACCTCCTTCAACACCACGTCGGATCGGACCCACGCGGTGTTTCCGTACTTCCAGGAATCGACGGGCAAGACCTATCTGTTCGTCGGCGACGAGATCATGAACCGCGACGGGCTGGCGTGGGCCGGCTATCCGGGGTCCATGGGCAGCTACTCGAGCCGCTACGACCCGGACACCGGCACGGGCGGCATCCCCCTGGTCACCCGCGGCACGATCCAGATCGTCGACTTCACGGACCCGACGAACCCGGTCCAGGTGGCCCGGTACGAGGTGCCCGAGTACGGGACGCACAACATCTGGGTCGAAGACGACAAGCTCTACCAGGCCTACTACGAGGGCGGCCTGCGGGTGGTGGACGTGAGCGGCGAGCTCATGGGCAACCTCTACACCCAGGGCCGGGAGATCGCCGTGTTCAAATCGGCGTCGCCGGCCGGCTACACGCCCAACGCCACCATGGTCTGGGGCGCCCAGCCCCACAAAGGGCACGTCTTCTTCGCGGACACCAACTCGGGCCTCTGGTCCGTGCGGCTGATGCCGAAGGAGCGACCGATCTCCTGAGCGGCCACGGGGCGGTCTCCGTGCCTCCGACTCGTCCGGGGCCCACGCAGGGGCCGGGGCGGGCCATGGCCGTGGTGCTCGCGACCGTCGTGGCCGCGGGTACCAGTTGGGCGACTTCTACGGGTCGTACTCGCGGTTCACGTTCTCCCTGGACGTGGAACGGGAGTCCCGGTTCTACCCGCCTTCCATTTCGCCATCTCGGACAGCATGCCGAAGGTGCCGTACATGACCTTCATGGACGTGGTCCTGACCCTGGGCTACCTCTGCGTGGGGCTGAGCATTCCCCTGCTGATCGCCGTGCGCTGGCGCGACGAGGCCGACCACGGCAGGCGTGAGCAACGCCTGCTGACCGTGTGCCGCTACGCCTTCCCCGCCGGGTTCGCGGCGGCCCTCGGCGTGGCGGTCGTGGTCATGCTCTGAGGGCCGGCCCGCCCCCCCCCCACGGTCGGTCAGTCGAGGGCGGACGCGAGCTGCTCCAGGCAGGCGGTCCACCCGGACGCGTGGCCGTCGGCCTGCTCCGCCCCGGGCAGGCCCTCGTGGACAAGCGACACCCGCGTGCCGCCGTCCACGGCGTGGAGTTCGACCGTCACGACGGTCTCCACCCCCATCCGGTTCTCCTCCTCGGCCCAGTCGAACGTGAACACCAGGCGGCGGGGCGCCTCGACGGCACGGTAGATCCCGTGGGCCGTGTAGACCCTGCCCTCCGGCGCATCCATCCGGATCCGCCAGGCGCCGCCCACGCGGAGGTCCACCTCGGCGGCCCCCACCGACGCCGGCGCCGGTGCGTACCACCGGGCCAGGAGATCGGGTCGGGTCCAGGCGGCGAAGACCTTCTCCGGCGGCGCGGGGACGAAGCGCTCGAGGCGGACGGCGGGGGGCGTACGGGTGGCGTCGGGGTTCATCGGGAATCCTCCGGTGGTGGCGTGGACGCAGGGTCGGCCAGGAAGTGGGAGAGGGCATCGAGCTGCGCCTCCCAGTAGCGGCGGTGCGCCTCGATCCAGCCCGCGGCCCGGTGGAGCGACTCCGGCTGGAGCGTGCAGCGCTGGATCCGGCCGTCCTTCTGCTTGGCCAGGAGGCCGGCCTCTTCCATGACCGCCACGTGCTTGGAGATGGCCATGAGGGACACGTCGAACGGCTCGGCGAGCTCGGACACCGACGCGCTGTCGCCCCGGGCCAGCCGGCCCAGGATGGCCCGACGAACGGGATGGGCCAGCGCCGCGAAGGTGCGGTCGAGGACCGCGTCGGCGGTACCGACGTCGGTCAGGGCTGCATCGGGGGGCAAGGCGACCACGGCATCTCCATATACTAAACGTATTGGTTTAGTATTTGCCGGACGCCCGCCGAGGTCAAGTCCCGGGGTTCGGCGCCGGGCGCACCACCAGCCCCGCGGCCACCGGGCGCAACCCCGGCCACACCCGGCGGCTCCCCTCCTCCCGGAGCATCATCTGGCCGGAGATGCCGCCGTCCAGGAGCACCGCACGCACGCACCCGAGCGCCCCCATGACCGCCGCCATCTCCGGTGTGGTGGGACCGAACGGGACGACCTCCAGCAGCCCCCCGAGCCCCTCGAGGCGGGTCAGAGCCAGGAGCACGCGTCCGTCCCGGAGCAGCCCGAGGGCCAGACGTCCGTCGCGGTGGGTCAGGTCCACCCCGGCGCCGGCGTTGCGCAGCGCTCCAGGCACCTCCCCGTCGGCCACCAGGAGGGCGGGATAGGACTGGAACCCCGCACCGACGCCCTCCGCGAGGAGGAGGCTATCCGGGGGCAGGAGCCCGACCCGGCCGTCGGCCAGGAAGGCCACGCCGGGGGCCAGGGACCCGCTCCCCGGGGGCTGCCGGAGGCGCCCCTCCTGCACGAGCCACCCCCACGGTCCGGAGGTGAACTGCCCGGCGTTGACCGCCACCAGGGCGTCGTCCGGCGCGTCGTCGACCCGCCAGCGCCCGGCGAACCCGTCGGCGGAGCGGGGGGGCACGACCACGTCGAAGACCACGGCCGCCGGATCCAGGCGGATCAGGATCACGGACACGCTCCATCCGCCGGGCCCGCGGAGCCGAAGGACACCCTGCTCCACCCCCGGCGCCGCGACGGTCCACGACACCGCACCCTCGATCCTGGGGTCGGCGGCGGGCCACCGGACCGGGCCGTCCCGGCTCTCCTCCCACGGCTGCCAGCCGTCGGCCGTGGCCACCGACAGGCCCCCGCCCGGGGTCTGGGCGACCAGGGGCGCGGACGCCGCCCACGCCGCCACGACGACGGTGGCGAGGACGGCCCTGGATGGGGTCAGAGCGGGACCTTCCCCTTCCGCATGCGCTCCACGGCCTTCTCGACGTCCTCGGAGCGCTCGTCCAGAAGCCGGATCTCGGCCTCCGTGAAGCCCATGGCCCGGGGACGGCCCTCCTCACGGGCCCAGTAGAGCACCCGCTCCCGCATGATCGAATACTGCGCGGCCGTCAGACCGGAAGCCTCGGCTCCCCGCGCGGCCAGCACGCCCTCGGGACTGGAGAGAGAGGACATGGGCTCGTCCTGCCGCTCCGGCGCGGCCCCGCACGCCTCGACCAGGCGCGGGTCCTCCGTCCGCTCGCGACGCGATTCGGCCATGACGCCCGCGGCGGCCTCGAGCATGCGCCGCTGCTGTTCGGCGGCCATCCGGGCCACTTCCTGCTGATACTCCTCCCACTTCCGCTGGGTGGCCGGATCGTTCTTCCCCTCGAGCGCGGCCTCCGTCCGGGCCTGGTTGGCCGTGGAGGTGGCCTCCTCCTGCTCGAGGAAGCGCTCGCGGCAGGGCTCGTAGCGCTCCATCGCGCGATCGTACTCCTCCACGCTCCGCTCCCACGCCTCGTGCCGGCGCTCGAACGCCTTGACCGAGTCCTCGAACTCGCGGGACGCACCCTTGGCGTACTCCACCTCGGCCGCGAAGCCGGCGAGGAGGCCGTCGAGATGCGACGGACCGATCTCCAGGACCCGGTCGTTGAACTCCGGCGCGGCCCTGGGGGTGAAGGGCAGCGCCGCTTCGACCCGGTCCTCGACGGCGCCGCGCGCCGCTCGCTTGACCAGGCCTCCGAGCTGCGCCGCGACCGACGCGGGAGCCAGGAGCAGCAGGGACACGACGACCACCGACGAAGACACCGCCCGACCGTGGAACCGGACCATGGGAACCCCGCGGATGACGTGACCGCCGGCGTCATGTCTCCCGACGGCGCGGCGGAAGTATGATCTGACCGCTCCATCCCCAGGAAGACCCTCGATTACGTACTCCGGTCGGCCCGGCCCTTCCTCAGTCGCCCGTCCAACGCCTCCAAGCGTCCTCGTCGTGGCCCACGGACAGCTCCTTCCCGTACCGCACCAGGGGCATCCGCAGGATCAGCGGCTCCTCCTCGGCGATCTCCATCCAGCGGTCGTCGCTGTAGTAGGCGGTCTGGAGCCCCAGCGCCTGGAAGCGCTTGGCGTTCCGGTCGATGACCGCGTCTCCGAACTTCTGGAAGAAGCGGCGCAGTTCGCCCTTCGACGGCCCGCGCTGCTTGAAGTCCACGAAATGGAAGCGGATCCGGCGCTCCTTGAAGAAGCGCTCCGCCTTGCGGGTGTCGTTGTCGTTCTTGACTCCGAAGATCTGTGCGTCCATGGGCACAAGATCGGAACGCCGGCCGGACGGCGCGACCCCTATTCCGCCCGCAACGAACGGACCGGATCCACCGCGGTCGCCCGGCGGGCGGGCACGTAGCACGCCACCGCGGCCACCCCACCGAGAAGGGCCACCACGGCCATCAAGGTGCCCGGATCCGTCGGCTCGATGCCGAACAGGAAGCCCGACAGCACACGACTGGCCGCCACGGAGGCCCCGAGGCCCACGAGGAGCCCCAGCCCGACCACGTAGAGCGCCTGCCGCACCATCAGGGCCACCACCGACGGGGCGGCCGCGCCCAGCGCCATCCGGATGCCGATCTCGTGGGTGCGGGCGCGGGCCGCCTGGGCCGTGACCCCGTAGACGCCCACCGCCGCCAGCAGCAGGGCCACGACGCCGAACACGCCCAGGAGCGTCAGGATGAACTCCTCCCGGGCCATGGAGCCCCGCCACACCTGCCGCAGCGGGCGCACGTCGGACACGGGAATCAGCGGATCCAGCTCCGCCAGGACCGCCCGGACGGTGGGAACCACCTCCAGCGGATCGCCCCCGGTACGGACCACGATCCAGTTCCGCCGCCCCCAGTCCTGGTTCCGGTTCTCGAACACCTCCGGCCGGGGGGGGCGGCCCGGGGCCACCTGATGCTGGTCGGCCACGATGCCGACGACCTCGTACCAGTTGCTGTCGTCCGGATTCTGCGCGGCCGTCCGGTCGTAGGCGATGCGCTGGCCGACAGGGTCCTCGCCGGGGAAGTGCTCGGCGGCGAACGTCTCGTTGATCAGCACCACCAGCGGGGCCTCCGGACCGTCCAGGGGTCCGAACATGCGCCCGCGGATCAGTGGGATCTCGAGGGCCTCGAAGTACCCGGCGTCGGCGCGGCGGTGCAGGATCTCGAAGCCGACCCGGTCCGGCGGCCAGCCCTCGGCCTGGAACGAACTCGACCAGCTCGTGCCGTTCAGGGGAAGCTGGCCCACCGTGCCCGCCGCCTCGATGTCCGGTCGGGCTTCGAGGGCCTCCAGGAGGCGGTCGTAGAAGGCCAGCACGTCGTTCCGTTCCTCGTACCGTGACGAGGGCACCTGGAACGTCACGGCCAGGGTGCCCTGCGTGGCGAAGCCCGGATCCACGTCCCGCAGCAGCCAGAAGCTCCGGACCATGAGGCCCGCCCCCACCACCAGGAGCAGGGCCAGGGCCACCTCGGCCCCCACCATGAGCCGCACCAGACCGCTCCGGGCACCGCCCCCGCTCGCACCCCGTCCCCCGGCCTTCAGCGCTTCGTGGCTGCGCCGACCCGAGGTCCCGAGGGCGGGCAGCAGACCGAACAGGACGCCGCTGAGCAGCGTGGCCGCCAGGACGAACACGACCACCCGGCCGTCCAGCGCCACGCCGGTGGCCCCGTCGATGCCGAGTCGGTCGAGACGGGCGATCAGGAGCACGCCGGCCCATCCGAGACCCAGGCCGAGCGCCCCACCGATCCCGGCCAGGACGAAGCTCTCGGTCAGCATCAGGCGCACGACCCGCCATCGCCCCGAACCCAGGGCGTAGCGAAGCGCCACTTCACGGCCCCGGTCCGCCCCCCGCACCAGCACGAGGTTGGCCACGTTCACGCACGCCAGGAGAAGGAGTACGGCCACCGCGCCGAGGAGCACGCCCAGCGGGGCGCGCACGTCCCGGGTCAGGAAGCGGCGCATGGGCATCAGGCCCGCCCCCATCACGCGGTTGGTGCCCGGGTACTCCCGGGACAGTCGCTCGACCACGACCTGGAGCTGGGCGTCGGCCTCCGCCGGGGTGGCGCCGGCGGACAGCCGGGCCACGGGAAGGACCCAGTGGGCCCGGCGGAACCACACCGCGTCGCGGTTGGCCCGGTCCCACCCCCAGGGCGTCCAGAGGTCCGTTTCCTCGGTCGGGAAGGTGAAGCCCTCGGGCATCACGCCCACCACTTCCGAACGGGTGGTGCCGAAGTCGATCGTGCGCCCCACCACGCCCGGGTCGGCGCCGAACTCCCGCGTCCACAGCCCGTGGCTCAGGACCACGACCCGGTCGTCGGGCGACCAGGTCTCGTCATCCCGGAACGAGCGGCCCAGCGCGGCGGGCACCCCCAGGACGTCGAAGAAGTTTCCGGTCACGCTGGACACCCGGAAGAGGCGCGGCTCGCCGTCGGCGCCGATCCACGTGGCCTCGTTGAGGAACGACGAGTACATGGCCACCGACTCGAAGGCGTCCACCTGTTCGGCCCAGTCGAGCACGTTGGCCGGCGCCGCGTTGGCGTGCTGCCAGCCGAACTCCGGGTTGGTCTCGTAGAGGCTGACCAGGCGGTCGGACTCGGCGAACGGCAGCGGCCGGAACAGGAAGGCGTTGGCCGCCGAGAAGATGGCCGTGTTGGCGCCGATGCCCAGGGCCAGCACCACGACCGCGGTGAAGGCGAAGCCGGGGTTGCGGAGCAGGCTCCGCACGGCGAATCGAAGGTCCTGCCCGAGGGTCTCCATGGGTCCCGCTCCTCCCGTCGTCGTCGTCGTCGTCGTCGTATCCGCCCGACCCAGGCGCAGCCGCGCCACCATCCACACGGTTCCCACGATCTCCCGGACCGCGAACCCGACCCCTCCCCCGCCGGTCCGCCGCCGGGCGTCGTGGACGGCGAGGAACTCCTCGGCGTGCCGCGACCGGAACGACCGGGGGGCGAGGCGCAGCAGCGCCGCCAGGACCCGGCGGATCACTATCGCCCCGGGGCCAGGAGGCTCTTGGACCGGGCCGCTTCGACCAGATCCGAGAGCCGCCGCGACTCCTCCTCCGCCACGCTCCGCCCGTGGGGCGTGATGCGGTAGTAGCGGCGGCGGGAGTCGTCGGACTCCTCACCGGCCGGGGCCGGCGCGTCGGCGATCAGCCCGTTCCCCTCCATCCGCTGGAGCGCCAGGTAGAGGGCACCGGTGGACGGTGCGGCCGCAGCGGCCCGCTCCTCGATCTCCTTGATGATCCCGTATCCGTGACGGTCGGCGTCGGCCAGGGCCAGAAGGATCTGGTAGGTCAGCGGGGTCGGCGGGGTGGTGCGGTCGGGCATGGGAACTCCACGGATCGGACCCGGACAACTGCGTCGGATGCAAATGTATTTACTGTTTATACATCTGTGGGATACGCATCGTCAAGTCGTAGGCTACCGTGGTCCTCGGCAGCGGGCCGCTCCGTCAATGATCGAGGAGCGCCTTCACGCGCTGCACGGAAAGCCAGGAGGCCGAGAAGTGTCGGCGCAGTGGGGGCCGAGGGCGCGCGCCGACCACGTCGATCAGCTCTTCCAGCGAGACGAGCCGGTCCGCCCAGGTCAGCGAGACGCCGACCCTGACGGACGCATGATCGGGAGAACAGATCCGCCAATCCGGGTCGGGCCGGCCGAGGGCGTGGGCGTAGAGGTCCAGCTCTCCCGCATCCAGAGCCGAGGCGTCCGTCGCCAGGAGGAGCCGTGCCCGTGCCTCGTCCGAAACGGGATGAACCGCGTCCAGGCGCGCGAGGTCCCCGGGACCCACCGAGACGTATCCGCCGGACAGCGCATCGCCCCGCCGGCATCCGGCGACACATTCCTCCACCGTCTCCAGGCTCAGGCCCCCGGAAAGAGCGTTCCACACGCCTACGCGCACCGCTTCGATGATGCCGTTGGTGTCGAGCAGGTACGCGGTGGCGGAGGACACGGGCCGGAGCTCGTCAGACCTCGTAGCTCAGGGGGCGGCCGTAGGAGCGAAGGAGTTCCGCGAAGTCGGCCAGTTCGAGGCCGAGGATCCGGCTGGCCCTCCGCAGCGAAAGGCGTCCCGACTCGACGGCGGTGTGAACGCGTTCGGCGAACGTCGCGTTGAAGAGTTGGGGAACCGGGCCGAACCGTTCGACCGCGCCGGCAGCGCGTGCCAGCGCCTCGTCGCCGGGCAGGCCCCCCTCTTCGACCAGTCCGAGGCGAAGCAGCCGGCACTTCAGGGCGGGCCCGCTGACGCGGAAGCGCTGCGCCGTAGCGGCCATCCATTCGGTAGGCGAACCATCGGGCCGCGCGGCCCAGAGCTCACGGACGCTGGGCTCCGGCAGAAGGAGCGCCGACGCGAAATTGTCCGCGAGTTGCTCCACACGCTTCTCGTCGCGCTCCGGCCGGGCGTCGTCGATTCGCCGGGGCGGCATGCTGTCCCAGGTCAGGAGGTGGAAGAGCTCGTGGGCGAGGTCGAAGTTGCGCCGCCCACTCGCTTCGGCGCGGTTGATGAACACGGCCTGGAGCCCTCCCAAGCGAGTCGCCGCGCCCGAGATCCCGGAGCGGCCGTCGAAGTAGAGCACCGGGATTCCCCATTCACGCTCCAGGGCGGCCTCCAGTCGCTCCGCCGGATAGGCGCCGAGTCCGAGCCTCTCGCGAACGTCGTCGGCCGCGGCCAACGCGTCCTCATAGCTCGACCGGGCCGTCAGGGAGAGCGCCGGAAGCAACAGGGACTGCTTCCCCCGTCCTCCGGGCTCGAGCTCCCGGTAGGTCGCGATCCATTGTCCTGCCACTTCTTCGAACTCCGCGATCCGATCGGCGATCCCGGCCTCCGCCCGGAACGAGAACGCGGCCTCTCCCGTGGCGACGAAGGGATCGGTGAAATAGGCCACGCCCACCCCGAGCGCTCCAGCCAGCGCGGCGAGCTCCTCGGGCGCGATCGAGCGATCGCCCGCCTCGATGGCGGTGATGGTCTGCCGGTGATTGAAGCCGGACGCGTCCGCAAGCGCTTCCTGGGACAGGCCCAGCCGTTCCCGGCGGGCCCTGATGCGGCGAGCGACGCGGCGGTGTGTGGGGTCTGGCATGGAGGAAGAGTAATCTTGCGGATGTGTTGACTGCAATACCAGCACGGTGACGTTCGACCCCCGGGAGGCCGTCGCCGACTGGCGGCAAGGCAGTTCGCAATGATAGGGAGCACCCCCCATGATCCAATGATCCGTGCAGGGGCTCGACTCTTAAGTTAGGTTTATTTAGGTTGTGAAGCGGAAGGCGACGTGGCCGGAATACCGCCCGGAGGAACGTTGCCCACTCCCGGGGGGACGGCGCCGTCCCCCCGGGCCTCATTGAAGTGGTTTTTTCAGTTTGTGTTCTTCGCGAACGACGGGCATATCCGCGCCGCACGCGGCGCGGCCTCATTGCAGCGGGCCGCTCCACCGGCCACAGCCCCGTCCGTGCGTTGTCACACCCCCGCGCTACCGTCACAGGGTGCACCCACGATAGGATGCGTCGGATACCATGCGGCCATAGGGAGGTCAGAGGATGGAAGCACCTGAGTACAGGGAGTTCTTCCGACGGGTCACGGGCTTCCCGCCCTTCCCTTACCAGCAACGCCTGGGTACCGGGCCGTGGCCCAGCGTGCTGGAGATCCCGACCGGGCTCGGCAAGACCGCGTCCGTAGTCGTCGCATGGCTGTGGAAGCGCCTGCACGCCGATGCGGGCACCCCCCGCCGCCTGGTCTACTGCCTTCCGATGCGAGTGCTCGTGGAGCAGACCGCGGAAGCCGCGCGCGGGTGGTGTGACGCCGCGGCGGCCGAGTTCACGGATCGGGGGGGCTCCAGCCCCACGGTCCACACCCTCATGGGTGGGAGCGTCGAAGTCGGCTGGCGGGGCGAACCCGAAGCCGACGCAATCCTGGTCGGAACCCAGGACATGCTGCTGTCTCGCGCCCTCATGCGGGGCTACGGGATGAGCCGCTACCAATGGACTGTGGACTTCGCCCTTCTCCACAACGATTCGCTGTGGGCCTACGACGAGGTCCAGCTCATGGGACCGGCCCTCGGGACCTCTGCCCAGCTCGAGGCCTTTCGGCAGGCATTCGGCACCGCGCACCCGACGCGGAGTCTCTGGATGTCCGCGACCCTCCAGCCCGAGTGGCTGGGCACGGTAGACTTCGCGCAACAGGCATCCTCGCTGACCTCGGTGGGCATCCGCGACGACGATCGCGACGCCGCGGGGGAACGGCTCCGAGCGGGCAAGCGCCTGATCCGGAGTGGGGTGTCCCTCGAAGGAGCGTCGAAGTCCGCGGTCGGGGACTACCTGTCGGGGCTGGCGGACGAAGTCCTGGAACGGCATCTGGCCGGTTCGCAGACGCTGGTGATCCTCAACCGGGTGGACCGCGCCCAGGAGCTCTTCAGCGCGGTCCGGAAGAAGGCGCCGGAGATGGACGTGCTGCTTCTGCACGCGCGCTTCCGCGCCGCAGAGCGCCAGGCCCTCGAAGAGCGACTCAGGACCGGGCCACAAGCCGGGCCCGGGCGTATCGTCGTCGCCACCCAGGCGGTTGAGGCGGGCATCGACATCACCTCGGCCACCCTCTTTACCGAATTGGCACCTTGGAGCTCGATGGTCCAGCGCTTCGGACGGTGCAATCGATACGGCGAGGTCACCGGCGGGGCGACGGTGGTCTGGATCGACCTGAAGCAGGAAGGGAAGGACGCAGCCCCCTACGAGGCGTCGGACTTCCAGGCCAGCCGCGCGATTCTCGAGGGGGGACTGGACGATGTCGGACCCGGGTCCCTGCCCCCCGTGTCCACCGAGCGTCCGCTGACCCAGGTGCTTCGGCGAAGGGATGTCCTGGACCTCTTCGACACCGAGCCGGACCTCTCGGGCTTCGATATCGATATCTCGCCGTTCATCCGTGACCCTGGGTCTCCCCAGGTCCAGGTCTTCTGGCGAACCGTGGATGTCAGGCCTCCCGCGGATGAGCCGCGACCCGCTCGCGATGAACTGTGCACGGTGTCCATGGGACAGATCCGGGCCTACCTGGGGCGGAACGACGCCCCCCCAGGCTGGGTGTGGGACCCGCTCGGCGAACGGTGGGAGAAGAAGCGGGCGAAGGATGCGCTGATTCCAGGGACAACACTCCTGCTCGATGCCGCCAGAGGCGGGTATGACCCAGGCATCGGGTTCGACGCCGGATCGAGGTCAGCGGTCGAGGCGTTGCCACCCGAGGACGCTGACCCGCAGGATTCGGCGAACGATGATGCATCCGTCCGTGTAGGTAGCTTCGTCCCCCTTTCGGACCATCTCCAGCGCGCCCGGCGAGTGGCTCGCGAGCTGGTCCAGCGGCTGGAAGAACGGGCCGAGAACGCGGCCTCGGTCGTCACCGCGGCGGGGTGGCACGACATCGGGAAAGCGCATCCCGCCTTCCAAGCCGCCATGCTCGATGCCGCGCCGGAAGACGCCGGCGACCTGGCAGGCACGCTTTGGGCGAAGTCGCCCGGAGCAGGGCGTCCGAGGTATCGCATGGAAGGGGATCCACCGGAGCCCCGACCCTATTTCCGGCACGAACTGGCCTCCATGCTGGCGTGGCTCGCGCACGGGAAACCGGAACGGAAGGGCGACATCGACCTCGTCGCATTCCTGATTCTCGCGCATCACGGGAAGATCCGGATGGGGCTGCGGGCCCTGCCGAACGAACGCATGCCCTCCGATGAGCGGCTGGTCGCTCGCGGCGTATGGGACGGCGACGAACTCCCAGGCGCCGAGGTCGATGGAACGAAGCTGCCCCCCACGACGCTCCGTCTCGACCTGATGCGCATGGGGCGGGGCGAGATGGGGCCCTCGTGGATCGAGCGCACGCAGCGGCTGTTGGACACCTCCGGCCCATTCCACCTGGCGTGGCTCGAAACCCTGGTGCGTATCGCAGACTGGCGTGCGTCCGCCGAGGAGGATTCCGATGCATCGTGACGGCCTAGCCGGGAGTTCCTCAGAGCCGGACCGCTTCGTCACTCGCCTCGATGGGTGCCGCCCGACCCCGCTGGCGTCGTACCTGAAGGCCCTGGGGATCCTGCGTCTCGTGGCCACACAGAAGGACGAGTCGGCGCGGGGTTGGTGGCAGGAGGACACCTTCCACCTGGAGAGCAAGCTCGATGCAGACGGCATCACGGCGTTCTTCCTGGAGGAGTACGAGCCGACGCCGATCGTCGGTCCGTGGGGGGCGAGATCCGGGTTCTACCCGGGCAGTTCCGAGGCGTCAGCGCGACGGGCCCTGGAGACCATCATGGACACGAGCGACGGCCGACTCGCTCCGCTCCGAAGAACGATCCGGGCCGTGCGCGGTGTGTTGAAGCAGTTGGGCATTGTGAAGAAGTCGGATGGCAACAAGCACGAGGTTCTCACAGCGTGCCGATCACTGCTCCCCGACGATGTTCTTCAGTGGCTGGACGCCTGCTACGTGCTCGTGGAGGACGAGGCTCGATGGCCTCCTCTGTTGGGGACAGGAGGAAACGAGGGTAGCGGGAGCTACTCTTCCGGCTTCTCACAGATGGTCGTCGAATGCCTCGTGGAGCGCACCCACCATCGGGCGATCACCGGGAGCCTGTTCGGAGGACGGGTCCCAGACGGGCTGTCCAATCAAACCCCGGGGCAGTTCGACCCCGGGAGATCGGGCGGCGCGAACGCTTCCACGGGATTCGAGAGCGCGGCCGGCATCGGGGCGTGGGACTACCTCCTTGTCCTCGAGGGCACCCTCGCTTTTTCGTCGGCCGTCACCCGGCGGCATGACGCCGACGGTCCGGCCGCAGCGGCATTTCCGTTCATGACCAACACGTCGGGAGCCGGGTCTGGGGCAATTGCGATCCCGGACGAGGATGCCCGCCGAGGGGAGATATGGTGTCCTATCTGGGACCGGCGAGCCCGCTACAGGGAGGTGGAGTTCATGTTCCGGGAAGGAAGGGCCACGGTCCGATCTCCGTCGGGACGACACCGCGTTCCGAACGACGGACTCGGGTTCGCCCGGGCCGCAGCCACCCTGGGTGTGGACCGAGGGATCCGGGAGTTCGAGCGGCACGCGTTCCTGAAGCGGCACGGGCGGAACGTGGTCGCGGTGCCGCTCGGGCGACGTCGCGTCTCAAGGAACCCGATGGCGGCGCTGCTCATCGACCTCGATGGGGGGCAGTGGCTGAGTCGCTTCCGGCGGCTTGGTCGGGCGAAGGGCGCCCCGGCGAGGCTCACCCGCCTGGTGGGACGCTTCGAGTCGGCCCTCTTTGAACTGGCCGAGGATTCCGGAACCCCGATCAGCCTGCAGCGGTGTCTCGCCGCGCTCGGGGAGTGTCAGCGATACCTGAGCATCTCCCCCGCGGCCAGGGAGAAGCTGGGAGTCGCGGTGCCGGTGCTGTCTCGGGAGTGGGCAACGATGGCAGACGACGGGTCACCCGAGTATGCCATCGCCGCCAGCCTGGCCGGGCTTCACGGCCGCGGGCCCGCTCGCGCCGGTGGAAGCCCGAGGGGGATACGTGTGCTTCCAAGCTCCGAGTACATGGCGCCTGTTTCGCATGAACGCCGTGGCCAACGCCGGTGGGCGCTCGATCATGTGAACCGCGTCGTCTGGACGGGTGGTGCACTGGATCAGGATCTGGGTCGCATGATGTCACGGCGGCTTCTGGACCAGCGTGAGATGAGCCTGCGGGAAGTCCCCCTGCACGGCGATGCCCGGATCCCGGCCGAGCTCGTCGCACAGTGGCTGGACCGACCCGAGTGGGACCGCCGGATCGCCGACCTGATGCCGGGAATCGCGTTGGTGAACAGGGTCGCGCTGGGACCGACGCGGGTGGGGGCAGGTGGAATCGCCCCGCCGGCTGCCTACTGCCTCCTCAAGCCCTTCTTCGTGCCGGCATCGGAGCTGGATTCCGTGATGTCCCGGGAGCAGGTGAACTCTGAGCCGATTCGCCTGCCACCCCCGTCCGAGATCGTCCGGCTGCTTCGTACGGATCAGGCAGAGCGGGCGTTTGAGTGGGCGCGAGCGCGGCTGCGGGGGAAGGGATTGACGGCAGCGGCCACCCTGCCCTCGCCCGCGTCCGACCGGGGCGCTCGCCTGCTCGCTGCGTTGCTGGTCCCGATCCGCCGGTCCGATCTGCGGGCCATCCTGCGGCGGTACTTCGACCCGGACACCGAGAACCACACTGACCGCGATGCCGGAGCGCCGGCGTCCACTACCTCCAGCACGGACGATTGACCATGCCCTTCGACGCCAAACCACTCCAGGACCAGCCCCGTCTGCTCATCGAAGCGAAGCTACGGCCGATCCAGGGAACCCGATTCCAGCCCACAGGCTTCCCCGATCTCGGCGCGGCAGAATACGACGCCCCCGACGGGATGACCCGCATGCTCCTCGTCGAGTCCGCGCAGAGTATGGCGAACCGACTCGAAGCAGTCTGCTGGGACGCGGCCGAGGACGACTGGGTCGAGCCGCTCCGCGGGCTTCCCTACGTCAGGGTTCTCGATCCGGGCGGGGAGCCGCTCACGAACTCGGTCCTGGAGGCCCACCGGCTGAACTCGCCGTACATCCTGGAGAGCAAGGACTCGCCGGTGCTCGCGGTGCTCGCGGAGGAGCTCGCGGACATGGAAGAAGGCCGGGTGGACATCCGGAAGCTGGCGGCGACGCTGCTCAGGATGGACACGAATGCGGTTCTGCATGGCGTGTTCCTCGCCAAGAAGGCACTCGCCGGCGGGCGTCTCAGACTCCCTCGGGCGGTGTCTTCCTTCATCGAGGCGGCAGACGCCCGCGTCGCGGCCAGCGGTGGTGTGAAGAACGACGGGGTGAATCCAGCCGGTGATACGGGCCGCGGCTTCGGCAACGTGCCCTTCGCCCGCGACGAGTACGTCTCGCCCGACATCACCGCCTATTTCAATGTCGATCTCGCCCAGATTCGCGGATTCGGGCTCGGCGCCGAGGTAGAGCACCTCCTGCTCGCGCTGTCACTGTACAAGATCCGGCGCTTCCTGCGTACAGGGCTGCGGCTCCGGACCGCGTGCGACCTGGACGTGATCGAGATCAACGTGACGCGGCCCGACGGCTGGGCCCTTCCCGGCGAGGACGAGTTGGCGTCCGCACTTCCCGGCCTGATCGAAGGCGTCGCGAAGCTGGGGCTGTTCGCGGACCCCCGGGTCACCACCATGACATACGCCAAGTGAGGAAAGCACCATGAGTACGGCGATCCGTGTCCGTTTTCCGGCGGGGCGCTACCACGCCACGCCCTGGGGGTCGCACGTCAACGAGGCCGCGCTCGAATGGCCTCCCTCGCCCTGGCGTGTGCTGCGCAGCCTCATCGCGGTGTGGCATCGAAAGGTGAATCCGGCGGAAGTGGCGGAGGAGGACCTCAGCCGGCTCATAACACTTCTGGCCGGCGAGCTGCCACGATACCGTCTGCCGCCGGCGGTCCATACCCATTCGCGTCACTATATGCCAATCCGAGAAGGGCGCGCCGACAAGCCCAAGCTCGTCTTCGATGCGTTCGCCCGGGTGTCGCCGGACGAGGAGTTGATCCTGGAATGGCCCGGCCTCCAACTGCAGGGCTTGGACCGGGATCGGCTGTCGCTCCTGTTGCGGAGGCTCGGGTACCTCGGACGGGCAGAGAGCTGGGTAGAAGCCGACCTGCTGGACGCAGACCGGACCGGAGAGTTCAACTGCCTGCCGGCCGCACCCTCCGGCCTTGCGACGAGCGGGGAGGTCCTCGATACCGTTTTCCTCCCCGCCCCCGTCGGTCCGGACGAGTACCGGGAGTGGCGCGACACGGAGGTCGCGGCCAGGAATCTCGACCGATCGGGACTCGGCGATCGCGACCGTCAGCTCCTCGCGACGCTCCCCGAGCGCCTGATCGACTCATTGCGTCTGGACACGTCCGCAGTCCGGGGTGAGGGGTGGAGTCGCCACCCCGGAATGCGTTTCGTGCCCTACCTTCGGCCCGCCGACACCTTCATCCCGCAACGGACAGCGCGTGAGTCGGCGGGCCGAGGGCGGAGGCCCACGACTGTGCGACTGATCCTGCGCGGAAAACCCGTGATCCCACACGGCATCCCCCTCCCGCGGATCGAGGATGCCATCAAGATCGGTGAGGCCACGCGTGCGGCGGCGATGTACCAGGCCGACCGACTGAACGGACCCGACCCTGCCGACGGCGTCGTCCCGCCGGTTCTTTCCGGGCACGGGATGGGAGAGGACAACGTGCACGAGCACGCCTTCTACCTGCCCGAAGACGCCGATGGCGACGGACGCATCGACCACGTCCTGATCCATGCCGAGGCGGGTTTGAGCGCTTCGGCGGTCCAGGCCCTGGCTGCCATCGAGCGGATCTGGCTCGACCGCGAACAGGAGTGGAGGGTGATCTTCGATGCGACCGGATCCACGGCACGGGCGTCGGGGCACGAGGCGCTGTGGAGCCACCCCTACCTTCAGCGTGCGGTGTCATGGGAGTCGGTCACCCCGTATCTCCACCCCTGGTATCGAAAGAAGAAGTTCGGCGTGGAAGACCAGGTGCGACGGGAATGCCGCGAGCGGGGGCTCCCGGAGCCGGAGGTCGAGCGCATGGACGCGATCCGAGTCGGGGGGCGGCAGCGGCGCCCCGTCCACTTCCATCGATTCCGGACCCGCGGGCGCAGGCGCGCCGCTCAACCGGACACCCGAGGCAGCTTTCTGCGGCTGACGTTCCCGGAGTCGGTTCCCGGCCCACTGGCACTCGGATTCGGGTGCCACTTCGGCCTCGGGATCTTCTCGGCGGTCTGAGGTCGGGACCCGGTGTCGCACTCGGACCCCCTCCCCGTCCGCATGCTGAACGAGTATGCGTACTGCCCCCGGCTCTTCCACCTGATGCACGTGGACGGGCGATGGGAGGACAATCGGTTCACCGAGGAAGGGCGGGAGGTCCATCGCAGGGTGGACCGGCTCGATCATGTGTTGCCGGACGCGGACGCTGGTGGGCAGTCCGCGGACGCGTCGGGCCCCTCCGACGAGCGGCCGACCGTCTCCCGCTCCGTCAGCCTCGGATCGGAGCGGCTCGGCCTGACGTCCAAGCTGGACCTCGTGGCCACCGACGGCGATGAGGCGGTTCCCGTCGAGACGAAGCGGGGTCGGGTGCCGAACAACCCGGAACGGAGTTGGGAGCCGGAGCGGGTCCAGCTCATGGCCCAGGGGCTTCTCCTCCGCGAGCACGGCTACCGGAGCGACCACGGAGTCCTGTACTTCGCGGCGTCTCGTACCCGGGTCGACATCCCCTTCGACGAGGAGTTGGAGGCCCGGACCCTCGAGTTGCTCGGGCTCGCGCACCAGGCCCAGTCAGCGACAGACCTTCCGCCGCCCCTGGACGACAGTCCGAAGTGCCACGGATGCTCCCTGAGCGGCATTTGCCTCCCCGACGAGACGTTGGCACTCAAGGCTGTTCCCGCGGGCCCCGACGCCGACTCGTCCGTGGAGCCCCCCATCCGAAGGCTCTATCCCTCGCGCGATGCCGCCCTTCCCTTCTACGTCCAGGAACAGGGGGCCCGCGTCGGCAAGAGCAAGAAGCTGCTCATCGTGCGGAAGAGCGGGGAAGAGATCGGACGGGCTCGCCTGAAGGACGTGAGCCAGTTGGTCCTCCTGGGCAACGTGTCGGTGTCGGCACAGGCGCTTCACCTGCTCTGCGAGGCATCCATCCCTGTGGCCCACTTCTCGAGCGGACACTGGTTCTACGGGATCACGCGCGGCATGGGACTCCGAAACGCCTTCGACCGCCGGGCGCAGTTCGAAACCGCCGCTGACCCGCTGCGCTGCCTCGCCTTCGCTCGGTCCATCGTGGAGGCAAAAGGGGCGAACCAGAGGACCCTGATCGGGCGCAACGTCAAGCCCAGACCAAAGGACGTAGGCGCTGCCATGCGAGCGCTCCTGAAGAAGGTGCCCCACGCCGGGTCTCCGGAGGAGCTGCTGGGCCTCGAGGGCGGTATCGCCGCCCACTACTTCGGGGCCTTCGGACGAGCGCTCAAGCCGAGGGACTTCGAGTCCGAGTGGGAGTTCCGCGATCGAAACCGACGGCCCCCGCGCGATCCGGTCAACGCGCTACTGTCCTTCGGCTACGCGATGCTCGCCAAGGAATGCACGATCGCTCTGATGACCGAAGGACTCGACCCGTGGTGGGGGCTCTTCCACAGGCCTCGCCATGGTCGACCGGCTCTGGCTCTCGACTTGATGGAGGAGTTCCGCCCGCTCATCGCCGACAGTGCGGTGCTGACTGCGGTCAACACCGGCATGGTCACCCGGCGGAACTTCACCCGATCGAAGGCGGGGTGTATGCTCGGGCCCAAAGGCCGAAAGGCTTTCCTTCGGGCCTACGAGGCGCGGATGGACCAGCTCGTGACCCATCCGCTCTTCGGATACCGCTGCTCGTGGCGCTCGGTGGTCCGGGTCCAGGCACGCCTCCTCGCCCGGTGGCTGCGAGGGGATATTCCCGACTATCCACCGATGCGCACCCGATGAATCCGTCGCGCCGCCGTTACCTGGTCGCGTACGACATCTCGGACGACAAGCGAAGGGACGCCGTGTTCCAGGAGATGCACGGATTCGGAGATTGGGCCCAGTACAGCGTCTTCCTCTGCGAACTCAACGACGTGGAGTTGGTGCGCATGCGCACGACCCTGCGAGAAGCGATCCACGAGGATGAGGATCAGATCCTTCTCGTAGACCTCGGGAGGGCCCACCACCCGCTCGAGCACAGCATCGAGGTGTTGGGAAAGAGCTATGAGCCCGCGGTGCGTTCATTCATCGTCTGACGTTTTCGAGCGGTGGAGTGGTCCTCAACTCCTGGGCGGCGCTCGAAGTTGTTTGACAACATCGGTTTGTGTTCCAGAAACCCTACCCCGCGGAGGTGACCGTTGCCGTGGCCCGCGCGGCTCTCGCATCTTCCCCTCCATCCCGTTGTCGTTGGCCGACTTGGACAATGGGCTCCTCCGCGCCTTCCGGGGCGCGGCCTCGTTGAAGGTCCACCCGCTTGATGATCCGGAGCGGCAGCTTCTTCTCGCCCTCCGCGCCTTCCGGGGCGCGGCCTCGTTGAAGGCCTCGACGCAGCCCCCGCCCAGGCCGCCTTGGTCGGCCCCTCCGCGCCTTCCGGGGCGCGGCCTCGTTGAAGGAACGACGACAGGTCGCCGGAGAGCTTCACGACTTCTTCCCTCCGCGCCTTCCGGGGCGCGGCCTCGTTGAAGGAGGTTCATCGAGGTCCGCACGGCGAGTGACCATTCGGCCCCTCCGCGCCTTCCGGGGCGCGGCCTCGTTGAAGGCTTCTCAACGTCGGCGACGCGGCCGCCGGCAACCCCCCCCTCCGCGCCTTCCGGGGCGCGGCCTCGTTGAAGGCTGAACTGGCTCCGGCGGGGCAGCAGGCGCGACCGGCGCACCCTCCGCGCCTTCCGGGGCGCGGCCTCGTTGAAGGGTGGTGCCGGAGCGGGTCCTGCTGCCGGTGTCCCGCCCTCCGCGCCTTCCGGGGCGCGGCCTCGTTGAAGGTGGCGTCCGGGCCCGTCATCGTCACGACCGCCCAAGCCCCTCCGCGCCTTCCGGGGCGCGGCCTCGTTGAAGGTACTCGCCCCTCATGCTGCCCTCACCACTTGAAGTCCCTCCGCGCCTTCCGGGGCGCGGCCTCGTTGAAGGTGGATCTGCTCCTCGGATAGCCCGGTGCCGCCCTTGCCCCTCCGCGCCTTCCGGGGCGCGGCCTCGTTGAAGGATGGTCCGCACGCGCTCCACGCTGCCGTAGCACCGGGCCCTCCGCGCCTTCCGGGGCGCGGCCTCGTTGAAGGCAGATCCCGGACGGTCAGGTCGCCCGACCCCCACGATGACCCCTCCGCGCCTTCCGGGGCGCGGCCTCGTTGAAGGGGGCTGGACCCGCGGACGCAGACGCCTGGCGTGTCTCCCCCTCCGCGCCTTCCGGGGCGCGGCCTCGTTGAAGGGAGAAGTACATCGAGCTCCGGGCCGTCTCCAAGATCACCCTCCGCGCCTTCCGGGGCGCGGCCTCGTTGAAGGCGCTCTATCATTCCCGGTTCTACGCGAAGCATCACGGCCCCTCCGCGCCTTCCGGGGCGCGGCCTCGTTGAAGGCTCGACCGACCCCACCGCCATGATGGAGGTGCTGGACCCTCCGCGCCTTCCGGGGCGCGGCCTCGTTGAAGGCGGTGGACCTCGCAGCCCCACGCCTCGCGGAGCCCTCCGCGCCTTCCGGGGCGCGGCCTCGTTGAAGGCCGGCTCCGTGGTCCCTCCGGGGGAGCCCATGGGGCACCCCTCCGCGCCTTCCGGGGCGCGGCCTCGTTGAAGGAGGAGACACGACGATGGGACGCACCGAGTGGC
>JAVJOF010000026.1:0-134341 GCA_040216925.1 Longimicrobiales bacterium
CGCGGCCTCGTTGAAGCCGGCCACCGAGGCGGACGGTGAACTTGGCCCACGCCCCCTCCGCGCCTTCCGGGGCGCGGCCTCGTTGAAGCTCGACGGCCGACAGGGGGAGCTCCTTGCAGATCTGCCCCTCCGCGCCTTCCGGGGCGCGGCCTCGTTGAAGCCATGGTCGGTTACCTCGTCAGGTTGGCGCCCACGAGGACCCCTCCGCGCCTTCCGGGGCGCGGCCTCGTTGAAGCATCCGAGCGAGCCGGTCCTGGGCCCGCTGCGGGTCGTGCCCTCCGCGCCTTCCGGGGCGCGGCCTCGTTGAAGCACTCCCCTACCGGAGCAGGCACCATGTACGAAGCAACCCCTCCGCGCCTTCCGGGGCGCGGCCTCGTTGAAGCCCCGGCATACGGCTGCGCTGACGGCTGCGGCTGGCGCCCTCCGCGCCTTCCGGGGCGCGGCCTCGTTGAAGCCCTGATATGTATCGGTGGAGCCTTGGCAATGCTGGCCACCCTCCGCGCCTTCCGGGGCGCGGCCTCGTTGAAGCGAACGTGAGACCGGTCTCACCCCGTGGATCATCTCGGGCCCTCCGCGCCTTCCGGGGCGCGGCCTCGTTGAAGCGTGGACCGCGGCGACGGCTCGACGTACACGATGGAGCCCCCTCCGCGCCTTCCGGGGCGCGGCCTCGTTGAAGCCGGCTGAAGACGAGTCGCGGCGAGGTACCGAAGACGTCCCTCCGCGCCTTCCGGGGCGCGGCCTCGTTGAAGCGTCCAGGCCCTCACCCGCCACGCGAAGCCCCGCGGCCCTCCGCGCCTTCCGGGGCGCGGCCTCGTTGAAGCAAGGAAACGGGCTCGATCCTAGCGCCCCGCGACCTGCCCTCCGCGTCCTCCGGGGCGCGGCCTCGTTGAAGCAACCATGGGGATGATGTGAAGGGCTACGCGGGCTTTCCCTCCGCGTCCTCCGGGGCGCGGCCTCGTTGAAGCGATACGGCGGTTATCCGTGTCCAGCAGCTGCTTCAAGCCCTCCGCGTCCTCCGGGGCGCGGCCTCGTTGAAGCACGGTGTGCGTCCCGGCCTGGGCGTAGACCTCCGGGATCCCTCCGCGCCTTCCGGGCCGCGGCCTCGTTGAAGCAACATCCCGCCGCCGAAGTTGGTCTCGGCCACCACGGCCCTCCGCGCCCTCCGGGGCGCGGCCTCGTTGAGGCCGGGACCTCGGTGCCGCGGCGGCTGGAAATGTCCCACTTCTGGCGGGTGAAGATGTCCCACTTGGCGCCCGATCCTTCACCCTGGGCCGCCCCCAATGACCCGGGGACGGCTGGGGATCAGCCGTAGGACGGTTTCCCGCAGGGGTGGCCTCGATGAAGGCACCACCTGACCCGCACCCGGCCCTGGCCCCGCCCCCCTCCCCGCCCCCCCACGCCGCCGCCTGGGTCGAACCAAACGACCTGCCTCTCCGGGACCTTGCGCCCCCCTCTGGGTAGACCAGCCCATGAGCGACCAACTGGGCCTGTTCGCCGACGACGCACTTCCCACGCCCCCGCCCGGCGTGGCCCCGGCCCCCGTACCGGCCGACCTCCGGCGGGTGGCCGACGCCCTGCCCGAGCGGGTCCGTCTCGGCACGTCGTCGTGGAGCTTTCCGGGATGGGAGGGGATCGTCTACGACCGGCGGGCCTCGCCCGCGGTCCTGTCCGGGGAGGGTCTGGCGGCCTACGCCTCCCATCCGCTCCTCCGCACGGTGGGCGTGGACCGGACGTGGTACCGTCCCATGGCGGCGGCCGACTTCCGCGAATACGCCGAGGCGGTCCCGGCCGACTTCCGCTTCCTGGTCAAAGCGGACCGTCTGCTGACCTCCCCGACGGACCCCGGCGACGGGGCCGTGCGGGGCGCCAATCCCTCGTTCCTGGACCCGGCCTACGCCGCCCGGGAGGTGGTGGGCCCGATGGTGGAAGGGCTGGGCGACCGGGCGGGCCCGCTCCTGTTCCAGTTCTCGCCGATGCCGGCCTCGCTCGTGGGCGGCCCGGAGGCCTTCACGGAACGCCTGCACACCTTCCTCCAGGCGCTTCCGGCCGGGCCGCTCTACGCGGTCGAGCTCCGGACCCCGGCGCTGCTGACGGACGGGTACGGCGCCATGCTCCGCGACGTCGGGGCGGCCCACTGCTACGTGGTCCACCCGTCCATGAGTCCGCTTGACGAGCAGCTCCGCCGGATCCGCCCGTTCGAGCAGCCGGCCCTGGTCATGCGGTGGATGCTCCACGCCGGCCTGAAGTACGAGGCGGCGAAGGACCGGTACGCCCCGTTCGACCGCCTGATCGATCCCGACGAGACCTCCCTGGACCGCCTGGCGGTGGCCGCGCTGGACGCCCTGATCGCCGAGCGGGGCGTGTTCGTCGTGGTCAACAACAAGGCCGAGGGCTCGGCGCCGCGTTCGGTGTTCCGGCTGGCCGAGCGGATCGCCGCGTGGGACGGCGCGACCCGCCCCCCGGAGCGCCCCGACGCCCCCACCGCCAACCCGGCCGTGACCCTAAGGTGGATCCTGTCGCTGCTCGAACGTCACGAGGTGCCGCATCAGGTGGTGGGCGGGCTGGCGGCCCGGGCCTGGGGGGCCACCCGCCCCCTCCACGACATCGACGTCTACGTCACCCGTCGGGGCCTGGACCGGCTCCTCCCGGACCTGGAGCCATGGATCGTGCGGGCGCCCGGGCCCCACGACGGGCCCCACTGGCGCCTCACCTTCCTGAAGCTGCTCCACCACGGCACGCAGGTGGAACTGGCGGTGGCGGACGGCGCCTGCTACCGGAACGCCGCCACGGGAGAATGGGAGGACCAGGCCATCGACTTCGACGCCGGCGTCCGTCGCGAAGTGTTCGGCGTGACCGTACCCGTCATCTCCAGGGAACGACTCCTGGTCTACAAGCGGGCGTTGGACCGGGAGGTGGACCGGCGGGACATCGCGGAGATCGAGGCAGCCGTCACGCCTGATCCAGATCCAACCACTTCGCCGTAGTGGGCGGGTCGTAGGCCACCAGGGCGTCGAGGATCTCCTCGACGTCGTCGGACACGAGGATCATGTCCCGATGCTGGGGGCGGAGCAGCCGGTCCTCCACCGCCCGGTCCATCCAGGCCAGGAGTGGATCGAAGTATCCCACCACGTTCAGGAGCGCGATCGGCTTGTCGTGGATCCCCAACTGGGCCCACGTCAGCGCCTCGAAGGTCTCGTCCAGCGTGCCGAACCCTCCGGGCAGGACCACGAAGCCATCGGACCGTCGGACCATCTCGGCCTTCCGTTCGTGCATCGATCCCACGATCACCAGTTCGGTCAGACGCGGATGGGCCAGCTCCTTCGACCCCAGCGGCCGTGGGAGGACGCCGACCGCGACCGCGCCCCCGGCCAGGGCCGCGTCGGCCACGGTGCCCATGAGGCCCACGGAAGCACCCCCGTACACCAGGCCCCATCCTCGTCGGGCCAAGCCCCGCCCCAACTCGACCGCCGCCTCCGTGTACTCCGGCCGCGCGCCCGGACTCGAGCCGCAATAGACGCAGACGTCCATGGCGGCGCTCAGCTACCGGTAGTTGCCGAACTGCAGCTCGACGCCGAAGTCCTGGGACTTCAGGAAGGCGATGCACTCCTGGAGGATGTCACGCGACGGTGCGATCACCCGCAGCTCCTCGCCCTGGATCTGCACCTGGAGCTTCTTGAAGCCCTGGTCGCGGATGGCCTTGCTCATCTTCTTGGCCGTCTCCTGATCGATGCCCTGCTTCAGCGACACCGTCTGCCGGGCCCGGCCCATGGTGCCGATCTCGACGGATCCGGCATCCAGGTTCCGCACCGGCACGCCCCGGCGCGCCAGCTTCTCGCGCAGCACGCCCATGACCGCCGTCAGGCGATACTCGTCGTCGGCGTCGATCTTGATGGCCCCGGCCTCCCGGTCGAACTCCACGGTGCACGAGGTGCCCTTGAAGTCGTAGCGGGTGGCGATCTCCTTGGACGACTGGTTGACGGCGTTGTCGACCTCCTGGAGGTCGACCCCCGTAGAGACGTCGAACGATGCGGTCTTGGCCATGCGGGCGCCTGCTCCTATCCGATGAAGGCGCGCTTCAAGCGCGCGCCGAGGGTCTCGGGCTCGTGGCCACCCATACACGACGCCGGGTCGGCCCGTTCGTTGTGTTCGGCCGCGTCGTCGGCCACGAGGGAGAACTGGGACTCGAGCACCTCCGTGGGCGTCGCGGTGCCCACGGACAGCACCACCCGATCTTCGGACCGCACGACTTCGTTCGCCAGATCGAACTCCTGCCGGCCGTTCCGGATCCAGGTCACGGTCCGTGCCCCGTCGGCCACGTGCAGGGTCCCGTCGGGCGTGCGGAGGAAGTCCTCGCCGGCGGCCATGCCCAGGTTGGCCAGGAGCTGTCCCCAGGTGGACGCGGGATGGTGGACGTGCACCACGTCGGCATCGCCCTCGTGGAGATGGATGCGGTCCTGCGGCCGGATGGCCTCCGGTGACGTGCGGCACGACGCCACGTCCTCCATGAACCGCTCGGCCGTGAGGTCCAGGCGATGCCCGTCCACGAACACGGCCCAGTTCGCATGGTGATGCGTCACGTGGGGCGGCGGCACGGTCACGAACCGGATCGTGCCCAGTCCGACCACGCCCACGACCAGGCCGACCAGCCCCTTGCTCCACCCCCCCACGTCGCTCCTCCCGCTACGGTGTGATCCGCGTCTCCGCGGTCGTTTCCAGGTCCAGCAGGTACAGCGCCCCCTGGGGCTGGTTCCCGCGGACGAACGCCAGGCGCCGTCCGTCCGGGCCGGGCTCCGGAGCCCGCGCGTCGGCCACCAGGAAACGGCGCAGCCCTCCGTCGGGCGGGCGCCAGAAGATCGAGTCGTTCTCCGCGAAGTACACGCGCTGTCCGGAGGGCGCCCACACGGGCATCGTCCCGGTGCCGAGGCGCCCGGAATTGCCCGACGCCGCATCCACCACGTAGAGCACGTCCCGACCGTCCTGCCGGACCTGGACCACCAGTCGCCGGCCGTCCGGCGCCCACACCGGACGGGAATGGGCGCTGCCGAGGGTGAAGGACACCGGTCGGACGTCGGTTCCGTCGGCGTCCATGAGGTGGAGCCGTGGCCCGTTTCCGCCGCGTTCCGAGACGAAGGCGATGGTGCGTCCGTCGGGGCTCCACGCGGGGTCGGTGTCGGCCGCCGGATCGGTGGTCAGGCGTTCGCTCCCGCTTCCGTCGGGGCGGATGCGGTAGATGTCCACGTTGCCGCCGGCCCGACCCTCGTACGCGAGCCAGAGCCGGTCCGGACTCCAGGTCGGATTGCGCTCCTGGCCGTACGTCAGCGGCAGGCCCTGCGACGGCTGCGGCGCCTCCTCCGGCGTGCCCGGAAGGAGCCCGTAGAGACGGGGACCCTGCCCCCGGTCCCACGCCACCACGATGCGGGACCCGTCGGGCGACCACGCCGCCTCGAGAACCTGGTCGGTGGGAGGCGGAGCGGACGGCTCGGACGCGTCCGGTTCCGGCGGGCGTTCCGTCCCGCCGCACGCCCCTACGGACAGGGCCACGCCCCACGCCGCGGCGGGGGCCGCCCGCCATCTCCTCGAACCGCGTCCGGCCATCGAAGTGCTCCTGGTCGCCCGTTTCAGAACTACCCCAGTACGTCGCGGTAGAGGCGATAGAGGTTGCCTCCCATGATCCGCTCGACGTCGTCTTCGGAATACCCGCGGGACACCAGCCCGTCCCACACCACGGTCATGCGCCCGGGCCCGTTCAACTCGTCGATGAAGTACGGGAGTTCGGAGTTCTGGACCTGGCTGCCCTCTTCGGCCCGGAGTTCGGCCACGTACTCGGGGCTCATCTCGATGACGCGGTGATCCCGGTCGGACCCGATGGCCACCTGCTCGACCCCGCACACCTGGACCGCGTGGTCGATGTGGTCGAAGTAGGCGTGCAGGTTGTCGCTCTTCTTCTCGGTCAGGAACGGCCGGAGCTGGCACACGCCCACCACACCGCCCCGCTCCGCCAGCGCCCGGAGGTTCGCGTCGTTCGTGTTGCGGATGTGGGGATGCACGGCGTCGCAGGCGGTGTGGGAGATGATGCACGGCGCCCGGGACGCGGCGATGGTGTCGGCCATGGTGGGCATGTTGGCATGGGACAGATCCACCAGCATGCCCACGGAGTTCATCCGGTCCACGAGCGCCCGCCCGAACTCGGTCAGCCCTCCGTCGTCGCCCTCGGCCCGGCACCCCACCCCGGCCGCGTTGCGGTCGTTGTAGGTGATCTGGGACGACCGCACACCCAGCGCGTGGAACATGTCCACCCGGTCGAGGTCCTGGCCGAACTGGACGGAGTTCTGGAACAGGTAGAACACGGCCAGGCGGCCCGACCGGCGCGCCTCGTCCACCTGCCCCGAGTCCGTGGCACGCACGAACAGCTCGGGATGGGCGGCCAGGTACCGGTCGTACTCGAGGAGCGAATCGACCGCCAGGGCCAGGGCCTCGGCCCCGACGGGCTTCGGGTCGCACAGCGTGACGGTGATGCTGTCCATACCGCTGGCGAGCATCGCCCGGACCAGCGGGGGCTCGTAGATCGTGCGCAGCTCGCCCATGGCGTCCATGATCAGGGCGTCGGGGCGGGCCGACGCGGCTCGCTCGCCGGCAGCAGCCGGCACACGGGAGAACCACGGATCGAGCCCGAGTCCTGCGCCGCCCACGAGGGCGGTACCGAGGAAGGACCGGCGGTCCATGCATGCTCCGGGCTAAGGAATACGGGACGGGGGGTCGAGGCTATCGTAGCAGGCCCCCCCCGGGCAACCGCCCGGGAGCGCGTGGCGCGGATTTCGTGTATCTTGCGGGGTGGTTCCCCACCCGGCCGACACCCCCCATGGCCCCTACCACCACAGAATCCGCCCGTCGGGCGCTCGGTGAGCGTACCGTATTCCTGCTGTCCGCGGGCGTCGTATCGGGCATCGTGACCCTCGTGGTGGCCGCCGTCCTGGGCATCTCGGCCCTCCAGGGCGTCCGAGGCTACGTGCTCGGCGAGGGGTTGTGGGCCAAGGCCCAGAAACGCGGCGTGATCGCTCTGTACCAGTATGCCCGCACCGCCGACGAGATGTACTGGACGGAGTTCGAGGATGCCGTGGCGGTCACGCTCTCCGACCGGCAGGCCCGTCTCGAACTCCTGGCGGACGATCCGGACCTCGACCGCGTGCGCGAGGGCTTCGAGGGAGGCGATGTCCCCGCCGAACTCGTTCCCGCCATGACCCGCGTCATGCGCTGGGGCCGGGGGCTGGACTTCGTCGAGGAATCCCTGGCCGCCTGGGCGGGGGGCGACGAGGCCATGGACGAGCTCGTGGAACGCGCCGCCGCGCTCCGGGAGGCGGTCCTCGCGCCGACACCGGACGCCGAACGCATCGGTGCCGAGCTGGACGCGATCGCCGCCCTCGACGACCGGCTCACCGAGTTCGAGGCGAGATTTTCGGCCACCTTGAACCAGGGCGCCCTGCGGGTCGAGCGGGGCCTCCAGTGGCTGGTGGCGCTCATGGCGGCGGTGGCGGCCGCGGTCATCCTCGTGTCCCTGCGGCGGGCCGCCGCGCGCCAGCGGGCCCACGAACGGGCCATCGAGGCCTCCGAGGCCCGGTATCGGCAGTTCTTCGACCACAACACCCTCGGCGCCTGCCTGATCGGGGCGGACGGCGCCGTACAGGAGGTCAATCCGGCGTTCCTGTCCATATTCGGCTACGATCACGCCGACGAGGTCCGGGGCCGGACGACCGCCCAGTTCTACACGGACCCCGACGTCCGGGCCCGTGTGCGTGAGGAGATCCGGCAGGAGGGTCACCTGACCCCCCGGGAGATGGAGGCGGCCCGCAAGGACGGGTCCATGATATGGATCCTGGTCACGGCCACCCAGCTTCCCGACCCGGCCGGGGGCTCCAACATCCTGACCATGGTCCTCGACGTGACCGAGAAGAAACTCCTCGAGTCCGAGGTGGGCCGGGCGCGGAGGCTCGAGGCCATGGGGCAGATCGCCGGCGGTGTGGCCCACGACTTCAACAACCTGCTCACCGTCATCCAGGGCAACGTCAGCCTTCTCCTGAGTACCGCCCGGAAGGACGGGGCCGCCGAGCGCCGCCAGCTCCTCGAAGAGGTGTCCGTGGGTGCCGACGCCGCCGCGTCGTTGACCGCGCAGCTCCTGGAGTTCAGCCGTGGCGAGGCACCCGACCTGGACCGGGTGGACGTCAACCGGGCCATGGAGCGCCACGTCGGACTCCTCGGGCGCATGCTTCCCGACTCCATCACCTGCCGCCTCGACCAGACTCCGGACCTGCCTCCCGCCGAGATCAGCCCGGCGCACCTGGATCAGATCGTGCTGAGCCTGGCCCTGAACGCGCGGGACGCCATGCCGTCCGGAGGGACCCTGACCATCTCGACGGCCACCACGAAGGCCCCGCCCGCCGACCACGGGAGTTCCGAGGCCCGGGAGATGGTGGTGGTGACCGTGTCGGACACGGGCGTCGGGATGGACGAAGACACCCGGCGCCGGGTCTTCGAACCGTTCTTCACCACGAAGCCGGCCCACTCCGGCACCGGCATGGGCCTGGCCACGGTCTACGGGATCGTCAACCGGTGCGGCGGGTCCGTGGACGTCGAAAGCACGCCCGGGAACGGCGCCGTGTTCCGCGTCGCCATCCCCGTCGCTCCTGCGCAGGCACCACGGCCCGAGGCGACTCCAGCCCCGATGGACGCCGTCCCGATCGGTCGCGACCGCCCCCCCCGCGTGCTCCTGGTGGACGATACCGATGCCGTGCGCACCCTCGCCCGGCGGATCCTGGAGCGCTCCGGGTACGAGGTGGTCGAGGCCGAGGACGCGCACGCTGCCCTGGAGGCCCTGGACGGCGGCGAGGACGCCCCGGATCTGATCCTGTCGGACATCCTCATGGCGGGCATCGACGGGCCGGAGATGGTCCGGCTGATCCGGGAGAGGTGGGGAGACACCCCGGTGGTCTACATGTCGGGGTACACGGACCAGGCGCTGGCCACCGAGGAGATGCGTCGCTCCGACACCTCCTTCCTGCCCAAGCCCTTCCGGGCCGGGGAGCTCCGAAACGCGGTGGACGGGGCCCTCGGCCGGACGCCCCCGCGTCCCGAAGCCTGACCGCCCGGCGTCAGCCCTTCTTGATGCCCCACGCCAGGACGCCGACGCCACCCACCAGCAGGATCGCCGAGGCCACCGGCGGGATGTCCACGCGCTTCTCGGTCTCGACCTGGGCCTCGATGCCGCCCACGTCCAGGATCGTGTCCTGCGACTGATACGGCACGCCGCCGAAGAGGAAGCCGGCGATGCCCGCCACGAGAAGAATCGCACCGAGGATGAGGGTCAGGCTTTTCATGGAAGGGTCCTTTTCTTCGAGGGAATGAGGGGTCCGAACCTCGGGGACCCACCCCTCTTCCATGCAGGATGGGTGCCGCAACGGTTGGACAAGCCCCCCCGCCGCCCCCGAGATTGCATCGGTCCACCCCGTTCATCCCAGGAGGCACCATGATGATCCGCACCCTCACGACCGTCGTCCTGGCCCTGGCCGTGGGCACCGTGGCGGCCTGCGGAACGGGCTCCGACACCGGCTCCGAGTTGAGCGCGGCCGACACGCTGACCCGGGCGCAGAAGGACAGTATCGTGTCCGAGCTGCCCATTCCGGGTTCCCGCGGCGTCGGCGCGGCCATGCAGGCCCGAGACCGTGCCAACGCGCGCACCGAACGCCACGACACCATCGGCTGACCCCCACCCCCGACCCCGCCCTCCATGCTGTCACCGCTCCAGAAACAGAAGCTCACCCGCTACTTCCGGGTCTACGACATCAACGACGACGGCACCATCCGGCCCGGCGACTTCGAGCGGGTGCTCGAGAACCTGCGCATCCTCCATGGTCTGGACGGGGGTGCGCCGGGTCTGACGGCGCTCCGTGAGGCCTACGTGACCCGGTGGGAGGCCATGCGGCGCAGCGCGGACGCCGACGCCGACGGGGGCGTGAGCCTGGACGAGTGGCTGGCGTACTGGGACGGTGTCCTGTCCGACGAGCAGCGCTACGAGGCGGAGGTGACCTCGCTGGTCTCGCGCCTCTATGCGCTGTTCGACACCGACGAGAGCGGGGTGATCGAGGCCGACGAGTTCACCGGCTTCCACGGCGCCTACGGGCTGAGCGCGGCCCTGGCCCGCCAGGTGTTCATGGACCTGGACGTGGACGGCGACGGGGCCATCAGCCCCGACGAGCTCCGGGAGATGGCGCATCAGTTCTACCGCAGCGACGACCCGGACGCACCGGGGAATCGGCTCTACGGCCCGGTGGACGGCTGACGCCCGCTCGAAGACGGCCCGCTACGAGCGCCCGTCGGCGGCGTCGTCGGGGCTCCGGCCCGGCCGCTCCGGCTCCCTGCCCGACGACAGCAGCCGCTCCGTGAAGTCCTGCCGCTCCTCCAGGAGCTGGAAGCGGGCGTGCATCGTCTCCATGAGCTCCCGCATCTGCGCCACGTCCCGCTCCAGGCCCTCGGACCGATCGCGGGCGTAGAGTTCGAGGAGTTCGGAGATCCGCTTGGCGATGGGCCGGAGGATCAACACGCCTCCGCCGGTGAGGATCAGCACCACGGCCACCACCATCGGTGCGATGACGTCCCAGTCGATCATGTGACTCCGTTCCCGGTGATTCGGAGATGTCGGCCGGAACCCGCGGCCGCCCCCGCCCTACGCGGACGCGTCCGCCGCCGTTTCGGGAGGTGGTCGGGGCGGTGGGCGGGACCAACGTGCCCTGGTAGGGCCGGCGCCCGCCGGGTAGGTTCGCCGGGCGCCCCGTACCACCGCCCGGAGACCCCATGCCGCACCGCCCGTCCGCCGCCGTCGCCCGCCCGAACGTCCACGCCCTGCGCCGGGTCGTGGCCGTCATGGCCGTCGTGGCCTCCACCGGGATCGCGGCGGCACCCGCCGCCGCCCAGACGCCCGACTACACCCTGCCCATCGACGAGCACGTGTTCGACAACGGGCTCCGCCTCCTGGTGCTCCACCGCCCCGGCGACGCCCGGGTGGCGTCGAAGATCTTCACGGACTTCGGGGCCATCGTGGAAGAGCCCGGCGAACTGGGCGCGGCCCACTACCTCGAGCACCTGATGTTCAAGGGCACCCCGACGCTGGGCACCACCGACTGGGAGGCGGAGCGGCCGTACATCGAAGCCATCCGGGCCACCGAGCTGGAGCTGGAAGAAGCCCTCAACGACGCCCGCAACGCCATCCGGCAGCGCGGGGTCTGGGGCGACTACCAGCATGCCACGAGCACGCCCCGCATCGACTCGCTCCGCGCCGAGATCGCCCGCCTCGACGGGGAGGTGGCCCGCTTCCGCGACTACGGCACCACCATGCGGTGGTACCAGGCGTACGGCGGCACGAACCTGACGGCCACCACCGAGCAGGAGTACATGAAGTTCGACATCAACCTGCCGGTGGAGCGGGTCGAACTGTTCCTGCGCGTGGAAGCCGACCGCATGCGCAACTCGATCTTCCGGGAGTTCGACCAGGAGCGGATGATCCTCGTCGAGCAGCGCCTCGGCGACCTGAACCGGCCCTCCACGCCCTACTACGAGCAGATGAACGGGCTGGTGGGTCTGGTCCATCCGGTGTTCTGGCCGGAGGGATACATGACCGACTTCGACGAGTATTCCCGCTGGTACGAGCGCGACCTCTACGAGCGGTACTTCGTGCCGAACAACACCACGCTGGTGTTCGTCGGCGGCGTGGCCCTCGAGGAGATGGTGCCTCTGGTGGACCGGTACTTCGGGTGGATGGAGCGGGCCCCGGAGCCGACCCGCGCACGGGCCGTCGAGCCGCCGCCCGCCTCGGAGCGCCGGCTGACGTACCGCTCCGAGGAGCTGGCGCCCCGGGTGGAGGTCCGGCACATGATCCCGGGCGTGGGCCACGCCGATCGGCCCCACATGGACGTGGCGGCCGAAGTGCTCCGGATGCAGGTCGCCCGGGCCCTGGCCGCCGCCAACATCCCCGGCACGGTGGACGTGAACACCCGGGTGGTGCACACGAGCCGGTTCGGTATTCCCGGCTCCATCAACGTGGAAGTCGTCACGCCCCTGGAGCACCTGGGGGCCGCGGAGGCCCTGGTGACGCGGGTCGTGGAGGGCCTGGGTTCGGCGCCGGGTACCGACGAGGACCTGGCGCTGGCGAAGAAGCGACTGCGCACGGCGTGGTTCCGGACCGTGCGGGATCCCGACCAGTTGGCCTTCGAGATCGGGCACTTCGAGACCATGGACGCCTGGACCACGCTCGTGCCGTACATGGAGGCCCGGGAGACCACCACCGCGGCGGACCTCCGCCGCCTGGCCGGCCTCTACTTCGTGCCGGAGAACCGGGCCTGGGGGGTGGTGCGACCGCCCACCGCCCGACCGGTGAGCCAGGAGGACGACCGATGAGCCGCGCCGTCGGGCCCCGCCTGGCCGCCGCCGCGCTCGTGGGACTGCTGGCCGGAGCCCCCGCCGCGGCCCAGGTCACGACGCATCCCCGGGCCATGGGGCTCCCGGAGGCCGAGGCTCCCCGGCCCGACCCGGCCGACCATCGCGTCGAGCTGGGCAACGGCCTGGTGGCCTACGTGGCCGAAGACCGCACGGTGCCCCTGGTGACCCTGTCGGCCTTCGTGAACGCGGGCTACGCGGACGATCCGGACGGGGCAGCGGAGGCCCTGGCCGGGGCGTACCGCCGCGGCGGGCCCGCCGGGATGGAGCCGTCGGCGTTCCACGCGGCACTCCGGTCGATGGCCGCCGAGTACCGGGTGGCGTTGGGGCCCGAGTTGCTGGAACTCACGCTGGACGTGCCGGCGGAAGATGCCGCCGCGGCCATGGCGCTGCTCGTCCGGATGCTGTTGGAAGGCCCGGCCGTGACCGAAGCCGATCTGGTGGCCGTGCGGCAGGGCGCCCGGGCAGCCCACGGCGCGGACGGCGAGGGGCCGCGCTACGACGGATCGCTCGACGACGCCACCGCCCTCCTTCGGACGCATCTGCTCGACGGGACGGCCTACGCGCCCGTGCCCGACCCGGACGCGGTGGCGGGTCTGACCCTGGCCGACGTGGACGCGTTCCGCCGCCGATACGTGGCGGCCCGGAATGTGACGCTGGCGGTGGGAGGCGACCTGCCCGCCCGCCAGGCGCGGGCGGCCCTGGGCAACCTCGAGGCGCTCCCGACCGGCACGAGGAACGAACGCGTCCGGGACGACGCGCCCCGCCCCCGGGACGAGCGCATCCTCCGCACCTACCCTGCCGATAAGCTCCAGGGGTGGCTGGTGGTGGGCACCGCGCTCGGGCCGGTGCCTCGCGACGACGAAGCCGCGCTCGACGTCATGAACTACATCCTGGGGGGCGGGCACTTCGACACCCGCCTGTTCCGCGAGGCCCGGGACAAGCGCGGGCTGACGAACGACGCATCGGGCTTTCTCGAGCCGGCCACGTACGGGCCCGGCACCTACACCTTCCGCACGTACGGCCGCCCGGAGGTCGTACGGCTGCTCCTCCACCTGACGCTGCGCGAGATCGAGGCGATGCGCTCGGCGCCGGTGGGCGAGGAGGAGCTCTTCGTCGCGAAGGGGGCCCTGGCCGATGGCGTGTTCGCCATCCGGTACCGGGACGGCTGGGCCACCGCCCGCTCGTTCGCCGAGGAACACGCCCGCCACGGCGACCTGTCGTGGTCGGCCACCTATCCGGGCCGGGTGCGCGCCGTGACGGCCGACGACGTGATGGAGGCCGCCCGCCGGTATCTGCTTCCGGACGCCATGACGGGGGTGCTCATCGGGCCCCTGGACGAGATCCGGGCGGCGCCGTCCCTCGAAGGCGAGGGGGCGCTGGCGGACTACGGGCGGGTGGTGCCGGGCCGGTAGGCGCGCCAGCGGAGACCGATCAGGGCGACGGCGACCGGGAATACGCCGACGTAGCCGAGGATCCCGATGTTGCGGATCCGCATATCGCCGAGGAAGGCGCCCGCGAGGCCGACGAGCGCCAACGCACCGCTCCACGCGAGCGCGAGCCGGATGCGGCGGTCCCCGGGCTCGCGGCCGAACACCGGCATGGCCGAGAAGGCGGCCAGTGGAAAGAACAGGTCCCACGCCAGGATGTCCATCGCATAGGCGACCGACGGCCAGGTGAAGGAGAACACCCAGTCGAGTCCGGCGAACGCATCGTGGCGTCCGAGGGTCAGGATCCCCAGGATGAGGACCTCGAGGGCCGTGAACCACGGATCTCCGATGGGCGCGTCCGGCGAGGGCAACGTGGCGAGCCCGACCAACAGGACCACCAGGTAGACGATCTCCACGACCACCACGCCGGACGCCGCCGCGATGCCGAGCCGGCGCGCGCCAGCCGTGAAGTACGGACGGTCGGTCATGGCCGATCAGTCGTCCTGGAGGATCCGCTGCGGCGGGTCGTCGAGGTCGTCGAACTGCCCGTCGCGGACCGCCCGGAGGAACAGGAAGAGGAAGACCCCGGCCAGGCCCAGGGCCACCGGAACGAGGAACACCACGGCGTTCACGTGGTGGCCCCCGCTCGCCGCACCCGTGGCTCCACCCGTGAGGCGCCCCACAGCACCATCGCGCTGGACAGGGGCATGAGCACGGCAGCCACGAGGGGGTTCACGAGCCCGGCCGCGGCCGCCGACACCGCCAGCACGTTGTAGGCGATCGAGCGGACCTGGTTGGCGCGGATCACCTTCGACGCCACACGGCTGGCCAGGATGCCCGCGGCCAGCGGCCGCACCGAGTTGCCCGACAGGACGCCGTCGGCCGCCAGGATGCTCGAGGCCACGCCGCCGCCCATGGCCACGCCCACGTCGGCCACCGCCAGGGCCGGACCGTCGTTCAGGCCGTCGCCTGCGAACAGGACGCGCCCCCCCGCGGCCTGGCGCCCGTGGATCCAGGCGGCCTTCGCCTCCGGATCCATCCCGGCCTCCACCCGCTCGATGCCGGCGGCCCCTGCGATCCGGGTCGCGACCTCCGCGTGGTCCCCCGTCAGCAACCAGACCGTGACCCCGGTGGCCCGGAGCGCCTCCACGGCCTCGGCGGAGTCCGGGCGCACCGCGTCGTCCAGGCGGATCAGACCCCGGTAGCCATCGGGCCCCTCGAGCACCACCACGCCGGCCCCCCCGCTCCGGAGCCGCCACGCCATGCCGTCCACCACACCGGCCACCCCGGCACCGGCCTCCTCGCGGACCGACCCGGGACGGGGCAGCGGGATCCCCCGTGCCACGGCCTCCCGGAGGATCGCCCGGGCCACCGGGTGGGTGCTGAACCGTTCCAGTCCGGCCGCGATCCGGAGATCGGCGTCGGACGCCGACACGACGTCCATGTCCCCCGCGGTGACCGTCCCCGTCTTGTCCAGGGCCACGGCATCGACGTCGCCCAGGGCCAGGAAGGCGTCGGCCGTACGTAGCAGGAGCCCCCGGCGGGCCGCCGCCCCCAACCCCGCCGCCGCCGCCAGGGGCCGGGACAGGGCCAGCGCGCAGGGGCAGGCCACCACCAGCACCGCCACCGTGGCACCCAGGGCGGCACCGGCCCCCGCCACCGCCCACCACCCGGCCAGCGTACCGGCCGCCACCACCAGGGTGGCCGCCGTGAACCACGGGGCGATCCGGTCCGTCGACGACGGTCGGGCGTCCCGGTCGGCGGCCTCGCGCAGTTCGTCCGCCATGCGGCTCACCAGCGTGTCGCCGGCGGCCTCGGTCACCTCCACCGTGACGGTGCCGTCCACCAGCACGGTCCCGGCCCAGACCCGGTCGCCGGGGGTCACCGGCACCGGCATCGCCTCGCCGGTCAGCAGCGCCGCCCGGATCTGCCCCGCCCCGTCCACCACGACCCCGTCGGCGGGAAGTTCACCGCCGGGCCCCACCAGCACGCGGTCGCCCGGGGCCAGGACCGTGGAGGGCACGGCCTCCACGGTGCCGCCGCGCTCCCGACGCGCCGTGGCCGGCACCGTGGCCGCCAGCGTCAGCGCCGCGTCCGCCGCCCGTTGACGCCCCCGCGTCTCGAGGACGCGCCCGGCCAGCAGGAGGGCCACCAGCATGGTCATGGAGTCCAGGTAGGTCTCCGCGCCCGCCAGCGTCCCCACCAGGCCCTGCGCGTACAGCACGGCCACGGCCAGCGCGATGGGCACGTCCATGTGGAGTACGCGCACCCGCAGGCCCGCCCACGCCCCGGCGAAGAACGGCGCGGCGCTCCAGAGCGCCACCGGCGTGGCCACGGCCAGGGAGACCCAGCGGAACAGGGCTTCGAACCGCGGCGCCATCCCCCCGAACCAGCCGGCGTACAACGCCGCGGAGAACAGCATGACGTTGGCCGCGCCGAACGCCGCCACCCCGAGGCGGAGCAGCAGGTCCCGGTCCGGAGACGCCTCCTCGCCCAGCACGCGGGGGCGGTACCCCAGCGCCGCGATGGCCCCGGCGAGTTCGGGCAGGCCCACCCGCTCCGGATCCCAGCGCAACGTGGCCCGGCCGGAGCCGTAGCTGACGCCCGCCTCCACGACGCCGTCGGTGCGCTGGAGGAGGTTCTCCGTGACCCACACGCACGAGGCGCACCGCAGTCCGTCCACCGCCAGACGGATCCGGCAGGTGCCGTCGGAGGCCGTCTCGACGGGGACGGCGGCCCAGGCCCCCGTGAACCCCTCCGGACGGGGCGCGGCCTCGGTCCGCACGGCGTAGTACCGCTCCAGCCCGGCGCCCCGGACGATGGCGTAGGCGGCCTCGCACCCGGCGCAGCAGAAGGCGTCGTCGGGCTCGTCCACGGGCGTGGCGCAGTGGGGGCACCGCGGTCCCCGGGCGTCCGGGGTGGCCCCGGCGGGCGCCGCCGCCCGTTCCGGCTGCACCGTCAGCGCTCTCCGGCCACGTACGCCGGAGCCACGGGATCGGCGCCCTTCACGGCCACCCAGATGAACACGACGTTGACCAGTACCACCACGGACAGCGCCACGGCGATGCCCACCGGCCAGACCCAGTCACGGCTCACGGTCACGACTCCTCGGCCCCGCTCAGTCATCCTCGCCTCCGGTCAGGCTGCCCGTCTTGAAGGTGGTGGGCAGGAGGAGTTCTCCCCCGGGCCCGGTCACCCGCACGCGGAACGGGATCGTCCGGTCCAGCGCGTCGTCCAGCGGAAGGCGCACGATCAGCGGCACGGTGCGGGACTCCTCGCTGGACAGCCGGACCTCGGTGGTCAGCAGTTCGGCGCCCTCCAGGCCGTCCAGCGCCACGACGAACACCTCGCCCTCCACCTCGGCCTCGTTGTTCGAGACCTGCAGGATGTATGTGTTCCGTACGAAGCCGTCCGCGTCGATCTGGTACAGCGAGCCGGGGGCGCGATTGACCGACGCCTCGAAGGGCACGCGGCCTACGAGCAGGACCGCCGCCGCCACCACCAGCGTGGTCAGCAACCCACCGTACACCAGGGTGCGGGGGCGGAACGTCCGGCGGGGCCGCCCCTCGTCGGCCGCGATGGAGCTGTACCGGACCAGCGTGGGCTGGTCGAAGCGGCTCATGACGCTCTCGCACGCGTCGATGCAGCGCGCGCACTGGATGCACTCGAGCTGGAAGCCGTTGCGGATGTCGATGCCCTGGGGGCACACGACCACGCACTTCTGGCAGGCGATGCAGCCGCCCTCCGGGCCCCGCTTCGGCCCCCGGGGCTCTCCCCGGGCCTCGTCGTACGAGATCAGGAGCGTCTCGTCGTCCGTCATGGCGCTCTGGAAGCGGGCGTAGGGGCAGACGTAGATGCAGAACTGCTCCCGGAACCAGGTGAAGTCCAGGTACCAGAACGCCGCGACGATGGCCACGAACGTGTAGGCCACGGTGCTCGCCTGCCCCGTCCACAGAGGCCGGGCGCCGGCGAAGAACGACACGAACGCCATCCCCAGGAGACCCGACACCGCGGCGAACGCACCCCACTTGACCACCTTCCGCCAGACCCGGTCCCACGACAGGGCCTGCCCGTCGCGGCGTTTCCGCTGACTGCGGTCGCCTTCGATCCACAGCTCCAGCGGGCGGATCCAGCTCTCCAGGAACACGGTCTGGGGGCACCCGTACCCGCACCAGATCCGTCCGAAGACCGCCGTGAAGAAGAACAGGCAGAACGCCATGAACAGCATCAGGAGCACCAGGAAGATGGTGTCCGACGGCGTGAAGATGGATCCGAGGAGGAAGACGCGGCGGTGGGGCAGGTCCACCTGGAGCAGCGGGTGTCCCTTGATGGTGATCCACGGAACGACGAACAGGAACAGGTGCAGGCCGAGGAAGGTGGCCCGGCGCAGGCGCATGAACGTGCCGTCGATGGACTGGGGATAGACCCAGTCCCGGGTCCCGCTCATCCCGGGCAGTCGGATGCGGGTGGTCATGGTCCGGCGCTCAATCGGGGGGATTCGCGGGAGCGTCGGGCTCGGAGGCTTCGGCCGGTTCGGCCACGATCTCCGCCACGGGGCGGCCCGTGGCCTCGGAGTGCTCCGCGATGACGTAGGCCGCCACCTGGTTGACCTGCTCGGGGCTGAGGATGCCCTGCCACGGCACCATTCCCTTGGCCGGAACACCCTCCACGATGGTCCGGAGGATGTCCCGGGCCTGACCGCCGTGGATCCACTCGTCGTCGAGGAAGGAAGGCCCGATGCCCCCCTCGAGGTTCACGCCGTGGCAGGCCACGCAGTACTGCTGGTAGAGGCCTTCGCCAGCGGCCACGGCCGCGTCGGTGACCTCGAAGTCGGCCTGGGCCATGCGCGTGGCCGCGGCCTGGGCCGGCCAACGGGCTTCCGCGGCGGCCATCTCGGCCGCCAGCGCTCCTTCCTGCGAGCGGTCGGCGATGACGTGGTAGTGGATCGTGTAGCCCACGGCCCACACGATGGTCAGCCAGAACAGGCCCACCCACCAGTCGGGAAGCGGGTTGTCGTACTCCTCGATGCCGTCGGCCTCGTCGGCGTGGCCGAGGAGGCGGTCGGTGTCCTTGCTCACGCGTCGCTCCCGTCGTTGAGGGGCATCCGGCCGATCTCCTCCATCAGGGCCCGGTTCCTCGGGTGGTAGGCGTACCAGACCCACCCCACGAAGCAGATCAGGAACACGACGGTCATGGCGCCCAGGAGCCACCCCATCTGGACCGAGGCCGCAGCCTCCTTCAGCAGCGTGTTCATTCGTTCTCTCCCTGGGCGGCCAGGTGCGCCCTGCCCTCCACGCCCAGGCGCTGGAGATAGGCGATCATGGCCACGATCTCGTCGTCCCATTCGGCGGTGATGCCCGCGGTGCTCAGGCTGCCCACGATGAGCTGGCCGGTGCGCTGCAGATCGGCCGCCACGGAGGCGTCGTCGGTGGCCTCGTAGGGCGTTCCGGCCCGGGCCAGGGCCCGTACCGAGGCCGCCACGTCGGCGGGGTCGATCTTGTCGCGGAGGAGCCACGCATAGGGCGGCATGACGCTGGCGGGCGACGTGCTCCGCGGATCGCGCATGTGCTCGTAGTGCCAGGCGTCGGGGTACTTGCCGCCGATTCGCTGGAGGTCGGGACCCAGGCGCCGTGAGCCGAGCAGGAAGGGTCGGTCGTACTGGTATTCGGCGGCCCGCGTCCACTCTCCGTAGCGCAGGACCTCCGCCCGCATGGGGCGGATCATCTGGGAATGGCAGAGATAGCAGCCCTCCCGGATGTAGATGTCCCGACCCGCCACCTCGAGCGGCGTGTAGGGCGTGACCCAATCGGCCCGCTCCCACGTGAGGGATTCGGCCGTGTACATCGGCACGATCTCCACGATGCCCCCGATGGAGATGGCCACGGTGGTGGCGATGGCGAAGACGGTCGCCTTGCCCTCGAAGAGCCGCCGGTGGAGGCGTCCGTACCCGGATTCGGAGTGCTGGTGATCGGCCATGGTATGCGCGCCTCAGTCCGCGCCGACGGGTACGAGTCCGGCCTCGACGGGGCGCTCGGGACCGCGGATGGTCTTCCAGAAGTTCACCGCCATCATCACCGCGCCGACCAGGTAGAGGGTGCCGCCCAGCACCCGGAGCCAGAGGAAGGGCTGGAGCCGCGCCGTGATGTCCAGGAAGATCGGGTTGGCCAGCTGGCCGGCGTCGTTGAGCGCCCGCCACTGGAGGCCTTCCATCAGGCCGGCGGCCCACATGGCCACCGTGTACAGCACGATGCCGATGGTGGCCAGCCAGAAGTGGTGGGTGGCCCACGTGGGGTGGGCCAGGTCGCGCTTCCAGATGTTCTGCACCATCCAGTACATCATCCCGAAGCTGATCATCCCCACCCATCCCAACGCCCCGGAGTGGACGTGGCCGATGACCCAGTTCGTGTAGTGCGCCAGGGAGTTCACGGCCCGGATCGACATCATCGGGCCCTCGAACGTGCTCATGCCGTAGAAGGACACCGCCACCACCATGAACTTCAGGATCGGATCGGTGCGCACCCGGTCCCAGGCGCCCTTCAGCGTCAGGAGGCCGTTGAGCATCCCGCCCCACGACGGGGCCAGGAGCATGATGCTGAACACCATGCCCAGGGTCTGGGCCCACTCGGGCAGCGCCGAGTAGAGGAGGTGGTGGGGGCCGGCCCAGATGTAGAGGAACACCAGGCCCCAGAAGTGGATGATGGACAGCCGATAGGAGTACACCGGCCGTTCCGCGGCCCGGGGCAGGTAGTAGTACATCAGCCCCAGGAACGGCGTGGTCAGGAAGAAGCCCACGGCGTTGTGTCCGTACCACCACTGGACCAGGGCGTCCGTCAGTCCTGCGTAGATCGGGTAGGACCGGAACAGCGTGGCGGGAATGGCCAGGCTGTTCACGATGTGGAGCACCGCGATCGTGATCACGAACGACATGTAGAACCAGATGGCCACGTACAGGTGCTTCACCTTCCGCCGGGCCAGCGTGCCGAAGAAGTTCACGGCGAACGCCACCCAGACCAGGGTGATGGCCACGTCGATGGGCCACACCAGTTCGGCGTACTCCTTCGACTGGGTCAGGCCCAGGGGCAGCGTGATGGCCGCCGCCACGATGATGCCCTGCCACCCCCAGAAATGGATGCGCGACAGGACGTCGCTGTACATCCGGGTCTTCAGGAGCCGCTGCATCGAGTGGTAGATGCCCGTGAAGCACACGTTGCCGGCGAACGCGAAGATCACCGCGTTCGTGTGCAGGGGCCGGAGGCGCCCGAACGTGGTCCAGGGAAGGCCCAGGTTGGCCGGCCACCAGGCGAGCTGGAGCGCGATGATCACGCCCACCAGCATGCCGACGAGTCCCCAGATGGTGGTGGCCGTGAAGAACATCTTCACGATCTGGTCGTCGTACACGGTGGCGG
The DNA here is from genome assembly GCA_040216925.1 of Longimicrobiales bacterium. GTDB lineage: Bacteria > Gemmatimonadota > Gemmatimonadetes > Longimicrobiales > Gaopeijiaceae > JAJCZZ01. The sequence goes on from JAVJOF010000026.1 coordinate 21,317, forward strand.
GCGGGGCGGCGGTGGCTGTACCGGGAGCCGTCCGTTCCATTAATTCGTCTCCATGCTTCACGCGATCTCCGCCGCCGTCGTGGCCGGCCTGGTAGGCACGCCCCACTGCATCGGGATGTGCGGTTCGTTCGCTCTGGCGTGCGGGGGGCGGGCGGGCCATACGGCGGCGTGGCACCTGGGCAAGACCCTGACCTACGCGGCCCTGGGCGCCGTCGCGGGCCTGGTGGGCCAGTCCGTACCCGGGCCCACGTGGGTGGCCAGCGTCGTCTCGGCCGGGCTGCTGATCTGGTTCGCCGCGGCCCTGGCCGGCCTGGCACCCGAACCGACGGTCCGGATCCCCGGCCTGACCCGGTTGGCCACCCGGGCCGCCACCCGGGACGACCTCGTGTCCCGTTTCCTGTTCGGCGTGGCCAACGGCCTGCTCCCGTGCGGCCTGGTCTATGCCACCCTGGGCCTGGCGGTGGCGTCCGGCAGCGCCCTCACCGGCGCCGCGGCGATGGCCGCGTTCGGCCTGGCCACCGTGCCCGGCCTGGCGCTGTTCGGCATGGGACTTCGCCGCGGGATCGCCGGACGGCCGTGGCTCCGGCGCGTCGTGGCCATGGTGGTCCTGGCCTCCGGGCTCTGGGTGATCGCCCGGCGCCACGGCATGGAGCCCGGATCCGGCGCCCACGGGACCCACGCGCCGATGTCCGTGGACACCGTGCCGGAACCGCGCTGACGCCGCCGGGCGCCGCCCTCCCCTCGACCGCTCAAACAACTCCACCAAGTCTCGGGGCCGGGGGGGGGCTGGCTCAGTCGGGAAACGCCGGTGCCGGGGTGTGGGGGTTCGCCCGACCCGGTGCGTAGGACCCCGAAAAAGCCCCGTGCGGCGGGGTCGCCAGGGGGTGGGAGAGGGCCGGTCGGGCCGGGGACGCGGGTCCGGCTACCGCCCCGGGGCGCCCGGTCAGGCCGGACGGCCGTCCGGGTCTGGTTCGGCCAGCAGGGCGGATCGGTCGAGACCCGACACCACCGCCTCGTACTCCGGATACGCTCCGGAGGCGATGCGCCTCTGGGCCGCCCGATTGGCCAGCTTCATGAGTTGGACGGCCCCTGCCGTCATCACGATGGTAGAGCCGAGCGGCACGAGGACCGTGGCCACGAGGCCCCGAGCCACGCTTCCCCGCCGTCGACGTCGGCCCACCGACGGCCGCACACCGCGCATTCCCCGTCCGCGTTGTGCCGGCCCGCGGCGCGGTGGTCCCGGATCCACGCCGCCAGGGCTCCGGCGGCCGCCACGGCTGCCAGGGCAAGGATCTCCATGGTTCGCCCACCTCCGTCCGAAGGAGATGCCACGCCGCGAGTATTCGCCCGGGGGGCGAGGGCGTACAAGGATGGCGTATCGAGGGGGCCCATCCGGCCATGGACCCTACCCGAGCCTCTTCCGTGATTGGTCCAGCCGGGGGGTTGGGTGGTGGCGGCTGGTAGTGCCGGAGGAGAGGGGCCCCCACCCGCCGCTACCCGGCCGGCGGCGCCTGGCCCGGCCGCTCGCCCGCCGGCGCGGGCGGCGGTACCAGGCGGAGCGACCATACGTACGCCGCCACCGCCTCCACCTGCTCGTCGGTGATGGCACTTCCGCCACGGGGTGGCATCGCCGCCCCCCATCCGTTGCGGACCACCCCTGCGTCCACCCCCGCCTGCACCTGGGCCACGATGGCGGCGTAGGAGCCGTCGCTGTGCCACCAGATCTCGTCGGTCAGGTCCGCGCCGACGCCCCGGGCGCCCGTACCGTCCGGGGCGTGGCACACGTGGCATCCCCCGGGCCCGTGGTAGACCACCGCACCGGCCCGGACGCGGGCGAGGTCCACGCCCGCCGGCCGGGCGGCCGTCTCCAGCGCCGCGACCAGGTCCGGGCGCAGTTCCGTGGATACCGGCGGGGCCGGACCCGCCGCGGCGGGTGGCCCAGCGCCCGTCCGCGTCGGCCTCGCCTCGTCGGATCCTCCACAGGCGGCCATCACCAGCACCACCAGCAGCAACGGACGCCGCGCGGTCACGCCGGAGTGCCCGGCCGGCAGGCCGTCACCTGGGAAGTCCCTCGCGTAGCGCCGTCACGTCCGAAGCCTCGGGCCGGCCGTCAGTTCGAGACCAGCTCGCCGGTGTACAGGTAGTCGTTGTCCGCCTTGGCGATGTGGCAGCCCTGACAGCCGGGCACGCGTCCCTCCAGCGCCATCCCGTTTGGTGCCGTGTCCAGCGATCCGTCCGGCAGGTGCTTGCTGAAGAACCAGTCGTTGTGCTCGGCGTTGTAGCCGGGCCGCTTGTACATGGTCGTGACCGCGGCCAGGCTGCCGTCCGGCATGTAGTTCTCCTTCACGATGACGGCCCCTGCGGGCATCGTCGCGGCGCCAGAAAGGAGCGCGGCGTGGGCGATCCCGTTCAGGTAGGTCGTCAACTGGGCGCCGTGAGGCTGCTGGCCCGGATACATCCGGCCCTTGTCCGGCCACAGCGCCCATGCCGTCTGGTAGTCCGAGTCCTGGAGATGGGCCCACATGGCGGCGCCCGTCGTGTCGGGCTCGGCGGCCGTCGCCGGCGCGGCGGCGGCCGGAGCCGTCTCGGCCGGGTCGGCCGCGTCCTGATCGGACGGCGAACAGGCCGCCAGGGCGACGAGGGCGGCAAGGGCGGGGACAGCGGCGGCGCGGCGGACGAATCGTTGCGACATGCTCGGTCTCTCCTGTGCGAGTGCGCGTTCCCTCTCTCCCCGGGAACGCATCGCCGAAGGGGATCGTTCCCGGCCGCCGTGCACTCCGACACCGACGACCGTTCCGAGAACGTGGGACGGTGCCCCCGATCGCGGGGGCGACCGGTGACCGCCTGTTGACGCCGCTTGACATACCCCTATAGGGTATATATCCTCCCATCACCACATACCCCTTGGGGGTATCACCGGAGGAGACGATGACGGAACTCGAGATGCTGGTGCTGACCACGGGCGTGGCGGGCGTCGGCGGAATCAACTGGTGGTTCTTCGGCCCGCGGGGCGACGCCGCCGCCGCGTCCGAAGGGAGCGACGGGGTGCAGGCCGTCACGCTGGCGGTGGCGGGTGGCTACGCGCCCGCGGTCGTGAAGGTGAAGCAGGGGCGGCCGATCCGGCTGACCTTCGATCGGCAGGAGACGTCGGGCTGCTCCGAGGAGGTGGTCTTCCCCGACCTGGGCATCCGTCGGTTCCTTCCGGCGTTCGAGCAGACCACGCTGGACCTCCCGCCCCAGCAGCCGGGCGTCCTGGAGTTCACCTGCGGCATGAGCATGCTGCGCGGCCGCGTCGTGTTCGAGTGATGCCTCCCATGAGCAATCATGATCGCGGCCCGTCGGGCCGCCCGAGCGCCCCGGACACGGTCACGATCCCGGTACAGGGCATGACGTGCGCCTCGTGCAGCGCCCGGATCCAGGGCGAGCTCGAACGCACCCCCGGCGTGGCCGATGCGTCCGTGAGCCTGATGCTCAACCAGGCGACCGTCCGCTACGACCCCGGCACCACGAGTCCCGCGGCGCTCGTCCGCTTGATCCGGGACGCGGGGTACGGCGCGGAGGTACGGGGAACCGAACGCAGCGCGGTGGAGGAGCAGGAGATGCAGGATCGGGCCCAGGAGCACGAGTACCGCTCGCTCCGGGTTCGTGCGTTGGTGAGCCTCGCCGCCGCCGCCGTGGCCATGCTCGTGTCGATGCCCCTGATGGTGGGCGACGCCGGAGCGCACCACGCGGACGGCGGGGGACACGTGGTGGCCGATCCCTTCATGCAATGGGCCATGGGGTGGCTGTCGCCGGTCGTGGAGAGCATCGTGCCGTGGCTCTATGAACTGCCCGCTGCGGGACTCTCCTGGGGCCTTCTGGTCGGCACCCTGGGCATCATGGCCTGGGCCGGCCGACATTTCTATACCCGCGCGTGGGCGGCCTTCCGGCACCGGGCGGCCGACATGAACACGCTGGTGGCCCTCGGCACCGGGGCCGCGTTCGCCTACTCGGTGGTAGCCACCGTGAGTCCCACGGTGTTCACGTCGCGTGGACTCCAACCGGACGTGTACTACGAGGCGGTCCTCTTCATCATCGCCCTGATCCTCACGGGCAACGCCCTCGAGGCCCGGGCCAAGCGCCAGACCTCCGCGGCACTCCGGGCGCTCGTCGACCTCCAGCCGGAGCGCGCCCGGGTGGTCCGCGACGGAAGCGAGATCGACGTTCCGGTGGAAACCGTGACCGCAGGCGACATCGTGGTCGTGCGCCCCGGCGAACGCGTGCCGCTCGACGGGGAGGTGGTGTCCGGGGGCAGCGCGGTGGACGAGTCCATGCTGACCGGAGAGTCCCTCCCGGTCCGCAAGGAGCCGGGAAGCACGGTCATCGGCGGTACGATCAACCGGACGGGCAGCTTCCGGTACCGCGTGACCACCGTAGGCGACGACAGCACCCTGGCCCGGATCGTCCGCCTGATGCGGGACGCCCAGGGATCGAGGGCGCCCATCCAGAAGCTCGCCGACCGGATCAGCGCGGTGTTCGTTCCGGTGGTGCTCCAGATCGCCGTGGTCACGTTCGTGGTGTGGTTCCTGGCGGCGGACGCAGCGCCGTTCGTACGCGGCTTCGCCGCCGCGGTGGCCGTCCTGATCATCGCCTGCCCCTGTGCCATGGGGTTGGCCGTACCCACGGCCCTCATGGTGGCCAGCGGCCGGGGCGCACAGGCGGGGGTCCTCATCAAAGGCGGGGAGGCGCTGCAGCGCGCCGGCGACGTCACCGCCGTCGTGCTCGACAAGACGGGCACGCTCACCGAGGGAAGGCCCTCCGTGACGGACCTCCGGCCCACCGGCGGGTGGAACGAAGCCGAGCTGCTCGCACTGGTGGCGTCCGTGGAGGCCGCGTCGGAGCATCCGCTGGCCGAGGCCATCGTCCGCCATGCGACCGAGCGTGGCCTGGCCCTGACGGCCGTCCAGGACTTCGATTCGATCACCGGGCGGGGCGCCCACGGGACCGTGGGAGGGCGTGCCGTGGCCGTTGGGAACGCGGCCATGATGGCGGACCTCGGCGTATCCGTCGCATCGCTCCGGGACGAGGCGGACCGCCTCGCGGAGGCGGCACGCACGCCGATCTACGTGGCGGTCGACGACGCCCTGGCGGGTCTGGTGGCGGTGGCGGACCCCCTCCGCTCCGCCTCGACGGACGCGGTGCGGCGCATGCGAGCCGCCGGTCTGACCGTGGTGATGCTCACCGGCGACAACGTCCACACGGCCCGGGCGGTCGCACGGCGCGCCGGCGTGGACCGTGTGGTGGCCGACGTCCTGCCCGAGGGGAAGGTGGCCGAGATCCGTCGGCTGCAGTCCGAGGGTCACGTGGTGGCCATGGTGGGCGACGGCGTGAACGACGCACCGGCGCTCGCCCAGGCCGACGTCGGGATCGCCGTCGGCACCGGTGCCGACATCGCCCGGGAGGCGAGCGACGTCACGCTGATGCGCGCGGACCTGGCGGGTGTGCTCGACGCCATCGCGCTCTCGCGCCGTGCCATGGGCACCATGAAGCAGAACCTCTTCTGGGCCTTCGTCTACAACATCGTCGGCATTCCGGTGGCCGCCGGAGTCCTCTACCCCACCTTCGGGGTGCTCCTCTCGCCGGTGCTCGCGAGCGCCGCCATGGCCTTCAGCTCGGTGAGCGTCGTCACGAACTCGCTGCGTCTCCGCAAAGGCCGTCTCGAGCTGCGGCCCCGCCGGTCCGATTTCCGGCCGCGGGGCCCGGAGGGGCCCGGCCGGGCCTCCCTGCCCGGCCCCGCCGTCGCGACTCCGGTCACGGCGGTACCCGTCAACCCACCTGCAACGGAAGATCCCACCATGAACCCGACCCACACCGTGACCGTACGCGGCGGCTACTCCCCCGACGTGATCCGCGTCCGGGCGGGCGACCCCGTCCGCATCGCCTTCGACCGGGTGGAGGCCTCGGGCTGCTCCGCCGAGCTGGTGATTCCGGAGTTCGACATCCGGGAGAGCCTGCCGTCCTTCGGTTCGGCCGTCGTGGAGTTCACCCCGGACCGGCCCGGGACCTACGACTTCACGTGCGGCATGGGCATGCTCCGCGGCTCGATCGTCGTGGACGAGGCGTCGGCGGTCCGACCCGTGACCGACGAGGACTTCCGCGAGGTCGTGGAGAACTCCACCGGCCTGGCGGTGGTGGACTTCGGCGCCGAGTGGTGCGCGGCCTGCCGAGCCATGACGCCGACGGTGGAGCAACTGGCCGCCGACCACGCCGACTCGCTCCTGGTGGCCACGCTCGATGTCGACGCGAACCCTGCCACGGCCACTCGCTTCACCGTACGGTCCCTCCCCACCTTCCTGTTCTTCCGCGACGGACGGCTCGTGGACCGGCTGGTGGGGATGACCTCGCGGGCCGCGCTGGAAGAGAAGATCGACGCCCTGCGATGAGAGAGGACGACGCGATGGCCGACGACAAGGACACCGGGGGAGCTCCCCACGCCGGAGATCACGCGGCGATGTGCGGATGCGGCGCGGAGGAGCACCACGGGGGCCGGCACGCTACGGCCGTGGACGCCGAGATCAAGGACCGGAACCTGAAGCGTCTACGCCGCATCGAGGGTCAGGTCCGGGGCATCCAGAAGATGGTCGAGGAGGACCGGTACTGCGCCGACATCATGACGCAGCTCTCGGCGGTGCAGCAGGCGCTGAGGGGGGTGGGGCGCGAACTCATGCGCAACCACATGAAGCACTGCGCGGCCTCCGCCATCCGACTCGGCGACGACGAGGCCGAGGCGATGTACGACGAACTGGTCGACCTCATGTACAAGCACGTGCGGTAGCCTCGCTCCGGCGCGGGGCGGGCCCTTCCCCGTCCCGCGTTCCCCGGGTACAATACATGAACATCTGCTCATACATTCACACGATGACCATGCCCATCACCCGATCCGATCACGTCCATCTCGTGCATGAAGAGGCCGTCGCCGCGGTCCGCGCCGCCCAGGCGCCCGAAGCCGACGTGGACACCCTGGCCGACCTGTTCCAGATGCTGGCCAGCACCGCCCGCCTCCGGATCGTCGAAGCCCTGGCCCACGGCGAGCTGTGCGTGTGCGACCTGTCCGAGGTCGTGGGCGTCAGCGAGTCGGCGGTGAGCCACCACCTGCGGCACCTGCGGCAGATGCGCCTGGTCCGCTACCGCAAGGAAGGCAGGAAGGCCTACTACCGCCTGGACGACGACCACGTGACCACCCTCTTCCGCACCGCCCTGGAGCACGTCCGTGAATAGCCCCGGCGTCGTGATCCGCCCCGGACCCGTGACCGACGCGGCCGCCATCGACGGCCCGGACGTCCACCGCTTCCGCGTGGGCGACATGGACTGCCCGAGCTGCGTGCGAAAGATCGAAACGCACCTCCGCGCCGTGGACGGCGTGCTCGACGTCATGGGCAGTCCGGTCAGCCGCACCGTGACCGTGCGCCACGGGGGCGGCGTGTCAGCGACCACGCTCCGCGACGAGATGGGGCGCCTCGGCTATGCGGCCCATCCCCTGGACGGCACCGCCGAACCCGCCGCCCTGCCCACGTTCGCGACCACGGCCGCCCGCATCACCTACGCGGCCATGGGGCTGTTCGCAGCGGGCCTGGCGCTCCTCCTGGCCGGCGTCTCCCCGGGGCTCTTCGCCACACCGCTGCACGTGGTCACGCTCCCCGACCTGTTCTTCCTGGCAGCGGCCGCGGTCGGCGGGCTCAACTTCTTCGACAAGGGCCTCCGGGCGCTCTGGGCCCGCACCCTCGACATGAACTTCCTGATGACCGTGGCCATCGTGGGCGCCGCGGTCATCGGCGAGACGCTTGAAGCCGCGGCCATCGCCTTCCTGTTCTCGCTGGCCGAGCTTCTCGAACGGTACTCGGTGGACCGTGCTCGGGCCTCGGTCGAATCGCTGATGAAGCTGGCCCCCGACACCGCCCGGCTGATCCGCGACGGCGCGGAGGTCGTGGTGCCCGCCGACACACTGCGCCCCGGCCACCGCGTGGTGGTCCGCCCCGGCGAGCGGATCCCCGCCGACGGTCGGGTGGCCTCCGGCACGTCGGCCGTGGACCAGTCGCCCATCACCGGCGAATCCATGCCCGTGGACAAGGCCGAGGGCGACGTCGTCTACGCCGGTACCATCAACCGGGAGGGGGCGCTCGAGATCGACGTGGAGAAGGAGGCGGGCCGGAGCACCCTGGCCCGCATCGTCCAGCTCATCGAAGAGGCCGAGGGCCAGAAGAGCCCCACCGAGCGCTTCGTGGAGCGCTTCGCCCGGTGGTACACGCCCGCCGTGACCGCCGCCGCCGTGCTGGTGGTGGCGGTGCCGCCGCTGGCCTTCGGGGCCGAGTTCCTGCCGTGGTTCGTCCGGGGCCTGACGCTCCTGGTCATCGCCTGCCCCTGCGCGCTGGTCATCTCCACGCCCGTGGCCGTGGTGAGCGGCATCACCGCCGCGGCGCGTCACGGTGTGCTCATCAAGGGCGGCACCTACCTGGAGGCCATGGGCGACGTGCGCGCCATCGCCTTCGACAAGACGGGCACCCTGACGCTGGGCCACCCGAAAGTCGTCGAGGTGCGCCCGGAAGACGGCGTCCACGAAGGCACGCTCGTGGCCCGGGCCGCCGCGGTGGAGGTGCGATCGGGGCACCCCCTGGCCCGTGCCATCGTCGATGCGGCCGAAGAGCGGGGCCTGGCCCTGCCCCCGGCCTCGGACTTCCGGACGCTCACCGGCGCGGGTGTCGAGGCGCGGGTGGACGCCACCCTGTACCGGGTCGTCCGCCCCACCGCGCTGACCGCTCCACGGACGCCACCGTCCGACCTCCAGGCGGCCGGACGGACGGTGGTGGGCGTCGAGGCGGACGGGCGGTTCCTGGGGTGGATCGCCCTGGCCGACCGCCCCCGCGAGGGTGTGGCCGACGCCATCGCCGCACTCAAACGGAGCGGCATCGAGCACGTGGTCATGCTCACGGGCGACCACGCCGACACGGCACGGGACGTGGCCCGGCTGGCCGGCGTGGACGAGGTCCGGGCCGAGCTGCTCCCCGAGGACAAGGTCGCGGCCATCCGGGAGCTGACCGGGCGGTGGGGATCCGTGGCCATGGTGGGCGACGGCATCAACGACGGACCGGCGCTGGCCACCGCCACGGTGGGCATCGCCATGGGGGCGGCCGGGTCGGACACGGCCCTCGAGACCGCCGACGTGGCCCTCATGGGCGACGACCTGTCCCGCCTGCCCTATCTGAAGGACCTGTCGACGCGGGCCGGGCGGGTCATCCGGCAGAACGTGGCCGTGGCGCTGGCCGTGAAGGCGGTGCTGGCCGTCGGCGTTCCCCTGGGGATGGTGTCCCTGGTGGCCGCCGTGCTCATCGGCGACATGGGCGTGAGCCTGGCGGTGATCCTCAACGCGCTACGGCTGGGGCGGGCGCAGGGGTAGCGGGCGTCGGGGCCCGGCGCTCAGGGCCCCTCGGTCAGGGCCCGGTTCAGCCAGGCCCGCGCCAGCACCCAGTCGCGCTTCACCGTGGCGGGAGAGATACCGAGCGCCACGGCGGTCTCGTCGACGTTCATCCCGGCGAAGTAGCGGCACTCCACCACCCGGGCCTGACGCTCGTCCTCCTCGGCCAGGCGGCCCAGGGCCTCGTCCAGGGCCAGCAGGTGCTCCGGCCGCTCCCGGGCGGCCACGACCACGTCGTCGAGGCTGGCGTGCTCGGCACCGGCGCCGCGCTTCTCGGCCTTCTTCATGCGCGCATAGCTGATGAGGATGCGCCGCATGACCGACGCCGCGGCTCCGTAGAAGTGGGCCCGACCGTCCCAGTCGATGCGGTCTAGCTGGACCAGGCGGAGGTAGGCTTCGTGCACCAGCGCCGTGGCGTTCAGCGTGTGGTCGGGCCGCTCCCGCCGGAGTTCCCGGTGGGCGATGCCCCGGAGCTGCTCGTAGACGGCCGGAAGCAGGCGGTCGAGGGCCTCGGGATCTCCCCCCGAGATCTCGGAAAGGGCCCGGGTGACGTCGGCCCGGTCGTCGGTCATCGGGGTGCTGAACGATACGGCCACATCCATGGAAGCCTCCGCTCCGAACGAGGCGGACCGTCACGGCCCCCTCCTGACCGATGGAGGCGCGGAACCGGCGCGGAACGGCTCATGGCCCTGCGGGTCGGGTGGACAACCGCGCCACGGCCCGGCGGTCCGGGTGCTCCGCCGGCAGGCGGGCGAAGTGGGTCCCGGCCTCCTGCCACGCGGCCTGAGCGCCCACCGTGTCGCCCACCGCGGCCCGCGCCCTGCCCAGCAGGACCAGCGTACGCCCCTGCCGTGGGTGGGGTCCCGGTCGCGCGGCGGCCTCCGCCTCGAGCACGGTCGCCAGCAGCGCCCGCGCCTCGGCCGCCCGCCCCCGGGCCAGCAGGATCTCCGCGCGGGTCCGATCGATGTCCAGGAGATACCGGTGCCCGGGGCGGAGCGCGTCGCCGGCCAGGGACGCGGCGGCCCTGGCCAGCGAATCGGCCGGCTCGATGCGCCCTCTGCGAAGGGCCACCCGCGCCCGGCCGAGCCTCGACAGGGCTCCGTAGACCCCCTCGGTGCCCCCCAACCGCTCGCCCATGGCCAGGGCCTCGAGGTACCGCCGGTCGGCCTCGTCCAGGCGCCCGGCATCCACGAGCACGTCGCCGAGGGAGATCAGGGAGAACACCACCCCCGGGTGATCCGCCCCCCGCACCCGCATCTTGGACGCCATCGACGCCTCGAGGTACCGCACCGCCGCGTCGTGGCGCCCCCGTTCGTGCTCCAGCACGCCCAGAGATTCCCGGGCACTGCGGGTGGCCTCGTGGTCGTCGCCGAAGCGTCGAAGCCCGACGTCCAGGTTGCGTACCAGGAGTGGCCCGGCCTCGTCGTACCGGCCCAGCATGACCAGCGCGACGGCCAGTTCCTGTCGGGCTTCCAGGACATCCGGGTGTTCTTCGTCGAACAGGCGCATCCGCATGGCCAGCCCTGACCGGAGCAGCGGCTCCGCCTCCTGGAACCGCTCCCGGATGCGCTGCACCATCCCGAGGTTGACGAGCGCCGTGGCCGCCACCGGCGTGGCCTCCGCCCGCCCCGGCGACAGCGCCCGCCGGAAGAGCGCCTCCGCCTGGTCGAAGCTCCCCTGGTCGTGGAAGGCCGCGGCCAGGCCGAGCATGGTCGTGCCCACGGCGGGGTGCTCGCTCCCGAGCCTGGCCTCCTGGATGTCCAGCGCCCGCGAAAAAAGGGAGGCTGCCCGGGCGTGGTCGCCCGCCGAACGCACCTCCCATCCGAGACCGACCAGCAGCGTGGCCGTGCTGGTGTCCGGTTCGGGCAGGAGCGAGTCCCTCAGTGCCACCGCGCGCTCGAGCCGCTCGATGGCCCGGCCGGAGCGTCCCGCGTCGCGTGACACGAGCCCCTGGAACCCCAGCACGTCGGCGTACGCCAGCGTCCCCGGCTCGTGGACGCTGCGCAGTCCCTCGACCCGGTCGCCCAGCCGCCCGGCCTCGTCCAGGAGGCCCAGGTTCCGGTAGATGCGGGCCAGCTCGAGGAACAGCGTCGCCTGGAGCACGGGATCGGCGTCGAGGGACTCGTCCACGCGTCGGGCGCCTTCGCCCAGGACCTGGCGCACCCCGATGGTGTCACCGAGGGCCTGGGTCGGGTCGCCGAGGCGGAAGATGTCGGTCATGAGCGCGGTCACCTGCCGGGCACGCCCCGCCTCCAGGGTGGCCCGGTCCCGCTCCTCGGCCGTGCGCGCCGCCTGCCACACGATGCCCGCGACCCCGCCCACCAACACGAGGACCACCAGCGCCGCCGCCGCGACCAGGCCGCGGTGTCGTCCGACGAACTTCCGCAGCCGGTACGGGAGGCTGTCGGCCCGGGCCTCCAGCGGGCGCCCCTCGAGGAAACGTTCCAGATCCTCGGCCAGGTCACGCGCGGAGTCGTATCGGCGCTCCGGCTCCTTGGCCAGCGCCTTGAGAACCACCAGGTCCAGCTCGCCCCGCAGTCCACGGGACAGCCGCGCCGGCGTGGTCCGGCGGGCCCGGGCCACCGTGTCGCCATCAGGGGCCAGGGTCACCAACTCGCTCGGCTTGCGTGGCGTCGACCCGGTGATGATCCGCGCCAGTTCGACCGGCGACCGGCCGCGGGTCTCGTACGGTCGGCTCCCGGACAGGAGTTCGCAGAGCAGGACCCCCAGCGCGTACACGTCGGACCGGGTGGTCACGACGCCTCCGGCCACCTGCTCCGGGCTCGCGTAGGCCGGGGTCACCCAGGGCGCGGTCTGCTCCGACGGCACCACCGCCTCGAGGTTCTTGGCGATGCCGAAGTCCAGGAGCTTCGGCAGGCCCGCGGGGGTGACCAGGATGTTCGACGGCTTGAGGTCGCGGTGGACCACCAGTTGCTGGTGCGCGTGGTGGACCGCGTCGCAGACCTTGATGAAGAGCCGGATCCGGTCCTCGAGTCCCAGCTCCCGGGTGTCGCTCCATGCCAGGATGTCGTCGCCCTGGACGAACTCCATCGCGTAGTAGGGCTGTCCGTCGGGCGTGAGGCCCCCGTCCACCAGCCGGGCGATCCCGGGGTGCTCGAGCAGCGCCAGGATGCGCCGCTCCTCTTCGAACCGGCGCGCCAGGAGCGGGTCGACGAAGCTGCCCCGGATCAGCTTGAGCGCCACGGTCTGCTCGAAGCCCGGCCCCTCCCGGATGGCCAGGAGGACCGTTCCCATCCCCCCCTCCCCCAGCGGCCGGACCACCCGGTAGGAGCCGATCCGCTCCGGGTACCGCCCCCCGAACGGGCGCTCTTCGCCGAGCTCGGGCACCAGCCCCGGGGCATCCCAGCTCTCGAGCAGGGACTCGACCTCGGCCCGGAGGGACTCGTCTCCGGCACACCGCTCGGCCAGGAACGCCCCCCGCGCCTCCGGCTCCAGTTCGAGGGCAGCGAGGAAGAGCGCCTCGACCCGGCTCCTGTCCACCCGTGCCTTGCTCATGGTGGGCATTTATGAGGCCCGCGGGCCGGGTTCCGCCAGCCTGTCGTGAGCGGTCCGGAAGTGCTCCTGCGCCTCCCTCCGACAGAGAGGACGTGGCGCCCCGCGTTCATCCACCGCAGGACCCGAAGGAGGAGGAGGCTTCGTGGACCCACGACCCGACGCGTTGCTGGCCGAAAGCTGGTCACGCCTGGCCCCCCACCAGGAGGCCCTGGCCGCCGCATTCTACGACCGGCTCTTCCACCTCGAACCACGCGTCCGGGACCTCTTCGCAGCCGCCGACATGGACGTGCAGCCCGAGAAGTTCGTGGCCATGCTCGGGCACCTGGTCCGCCTCGGGGGCGAACCGGATCGCCTGGCCGCCGAGCTCCAGGCGTCGGGAGGCCGCCACGCTTCGTACGGGGTCACGGCGCGCCACTACCGCCTGGGAGGCGAGGCCCTGCTCTGGGCGCTGGACCGCGTCGCCCCCGGCGGTCTCGATGCCCCGACGCGGCACGCGTGGGCCGAGGCCTACACCCGCATGGCGTCGCTCATGCAGCGTCGGCCCGCCTGAGGGCGGCCGACGCCACCTTCATCTCCCGGGCCAGCCGGTGGTGGAGCTCCTTCACCTCCGGAATGGTCCACTGGAGCGACGCGATGGCGTCGGTGACGCGCATCAGCCCCAGGGCGGCCGCGTCCCGCGTCCGTTCGTAGCCTGCGAACGCGCCGTCGGTGCCGGCCGTGGCCGCCCCGGCCAGCAGCTCGGCGTCGCGCAGGGCATCCGTGATGCCGTGGGCCGTGAGCGGGTCACGGAAGTACCCGGCGTCGCCCACGAGCGCCCATCCCGGCCCGACCGCCCGGCGCAGGAAGCCCCGAAGGCCGGCGAACCCCCGCACGCCCTCGATCCGCGCCCCCGACGAGAGCCCGCGAGCCAACGCCGGGTCGACCCTGCGGGCCGAGGACACCAGCAGATCCGCCATCCCCCGGGCCCCGGCCTCGCGGAACACCTTCGGCGTGACGGACAGGAAGACGCAGGTGGCCCCGCCGTTCGTGGGAATCGCACCCATGCCCAGCGTGGGGCGGAAGTACCAGCGGGTGTCCGCCTGGTCGATGCCCCGCCAGTAGCCGTAGACGGCGGCCGTGGCGTGACGCCCCTGGCGCACCACCGGCGCCTCCACGAGCCGCGCGACCTTCGAGCGGACCCCGTCGGCGCCGACCACGAGGTCCGCCTCCACGGTGTGGCGCCCGCCGTTCGCGTCGGCCAGCACAGCGCCGCTCACCCGGCCCGCGTCGGTGCGGACCAGGTCCACCACGGACAGCCCGTGGAGCACGGTGGCGCCCGCCTCCCGGGCGGCGTCCTGGAGCAGGCCGTCCAGCACGGTGCGGCGCGGGGCGTAGAGGGCATCGACTCCGCCGCGGGCCTCGATCTCGACCCGGACCTCCTGGTCGGGATAGTCGAACGTGGTGGCCCGGATGGCCGGGGTGCCCGCGGCACGGAGCCGGTCGAGGAGACCCCAGCGGTGCAGCTGGGTCACGGCACCCCGCATCAGGGCGTGGGTGGACAGGGTGTCGCGCCCGGGCGGGGCGGGGTCCACCACCAGCACCCTGGCGCCGCGGCGGGCCAGCAGGAGAGCGGTGGAGGCGCCCGCGCAGCGGGCTCCGGCGACAACGACGTCCCAACGACGCTGCAACGGCATCGGATGCATGACGGGACTCCTCAGGCGGCGCGGCCGGAGCGCCCGCTCCGGACCCGCGTCAGGTGGTGGGCCAGGGCCTCGGCGTCGCGGGCCACGCCCGCGAGGAAGCTCGACGAACGCCGGCGGAGGAAGTTGAGCCCCAGGACGTAGAGGCCTGCGGCGGCCGTGACCCCGCCCTGGTGGCGGATCTCTCCCCCGGCGTCCAGCACCGGAACGCGGAGCCACGGGTAGCGCCGCCGGAATCCCGTCGCCCAGAGCACGGTGCGGATCCCGGACGCGCCGAGGTCGAGGGAGGTCGGCCCGTCGGACAGGGGCACCGGCTCGAAGGGATCCGGCGGACCGACCCGGGCCTCCAGGCCCGCGCGCTCGATATGGCGGTCGATGCGCACCCGCAGTCCGGCGAGCTTCATCTCCGCGGCGGCCACGGTCTCCACCAGGTCGTCGTCGAAGAACATCCGCGGGCCCGACGCGCCCTCGGCCCGCCCCACCAGCCGGACGCCGCGGTCCTGGAGCACGCGCAGATCCAACGTGTGCCGCCCCGGGGTCCCGGTGAGCTGCATGGACGGCTGATCGCGGGACGCGGACGGACTGCGCAGCTCCTCCACCGTCTGGTCGAGCACCCCCATCCGATGGAACCATTCGAGGATGTCGCGCCCCCGGTAGGTTCTGGGCAGGCGCGTGTGCCGGCCGACGGCCAGGGTCACGGGCCGTCCCGACGCGTGGATCTCCCCGGCGAGCTGGATGCCGGTGGCCGACGCCCCCACCACCAGCACGCCTCCGGGCGGCAAGCCGTCCGGGTCGTGGTAGCGGGTGGGTACGACCTGGTGGATCCAGCCCGACAGGTCGCGGGCCATGGCCGGCACGAAGGCTTCCTGGCTCTCTCCGGTGGCCACGACCACGTTCCGCGCCCCCCAGCTCCCCTGCCGCGTCTCCACGCGATACGTCTCGCCGTCGCGCTCGACGGAGGTCACCGTGACGCCCTCCTGGAGCGGCACCTCGAACGCCCCCGCATACCCCTCGAGGTACCGGATCACCTCGTCGCGATCCATGTAGCCTTGGGGATCGCCTCCCTCCTCTCCCTCCCACCCCGACAGGCGCGAGAGCCATCGGGGGGTGAGCAGACGCAGCGACGCCCAGCGTTCGCTCCTCCAGCGCTCGCCCACCCGCCCGCGCTCGAGCACGACGTGCTCCACTCCGCGCTCGCTCAAGGCCCGGCTCATGGCCAGCCCCGCCTGGCCGCCTCCGACCACCACCGTGTCCACCGATCGCATCGTTCCTCTCCCTCGGCCGGGGTCCCCCGCGCCGGGCCGACACCCTCCCGACCCGGCGCAGGTGGACCCCGTCACGCGCCGTCGATGGTGACGTCCACCGGGACCTGGTTGGTGATGATGTCGAACACGGCCGAGCGGGCCCGGGACTGCTCCACGATGCGGCGCAGCGTCTCGGGGGGCGCATCGCCTTCGATGTGGAAGTCGACCGAGATCCGGCTGAACCCGTTCCGGACGTCCGGCGACAGCCCCAGGATGCCCTGGACGTCCAGCTCACCCTCCACCGTGGACGTCACTTCGCGGAGCGTCACACCGCGCGCCGAGGCGATGTTGCCGATGCCCCCGGTCAGGCAGGACGCCAGGGCGGCCAGGAGCAGCTCCACCGGGAGCGGGGCGCGGTCCTCCCCCACCAGGACGGCCGGGTGATCGGCGTCGACCAGGAACTCGCGCACGTGCTCGTGCTCCGAGCCCGCTCCGTAGAACGAGGTGACCGACGTGCGCGAGTAGGTGCCCGTCTGCCAGGTGTTGCGGGCCCGGAAGGTGAACTTCGCCAGGTCGGGCTGGCCCGCCA
Source organism: Longimicrobiales bacterium (assembly GCA_040216925.1). GTDB lineage: Bacteria > Gemmatimonadota > Gemmatimonadetes > Longimicrobiales > Gaopeijiaceae > JAJCZZ01. Next base: position 37,793 of record JAVJOF010000026.1, read on the forward strand.
CCACGTCGATCGTGGCGAAGAGGGTGGGCGTGTCCACGCCGTTCAGCGGCCCTCGGGCGGCGGGCTTCTCCATGGTGCTCTGAGACATGATGTCCTCCGTGCGGTCTTCGGGAATCGGATGGCCGGGCCCGGAGGTCCGGCACCCTGGAAGGCGCACGGTGGGCCGAAACGGGCTCACGAGCCTGGATCGACGCCCCGACGTGAGCCGGTTCGGCGGGTCCCGGCGCCTCCACAGGACGAACCGCAGCATCCACCCGTCACACGTGGGAGCCGACATGGACACGACCCTGTCGTCGTCGCTCGAGGCGACGCTGAAGGACGAGATCCTCCGGATGTACGAGGAGATCGTGGAGGACCCGGACGCCGAGTTCCACTTCTTCCACGGCCGGGAAGCCGCGCTGATGTTCGGCTACGAGGCCGAGGCCCTCGACACGATGCCGGCCGGCGCCGTGGCGTCGTTCGCCGGGGTGGGCAATCCCCACCTCCGGGCCGACCTCCGGGAGGGCGAGGTGGTGGTGGACCTCGGCAGCGGCGCCGGCCTGGACGCCCTCCTGGCTGCCCGGAAGGTCGGCCGCCACGGACGCGTGGTCGGGGTGGATCTCAACCCCACCATGTGCCGGGCGGCCCTGCGCCACGCCGAGGCGGAAGGCACCGTTATGGAGTGCCACGAGGCGCCCATGGAATCCGTCCCGCTCCCCGACGAGACGGCCGATGCCGTGCTGTCGAACGGGGTGCTGAACCTGAGCTTCCGCAAGCGGGCGGTGATGGAGGAGATGTACCGGATCCTCCGCCCCGGTGGGCGGATCTCCATCACCGACATCGTGAGCGCGAAGCAACTGTCCCAGTCGATCGTCAACGACCCGAAGCTCTGGGCGTCGTGAATCGGAGGTGCTCTCCTGGAAGGAGAGATGTTCCGGCTCCTGGAGGAGACCGGGTTCACGCGGGTCCGGACCGCCGTGGTGCCGGGCTTCCGCTTCCGCAAACAGGCCACCCAGGACGCGGCCGAATCGTTCGGGGTCAAGGCGGTGATGGTGACGGCGGTGAAGCCGGGGGGGGCGTGACACCTCGGTCGGCGACCCGCCGCCTCATGGCCCGTGGAAGACGGTATGCGCGGGGCGGGTCAGGCCGATCCCGCCACCGCGTCCGGATCCACCCCCGCCTTCCTCGGAAACGCCAGGCGCCATCCCGTGACCATCATGATCAGGATGGTGACCTGGAGGGCCGTGAGCAGGGCGGTGTCCATCCACGGGTTTCCGGTGAACCCAAAGGTGTGATAGGCCAGGAACGGACCGAACGCCCGCCAGATGGCGGGTCGGCGCTGGACCACTTCGCCCGTGACCCGGGACACGTGGACGTCGGAGTCGTCCGGGTCCGAGAAGCGGAACCGGTACGTGGGCACACGCGTGTTGGAGTCCATCCAGTACTCGGTGGACGGGGCGCCGGCGCCGGTGGGCGTGCCGAGGACGACGGCGGCCCCGGCCTCGGCGGCCTGCTCCTGTGTGAGCTGGCCGAGGGGACGTCCGGACCCCGCCTCGAGGAGCACCCCTTCGGCATCCCGCCGGGGGTATACCACCCACGTGCGGAGGGCCCCGGGCGCTCTCCACTCGAAGCGCTGGAACGATCGCCCGTCGGCGTCCCGCAGCGAGTCCGGGACCGCGGCGGCGAGGACCTCGACAGGCGGCAAGGACTCGGCGGTGGCGATCCCGCCTTCCCACTCGGTGGCGAAGGACCCCTGGCCCCGGAAACGGGGCTCGATCAGGCCCAGGTTGAACCACAGGTAGGCGCCGACGAGCATCTGAGTGGCCAGGATCAGCCCCGCCACGGGCGCCACCCGGGCATGGACCCGCCGTTCCTTCCTGACCGCGGGGCCCCACCGCTTCCGGCGGTCTCGGCGGTCGAACCACAGCACGTACCCGAGGACCACGAGGGTCAGCGTCAACCCCACCAGCGTGTACAGGAGGGCCGTGAAGAACCGGAGTGCGTCGCCCCACTGCCACACATGTACGCTCCGGTAGGCCTTCTCGAAGGCTTCCGCCCCCGGGTCGGTCCGGCGGAGCGTGCGGCCGGACGCACGGGAAAGGACCACCTCGGACGGCTGCGCGCCGGTCATCCTCAGGGCGCCCGCCGGCACCTCGTCCACCGTGTAGTACCGGTTGAACTCGTTCCCGTCGTGGATCTCCTCCACGGTGGTGCCCACGAGTTCGGCGTCGCCGATGCGCCGCAGGGCTTCGTCGTCGAGGGGGTCGAGCCTGCGCCCGGACCGCGCGTCGTACACACGCTCGAGGTCGAACGGGCCCGGCTTGACGACGAAGGCCGGCGCTCCGCCCAGCGGCTCCAGACGCAGCCAGTAGATGCGGTCGAGCCCGTCGCCTGCCAGACGACCGAGAATGGAATCGGGAGGCAGCAGGCCGGCTCCTTCCAGCGGTAGGCCCGCGCCATGGAACGGCTCGAGCTCGTACACACCCTGGAGGCCGTTCGGCAGGGCCAATGCGACGCCGTGGAGCACGAACGACGACACGATCCATCCGGCCAGCGGCACCAGCGCCAGCAGACCCAACAGCCGGTGGGCCCTGGACAGGCGCCGGCGGTTCATTGCCCGACCCCGTCCACCGACAGGTCGATACGCCGGAGAAGCTGGGCATTGAGCGCCACGACCACCGTGCTCAAGGACATCAGAACGGCCCCCACCGCCGGATGCAGGAGAATCCCCATCGGCGCCAGGACCCCCGCGGCCAGAGGAATCGCGACGACGTTGTAGCCGGCGGCCCACCAGAGGTTCTGCACCATCTTCCGGTAGGTCCCCCTGCTCAGGGTGATGATCCGGGGAAGGTCCCGCGGATCGCTGCGCACCAGGACCACGTCTCCCGCTTCCACGGCCACGTCGGTGCCGGCGCCGATGGCCACGCCGACGTCCGCCCGGACCAGAGCCGGAGCGTCGTTGACCCCGTCTCCGACCATGGCCACCCGCCGCCCTTCCGACTGGAGGCGGGCCACGATGTCCGCCTTCCCGTCGGGCAGCACCTCCGCGAACACCTTCTCGATGCCCAGATCGGCGGCGACCGCCCGGGCCACCGCCTCGGCATCCCCGGTGAGCATGATCACGTCCACGCCCATGCCTCGCAGGGCCTTCACCGCCGCATGGGACTCCTCCCGCACCTTGTCGGCCAACCCGATGACCGCAACCGCCGAGCCTCCTTCGATGAGGTACACGGTGGTCTGGCCCCGCCCCTCACTCTCGGAGGCGGCGTCGGCCAGCGCCGGCGGCACGTCGACATCTTCCGCACGGAGGAGTGCGGGCCCGCCCAGCAGGAACGTGCGGCCGTTCACACCGGCGCGGACGCCGTGGCCGGGAATGGCCTGGAAGTCCGATACGGCCGGCACGTCGAGCTCCCGCTCCCGCGCCGCCCGGACGATCCCCTGGGCGATCGTGTGTTCCGAGTCCTGCTCCACGGCTGCGGCCCACCGCAGGGCATCGTCTTTCGACATCCCTTCGGCCGTGGCCACGGACACGACGCCGAACTCGCCACGGGTGAGCGTCCCGGTCTTGTCGAAGATGACCGCGTCGACGAGCCGCGCCTCTTCGAGCCCGCGCCGGTCCCGTACCAGAAGTCCGTTGCGCGCCCCCAGCGTCGTGGAGATGGCCACCACCAGGGGAATGGCCAGACCCAGCGCGTGCGGGCAGGCGATGACCAGGACGGCCACGAGGCGCTGCACCGCGAACGTGGGACCGTTGCCCAGGACCAGCCAGGTAACCAGGGTCGCGACCCCTGCCACCACCGCCACCACGGTCAGCCAGAACGCGGCCCGGTCGGCCAGGGCCTGGGCCCGGGACCGGGACGTCTGGGCCTCCTCGACCAGGCGCATGATGCCCGCCAGCGCGGTCCGGTCTCCGGTTCCGGTCACCTCCACGCGGAGCGATCCCGACCCGTTGACCGTCCCCGCCGCGACCTCGGCGCCCGGCTCCTTGTCCACCGGCTTCGACTCGCCGGTCAGCATGGACTCGTTCACGGAGCTCCGGCCTTCCCTGACCACTCCGTCGGCCGGGACCGCAGCCCCGGGGCGGACCAGGACCCGGTCGCCGTCGCGGAGTTCGGATACCGGCACTTCCTCCTCGCCCCCATCGGTCAACCGGACCGCCAGGTCCGGCAGGAGCTTGGCCAGCTCCTTCAGGGCGCCGTGGGCCTGGGAGATCGACCGCATCTCGATCCAGTGCCCCAGCAGCATGATGGCCACGAGCGTCGCCAGCTCCCACCACAAAGGCTCGCCCTGCCACCCGAACGCCACCGCCAGGGAGTAGGCGAAGGCCACCGTGATGGCCAGGGAGATCAGCGTCATCATCCCCGGCACACCGGACCGGATCTCGCCGGCGGCTCCCTTCAGGAACACCAGGCCGCCGTAGAGGAACACGGCGGAGCCGAACACCACCGGGATCCACGCCTCGAAGGGCACCGCCGGCATGGAGAACCCCAACCACTCCTGGAGCGACGGGCTCCAAAGAAGGGTGGGAACCGTCAGGATCGAGGACAGCCAGAAGCGGTCCCGAAACATGGCCACGGAGTGGCCGGCGTGTTTGTCGTGACCGGTGTGGCCGCCGGCGTGTTTCATCTCAGTCGCCTCCCACGTGGACGAGCGTGGCCTCGGCCACCGGGTCGGTGGCGCGCTCCACCAGTGCCTCCTGCCACAGCGAATAGATGCAGGGAATGACCAGCAGCGTCAGGACCGTGGCGGAGATCATCCCGCCCACCATGGGCGCGGCGATGCGCCGCATGACGGTCCCGCCAGCGCCGTGGCCCCAGAACAGGGGCGCCAGGCCGGCCATGATGGCCAGGACGGTCATCATCTTCGGGCGGACGCGCAGGGCCGCCCCCTCGATGACCGCTTCGTGGAGGCCCTCCACCGTGCGCCGCCCCGCCGCGATCCGTGCCTCCCAGGACCCTCGCAGGTAGATCAGCATGATGACCCCGGTCTCGGCCGCCACCCCCGCCAACGCCACGAAGCCGATGGCCGTGGCCACGGACCAGTGGTAGCCGAGGAGGGCCATGATCAGCACACCGCCCACCAGCGAGAAGGGCAGGGACAGCATGACGATCAACGTGTCGGACACGGTGCCGAAGTTCAGATACAGGAGCACGAAGATGATCATCAGGGTGGCGGGCACGACCATGGCCAACCGGTCCTTCGCACGCTCCATGTATTCGTACTGTCCCGACCAGGTCATGGTGTAGCCGGGCGGCAGGTCCACCATGGACTCGACCATGGTTCGCGCGTCGGCGACGTACCGGCCGAGGTCCGTCTCGTCGGTGTCCACGAAGACCCACGCCGTGGGGAACGCCTGCTCGGTCTTGACCACCATCGGGCCACCGACGGTTCGGATCCGCGCCACCTGACCCAGGGGGATCTGCGCGCCGGCACCTCCGCGCACCATGCCGTCGTCCATACCCCCCGAGGCTCCTTCGATCCCGCGCATCGTGGCCGGAGACGCCATCGCCTCCATCCCCTGGGAAAGCCGGCCCACCGGAAGCAGGATCTCGGCCAGCCGCTCCGGCTGGTCTCGCAGTTCCTGGGGATACCGTACCCGTACGGGGTAGCGCTCGCGCCCCTCCACCGTGTGGGTGATGGTCATCCCACCCACGGCGGCCGCGATCACCTGCTGGATCTGCTGGACCGACACGCCGTAGCGGGCGGCGGCGTCCCGGTCGATTTCGATGTCGATGTAGGAGCCGGACACCACGCGCTCTCCCACGGCCGAGCGGGTACCCGGCACCATCTTGACCGCCGCCTCCACCTCCGTGGCCAGCCGCTCGAGTTCGGCCAGTTCCGGGCCGAAGATCTTGACCCCGACGGGGGTGCGGATGCCGGTGGCCAGCATGTCGATGCGGCCCTTGATGGGCATCGTCCACGAGTTGGTCACACCCGCCATGCGTAGCGCCTCATCCATCTCCGCGACCAGCCGCTCGTAGTCCATGCCTGGACGCCACTCGTCCTCGGGCACCAGCGTCACGGTGGTCTCGAACATGGACAGCGGGGCCGGGTCCGTGGCCGTGGTGGCCCGACCCGCCTTCCCGAAGACCGTGCGCACCTCGGGGAAGGACGCCAGGATCGAGTCCTGCACGCGGAGCGTCTCCCGGGCCCGGGCCACGCTGATGCCCGGAACCGTGGTGGGCATGTAGAGGATGGAGCCCTCGTTGAGCGGGGGCATGAACTCCGAGCCGATGCCGCGGAAGGGCAGCACCGTCAGGACCAGGACGGCAGCAGCCGCCGCGATCACGGGACCCCGGTATCGGAGGGCCCATTCCAGGGCCGGACGATACGTGGCAATCAGGACGCGGTTGATCGGGTTGGCGTGCTCGCGGTGCAGCCGTCCACGGATGAACAGCCCCATGGCCACGGGCACCAGCGTCACCGACAGCAGACTGGCACTGGCCATGGCCAGGGTCTTGGTCCACGCCAGCGGCTTGAACATCCGCCCTTCCTGGGCCTCGAGAGCGAACACCGGCAGAAACGACACGGTGATGATCAGGAGGGAAAAGAAGAGCGCCGGACCCACCTCCCTCGACGACGCGACCACGACGCTCCACCGCTCCGTCGAAGTCAGGATCCGCGTGTGGAGGCGGTCCGGATCGCCGTCGTCGCCGGGAAGCGTCAGGCCGGCGTCCCGGGCGCGCCGACGCTTCTCGTCGATGGCCCGCTCCAGGTGCTTGTGCATGTTCTCCACCATCACGATGGCCGCGTCGATCATGGCCCCGATGGCGATGGCGATGCCGCCCAGGCTCATGATGTCGGCGCCGACCCCGAGCACACGCATGGCGATGAAGGCCATCAGGATGCCCAGCGGGAGCGTGACGATGGCCACCAGTGCGCTCCGGACGTGGACGAGGAACAGCACGGTTACCAGCGCCACCACGAGGGACTCCTCGAGAAGCTTCTCGCGAAGCGTATCGATGGCGCGGTGGATCAGGTCCGATCGATCGTAGACCGGCTCGACGACGATTCCCTCCGGAAGCCCCGGGGCGATGGCGGCGAGCTTTTCCTTGACCCGGTCGATGGTGGCCAGGGCGTTCTCCCCGAAGCGCATCACCACGATCCCTCCGACCACGTCGCCGCGCCCGTCCAGGTCGGCGACTCCCCGGCGCACGTCCGGAGCCATGCGCACCGTTCCGATGTCCGCCACGCGCACGGGCGTCCCGTGGTCCGTGGCGCGGATCACGATCGCCTCGAGGTCGTCGAGGCCCTTCACGTACCCGAGCCCCCGGATCATGTACTCCCGGTCGGCCAGTTCCAGGACCATGGCGCCGACATCCTGGTTGGACGCCCGCACCGCCTCCATGACCTGCGTCACCGAGATGCCGAAGCCACGGAGCTTGATGGGGTCGACCGTGACTTCGTAGACCTGCTCGTAGCCACCCACCGTGGCCACTTCGCTGACCCCCTCCACGGCGGTGAGTTGGTAGCGGAGATACCAGTCCTGGAAGGAGCGCAGGTCCGCCAACGAACGGGTACCCGTCGTGTCGGTCACGACATACTGGTACACCCACCCCAGCCCCGTCGCGTCCGGTCCGAGCGAGGCGTCCGCCCCGGCCGGGAGGCGTCCCCGGATGGCGGAGAGGTACTCCAGCACCCGGCTCCGGGCCCAGTAGAGGTCCGTACCGTCGTCGAAGATGACGTAGACGAAGGACGTGCCGAAGAAGGAGTAGCCCCGGACGGTGGCGGCGCCGGGCACCTTCAGCATCTCGGACGCGACCGGGTAGGTGACCTGGTCCTCGACGATCTGGGGTGCCTGGCCGGGATAGTCGGTACGGACGATGACCTGCACGTCCGACAGGTCGGGGAGCGCTTCCAGGGGGATCCCCCGCATGGCCCAGACGCCCCCGACGGCCACGAAGAGGGCTGCGAGCAGCACCAGAAAGCGGTTGCGGACGGACCACTCGATCACGCGACTGAGCACGGTCGTTTCCCTCCCCTACGAGTGGGCGGAGTGGTCGACGGTGTCGGGGGCGGCGGCCCCCATGTCGTGGCCGGAGTGATCGACCTCCTCGACCGGGGCCGCCTCACCTGCCATCTCGTCCATCCCCACCTGGCCGTCCATGGGGCCCGCCAGGGTCCCGAGGCTCGACTCGGCATCGATCAGGAAGGCGGCCGACGACGCGACACGGGCGCCCGCGTCCACCCCCTCGAGGATCTCGATGAGATCGTCGGCCGCCCGGCCGGTCACGACCTCCTGTGGCACCAGCGTGCCGTCGGGAGCGGCCATGAACACGAGGGTCCGACGGCCCGTGGAGAGCACGGCACTTCGGGGCACGACCAGCGTCTCGGGCGCGGCAGGCGCGTCGAGTCGGACCCTCGCGTACATCCCGGGGCGCAGCTCTCCGCCAGGATTGGCCAGTTCCAGGCGGACGCGCCCGGTCCGGGACTGCATCGAGACGGTCGGGTAGACGTAGGCGACCCGACCCGGGAAGGTCCGGCCCGGGAACGCCTCGAAGGTCACGTCGGCGGCCTGACCTTCCCGCACCAGACCCAGGTCCTTCTCGAAGACTTCGGCCTCGATCCAGACCGAGGAGAGATCCGCGATCCGGTACACGGTCATGCCCGGCAGGATGCGGTCGCCCTCCACCACGTTCTTCTCGACCACCACCCCGGAGGCCGGCGCGTACAAGGTCACGGTCTTCCGGGGCGCCGTGGAGGCTTCGATGGCCTGGATCTCCTCGGCCGGCACGTCCCAGTACGACAGGCGCCGGCGCGCCGACTCGAGCAGCTCCGCCGCGTTGTCGGCGGCTCGCCCGGACCCGGCCTCCCGTACCAGCCGCGCGGCCAGGATCAACTCCTCCTGGGCGGCGACGAGCGCCGGACTGTACAGGTCGAGGAGCGGCTGGCCGGCCCGGACCCGGGCTCCCGTGAACTCCACGTGGAGACGCTCCACCCAGCCGGTCACCTTCGGGTTGACCGTGGCGAGTCCGGTCTCGTCGTATGCGACCACGCCGACCGTGCTCACGGACACCGGCAACACCCGCCGTTGGACGGTGGTCATGGCCACCCCGATCCGCCGCCCGTCCTCGGCCGAGAGCCGGACCGGCTGCCGTTCGCCGGCCGCGCCGGCGGTCATGGCGGCGTGGTCGTGGCCCTCGGCCTCCTGGGCGGCGGGACCGGATTCCCCCCCGGCGATCCGGAAGCCGACGAGCGCGACGGCGGCCGCAACCAACCCGAACGAGACGAGGCCCTGTTTGCTTCGGATCATGATGCCTCCGTGAGGACGGCCGTGCCGACAGGCAGGCTCCGTCCGAGGGTCGATTCCAGGGCGGCCACGGCGCGGCCGTATTCCCCGAGGAGCTGGAACAGCTCGCTCTGATAGCGATTCACGGTCATCTGGGCGTCGATGAGCGTCAGGAAGTCCACGGCACCCACCCGGTACGACGACAGCGCCGAGGCGACGTTGGCGCGCGCCTGAGGCAGGACTTCTTCCCGGTAGAGGGTCGTCAGGGAACGGGCCCGGTCGAGTTCCGCGACGATCTCACCCAGCCGCGCCTCGACATCGGCCCGGAGACCGTCGAGTTCGGCCTGTGCGAGACGCTGGCGTGCGCCCGCCTCGGCACGGAAGGCGTGCTGGCGGGAGCCCGCGTGGATGGGCAGGGTCGCGCCCACCGTGAGGCTTCCCATCCGCTCCGTCCCTGCGCCGCGGTTCCGCTGTCCGTAGCCCACCCCGACCATCAGGTCGGGCCAGACGCGCCGCGCGGCGAGGTCGCGGCGCACGCCCGCCTGTTCGACCGTCAGCCTCCCGCGCTCGAGCATCGGACGGCTCCGCTCCGCCCAGAGGCGAAGGGTGTCGACCGGCGGGACATCCAGAGGCAGGGCGCCGAGCGCCGGAGAGGGAACGGGAGCGTCGGCGGCCCGGTCCCGCAGAGCGTTCAGCCGAGCGGCGGTGGCGGTCCGACGCGCCTCCATGGACCGGACCTCCGCGTCGATTCGGGCCACTTCCACGTCAGCCCGGAGGACATCGGCCTGGCGCCCCTCGCCCGCCCCGTAGAGGGCCCGGGCGATCAGACGGAAGTCCTCGAGCAAGGTCAGCGTCTCGCGCATGACCGCGATCCGCCGGTCCAGGACATAGAGGTCGTAGAACGCGCCTGCCGCCGCGGCCCGGATCTGCCACCAGGATTCGTCCACGGACACCGTAGCGAGTTCCGATCCCAATCCGGCGATCCGGCCCCTCAGCCCGAGCGTTCCGGGGAACGGGACTGCTTGCATGATCTGGATGGATGGGGCCATGGATGCCGGCATGTCGGCGTTCAAGTCGGGGAGCCCGACGTTCATGACCCCCACCTGCAGCACCGGATCGGGAAGCGTGGAGGCCTCGGGCTCCGCGAGGAGCGTCGCTTCGGCCCCCGCAGCCAGGGCACGCAGACGCGGGTTGCGCTCCGCCACCTCCTGGAGCACGTCGTCGAGGCGCGTCGATGGCGCCGCTGCCTGGGCCGCGCCAGGGGGCGGACACACAGCCCCGAGGACCGTAGCCACCGCCAAAAGAAGGATACTCCGTCGCACCGCTCCTCCACCTCGAAGGTGATCGTCACGGACAAGGATTGCAGGAGCGGGATGAACAGGGGGTTAGAAGTTCATGAAGAAGTCTTCAGCCCAGATGAAGGAAACTTCACGCCTCTTTCATCTCGGGTTCACCCGGCCCAAGCCAGGTTCATTGCGGTACTGCCGTCGGCGCCGCCGCCGGTTTCCTGACGACTTTTCCGGGGATCTGCCCATGTCCCGACGCTCACCGGGGGCGCTCCACGCGCCGTCCCTCGCCGCCACGCTCGCCGCAGCGTTTCTTCTCGGCGCGCCGTCCCTCTCGGCGCAGGACCATGCCGGACACGCCATGTCCGCCGACTCGGCGGCCGTAGCGGCAGTGGTCCAGGCGTACCACGACGCACTGGCCGCCGCGGACAGCGCGGCCGCGCTCGCCCTCCTGGCGGAAGACGCCATGATCCTCGAGTCCGGAGGCGTCGAGACGCGGGCCGAGTACCGGAGCCACCACCTTCCGGGCGATATGGCGTTCGCGGCGGCGGTTCCACGCCAGCGGGGTCCGATCCGGGTCACCGTGGAGGGCGGGATCGCCTGGGCGGTGTCCACCTCCACCACGACCGGCACCTACCGCGATCGCGACATCGACAGCCGCGGCGCGGAACTCATGGTGCTCTCCAGGGAACCGGACGGGTGGCGGATCCGGGCCATCCACTGGTCGTCGCGCGCCAACCGCTGACCACGACCCCGTTCGCCCGCTCCTACCTCCTACCGAACCTTCGATGTCTTCAGACGACCCATCCACGGCCCCTAGCCTTCCAGGCACCCGGCTCTCGAGGCGAACCTTCCTCCGGGTCGGGGGCGGCCTGGGCGCCCTGGCCGGCCTCGACGCCCTCGTTCCGGACTACGCTCGCGGAGCGCGGGGCGACCTCGCCTCGTCCTCGCCCGCGGTCCTGAGCGGCAGCGACGGCCCCATCGATCTGGTCATCGACCGGACCTCCGTCCGCATCGACGGGCGCAGCGCCACCGGCACGACCATCAACGGCACACTTCCCGGGCCCATCCTGCGGTTCCGCGAAGGCGACGATGCGATCCTCCGCGTCACGAACCGGCTGGACGAGGACACGTCGATCCACTGGCACGGGATCATCCTGCCCAATGCCATGGACGGGGTGCCCAAGGTCAACTTCCCGGGCATCCGCCCCGGCGAGACGTTCGAGTACCGCTACCCGATCCGTCAGAGCGGGACCTACTGGTTCCATAGCCATTCGGGGCTCCAGGAGCAGCTCGGGCACTACGGCGCCATGGTCATCGACCCTGCCGGCACCGATCCGGTCACGGCCGACCGGGACTACGTGGTGGTCCTGTCCGACTGGACCTTCGAGGATCCCCATCGGCTGATGGCTCGGCTGAAGAAGATGCCGGACTACTACAACCGGCAGCAGCGGACGCTGGCGGATTTCCTTCGAGACGCCCGGGAGCAGGGGCTCGGCGCCGCCCTCGACAACCGGCTGATGTGGGGCGACATGCGCATGAACCCCACCGACATCAGCGACGTGACCGGCGCCACCTACACCTATCTGATGAACGGCCTGGCGTCCGACGACAACTGGACCGGCCTGTTCGAGCCCGGCCAGCGGGTGCGTCTGCGGTTCATCAACGCGTCGGCCGCGTCGTTCTTCGACGTGCGCATCCCCGGGCTGCCGCTGACGGTGGTCCAGAAGGACGGACAGTACGTGAAGCCCGTGGAGACGGACGAGTTCCGTATCGGCGTGGCCGAGACGTACGACGTGGTGGTCGAGCCATCCGAGGACCGGGCGTTCACCGTGTTCGCGGAAGCCATGGACCGGAGCGGATTCGTGCGCGGTACGCTGGCGCCCCGCGAAGGCATGGAAGCTGGCGTGCCGCCGCGGCGCCCGCGCCCGATCCTGACCATGGCCGACATGGGCATGGATCACGCGGCCATGGGCGGCATGGCCGGCATGGACCACGCGGCCATGGGGCATGCGATGCCCGCCGACACGGCGGCCAGGGACCCCCACGCGGGCCACCGCATGCCGGAGACGCCCGAACCGGCGGACCCCCATGCGGGGCACGACATGAGTGCGATGGACGCCGGCATGCGGGCACCCGGGACCGTTCCCGAGCCTGAGGACCACGGGCCCGACGCGCACGGACCCGGCAACGCGGGCATCCCCGACCAGACCACGAGCCGGCTCCACGAGCCGGGCCTCGGGCTGGGCCAGGACGGATGGCGCGTGCTGACGTACGCGCAATTGGAGGCACTCCATCCGCCCCACCACGTGGAACCGCCCACCCGTGAAGTGGAGATTCACCTGACGGGCAACATGGAGCGGTTCATGTGGTCCATCGACGGCGTGAAGTTCTCCGAAGCCGAGCCCATCCGCCTGGACTTCGGGGAACGCATCCGCCTGACCATGGTCAACGACACCATGATGAACCACCCCATGCACCTCCACGGCATGTGGATGGAGCTGGAGAACGGGAAGGGCGCGACGATTCCGAAGGTCCACACGGTGAACGTGCAGCCCGCGGAGCGGGTCTCGCTGCTTGTCACGGCGGACGCCCACGGACCGTGGGCCTTCCACTGCCACATCCTGTATCACATGGAAGCGGGCATGTTCAGGGTGGTCCAGGTCGGCGACGAGATCGTCGTCCAGGAGGACGCATGAGGCGCTCGGCCCGCCGGCCCGTCTCCCGTCGCGGCCGGCTCGGCGCCGCGACCCTGGCGCTCGCGGCCATGACCGCAGCGGCGGTTCCGGCGACCGCCCAGACCATGGACGACATGAACTATCTGTTCGTCATGGTCGACGAGTTCGAGTCGGCCCCGGGCCTGGCCGGCAACCCGCTTCTGCTCAGCGCCGAGGGGTGGTACGGCGGCGACTACGCCCGGTACTGGTTCAAACTCGAGGGCGAGGCCGAGCCCGGGGAGGGCGCGGGCTTCCTTTCCGCGCAGGCCCTCTACAGCCGACTGGTGTCTCCGTACTTCGAGTTCCAGGCCGGCGTCCGCCTCGACCGCCAGTGGGGCGACGGCGGGCTCACTCGACCGCATGCCGTGGTCGGGTTCCAGGGGCTCGCCCCCTACTGGTTCGAGATCGAAACCGCGCTGTTCGTCGATCACGAGGGGAACGTCAGCGCCGGCTTCGACGCCAGCTACGACATCCTCCTGACCCAGCGGGCCATCGTCGAGCCGTCCCTGACGGTGGGCCTGGCGCTGCAGGACGTGCCGGAGTGGGGCATCGCCACCGGGCTCCACGAGCTGGAACTGGGCGCCCGCCTCCGGTACGAGATCCGGCGGGAGTTCGCCCCGTACGTCGGTGTGGCCTGGCACGCATCCTTCGGCGGCACGGCCGACGCGGTCCGGGCCGGCGGCGGTGCACCCCGCGACGCCAGTCTCGTGGCCGGACTGCGGGTCTGGTACTGAAGCTACATCGCCTTCACGCTGGACGCTCCCGCGCGACGGCGGGCCCGGCCGGCCGCGCATTCCTCGATCCCGGACGGTACCCATCCTCGACACGCTCCTGACCCACCCTGCCGCCGTCGCCCTGACCGACTCCGCCCGGACCTCCCTGGGGTTCTTCTGGAAGTCGGGATGGGCGTTCGTGCTCGGCTACGGCATCAGCGGCATGATCCAGGCCTTCGTGCCCCGCAGTCGCCTGGTCCGCTTCATGGGGGGCGCGAACCCCCGAAGCGTGGCGCTCTCGACCGTGTTCGGCGCGGTGTCGTCGTCGTGCTCCTTCGCCGCCCTCGCGGCCGCACGGTCGCTGGTGGCCAAGGGCGCGCACTTCGTCGCCGCCGTGGCCTTCATGTTCGCCTCGACGAACCTGGTCATCGAACTGGGCATCCTGATCTTCCTGTTCCTGGGGTGGCAGTTCGTGGCCGCCGAGGTCGTGGGCGGTCTGCTCCTCATCGGCATCAGCACGCTCCTCATCCGAGCCACCTACCCCGCGTCATGGCTCGAGGCCGCCCGGGAGAAGGTCGAGAAGGAGGCCCCGGAGCAGGACGAGGACTTCGACTGGAAGGAGCGACTGACCTCGCTGGACGGCTGGCAGCGGGTCGGGAACAACTTCGTCGGCGAGTGGAAGATGGTGTGGGAGGAGATCACCATCGGGTTCACCGTGGCCGGGCTCGTTGCCGTCCTCGTTCCGGCCGAGGTCTGGAGCACGATCTTCCTGACGGACATGCAGGACACCCTGCCCGCGTGGCTCATTGCCGTCGAGAACGCGGTGGTCGGTCCGTTCGTGGCCGCCGCGACGTTCATCGGCAGCATGGGCAACATCCCGCTGGCCACCGTCCTGAACGCCAACGGGGTCCTCTTCGCGGGGCTCATGGGCTTCATCTACTCGGACCTGATGGTGCCGCCCCTGGTGGCGGTCAACGCCAAGTACTACGGGTGGCGGGTGGCCCTCTACATCGCCGGCGTGATGTTCGTGAGCATCGTGGTCACGGCCCTGGCCCTCCACTTCGGCTTCGGCGCCCTGGGCATCGTGCCCGAGAGCGGCCGCGCGGTGGAGGAGGTGGTGCGGTTCGCGGTGGACTACACGTTCTGGCTGAACCTGCTGATGGCCGCTGCCGCAGGAGGCCTGGTGTGGCTGCACCGGCGGCATCGGGCGGCCCACGGCGGATCCGGCGGCCACGATCACGGGTCCGACCCGGACGGGCCGTCTCCGAAGCGACTCTTCGTCTACCTGGCGCTGGTCGTGGTGGGGCTCGGTCTGGTCGTGACCGGGCTCCGGCTGCTGTAGCCGGCGCCGAGCCTACTTCCGCCTGCCTCCCTCGGCCGCGACCATGAAGAAACCTTCAGAACCGATTCATCCCACATTCACGGCGGGAGCGCGATCTTCGATGTTCGGACGATTCGGGTCCGCATGCTCCCGTTCTTCTGCTTCCGCCCTTCCGACTCCCCTCGAGGAGATCCCAATGAAGCGTATCGTACTCACCGCCGCACTCGCCCTGGTCGCGACCGCAGCCACCTTCACGCCCGCCGAACCCCTCGGCCTGTTCCACTTCGAGCTGAAGCACTCGGCGCCGGAGAAGGACGCGCACGTGATGGGCTCGCCCTCCGAGATCCGCCTGTGGTTCACGCAGGAGCCTCAGGACGGGTCCACGTCGATCCGGCTGATCACCAGCGGCGGCGACGAAGCGCCCACGGGGGACGTGGTCCAGGATGCCGACGACCCGACCGTGTTCAGCGTGCCGGTCACGGGAACGCTGGCCAACGGGACGTACACGGTGTCGTGGCGTGCCCTGGGCCAGGACGGCCACGTGGTGCGCGACACGTTCAGCTTCATGGTCATGAGCCACTGAGCCACCGGACCGGGAACGGGTGAGGCGTCGATGATGTCGGTCGAGGTGCTCCCTGCCGTCACCGGCTGGCTCCTGTTCCTGGCGGGCGTGCTCCTGACGGGAAGCGTGGTGGCCCGGGCCGCGGTCGCGCCCGGGGCCACCGCGGCCGAGCCCGCGTGGCTGGATCGGCGCACGGGCGGCACGGGCCTTCTGGGCGCGCTGTTGATGCCCGTGGCCCTGGGCCTGGTCTTCCATCGCCAGTTCCGGGAGTTCCGCGACCCCTTCGCTCCCTGGAGCGAAGACGCGTCCCTGCTCCTGTCGTCGGCCTGGGGCACGTCGTTCAAGATGGCCGTGGGGGCCGCCGTCGTCGCGGTCGCGGCCATGCTCGTGGCCCGTCGCGGCCGGACGTGGGGGTGGTGGCTGGCAGGGGCCGCCGCCGTGGTCCTGGCCGCCTTTCCCGGCCTGACCGGCCACGCCTCCGGCGGCGACGTCCCGACCCGGCTCACGCTGCCGGTCGACGTCCTCCACGTCCTGGCGGCCGGTGCCTGGATGGGAGGGCTGGCCACCGTCCTTTGGCTCGAAGCGGCCTGGCGACGCCAGGGCGCACTCCCGGCGTCCCTCCTCCCGGGGCTGGTGCCCCGCTTTTCCCGGGTGGCGCAGGTGGCGGTGGGCGCGCTGCTGCTGACGGGGATGGTGTCGACCTGGTTCCAGCTCCCGGCCTGGAGCGATCTCTGGCGGACGGACTACGGCCGGACGCTGGCGCTCAAGCTGGGGCTCGTGGCCGTGGCGCTGTTCCTGGGTGGCCTCAACTGGAAGCGGCTGACGCCCCGGCTCCACCAGGCGGACGGCCCCGGTGCCATGCGCCGTGCGGCCGCCGTCGAACTCGCCGTCGGCACGCTGATCCTCCTGGTCACGGCCGTGCTGGTCCGGACGTCGCCCACGGGTCACTGACCGCCCGCGGCACCCGCACCTTGACCCGCGCCCCACCCCCGGGCGCGTTCTCCGCCGCGACGTCACCGCCGTGAGCCTCCGCCACGGCCTTCACGATGGCCAGACCCAGGCCGGTTCCGGACGTCTCGCCGTCCAGGGGGCGCGCCGCGTCCGCCCGGTAGAACCGTTCGAACACCCGCGCCGGGTCGCCCGGCCCGAAGCCGGGGCCCGTGTCCTCCACGCACAGCACGGCGTGACGTTCCGTCGTGCGGACCACGACGCGCACCGTGCCCCCTTCCGGTGTGAAGCGGAGGGCGTTGTCGACCAGGTTCCACACCACCTGCGACAGCAGGCGCGGATCGACCCAGGCCTGGACCGGCTCCCGGGCCTCGAGCACCAGGCGGAGGTTCTTCGCACCGGCCCGGGCCTCGCGACGGGCCACGACCTGGCCCGCCAGGTCCACCAGGTCCGTCTCTTCCCGCGCCAGCTCGAGCGCGTGGGCGTCCGAGCGGGCCAGGGTCAGGAGCGCCTCGGTGATCAGCGACAGCCGGTTGACCTCCTCGAGGGTGCTGTCCAGCACCCGGCGGTACTCGTCGCCGGGCCGCTCCCGCCGCAGGGCCAGCTCCAGCTCTCCACGCATGGCGGTCAGCGGCGACCGGAGTTCGTGGCTGGCGTCCGCCGTGAAGCGGCGCTGCGCCTCGAACGCGCCCTGGATCCGCTCGAGCATCGTATTGAGGACGGCCACCAGGCGGCGGTACTCCCGCGTGTCGGCGTAGGCGTGGATCCGCCGGTCCAGCGACCCCGCTCCGATGTCCTCCGCCTGGCCGATGATCTCGTGGACCGGACGCACCGCACGGTCGGCCAGCCAGTAGCCGCCGGCGAACGTCGCACCGGTCATGAGAAGGCTGAACAACCCGAAGAACACGGCAACGCGCCCGACCAGCCCGTTCCGGGCGTCCAGGGGCGCCGCCACCTGGAGCACGTGGCGTTCGTGGGCGGCCCCGAGCCGCTCCAGGGGATAGTAGAGCGTCCGGATCGGACGCCCGTCCCACATCTGGTCGCTCCAGACCAGCTCGCCGCCGCCCGCCCGTTCGAGGTCCGCCTCCGACACGGGCAGATCGGACGTCATGAACTGACTCCGCAGCAGGCTCCGTCCGTCGGCCTGCCAGACCTGGGCGTAGCGGATCAGGCTGCGGACCGACGTGGCCTCGTCGGGCGTCAGCTCCCACTCGTGGAAGCGCATGTCTCCCGAGGCGCCGTCGGTCAGCGAGGCCGCCTGGATCGACGCCACGTTGAGGATCGAGGCATCGACCTCTCCGTCCAGGACGGCGCCCAGGGTCCAGACGGAGCCCACGGAGATGGCCACCAGGGCCAGGGCCATGACCCCGGCCGCACGCAGCGCCAGGATGACACGGAACGAACGGATCACCGGGCGCGACCCCTCACGGTTCGTCGCGCTGGAACACGTAGCCGACGCCCCGCACGGTATGCAGGAGCGCCGGTTCTCCTCCGCCCCGGAGCTTCCTCCGCAGATGGGCCACGTGGACGTCCACCACGTTGCTCATGGGGTCGAAATGGAGGTCCCATACCTTCTCGAGCAGCTCCGTGCGGCGCACCACGCGCTCGGGGTGCAGCATCATGTACTCCAGGAGCTGGAATTCCTTGGGCGTCAGATCCAGGTCGCGCCCGCGGCGCACGGCCGAATGCTTCACCCGGTCCAGTTCGACGTCGTCGTAGAGCAGTCGGTCGGGCCGGGAGGCCCCGCCTCGACGGAGGAGGGCGCGGATCCGGGCCAGAAGCTCGTCGAAGCCGAACGGCTTGGTCAGGTAGTCGTCGGCGCCGGCGTCCAGACCCATCACCACGTCTTCGCGCGCATCGCGGGCAGTGAGCATCAGCACCGGCACGGTGTTCTCCCGCGACCGGATCTCCCGGACGATCTCCACGCCGCTGCGCCCGGGAAGCATCACGTCCAGGAGCACCAGATCGTAGTCGTACACCTGGGCCTTCATGCCGCCGTCGACTCCGTCGTGGGCCACGTCCACGGCATACCCCTCCTCCCGGAGGCCCTTCTCCAGGAAGCTCGCGACCTTCATGTCGTCCTCGACCACCAGGATGCGCATTCGGTCCACCCGCAGAGGATCGGCTCCCACCCGCCGCCCGAAGCCCGCCCGTCACCAGAAGATAGAGACCCGCTGCCGCCGCGGAATCAACATGAAGAAGGTTTCACGGAGGGCGGCGCCGGAACTTCACGGGGGACTCCCGACTTGACGGACGCGGCACCCGACCCGTTCGTCCGTGTACACCGCGTTGCCCGTGTCCACGACCGTACCCCGTACCCCGCGCCGACCATGAGACACCTCGCCCTGGCCCTGACCACCGCCGCCCTCGCCGCGTGCGGCACTGCCGACGCCTCCGACGAGGCTGCTTCCGCGGCCATGGCCTCCGAAACGCCCGCGACGGTCGCGTCCGCCGCCGAGCTGCCTCCGATCGTGGTCTACAAGACCGCCTCGTGCGGATGCTGCAAGGGATGGGTGGAGCACCTCCAGGCCGCGGGATTCGAGGTCGATGCCCGGGACACCCGGGAACTCATGGCCGTGAAGATCGACGCCGGCGTGCCCACGCAGATGTCGTCCTGCCACACGGCTCTCGTGGACGGCTACGTGGTCGAGGGACACGTTCCCGCCGACGTGGTGGCCCGTCTCCTCGCGGAGCGGCCCGACGTCGCGGGCATCGCCGTGCCCGGCATGCCCATCGGCTCGCCGGGCATGGAAGGTCCGGGGGCGCGCCCGTACGAAGTGCACGCGTTCCACGCCGACGGCACCACCGAGGTGTTCGCCGAGGTGGACCCGCGCTGACCTACCAGCGCGCGGCCACACCCCGGACGTCGATGTGCACGAAGGGCCCGCGCACGGAGTTGGCGGCGTAGAGGCCCAGCCCGCCGATGGGCACGTTCGAACCCATGTCCAGGTCCAGGCTGTCCACCACCGAGTGGACGACCCGGGCGTCGGCAAGGGTCACCCGGCCGTCTCCGTTCAGGTCGTCCATGCGTCCGTTCTTCGGACGCTCGTCCACGAACACGTCCGCCGCGCCGCCCCACTGGTGCCGGCTGTACCGCACGTTCCCGAGCACCGAGACGTTGTAGTACGGCGTCCGGTACCCGCTCATGACGTGGAGCGACCGGACCGGATAGCCCCGGTCACCCAGCGCATCGATCACCCGCTCCAGCTTCCGTAGCAGCGCGGGACGAAGCACCACGTATTTCGGGTAGGTGGCGCCCTGTTTGGCCGGGAAGTGCCGGAGCTGGAAGTGGGGAGACACCCGGGTGTCTTCGTTGGCCTCCGTGATCTCCACGAATCCCTCGGGCGGCCGGTACTGGGGATTGCCCGACAGCGCCCGGGCCGGGTAGGTGCCGATCCGGTAGCCGTTCAGGAACCCGCGCTCGACCTCGGTGGCGGGCGTCAGCGTGAACGCGTGCAGTCGCACCTCGGCCAACTGCCCGGGGTGCCGGACGTCCACGCGGGAAAGGCCGGGCTCGTCCGGCGCGATCCACGTCCACCATCCGGCGTCTCGGCCCGGCCTCAGGTCTCCTCCGTCGGCGTCCACCGAGAGCCGTGTCCCGTCCGCCACGGTCGCCTGGAACCGCACGGTGTCTCCGGGCAGGACGAACAGGCTCTCGAGGGGGTACTCGATCCGACGCTCGTCGACGCCGGGGCCGGCCGCCCGACCCGGAGCGATCCGGATGTCGAGGCCCAGCTCCATCATGGACTCCCGGGTGGTGGGGCCGGAGGGCGGAAGGATGCTCGGGTGCACCGCCGGGCGCGCCGATGCCACCGCGGCCGGCGGCTGCACCGTCGTCACCGGTGACACCGCCCGTGCGACCTCCGCCTCGGCCCTGTCGACCGGAGCGGGGCGCATCGTCAGAAGGAAGAGGACGACCCCGGCCAGCACCAGGAAGACGACGGCCTGTCGGCCGAGTCCGGCATGGTCGTCGGTCGGGGTTCGTAGGGTCGGATCAGGGGTCACTGCGTCTCCAGGATCTCGTGGAAGCGCTCGTTGCGATCGTAGACATCGGGATGGACGTGGAGGCGGCCGTCCTCGTCGGCCCAGGCAGTCAGGTAGATCAGGTGCACGGGCACCGGCTGGTCCAGGTCCACCCGGGTCCGCTCACGGGTGGCCAGGAAGTCTTCGAGGTCGGACGGATCCCCGGAGGTGGTGTGCTCCAGGAAGTACCGGGCCAGCTCGTGGGGCCGCTCCACACGCACGCACCCGTGGCTGAACGCCCGGGCGCTGGGCTCGAAGCGATGCTGGGCCGGTGTGTCGTGCAGGTAGATGTCGTTCTCGTTGGGGAACATGAACTTCATCTGCCCCAGAGCGTTGCCCGGCCCGGGCTCCTGACGGATGTCGTATCCCTCCAGCTCGGACCAGTCCACCGAGCCCGGATCGACCGGGGCGCCGAAGTTGTCGCCCGCCGGAACCACGACGTAGTCGTTGGCGGACAGGTAGGACGGGTCGGCCCGGACCTCGGGCAGGATCTCCAGATCCTCGATGGACTCGGGCACGTGCCAGTAGGGGTTCAGGACGATGTGGTCCAGGGTGTCCGAGAACAGCACCGTGGGCCAGTCCGGCCGGCCGACGACGACGTCCATCCCCAGCACCGATTCGCCGTGTTCGAGCACGTGCATCTCGAAGCCGGCCACGTTCACGACAACCGTCCGGTCGCCGAGATCGTTCGGGAGCCACCGCATGCGGCGCAGCGACAGTCGGAGCGCCTCGATCCGCTCCTCGGCCGGAGCGTTCATGGCCCGGATGGTCTCCGGCCCGACGCGGCCGTCCACGTCGAGGGCGTGGCGCTCCTGGAACGAACGCACGGCCTCTTCCAGGTCCGTGTCGTAGACGTCCGGCATCCGCGCGTCCGCTACGAGTTCCTGCTCGTTCGGGGCCAGACCGGCCGCGAGACGGGCCCGGACCGTTCGGATCCCGTACGCGGAGTCGCCGCGCTCGTACACGCTGTCCGAAGGGACGTCGATGGTCGGCCAGCCCCCCGACGCCACCACCTCGTGAAGGGTCTCCACGGCGGCCACCGAACGCGCGTACCACGGCATCTCCGGGCGCAGCGAGTCGAGAACCGCGACGGGCGAGTCCCCGTCGGCGATGCGCTGGAGCAGTCCCTCCTCCAGCGGCACGTCCGCGTGCAGGTCGCGCCCGCTCTCGACGATCGTGTCGGGGTCGAGGCGGCCTTCGTGGATGTGGCGGGCGGCGGACACGAACGCCTGGGACAGCGCCACTTCACGGACCTCCGGCCCCACGTCACGCAGGGTCGCGGGGTCCAGTTCGGCGCTGTCCGGTGCGGGTCGGCCCGTGGCTCCTTCCGTCGATACGAGGTGCACCTCCACACCCTCGATCTCCAGGCGCTCCAGTTCGTCCATCAACTCCCGGCCGGCCTCCGTCAGCCCGTCCGACGTGGCCCACAACGGCGACGAACCGGAGGTCTCCACGTAGAAGTCCCGCACCGTCTCGGACAGGCGCAGGTGCCGCCCGTCGGGAAGCGTGGGTGCCTGCGGACCTCGAACCAAGGCGCGGGCATCGGCCAGGACGGATTCGGGCGACGGGTCGTCGCCGACGGCCTCCGGCGTACCGCCGGACTGACAGGCGGCCACCGCCGCGAGGGCGGTCAGCGACGCCAGGACGAGACGGTTGGATCGGGGTCGGGATCGATGGCGCAAGAGAGTCGGCCTCGGAAGCGGGGATTCGCGGGTTGCCGATGCCTAGAGGCGCAACTCTCGTGCCAGCATCACCTTACCGGAAGTCTCCCGGAGCGGCGCGGGCGCGTCCGGACCCTGCCGCGCCCCCTCCGGTACCACTCCGCCCAGCACCCCCTCCCTTCCAGACGAGACACCCCATGGAGCACATCACCATCTACGCAGCCGGCGAGATCCACTCCACCTGGCGCGACGACCTGCGCAGCGCGCTCTCCGCCCGGGGCATCGATGCGGAGCTGGTGGGCCCTCAGGAGGTCCACGACCGCTCGGACGCGGTGGGCGAGGACATCCTCGGCGAGCAGCCGGGCCCCCGCTACCGCGACCTCATGGGCGCCCGGGTCAACACCCTCCGGACCCGGGTCCTGATGAACCGGGCCGAGTTGTGCGTCGCGTACTTCGGCCCGCAGTACAAGCAGTGGAACACGGCCGCGGATGCCGGCTCCGCGGTCGCGTCGGGGCTGCCCCTGGTCCTCGTCCGGGACCCGGAACACACCCACGCCCTCAAGGAACTGGACGCCCTGGCCACCCTCACCGTGGAGACCCTGGACCAGGCGGCCCAGGCGGTGGCCTACATCTTCGAGTAGCCCGCCCGCGCCGCCCGGCGCTCAGAAGTACGTCGCGAACCCGAGCTGCCACCCGGCGGACCGCGCCGCCGCGTTCCCGACGAAATCCGTGTGCCAGGAATAGCGGTAGTTGAGGCGGAAGACCGTCTCTTCGGTGGGCCGGAACGCGACCCCCGGTACCACGGCCGACACCTGGTCGCCGATGGGTCCGCCCGTGCTGGTGAACGTGCCCGTGTTGAAGTCCACATGTTCGACTCTGAACCCGGCGGACACGGTCGCGTCGGCGTACCCGGGCAGGCGGGGGCGCCACACCGGCACCACCAGATCGAGGTGGCCGCCCCACTGACGCTCGCCGAAGAGCTCCGCCAGGCCGGGGGGCACGTCGATGCGGGCCCAGGCGGCCTCGCCCCGCACCTCCACCGGGCCGAGGGACGCGCCCGCGTCCAGCGCGAACAGGTCCACGCGCCGCCGGTCGTCCACCTCGACGCCCTCCAGCCGGAAGGTGTTGTAGGTCCCGCCGTACCACGACGCGCCGACCTCGCCGAGCCCCGGACGCCGGACCGCCAGACGGGCCGAGACCGCCGGCGACCCGTTGTTGTCTTCGGCGAACTGCTCCTCCCGTTTGCCTGCGGGGATGTGCGTCCGCCCGGCCCCGTTCTCCACGACGCCGTCTCCGAGTCCGTTCGTGAGGTAGACGTCGTACGACACGACGCCGCCGCCCACGGGCACCTTCCCGTAGACGCCTCCGCCCACCTCGCTGAGGGTCGAGGGGATGATCTCCGTGGTGACCAGGGGCCGCTCGATGAAGTCCCACCGCGGACTGTCGTGGTTCTGGTTCAGGTATCCGATGGGGGGCAGCAGGATGCCGGCGCGCAGGACCAGCGACGGCCGGACACGGAGATCGACCAGGGCCGTCTCCAGCGCGATCTCCTCGGTTCCGTGCTCGAACTCCAGTTCGGCCAGGAACCGGACCCGGGGCGAGATGGCCGAGAACAGGAAGAGGTTGAAGCGCCGGAGCTCCATCGAGAAGCCCTCGCCGACCCCGTCTTCCTGGAACCAGTTGGTGTTGCCCTCCAGGTAGCCCCCGACGGAGGTGGCACCGAGCCCGGTGATGAACGGCCGGTCGTAGACACCCTCCTGCGCCATGGTCGTGTCGGCCTGGGCCGCCACACCGCCAGGCACGGCCAGCAGGACCACGGCGGCGCCGAGGGCGCGGCGCATCGAACGCCCCCCGCTCACGATCCACCTCCGGCCACCGTGACCACCACGTCCGTTCCGTCCACGGCCACGGGGTACCGGGTCAGGCCGGTGGCCGCCGGGCCTTCGAGCAGGGCGCCGTCGAGTTCGAACTCGCTGCCGTGGCAGGGGCACACCAGGCGCTCCCCGACGGGCTCGGGCTGGCAGCCGCGATGGGTGCACCGGGCGTGGACCGCCGACCATTCCCCGGACGCCGCCCGATGGAGGAAGATGGGCCGGTCGCTGGACGGATGGGTGAGGAAGACGGCGGTGGCACCGGCCAGGTCGGCGGTGGACACCACCAGCCGGCCCCCGACCGAGCGGGGCACCAGGTAGGCGGCGCCTCCACAGGCGGCCGTGCCCAGGGTGCCCACCCCCACGGCCAGGGCGGGAAGCGTCCGGCAGAACCCGCGCCGGTCCATCGCGCCCCCGCTCACAGGGACTCCAGGAAACGGATCAACCGAGCCCGTTCGTCGGGGCTCAGGGCCTGGAACGCGGCGCGGGAACGCGCGCCCTCGCCGCCATGGAAGCCGATGGCCTCTTCCAGCGTCCGGGCCCGTCCGTCGTGGAGATAGAAGGCCTGCCCGCCCTGGAAGTCGGCCTGGAGGCCGATGCCCCACAGCGGCGGGGTGCGCCACTCCGCCGTGGTGGCCCGCCCCTCCGTGTAGCCGTCGTCCAGCTCCGGCCCCATGTCGTGGAGCAGCAGATCGGTGTACGGGTGGAACGTGACCCGGTCGAGGACGGCCAGGTTCGACCGGCCGGTGCGCAGCGTCGGCACGTGGCACGAGGCGCAGCCGATCTGCGTGAACAGGGCCTCACCGGCCACGACGTCCGGGTGGTCGGCGTCCCGGCGGGAGGGAACCCGCAGGGTCTTGAGATAGAACACGACGTTGGCCACGACGCCGCTGCCGACCTCCGGGTCCGCCACTCCGTCCGAGGCGCGTCCGCCGGCCGCCGGGTTGGCCAGGTCCTCTGGAAGGAGGTCGCTGGTCACCCCCATGTCCTGATGGTAGGCCCCCACCGTCTGGTGGAGGAGGTTGACCGTCAGCGCCTTCTTCCCGAACCGGCCGATGTAGCGCCCGTCCACCCGGGTGCCCCGGGCCGAAGGGTCGGGCGACTGGGCCGCCTCCAACGCCACCGCCGCCTCGATCACCGGGTCCGGCGCCAGGAGCTGGACCCTGCCGGACACCCCGTCGCCGTCGGCGTCGTCCGGGTCGGCCAGCGCCAGGAGCGTCGCGTCGTCCACCGCGTCGAGGTACCCGAGGCCGGTCACGGCGGGAGGGGTCAGCCGGGCGACCCCCGTCGCTTCTGCCGGGAGCACCTCCGGGGGATACCCGGGGATGGCCCGATGCTGGAGCTGGGGTCCGCCCGCCGCGGGCAGCGGGTCCCAGACGTCGCCGTCGTACCGCCCGAAGCGCGTCAGGTCGAAGACCGGGTGGCCCTTCGCGTCGCCGACGTGGCACTGCTCGCAGGACGCGGCCACGAAGATCGGACCCAGGCCGTCCGCCACGGAGAAGACCCGGGCGAACTCCTCGTCGCCGGCCACGTGCTGCCGTACCTGCCCCGGGTCCATGCCCTCGATCGTTCCGGCCAGGACGTCTTCGTCCGCCGGCGCGTCGGGAGCGAACACGTCGCAGGACGCTCCCACCAGCACGACGGCCACCAGGGCCCCTCGACTCCACCGGTTCCTCACGAACACTCCTGATTTTAGGGCAGCCTAATTCTATGTTTAGGCAAACCTAAAAACCAGCGGACGCACGGTCAAGCGTGAGGGGGAGGCGCCGTTCGGAGAGGTGGCGCGGGTGGGTGCGGACCCACCCGTCGTCTCAGACGTCCTTGAGCAGTCCCACCCGGAGGGCGAAACGGACCAGCTCGGACCGGTGGTTGAGCTGGAGCTTCTCCATGATCCGGGAGCGGTAGGTGTCCACCGTCTTGTGGCTGATGAAGAGCTTCTGCCCGATCTCCCGCGACGAGAAGCCCTCCGCCGTCAACGCCAGCACCTCCTGTTCCCGCGAGGACAGGTCGTTCAGGCCGGCCTGGTCCTGGTTCTCCTCCGACCGGTAGCGGCGCAGGAGGAGGGTCGCGGCCCGGGGGGGCAGGAAGACCTCACCCCGGTGCACCACGCGGATGGCCTCGATCAGGTCGGTGTCCGCGCTGGTCTTGGTCAGGTACCCGTGGGCCCCGGCCTCCACCACAGGCACCAGGTATTCCTCCTCGGCGTGCACGGTCAGCACGAGCACCCGGATGTCTCCGGAATACCCGGCCAGGCGCCGGGTGGCGTCCAGGCCGTTGGATCCGGGCATGGACAGGTCCATGACCACCACGTCGGGCTTCAACTCACGCACGAGCTCCAGGGCTTCGTCGCCGGACGCCGCCTCACCGACCACCTCGAAGCCGCCCGAGGCCTCGAGCAGGGCCCGGATCCCGGCGCGGAACATCGCGTGGTCGTCCGCCAGGAGAACGCAGATCGGCTCAGGCATGGGCACCGGCCCCGGTCCGGACGGGGAGTTCCACCTCGACGGTCGTTCCCTCGCCGGGCACGGTGGACAGCATCATCCGGCCCCCGATCATCAGCGCACGCTCCTGCATGCCCACCAGGCCCAGCCCCGGCCCCTGGAGGCCGTCGCCGTCGCTGAAGCCCCGTCCGTCGTCCTTCACGGTGGCGCGGACGACCCCGTCTTCGACCTGGACCCGGACCGACGCGCGTCGGTCCCCGGAATGACGCACGACGTTGCTCAGCGACTCCTGCACGATCCGGTAGAGCACCAGCTTGGCATCCGTGTCCAGAAGGTCCTCGACGTTCGAGTCCAGTTCCTCCTCCACCAGGAAGCCCGACGCCTCGCGGAGGCTGCGGAAATGGGCCTGGAGGGCCAGCACCAGACCGAGGTCTTCGAGTTCGGGCGGGCGCAGACCCCGGGCGATGCGCTTGATGCCCTCCACCGTCTCGAGCAGTTCGGACCGCACGTCGGCCACCACGGCGCTCCGCTGGGTCTCGTCGGCACGCTCCAGCATGGCCATGCGCAGCATCAGCGTGGCCAGGCGCTGGGCCGTGTCGTCGTGGAGTTCCCGGGCGATGCGCTTCCGCTCCTCCTCCACCGACCGGAGCGCGCCCCGGGAGAAGTCCCGGAGCCGCTGCCGGTCCGTCACGTCCCGCACGGTGCAGATCACCATGGGCCCGTCGTCGTCGCCCTCCCACGGACTGAGACTGATCTCCACGGGCACCCGCGAGCCGTCCCGTCTCCGTCCCTCGAGTTCGAGGCCCGCACCCATGGGCCGGCGATGGGGATTGCGGACGTAGCGGTCGCGGTGGCCGGCGTGGGCACGGCGGAGGGCCTCGGGCACCAGCCGATCCACCGGCTCGCCCTCGAGTTCGCCGCGGGCGTATCCGAAGATGGCCTCGGCCGCCGGATTGAGGCTGCGGATGATCCCGTCCAGGCCGACGACGAGCACGCCGTCGGGTGCCGCGCGGTAGAGCTCCCGATACGCCCGTTCGGTCAGCATCGGGCGGACCGCGCCGGGCGGCGCACGCGGACGTGGGAGAGGTCGGGCATCGGTGGTTCCGGGCAGGCGTGGGGCAGTTCGCGGACCGGCCGCGTTCGCAGGGCTTCGCCGCCACCATCTTCCCATTCCGCCGCCATGCCGTCAAACGGCGAACGGGCCCGGCGCAGGGAGCGCCGGGCCCGTGGTCCCGCCGATTCCGGGCCGGGCTCAGTTGCCCCGGCGATTCCTGCGCTTCTTCTCGGGCACGTCCACCGCCCCGGCCACACCCGAGTGGCGGATGCTCCCCGATCCGTCCCTCAGCACGGAGAAGCCGCCCCGGACGTCCCGGACGCTGATGGAACCCGAGCCGTCGCGCTCGACCACCACGTCCTGGTCGACCTCCACGACGTCGATGGAGCCCGATCCGTCGAGGATGGTCACCGAGCCGCGGACGTCCGACACCTCGATCTCGCCGGAGCCGTCGTCGATGCGCAGGGCGCCACCCACGTCGCGGACGTCGATGCCGCCCGACGAGTCGTCGATGGTCAGCGACCCGCGGATGCCGTCCACCACGATCTCACCCGAGGAGTCGTCGATGCGGGTGGCGCCCGTGCCGCGGACGACCATGCCTCCCGACGAATCCTCGATGTCGGCGGCCATGCCCAGGGGCACCTCCACGGTCAGGTCGATGCGGGCCACGGTCCGGCCGCTGCGGCTCCGGCGCCCGTCACGGTCGGGGTAGTGGGTGGTCAGCACCACCTGGTCACCCCGTCGCTCCAGCGTCACCCGCAGGTCGTCGATCCAGTCCTCTTCGGAGGCGCACGCGCGGCCCACGACCCGGACCTCGTCGAGACCGGCACGGCCTTCGACCCGCAGATCGCCGGACCCTGCCGAGACGGACAGGCCGGACGCCCCGCCGACGGGCACGGACGCCGTCCGGTCCACCGCGAAGGAGCAGTCGTCCGAGGCGCCGACGCGGACGTCGACCCGCACGTCGTCGAGGTCCAGGTCGAGATCCAGATCGACCTCGACCGCCGGCTCCGCCTCGACCCGCGCCCGATCCGCCATCACCGGACCGGCGTCCTGGGCCCAGAGGCCCGCCGCGTAGTCCCCCGTCATCCCCACCAACCCGTAGCCCACGAACAGTCCCGCCAGTTTCACCCCTCGCATCACCATGGTGCCGCCCTCCGTCGGTGCCTGGCGGGCCACCCCGCCTCCGGTTGCGTATCGGTTCCTTGGACGCCCGCGGCGTAGCTCCGGTTGGAACCGGCACCCCTGCGGGAACGTACCGCACGCTTCGGCGATTCTTGCTTTGCCTCCCACGGAGACCTCATGCGCACCACGTCCCGACGGACCCATGGCCTCGTGGCCGCCCTGGCCCTGGCCGTGCTGGCCACGCCCGGAACCGCACAGGAGGACTCCGGACCCTCGCTGCCCTGGCCGGCCATCCAGGCCGGCGTCCGGTTCGGGTACGACGACGGCAGCAACGGCACGGTGGCGGGGGCCCAGATGCGGATTCCCGTGATCCGCGCCGGCTGGATCGAGCTGGTGCCGGCCGGCGACGTGACGTTCCTCACCGGGCTGAAGGAGTACCAGTTCACCGGAGACGTGGCGCTGCTGTCCGGCGGCCGCCGCGGCGGCCTCTACGCCGCCGTGGGGTTCGCGGCGCGGAACAGCATCTACGAGGGCCCCGGGCGGGAGACCCGCACGGGAACCACGGTGGCGCTCGGGCTGAGCAGCCGCGGCTTCGGCGACGTGCCCATCGGGACGCAGATCGAGGTCCGCTGGATCTTCATCGACGCGCCGTTCGACCCGCGGACCATCACCTTCGGGGTCAACCTCCCGCTCTGGGGACGGGGCGAGCGGGGACGACGCTGATCCGTACGTCGTGCGGTGGGGCGCTGGCCCTCGTGCTGATGCTGGGTGCCTGCAGCACCTCGAGCGGTGGGCCCCACGACGACGAACCGCCCATCTCGGACCAGTCGGTGCGGCTGGTCCCGGTGGTCCAGGGACTGGAACGCCCGGTCCTGGTGGTGGCCCCGCTGGCGGACCCGAGGTTGTTCGTGGTGGAGCAGCCCGGGCGGATCCGCGTGATCGACGGGGGGCGCCTCCAGGCCGATCCGTTCCTGGACATCACCGACCGGGTGGGGTGTTGCGGGGAGCGGGGTCTGCTGGGTCTGGCGTTCGATCCGGACTTCCGTTCGAACGAACGGTTCTTCGTGAGCTACACCGACCGCACCGGCACCTCCAGGATCGAGTCGTTCCGGGCCGTGGACCGGAGCAACCGGGCCGACCCGACCTCCGGCCGCCTGTACCTGGAGCTGGATCAGCCGTTCGGCAACCACAACGGCGGACACCTGGCGTTCGGACCCGACGGGATGCTCTACATCGCGTTCGGCGACGGCGGCAGCGCCGACGATCCGCTGGACCAGGGCCAGGACCCCACCACCCTCCTGGGCACGATCCTCCGGGTGGACGTCCGCGGGTCCATCGAGCCGCCCTACCGCATCCCGCCCGACAACCCGTTCGCCGACGGGGTGGGCGGACGGCCCGAGGTCTGGCACTGGGGGCTGAGGAACCCCTGGCGGTTCTCGTTCGACCGGGACGCCGGGTGGATGTTCATCGGCGACGTCGGTCAGAACCGGTGGGAGGAGATCGACGCGGTCCGGGTGGGTGCCGGCGGACACAACTTCGGGTGGAGCACCATGGAGGGGTCGGAGTGCTTCAAGGGCGCCTGCGAGGCCGATGGGCTGACCCTTCCCGTGGCGGTATACGGCCACGACGACGGTTGCTCCGTCACGGGCGGGTTCGTCTACAGCGGGCAGGAGATCCCGGCGCTCCGGGGGCGCTACGTCTACGGCGACTACTGCGGGGGATGGATCCGGACGTTCCGGTTGACCGACCTCGGCGTGGCCACGGATCCGCAGGAGCTGGCCGTGGACAGCCCGGGCCGCATCACCTCGTTCGGCGTGGACGCCGGCGGCGAGCTCTACGTGGTGGTGGAATCCGGAACCGTCTTCCGCATCGAGCCGGGAGGCTGACGCACCGTCTCAGCGCCGCACGATGCGCACGCCGTTCTGGTCCGGGTCCACCAGGAGGCCCTCGTCGGACCCGTCCAGCAGCGCGCGCCGGGCGCTCTCGGAGGGCACGATCACCTCGTAGGACATCAGGCCCCGGCGGCCGTCGGGCCCGGCCGGCCGGGCCGGCTCGCCCCACACGTTGCACCCCACGTGGTGGTGGTAGTCGCCGGCGGCCATGAACAGCGCACCGGGGATCCTCCGGGAGACCACCCCGAACCCCAGCCGTCCGTGGTAGAACGCCTCGGACGCGGCCAGGCTGGCCACCCTCAGGTGGATGTGTCCGACCACCGTCTCCTCGGGGAGCGCGCCGGCGGCGCGGGGGGCCGCCAGGAGGACGCCCGGCACGTCGAGGGGTTCGGTGGTGATGAAGACCTGCCCGTCCACCATCCGCCAGACGTCGGGGGAGCGGTCGGCGTAGAGCTCGAGGCCGTTGTCTTCCGGATCGCGGAGATAGGCGGCCTCGCTGACGTTGTGGTCGGCGTACCCGTCGAACGGCCAGTCGGCGGCCATGACCCGCCGCATCATCCCCCCGAGGGCACGGCGGTCCGGCAGCAGGAACGCCACGTGGAAGAGCCCCACGGCCGAGCGGGGGGGCGGCGGGGCGCCGGGACGTCCGTGGAGGACCAGCAGGGGCCGGCCCCGGCGGGCGCCCAGGGCGGCGGTCGCCCCGTCGTCGGCCAGGATCTCGAAGCCGAGGACCTCCTCGTACCACCGTGCCATGCCCTCGAGATCGGCCACGCGCAGATGCACGGTGCCGATCGCCGTTTCGGGGGGGAGGGAGACGGGGTTCATGGCCGCGTGGGGTGTCGGGGAGGCTCGAACATAGGCGGGCGCCGCTTTCGCGCCAGCCGCAGCGACTTCGGGCTACCAGAAACGCCTCCGGCCCCCCTACATTCGAAGGTAGCCCCCTGCACCGACGAGAACCCGTTGACTGAACCGCCCCTCCCGAAGACCACCGGATCCGAGTACGCGGACCACATCCTGGCCATCACGCGCCGGGCCGCCGAGCTCGACGAAGCCGACAGGCGCCGTCGGGACGCGCCCCCGCCGCCTACGGCCACCCGTGCGCCCGTGTTCCTGGCCGTGTTGGTGCTGTTCTCGGTGGTGGTGGTCTGGAACGTTCGCGCCTGGTCGCCGGAGCCGGAGCCCCTGCCCCGCCCCATCCAGGAGACGGCGCTCGAGATCTCGCTCCTGATGGCCACCCAGATGGTCGAACAGTACCGCCAGGAGACCGGCCGGCTTCCCACCACCCTCGAAGAGGCGGGGGTGCCGGAAGAGGCATTCACGTACCGCCTCCAGGGCGATACCTACGAGCTGTTCGCCTCCGAGGGGGGCGTCACCGTCCGGTACGACAGCGTCGATGGCGCCGAGGCCCTCCTCGAACGGCTGGGTGCCATGACCGAGCCGGGTCGATGAGGCTGCCCTCCGTCCGGGACCGGGGCGGCTTCTCGCTCGCGGAGCTCGCGGTCACCGTCATGATCGTCGGCATCCTGGCCGGGGTGGCGCTCCCGAACCTCCGGTCGGCGCTCCTGGACGCCCAGGCGTCGCGCATCGTGGCCGACCAGCGGACCGTGAGCCTGGCGGCCTACGAGTATCTCGCGGAGAACGGGACGTTTCCGGGCAGTTCGACCTACGGGACCGTCCCGCCCCAGATGGCGCCCTACCTTCCGGAGAACTTCAGCTTCGCCCACGACGGCGTGACGTACGCGTGGTTCAGCTTCAACTTTCCCAACACCAACAACGCCTGGCAGACCCGGACGATGGCCCTGTTCGTCATCAACTACGCCAACCGGCGGGACCTGGCGCCGTCCATGCAGGGCCATGCGGGTCCCGACCGCTACTGGTCCAGCACCCTCTTCTACTTCCTCTACCGGGGCTAGCGCCGCTCGAGGGGCCGTTCAACAGGCTCCGTGCGGACCGTGTCGTTCCCCCGACGGAAAGAAATCCCACGGTCCGGTCGACGTATCCCCGGTCGCTGACCGCCCCTCTCCCACCGAGATCCATGCGCACGACGTTTCGCGCCGCACCCGCCTGCGTCCTGGCGTTCCTCGCCGCCGCTCTCCCGGCGGTCGCCCAGGCGCCGGGCTACCAGCAGCTCGACAACCGGCAGATCTTCGCCGAGTTCCACGCGGAGGTCCTGACCTCGGTCAACGATCTCATGGCCCGGTGGGGCGATGCGTGGGCCGAGGACCGCATCGACGATCTGATGGACCTCTACTGGGAGAACGCCGTCCTCGTGCCGCCCCAGGGAGCCCCGCCGGCCCGTGGACAGAGGGCCATCCGGACCTGGTTGGAGGAGAACCTCGGAGACATGGGGGGCATGGAGGCCTTCATGCTCGACTTCGACGCGAGCGGCGGCATGGCCACCGTGTTCGGCAACTACCTGCTCCAGCGGGACGGCAACGCGGCGACCCTGTCCACCGGGCCCGTGGTCACCGTCTACCTCCTCCGCGGCCGGACCTGGAAGATCCGCTCGCAGATGTTCACGCCGAACTAGGGAATCACCCCACGGGAGGCTCCGGCGCCCGGGTCAGGATCACCCAGTCGGCCAGGTCGCGATGCTCGTCGTCGTCCCACGCGTGGACGTCGGCGGTCGGCCGCATGACCACGGTCACGACCTCCGCCCCCGGTCGCGCCTCGGCCACCCGTTCCGGGATGCCCGTGTAGGACGCGACGTGGAACGCGCCGGCGTAGTGGACGACCAGCGCGCCGGGCCGGTCGGTCAACGCGTCCACCACGGCGCCGCCCATGGCCGCGTCCCAGAGGGCCTGGGCGTCCAGGGCGTACCCCATGCCGTGGCCTCCCCCCGCCTCCCCCATCAGGGCGTTCCACTGGGCCTCGTACCGGGCCGAGGGGCCGGGGTACGGGAGTGCCGGCAGGAAGCGTCGGGCCTCGGCGGGAAGGTCCGCGAGGGATCCGGGCCCCAGGCGGGTGACCCGGTTGACGTACCGGCGAGGAGCGTTGGCGGCCACGACCGGCAGGCCGTGGACCCGGGCGAACTCGACCATGGGCCGGTAGTCGGTGGCGTACCGGTCCCAGGGCCGCGCCGACCGGAGGAACTGGTCCTCGGTGATGAGGCCGGCCAGATACTCGTCCACGATGTACTGGACGTCGCGTTCGAACATCTCCAGCGACAGGACCACCGGTCGCCCCGCGCCCGCCCGACCGTGGGCCTCGTAGGCACGGACCAGGATCTGGGCCTCCACCCCGTGGCCGATGGCGTCGTCGTGCTGTTCGCCGACCAGGACGGCGTCGGCCCTGCCCATGGCGGCCACCAGTTCGGCGAACGAGCGGGATCGCCCCCGGGGATCGAAGACGCGGAAGTCGCGACCCTCCACGACCTCCGGGAGCGGCGCCACCTCCGCCTCCTGCGCGGACACGGAGGGCGGGGCGGCCACCAGCGCGGTGGCCAGGAGCACCAGGGACGGAGGTCGGCTCATCGGGAATCCTCTGCGGGGTGGGAAGCCCAAGGTAGCGGCCTCCCGGTGCGGAGGCTCCCGGCGAGCGCGTAGGTTGGAGGCGGTGCCTGCGCCCCCTGATTCCGAGACCCACCATGCTGACCTGGTTCCTCGTCGCCCTCGGCCTCCTGCTCCTGGCGGTGGTGATCTACGACCTCGTCCAGACCCGCCACGCCATCCTCCGGAACTTCCCGGTCATCGGGCACTTCCGGTATCTGCTGGAATCCGTGGGCCCGGAACTGCGGCAGTACATCGTGACCAGCAACAACGAGGAACGTCCGTTCTCCCGGGACCAGCGGACCTGGGTGTACGCCTCGGCCAAGCGGCAGAACGCCTATTCGGGCTTCGGGACGGACAACGATCTGGAGCGCGTGTCCAACTACCTGATCATCAAGCACGACACGCTGGGCCGGCTGGACACCCACCACGACGATTCGAAGGATCCCTTCCACCGTCTGCCCGCGGCCAAGGTCCTGGGCGGGTGGCGAGGGCGCACCCACGCCTTCCGGCCCGATTCCGTGGTCAACATCAGCGGCATGAGCTACGGATCGCTGTCCGGTCCGGCCGTGGAGGCCATGAACCGGGGGGCGGCGCTCTGCGGCTGCCTCCACAACACCGGCGAAGGCGGCATCGCCGCCCATCACCTCCACGGCGGTGAGCTGGTCTGGCAGATCGGCACGGGATACTTCGGCTGCCGGTCCGCCGACGGGATGTTCGACCGGGACATGTTCCTGCGGAAGATGGAACAGCATCCGGTGAGGGCCGTCGAGATCAAGCTCAGCCAGGGCGCGAAGCCCGGCCTGGGCGGGGTGCTTCCGGGCAAGAAGGTCACCCCCGAGATCGCCGGGATCCGCGGGCTGCCCGTGGGACAGACGGTGGTCAGTCCGGCCAGCCACCGGGCGTTCCGATCCGCCGACGAGCTGCTGGACTTCGTGGAGGATCTGGCCCAGGCCACCGGGCGGCCGGTG
This sequence comes from Longimicrobiales bacterium, assembly GCA_040216925.1. Lineage (GTDB taxonomy): Bacteria > Gemmatimonadota > Gemmatimonadetes > Longimicrobiales > Gaopeijiaceae > JAJCZZ01. The sequence continues at coordinate 73,074 of JAVJOF010000026.1, forward strand.
GGCATCAAGTCCGCCGTCGGCGACCTGGCGCTCTGGAACGACCTGGCCACGCTCATGGGCCGGGGCGACCGGGGCGTGGACTTCATCACCATCGACGGAGGCGAGGGCGGCACCGGCGCCGCGCCGTTCGCCTTCGCGGACCACGTGGGGCTTCCCTTCAAGGTCGGCTTCAGCCGGGTGTACCGGATCTTCGCCGAGCGGGGCATCCACCAGAACGTGGTCTGGATCGGGTCCGGGCGCCTGGGTTTCCCGGAGACGGCGCTCCTGGCCTTCTGCCTGGGCGCCGACCTCATCAACGTGGGCCGGGAGGCCATGATGGCCGTCGGGTGCATCCAGGCCCAGCGGTGCCACACGGACCATTGCCCCACGGGCGTCGCCACACAGAACCGGTGGCTCATGCGAGGACTCGACCCGACGGACAAGTCCGTCCGCCTGGCCTGGTACGTGGCCAGCCTCCGCAAGGAACTGCTCCGGTTGAGCCACGCGTGCGGCGTCGATCACCCGGGGCTCCTGGACAGCGATCACATGGAGATGCTCGACGGGGAGTTCGGCAGCCGGTCGCTGCGCGAGGTCTTCGGCTACACCCAGGGCTGGGAGTTCCCCGCCGAAGCCGACGTGGCCGCCATCCGCCAGCTCATGGGCACCGGCGACCAGGGGGCTCCGGCCCGCTACCACGACCCCTGAGGGCGAGGCCCGTCGGCCCTACTGTGGGCTCCCCGGGCCGTCGTCGGGCCAGACGTGGCGCAGGTACCGGACGGGGGCGTTCAGGAAGTCCCGTACCAGGTTGACCGACTCGAGGCCGTCGAACGACGCCCGCTCGACGGTTCCGTGGTCGAACGACAGGAGCGTCGCCCCCGGCACGGCCATGAGGATCGGCGCGTGGGTGGCCACCACGAACTGGGATCCCCCGGACACGGCCTCGTGGATCATGGCCAGGAAGGCGAGCTGGCTCTGCGGGGAGAGCGCCGCCTCGGGCTCGTCCATGAGGTAGAGGCCCCGGGGCACCAGGCGGGACCGGAAGAGCCGCAGGAAGGCCTCGCCGTGGGACGCCGCGTCGGCGTCCTCGCCGTAGCGCCGGGTCATGTCGCCCAGCGATGCGCGGTGCGGGCCCTTGGCCAGGTTCCGGGCGTACTCCGACGCGTCCGCCATCTCCACGTCCAGGCGCCGGAGTTCCGCCTGGTGCTCCACACGCGCCCGGGCCAGGGACTTCTGGAAGCCGAAGAAGTCTTCGGCCCGGAGGAAGAAGCCCCGGTGGGAGCGACCGCGCCAGGCCAGCCGCAGCCGATCGGCCAGCCTGCGCTGGGGGTCGAGGGTGGCGTCCCGGGCCAGAGGGGCCGACCCCACCGACGGGAGACCGGCGGCCAGCGCCAGGGCTTCCAGGAAGGTGGACTTCCCGGTGCCGTTCTCGCCCACCAGCACGGTTACCGGCGCGTCGAAGACCACCTCCTCCAGCGAGGCGATGGTCGGCACCGAGAACGGGAAGGCATCCGTCCGGTCCGGCGGATCGTACCGGACGGAGACCAGTTGCGTCGCCTCCCCTCCCACGCGGCGGCTCAGCCCCGCGCCGGCCGCGCCGGCGTCACAGTCCGTCCAGTTCCTTCCGCGCCCGGTCCAGGATGTCCCGGATGCGCTCGTTCACGTCCAGATCGGTGCGCGTGGCCGCCTTGAAGGCCGACTTGCTGAGGCGGGCCCACGAGCTCCAGATGTCGGCCGTCTCCGGGCCCATGTGGACGCCCCACTCCTTCCAGCCCCCGGCGCGCTCCCAGATCGTCTCGACGGTGTCTTCGTGGAGCAGGAGTTCCTCCCGGCCCGCGTCGGTCAGATGGTAGACGCGCTTGCCGCCCTCCTCCAGCGACCGGACCAGGTCCTCGTCCTCGAGCTGCTGAAGCACCGGATAGACCGTACCGGCGCTGGCCCTGTACATGCCGCCCGACCGTTCCTCGAGGCGCTTCATGAGTTCGTAGCCGTGGGCCGGGCCGTCGTCCAGCAGCGACAGGAGGGCCAGCCGGACCTCTCCCTGCCGGAAGAAGCTGCGCCGGGGCCCACGCTTGCCTCGGCGACCCCGCCCACGGGGGCCCATGCCGATATCCCAGTCGAAGATCCAGTCGAAATCCATGTCGCGTCTGATGCTCCTGAACATCGTCGTCATCCCTCCCGCCCGGTCCGTGCCGGACATCCGAGTGTAGCGTGCGTCCGATCCTATGGCCAATAGATCGTAGAGTGTATCGTACGATACACATGGCGATACATCGTGGTCAAGGATTCCTCAGCGGCGCCCCAGCTCCTCCAGCTCCTCCAGCGTCCGGGGCCAGTCGTCGCCGAGCAGCCGGGACAGCCCGCGGTCCGCCAGGACCCTTCCCCCGGTCTGGCACGTGGCGCAGTAGTTCGTCTCCCGGTCGGCGTACCGGATGCGCTGGATGGGCGACGCGCACACCGGGCACGGCTCCCCGTACTTCCCGTGGGCCGCCATGGCCGGGTGGAAGGCCGTGATCTTCGAGGGAAAGCGGTCGCCGAACTCGCTGCGCAGGCGTTCGGTCCACTCCCGGAGCGACCGGCGCGCCACCTCGTACAGGCGGGCCAGCTCCGCATCGTCGAGGTTCCGGGTGGTCTGGAGCGGCGACAGCCGTGCGAACAGGAGGATCTCGTCGGAGTGGGCGTTCCCGATCCCGGACAGGATCCGCGGGTCCGTGAGGGCCCGCTTCAGCGTCCGGTTCTCCCGCACCAGGGCCGCCCGGAACTCCTCGGGCGTGGCGTCCAGCACTTCGAGGCCACCCGGGTCCAGTTCCGCCAGCGCCTCCGCCCCCGCCAGGACGTGGAGCGAGGCCCGTTTGTGGGACGCCTGTTCGGTCAGCAGCAGCGTGCCGTCAGGGAAGTCGAACGCGCCGTGCGCCCGCTTCTTCGGCACGGCCGCGCCTCTCTTCGTCCACCGGAGCCGGCCGGTGATCATCAGGTGGAGCACGAGGTGGAGATCGCCCTCCATGGTCCACACCAGCCGCTTCCCGAGGCGGGAGACCCCCGTGACCGTGCGGCCCGCCACGTCGGACAGCGGAGGATCCCAGGTCCGCAGCAGCGAGGGCGAGCGGATCCGGGTGCCTTCGAGCACGCGGCCGACGATGGTCCGCTCGAGGCCCTCCACGTACGCCGTGATCTCGGGAAGTTCGGGCATGCCGCAATCGGCGGGCGCACGGCCGGAGGGTCAATCCCCCGGCCGGTCCCGGGGACGGACGAGGCGCGGGCCGGCCGTGCGTTGCCGCGCTCCCGGCAACGAGGTAGCCTCCGCGGGGGTCCGGGCCCCGCCGCGGGTGGTCCGGGCCATCGTTCACCGACCGGGAGGTGCCGTGGTGCGGAACGTGTTGGCGGTGGTGGCCGGCTTCGTGATGGTCGGCGTGACGGTGGCGGGCCTGCAGTGGTTGAGCGCGTCGCTCTATCCGCTCCCGGCCGGCCTCGACCCCATGGACCCGGCCGACGCAGGCGCCCTGGCGGAGCACGCCCGGGGCCTCCCGGCCGGAGCGTGGGCCCTGGCGTTCGGGTCGGAGCTCCTGGGCGCGTTCCTCGGGGCCCTGGTGGCCGGGCGTGTGGCCTCGAGCCACCACACGTGGTTCGCCCTGGCCCTCGTGGTCCTGGCCGCCGCGGCCTCGGTCATGAACTGGGTGGCGTTCCCCCACCCCGTATGGTTCATGGTGGGACAGGCGGCCCTCTACCCGGTGGTATTCCTGGGCGTACGGACCTTCCTGTCCGCTTCCGCCGCCGCGGACCCGGCCGCCGCCGCGAACGGCAGCTGAGCCGGCAGGTCGGCGGCGTTGCTCAGCGGCCCGCCCCGACCCCGAGTTCGAGCACGTCGCGGGTCACCACGTCCCAGTAGCTGCCGAACGCCCGGCCCTCGAGAGCGGCCACGACGGTGGCCACCGGCTGGAGCACCTGGGTGGCGTAGTAGCCGGGCAGGGCCGACGGGTGGTCTCCCCCGAAGTTCGGGAAGTAGCTGCGGATGACCACGGCATCGTCCCCCGCCGGCAGCGCGGCCAGGTTGGCGGCCCACCGCCCGAAGGTGCCGGCCCGCCAGAGGTAGAACTCGACGTTCGACGAATAGAAGGCGGACAGCCGCAGGTCCATCTCGTCGAGTACGCGGCCGATCTCCCGTACCGCGTGATCCCCGGCCAGGTCGCCGACCACGGGCACGATGCGGTTGGCCAGGTGGAGGTCCCGCACCGCCAGATACCGGTCCGGCGTGGCCAGCCACGACGCACGGCGTCCGGCCGCATCGGTCTCCAGCACGAGCTGCCGGTACGTCGGGTAGTACGGACGGGGCGGGCGTCCCAGCGAGGTGAACCGGAGGCCCATGCCGGCCCCGACGAACGCGTCGTGGAAGCGGCGCACGGTGGCCAGGTCCTCGGCGGTCAGCGGAATGCCGTACCCCGCCACCGCCTCGGCCACGTCGGCCTGCACGGCGGCCACGCTTCCCGGATCGGGTTCGCTCCGGTCGATCCAGTCCACGATCTCCTCGATGTCCCGGTTCTCCCAGTCAGCCAGGTCCGTCGGGGGCGCGCGGCCGTGGAGCGCCGCAAGGAACTCCAGGCGGGTCGCCGACCGCTCCACCAGGGCCTTGAGAAGGAGGTGATGCAGCGCGTTGTCGCGCCGGATGTCCACGAGGAACGCGATGCGCGGACGGAGGGCGGCCACGTACGAAAAATTCTGGTCCGGGCCTACGCCGACGTAGGCGCCTCCGGGCGCCACGGTCCGCTCCAGGGCGCCCACCACGTTGAGGTAGCCCGTCTCGTTCGAGATCAGGTTGTCGGTGTCGAAGTACCCGCCCGGCTCGGACAGCCGGGCGTGGAGGGCCCCGAACACGGAATCGGGAAGGGCCGACGCCGGCCGCACGACCGGGGGCGAGGGCGCCTGGGCGGGCGCCTCGCACGCCACGGTGGACAGGAGGGCGGTGGCCAGCGCCACCCAGCGGCCCCGGGGTGCGGCGCCCGCGGTCACGCCCCCGTGCCGCCGTCGCCCCGCACGGCTCCGTCCAGCGTGGCCTCGGTGGCGGCCGTGAGCAGGTGCTGCAGGTACTCCTCGTGACGGTGGGCCGTGCCGCGTTGGATCTGCAGGCCGACCACCCACCCGAGCAGGCCCATGACCACGAAGCACACCACCATCAGGATGCCCTCGAGTTCGAGGGCGCCGCCGCCGACGGCCCCGCCCCCGAAGAAGCCGACGCCCAGCGCGCCGTAGACCGGCCATCCACCCGCCGACGAGGTGATGTCCGAGGTGACCTCGATGCGCGTGCTCCCGCCCCGGGTGCCGATGGCCACCTTGACCGACCCGTCCTCCTTGCGCCACTCCATCTGCCCCGAGACGTGGTCCACCTCGCCCTTGGCGCCCGCCGCCGACCGGATGGCGCGCAGAACCCAGTCGAGGCGATCCGGCGGCAACGTGCCGAGCACGGTCTGTTCCAGCCTCCACCGCAGCGAGCGGGGCGATCCCACCCATCCGCCTCCCTCCACCGCAGGGGAGTGCTTCGGGTCCGACCGGGCCTCGAAGGCGGCCACATCGACCAGCTCCGGGTCGATCCCCGCCTCGCTGGCCACGTCGCGGAGTTCGGCCAGCGTCAGGCCGTGCGACGGCGCAAGCGCCCGGGCCTGGGCGCGCCGCTCCTGGAGGTCGGCCGCCCGCTGGAGGATCCGCTGGATCTCCTCGTCCGTGAACCGTGTGCCGTCGGGCCCACCCGCCGGTTCATCCACCATCGCCGGCCTCCGGGAGCGAGGGCGGCGGCATGACCGCCACGTCCTGGGCGGCCCCGGTCACCGCGTCCGCCAGGCGATGCACCTTCCGCTCCCACACGCCGGCCAGGACGCTCCACAGCGCCCGCATGCCACCGTACGAGACCACCGCCATGGCCGCGACGATGGGGAGCACCGCCGGACCACTCAAGCCCAGAAGGCCCGCCCCGACCGCGGCACCTCCGAAGATCCCACCGAAGGGCATCCCCAGGCCGAACCAGAGCCCCACCTCGCCGATGCGGCGGACCGACACGTCGATCTCCGTGACCCCGTCACGGCTGGCCAGCCCCACCATGATGGGGCCCAGCCCGTCGTCGTAGCTCCACTCCATGCGCCCGTAGACGTCCTCGAGTTCGCCCTTCTGGCCGATGACGTGTCGGATGGCGCGTACGATACGGTCCCGCTCGTCCTCGGGGACGTAGCCGGACACCGTCCGGTGCAGGCTCCACGCGTAGGTGCCACCCGCCAGAGCGCTCGACTCCCGGGCCGGTGGACCGTGGGACTCCGTGGCGGCGGCGTCCACGAACCGGGGGTCGATGCCGACCTCGGTGGCCACCTGACGGAGGTCGTCGAGGGTGAGCCCCCGCGATCCGACGCCGCCGTGGCTGCTGGAGCGTTCCTGGAGATCGGCCGCCGACCGGAGGATGCGTGCCACTTCCTCGTCGGAGAAACGGCGGACGGAGGCGGCGGGTCGGGTGGTCAGAGAACCGCCGGAGCCGCCGGTGGGCGAGGGATCGTCGGTCACGAGGCGGGCCTCGGGTGGGTCGATAGCGTCATGGAGTCGGTCGGGGTTCAATGGGGGGCGACGGCCGGTACCTCGCAAGGGACCTTGAGGTGCTTCGAGGGCCGCCCGACGGCGGTTTGACACCGCGGCGGACCGGCGCCGAAGTTGACCGGCATCCGCCCCTCCGTCCGGAGCCCCCCATGCGCATCGCCTCGGCACTCGTTCTCGCATCCGTGATGGCCACGCCCGCGGCCGCCCAGGACCTCCAACGCCCCGAGGGCTGGATGGTCCGCTTCGACAACCCGGCCGCCACCGAGGCCGACCTCGAGACGTTCGTCGAGATGCCGCCCGGGTACCACATTACGACCGGACCCGCGGCCATCTTCTACGACCCCGGCCTCCGCGCGTCCGGCGACTTCCGGGCCGAGCTGGAGGTGTTCCTCTTCGATCCGGGCCAGCGCCGCGAGGCCTTCGGGATCTTCCTGGGCGGCCGGGACCTCCAGGGCAGCGGGCAGGAATACACCTACTTCCTGATCCGGAACGGCGGGGAGTTCATCCTGAAGCGCCGCCAGGGGGCGGACGCCCCGACGGTCCGGCCCTGGACCGCCCACGAGGCGATCCGCTCCTACGCCGACCGGGGCGACGACGTGTCCGTGCGCAACGTCCTGGCCGTCGAGGCCCAGGGCGACCGGGTCCGGTTCTTCGTGAACGGGGAGCAGGTGGCGGACCTGCCGCGGGCCGAGGTCCCCGTGGACGGCCAGGTCGGCATCCGGGTCAACCACGCGCTGAACCTCCACGTGGCCCGTCTGGCGGTCGCTCAGCTGGGCTGAAGCCTGCTCAACGGCCGCCCAGCCGCCGCTCCACCGTGATGTCGTCTTCGGTGTTGGGATTTCCGTCGGGACCGTTGGACCCGACGGTGAACGAGGTCCGCCGGGTGTCCAGGTAGTAGATGTTGCCCCAGGGATCCTCGGGCACGCCGGAGTAGTCGCGTTGTAGCCACCCCTCCCAGTTGGCCGGGAAGGACTCGCCACGCCCGATGCGCGCTTCGAGCTGGTCGGCCATGGCTTCGAGACGCCGCGGTACGAGGCGCGCCCGGAAGTTGTCCAGGACCGGGGTCGCCTTCTCGACCATCATCTCCCGGGTGCTGGGTACGGCCATCCCGATGCCGAGCAGAACGACCACGAGCACGAACAGTTTTCCGAACATGGGACTCCACCGGCGTTGGGTCGGGGGGATTTCCGAAAGCTGGCGTCGAGGCTCCGTCGCGGGCAACCGCCGTATCAGCGGGCCCGCTCGATCCGGCGCAGGAATGCGGCCCACTCGGCCTCGAACGGGTCCGTGACCCCGCCGAGGTCTCCATGGCGCTCTACGACGAGATCGCGGGTGAAGGTTCGGTCGCCGATCTCCAGCGAAACCGTGTAGGTCCCCGGCTCCGCCAGGGGGGCCGGCGCCCCGCCGCCGCCGCGGAACAGGGCACCGAGGCCGCCGCCGGGGGTGACGAGGTCCGCCAACGTGCGCATGCGGCCGAAGTCGAAACCGCCCCCTCCCCCGGTGCTCTCGCCGGGGCGGTCCCGGAAGGCCTCCGGGTCGCCGCCCCGCTGGCCGCCCCCTCCACCGCCACCGAAGAACGCGAACATCTGCTGACGGTCCACCTCGCCGGTCAGGAAGCCCACCATCCGATCGAGGAACTGCTCGTCCCACCCGGCCTCCACCAGCGAATCCCGGACCTCCACGGCCCGCGTGGCGATCCGGTCCCGGTCCCTCCGCTCCGACGGCGACGGCTCGGCCCGCGGCGGCGACTCGCCGCGGAAATTCCAGTCCACCCGATGGAGGCCTGCGCCCGCCGACCCGGTCAGGGTGCGGAACACGCTCCCGTCGGGACTCCGGACCACCAGCGTGGCCTGGGGGCCCCGTGCCCGCCGACCCGCGCCCTGACCGCCGTTGCCGTCCGCTTCGGCCGCGTCGGCCGCGTCGGCCAGCGCCGCCGCCAGCTCCTCGCCCACGTAGTAGTGGACGTGGGCGTTCGAGCCCGGCGTGGGCCGGCTGAACGCCATTTGTCCGGTGGACTCCCCGCCCCGGGCCGCGCTCCCGAACTGCAGCCCCGGGGCGGGCTCGAAGAGAGCGGCCCCGTCGGCCACCACCGCATCGGTCAGGCCTTCGAGCGCCGCGATCCCCACGATCCAGATGGAACGGCCGTGCGTGCCGGCGATGAGCTCCCGGTCCCGGGGGTGGATCTCCAGGTCGTGGACCGGCACGGTGGGCAGCCCCACGCCGAAGCGCTGCCACGACCCGCCCCGATCCGTCGACACGTACGCGCCGACGTCGGACCCGACGAAGAGGAGGTTCTCGTTGTGCGGGTCCTCGGTGATCACGTGCAGGAAGTCCACGCCGCCCGTGGGCAGGTCGGCCGCCACGGACCGGAACGTCCCGCCGCCGTCGTCGCTCACGAAGGCGTACGGGGTGAAGTCGTTGCGCCGGTGGTTGTCGAAGGTCACGTAGACCCGGTCCGGCGCGTGGTGCGACGCCGTGATGCGGCTGACGTAGGTGCCCTCCGGAACGCCGCGGATCCGACTCGTCAGCTCCGTCCAGGTGGCGCCGTCGTCCCGGGTGGACCAGACCCGTCCGTCGTCCGTACCCGCGAAGAGCCAGCCGGCCCGGAGGGGCGATTCCTCGAGGGCCGTGATGGTGGCGAACGTCTCGGCACCGGTCACGTCCGGGGTGATGCCGCCCGTCGAATCCGTGCTGATGCGGATCTTGAGCGGGTCGGCGTAGCTGAGGTCCGGGGAGATGATGCGGAGCGAGTCGCCCCGGTGTTCGCTCTTGAGCACGCGGTTGCCCGCGGCGTAGAACCACGACCGGTCGTGGACGGACTGGAAGAACGGCGTGTTCCAGTTGTAGCGCATGACGGCGTCGGCGGAATCCCGGGTGGCCTCGGCGCGCAGCCGCCGGATGCGGGCATCGTCCTCTTCGGCGCCCCCCTCCAGGAGCATGACGATCGTGTCCTGCTTCGGCCGCCAGGCGTCCTCCCAATCCGGCTTCTCCAGGCTGGTGCGCTCGCCGGTGGCCAGATTGCCCCGGCCGATGTTCCCGCCCTGGGACTCCGACCAGATCAGGTCGGGGTCCTCGGGGTCCTGGGCGCTCACGAAGCCGTCGCCGCCGGAGATGCTGGCCCAGTGGTACGGGGTGATGTCGTCACCGGCCAGGCGGCTGGGCCCGCACCACGTGCCGTTGTCCTGGAGCCCGCCACACACCCGGTACGGCACGTCCATGTTGTAGCTCACGTCGTAGAACTGCCCCAGGGCGATGACGTTGGGCACCATCCAGTTGCCGCCCCGGTCGAAGCTGAAGGCGACGCCGCCGTCGTTGCCCACCACCACCCGCTGCGGATCGGTCGGATCGATCCACATGGCGTGATGGTCCACGTGGACGTCGTTGGTGGTGGTGCCGTAGGTCTCGCCCCCGTCGTCCGAGAACTGCACCGGGGTGGACGAGAAGTACACGCGGTCGGCGTCGGCGGGGTCCACGCGCACCTGGGAGTAGTAGAAGGGGCGGGTGTTCACGTCGTTCTTCTTCTCCCAGGTCCGGCCCCCGTCGGCGGACCGGTAGAGGCCGTTGCCTTCCTCGGCCTCGACCATGGCGTACATGACGTCGGGGTCCGACGGGGCGATGGCCAGACCGATCCGGCCCTTCATGGCCGTGGGAAAGCCGTCGCCCGCGACCTCGGTCCACGAGTCACCTCCGTCGGTGGACTTCCACAGCCCGCTCCCCGGCCCGCCGGACTGCAGGAAGTAGGGCCCCCGGACCCGCTCCCAGCTCGCCGCCCACACCACGTCCGGATCGCGCGGGTCGAGGAGCACGTCCACGAACCCGGCGCGGTCGCTGATGAACTTCACGAGCTGCCACGACGCGCCCCCGTCACGGGTCCGGTACAGGCCACGGTCAGGGTTGGAGCCCCAGATGTGGCCCAGGGCCGCCACGAAGGCCACGTCCGGATCCTCCGGGTGCACCGCGATCCGCCCGATGGCCTGGGTTCCTTCCAGACCCACGGCCTCCCACGTCTCCCCGCCGTCGGTGGACTTGAACACGCCCCCGCCCGGCGAGATGGAGTTGCGGGAGTCCTCCTCGCCGGTGCCGAGGTAGAGGACGTCCGGGTCCGACGGCGCCAGACCGATGTCCCCCATGGAAACCACGCGCCCGTTGCCGTCCCAGATCAGCTCGAACGTGGTGCCGTTGTTCGTGGTCTTCCAGACGCCTCCGGCCGCCGCCGCCACGTACACGGTGCGGGATGGTCCGGGCACTCCCTCCACGTCGGTGATGCGGCCCATCATGTTCGTCGGGCCCACGGATCTCCACCGGAAGGCTTCCATCTGGCGGTCCGTCAGCGGTCGGGAGAGCTGGGCGGACGCGGCCGGCGCGAGCAGGACCGCCAGGACGGCGCTCAGGAAGGCGATACGGAAACGATTCATGGGGGCGATCCGGGGGTCGTGGGCGAGCGAGCTTCCAGGGGCCGGGCGGCCCTCAAGGCAAAGGGACAGGCACCGATACTGGAGGGTTGAGGGACTACCCGCGACCCGCCCGACTTCGAGACCTGTCCGTGAACGCCCACCCCGAGCCCAACTTGTCCCCCGACGCGGAGCGCGCGACGGACGGCCGCGCGTCCCAGCCGGAATCGGGGCGCGGGCGCACGGTCGTGGCCGTGTTGCTGGCCGGCGCCGTGGCCTACCTGGCCAACGGCGTGGCGCTGCCCATCAGCGGCTCCGCGGAACTGACGTTCGGGGGCCTCTTCCATCTGCTGGCGGCCGCCCTCCTGGGGCCGCTGCCCGGCGCCGCCGTGGCGCTCGTGGGATCGGCGCGGCTTCCCCTGTTCGAAGGGCTTCCCCTGGTCCAGGGGTTGTTCGTGCTGGAGGCCCTGGTCGTCGGAAGCCTGGTGCCCCGACGCACCTCCGCCCTTCCGGCCAACCTCTTCTTCTGGTCCGTGGTGGGTGTGCCCACCGCCGTGGCCGTGCTCCTGGCCGCGCCGGGACTCGGGCCCGCCGACGCGGCGGGCACGCTGGCGGCGGCCGCGCTGACCGGCCTCGCCACGGCGGTGCTGACCGAGTTCGTGCTGCACAGCACGCCGGTCCGCACACGGAGCACCCGGCTCCACGGCAGCCACCGCCCGCTGCGCCTGCACCTCGTGCACGGCTTCGTGGTGGTGGCCGTGGTGCCCATGCTCACGCTGACCATCATCGCGCAGCGGAGCACCGATGCGGAGACCCGGCTCCGGGTCCAGGAGGACCTGGCCTCCGCCGCCTCCCTGGTGGCGGCGGAGGTCGATCTCCACATCCGCGAGCACGTCCACGCCATCGGGCTGGCCGCCGACGTCCTGTCCCAGGAGGGCGACCTCGACGCCGCGCCGCAGATCCTCGGGAGCGCCCAGCGGCACTTCCCCAACTTCCTGGCGTTGATCGCCGCGGACACCACCGGCCGGCTCGTCACGGCGGCCCACAGCGACCGGATCGACGGCGACACGAACTGGCAGGGCCAGTACGTGGACGACCGGGAGTACTTCCGGGAAGCCATGCGCTCGCCGGGTACGTTCGTGTCCGACGTGTTCATGAGCCGGGGGTCCGCCACCGCGCCGGTCGTGGCCATCGCACGAGGGGTGGACGGGCTCGACGGGCGGCGGGTGGGCATCGTCGAAGGCTCCCTCGACCTCTCGCACTTCGCGCGGTTCGCCCAGCTCCATGCAGCGCGCGTGGAGGCCGACGTGGCGCTGCTGGACCGCGAGAACCGGGTGGTGTTCGTGACCGGCGGCGTGGCGGAAGTCCTCGAAGACGCCTCGGACCACCCGTTCGTGCGCGCGGCCCTGGCGGGAGAGCGGCAGTACACCAACCCCACGGGCCAGCGCTTCGCCGTCACCGGGGCCACCGCCGTGGGCGCCCGCTGGAACGTGCTGATCTCACGGTCGGACGCGCCCCTGGAGGCCCAGCTCGAATCCCAGCTCGTGTCCGCGGTCCTGGGCGTGTACGGGGCCGCCGCGCTGGCCCTGCTGCTGGCCGAGCTGGTCGGCGGGCGGGTGGCGCGCCCGATGGAACGGCTGGCCCGCCGGCTCAGCGTGTTCACCGGGCGGGAGGAGTGGAACGACGACGATCCCCTGGCCCCCGACGCGCCGCAGGAGCTGGCCGACCTGGACCGCGACCTGGGCCACATGGTGCTTCGGCTGCGCGGCAGCTACGACGAACTGATCGTGGCGGTGGCCGAGCGAGATGCGGCCAACCGGAACCTGGCCGGCCTGCTGGAGGAACTCGACGCCAAGGTCGCCGAACGGACCCGGGAACTGAGTGTGGCCCTCGGTGCCGCGCAGGAAGCCAGCGAGGCGAAGTCCGAGTTCCTGGCCCGGATGAGCCACGAGATCCGGACGCCCATGAACGGGGTCATCGGTATGACCGGGCTCCTGCTCGACACGTCCCTGGCCCCCGAACAGCAGGAGCTGGCCACGACCGTGCAGTCCTCGGCCCAGGACCTGCTGCGGATCATCAACGAGATCCTGGACTTCTCGAAGGTCGAGGCCGGCCGGATGGACCTCCATCCCGAGCCGTTCGCGCTGGAACCGGCCCTGCGGGCGGTGGTCGATCTGCTGGCCCCGGTGGCCGCCGAGCGGGGCCTGGACCTGGTCCTCGACATGGCGCCCGACCTCCCGGAGGGCGTGGTCGGCGACTCCGGCCGCATCCGGCAGGTGCTGCTCAACCTGGCCGGCAACGCCCTCAAGTTCACCGACCAGGGCGGCGTGACCGTCCGCGTCGAGACGGTGCAGGTCGCCGCCGGACGCGCGTCGCTGCGGTTCGCGGTGGTGGACACCGGGCCCGGCATCGCGCCGGCCGATCAGGACCGCGTGTTCGACTCGTTCGCCCAGCTCGACGGCTCGTCCACCCGGCGCCACGGAGGCACGGGACTGGGGCTGGCCATCTCCCGGGGTCTCGTCGAACGGATGGGCGGGCACCTGGTTCTCCGATCCACCGTCGGCGAAGGGAGCACGTTCCTGTTCGAGATCGAGCTTCCGGTGGCCGAAGGCCCCCTGCCCGAGTCCCGCGCCCCACGGCCGCGCCGGCCACGGCCCGCGGCCCGGGCCGTCAGCGCCACCAACGGACACTCGGCGCCTCCCCCGCCGCCTCCGGCCGAGCGGACCGCCCGCATCCTCCTGGTCGAGGACAACGCCACGAACGTGGTCCTGGCCCGAGCGCTCCTGCAGCGGAAGGGGCACACGGTGACCGTGGCCGGAAACGGACAGGAGGCCCTGGACCGACTCGACGAGGGCACCTACGACCTGGTTCTCATGGACCTGCACATGCCCGTCATGGACGGGTACGCCGCCACCCGGGAGATCCGGAGGCGGGAGGCGGTGCTCGGGGGCCCGAGGCTGCCGGTCCTGGCCCTGACGGCCTCGGTGCTCCCGCAGGACCGGGTCCTGGCCCTGGAAGCGGGGCTGGACGAAGTGGTGGGCAAACCCATCGATCCGCCGGAGCTGGACCGCAGCATCGCCGAGGCCCTGCGCAGCACTCCCGCTGCCCGCGCCTGAGGAGTCCCGGCTCGGGGCTCCGCGGATGAACATCGAGGCGAGAGTAGGGTTGAAGTGCGTTCGACCCAACGAGAACGCAACGAACGGATATTCCCCATGTCTGCAGCTGACGACGGTACGAACGTTTCGATCCACTACACGGGCCGCCTTTCCGACGGCTCGGTCTTCGACACCTCCGAGGGCGGCGACCCGCTGGACTTCGAGGTCGGCGCCGGCCAGGTCGTCCCTGGATTCGAGAACGCCGTGAAGGGCATGGAGGCCGGCCAGGAGAAGACCGTGACCGTGCCGGCCCTCGACGCCTACGGCCCCCGCCGCCAGGAGCTGCTCCTGGACGTGAGCCGCGACCAGCTCCCCGACGGCATGACGCCCGAGGTGGGCCAGCAGCTCCACATGCAGACGCAGGAGGGGCAGACCTTCCAGGTCAGGGTGCTGGAGGTCCACGACGAGACCTTGAAGCTCGACGCGAACCATCCGCTGGCCGGCGAAGACCTGACCTTCGACATCCTGCTGGTGGCGGTGGCCTGACGGGCTTGCGGATCGGCGGCGCATTCCGCGTATTGGGTCGATCGCCCCGTACCGACGGAGAACCGCCTGTGCGCACGGAACCGATCGCTCGTCCAGCCCGCCTCGCCCTGCTCGTCTGCATGGTGGGGGCGGGCTGTTCGGTGCCGAACTACCCCGGCCCCCAGATCCAGGACCCGCCCAACGGGTTCACGCTGAACGTCGACGCCGATCTCGAGCGGCGCATGTTCCCGGACCGCGAGGTCTCCTACCACGACGCGTGGGTGGCGGCCGGATGGGGCAACTTCAGCGGGATCTACATCAACGGGCACCCAGGGGTCATCGGCGCCGCGGAGGTCGAGGCGGCGCGGCAGGCGGCGCTGGCCCTCCCGGCGCGGCGCCCGGATCAGGTCCGGGACTTCAGCGAGGTGGAGCGGCTGACCATCGACGGGCGCGAGGCGCTCGCATGGTCCGAGATGGTCCGGAGTCCCACCCAGGGCATCGAGTACGTGGCGTACCGGGCGGTGATCCCGTACGACACGGTCACGTTCGCGGTGGAGATGATCTCGGGCGATCCCATGTACAAGGCCCGACCGGACACGCTTCGGACCATCGTGGCCAGCTTCGCGGTCGGCGAGATGACCATCAACTTCCCCCTGGCGCTGATCGCTGCCGGCGCCCTGCTGCTGGTGGCCTCGAGGGTCCGTGCCCGGTCCCGCGAGCGGGCCATCCGCCACTCGAGCATCACCCTGAAACAGGTGCCGAAGGCGAAGGAAGGCGAGGGAGCGAAGCCCGCCGGAGCGCCCGAGCCGGGGCCCGCGGGTCCGGATCCGACCGGAGACGCGGGACCCGCTGGCGGAGCCGGGCCGCCGCCGGGCCCGAAGACGGCGTCGCCACCGGCCGAGAAGCTGTCGCTGGCCGAGGCCATCGCCCGCCAGCGGGAACGGACGGAGAAGGGCGGCCGCTGACCGGCCGGAGGGCCGGGGCCGACCCGCGTGCCACGACCGGGTGGACCGTTGGGCGGACTGAGGTCTATGAGGGAGACGGCGAGGGGGTCCGAGGACCACTCCGCCCGAGACCGAACGTCCACCCCGAGCCGAGGTACCCCATGGCCGATCCCGAGCAGCGCGCGAAGTTCACCGATCAGATCGAAGAGCAGGTCGAGGCCCTGCGCCGGAAGTTCCAGGAGATGGAACTGTCCCAGATGCGGAAGGGCGAGCTCGAGGCCCGGGCCCTGCTGGCCGACGCCAAGAAGGCGGTGTCCCGCCAGCGGACGGAAGCGGCCAGGCGGGTCGCATCGGCCCGAAAGGCCAGCGCCGCCGGCTGGAACGACGTGAAGGAAGGGCTCCAGACCGCCCTGGACGACCTGTCCGAGGCCGTGGAGCGTGCCCATCGCAGGTTCGAGGGCATCGAGGAGGACGAGGAGTCCGAGGAGACCGCCGGCGTCTGAGCCGTCCACCTCTCCCACACGCGACCGTCGCCCGCACCGGCCCCGGCCGGGCGGGCGATCGTGCGCGAAGGATCCCGGGAGGGCTTCCGTAGTACCACTGCCGCACCTCTTCCGCCCCATCCCCGAAGGACCGACCCGTGAGCCGACTGGCGCTCGCCGAGCATCAGCACGACATCATCGGCGCCCTGCGCCGCCTCGACGGAACCGCCACCGTGGGCGATGTCGTGAACGCCACCGGCCTGGGTGCCGACGACGCCCGCGCCGGCCTCAAGGCGCTCCTGGAAGAACGCCAGGGCCACCTGTCCGTGACCGAGACGGGCGACCTGCTCTACCGGTTCGACCCGCGCCTCATCCGGCGGGGGAGCGAGCCGCTCCTGTCCCGGGTCCGGCGGAAGGCCTGGTCGGTCTTCCAGGCCGCGTTCAAGGCCTGGATCGTGGTCATGCTGGTGGTCTATCTGGTCGTGTTCGTGGTCCTGATCCTGGCCGCCATGTTCGCCGGCAACCGCGACGGCGACAGCCGGGGCGGATGGGGCGGGCGCCGGGGTGGTGGACACGGCCACGGGCACTTCCCGGTGCCGAACTTCTGGCTCTGGTACTGGATCTGGGGACCGCGCTGGCGGATCGGGCGCCCCTACTACGGGCACCGGTGGGAGCGGTCGCTGCACAAGGAAGACAAGGTGCCCTTCTACAAGAAGGTGTTCGCCTTCGTGTTCGGCCCCGACCGGCCCGAACCCTCCCAGCAGCAGCTCGACCGCAGCACCCTGCGCCTGATCCGCGCGCGCCGGGGCGTCCTGACCGCCCCCGAACTGGTCGAACACACCGCGCTCCCCCTCCCCGAGGCCGAGAACGAGATGGGCCGGCTGATGGCGTCCTACGACGGCGAGCCCGTGGTCTCGCCCGGCGGGGAGGTGGCGTACGCCTTCCCCGAATTGATGACGACGGCGCACGGCACCGAGACGCCTCGGGAACCGAACCCGACCTGGCTCCGCCTGGAGTATCCCCGGGAACTGACCGGGAATACGGCCGGGGCCAACGCCGTGGTGGTGGGGATCAACGCGTTCAACCTGCTGGCCGCGGCCTCGGCGCCCTGGTTCATCTTTCCCCGCCTCGGGCTCGGAGGAACCGCCGCCTGGCTGTTCCTCGTGTTCGTGCCCGTCGTGTTCAGCCTGTCGTTCTTCCTGGTGCCGGGCCTCCGGATGCTGGGCGTCAAGCGGGAGAACCGCCGGCGCGCGGTCCGGAACATCCGGCGCGTGGTGCTCGGGATGGTGTACGACAGGGCCGTGGACGGCCGCACGGTGGGGGTGGACGAAGCCTTCGAACACGTGCAGGCCCGCCTGACCGAACAGGCCGTGAGCCGGTCGGCGGTCGAGTCGGCGCTTCAATCGCTGGCCGCCGAATTCGACGCCGACGTGACCCCGGCCGACGACGGGTCGCTGCGCTACGCCTTCCCGGCGGTCCGGACGGCGTTCCTCGAGGCCGAGACGGTCCGCCGGAAGCTGGCCCTCGAGGAGCGACGGACCGGAGCGGTCGTGTTCGCCACCGACGACACCGCGCTGGAGGCGGGCGAACGGGAGCTCGAGGCCTTCGACAAGGAGCTCCGCGGCTACGTCCCGTCCACGGACCGGGTGGACTACGAGGCGGACTACGAAGTGGTCGCCTTCGAGGAAGAACTCGGCCGACGCGGGCTGACGCCCGCCTGACTTCGGGCCGGTACGCCGGCCGGAGCCTTCCGTCCCCAGCACCCGACTCGGCTCTTGCGCACGTCCCGGGACCACTGTACTCATCGAAGGTATACTTCTTACGAGTAGACTTCTGACGAGGCGATCCGGATGTCCGACATCCTCCCGCTGACCGATCTGGCGTTCAACATCCTGGTGGCCCTGACCGGCGAGGATCTCCACGGGTACGCCCTGGTGAAGCGGCTCCGGGAACTGGACGGGAGGGACAGCCTGCGCACCGGCACGGTGTACGCGGCCCTTGCCCGCCTCCAGGACGAGGGATGGGTGGCCGAGGCCGACGCTCCCGACGATGCCCCCGACGCCCGGCGGAAGTACTACCGGATCACCCCGGAGGGCGTGGACTCGGCACGCCGGGAGGCGGCCCGCCTGCGCGCGATCCTGGACCGGGCCGGCCGGCAGCCGCTCCTGGAGGAGGCAGCCCGTGGATAGCCGGGGCGGCCCTCACCGGGCGGCCGCGCGTCGCCGGGCACGGCGGATCCTCGGTTGGACCCTCCCCGTGTGGCCGGCCCGGCACCGGACGAGGCTGGGTGCGTCCATGGTGGACACCGCGGCCGACGTGGTGGCCGACCGGGTGGACTCGGGGCGCTGGGCCGAGGCCCGGGAACTCGTGGCCGAGTGGGTGGCGCTGCTGGTGGCCGGCCTCCGGCTCCGCGGGGAAGATCTTTCCACCGGAGCCGCCACCTGGTCGGTGGGGTGGACGCGCGACGTGCGCTTCGCCGTGCGGACGCTGCTCCGGGCCCCGTCCTTCACGGCCGTGGTGGTCCTGACCCTGGGCCTGGGCATCGGGGCGAACGCCGCGGTCTTCGCCCTGGTGGACGGGGTGCTCCTCCGGCCGCCTCCCTACGAGGACCCGGACGATCTGGTGCTGGTGTGGAACGCGATCCCCGAGTCCGGCGAGCGCATCGCCGTGGCCGGCCCGGACGCGGCGGAAATCGAAACGTCCGTGGAAAGCTTCGGCTCCGTGGGGTTCGCGCTCCGGACCCTGGACGGTGCCCTGGAGGGGGCCGACGGGGCCGAGGCCCGGCACGTGCGTCTGGCCGCCGCGACGCCCGACTTCTTCGCCACGCTGGGGGTGGAGCCCGCCCTCGGTCGGGGCTTCGCCGACGACGACGCACGGGACGCTGCCGGGCCGGAGGCCTCCACCGTCCTGGTGTCGCACGACCTGTGGGCCGCGGCCCTGAACGCCGATCCCGACGTGGTGGGCCGGACCCTCCGGCTGAACGGGCGCCCCGCCGTGGTGGCGGGCGTCCTGCCCCGCGACTTCACGCTCCTGCTCCCGCCCGACGCGGGCATGGCCACGGACGTGGACGTATGGGTGCCGTTGAGGGTGCCACTGTCCACGCTCCACCGCACCGAGGGACGCCTTCTGGACCAGGACTCCGACAACACCGGCGCCGTGGTGGCCCGGCTGGCCCCCGGGACGTCCCTGGCCCAGGCCCGGGCGGAGCTGGACGCCCTGGCCGCACGCCTCCGCTCGGAGGTGCCCTTCTACGCCGAGTCCGGCCTGGGCTTCGACGTCCGGCCGCTCCGGGACGACGCCACGGCCCACGCCCGTCCGGTGCTCCTGGCCCTCATGGCCGGCGTGGCCGGGGTCCTCCTGGTCGCCTGCCTGAACATCGCGACGCTCATGATGGTCCGGAGCGCCGGACGCCGCGCCGAGTTCGCCGTGCGCACGTCGCTGGGTGCGGGACGGGCACGGCTGGTCCGGCAGCTCCTGGTGGAGAGCGTGGTCCTGGTCGGGCTCGGGCTGGCGGCCGCCGTCGTCCTGGCCCGGGGTGCCCTGGCCGTGTTCGCCGCCCGGGTGCCGGCGACCCTGGCGCCACCCGAGCCCCTGGCTCTGGAGCCCCGGACCTTGGCGTTCATGGCGGCGCTGGCCGGGGGGGCCGCGGTGGTGTTCGGCCTCCTGCCCGCCCTGGGCCGGACCGCGTCGGCATCGCCGGGGCACCGGCTGCGGGGCCGTCCGCGGAGCCGCGGTCAGGGCGTGCTGGTAGCGGCGGAGGTGGCCCTCTCGGTGGTGCTGGTGGTGGGCGCCGGGCTCCTGGTCCGGACCGTGGATGCCCTGGCCGCCACCGATCCCGGCTTCGAGGCCCAGGGCGCTCTGGCCTTCCACGTCTCGCTCCGGGTCCCGGACCGCTACCGCAGCCCGGCCGACCGGGCCCGGTACGCGGAGGACGTGCAGCGGCGGATCGAGGCCCTCCCGGGCGTCGGCGCCGTGGGGTGGGTCGGCGTGCTGCCCCTGTCCGGCCAGCGCTGGATCCAGCCCTACGGACTGCCCGGGCAGGCGGAGTCCGAATGGCGGAGCAACCGGGCCGACTTCCGCGTGGCGTCGTCCGGCTACTTCGAGGCCGTGGGCGCCCGGCTCCTGGAGGGTCGTGCGTTCACGCCCGACGAAGACCGGAACGAGCGAGAGCGCGTCGTGGTCGTGGACGAGGCGCTGGCCCGGCGCATCGCGCCGTCGGGGTCGGCCCTGGGGTCCGTGGTGGGCATCCCCCTCGACGGCGCCGCCGTGGAGGCCCGCGTGGTCGGGGTCGTGGGCACGATCCGACAGGACCGCCTCGACGCCGACGGCCGGGAGGCGATCTACGTGCCGTACCGCCAGGAGGCGTCGCGCGACGTGGCGTTCGTGGTCCGAACGGAAGGCGACCCGGTCCGGCTGATCCCGGACGTACGCGCCGCCGTCCGCGCCGTGGATCCGGGGGTGCCCGCCTACGAGCTGCGGACGCTGACCAGCTACGTGGACGAGGCCATGGCGCCCCGGCGCTTCGCCCTGTCCCTCCTGCTCGGGTTCGCGGCGCTGGCCCTCCTCTGTGCCGCGGTGGGGCTGTACGGGGTGGTGGCGTTCGACGCGAGCCGCCGCACCCGCGACCTGGGGCTGCGGATGGCCGTAGGGGCCGGCCGCCGCGACGTGCTGCGCTCGGTCCTGGCCACCGCGCTGCGGCCGGGTGCGGCAGGCCTGGCCGCCGGTGTCGTGCTCGCCGCGGCCGTGTCGGGAGGCTTCCGGAGCCTCCTCTACGGGATCGGCGCCCTCGACCCCCTCACGTGGGCGGTGTCCGTGGCGGTGGTGGCCGCGGTGGCTGCGGTGGCCAGCGGGGTCCCCGCGTGGCGCGCCAGCCGACTCAGCCCGGTCGAGGCGCTCCGCTCGGAGTGAGCCACCGGGGGCCTCGACCCGGACCGGCGCCTTGGATACCATCGTAGCCCGTGCAGGCGCCCTGCCCATCCCCCGGTCCGGAAGGTCCCATGCCCACGCTCGAATGGCGGTATCACCGCCCTGGCTGAACGAGTTGCAAACGCACGCAAGAGTTTCTTGCGCAGAACGAGGTCCCCGACCACGAGGTCCGGAGCAGCCGTGACGCCGTGGACGCCGACGAGGCCCTGGCGCTGCTGGAAGGCGCCCGGGACCTGTACGTGGCGAAGGGAAAGAAGACCGTCCACATCGACCTGGCCGGAAACCGGCCGTCGGACGAGGAGATCCTGGGCCTGATCCTGGGGCGTTCGGGCACCCTCCGTGCCCCTGCCCTGCGCTCCGGCACCACGTTCGTGGTCGGCTACAACGCCGACATCCTGGCCGACACCCTGCTGTAGCCCTGGATCACCGCACTTGAGTCTGATCATCGCGTCGGGGGTGGCCGTCGAGTTCGGCGCCACCACCATCTTCGAAGACGTCGGCCTGACCGTGAGTCGGGGCGACCGGTGGGGCATCATCGGGCGCAACGGCACCGGCAAGACCACCTTCTTCAACATGGTGGCCGGGAAGGTCCAGCCCTCCCGTGGCTCGCTGAGCCGCACCAGCGGCCTGCGGCTGACCCTCCTGGACCAGCACCGGGAGTTCGCGGCGGACACCACGGTGTGGGAGGCCGCTGCGAGCCCGTTCGCCGAGCTGCTGCGTCTGGAGATCTCGCTGGCCGAGCAGGCGATCGCGATGGCGGAGGGGGCCTCGTCCGAGGAGACCCTGGCCCGATACGACCGCGACCTCGAGCGGTTCCAGCGCGAGGGCGGCTACGAGATGGAGGCACGGGTGGACAAGGTGCTCTCGGGCCTCGGGTTCGACCCCGTGGCGGCCCGGGCCCAGCCGGTGGCCCAGCTCAGCGGCGGCGAGACGGGCCGGGTGGGCCTGGCCCGCCAGCTCGTGGCGCCGTCCGACGTGCTGCTGCTCGACGAGCCCACGAACCACCTGGACCTGGAAACGACCCGCTGGCTCGAGGCCTACCTGGCGGACCTGGACGCCACGGTGCTGCTCATCAGCCACGACCGGGCGTTCCTCGAGGAGACCACGGACCACATCCTCCACTTCGAGGCGGGCACGGCGTTCGCCTACACGGGCAGCTACTCCGACTTCGTGATCCAGCGCGACGAGCGCCGTCTCCAGCAGGAACGCACCTTCGTCCAGCAGCAGAAGAAGATCGCGAAGGAGGAGGACTTCATCCGGCGCAACATCGCCGGGCAGAAGACCGCCCAGGCCAAGGGCCGCCGGAAGCAGCTGGCCCGCCTTCCCCGCCTGAGCCCGCCGCCGGGCCAGGAGGGCGTCATGTCGGTGCACCTGGAGCCCTACCGACGCGGCGGCAACCAGGTGCTCGTGGCCGACGACGTGGCCCTGCGCATCGGAGACCGGGTGCTGGTCGAGGGGTTCAGCAGCGTGGTCCGCCGCGGCGACGTGGTGGGCCTGGTCGGGTCCAACGGCACCGGCAAGTCCACGCTCATGGACGCCATCACCGGGGGCAGGACGGTGGACGCGGGCACGCTCCGCACCGGCGAGTCCATCGACGTGGCGTACTACCGGCAGGACATGGAGCAGGTGCCCATGGGGACCTCGCTCTTCGACGTCATCAACGACCTCCGCCCCACGTGGGACCGGGGTCAGGTGCAGGGACACCTGGGGCGCTTCGGCTTTTCCGGAGCCAGCGTCCAGCGGACCGCCGACACGCTCTCGGGCGGCGAGCGCGCCCGCATGGCCCTGGCCATCCTCATGCTGTCCAAGGCCAACTTCATCCTTCTCGACGAGCCCACCAACCACCTGGACGTGGAAAGCGTCGAGGCGCTGGAAGACGCCCTCGACGGGTTCGAGGGCACGGTGCTCCTGGTCAGCCACGACCGGGCTCTTCTCCGGAACCTGGTGACCCGGGTCTGGGCGCTGGCGGACCAGCGCATCCACGACTATCCCGGACCCTTCGTGGAGTGGGAGCAGGACGACGCCGACGCCCGCGCCGAGGCGGCCCGCCAGCGTGCGGAGGCCCAGCAGGCCGAGAAGGAACAGGCCCGCCGCGAAGCCCGGCGCCGGCAGAACGAGAGGGGACCGGACCGGAAGAGCCTCCGCGACCTGCGACGGGCCGCCGAGGAGGCGGAAGCGCGGGTGCACCGGCTCGAAGCGGACGTGGACGACCTGACCGACCGCCTGGCCGACCCGGCCATGTACCAGGATCCCGCCCGCATCGACGAGGCCGTCGTGCTCAAGAAGGAACTGGCCGACCGGAAGGCCGAGCTCGACGAGGCCATGCGGACCTGGATGGAGGCCGACGAAGCCGCCACCCAGGCGGCCGAAGCGTGAGCCTCCCGCGGCGGGAGGCCGCGATCTACCTCACGCCGCTGCGGGAGGGCGGCTCGCTTCCGGCCGTGGTGGAAGACACCGGGGGCGACCTCTGGGTGGTGAAGTTCCGCGGCGCCGGTCAGGGCCCGAAGGCGCTGGTGGCGGAGGTCGTCGTGGCGGGCCTGGCCCGGAGTCTGGGGCTGCCCGTGCCCGAACTGGCCGTGGTGGAGCTGGACGCGACGTTCGGACAGGGAGACCGGGACCCGGAGATCCTGGACATCCTCCGGGGAAGCCACGGCGTGAACGTCGGGCTGGCCTACCTGGACGGAGCGTTCAACCTGGATCCGGTGGCCGTCCCCGAGGCGGTCACGGCCGACTTCGCCACGAAGCTGGTGTGGCTGGACGCGCTGACGCTGAACCCCGACCGCTCCGCCCGGAACCCCAACCTCATGTTCTGGTCCGGCGGGCCCTGGCTCATCGATCACGGAGCCGCCTTGTTCGACCACCACGACTGGTCCCGGGTGACCCCGGAGCGGGCCCGGCGGGCGTTCGGGCTGATCAGCAACCACGTGCTCCTGGACCACGCGGACGACATCGGTGCGGCCGACGACGAGCTGGCCGCCCGGTTGGATCGTGCCACCCTGGAAGCCGTCCTGGACGACGTGCCCGACGCGTTGCTGGCCGAGCCGGCGCGCCTCGGTGGCCCCGCAGGCGGACCCGACGCCGACGACGGTGCCTCCGTAGACCCCGCCGCCCACGCGGCACGGATGCGGCGCCGCTACGTGGACTACCTCCACACCCGTCTGGAGGCCCCGCGCGTCTGGGCGGACGCCGCCGAAGAAGCGCGGAAGATCCGCGCCGCGTCGCCGCCGGTACCGCTCAAGGCACGCCGATGACCTCCGAGCGGACGGCGTACGACTTCGCGGTGCTGCGGCTGGTCCCGCACCCCCACCTGGAACGGTGGCACCCGGTGGGCGTGGTGCTCCACGCCCGTACCGAGGAGTTCCTCGGCGCCCGTGTCGTGACCGACCGGGAGCACCTGGGCCGGCTGGCCCCGGACGTGGATCTGGACGTGTTGGTCCGGTACCTGACCAACTGGGAGGCCATCGCCCGGGGAGAGCAGGCGGCCGGACCGATGGCCCTCTACCCCCCGTCGGAGCGCTTCCACTGGCTCACCTGTCCGCGTTCCGACGTGCTCCAGGCCTCGCCGGTGCGGCGAGGCCTGGCCCAGGAGCCGGCCCGTGCGTTGGACCGGCTCTGGGTCGAGCACGTCGAGGGTGGGTAGGGCGCCCGGCTCCGGTCAGGTCGGGTCGGTCGTGACCACGGCCACGTAGGTCACGAGGTCGGCCACCTTCGCGTTGCGGACCTTCTGCCGCACCGTCATGTCGGAGTAGCCACCCGGGTTGCCGCGGAACACCTCCGCGCCGTTGGCCGGCGTGAACACGAACTCGGCGGTGAGCCAGTCGTAGGCCAGCCGGCCGTGCTCCATCCAGCCGGTCTCTCCGAGGATCGAGCCGTCCGTGCCCCGCACGTAGGCCTTGAAGTCCTGCACGTAGGTGCCGGCCTCGGTATCGACGCTGATCCGCGCGATCCGCACGACCAGGTACGCCCGGGTGGCCGGCACGCTTCCGCCGGGACTCCACAGGATCGTGTCGACCACCTGGCCTCCGGGTGCGGCCACCGCGCTCTGGTAGGTGGCGCGGGGC
This sequence comes from Longimicrobiales bacterium, assembly GCA_040216925.1. Lineage (GTDB taxonomy): Bacteria > Gemmatimonadota > Gemmatimonadetes > Longimicrobiales > Gaopeijiaceae > JAJCZZ01. The sequence goes on from JAVJOF010000026.1 coordinate 98,041, forward strand.
AGGTCGGCGGCGGGCCGCACCTCCACCTCCAGCGACGCGTGGTAGCCCCCGCCCGCCGCGTGGACCAGAGTGCGGCCGGGCACCAGGCCGGTCACGGCGCCGGTGGGCGTCACGTGGAGCCTGCTGGAGTCGGCGGGCCACCACACCACGTTGGGCGTTCCGGGCAGCGTGTTGCCCTGGAGGTCCACCCAGCGGGCGGCCATCTGGCGCGGCCCCCGATCCACCACCACGACCATGGGGTCCGGCGAGAGGGCCAGCTTCATGTTCACCGGCACCATGCGCGGAATGATCGTGAAGGCGAGCGCGGCCGAACGGGAGCCGTTGCTGTTGACGACCTCGATCTGGATGGTGCCCGCGTCCACGAGGTCGGTGTCGGGAATGATCGCCTGGATCTCCTGGGAACCCGCCCGGTGGGTCGGGCGGGGGCTGCCGTTCCAGTACACCGTCGAGGTGTGGTCGAAGCCCTGGCCCACGAGGATGATCGACACTCCGTCCGCGCCCTGGAACGCGTGGGCGGGCACGAGGGCGGACACGGCCGGCGTGGGAGCCGGTACGGGCTGAGCGTTGACGGCCAGCACGATGCTGCCCGAGCGCCCTTCCGACGCCGCCTGGATGGTGGCCACGCCGGGCTTCCGGCCCCGGACGCGGCCCGTGGCGCCCACCGTGGCCACGGTGGTGTCGCTGCTCGTCCACGCCACCGGACGGCCCGACAGGGGGCGCCCGGAGGCGCCACGGAGGGTGGCCAGCAGCACAAGCGAATCGCCCACGACCAGAGAGGACGAGGGCGACGTCAGGACCACCGTGGCGACCGGCTCGAGAATGCCGGTGCTGCTGTCTTCACAGCCGGCCATCCCCACCAGCACGAGGGTGGCGGAAGCCAGCGCCAGGGCGCGCCGGAGCCGGGCGCCGCGTCCAGAGGAAATCCGATGCGTCATCATCTATGGAAACTCCGAAGAGATAAATTCGACGTGCTCGTTGCACGGAGGTAGAGACGGATACGGCGGGGCTTTTGTGACAGACGCCCGCCGATGGGTGTGGCGGAGCCGCCCGGACACCGCGGCAGGATCCGGCTCAGGCGCCCGTTTGCAGGAACCGTACCACCGCGTCGAGCCACGCCCCCGGGCGCTCGAGGTGCACCGTGTGCCCGGCGTCGGGAACCACCACGGTCCGGGCATCGGGCAACCGCTCCGCCATGGCCTCGGCCACGGCCACGAACTTCCGGTCCAGAGCCCCGACGATGAGCAGGGTGGGAACCGTCGTTCCCGGCAGGTCGTCCCACACCGGTGGCAGGGCCCCGGTGCCCAGGCGCCGGAGCGCCCGTGCAAGCCCGCCGGGCCGGTTCGCGAGGCGCAGCGCCCGCTGGCGCGCACGTTCGGGCCCGGGTACGGCCTGCCGCGACTCGAACAGCGGAAGCCCGTCCCAGTAGTCCACGAACCACTCCATGCCCCACTCCTCGATGCGGGCCGCCAGGGTCTCGTCGGCGTCGCGCCGGGCGGCTCGCTCCGCCGGATCGGCCAGCCCCGGCGACGCCGACTCGAGGACCAGCCGGCTCACCCGTCCGGGGTGGGCGGCCGCGAACGACAGTGCCAGCCGACCGCCCATGGAGTAGCCGATCAGCGGCGAAGGCTCCGGCCCGAGCGCCGCCGAGATGGCGGCGTGCACGGCCTCGAGGTCGAAGGCGCCGGCCTCCGCGTCCGCCCGCGCGCCGTGTCCGGGAGCGTCGAGAAGCACGGGCGGGCCGACCCCCGACGCGAGGCCTTCGACCACGGCGCGCCCCCACGCCAGGGACGTTGCGGAGAAGCCGTGGAGAAGCACCGGAGCGGGAGGCATGGCCGGAGGCTGGCGCGACCCCCCCGGCCCTGTCAACGTGACCCCATGAATGCGTCCCTCCTGGCCCACGTCACGCCCCTCGTTCTGGGCGCCGTGCTCTCCCTCGGACTGGTCGCCGTCGCGTGGTCGCAGCGCTCCGGCCCCCGCGTCCGGTGGTTCCTGGCCTTCTCGACGGGGCTGGCCGTGTGGAGCCTGGCGTACGCCGCCGAGCTGACGGCCCCCGGCCTGGGCGGCAAGATCCTGGCGTCGAAGATCCAGTACCTGGGCATTTCGTCGGTGCCGGTGGCGTGGTTCCTGTTCGCCGCCGCCTACGCCGGGGTGACGGTCCCGGCCTGGGGCGTCGGGGCCGCGTTCGCGATCCCCGCCGCCACGCTGGCCCTGGCCTGGACCAACGAACTCCACGGCCTGATCTGGGCCGGCACGGTCCTGGAGCCGGGGCCGGGCTTCTCCATCCTCAGCCTCTCCTACGGCCCCTGGTTCTGGGTGCACGTAGGGTACTCCTACCTGGTCCTGGTGGCCTCGGCGGCGCTCCTGGCGCGGGTGACCGTGGCGCGGCCTCCCCTGTTCCGGCGGCAGGCCCTCCTGCTGCTGGGCGGGTGCATCACGCCGTGGCTGGGCAATGCGCTCTACCTGACCGGGCTGTCGCCGAACTCGCTGGACCTGACCGTGTTCGGCTTCGGCGCCTCGGCGGCGCTGGGGGGATGGGCGGTGCTCCGGTGGCGGCTCCTGTCGGTGGGGCCCGTGGCCCGGGACACCCTGGTGGAAGGCATGCGCGAGGGCGTCGTGGTCGTGGACCCGGACGGGACCGTGGTGGACGTGAACCGCGCCGCCTCGGAGATCCTGGAGCGGGACGAGCGCCGGACCGTGGGGCAGGCCGCGCCCGACGTGCTCGGAAGCTTCCTGCCCGGCGGGCTCGACGAGAAGCGGCGGCAGGTCCATTCGGTCGAGGACGGCCGGGGCCGGACCTGGGAGTGCCGGCTCGACCCGCTCCGCGACCGCCGTCGCCGCTTCCGGGGGTGGACGCTGGTGCTCTACGACGTGACCCGGCAGGCCACGGAGGCGGCGGCCCTGGAGCGCGCCCGGAGGGTGGCCGAAGACACGGCGGAGGCCCAACGTGCCTTCATGACCAACATGAACCACGAGTTGCGCACGCCGCTCAACGGGGTGCTGGGGATGCTCCAGGTGCTCGACCGCTCCGGCCTGGATCCGGTCAACCGACACTACGTGGCCATGGCGCGCTCGTCGGGCGAGACGCTTCTACGCCTGGTCGATCGGCTGCTGGATTTCACCCAGATCGACGCGGGGCGGATCGAGCTGGCCAGCGAGCGCCTGGACCCCAACGAGGTGGCCCGGGCCGCCACGGACGCGCATCGGGCTGCGGCCGGTGCCAAGGGGCTCGCCGTCCACTTCACGCCGGCGCCCGGCCTTCCGGACGGCCTTCTGGGAGACGCCCGGCGCCTGGCCCAGGTGGTGGACGGGCTGGTGGAGAACGCGGTGAAGTTCACCGACTCCGGGCACGTCCACGTGCGCCTGACCGGGCGCGACCCCGGAACCGACGGAGCGGCCGTCGCGGTCCGCTTCGAGGTGTTCGACACGGGCATCGGGATTCCGGAGCACCGTGTGTCGGAGGTCTTTCGCAGCTTCGTCCAGGCCGACGGTTCCTCGACCCGGCGCCACGAGGGCGCGGGCATCGGCCTGGCATCAACCCGAAAACTGGTGGAGCACATGGGTGGTCGTCTGAACGTGGAGAGCGAGGAAGGCCGGGGCAGCCGGTTCTGGTTCGAGGTGCGCCTGCGGCAGGCCGTGGCCGAGGAGGTTTCGTGACGGCCCGCCGCCGCGATGCCACGTGGAGCGCCGCGGTCCTGGGACTCGGACTCGTCCTGGGCGCGTGCTCGGCCGACCCGGGCCCCGACCCCGACGCCACCGCCGCGGGCCTCCTTCCCTGGTCGGAGCAGATCGAGATCCGCGAAGGGTGGCTCCGGGAGCGGCACGAGATGCTCCTGCCCATGATGCGCCGCCACGGCATCGACATGTGGATCGTGGTCAACGAGGAATTCCACGACGATCCGCTGACCGAGTACGTGGCGCCGCCCCGCCCCTACACCGGCCGCCGCGACATCTTCGTGTTCGTGGACGCCGGAGACGACGGCCTGCGCAAAGTGGCGGCCACCGGCTACTGGGAGGAGACCGTGGCCCGGGTGTTCGAGTCGCCCGTGGACCCCCGCCCCGCCGCCGAGGTCCTCCGTGATCTGTACGAGACCCACGACCCGCAGACCATCGGTCTGGGGATGGGCGGCAGCCGGGGCATGACCCGTAGCCTGACCCGGGACAGCTACGCCTTCCTGGCCGAAGCCATGGGACCCGGAGCCGAACGCCGGTTCGTGAGCGCGGCCCCGCTCATCGACGAGTACCTGGCCACCCGCATCCCGGGGGAGTTCGACCACTACGAGACCCTGGTGGCGCTGACCGAGGACATCACCCGGCGCGCGCTGTCGGACGAGGTGGTCGAACCCGGCGTGACCACCGTGGGCGACGTGCGTCGCTTCATGTACGACGCCCTCTGGGAGCACGGCGTCCGGACGTGGTTCCAGCCCGACCTGCGCGTGCAGCGCCAGGGAATGGACGAGGTCGGTTCCAGGGGATTCCTGGCCGTGGCGACCGAAGACGTGGTGCTGCAGCCCGGCGACCTGGTCCACATCGACTTCGGCATCAGCTACATGGGGCTCGACTCGGACTGGCAGAAGATGGCCTACATCCTCCGGCCGGGAGAGGACGACGCGCCCGACGGACTGAAGGCGGCCATGGCCAACACCAACGCGCTCCAGGACGCCCTGGCCGCCGCCTCCCTGCCCGGCATCACGGCCGGCGAGGCCTACCGGACCACCATGGCGGCCATGGAGGCTGCCGGCATCCAGGCCCAGATCTACTCCCACCCGCTGGGCAACCACGGCCACGGCCTGGGGCCCAGCATCGACTTCCGGAGCGCGGACCGCCCCGACGTGGCGGGCGAGGTGCTGGTGGACGGGGCGTACATCTCCATCGAACTGAACACCAGGACGCCGGTGCCCGAGTGGGACGGGCAGGAGGTCTACGTCATGGCCGAGGATCCGGCCTACCTGACGTCGGAGGGATGGCGCTTCTTCCGGCCCCGGCAGGAGGCGTGGTACCTGATCCGGTAGGCTCCCGGGCAGAGCCTCTTACACTCGCGTCCACCAGTCCTTGCCGGACCCGGAGCCCTCGACGCGCTTGAAGCCCAGCTCCTTCAGGTCGGTGCGCAGCGCCGCGGTCAGGCGCTCGCCCTCGGCGGCGGCCAGGTCGCCCTCGAACGAGAGCACGGTGCCGCCGTCGCCACCGACCCGGGCCGTCAGGGTGCGGGGTTCGGGGCTGGCGTCCTGGATCTGGCGGACGAGGTCCGCCGCGTAGGCGCGGCGGTCGTCCTTGGTGGCGTTGGCCCGGACCCGCCGGGTGGCCTCCCGGACGCGGAGGTCGCGCCAGGAGAAGATCACGCTGGGCAGGGCCAGCGGCACACCCACCAGCATCCCCACCAGGAAGAGCGCGGCGGGCCCCGGAAGCGCCCCCGGTCCGGCCTCGGCACCGGGGCCGACCAGGGGCCGCACGAGCATCCAGGCCGCAGCCGCGCCCACCGCCACGGACAGGACGCCCGCCATGGCCAGCGTCCAGCCGGACGTGGCCAGGAGCCGCGGCCGGGCACGGGCGCTCCGGCTCCACACGGTCATCCCCATCGACCCCACCAGCCCACCCATCAGGAGGGCGCCCAGCGGCACCCAGAAACTCACCGCGGCAAGCCCACCACGGGGTCCTGGAGGATCGAATCCACCAGGCCCGTCATCTCCCACCGCACCAGCACCGTGGGAATCACCCCCGCCCCCGTGAAGTCGTCGAAGAAGTCCCGGACCGTGAACGCGCCTCCTCGCTCCAGCGCCTCCTCGGCCAGCAGCTCCTCGATCTGGATCTTGCCCGACACGTAGCTCGTCCCGTACCCCGGCTGGCGCAGGTAGAGGTGCTGCTCGTTGCGCACCAGGTCGCCGTCCGGGAGCCACCCGCGAGGCGTCCAGCGCATGGCGTGGGCCACCGCCTCTTCCATCGTGAACTCGTTGCCGTGGAGCATCAGGCCGGACAGAGCGCGGGCCGCCCGCTGCGCCAGCATGATCCAGACCAGCTCCCGGGCCCGGGGCGAATTGCCGTCCAGGAGCCCCAGGTGCATCCACATCTCCTCGACGCCGGTGGCCAGTCCCTCCGAGCGGGCGTCCCAGATGTTGAACAGGAGCGGGGTGGCCCGGATGGGGCTCGAGTGGGGCTCCAGGTCCATCATGGCCAGCTCGATCCAGTGCTGCATGTGGGGGCGGAAGGCGTCCGGATCGCGGTAGATGACCTCGCTGAAGAAGTTGCGGATCTGCCCCGGGGCAGCCGGCGTGAACGAGCCGTTCACGGCCCGGAGCGCAGGCTCCATCCACGGCTTGACGGTCATGACCTCCTCCTCTTCGAGGAAGCGCATGTACAGGTCCACCGATGCGTTCAGGCGGCGGTCGTACTCCTCCGGCGTGGCGATCCGTTCGAGCTCGGGGAGATCCCGGTTCCGGTTCTCCTCCAACCGCAACGACGAGTGGGAGCGCGCCAGTTCCCGGCGCATCAACGTCACCTGCTCCTCCCAGGAGTACGGTACGAGGTGGACGTTCTGCATGTACCACGTGTAGTGGTCGCGGCCCACCCCGGACGATCCCGTCTTCGACGGCGCCTCGGCCTCGATCCAGTCGTGGAAGTCGTCGGAGGCCCGGATGGCCGCGTCGATGGCCCGTTCCAGCGCCGCGCTGGTACCGGCCACCTGCTCCCGCAGCGCGGCCAGGTCCCGGCTCTGGCCGCGGAACGACCGGAGGCCCGCCATCCACAGGTCCCGCGCGTCGCTTCCGGCCAGGTTGGTCCGGGCCTGCTCCAGGAGCGGCGGAATGACGGCGATCCGCTCGGCCATCCGTGCCGCGTCGGCCGCCGACAGCGGATAGTCGTACGTCCATGTGTCGATCCACCCGTCCACCACCGTGCCCTCGTGGGCGGGCACGTCGCTCCGGGCCGTGTAGATCATGACGTAGAAGGCCGGGTCCCGGGCCCACGGCTGCCGGACCGCCAGGTCGAAGTCCAGCCCGTTCATCTCGGCACGCACCAGGTGCCAGTCGATCCGCTCCGCCACCGGCCAGGCGTCCACGTCCAGCGCCCGGAGGCGGTCCATCCACAACGGAAGCTCCCGGGCCTTGTCCGCCATGGCCCGGGCGGAGTAGTCGGGCACGCCGTTCCGCTGCACCGGGCGGGCGAACTCCCGCCATTCCCGGAAGAGGGTCAGCAGGTCGGCGTAGTCGGCGGAGCCGGTCGCTCCGGCCGTCGGGACCTCCACCACGGAGGCGACCGCCGGGGCCGACGGCAGGTCGGCGGGGCGTTCCTGCACGGCGGGCAGGGCGGCCGGCGCCACCGCGAGGGCGAGAGTGAAGAGTGCGTTCATCGGGCGGCTCCGGGCCTGGGCGTGGATGCGGAGGCAATCCTACCGGACCCCGCCGGACCGAGCCAGAGGCGGCGCCTGCGGCCCGCCGCGTTGCTGGCGGCACCGGCGCGTCCCTACTCTGGCCGCCGACGTTCGAACGCTCCCGGCCGCGTCGGCGGCCTTACCGGCGACAGGAGCCCACCCTGGACACCCTTCACCCGCCCGCCGAGGTGGACGTGGACGTGGCGCTGGTCCGCCGGCTCCTGGCCGGCCAGGCGCCGGAGCTGGCCCACCGGGTTCCCGTCTTCGCGGCCGAGGGGTGGGACAACGTGACGTACCGCCTCGGCCCGGACCTGGCCGTACGGCTGCCCCGCCGCGCGGCCGCCGTGCCCCTGATCGTCCACGAGCAGACGTGGCTGGCCACCGTGGCGGCCGGCCTCTCGGTGGCCGTTCCCCGGGTGGTCGTGCGCGGCCGTGCCGGCCCGGGGTACCCCTGGCCGTGGAGCGTGGTGGCCTGGGTGGAGGGCCGGCCCGCCGATCGGGCGCCGCTGAACGCGGCGGCGGCCCCGGTCCTCGCACGGGAACTCCGCGCGGTCCACGCCCCGGCACCTCACGACGCCCCGTCCAATCCCTTCCGGGGGATGCACCCGGCCGGGCGTTCGGACGCGGTCCGGGCGCGCCTGGACCGGTTCGCCGCGGACGGCCACGCGTTCGCCGAGCCGCTCCGGGCCGTCTGGGAGCGGGCCGCAGCGGCGCCGCCCGACCCGGACCGGGTGTGGCTCCACGGCGACCTGCACCCGGGCAACGTGATCGTCCGCGACGGCGCCCTGTCCGGCCTGATCGACTGGGGCGACCTGACGGCCGGCGACCGGGCCACCGACCTCGTGGCCGGCTGGCTCCTGTTCTCCCGCACCGAGGAACGGGAAGCCTTCTTCGACGCCTACGGGGCCGACGAGCCCGCGCGGACCCGCGCGTCCGGATGGGCGGTCAACTTCGTGACCGGCATCCTGGCCAGCGGCGACCCGCGCCACCGCGAAACGGCCCTCGCGGTGCTGGGCCGGCTGACGGCCTGAACCCTCGAGACACCACAGCGTCGTGCCCGGGCCATTGAGCGACTACGAAGATCTTCGTAGTTTCTCCATCGACACCCTGCACCGCACCCGACCCCGGCCTGGCGCGCCATGACCCGAACGACCCGCACTCCGAACCCCCCGCCCCCCCGGCGCGCGTCCACCCCGGCCGCCGCCACCCTCGTGGCGTGGATGGTCCCGTTGGCGCTGGTGGCCGCCGGGTGCGGAGGCGATGCACCGGGAGCCGCATCCGGCATCCCCGAGGCCACCGTCCGCGACAGCGCGGGCGTGACCATCGTCGAGAACGCACCGCTTCCCGCCGACCCGCCCACGTGGGCGCTGGGAGCCGAGCCGCTCGTGGGCATCGGTGTGCTCGACGGCAACCCCGACTACCAGCTCTTCCGGGTCCAGGACGCCCTGCGCCTGGACGACGGGCGGGTCCTGGTGCTGAACGCCGGCAGCCACGAGGTGCGGGTCTACGGGTCCGAGGGCACCTACCAGGCGTCCTGGGGCGGCGAAGGCGAAGGACCCGGCGAGTTCCGCAGTCCCGGCTCGCTGGTGCCCTGGCCCGGCGACTCCGTGGCGGTGTGGGACGGCGGCAACCAGCGCCTGACCCTCTTCGGCACCGACGGCGCGTTGATCCGGAGCTTCCCGCTGCCGGCCATCGAAGGGGTCGGGCTGCCGGGCTTCCAGGACGTCTTCCCGGACGGGTCCGCCGTCGTGTCCGCCATCGAGTTCGGGGGCGAGCCCACCAGCGGGCGGGTCCGCCTTCCCGTCCGGCTGGCGGTGGTGGATGCCGAGGGGGCCCTTGTCGGCGACCTGGGGGCCCACCCCGGCACCGAAGCGGTGATGCAGATCTCCGAGTCGGCGGTCAACATCTTCCGGTCGCCGTACACCCGGCGGTACGTGCTCGGCACCCACGGCCCGCAGGTGATCATGGCGCCCAGCGAGCACTTCGAGCTCCGGTTCTGGACGCGCAGCGGCGACCTGGCCCGGATCGTCCGCCTGGCCGAGCGCCCCTACGTGCCGACCGCCGCCGACCGCGCCGCCGAGCTGGACCGGCGGCTGCAGGACGTGCCCGAGGAGCGGCGGGCCGGCATCCGGACCATGTACGAGGAGCTTCCCATCCCCGACACGCTGCCCGCCATGGCCGGGGTGATGGTGGACGAACTCGACCACGTGTGGGTGGAGCCGTTCCGCCTCGCCACCGCCGACGGCCCCACGCGCTGGATCGTCCTCGGCCCTGCGGGGCAGGTCATGGCCACCGCCTTGCTCCCCCGGGACATGTCCGTCTACCAGATCGGCGCGGACTTCGTGGTCGGGCGGGTCACGGACGACCTGGGTGTCGAGCGGGTCGAGGTCTGGCCGCTCCGCCGGCCGGAGGCGACCGCCGTACCGGACTGAGGTCGCGTCCCGGGGAGCGAGACCCCGTCCCCGGGGGCCGCCACGGCCGGGGCCCCCTACTCCTTGACCGTGAAGGTGGGCAGGCTCAGGCCCCAGATGATGGCCGCCAGGCGAAGCGCCACGATGGTGGCCATGCCCACCAGGGCCGCGGTATCCCGGGGCATCCCCACCGCGCCCAGCACGAGATACAGCGACGTGCCGGCGATGGCGGCGGATGCGTAGAGGTCGCCGCGGCGCAGGATCATCGGCACGTCGTTGGTCAGGACGTCGCGGACCACGCCGCCCGCCACCCCCGTCATGGTGCCGAGAAGCACGACGATGATGGCGCCCACCCCCGCCTCCTCCGCGACCTGGGCGCCACCCACGGCGAACAGCCCGAGACCGAGCGCGTCGGCGATGGCCAGGGAGTTCCGTGGCGGCTTGAAGCGGGCGGTCCACGCCACGGTCGTCAGCGCGGCACCGAGGATCACCCACAGGTAGGTGGGGTCCGCGATCCAGAAGACCGTCCGGTCCAGGAGGAGGTCCCGGATCGTGCCCCCGCCGATGGCCGTGACCGCCCCGATCACGACCACCCCCAGGAGGTCCAGGCTCTTCCGCCCGGCCGCCAGCGCCCCCGACGCCGCGAACACGGCCACGCCCAGGAGGTCGAGGAAGTAGAGGATCACGGGCGGCGTCGGCTCGGTGCGGGTGGGGTTCGGGCCACCCTCCGGCGGCCGGCCCCGGCAAGCTAACCCCGCCCTTCCCTGACCATCATCCCTCCTTATTGACAAATATTTTTGTCAATAATACCATGGGACCCATGGACGACGTCGCCACCCTCTCCGACCCGGCTGCCGCCGAGCTTCTGATGCACCCCCTCCGCCAGCGCATCCTGGAAGCCGCCGCCGCCGGCCCCGTGTCGTCGTCGGAGGTGGCCCGGGACATCGGCCTGGCCCGGCAGAAGGTCAACTACCACCTGCGGGCCCTGGCCGACGCGGGCCTCCTCGAGCCCGCGGGCGAACGCCCCCGGCGGGGGCTGACGGAGAAGCTCTACCAGGCGTCGGCGCGGTCGTACGCCCTGGCCCCGGACGTGCTCGGCGGCCTGGCACCCACCGAGGCCGACGGGCACTTCCGCGACGCCTTTTCGGCCGGCACGCTCCTGGCCCTGGCGGCCCGGACCCACGCCGAGGTGGCGCGCTCGGCGGAACAGGCCGCCGCCGAGGGCAGACGCCTGGCCACGCTGTCCATCGACACCGAGGTCCGCTTCGAGAGCGCCGCCCAGCAGGCCGCGTTCGCCGAAGCGCTGACCCAGGCCGTGGCCGACGTCGTGGCACGCTTCACCTCCCCCGCCACCCGGGGCCGGGGACGCCGCTACCGGCTCGTGGCCGGCGCGTATCCCCCACCCCGCGATCCCATCGCCCCACCCACGGAGACCCCATGAGCGACTACGAGCACACCGGGCGCCGCATCGAGGCCGAGATCACCGCCGACGCCACCCCGCAACAAGCCTGGGAGGCATGGGCCGACCCGGAGAAGCTGGCCGGGTGGTTCGTGGACCGCGCCGTGGGTCACGGGCGGACCGGCGAGACCATGCGGTGGATCTTCGAGCGCTTCGGCATGGACATGCCCTACCGGGTCCTGGAGTCCGTCCCCGGCGAGCGCATCGTGTTCGGGCCGGGGTCGGACGATCTGCCGCCCTTCGTGCTGGAGGTGACGATGACCCGGGCCGATGGCGACACCCGGATCCGCCTGGTCAACTCGGGCTTCAGCGAAGACGCCGACTTCGACGCCCAGTTCGAGGGCATGGATTCCGGGTGGCGGATGGCCCTGGGGCTCCTGAAGGAGTACCTGGAGCATCACTTCGGCCGGCCCAAGGCACAGTTTCTGGCGCTGCGGCCCACCGGCGTCGATCTGGACGCCGTCCTCCCCTGGTTCACCGAGGGCCCCAAGCTGGCCCGGTGGCTCGGCACGCTGACCTCCGGGCCCCGGGTGGGTGACCCCGGTCGGGACGTGTCCATGGAGATGGCGGACGGAGGCTCCCTCTCGGGCCGGGTCCTGGCGCGGACCGGGCGCGAGCTGGCCCTGAGCTGGCCCGATATCGACGGCACCCTGGAGCTCAAGTGCTTCCAGCAGGGCCCCCAGCCCATGCTGTGCATCCGGGGGTACGGATGGGGCATGGCCGACGACGATGCGAAGGCCCTGGAAGTCCGGATGGGCGCCGCGCTGGAGCGCCTGGCCGCGGCGCTCGACGGGGCGTGACGGCCCTCGCGCCGTCCCCTATCCCACCTCGCGCCGGCGCCGGTCCAGCTCGTCCTGGATCCGGCGCACGTGCTCCGGGGCCACACCCGCGTCGGACGCGGCGGCCGGCCACAGCGCCACGCCGTCGGCCACCTCCTCGAGGATCCGCTCCGGCCGCTTGACGCGGAAGGCCGCCGCCAGGTCCAGGAGATCGCGGCGGGTGATGCCCGACAGCTTGTCCGCCACCCGCATCTGGTGGGTGGCGGTCCAGCCGCTGCCCCGTGCGAAGGTCAGGTCGTACGCCGGAGTGAGCGACCATTCACCCTCCGGGTCCATGTGGAAGGAGAGGTTCTTCACGTGGTCGTCCTGGTTGACGGCCAGCACGTTGAAGACCGCCCGCCGGTAGCCCTCCTCCACGGCGGCCGGGGGCAGCCCGAGGCGCAGCGCGGTCCGGAGGTACTCCTCGTAGCTGCTGGCGCCGACGTCGTTGTAGTCCACGTGGAGCACGCCGCCCAGGGAATGCTGGTGGAGGCGTTCCCCGCCGGGCCGGTCGAAGCGCCGGATCAGCAGGTGAGCCCAGGGCTCCGAGCCCGGCAGGATCCACACCTCGGCCATGTCGATGCCCGCCGCCCGTGCCATCCGGGAATAGGCGGCCTCGATGCGGTTGAACGGCTGGGGTCCGCCGAGGCGCTCCTCGGTCAGGTCGTCGCCGACGCCGTCGAACTTCAGCAGGCACGGCACGTCGCCCGCCCGCGGCGTGGCGAAGCCCGAGCGGATCTCGCCCTCCTCCTCGTTCCAGAGGACCACGGCCTTGGGACGCATGCCGCCGGCGGAGGCGCCGACGCGGTAGATCTCCGGCACCGCAACGTCCGGATCGCCCTGGATGACCCGCCGGGCTCCGGCCACCAGCCGGGCCACTTCCAGGGCCTCTTCCTCGCCGGGCCGCACAGGGACGTCCGCCGCCGGATGGAAGGTCAGCGCGCCCATGGCCCGTTCCCCGACGTAGAGGAGCTTCTGGACCGGAGAGAGCGCCTGCCGCTCCTGCCCGCGGGCCGCGAACCAGGCGCGGATCACCCGATTCCCGAATGCGTCCGGCAGCGCGTCGGCCAGCACCCCGGGCAACCCGTCGAAGGCGGGGCTCCGGGTCAGTTCCGGGAACGACACCGGGCCGTCCGTTCCGGCCAGGGGAAGGTGCACCGGCGAGATCTCGAGGCCGCTCCGCCGGAAGTCCGAGGCGTACTCGAACACCACCGACCGGTCGTCCTGCTCGGCCACCGCCCCGACGCGGCGCCCCCAGACCCGCACCTCGGCCACCGCGACGATGGCGGCCACGCTCAGCCTCCTCCGTCGATGGCGTCGAGGGGGCTCGGCAGCGGCGGCGGCGCGAAGGCGGCCAGGGCGTTCACCCGACCGTAGACGCGCAGAAGGCGCACCACGGTCAGGAGCGTGGGGTTGTCGCCCTGTTCGGCCCGGGTCACGGTGCTCCGGCTCAGCCCGGACCGATCGGCGGCCTCCACCACGGTCAGGGACCGGGCTTCACGGAGCGCCCGGAGCCGGCGGCCCACCTCGACCATCCACTCCGCATCCGTCCGGGTAGCGTCCACGACGACCTCCTCGCGTTCCAGGGAACACGGGAAAGATCGCCGTGGGCGGCGGCGGAGTCAAGGTTCGTGACGCTTATATCAGTCAAATGGGCATCAACGAGCCATGAATGACCGATATATCAGTCTTGCTGATTGCCTCCCTGGCCGATGGGACGCATGCCCGGCTCCACCACGAACGGCTCGGTCACGATGTCCGGAGCCACGCCCCGCTTGGACTCGGCCACGATCCGCGCGACCTCCTCCATGATCGCATCGTTCTCGGTCACGATCCCGTCCTTGATCGTGTGGAGGATGCCCTGCGTGCGGTACATCTCCCGGGTCTCGGGATCCATGTTGATGGCCCCGAACGGGTACAGGTAGCGGAAGTTCTCGGCGGGGTTGCCGTCCACCACCAGCAGGTCGGCGATGTAGCCTTCCTGCACCATCCCCAGCTTCGGCTCCATGAGGAACTGCGCCGAGTTGTATGTCGCGGCGCGGAGCACTTCGAGGGGGTGCATGCCCGACTCGAGCATGAGCTGCAGCTCACGGATGTTGCCGAACCCGCCGGTGGACCACTGGTAGTTGTCGTCGGTGCCGAACACGACGTTCCCGCCACGCTTGTTGAACTGGTAGATCATGTCGCCCCAGAGGTCGTACATGTAGTGCCAGCGGTACTCGTCCAGGGACGACCAGTTGTACTGGAAGGACGCGTGGTTGTCCGGGTTGGGCAGGTGCCACTCCCACAGCGCCTGGTGGGTGTACTTCGCGTGCCACGGCAGACCCTGGGCACGCACGATGTCGCGGTTGGCCTCGTACGTGGCGCGGTTGGGCTGCATGGCCACGCCGTAGTAGACCATGGAGTCGGTCACGGTGTGGAGAAGGCGATGGCGCGTCTCCTCGTTCTCACCGGCCTCGATCCAGACCTGGGCGGCCTCCCGGAAGCGGTGGTTCTCGTCCCAGAAGTTGTAGTCGATCGGGTAGTTCTGGACCTGCCGGTTGAGCGCGCTTTCGGCGTACCCGTAGTGGTGCACGATCATGCTCACGCCCAGGCGGGCGGCATCCAGCGCGTTGACCTGCGAGGTGCTGGACGGCTGGATGTGGACGCCGGTCACGCCGCCGGCCGCCTCGATGGCCTGCGCCGCGGCGCCGAACATCTCCGGGTTCCACGTCTGGCCGTTCAGGTACACCTGCCGGACTCCGTTGGCGATCATGTCGCGTGCGATCTGGGGCGCCATCTCCGGGTCCCAGAGCTCGTCGCGCGAATAGTCGGTTCTGGAGCCCCAGCCGTAGATGGGAAACTGGCGGGGCGCCAGAATGTCGTTGTCGCGGATCTGGTCGAGGATGCCGTCGACCCGCCCTTCCTCGGCCGGCCCGATGCTGGTCACGCCCGTGGCGAGCTGCAGGTAGAAGATGTAGTCCAGGGGCAGCTCGTCGCCGCGCAGGTGCAGGTGCAGGTTGATCATGCCGGGCATCACGTAGAGGCCGTCGCCCTCGATGACCCGGTCGCCCTGCATGCGGGTGGGGTCGTTCCGGTCGTGGCGGGCCATCTCGGCGATCACGTTGCCGGTCACGAGGATGTCGTACGGACCCACGGCCGGGCCGCCGTGCCCGGGCACCACCATGACGTTGCGCAGGACGAGGCGGTCGTACGGACCCTCGGCCAGGTCGCCGAAGCGCTTCATCTCGGCGTCGGGGTTCGGCTGGACCCGGGCGAGCTGGGCCTCGGCCGGAGCGGCGACGGCGGCGGCCAGGACCAGGGCCGCCGTGGTGGTCAGAACGCCGCGGGCGGCGGCGAAGGCGATGCGTGACATATGGATGGCTCCTGCTTGTGGTTCGAGGCAGGGCCAACGTAGGCCGGGAGCGGCCGGGCCGCACGCGCGGCGGCGCGGCGGGCGCGACTGCGCGATTGTGGGCGCTCAGCGCCCCCCATCCCGATCTCGGCGGCGCGACGGGCGGGGCGCTGCGTCGACCGGCGACTGCGCGATTGTGGGCGCTGGGCGCCCCCGATCCCGATCTCGGCAGCGTGGTGGGCGCGACTGCGTGATTGGGGGCCCTGAGCGCCCCCGATTCCGATCTCGGCGGCGTGGTGGGCGCGACTGCGCGATTGTGGGCGCTCAGCGCCCCCGATTCCGATCTCGACGGCGCGGCGGGCGGGGCGCGGCGTCGACCGGCGGGTGCTCGCTGGGCGACCGGGCCCGGCGTTCGCCCTTGGACGCGGCGCGACCCCATCCGTACACTGCCCTCCATGCCCGATCCATCCGCGCCCCACCCCCTGCCCCGCCTGTGACGACCCCGCACGGGACGCCCGAACCCACCGGTGCGGGCCATGCCGGGCCCGGCCAGGCCGCCCCCGACCACCCGCCCGGCCGCCCGCTCGACCAGCCATCTGGCCGCCCCCGCGCCCTGGACGGCGTGCGGGTCGTCGACCTGACCCAGGTCATGGCCGGCCCCTTCTGCACGATGCTCCTGGCCGACATGGGCGCCGACGTGATCAAGGTCGAACCACCGGCCGGGGGCGACCTGTCACGGCGCATGGGCGGCGCGGACCTGCGCATGAAGGGGAGCGACAACGCCCCGTTCCTCGCGCTGAACCGCAACAAGCGGAGCGTGACGTTGGACCTGACCGAGGAGGGCGGCCGCGAGGCCGCCCGGGCCCTGGCCGCCACCGCCGACGTGGTGGTGGAGAACTTCCGCCCCGGCGTAGCGGAGCGCCTGGGGATGGACTACGCCACCCTGTCGGCCGCCGACCCCCGGTTGGTCTACTGCAGCATCTCGGGCTTCGGCCAGACGGGCCCGTACGCCGACCGACCGGGCTTCGACCTGATCGCCCAGGCCATGGCCGGCGTCCTGAGCGTGACCGGCACCCCCGACGGCGATCCGGTGAAGTGCGGGCTGCCCGTGTCGGACCTGGCCGCCGGGTTGTACGGGGCGGCCGGCATCCTCGCGGCGCTCCTGGCCCGGGAGCGGACGGGGCGCGGACAGCAGGTGGAGACCAGCCTGTTCGAGGCCGCCCTAGGCCTGTCGGTCTGGGAGAGCACCGAGTACTGGGCCACCGGACGGACGCCCCGGGCCTGGGGATCGGCACACCGGCTCAACGCGCCGTACCAAGCGTTCCGCACCGCCGACGGACACGTGGTACTGGCCGCCCTGACCGCCGCCCAGTGGTCGGCGCTGTGCGGCGCGCTCGACCGGCCGGACCTCGAGGCCGACCCGCGCTTCGCGTCCAACGCGGACCGGATGGCACACCTTCCCGAGTTGGTCGCGGCCATCGAGTCGGAGCTGTCCGACGACACCACGGCCGCGTGGATCGAGCGACTGCTGGCCGCAGGCGTGCCGGCGGGTCCGCTCCAGACGTATCCTCAGGTCTTCGACGATCCCCACACCAAGGCACGGCAGATGATCGAGCCCGTGGAGCATCCCGTGGAAGGCACCATCGACACGTTGGGCTTTCCGCTGAAGATGGCGGATACGCCGCTGGCCGTCCGGCGGCCGCCGCCGCTCCTGGGCGAGCACACCGAGTCGATCCTCGAGGAGATCGGGTGGCGGCGGAAGGACGGCGCTGCCGCCGCGAGCGAGGACCGCGGCGAGGCGATGGACAGCCGTGGCGAGGACGCCGGCGGCGGGCCGGATGCCGACGGGCCGGAGGGGTCGTCGTGAGCGGCGCCGGGGCGGCGCCCCCCGTGGGGCCAGACGGCGCGGTGCACCTGGCGCGCGACGGCTCGGTGGCGCGGATCACGCTGGACCGGCCGGAGGCCCGCAACGCCATCACCATGACGATGTACGGGCAGCTCGAGGCGCATCTGGAGGCTCTGGCCGCGGAGGCGCGCGGCGGCGACGGTCGTCCAGACGGTCGTCCAGCCGAGGCATCGTCCCGCCGAGGCGAGACGGCTCCGACCGCTCCGCTCCCGCCCACTCCGCTCCGGGTCGTCCTACTCCGGGGCGCCGGAGGGTTCTTCGCCGCGGGCACGGACATCGCCCACTTCCAGTCGTTCGCTGGCGCCGACGACGGCGTGGCCTACGAAGCGCGCATCGAGCGCGTGGTGGCCGCCCTGGAGGCCCTGCCCGTGCCGACGGTTGCGGTCGTGGAGGGCGCCGCCGTGGGGGGAGGCCTGCTGCTGGCGGCCGCGTGCGACCTGCGCGTGTGCAGCCCGAACGCCCGCTTCGGCGCGCCCATCGCCCGGACGGTGGGCAACTGCCTGTCGCTGGCCAGCACGGCCCGGCTCGTGGCGCACCTGGGGCCGGCACGGACCAAGGCGATGCTGTTCCTGGCCACCCTCATGGACGCCGAGGACGCCCGGGCGTGCGGGTTCGTGACGGAGATCGTGGAGTCCGAAGCGCTCGACAGCCGGGTGGACGAGCTGTGCAGGCGACTGGCGGCCCATGCGCCCGTCACGCTGCGGGTGAGCAAGGAGGCGGTGCGACGGGTGACGGCGGCGGGGGCCGGCGCCGACGCCCTTCCGGGCGAGGACCTGATCCGCGACGCCTACGGCAGCCGCGACTTCGCCACGGGCGTGCGGGCCTTCCTGGACCGGGAGACGCCCGAGTGGGAGGGGTGCTGAGGGGAGCGGCGTAGCGGGGGGTGCGCTGCAGCAGAAGGGTTGCGCGCAGTGAGGCCGGGCGCAGTGGAAGGCCGGGCGCAGTCGAGGGCAGGGCGCCATCGAAAGGTGACGGGCCATCGCATCTTGAACGCCCTAGAAGGCCGGGCGCGGAGAGCGCCGCAGCTAATACGCCAGCACATGACGGAGTGCCGGCCTCCCGCTACCCGCGAATCCGATCCAGGTAGTCCTCCAGGCAGGCGATGGACCGGTCGAACGGCTCGATGCTGGCCGTGGCCCGGGCCTGGACGATGCCGCCCTCGATGATGCTCATGGTCAGAGCGGCCACGTCGTCGGGCGACGGCACGCCCCCGGTGATCCCCAGCCCGGCCGCGCACTCCCGCAGGGCGTCGAGAAGGGCCCGGAAGATCGCGTCGATCCGCTCGCGGGCGTCCGCGTGTTCGGCGCTCACCTCCACGGCGAGCCCGCCCACCGGACAACCGAGCTGGAACGCGGTCTCGTCCATGAAGGTCCGGTACGTGCCGACGATGCCCAGGAGCCGCTCGGCCGGGTCGTCCGTGCGGGCGTACACCGGGTCGATGAGCCAGCTTCGCAGCGAGCCGGCGTAGTGGTCCAGGACGGCCGACAGCAGATCGCTCTTCGTCTTGAAGAAGTAGTAGATGCTGCCCGTGCCGGCGTCGGAGCGCTCGGCTACCTCCGCCAGCGACGTGGCTTCGAAGCCCTGGTGCCAGAACAGTTCGCGGGCGGCGTCGACGATTCGGTCTCGGGTGTCGGTCGGCGGCATGGCGGATTCGGGTAGGTCGGGCGGTCGGGCGGTCGGCGGTCGGCGGTCGGCGGTCGGCGGTCGGCGGTCGGCGGTCGGACCGTCACTCCAGGTGCCCAACGAACGCCACCCTTGACTTGGTTGGTCAACCAACCAAATCTATCCTCACACACCGTCCGCTTCAAGTCCCGTCCCCCGGAGGTACCCATGGCCAGCTCCGACGCCGATGCCCGCGCGGTCCGTCCCCCCGCAGCCCCGCACCCGTCCAGGATCGACGTGGGCAGGGTCGTGCTCGGCGGTCTGCTTGCCGGCCTGATCATCAACACCGGCGAGACCGTGCTGAACGCGTTCTTCCTGGGCGCCCACTACGCGGAACCGATGATGGCGCACGGCGTGGCGGAGTCGCCGCACTCGGTGGCGATCTTCGCCGTCTACGGTTTTCTGCTGGGGATCGTGCTCATCTGGCTGTATGCCGCCATGCGTCCGCGCTTCGGCCCCGGGCCACGGACCGCGGCGATGGCCGGCCTCGCCGTGTGGTTCATCTACTCGGGAAGCTTCGCCGACTTCCACCTGGCGGTTCCGGTCTTCCCCACCGCGGTGCCGCTGGGCAACCTGGCGTGGGGCTTCGTGGAGCTGCCGCTCGCCGCGATGGCCGGTGCGTGGGTCTACCGGGAGAAGGAGCCGGCGGCCTCAGCGGAGCCGACGTCGGCGTAGCAGCCGCGGACGGCCCGGTCCGGCTCAGCCGACGCTTCGGCACCCCGCACGCCCGGCCGGCCTCTACCCCTCCGCTTCCAGCGACTCCATGGCGGCCTGCACCCCGCCCCGCTCGATGGGGACGCCATGGAGGGCCAGGCCCGACTCCACCCCGGCCAGGGTGGCCAGGAGCATGAGGTCGTTCATGTCGCCCAGGTGGCCGATGCGGAACACCTCGCCGGCCACCCGACCGAGGCCGGAGCCCAGGGCCATGTTGAAGCGCTCGAGCACCAGGGCGCGGAAGGCGTCGGCGTCGTGGCCGTCGGGCATCCGGACGGCGGTGAGCACGTCGCTCCGGTCCTCCGGGCGGGCGCACTGGAGCTCGAGGCCCCAGGCGTCCACCGCCGCCCGGGTGGCCCGGCCGTGGCGGGCGTGGCGCGCGAACACGGCGTCGAGACCCTCCTCGCGGAGCATCTCCAGGGCCTCACGGAGCCCGAACAGCAGGTTGGTGGCGGGCGTGTACGGGAAGTAACCCTCCTCGTTCTTCCGCATCATCTGATCCCAGTCCCAGTAGGACCGGGGAAGCGTAGCGCGGCGGGCGGCGGC
This sequence comes from Longimicrobiales bacterium, assembly GCA_040216925.1. Taxonomy (GTDB): domain Bacteria; phylum Gemmatimonadota; class Gemmatimonadetes; order Longimicrobiales; family Gaopeijiaceae; genus JAJCZZ01. The sequence goes on from JAVJOF010000026.1 coordinate 118,251, forward strand.
CATCGCCTGCTCGCTCACCGCCGTGAAGGACAGGCCCGCCGGGAGCATCAGGCCCTTCTGGGATCCGGCCACGGCCACGTCGACGCCCCACTCGTCGTGGCGGTAGTCGATCGAGCCCAGGCTCGACACCACGTCCACCATGAGCAGGGCCGGATGGATGACCCGATCCATGGCCGCCCGCACCTCGGCGATGGGCGACACCGCGCCGGTGGATGTCTCGTTGTGCACCACGCAGACCGCCTTGATGGCCCGTTCCGTGTCGTTCTTCAGCCGGCTCTCGATGGCCGCCGGGTCCACGCCCCGGCGCCAGTCGCCGGGCACCATCTGCACCTGGAGCCCGAAGCGCTCGGCGACGGCCGCCCAGCCCAGGCCGAACTGGCCGGTCTCGCACATCAGCACCCGGTCGCCGGGGCTGAGCGTGTTGACCAGGGCGGCTTCCCATCCCCCGGAACCCGAGGCCGGATACATCACGACCGTGCCCTCCGTCTTGAACACCCACTTGAGGCCGTCGAGACAGACGCGGGTCAGCTCGGGGAAGTCGGGGCCCCGGTGGTCGATCGTGGGGCGGGCCATGGCCTCGAGGACGCGGCCGGGCACGTTGGTGGGCCCGGGGAGCTGGAGGAAGTGCCAACCGACGGTGCGGGACATGGGCGCGGTGGGGTTGTGGGGATGGCGGGTGCCGGGGCGTGGGCGTGGGAATCTAGGGACGGCGGGCGTGAGGAGGAAAATGTGGAGGGCCAGGAATCCGCACTTCCACAATCCGAAAAACAGATTATCATATAATCAGACTCGCGGAGCATTCCATGAATCGTATCACCATCACACATCTGGCCCGGAACCTGGCGGACATCGTCAACCGCGTCCTCTACCGCGGTGACCGCTTCCTTGTGACCCGAGGTAGCCGTCCCGTCGTGGAGTTGGTTCCGCCGCCGAGAGCACGGCGCTTGGCGGATCTCCCGGGGATCCTCGCGGACCTCCCGGCTCTCGGGCCTGAGGAAGCGACCCGCATGGGGCGGGAGATCGACGAAGCACGCGCGAACCTGGGGCCCGCCCCCGGAGATCCGTGGGACTCCTGATCGACACCTCGGTGTTCATCGATCATGAGCGGGGCCGGCTGGACCTCGCGGGTGTCGTGGAAGGCCGAGAGGACGAGGACGTGTTCGTCTCCGTCGTGACGGCGAGTGAACTCCTTCATGGCGTGCACCGAGCCCGCGACCGCGGGCTCCGGGCGCGCCGGTCAGCCTTCGTCGAAGCCATCCTGGCCGAGTTCCCCCTTCTTCCCATCGACGTCCTCTCCGCGCGGACCCACGCGAGACTCTGGGCGGAACTCGTCGATAGCGGTCGGGTCATCGGCGCGCACGACCTCTGGCTCGCTGCAGCCTGCCTCGGTCGGGGCCTGGTGCTGGCGACCGGGAACCCACGGGACTTCGGACGGGTCCCGGGTCTCGAGATCGAGGTCTGGGGGCCGGGCGCCTGACCGACCCTGGCGCCCGCCGCGCCACTGCCGTCGTTTGCGCCCATGACGCCGCCGACTGCCGACCGCTCTGAAGACCGCCCCGCCCCGGGCGATCCAGCCCCCGCCCGTCCCCGCCGGGCCGCCACCGCCCTGGAAGCCGCACTGCGCCGTGCCGTTCGGGGCGAGGTGGCGTTCGACCGTTACACCCGGCACCTGTTCAGCACCGACGCCAGCATGTACGCCATCGAGCCGGTGGGTGTCGTGTTTCCGCTGGATGCCGACGATGTCCAGGTGGCGGTGGAGATCGCCGGTAGGTTCGGCGCCGCCGTCCTGCCCCGGGGGGCGGGCACCAGCCTGGCCGGCCAGACCGTGGGGGAGGCCGTGGTGCTGGACTTCAGCCGGCATATGAACCGGATCCTGGAGCTGGATCCCGAGGCCCGGATCGCCCGGGTGCAGCCCGGCGTGGTGCAGGACGACCTCAACCGCGCCGCCGCACCCCACGGCCTGATGTTCGCGCCCGACACGTCCACGTCGAACCGGGCCACCATCGGCGGCATGATCGGCAACAACTCCTGCGGGTCGCGGTCCGCGCGGTACGGCATGACCATCGACCACGTGGTGAGCGTGGACGTGGTGCTTTCCGACGGGAGTCGCGCGCGGTTCGGCGAGGTTGGCGACACGGAGATTCGGGAGCGCGCGGGGGGCGGGGTGATCGGTCGCTCGGGCGGTGGGGGTGTTGGGAATCCCCTGGACGCCGGCGACGATCGCGACATGGCGGCAGGTGGGGGTGTCGCCAACCCCCGGGGCGCCGGTGACGATCGCGACCGCGGCGATGGCGGCGATGTCGTTAGTTCCCCGGACGCCGGCAACGATCGCGACACGGCCGCAACTGGGGGTGTCGGGAATCCCCCGGACGCCGGCGACCAACGCGACATCGCCGCAGCCGGGGGTGTCGCCAACCTCCCGGACGCCGGCGACGATCACGACACCAGCCCGCCCGCACCTCCCCTCACGCTCGAACAGACCCTCTACCGGGTCGTCCCCGACCTCGTCCGGAGCAACGCCGAAACGATCCGGGGGGCCCTCCCCTCCCACTGGCGACGGTCGGGGGGATACCGCCTGGAGCGCCTCCTTCCAGACGCCGGCCCGTTCAATCTGGCGCGGCTGGTGGTGGGCTCGGAGGGGACGCTGGCGGTGACTACGGAAGCCACCGTACGGCTCGTCCCGAAGCCCCGGGCCGTCCAGGCGCTGGTGGGACATTTCGAGACCATCGACCAGGCCATCGCCGCGGCTCCGGTGGCCATGGAGGCCGGCGCCACCACGGTGGAGCTGGTCGACAAGATGATCCTGGACCTGGCCCGCGAGTCACCGGTACACCGCCACCTGCCCCGGCTGCTGGACGGCGATCCGGGAGCCATCCTCCACGTCGAGTGTCATGGCGATGCCGAGTCGGCCGCGACCACCGCCGCCGAGGCGGTCCAGGCCGCGTGGGGCGACGGCGACCACGGGTACGCCGTGCTCCGGGCGGCCACGCCCGAGAAACAGGAGGGCTTCCGCCAGCTCCGGAAGGCCGGCCTGGGCCTGCTGATGTCGGCGGGGCGGCCCGGCGAGCGGTCGCTGGCGTTCGTGGAAGACACGGCGGTGGCCCCGGAGCGCCTGGCGGAGTTCACCCGGCGGTTCGCCGACATCCTGGCCGAGCACGACCTGCGGGCCGGCTTCTACGGACACGCCTCGGCGGGCACGCTGCACATCCGTCCCTTCATGGACCTGTCGGAGCCCGGCGCCGCCGACCGCATGCGCGCCGTGGCCGAGGCGGTGCTGGAGCTTGTGCGGGAGTTCGACGGCATGAACGCCAGCGAGCACGGCGACGGCCTGGCGCGGGGCGAATTCAACCGCCGCTTCTTTGGCGACGCCTACTACGACCTGATGCGCCGGGTGAAGCAGACCTTCGATCCGGACGGCCGTTTGAACCCCGGCAAGAAGGTCGAGGTGGCGCCCATGACCCGGCACCTGCGGGATGCCGAGCTGCCGGCGGCCGGGGCACTGCGGACGTGGTTCGCATATGGTGATAACGGGTCGGGGGTTAGCGACACCGACCCAGGCCACACCGCGCCAGGCGACACCGCCCCAGGCGATGAGCCCGACGCCAGCACCGATCGGGGCCCGGACGGCGGCGGCGCGGCCAATGGGGCCGGCCAGCGACCTGGCTCCCCGCGCGCCGCCGGTTCGGCCGGCCAGGCCAACACCGGCGCCGCCATGCGCCACGAAGCGAACAAGTGCGCCCGTATCGGGGCGTGCCGGAAGGGCGCCGCGGCCGGAGGCGTCATGTGCCCGTCGTACATGGCCACCCGCCAGGAGGAGCACGCCACCCGGGGGCGGGCCAACGCCCTGGTGGCCGCGCTGTCGTCGCCCGACCCGAAGGCCGCCTTCGCCGACGACCGGCTCCACGAGATCCTCGACCTGTGCCTCGAGTGCAAGGCGTGCCAGACCGAGTGCCCGCTCCACGTGGACATGGCGACCCTCAAGTCCGAGGCGCTGGCCCAGCGCTACGAGACCACCGGCGTGCCGCTGCGGGCCCGCCTGTTCGGCCACGTCCGGTCGCTGAACCAGTGGGGCGCGGCCCTGGCACCCTTCTCCAACTGGCCGGGCCGGATCGGCCCGCTCCGGTGGGTCATGCAGGGCGTGCTCGGCATCGACGCCCGCCGGCCCCTTCCCCGGTTCCGCCGCGAGACGCTGCCCCGGTGGTTCGCCCGGCGGACGGCGCGGGCGGGCGGCAGCGCGGCCGTGAGCGGGGCGGCAGCCCGGATGCCGGTGGGGGTGGCGGCAGGGGTCCGGGCGGACGTCGAGGGGCGCGGCTCCCCCACGGACGGCGCCACCCGGACGGCCCGCGCGTCTCGCGGCCCCCTGCTCTTCCTGGCCGACTCCTTCACCAGCTACACCGAGCCGGAGATCGGACGGGCCGCCGTCGAGTTGCTGGAGATGGCCGGATGGGAGGTGGAGCTGGTGGGCGACGTGTGTTGCGGCCGATCGTTCATCAGCAAGGGCATGCTCCGGGAGGCCCGGGCGCAGCACTCGGCGCTGCTGAGACGGTTGGGAGGCAACGACACGAGCCGCGGGGCCGGCGGTTCGGCCACGGCTGCAGATCCCGACTCCCTGCCCCCGATCGTGGGGGTCGAGCCGTCGTGCCTGCTGACGCTGGCCGACGAGGTGCCGGCGCTGGCCGCCGGGTCGGGAACGGCCGAGGAAGCCGTCGCGGCCCGGGGCGTGGCCGGACGGGTCCGACTGGCCGACGAGCTCATCGCCGACGCGCTGGGCGACGGGACGCTCCGCATCGACCCCGACGCCGAGGTGGCCGGGCGCCCCGTCCTGTTCCACGGGCACTGCCACCAGAAGGCCGCGGGCGCCCTGGACGGGAGCGTGCGGCTGCTCCGTCACCTGGCCGGGGCGGACCTCCATGTCCTGGACGCCGGGTGCTGCGGCATGGCCGGCTCGTTCGGCTTCGAGGCCGAGCACTACGACCTGTCCATGACCATCGGCGGGCAGCGGCTCTTCCCGGCGGTGGACGGCGCACCCGACGATGCGCTGGTGGCCGCCACCGGGGTGAGCTGCCGGCAACAGATCCTGCAGGGGACGGGGCGGACGGCGGAGCATCCGCTGGTGCTGGTGCGGCGGGGGGTCAGGTAGGCGGAGCTAGCTCGCCAGATCCAACACCAGGCGGAGACCTGCGTCGACGGTCGCCATGGTCCGGCGAGGCACCCGACCCACCCGCTCGATCAGGAAATCCTCGTCGAGGGTGACGACCTGCGTCACGTTGACCACCGAGTCACGGTCCAACCCACTGGCCGCCGGCGGCAGGAGTACGTTCCCCGGAGCGTTCAGCAGCTTGACGTTCGACGTCAGCCCGACGCAGAGCACTGTCCGGAGGCGGCTCCGATTGAAGGCGTCGGCCTGGACGACCAGCACCGGGCGGCGGAATCCCGGCTCCGACCCGCGCGGGTCATCGAGGTCCGCCCACCACACCTCCCGCCGTTGGACTACCACTCCGGTGACCGCACCGACCGACCCTGGGCGCGACGGAGGGACGGATCGAGGCCGCCCGGCTCGTCGGCGTAGACCTCGTTCAACCGGGCCGTGATGTCGGCGCTGCGGTGCTTGGCCAGATATTCTTCCACCGCGCGCGCGTACAGTTCGCTTCGGGACACCCCCAATTCCTCAGCGAGAGCGTCGGCGGATTCGAAGAGCTCGTCCGGAAGGGAGATCGCTGTTTTCATACCAGTATCATACCTTCGTCATACCTCGGATCCAAGGGGCTCGTCGCTCGCGCGGGCCCGCTCGACGAACTCCCGAATCGCCTCCAGATCGCCGACGGCCTGCTGGGTCCATCGGATCCGTGTCACCCGAAGAGGTGTGCCCGGGCCTCGTCGTGGCTGAGCGTCTCTCCTGCGTCCGCCTGGCGGAGCCCCTCTTCGACCTTCGCGAGGAAGTAGAGGCGTTCCATGGCATCTTCCAGCGTAGCATCGTCGGGCAGCGCGCGGATCGCTCCGAGAACTCGCTCTTTGGCCTTGGGTTCCATCGCGCGCTCCGCTCTCGGTGAAGGACTGTGTAGGCACATGGTACACCCGGAGTCAGGGGTGGAGCCATGGCTGGATGGGTCCAACGCCCCGCCTCCGCCCGCCCCGCCGTGGCCCCCGCCCGCCCCACCCCCTACCATGCACCCCGGCCCCGCGGGGCCCGTCCGCTTCCCCTGACCGAGCCGGGCCGATGATCACCGAGAACGTGCTGGTCGCGCTGGCCGGGCTGACGGCCGTGGTGGCGCTGCTCTTCCTGCTCATCACCCGGTTCAAGTGGCACGTCTTCCTGGCGCTGCTGGTGCCCATCCTGCTCTTCGCGGCGGTGCCGGGGCTGGACCGCGAGGCCTTCATCGAGGCGTTCGAGGTGGGCTTCGGGCGCACGATCCAGAGCATCGCCGTGGTCATCGTGCTGGGCTCGATCCTGGCCGAGGCCCTCAAGCACACGGGGGGCGTGGAGCGCATCACCGGCACCATGATCCGGTGGGTGGGCGAGAAGCGGATGCCCCTGGCCCTGACGCTGAGCGGCTTCGTGATCGGCATCGCCATCTTCAGCGACGTCGGGTACGTGATCCTGAACCCGCTGGTCCATTCCGCCGCCCTGAAGACCGGCGTGACCATGAGCGTCATGAGCACCGGGCTCGTGGGGGCCATGCAGCTCACCCACGCCATGGTGCCGCCCACGCCCGGGCCCCTGGCCGCCGTGGCGCTGGTCGGGGCCGACATCGGCACGGTGATCCTGTTCGGGGGGATCGCGACGCTGGTGGGATCGCTGGGCGGGTGGGCCTACGCCATGGTGGTGGGCCCCCACATCCACTCGCCGCCGTCCGAGGAGTTCGTGGGGCAGTCGTTCGTCGAGCAGGGCCGGGAGCACGAGCTGCCCAGCACGGCCGCGGCGTACGCGCCGATCCTGATTCCCCTGGCGCTCATCGCCGGGCAGAGCGTGACGCAGTTCCTGCTGCCCGCCGATCACCTGGTCAACGCCGCCATGCTCTACCTGGGCTGGCCCGTGGTGGCGCTGTCCATCGGGGTGCTGCTGGCCTACCGGAACACGAAGCGCGAGCAGGCCGAGGAGCGCACCGGCGCGTGGGTGGAGGCGGGGCTGCGGACGTCGGCCATGATCATCATGGTCACGGGGCTCGGGGGATCGCTGAGTCAGATCCTCCGGGGCACGCCGGCCGTGGACGCCATCGCCCAGACCGTGGCCGCCACCGGGCTGCCGGCCATCTTCCTGCCGTTCGTCCTGGGGATCGTGGGCAACATGATCACCGGCTCGACCACGGTGGGGGTGATCACGGCAGCGGCCATCGCGGCGCCCATGATGGACACGCTGGGCCTTTCGCCCGAGGCCACCATGCTGGCCGGAGCGGCCGGGTCCATCATCGTGAAGTACGTGAACTCGAGCTACTTCTGGGTCTGCACGTCGCTGTCACGCATGGAGCTGAAGGCAGCGTTGATCTCGTACGGCGGGGTGACGCTGGTGAACGGGGTGGTGGCGTTCGCGTGCGTGTATCTGATGTGGGTGGTGGGGTGGGTGTGAGGGGGTAGACCATCTCGAGTCCCCTCCCCCGAGCCCGACGCCGGGAGTTCGGCCTCCATCCAGTACTACCGGACGGTGCAGCGCCGTCCGGCCGCGCCATGGGCAGCAGCCCGGCCCCACCGATCACATATCCCGAGGCGCGCGACCGCGGCGGCCTGAGCACTGGGCGTCGAAGCCCGTTGGTCCCTCTACGGGTCGGCGATCCCAGGTCCCGGGGTTCCCTTGCCGTCGACCATCGATGGCCGCACGCTGTCAACATCGCAGCGTTCTCGCCGGCCCATAGCCCCCCGCTTCGGAGGTGATTCTGCGCTCTCTGAGAGTCGCCCAGCTGGAGGTGCTCGCCGCCCAGGCCACGGCCAACGGAGACGCACGCACCCTCCGCGCGATCCCGGATGTCCTGTCCAGTCGCCGCACGGCGGCGGCGGCCAGACTTCGGAATCCTGTGGAGCAGATGCTGGCACCGCAGGAGGCCGGGCCCGCAGACCCTGAACCGCATGCAGCCGAGATCCAGAACCCTGCGCCCCGCCTGGGGAGCCAGCAGGCCGTGGCGGACATCCTGGCCCACGAAGGATCCGTCCAGTTCCAGCTGTCGGAGGACGAGCTCGACTCCTTCCTCGAGCAAGTCCGCGAGCCCGACGACACGCCGTGGTATCGGCTGCGGCAACAAGCCGAGCGCCTGGCGTTGAATCCCGGCTTCGAGGAACTCATCGCCATCGACGCGAACACGATCGAGGAGCTGCCTCATCAGACGGAGACGGCCATCCGCGTGCTTCGACAGATGGGTGGCCGCGCCCTGCTGGCGGATGAAGTGGGACTCGGGAAGACCATCGAAGCGGGACTGATCCTGAAGGAGCTTCTGGTCCGTCGACTCGTTCGCCAAGTGCTGGTTCTTTGCCCATCCAGCCTGGTCGACCAGTGGCAAGCGGAGAAGTCCCACCTGCATCGATGCTACCACGATGACTCACCGCATTGCGAAACACATTCCATCGCCCTGGCAGGTGGAGAGTTCTCCTGTCCGGCTCATGCCGCGCCGTGTGCCATCGAGGGTCATTCCACTCGCCTGTCCGGACTCGAGGCATGCGCCGCCTGCGGGAAGCGAGTGTGCTCGGTCCACCGGACGGAATGCGAAGGCTGCCGACGGACGATCTGCGCGAAGGACATCGACGGCTCCCCAGCCACGTGCCGCACATGCGCCGCGCTCCGCCAGCAGCCAGCCCCCGACGACGCGCTCCTCGACGGCCTTCGGAGCCTCCTCCCCGACCTGAGGCTGAACGCCGGAACGTGGAAGGTCGGGCGAGACGCGGGGCACCGCGTCGCCCGCGTCGATCTAGGCTGGGGGAGATCTCTGGTCTTTTGCGTGGACCACCACACCGAGTTGGTGAGTCACGCGGTGCAGCACGGCTGGATCCGCTCGAAGCGGCTACGATAGCCTAGCTATGCTACGACTCCTCCTCGTCGCCGCGCTTCAGGCCGGAACCGGTCTCGCCAGCGCCCAATCAGCCCCGCCGCCGGGCGCGCACGGCCGGCCGGACGAACCCCTCGCCATCACGTTCCTTGACGTGGGCCAGGGCGACGCCATCCTGATTCAGGCCCCTGGCGGACGGACAGCCCTCGTGGACGCTGGCCCGCAGGCACCCCTCGACGAGCTTCGGGACCTTGGTATCACGAGTCTCGACCTCGTGGTCGCCACCCATCCGCACCACGACCACATCGGCGGCATGGACGACGTGTTGGCCGCGTTTTCGGTCCGCTTCTACATGGACAATGGTCATCCCCACACGACCGACACCTACCGCCGGCTCTTGGACCGCCTCGAGGCGTCGCCGGAGGTCACCTACCTGGAGGCGATACCCCGACGTATCGCCCTGGGTGAAGCGGAAGTCGAGGTGCTACCTCTGCCGCCTGGCCCCGGAGACCAGAACGACCGCTCCATCGGCCTGGTGGTGCGTTTCGGCGCCTTCGAGGCCTTCCTGAGCGGCGATTCCGAGGAGGCCGAACTGATGTGGTGGACGGACCGGGGCGCAGTGCCGGACGTGGAGCTGCTCAAAGCGCCGCATCACGGGGGGGACAGCGGCGTGACCGACGGATTCCTCAGGGCCGCGCGACCCGAGGTGGTGGTGATCTCCGTGGGACCCAACAGCTACGGACACCCGGGAATGGGAGCCCTCGCCGCGTACGCAGAGGCGGGCGCCCGGATCGAACGTACCGATCGGGCAGGCTCGGTCACGGTGGTGGGACGGGCCGACGGCTCCTGGGAGGTGCGGAGCGGGCCGGTCGTGGCGAGGCGGCGTGCGGAGGAGGCCGGTGACAGTATCGATTCCGGTGACCCCGATGTGGAGCTGCACGTGGTCGCCGACGCGCCGGGCAACGACCACCACAACCCCAACGGTGAGTACGCGGTGCTCCGGAACGGGGGCTCGGCCCCCCTGGATCTTTCCGGGTGGGTCCTGTGCGACCTGGCGCGCCACTGCTACCGATTCGCCCGCAGCGTCCGCCTCGACGCCGGTGCCACCCTCTCGCTCCACACCGGAAGGGGGCGTGACGGTAACGGACGGCTCTACTGGGGACGGAGCCAGGCCGTGTGGAACAATGACGGCGACACCGCCGTGCTCACCGACGCGGAGGGGCGGGTGCGGGCCCGCCACGTCTATTGAGCGGGCGCGTGTGGGTGGTGGACCGGATCGAAGGGGATCGTGTCGTGCTGGTGGCGGACGGGCCGGCCGACGCGGCCGTGGATGTGGCGATCGGCGATCTCCCGGAGGGGATCGAAGAGGGGTGCGTGCTGCGAGTACCCGACGTAGAGGATCACAGGGGCGAGACCATTCCCGACTGGAGTCGCGCGGTCGTGGATCCGAAAGAGACTACCCGGCGCCGGAAGGCTGCCGCAGCACAACGCGCCCGCTTGAGAAAGCGCGACCCGGGGGGCGATGTCGTGCTGTAGAACCGCTTGGAGCCGGCAGTCCAAAGGAACCCAGGACAGGCGAGTCGCCCCGGACGACTGGGCGGGCTTCTCCGGTGCGCTTGGAGGCAGCTGACTCAGGCCCTCACGTCGACGGGGTGGCACGCACTTTTTTCCTTGCGACTCCGATGCGGGCGTCAATATGGTGTCTTACCGTGGCCAGCCGGCGGAGCGTATCGGCACCGCGGATGGGCTGCTCGGTCACCGCCTGCCGGCCACCCCACCGTCCCCCCCCAGACGGAGCAGCGGCATGACGCCGAGTGATCAAGAACTCCGTGCCCTCGCGGAGAGCGTCGCGCAACTCTGCCGCCCTTCCACTGCGACCCGGATCGTGGAGGAGCAAGGCCCGCGCAGGACCGGCCGGGAGATCAGAACGCGCACAGTGAAGCAACCGATCCGCCGAGAGGTCGAGTCCACCGGACAGCGACCGGCCCTCGCGTGGCTCCTCCCGGTCCTCGTCGTTCCGCTCTCGGTTGCGACCGCCATCTACCTGAACATTATCGCCGCCGTCGCTCTCCTCGTTGTCGGGATTGGTGCAGCCGCGGCGTTGCCCCGCTCCACCGAAACACGGATCCAGATCGGCGAGGAGGAGGTAGAGGAAGAGTACGAAGTCGAGGTCGAACTCCCTCCGGAGACGGTCCGACGAGAGGAGGAGTATCTGATCCCCGGAAGCCGGCTCGTTTCGGTGGGACGCCTGTCCGTCGACCTACTGGCTGTCCCGCTCGAGGGCCGGACGCTCCTCCTCGAAACGGGAGGTCGAATCTCGGCTGCCCCCAGGGAGTTCTGTACGCCGAAAGAGGGCGAGGCGCTGCGTGCGACCCTCTTCGAACTCGAGGGACTGACCGACCGGGTGCCGTGCGTGCTGGGGGCCGACGGTGGGACGGTACCGGCACCCGAACTGGCCCGTGCCGAGGGCTTCGGCGACTCGGTCCGACTGCGAGGCCGGGAATTGGCCCTGCACCGCAATTACGAGCGCGTGGCGTCCCTGACCTCAGAATGGCACCGCCGTTCGTTCGAGCTTCCAATCATCGGTCCCAAGCATGGCGTATGGAAAGCCCTCAGCCCCCCATTCCGGGCCCCATACCGAGCCCGGGGGGCTCGGTGCGCGAAGGAGTTCTTCGAGTGGTACTACTCTCCGGACGGTCGGGCGCTCGACCGACTGCTCACCGCGAGCCTGAAGGAACTCGCTCTGAAGCAAGCGGCTCTTCATGGCGTCCGCTTCATCGCCTTGGAGGGAGGGGTCTCGCCGATCTGTCACGAACTCGGCCAGATCTTCCACTACTCTGCGTTCAACTTCTACTGCCCTGACTGCAACGCCCGGACCCAGGAGGACCTCCTCTCCCGAGACTACGCGCTGCAGGACGGCCCGGACCATGAGCCCGTCCGATACCCGTCGAACAGCCGCTGCGTGTACGAAGCGGAGGGGTTGTGGCGGTGTCGAAGCTGCGGCCAGGCGACCAGGCATCCGATCCCCGTCCATCAGACGCTCGACGAGGTCCTGCTACCCGCCTACGACCGGCTGATGGACGAGAACAAGAACCGCCGGTTGGACATCTACTCACACGCTCGCGATCAGGAAATCGACTTCGAGAACCAGTTGGACCGGGAAATCGAAGAGGTCTTCCAACAGAACCGAGAGGGGGTCGAGACCCTACTCTCCGATCTTCGGCTCTGTGAGGCCGACATCGAGGGGGAGCGCTCAGCCATTCAGGCGTTTCATGGAGTGATGGCGGCGTACGGGATCCAGCAGTCGCAGGCAATGCGACAGGTCCAAGAGCGGTATGAGGCGACCCTCAGCCGGGTTGCGGAGCATACGCACAGGGACCGGCAGGAGGTGGACGCTCTTTTCGATCGCGAACAGCGAGAGACGATGTCTGTGCTCAGGCAGTGCTCAAGAGCCAGCTATCTGGAACAAGCGGTTCGCGACAAGGCGTTGTTCAGCATCGCCGAGACGAACGCCGAGATCGCCCGCCAATCTCAGGTTCAGACCGGTCACTTGAGTGATATCGCGCAGTCGTCCCGGGCTACGGCAGCACACACCCGCTCCACCGCAGAGTCCTCTGCCGCCACGGCTCGCCACACCGCCGCGACCGCTGCGAATACGGCCGAGGTGGCGACGAACACGGCCGAGACGGCCCGTCACACAGCGGCGACCGCAACGAACACAGCCGAGGTGGCGACGAACACGGCCGAGACGGCCCGTCACACCGCCGCAACGGCGCAGAACACCAAGGCCACGGCCGCGAATACCGCTCAGGTTGCAACTCATACGGCAGCGACGGCGCAGAACACCGCACGAACGGCCGACGGCGTGGATCATGGCAACGCCATTCGTGCAGCCATGGCCGAGAAGCAGGGTGTCAGCCGGCACGCGGGCCTCCTCCGGCCTGACAGGGCCGTAGAGGCAGCGCTGCAAGAGGGGGTAGGTCGGGTTCTGCTCGAGGACGACGTCAGCCGCGCGGCGCGGAAGGAGAAAGTGCTCCGATGAGCGACCATCGTCCGATCAAGGTGCAGTTCCCGAAGCGCATGACCGTCGATTCGCCGGAGACTGACAAGCGGATCGACAGCCTAGCCCAGGTCTTCAAGTCACAGAGTGAGATGCTGCGCGGATCCGTGCAGAAACTCCTCGAGACGCTGCAGGTCCTTCGAGAGCTGCCCGCCCTCGTTCGTGACTTCCAGGCCTCCGTCAACGAGCAGTTCTCCAATGCCTTCACCCATCGGATGGAGGCGGAAGTGCACTCGCGGCAGGCATCGCTGGTCGCGGCTGACAAGCGGCGTGAGATCCTCGAAGCCTCCCTGGAGGAACGAGTCGCAAGACTGCCCGAGGACCGCGGGCGGATCGTAGAACGGTACGGCAAGGTCCTGGGCCGGGTTTCGAAAGAGACTCAGAACCGCATCGCCAAGCTTGACAAGCATGCGTTCGACCTGCTGGACCACGTCTACCCCAAGCAGATCCAGGAGCGATTCAGCTACGACTCCATGCCGACCGTCCGGTTCCTGGCAGCGGAGGCAGAGAGCGCCGCCGCGGTCCGGGCCATCTGCATGGAGGACGCATTGTCCCACGCCCGTGTGGCTACCTCCCAGCTGCTCGATGCGCGGGCGGAATCCTGGGCTGCGCTCGCGGCGGAGACTTCGAGCCAGGAGGTGGAGGCGGGTGCTTATCGCATCCCCGTCTTGTTCGTCGAGGTCGAAGACCCCTCCGGCGAACGCCGGGTGGAGTTCGTTCGCCACCCCGATGTGCCTGTCGAGGCGCACGCGGACCTGGTCGAGTCCCTCTCCTCGAGCTTCGAATCCGAAGTCGCCGACGCGCCCGAGGCCCGGGCACTGACCAACCCAGCGCGCGATTCGCTGGCCGCGCACCTGGCGCAACTGATGGGAGAGGACCTCGACGGGGCTGCCATCGACCTCGAGGCGGTGCGCTGGCAGGGAAGTCCATCATGAAGCAAGACAGCCTTCGTGACAGCACCAGGGTCGTCGTTGGTGACGTACATCATGGTTCCGTGCTACCTGGAAATCGCGCAGAACTCTGGCGAGACATCTTCCTCGTGCCGGGAGCCGACCTACGAGGCAGCGTGTTCGGTGACCGCCTTCGGGTCGAAGGCCCCGATGTCCGTGTACGCGACGGGGTCTACGCCCGATCCGAGATCCTCGTGACCGAGGGCGACGAGCCGCGGAACGGGGCGGAGACGACGTTCCACTCCTGCGTGACCACCGCCGGCTCGATTCTGGTCGAGCCGAAGGCACACCGGGTTCGGTTCCTTTCCAACGTCTACGCCGACGTCGCCAACCTGCAAGACACAATCATCTTCGGAAACCTGTACGCTCGCACGTGCCGGCTCGAGCGGTGTGTCGTACTCGGTGGCGTCTACGCGCAGCGCAGACTGGAGATGCACCGAACCCTCGCGGCGACATTCTCTGGCGCTTCCGTCCACCTTGGAGGAGACTGCGGCTTGTTCTTCCCGGTGGCGGCCTCCGGCGGAGATCTGACGATGGACGGTGCAGTTCGCGCCTTCTCCTTCTTCTCCGTCGAGGAAGCCGGCCTCGAAGACGGGGAGGAAGGGGCGTCGGTCGGTGGGGTGATGGAACTGGGCCTTGAGGACGTGTACCGCCTGGACGGCACGGACGCTGAGCCGAACGCGCCGAGAAGGGTCCTGTCACTCGACCGGCGGCTACTCGACGGAGGCCCGGTCATGGAGCGGTTCAGGCAGAACCGGCGTTTCCTTGAGCGGCTTTCCATGGCCGGCCATCGCGAACGCGACGGGGGAAACGGCAACGCAGACCTCCTACGGGTGGAGGACCGACTGATGGATCTCGTGAACCGCGACAGCTTTCCTCCCCTGGCCGTCGAAAGCAGCTTCGACGAAGTCATGGCCCGCGAGGAAGTTCGGGGATCGGTACGGGATCGCTTCACGGACGCCGCCTTGACCGCGTTGGAGGGACTTGCCGCCAGCCGGAAGCGGCGCGAGCGCGAGGCCAAGGAATGGGAAGAGGAGAGGGAGAGGGTACTGGGGCTGTGGGGGGGCTGAGGGTTACCGCATGCCTCCGCTGAGGCTCACCCCGGCCCGTTGGCCAGGGCCCGCGACCCAAGGCGTTTCACCCTGACCGGCGGCTCACGCACGTTTTCCCCAACCGTTCGTTTTGAAGCGGATTCGAGTGTGCACATTGATCACCGGCCACTACGGCCGCAGCTTGCGACGATCTGATTACTCGCCGTCGTACTTCGAAACAGTGACTCTCTTAGCCCCGTTTCCCCACAAAGGGTTGCCCACATGCTCTGGGCCTTCGTGTCCTTCTCCCCTCGTCTCAGCCCCAGACGACTCCTGGCGATGGCGGGCGCCGCGGCCCTGTCCGTCACCCTGTTCTTGTTCGATTGGGGTTTCACGATCGCGACTGCCGCTTGGCTCCTGGCCGTGTGGTGGCAGTGCGGCCAGGCATCGGAGGACCGACCGACCAACCCTCGTGAGGTTCGGTTCAACCTATTCTTCTACAGCTTACTTGCGGGCGCCTTCGTTTCGCTCCTAACGGGCCTCCATGGCGCGGTGGGCCTCCCCCAGTACATCGCTGGCCTCGAGCCCTTCGGCTCAGTCGATACGCCTTTGGCGCTGCCGGTATTCACGGGCGTACTGATCGGAGCCTATTATCTGGCCGTGCGCACGATCCTCGCTGACAACTGGCTCGACGACCGCGGCTTCGCCGAGAGTCTCTATTACCTGGGCTTCCTCCTCACCCTGACGGCACTGATCGCGACAATGGCCGCTTTCGGGAGCCAGGTCAACCAGGGTCTTTCTGACCGGGATACGGTGCTGAAGATGATCCAACTGAACGGGATGGCGCTCATCAGCACCGTGATAGGGCTGTTCCTGAGGATCAAGGTGCGAGAGCAACAGCGGGTGCAAGACGGTTTTCCGCCCCGGGACGGAGCAGCTCCCCTAGCAGGTCGCTGAAAAAGTCGCCTTTCAGGCCGTAGCGAATAAGATACGGCAGATTAGATTTATGGGGTGCAGGTGAATCCCATCGTGGAGCGAGAGGCGGATGCGCGGCAAGCCGGATTATCAGGCGCAGATCTAC
>JAVJOF010000010.1:0-40767 GCA_040216925.1 Longimicrobiales bacterium
CGCCCGGTGGGAGAGTACGTCGCCGCCAGCTTTCTTCTGAACGGGCCCGTCCGGTTTCTCGCCGGTCGGGCCCGTTCCTTTTTCCCCCCCACCCCCCACCGCTTCCACCATCACGCCCCCGGCCCTACGCGGGCCGTCAGCCCCGTGATGTCCACCGGCCTCACGGGCACCGCCCTCGCAGGGGGCCTCTGCGGAGCCCAACCCTCGACCCTGGTCGGGCCTGCAGGCTCGCGAAGGTCGCTGCTATACTCCCGGATGACCGATACCGAAGGGAGTCGCGACGACGCACCGTCGCCACGCGCAGGATATGTCACCCTGGTAGGCCGCCCGAACGCCGGGAAGTCCACCTTGATGAACGCCTTGGTGGGCCAGCACCTGTCGATCGTGACGCCCAAGGCGCAGACGACATGGCAGCGGGTGACCGGGATCCTGACCACCGAAACGGCCCAGGCCGTCTTCCTGGACACGCCGGGGCTCCTGGAGGCCCGCGACCTCTTTCAACGCAGCATGCTCGGAGCCGCGCTCGAGGCGCTCCACGAGGCGGACGTCGTGCTGGTCGTGGTGGACGCCGGACGGGGTCCGACGGCCGCCGAAACCGAGCCTCTCGAGCGGGCGCTGGCCGAGACCTCGGCCCCGATCCACGTCGCGCTGAACAAGATGGACGCGGCGTCGGACGAATCGGTCGGAGCTTGGGAGGCGTGGTTCGACGGGCGGGCACGGAGCATCCAACGGATCTCCGCCCTCGAGGGGCACGGGGTCGCCGCACTCCTGCAGGTGCTCGTCACGGATCTGCCGGCTCATCCGTTCTTCTACCCGGAGGACGATGTCGCGACGGCGCCGGTCCGCTTCTTCGTGGCGGAGCTCGTGCGGGAGACGGTCTTCGAGCAGTACCATGAGGAAGTCCCCTACGCGACATGGTGTCAGGTCGAGGAGTTCCGGGAGGGATCGGACCCCGTCTACATCCAGGTCACGGTCTTCGTGGAGCGTACTTCGCAGAAGGGGATCATCATCGGCTCGAAGGGACGCGCCATCCGCGCCCTGGGCGAGGCTGCCCGGGCCAAGATCGAGCACTTTCTCGGCTGCCACGTGTATCTCGACCTCTGGGTGAAACCCCTCAAGTCCTGGCGCAAGAACCGGGGTCACCTGGGACGCTTCGGTTTCCGCATTCCCGACGACGATGACGATGCCCACCGCTCGTAGATTCCTCGGCCTGGCCCTCGCTGCGATTGCAGCGGGTGCCGTGCCGGGTGCCGCGACGGCTCAAAACAATCCGTCCGCCACGGAGGGGGCTCTGTTCCTCCTGCTGCCCGTAGGCGCGAAGGGCGTGGCGATGGGCCGGGCGATGACGACGATGCAGGGGCCCGAGTCCGCCTTCTGGAACCCGGCCGGTCTGGCGTCCGTCCGCGAGAACCAGTTGATCCTGTTCCGGGGCGATCACGCCGTCGGGACCGGAACGACCGTTTCCGGCCTGGCCGCACGGGAGGGCCTCGGGGCCATCGGGGCCTCGTATCTGTTGCTGGACGTGGGCGACCAGGACCTGACCGACGAGGTGGGGAACGTCCTGGGCACGGTGTCGGTCCGGAACCATCTCGGCGTGGTCTCGGCGGCGGCACGGTTCATCGACCGCATCGACGTCGGTGTGAACTTCAAGGTGGTCCGTTTCCAGCTCTCCTGTCGTGGCCAGTGCCCCGATGCGGGTACCACCGCCACGACCTACGCCATCGACGCCGGAATCCAGACCACCCCTTCGGACGACATCCCGGTCAGAATCGGGGCCATGGTGGCCCACGTCGGCCCCAAGCTCCAGGTATTCAACCGCGAGCAGGCCGACCCGTTGCCGTCGCGTCTCCGGGTCGCTGTGGCCTACGACGTTCTCCGTTCCGTGGTCGAGCGCCCCGGCTTGACCGGCTGGCTGGCCGTCGAGGTCGAGGACCGCCTCCGTGATCCGGGTTCGTCCCGTTCGCTCTACGTGGGCTCCGAGTTCGGCGCGGGCACGACCGACGCGCTCTTCCTGCGTGCCGGTTTCGTGGTCAGTGACCTGGAACAGGAAGACGGGGCCCGGGTCGGACTGGGCCTGCGGTACGAGCGGTTCGAGCTCTCCATCGCCAAGTCGCTGGCGGTCTCGACCCTGACCGGCGAGACCGAGCCCGTGCACGTCTCCTTCGCCATCCGGTTCTGATGCGATCGGTCCGGACGGTGACGTTCGCCGTCCTCGCGGTCGGTGGCGCGTTGGTGCACCCCCCGCCGGCCGCCGGCCAGTCGGGCCCGCCGTCCATCGACGAGCGCGCCCGGGCGGCCAACTCCCTCCTGTCGCTGGCCTTGCCCGGGGCGGGCCAACTCCGGAAGGGTCAGGCCCGGGGGTGGGCCTACCTCGCGGCCGAGGCCGTGGCGTGGGGCTTCTGGGTGGAGCGACGACATCGGGGCGCGGAGCTGCGGGATCGCTACCGGGACCTCGCGTGGGAGCGGGGACGGATCCAGAGCACGACGCGGGTCGATGCGTCGTTCGGCTACTACGAGACACTCACCAAATGGACCCGGTCCGGGGCGTTCGACACGGACGCCACCCGGGACGGGGTGCAGCCCGAGACGGATCCTGCCACCTTCAACGGGTCCATCTGGTCCCTGGCCCGTGGGTTGTTCCTCGCGGGGAACGCGTCCGCCGACGAACGCGATCCGGGCTGGGATCGGGCCCTGAGCTACTACCGGGAGCGCGCCTACGATGACCGATTCCTGTGGGACTGGTCGCAGGCGCCCGGCGCCCAGCAGGAGTTCGCCGACGTGATCGATGCCAGTGACGAGCGGTTCCGACAGGCCACGAACGTGCTCGGGGTGGTCCTGGCCAATCACCTGATCTCCGGCGCGGACGCCTTCCTGTCGGGGCGGGCCGGAGACGCCATCGCTTCGCTCCGCCTCCATCCCGTGGAGACGGAGGCCGGCCGCTGGCTGCTCACCGGGCGCGTGGGCGGCCTTCCTTGAGTCGCCGTCCGGACGCGGGGATCGAGGAGCGGACGCTGGCCGCCCTGGCGGCATCGAACCGGGGCCCGCTCAAGGCGAAGGACCTGGCGAGGACGCTGGGAATTCCCAACGACGGGTATCGTCGCTTCAAGAAGACGCTGGCCGGGATGGAGCGGGCGGGGAAGATCTATCGGGTGAAGGGCAATCGGTACGGACTTCCCGACGCGATGGACCTCGTGACCGGCGCGGCTTCGATGACGCGCAACGGCGACGCCTTCATCCGACCCGACGGCAAGGGCGAGGACGTCTACGTCCCGTCGGTGAATCTGGCCACCGCCATGGACGGGGACCGGGTGGTGGTCCGGATCGAGTCCCGGCCGCGCCAGCGCAACCCGGTCGGACGGGTCATCAAGATCCTCGAGCGGGCGCGGGCGACCGTGGTCGGCACGCTCCACCACGGGAAGCGATTCGCGTACGTCGTTCCCCTGGACAAGCGCCTTTCGCGGGACCTCCTGATCGCGGACGGAGATCAGGGCGACGCGACGGACGGCGACGTGGT
Organism: Longimicrobiales bacterium; assembly: GCA_040216925.1. Classification (GTDB taxonomy): domain Bacteria; phylum Gemmatimonadota; class Gemmatimonadetes; order Longimicrobiales; family Gaopeijiaceae; genus JAJCZZ01. The sequence goes on from JAVJOF010000010.1 coordinate 3,515, forward strand.
CGTGGCGCGGTACGTCACGTACGGGGAGGGCAGCGTCGGCCCTTCCGGAGAGGTGGAGACGGTGCTCGGAAAGCTGTCGGATCCGGGCGTGGACGTCCTGGCCGTAGCCCACTCGTACGGCCTCTCCATGGACTTCCCGAAGGAGGTGCTGCGTGCGGCCGACGCCGCGGCCCGCTCCGGTATGGAGGAGCCGGGTCCGCACCGTGTGGACCGGACCGATCTGCTGGTGTTCACGATCGACCCGGCCGACGCCAAGGACCACGACGACGCCCTCTCCATCCGGGACCTCGACGGTGGACGGTCCGAGGTCGGCATCCACATCGCCGACGTGTCCCACTTCGTCCGCGAGGGTGGGGCGGTCGACCTCGAGGCCCAGGCACGCGGCACGTCGGTGTATCTGGTCGATCGGACGGTGCCGATGCTCCCGGAACAGCTTTCGGGCGATGTCTGTTCGCTCCGGGCCGGGGTCGAACGGTTCGCGCTTTCGCTCTTCGTGACCCTGGACCGCCGTGGGGAGCCGGTCTCCCATCGCTTCGAGCGGACGGTGCTGGAAAGCCGGCACCGGCTGTCCTACGAACAGGTCCAGCAGGTCCTGGACGGCGAGGGCTCCGTAGACGAGTCGGTGGACGCCGCCGTGCGCGCCCTCGACGACGTGGCACGTCGGGTGCGTGCGCGGCGATTCGAGCGCGGCGCCCTCGACCTGGACCTGCCCGAGGCCAAGGTCCTTCTGGACGCCGAGGGCTATCCGCTGGACATCCAACGGCAGGAGCGTCTGGAGGCCCATCGACTGGTGGAGGACTTCATGATCCTGGCCAACGAAGTCGTGGCCAGGGAGGCCGAGGCCCGGGGGCTGCCGGTCCTGTACCGGGTGCATGAGCCGCCGACCCGCCAGCGGGCCGAGGAACTCGCGGACTTCCTGGCACGGTTCGGGCTTCGACTGCCGACCAAGCGCGCCATTCGTCCTCGCGACGTGCAGGGCCTGCTCAAAGCCGTGGCCGGGCGGCGCGAGCAGCATCTGATCAACACGGTGGTCCTCCGCTCGATGAAGCGGGCCCGCTACGATTCCGCCAATCTGGGTCATTTCGGCCTCGGCTCGACCGCCTACCTCCATTTCACCTCGCCGATCCGCCGCTATCCCGATCTGGTGGTGCACCGGGCCATCGTCCGGACGCTCATCGAGGCGGAGGCGCCCCGCGAATGGGAGGAAGGCGCGTTGCAGTCGGTGGCCGATGGTTCGTCCGCTCGCGAGCAGGCTGCCACCGATGCGGAGCGGGAATCGATCGCCCTGAAGAAGGTGGAGTTCATGGAGCGCCACCTCGGCGACGAGTTCGACGGGCGGATCTCGGGCGTGCAGGCGTTCGGGTTCTTCGCGACCCTCGAGGCCTATTTCGTGGACGGACTGGTGCACGTGAACAGCCTCCGCGACGACTTCTACCGGTTCAAGGAAGGGGACTACATGCTCGTCGGGGACAGCGGGCGACGCCGCTTCCGGCTGGGCGACCGCGTTCGCGTCCAGGTCACGCGGGTCGACAAGGAGGCGAAGCACGTCGATTTCGTCCTCGTCCGGAACCTCCCTCCCGAGGTTTGACACCCCGCCTCTGCCTGCGGTAACCTCCCACGCTGCGCGTCTCCGCCGCGGCGGGCCTCCCGAACCGAGCCGGCATGTCTTCCGAACGGACCATCCTCTACTACGCGCCCGACGCCCCGGACGCCTCGCCCCTGGTGGCCGCGTTCGGTCGGCAGAGCGGGCGCTCGGTCACGGTGGTCCCGTCGGCCGACGAGGTGCGGGCGCTCCTGAACCGGTCGTTCCCGGCGTGTCTGGTTCTGGAGAGCACCGGGGCCGACGACGGGATCGTGGCGCTCGCCCAGGGTCTGAAGGACGACGCCTTCACGAGCATCGTGCCCCTGGTGGTCCTGCTTCCGGCGGAGGCCACGGACATGGCCGTGGAATGCCTGGCGGCGGGGGCCGACGAGGTGGTCCATCACGGTCTGCCGGAACGGGAGAAGTCCCTCCGCCTGGCCCAGGTACTCAACCGGGCCGACCGCGACGTCAGCGTGCACCCGACCACGCGGCTCCCCGGCACGAACCACATCGCCCGGGACATGAAGGACCGCCTGGACGCAGGGGAGAAGTACGCCGTGTGCTATGCGGACCTCGACCATTTCAAGGAGTTCAACGACCGCTACGGGTACGCCTTCGGTGACGGCGTCATCCGTATGCTGTCCCGGATCCTCCGCGACGTGGTCCGGGGGCTCGCCCCCGGTGGATTCGTCGGTCACATCGGCGGAGACGACTTCATCTTCAACCTTCCCGTGGAATACCTGGAGGTCACGTGTGACGAGATCATCCAGTTGTTCGACACCCTGATCCCCTACCAGTACACGGACGAGGATCGGAAGGCTGGCTACTTCCTCGGCAAGGATCGGCGCGGTCAGATCCACAGGATCCCGCTCATGACCCTGTCCATCGGGGTGGTCACGAACCAGTTTGCCAAGTTCGAGCACACCGGGCAGATCTCCGAACTCGCCGCCGAGATGAAGACGTACGCCAAGACCCTGCCCGGGTCGGTGTACGTGGTGGATCGGCGGCACCAGTTGCCCACCCTCGAGACCGCGTCGGCCCGGGACGCGGACCGGCTGGCCGACCCCATCAGCATGCTGGGCGGCCCGAAGGCCAAACCCTAACGCACCGATCGCATCATGGTCATTACCGTAACCTGCTCGTCCTGTCAGGCCGGCTTCCCGGTCGATCCCGCCAAGATCCCGGAGGCCGGGGTCAACGTGCGCTGTTCCGCCTGCGGCGAGATCTTTCGTGTGGAGCGGCCGTCGCCCGACGCGGAGCCCGAATCGCCGCCGTCGCCGGCGGAGGCCCCCGCGTCCGAGGCACCTCCGGAACCCGAGGCCGAGCCGGAGTCCGAGGCCGAGCCGGAGGCGGAGCCCGAGGCCGAGCCGGGCCTCCCGGCGACCGACCATCCGTCGGGCAGCCCGGCGACGGCACCGGCGGAGCCCGCGGTGGCGGAGGTCGCCGATCCGGCGGACCACGAGCCGATGGACACGTCCACCGGTGATCCGGACGATTGGGTCTTCGAGACGGACGACGACCTCGATCCGGCGTCCCTGGACATCCAACCGGTCGGCACGGTGGAGGAGACGGTCGAGGAGGCCCGGGACGAGGCGGTGTTCTTCGAAGGTTCGGCCGAAGCCGCCGCGGAGGCCCCCACGGAGGAAGCTCCGGTGGTCGAGGACGAGGAGGGTCCGACCTTCGATCTGGAGGCCGACGACACCTCGGACGCCGCCGCCGAGCCGGACCCCGAGCCTGAGCCGGACCCCGAGCCCGAGCCCGTGAAGCCCGTGGCGGGCTTCTCCTTCGGCCAGCGCGACCCCAAGGAGAAGGCTCGTCGCCTGGCGCGGGTGCTCGTGTCCGACATGATCATGTACAACCCCGAGCGCCACGAGCGGGCCCTGGCCAACGGGTCGCTCAAGGACGACTTCGAGGACGAGATCGCGAAGTCGTGGAAGGAGTACGTCGAGCAGGTCGGCCAGGAGATGGCCGAAAGCACGGATTTCTGGACGGAGGCCCTGAACGACGTCCTGGCCAAGGGTCAGCGGGTCTTCTGACGTCCGGTGGGCCCGGAGCGGCGTTGATGCCCCTTCCGGCCCCCGGTATATTCGTAGGGCAGGATGTGCGAGGGGCCGTCCCCGGGGGCGGCCCCTCGTGTGCGTCCCGCGCCCGACCGGAATCCCCGGCCCGAACCACGTCTCCCTTCCAGCGACGCGTTCCCGATGAACAAGGACCAGTTGAACACGCTCTCCGAGCTCGAGAAGAAGGTCCACGAGCTCAGGGGGTATCTTTGACCTGGATCAGCGGAAGGACCGCCTGACGGCCCTCGAAGAGGCCATGACCCAACCCGGCTTCTGGGACCACCAGGAACGGGCGCGGGAGACGATCGACGAATCGAACCGGATCAAGGGTTGGGTGGAGCCCTGGGAGACGCTGCGGGAGCGTGCGGAAGAACTGCGCGCCATCGCCGAACTCCTGGAAGCAGGCACCGACGAGGAACTGGAGAACGAGTTCGCGAAGGGGATCGATGCCCTCCGCAGCGGCCTCGAGTCCCTGGAGGTCAAGACCATGCTCCAGGGCGAGGACGACCACCGCGAGGCCATCGTGACCGTGCATCCCGGGGCCGGCGGGACGGAGTCCCAGGACTGGGCCGAGATGCTCCTCCGCATGTACAACCGGTGGGCGGAGCGGCAGGGCTTCGAGGTGAGCGTCCTCGATCTCCAGCCCGGAGAGGAAGCGGGCATCAAGGGTGCCACGCTGGAGATCAAGGGAGAGAGCGCCTACGGCTACCTCAAGGCCGAGGCCGGAGTGCACCGGCTGGTCCGGATCTCTCCCTTCGACGCCCAGAGCCGCCGTCACACGTCCTTCGCGAGCGTCTTCGTGTACCCCATGGTGGAAGACGACATCGAGATCGAGATCGACGAGGGAGACCTCCGCGTGGACACCTACCGGGCGTCCGGTGCGGGGGGGCAGCACGTGAACAAGACCGACTCGGCCGTGCGTCTGACCCACGAGCCGACCGGGATCGTCGTGGCCTGCCAGCAGGAGCGCTCGCAGCACAAGAACCGGGCGACGGCCATGAAGATGCTCCGCGCCGCCCTGTATCGGCACGAACTGGAGATCCGGGAAGCGGAGCGGGCCGAGCTGGAGGCGACCAAGACCGACATCGCCTGGGGCAACCAGATCCGGTCCTACGTCTTCCAGCCGTACACCATGGTCAACGACCACCGGACCGAGTTGAAGCTCAGCGACGTCCACGGCGTCATGGACGGGGATCTCGATCCCTTCATCGAAGCCTACCTCAAGCAGTCCGCCTCCGGGGCGGCCCAGTCATAGAAGGCGCATGGACGATCTGAACCAGGTGCTGCGCGTGCGGCGGGAGAAGCTGGACACCCTCCGCGAACGAGGCATCGAGCCGTTCGCGTACAATTTCGACCCGACGCACCGGAGCGACGCGGCGACGGCGGCGTTCGAGGAGGACGAGGCGGCCGGCGCCCTCTCCGAGGCGGGCGACGGCGCCACGGTGCGCATGGCGGGCCGGATCGTGAGCTGGCGGGGTCACGGGAAGAGCGCCTTCGCGCACGTGGAGGACGCCGCCGGGCAGATCCAGCTTTATCTCCGGAAGGACGTGCTCGGAGACGACTCGTTCGCGGATCTCGACCTGCTGGATCTCGGCGACTGGATCGGGTTCGAAGGCCCCTTGTTCCGGACCCGGATGGGCGAGGTGACGGTCCGTGTCGAGTCCTGGACCGTCCTGACCAAGTCCCTCCGCCCGCTTCCGTTCGGAAAGGTCGAAGTGGATCCGGACTCCGGGGAGCGGACCTACCATTCGGGGTTCGCCGATCAGGAGGCCCGGTACCGGCAGCGCTACGCGGATCTGGCGGTGCATCCGGAGGTCCGGGAGGTCTTCCGCACCCGGGCCGCCATCATCCGGGAGATCCGCGGCTTCCTGGACGACGAAGGCTTCCTGGAGGTGGAGACGCCGGCGCTCCAGCCGCTGTACGGCGGTGCGACCGCCCGACCGTTCGTGACCCGGCATCACGCCCTCGACCGGACGATGTACCTCCGGATCGCCGACGAACTCTACCTGAAGCGGTTGATCGTGGGGGGGCTGGACCGGGTCTACGAGATCAGCAAGGACTTCCGCAACGAGGGCATCGACCGGTTCCACAACCCGGAGTTCACGATGGCCGAGTGGTACCAGGCCTTCACGGACTACGAAGATCAGATGGATCTGGTCGAGCGGATGCTCGTCCGGGTGGCCGACCGGGTGCTGGGCCGCCGCACGCTCACCTATGGAGAGCACGAGATCTCGCTCGAGCCGCCGTTCGCCCGGATCGGGTTGGTGGCCAGCCTGGGGGAGGCACTCGGCACGGACGTGGATGCCCTGTCCGACGCCGATCTGCTGGCCCGGGCAGAGAAGCTCGGACTCCCCGAGCTCGAGGGCGCCGGTCGCGGCAAGCTCGTCGACAAGCTCTTCGGCGAACTGGTGGAGCCGGACCTGATCCAGCCGACGTTCGTGATGGACCATCCCAAGGAGCTGTCGCCCCTGGCCAAGGAGAAGCGCGGTGAGCCCCGCCTCACGGAACGGTTCGAGCTGTACGTGGCCGGGATGGAGCTGTTCAACGCCTTCAGCGAGTTGAACGACCCGGTGGATCAGCGTCGGCGCTTCGAGGCCCAGATGGGACTCCGGGCGGCCGGAGACGACGAGGCGCAACAGCTGGACGAGGACTATCTGCGGGCCATGGAGTACGGGATGCCGCCCACCGGCGGTGTCGGCCTCGGCGTGGATCGGCTGGTCATGATCCTGACCGACCAGCCGTCCATCCGGGACGTGATCCTGTTCCCGACCCTCCGGGACGGGTAGCCGTGGCCGCGGGGTCGGGGATGCGGGCGGGAGCGGGGGCGTGAAGGGTCTCCACTGGTACATCGCGCGTCACTACCTCGGGGCGGGGCGTGGCCGGGGGCTGCTGTCCCTGATCACGTGGATCGCCCTGGGGGGCGTGACGGTGGGCGTGACCGCCCTGGTGGTGGTCACGGCGGTCATGACGGGGATGCAGGAGGACCTCAAGGGGAAGATCCTGGAGTCGTCCGCGCACGTCCTGGTCCTGGAACACGGCTCCACGCTCCGGCTGTCGGACTGGCCCCGGGTGGTGGAATCGATCCTCGTCGAGGAGAACGCGACCGCGGCCGCGCCCTTCGTCCTTTCCCAGGTCTCCCTGGTCATCACCCGGGACGGGCAACGCTACTCCCAGCCGGCCAACCTGTACGGGATTCTGGTCGACACGGCCGCGACGCCGGCCACGGACATGGAGCGCGACATCCTCCAGGGCGCCCTCGACCTCGAACCTCCCGAGTCGGGCGCCAATCCGATCCTCCTGGGGAGTGGTCTGGCCAACCGCATGGGACTGTTCCCCGGAGACACCGTGGTGATCGTGGCGCTGGAGAACCTGCGCAGCGATCCCTTCGGAGGCCTGTCTCCCGCCCTTCGCCAGTTCGAGGTGACGGGCACGTTCACCACCGGGATGTACGACTACGACCACGACAACGTCTACACGACCCTCGACGCGGCCCAGGAACTCCTGGGGCTGGCGGAGGGGAACGTCGTGTCCGGAATCGGGGTGCGGACCACCGATCCCGATCTCGCCAACGTGGTGGGAGACGCCCTGCAGTCGCGACTGGGGTTCCCCTACTACGTCGAGAGCTGGGAGACGCGGAACCGGGCCCTCTTCAGCGCGCTCCGGCTGGAGAAGCTCGCCATGGGACTGATCCTGTTCCTGATCGTGCTCGTGGCGGCCTTCAACATCGTGAGTACGCTGGTGATGGTCGTGGCGGACCGTACCCGGGAGATCGGAATCCTCAAGGCCATGGGGATGACCCGGGCCGGCATCCTTCGGGTGTTCGTGCTCCAGGGCGCCTGGATCGGGATCATCGGAACCGTCGTGGGAACGGCCCTCGGGGTCTTCCTGGGCTGGCTCCTCGGTACCTACGAGCTGATCAAGATCCCGCCGGATGTCTACTTCGTGGACCACCTGCCGGTGTCCATGCGCCTGACCGACATCCTGAAGATCGTCGGGGCGAGCGTGGTCGTGTCCTTCGCGGCCACGGTCTACCCGGCGGTGCAGGCGTCCCGCCTCGAGCCCGTGGACGCGATCCGTCATGACTGATTCCTCGGCCGCACCCCTCGAGGCCCGGGGTCTGTCCAAGCGCTACACCCTGGGTGACGGGAGCAGCCTCCCGATCCTGGATGCCGTGGACTTCCGGCTCGGTTCCGGAGACGCCGTCGCGGTGGTGGGCACCAGCGGGGCGGGGAAGTCGACGTTCCTGCACCTCCTGGGGGCCCTCGACCGCCCCTCGGAGGGCGAGGTGTTCCTGGGCGGCCATCCGGTGTCGGGACTGGACGACGTCGGACTGGCGGCCATGCGCAACCGGCACGTCGGCTTCGTGTTCCAGTTCCACCACCTCCTCCGCGAGTTCACGGCGTTGGAGAACGTGATGATGCCCGCTCTGGTCGGGGGGAGCCCCTTCGGCGCCGCACGTCGCCGGGCGCGGGAACTCTTGGCCGCCGTGGGGGTCGGTGAACGGGAGGACCACAAGCCGCGCCAGCTCTCCGGCGGAGAGCAGCAGCGGGTGGCGGTGGCCAGGGCGCTGGTCAACGAGCCGCTGGTCCTCCTGGCGGACGAGCCGTCAGGGAATCTGGACCACCAGACGAGCCAGCAGCTCCACGACCTGCTGTTCCGTCTGCGCGAGGAAAGGGGTCTGTCCATGGTCGTCGTGACCCACAATCAGGCGTTGGCCGCCCGGGCCGACCGGATCCTCCTTCTCGAGGCCGGGCGCCTCCACGACGCCGCGTCACGGACGGGTCCGTAAGGAACCCGGGAGTCCCCCCACCATGCCCGACAAAGTCTGCGACCACTGCGGAGGCGGCGACGCGGTCGTCCACCTGACGCAGATCGTCAACAACGAGATGACGACCTGCGACCTCTGTGAGAAGTGTGCCGCGGCCAAGGGGCTGGAAACCGCCCCCGAGCCCGTCAACTTCCCGCTCTCCGACTTCCTGGCCCAGATGGGGGACGAGATGTCGCCGGAGGCGACGGCCGGGACCGACGAGGCGTGCCCCTTCTGCGGCCTCACGTTCGCCGACTTCCGGGAGACGGGCCGGCTGGGGTGTCCCCAGTGCTACGAGACCTACCAGGACCATCTCCAGGGTCTGCTCCGCCGGATCCACGGGGGCACGCAGCACGTCGGCAAGGTCTACCTTCCCCCGGATCCCACGGCCTCGGAGATGGAAAAGCGGCTGGAAACCCTCCGCCGCCGCCTGAACCGGGCCGTGGAGGCCGAGGACTTCGAACGAGCGGCCGAGTTGCGCGACGAGATCCGCGCCCTCGAGCCGGCTCGCTGAGGCTCCCGCCATGGACGAGATCCCCCTGTCGGACTCCGGCCTGAGCTGGCTCGAAGCCAGTGGTGCCCACGCCGACATCGTGTTGTCCACCCGGGTCCGGCTGGCCCGGAACCTCCAGGGTCACGCGTTCGGCCCCCGGGCCCGCGTGAACGACCGCGAGGCCGTGCTCCGCCATCTGCGCGGTGTGACCGGGCGTGCCGAGGGGTTGGCCCGGGGTTCGCTCGTGGAACTCCACGGGATCGACGGCCGGGCCCGACGCATCCTCATGGAGCGGCGTCTGGTGTCGCGGGACCTCCTCGGCGATCCCGACGGGCCGGCGCAGGGCGCCGCGGTCCTGCTGTCGGACCACGATCCGCTGAGCGTCATGGTCAACGAGGAGGATCATCTCCGGATCCAGAGCCTCGTGTCGGGCCTCCGCCTCCACGACGCGTGGAGCATGGTCGATCGGCTCGACGAGGAACTGGGCCAGGACCTCCCCTTCGCCTACCATCCGCGGTTCGGCTACCTGACCAGTTGCCCGACGAACGTGGGCACGGGACTGCGGGCGTCGGTGTTCATGCACCTGCCCGGCCTGGTCCTGACCAAGGAGATCGGCAAGGTCCTGCAGGGCCTGTCCCAGGTGGGGCTGACCTTCCGGGGCCTCTACGGCGAAGGGTCGGAGGTCGTGGGCAACTTCTTCCAGGTGTCCAACCAGACCACACTCGGCAAGACCGAGGAGGACCTGGTGGACCATCTGGATCAGATCGTCCGCAGGGTGATCCGCTACGAGAACGACGCGCGCCAGGTGCTCCTAAGGGATGCGCAGGGAGTGACCGAAGATAAGATATGGAGGGCCTACGGCCTGCTCCGGTACGCCCGGTCGCTTTCCTTCGAAGAATTGATGAACTTGCTGTCCGGCGTACGGCTCGGTGTGAGTCTGAAACTACTCCCTGGGCTCCGTGTATATACCCTCAACAAGATCATGATCTTCACGCAGTCGGCGCACCTTGAACAGGCCGCCGGTCGCGACCTTCCTCCCTCCGAGAGTGATGCGCACCGGGCGGCTTTCGTGCGTCGTATCCTCGCGGCGGAAGGCGATGTTTCCGATGCCGCGTCCTCCCATGAGGACGCCCCCGAAGCCGAGTCCTAGACCGGCACGCTGAGAGAATCGATGAACTACAACTTCACCGATCGAGTCCGGAAGGTGTTGGCGATGGCGCGGGAAGAAGCCATCCGCCTCCAGCACGACTACGTGGGCACCGAGCACATCCTCCTGGGCCTCATTCGTGAAGGCGAGGGGGTGGCCGCCGCCGTCCTGACCAACCTGTCGGTGGATCTCGAGCAGATCCACGAACGGGTGGAGGAGTCGGTCCGGAAGGGGAAGGCCACCATCGCCCTGGGCGAGCTCCCGTATACGTCCCGGGCGAAGAAGGTTCTCGAGTTCGCGATGTCCGAGGCCAAGGACTTCAACCACTCCTACGTCGGGACCGAGCACCTCCTGCTCGGACTCCTCCGCGAGGAGAAGGGCATCGCCGCCCAGGTGCTGAACTCCCTGGGCGTGACCCTCGAAGAGGCCCGGGCCGAGACCCTGAAGGTCCTGGGCTCCGACGTCACGCCCTCCGAGCCCGCCGGGATCGGCGGATCGCCGGCCACGCCGGGCAAGAGCGGCGACAAGAAGTCGAAGACGCCGGCGCTCGACCACTTCTGCCGCGACCTCACCGAGCTCGCACGGCAGAACAAGCTGGATCCCACCATCGGACGCGCCAGCGAGATCGAGCGCGTGGTCGAGATCCTGTGCCGCCGGAAGAAGAACAACCCGGTGCTCATCGGCGAGCCCGGCGTGGGAAAGACCGCTATCGTCGAGGGCCTCGCGCAGCTGATCTCGAAGGGTGAGGTGACCGACGCCCTGAAGGACTATCGCGTCCTGGCGCTGGACATGGCCGCGGTCATCGCCGGCACCAAGTATCGCGGACAGTTCGAGGAACGGCTCAAGGCCGTGATGAACGAGATCCAGCAGAACAAGAGCGTGATCCTGTTCATCGACGAGCTCCACACCCTGGTGGGTGCGGGAGCCGCCGAGGGCGCCATCGACGCGTCCAACATGCTGAAGCCGGCGCTGGCCCGCGGCGAGTTGCAGTGCATCGGTGCCTCCACGCTCAACGAGTACCGCAAGTACATCGAGAAGGACGGTGCCCTCGAGCGCCGCTTCCAGCCGGTGATCGTGGATCCGCCCGTGGTGGACGAGACCGTGGAGATCCTGAAGGGTCTGCGGGGGCACTACGAGGACCATCACCGTGTGGTCATCCCCGACGAGGCCCTCGAAGTCGCGGCCAAGCTGTCCGACCGCTACATCACGGACCGCTTCCTTCCCGACAAGGCCATCGACGTGATCGACGAGGCCGGTGCGCGTGCGCGGATCGCGTCCGCCGTGCCGCCGCCCGAGGTCGAGGAACTGAAGGAAGGCCTGAGCGAGATCGCGCGGAAGAAGGAGGACGCCATCGGCGACCAGGACTTCGAGCGCGCGGCCGAGCTCCGCGACGAGGAGCGGGAGCTGAGCCAGCGCATCCGCGAGGAACAGGAGGCGTGGGAGGAGGAGCGCAAGCGGCACCGCCCCGAGATCTCCCAGGAAGATGTCGCCTTCATCGTGAGCCGCTGGACGGGGATTCCCGTCATGCGGATCCGACAGACCGAGTCCGAGCGTCTGGTGAACATGGAAGACGAGCTGCACAAGCGGATCGTCGGCCAGCAGGACGCCATCGAGGCGATCAGTCGTGCCATCCGCCGCAGCCGCGCGGGCCTCAAGGACCCGCGGCGGCCCATCGGATCGTTCATCTTCTCCGGCCCGACGGGTGTCGGGAAGACCGAGCTCGCCCGTGCCCTGGCCGAGTTCCTCTTCGCCGATCGCGAAGCGCTGATCCGCGTCGACATGAGCGAGTACATGGAGAAGTTCTCCGTGTCGCGCCTGATCGGTGCCCCTCCGGGATACGTCGGGTACGAGGATTCCGGTGCGCTGACCAAGGCCGTACGGCGGCGTCCGTACTCGGTGGTCCTCCTCGACGAGATCGAGAAGGCGCACCCGGACGTGTTCAACATCCTCCTCCAGGTCCTGGACGAGGGTCATCTGACGGACAACTACGGGCGCGTGATCGACTTCAAGAACACCGTCCTGATCATGACGTCCAACCTGGGCGCCCGGGACATCTCGAAGGGCGGTGGCCTCGGGTTCCAGACGGCCGACGCGCAGACGAGCTACGAGATCATGAAGGACAAGGTGCGCTCGGAGATCGAGCGGGCCTTCAACCCCGAGTTCCTGAACCGGGTGGACGACACCATCGTGTTCCACCCGCTGTCCCGCGACGAGATCGCCGAGATCGTCCACATCCTGCTCGCCGAGGTCCGGGCGCGTCTCGAGGAGGAGGAGCTTTCGCTCCGCCTGACCGACGAGGCCGTCGCGTTCCTGGTCGAGAAGGGCTACGACGAGAAGTTCGGTGCACGTCCGCTCAAGCGGGCCATACAACGCTATCTCGAGGATCCGCTATCAGAGAAGATACTGACAGCGGAGTTCTCCTCCGGCGACGAGGTGGAAGTGGGTGCCGATCCGGATGGCGACGGCCTCACCTTGCGCGCGGGGTCCACGACCAAGACGTGACGTTCGTGACTTCAATCCAACGAAACACCGGGAAGGCCTTCGCCCTGGCGGCGGCCTTCTCGGCCTTTGTGGCGGGTGCGATTCCCGACACCGCAGCGGCCCAGCAGACCCCGGCCCGCACCGGTCCTCAACGCGTCGACTCCGTCCTCGTGGAGGGGAACGCGCGGGTTGCCGAGACGTCCATCCTGGCCATCTTCGGCGTCTCGCCGGGGACCGAGGTCACCGGGCGCGAGATCCAGCGCGGCATCAAGCAGTTGTTCTCCAGCCTCCAGTTCTCGGACGTGCGCGTCCGGGCCCGGGGCGACGAGGGCATCACGCTGGTGATCGAGGTCGATGAGCAGCCGGCCATGCGCACGGTCACGATCACCGGCCTCGAGAACGTATCGGAGCGGCAGGTCCGGGACACCACGAGCCTCCAGGCGGGTCTGCCGTACAACCCGCAGAAGGTCCTCCGGGCCAAGGAGTTCATCCGCGCCCAGCTGGCCAGCCAGGGAATCCCCTTCGCGGCCATCGACGAGCGGGTCGAACCGGTGGAGGAGCAGGTCAACGAGGTCCGCGTCTTCCTGGACGTGACGGAAGGTCAGCGCGTGACCATCGCCCAGGTGGAGTTCGAGGGGAACGAAGGTCTGTCGGGCGACGACCTGGCGGGTGCCATGGCCACCAGGTCCGAGGGCTTCTGGTGGTTCCGCACCGGTGCGTACGACGACACCCGGTACCGGAGCGACCTGGCCGAGGGGCTTCCGCGGCTGGCCCGCTCCCGGGGATATCTGGACTTCGAGGTCCTGTCGGACACGCTGATCATCGACCCGAACACCGGCAAGGCGCGCGCCGTCGTCACGGTGGACGAAGGTCCCCAGTATCGCCTGGGCACGTTCGACATCGACGGCAACACCCGCTTCACCGACGAGGAACTCGCGGCCAGCTTCCAGCGTGAGGAGGGGGGCATCCTCCGAAGCCTCGGCCTGCGCCGGTCGTCCGAGGGCGCGGGGCAGGTCGGTCAGGTCTTCGATGCAGAGGCGTTCAACGAGGCCCTGCTGACCGTTCAGGAACGGTACGCGAACGAGGGCTACCTGTACGCCCAGGTCGTGCCGGTGGTGAACCGTCGGGACGGCGAGGACGGTGCCTCGCTGGTGGACGCGACATGGCGGATCCAGGAGGGGGCCCCGGCCATCGTGGATCGGGTCATCATCTCCGGGAACGAGTACACCCACGAGTGGGTCATCCGGGACCGGATCTTCATCCTGCCCGGCGACGTCTACAGCCAGGACCGGGTGCTCCGCAGCTATCAGAGCATTTCCGGGCTGGGCTTCTTCGAGGCCCCGCTCCCTCCGCCCGACATCGAGCCCCAGGAAGACGGCGACGTCGACATCACGTTCAACGTGGTGGAGAAGCAGACCGGGTCGATCAACTTCGGGACTTCGGTGGGCGGCGGCGTGGGACTCAGCGGCTTCATCGGCTACCAGCAGCCCAACCTGTTCGGGCAGGCCAAGGCCGGGAATCTGCGCTGGGACTTCGGACGGTATCTGAACTCCTTCGAGTTGAGCTACTCGGACCCGGCCCTGCTCCAGAGCCAGGTGTCCGGGACGCTGTCCCTCTTCAACTCCCGGGACCGCTTCTTCCAGTTCGCCACCGGACGGCGCCGCCGGATCGGTGCCAACAGCCGCTTCGGGATTCCGTGGCCCGGCTCCCGGCAGACCCGCCTCTTCCTGGGGTACGGGATCTCGCGGACCAAGTACGAGCAGTTCCAGGACGCCGACGACACGTCGCTGTTCGGTCGGCCTCCCGGCGTTCAGAGCCAGCTCTCCGTGGGGGTGACGCGACAGACGCTGGACAGCCCGCTGTTCCCGACGGTCGGGTCCCGCCAGAGCCTCAACCTCGAGGTGAACGGCGGTCTGCTGGGTGGTGACGGCCAGTTCACCCGGGCGCTGGCGGAAGGGGCCTGGTGGACGCCGGTGGGGCAGTTGGGTGACGCCTCGGGCGGCGGGCGGCCGATCCGCTTCGCGCTGGGTCTGACCTTCAAGGCGGGCGCCGTGTTCGGCGACGCTTCGGCCTTCCCGTTCGACCGGTTCTGGATGGGTGGCGTCCAGTTCGGGCAGGCGTTGCGCGGATACGACGAGACGTCCATCACCCCCCTGGGATACTTCCCGGAGAACTCGACGGCCATCACCGACATCAACCGCCTGGGCAACGCATTCTTCTCGCTGTCGGCGGAGTACGCGTTGCGGTTGAACGACCAGATCTCGGCCGGCCTGTTCTACGACGCCGGAAACGTGTTCCGGGACCCGGGCGACTTCGACCCGACCCGGCTCTTCCGGGGTGCCGGGTTCGGCATGCAGCTCGTGACGCCCTTCGGCCCGATCGGTCTGGATTACGCGTACGGGTTCGATCGGGCCACGCCCGGTTGGCAGCTCCACTTCCGGATGGGTCCGGGCTTCTAGGCGCCCTGAGCTGGACGGAGGGAGAGCCCCGGCCGCGCTGGACGCGCCCGGGCGGATCCCCCACATTTCCAGGCTGTGCTCCGGTCGGCGGAACCCGGGAACATGCCGCGACATGCGGACTAGGAGTACAGCGTAGGACACACATGGACCGGTGGCCGCCGTTGCGCCGCGACCGTCCTTCCACGACTCGACGCACGACCCCTCAGGAGCGCAGGCCCATGCGACGCACCCCGTTCGCCGCCCTGGCGTTGGCCTTTACGATGGCAGCCGGTGCCGCCGAGGCGCAGACGCTGAAGATCGGCTACATCAACTCCCAGCAGATCCTGGGTACCGCCCCCGGAGCGCAGGCCGCCAACCAGGCCTTCCAGCAGGATCTGGCTACCTACGAGGCCGAGGCGCAGCAGCTCCAGGACGAGCTGGTCCGGATGCAGCAGCAGCTCGAGCAGCAGCAGCTGACGCTCTCCCCCGAGGCCAAGCGGAACCGGGAGCAGCAGATCCAGCAGAAGGCCCAGGAAGCCCAGGCCCGGATGCAGCAGTTGGATCAGCAGGCCCAGCAGCGTCGGGAGCAGTTGATCCAGCCGGTCATGGACCGGATCTCGGAGGTCATCGAGCAGATCCGCGAGGAAGGCAACTACTCGCTGATCCTGGACGTTGCCGCCGGGTCGATCATTTCGGCCGATCCGTCGCTCGATCTGACCGACGAAGTGCTCCGCCGGCTCCAGGCCGACGGGTCGGGCACGGGCGGAGCCCGCTAGCGAGCCCGGCGCGGTCCGCCGGAGTCGATTCGACCGTGCGGCGGAACGGAGCGATCCACCGGATCGTGGACAGGGCCCACGGGCGCGCTCCCCGCGCGTCCGTGGGCCTTTTCTCTTACCTGGAGGGGACGGGATGAGCGAGGATCGATCGGCGTCGTCGGCCCCCGGACCTCACACCGTGGCGGAACTGGCTGCGGTGGTGGGCGGGCGTGTGGAAGGCGACGGTACGCGGGGCGTCGTCGCGGTCGCCCCCATCGACGAGGCGGGCCCCCAGGAGCTGGGGTTCCTCGCTTCGCGAAGGTACGCCGGCCGGGCGACGGCATCGGGGGCCGGAGCGTTCCTCGTCGCGGGAGAGCTCGAGGACGACGTGCCGGACGACCGGCCCAGGATCGTCGTCGACGACGCGCATCGGGCGCTCCAGGCCATTCTGACCCACCTCCATCCCCCCGTGAAGGCGCCGGCCGGGGTCCATCCCACGGCGGTCCTGGGACCCGGCGTGACGCTGGCGGAGGACGTGGGCGTCGGCCCCTATGCGGTGCTCGATGAGGGGGTCTCCGTTGGGCGGGGCAGCCGGATCGGCGCGCACTGCGTGCTCGGGCGGGGGGCCGCCGTCGGCGCCGACGTCCTCCTCCACCCCCATGTGGTTCTCTACGCGGGGACGGTGCTCGGCGACCGGGTGATCGTCCACGCCGGCGCGCGCCTCGGCGTGGACGGCTTCGGGTGGGCGGTGGTCGATGGCCTCCCCCGTAAGATGCCCCACGTGGGACGCTGCGTGGTGGGAGCCGACGTGGAGATCGGCGCCAACACGACCCTCGATCGCGGCTCCATCGGCGACACCACGGTGGGCGACCACGCCAAGCTCGACAACCTGGTCCACCTGGCCCACAACGTGCACCTCGGCGGTGGGTCGCTCCTGGCCGCCATGGTGGGGATCGCAGGATCCACCCGGGTGGGGCGGGGAGTGCTCATGGGGGGACAGTCCGGGGCCGCCAACCACATCGAGATCGGAGACGGCGTCCAGGTCGCCGCGGCCAGTGCCGTGCTCCGGGACGTTCCGGACGGCACGGTGGTGTCGGGCATCCCGGCCCGGCCGAACCGCGAATACCTCAGGAAGCAGGCGCACGTCGAACGGCTTCCGAAGCTCGTGGCGCGGGTCCGGGAACTCGAAGCGCGGCTCGATCGGTTAGATCCGGACCACGCTTCAGGTTAACTTCCGACGCTCTCGTATCGAGGACCCGATCAGGACGCGAAGACGCCGTCATGCAGCCGGAAAAGCAGTGTACCGTCGCCCGAAGCGTGACCCTCCAGGGTCAGGGCGTCCATTCGGGAGCGGCGGCATCGCTGACGTTCCTGCCGGCCGAGCCCGGCTCGGGCATCCGGTTCCGCCGTGTGGACCTCGAGGGAGCGCCGGAGATCCCCGCGGACCTCGACCACGTCGTGGCCACGGACCTGGGCACCACCCTCGGTGAGGGAGAGGCCCGTGTGCTCACGGTCGAGCACCTGATGGCCGCGCTGATGGCCTCCGGGGTCGACAACGTGGTCGTCGAGATCGATGGGCAGGAGATTCCCATCCGCGACGGCTCCTTCAAGGACTACGCCGCCGTATTGGCCGACGCCGGTCTGGAGTCCCAGGATGCCGAGCCGCGGCGCCTCAAGCTCCACGGTCCGGTGGCGGCGCAGACGCCGGCGGGTGGCTCCTACGTGGCCACGCCCGCGGAGGGCCTCACGATCAGCGGCGCCATCGATTTCGATCACCCGGCCATCGGGCGGCAGTACGCCTCGTTTCCCATGTCGCCGGAGAGTTTCCTGCGGGACATCGCCCCGGCGCGGACGTTCGGGTTCGTGACCCAATGGGACGAGCTCCGGGAGCGGGGTCTGGCCCAGGGAGCGAACCTGGAGAACACCATCGTCCTCGACGAGGGCGAGGTCCTGACCGAGCAGCTCCGGTTTCCCGACGAGTTCGTCCGCCACAAGATCGGCGACGTGATCGGAGACCTCGCGCTCCTGGGTGCGCGGTTGGATGCGCATGTCGTGGCCGAACGGCCCAGTCATCAGGGGAACGTCGCGCTGGCCCGCGCCATGGCGGAGCACGCACGGAGAGCGGGCCGCGAACCGGTGGTGGATACCGCCCGGATCATGCAGTATCTGCCGCATCGGTATCCGATGCTGCTGGTGGACCGGATCGTCGGCTTCGAGGAAGGACGGCGGATCGTCGGCATCAAGAACGTGACCATCAACGAACCGTTCTTCCAGGGCCACTATCCCGGACACCCGGTCATGCCCGGCGTCCTGATCGTCGAGGCCATGGCGCAGGTGGGTGGGCTCCTGCTCATGGACGCGGTGGAAGACCCGGCCAGCAAGGTGGTCTACTTCATGTCGCTCGACAACGTGAAGTGGCGGCGTCCGGTAACCCCGGGAGACACGCTGGTGTTCGAGCTGGAGATGCTCCAGTTCCGGCGCCACGTGTGCAAGATGCGCGGCGAGGCGTTCGTGGACGGTCATCGCGTGGCGGAGGCGGACCTCATGGCCCGGATCGTGGACAAGTGAGCGACACGACGCTGGGCGACCGGACCCGGACCGTGATCCACCCCACGGCCCAGGTCGACGACGACGCCGAGCTGGGGGCGGGGGTGTCCGTCGGCCCCTGGGCGATCATCGGCCCGGGCGTCCGCGTGGGCGACGGAACCGAGATCGGCCCGAGGGTGCTCATCGAGCGGGACACGGTGGTGGGCGAGGATTGCCGACTGTCCAACGGCGCCGTGCTCGGTACGGACCCGCAGGACCTCAAGTACCAGGGGGAGCACACGGTGCTGACCGTGGGCGACCGGACGGTGATCCGCGAGTTCGCCACGCTGAACCGGGGCACGGCGGCGACGGGTCGGACCACGGTGGGCTCCGACTGCCTTCTCATGGCGTACACCCACGTGGCCCACGACTGCGAACTGGGCAACCACGTGATCCTGTCGAACGCCGTGAACATGGCCGGCCACGTGACCATCGAGGACTGGGCCATCGTCGGGGGGCTCACGCCGATCCACCAGTTCGTCCGGATCGGCGCGCATGCGTTCGTCGGAGGCGGCTCCAGGATCCCCCAGGACGTACCGCCCTACTGCCGGTGTGCCGGAAACCCGCCCAAGCTCTATGGCCTGAACTCCGTCGGCCTGGAGCGGCGAGGCTTCGGCGAAGACGTCCGATCGGCCTTGAAACGCGCCTACCGGGTCCTGTTCCAGTCGAAGATGAACCTCTCCCAGGCCCTGGCCCGCGTCGAGGAAGACGTCCCGATGGTCCCGGAGGTCGGGCACCTGGTGGGGTTCATCCGCGCCAGCGAGCGCGGCGTCACCCAGTAGCCGTGCCGTCCTTCGAGCGTCCGCGCATCGGCGTGGTGGGTGTCGGCTCGCTGGGCCGGCATCACGCCCGGATCCTCGCCGAGCTGGAGGGCGTGACCATGGCGGGGGTGCACGACGCCGACGGGACGCGGGCCGAGGATGTGGGCCGGGAGTTCGGCGTCGCGGTCCATGCGACCCTGGACGCACTCCTGGACGCGTCCGATGCGGTGGTGGTCGCGGTGCCCACGACCGCGCACGAGCAGGTGGCGGTGGCGGCGCTGGACGCAGGACGGGCTGTTCTGGTGGAGAAGCCCCTGGCACCCGACGTGGCGGCGGCCGACCGCATCCTGGCGGCGGCCCGGCGGGGTGGGGGGCTGGTGCAGACGGGGCACAGCGAACGCTTCAACGCCGCCGTGGTGGCGGCGGAGGCCTACCTCGATCGGCCCCTGTTCGTGGAGTCCCACCGGATGGCTCCGTTCTCTCCCCGGAGCACCGACGTGGCCGTGGTGCTGGACCTGATGATCCACGACGTGGACCTGGTCATGAGCCTCGTGGGTACTCCCCTCCAGGACCTGGCGGCCTCCGGGGTCCCGGTGCTGACGCCCAACGTGGACATCGCCAACGCCCGCCTCGCCTTCGAAGGGGGAGCCGTGGCGAACCTCACGGCCAGCCGGGTCTCGCTGGAGAAGATGAGGAAGATCCGCATCTTCCAGCGGTCGGGGTACCTGAGCCTGAACCTGGCCACGGGCAGCGGGGAATTCCTCCGCCTCAAGACCGGACTTCCCGCACTGGAGGGGGAGGGGGGCCGGGGTCTTTCGGCCGCGGATCTGTCCGAGATCGTGGAGCGGGTACCCCTTTCCGGAGACGGACAGGAACCCCTGCGGCGGGAGCTCGAGAACTTTCGTGACGCGCTGCGCGGCGTGGCCGAACCCGTGGTGACGGGCGACGCCGGGCGCGCGGCCCTCAAGGTGGCGTTGGCCATCCAGGAGCGCATCGAAACGCATGTCTCTGATACGCGCCCGGCGTAGGCGCAAGAAGCAGTGGATCGAGACCCGGAAGGGGATGCCGGCACGCAAGCTGTTGGGCCTCCTCGCCGTGGTCGTGGCCGTGATCTGGTACCTGGGCTGGCGCTTCTGAGCCTCGGCCGGTCGTGACATCCGCGGCGGCTCCCCGCGTCCTGATCCTGGCTGGAGAGGCCTCCGGCGACCATCACGGCGCGGCGGTGGTGCGTGCGCTCCGCGAGCGGCTGCCCGGGGTCCGGCTGGTGGGAACCGGTGGCGCGGCCCTGGCGGAGCAGGGGGTCGAACTCCTGGCCGGCCTCGACGACCTGGCCGTGATGGGCTTCGTGGAGGTCCTGTCGCGGCTGGGGTTCTTCCGCCGCCTCGAGAAGCAGGTCGCGACGGTGCTCGACGAGGGCGTCGACCTCGTGGTGCCCATCGACTATCCCGGGTTCAACATGCGCGCGATGGCCACCGCCCACGACCGGGGGATTCCGGTCCTCTGGTACATCGCCCCGCAGGTGTGGGCCTGGAAGGCCCGGCGGGCCCGGCGCCTGGCCGAGCAGGCGGACCGGGTGGCGGTGATCCTTCCGTTCGAGGAGCCGCTGCTCCGCGCCGAGGGCGCCGACGCCCGCTTCGTGGGCCACCCGTTGCTCGAGCGCCCCGACGACGTGACGGACCACGCCTCGTTCGCCGCCGCAGCCGGTCTGGATCCCTCGAGGCCGATCCTCGGACTCCTGCCCGGCTCCCGGCGCCAGGAGATCGAGCGCCACCTGACCCTGTTCGTCGAGACCGCCCGGCGGGTGCAGCAGGCGCGGCCGGACGTCCAGCCGGTCCTGGGGCGAGCACCCACGGTGGAGCGGGAGGCCCTGAGCGGCTCCGGGCTTCCGGTCGTGGACGACACGCGGGCGCTCCA
The DNA here is from genome assembly GCA_040216925.1 of Longimicrobiales bacterium. Classification (GTDB taxonomy): domain Bacteria; phylum Gemmatimonadota; class Gemmatimonadetes; order Longimicrobiales; family Gaopeijiaceae; genus JAJCZZ01. The sequence goes on from JAVJOF010000010.1 coordinate 24,539, forward strand.
GCGGCATGCCCGGGCCGCGCTGGTCAAGTCCGGAACCTCCACGCTGGAGACCGCCCTGGAGGAGACCCCGTTCGTGACGACCTACCGGACCAGCGCGCTCACGTTCTGGATCGCCCGGCGTCTGGTGCGGGTGGACCACATCGCGTTGGCCAACCTCGTGGCCGGCGCCCGGGTGGTGCCGGAGATCCTGCAGGGCGACGCCACGCCGTCGCGGCTGACGGAGGCGCTCCTGCCCCTGCTCGAAGCCGACAGCCCGGCGCGGCGGGCCCAACTGGATGGGTTCCGGCGCATCCGTGGGGCCCTGGGAACCCCCGGGGCCGCAGGCCGGGTGGCGGATCTGGCAGTGGACCTCCTGGAGGGCAGGCCGTGAGCGAGCTCAAGTTCGAGATGGCCGGGGTCCTGGGCACGGGGCTGCTCGCGGCCCTCTTCTCTTCGATCCGGGTCGAGCGCATCGACGCCCATCACTACGAGCGGCTGCGGGCGGCGGGGGAGCCCCTGATCTTCGTGTTCTGGCACGGGCAGCTCCTGCCGCTGGTCCACGCCCACCGGAACGAGGGCGTGATCGTGCTCGTGAGTCAGCACGCCGACGGGGAGTACATCACGCGGGTGCTCCGACGCAACGGATTCGGCGCGGTCCGGGGGTCCAGCACGCGCGGCGCCACCAAGGGGCTCAAAGGGTTGATCCGCGCGGCGCGTTCCGGCCGGGATCTCGCGCTCACCCCCGACGGCCCCCGGGGCCCCGCCCGGGTCATGAAGGCGGGAGCTCTGGCGGTGGCCCAGGCCACGGGTCTGCCCATCGTGCCCCTGGCGGTCGGCTCGTCGTCGGGGTGGCGGCTGCGGAGCTGGGATGGATTCCTGGTCCCCCGCCCGCTGTCGACGATCCGCATCCAGTACGCTCCGCCGGTGCGGGTACCCCGGGACGCCGACCGCGACGCGCTCGAGGGCCTGGGCGTGAGCGTGGAGGCCACGCTCAACGCCATGACCGACGACCTCGCGGGCCGCGTCGACCGGTGAGGGGCCGTGTGCACGCCTGGGTCCGCCGGTGGTGGTCGGGGGGCGGCGGATGGCCCGGAGCGCTCCTGAGCGGGCTTCTGAGGCCTCTGGAGTGGGGCTACGCTGCGGTGGTGGTGTGGCGTGGCCGGCGGTTCGACCGGACCGGCGGAACCAGGGTCCCGGGGGTGTGGGTCGTCTCGGTCGGGAACCTCTCGGTCGGTGGCACCGGGAAGACGCCCCTGGCCTCCTGGGCCGTGGACGAGCTGACGGCGTCCGGACGGTCGGTGGCGGTGGTGGCCCGGGGTTACGGTCGTGACGAGCTGCGCCTCCACCAGCGTTGGCACCCGGACGTGCCGGTCATCGCCGATGCCGACCGGGTGGCGGGTACCCTCGCCGCCCGCTCCGCCGGGGCGGACGCCGTGGTCCTCGACGACGGATTCCAGCATCGGCGCCTGGCCCGGGACGTGGATCTGGTGCTCGTGTCGGCGGAGGACCCCGTTCCGGGGCGCCTCCTTCCGGTGGGCCCCTACCGCGAGCCCTGGACGGCCCTGGAACGCGCCCACGCCGTGGTGGTGACGCGGCGCACGGCCTCGGCGGCGGAGGCAGCGGCGGTGGCCGCGGACGTCGAGGCCCGGCTCGGCGCCGGCACGCCCGTGGGGCGGGTCGCACTCCTGCCGGGTGGGTGGCGAAGCCTCTCAGACGGTCCCGCCGAGGGCCCCGAGGGTCCCATTCTCGTGGCCACTGCCGTGGCGCGCCCCGAGGCGGTGGCGGCGCACGTGGCCGCCACGGGGGCGGGGCCCGTGGAACTGGCTGCCTACCCCGACCACCACGATTTCGGGGAAGGCGACGCCCGGGCCATCCGGGCCCGTGCCGGAGGACGGCCGGTGGCCGTCACGGAGAAGGACGCCGTGAAGCTCGACCGCTTCGCGGACATCCTCGGCGATGTCCGGGTACTTCTGCTGCACCCGGTCTGGGAGCACGGAAGGGACGAGGTCGCCGCCGTCGTGGCCGGGACGGGCGCTCCGTGACCCGCGACGCCGACGTGCTGGTGGTGGGGTCGGGCATCGCCGGGCTCTCGTTCGCCCTGAAGGTGGCCCCCCACGCCCGGGTGCTCCTGGTCACGAAGAAGGAGCGGGCGGCCTCGTCCACCAACTGGGCCCGCGGCGGTATCGCCTCGGTCATGGGAGACGACGACGCCCCCGAGTACCACGTCCGGGACACGCTGCTGGCCGGTGCGGGCCTGTGTCACTGGCCGGCCGTGGAGGCCCTGGTCCGGGAGGGCCCCCTGCGCGTCCGGGAGCTCATGGCGTGGGGCGCCCGGTTCGACCGTGGGGAGACCGGACGCCTCTCGCTGGGTCGCGAGGGGGGACACTCCCGGCGCCGCATCGCCCACGCGGGAGACCACACGGGTCGGGAGATCGAATCCGCCCTCCTCGCCGCCGTGGCCGAGGAACCGGCCATCGAGGTGTTGGAGGACCACCTGGCCGTGGACCTGAGGGTGGGGCGGGGCCCGGACGGACGGCCCGCGTGCGCGGGCGCGGTGGTCCTGGACCACCGCAACGGCGCCGTGGACGAGGTGTCGGCCCGGGTGACCATGCTGGCCGCCGGCGGGTGCGGTCAGGTGTATCGCCACACGACCAATCCCGGCATCGCCACGGGCGACGGCATCGCCATGGCCTTCCGGGCAGGCGCGGCGGTGGCCAACATGGAGTTCATCCAGTTCCATCCCACGGCGCTCCACCCGACGGAGGATCCGGCCTTCCTGCTGTCCGAGGCGATGCGCGGCGAGGGTGCCGTGCTCCGGACCGCGGACGGCACGCCGTTCATGTCCCGGTATCATCCCCAGGGATCACTGGCGCCTCGGGACGTCGTCGCCCGGGCCATCGACGCCGAGATGAAGACCCGGGGCGAGACCCACGTGGTCCTGGACGTCTCGGGTGTGGACTCCGAGACTCTCGAACTCCACTTCCCGGAGGCGCTGGCGGGGTGCCGGGCCCGGGGTGTGGACCCCCGCGACGGCATTCCCGTGGTGCCGGCCGCCCACTACGTGTGTGGTGGCGTCCGCACCGACGGGTACGGGCGCACGTCGCTCGACGGGCTGCTCGCCACGGGGGAGGTGGCGTGCTCGGGCGTCCACGGCGCCAACCGGTTGGCGTCGAACTCGCTGCTGGAGGCCGTGGTCTTCGCGGATCGCGCCGCGCGCTGGGTGGCGGCGGCCGGGGCGGGGTCGGCACCGGATGTGTCCGTGCCCGGAGGTCCGGTGGGGCCCGGGCCGGAGGCGCCGGACATGACGCGAGTGGAGGCCACGCGCCGACGCCTGCGCGACCTCATGTGGGACGACGCGGGCATCGTGCGCTCGACCGCACGCCTCGAGCGGGCCCGGCAGGAACTGGCAGAGCTGGCCGCCGCCGACGAGGTTCGGTGGGCGCGCACCCTGTGGACGTCGGAGGGAGCGGAGTTGCGGAACCTGATTCTGGTGGCCCGCCTCATCGTGGCGTGCTCGGTGCGTCGCCGGGAGAGCCGGGGGCTCCACTACACGACGGACCACCCGTGGCGGGACAACGAACACCATCTGGTGGATACGGTGATGCGGAGGAGGAACGGATGAAGGTCCGGATCGTGGCCGTGGGGCGCACCCGTGGCGTATTGGAAGACGCCGTGCGGGAGTACGAGGAACGCGCCGGACGGTACTGGAAGCTGGAGGTGGAGGAGGTCGATGCCGGGGCCGCGGGGAAGGACCCGGCTCCGCAGCGCGTCCGCTCCGAGGAGGGGGAGCGCATCCTGGCCCGGATCCCCGAGGGCTTCGAGGTGTTCGCCCTGACCCGGGAGGGGCGCCCGATGGGTTCCCGGGACCTGGCCCGCCACATGAGCGAGCGGATGGTCCACTCCGTTCCAGGCATGGCGTTCATCATCGGCGGGGCGTTCGGTCTCGACGCCTCCGTGGTCCGCCGTGCCGACCGGCGCCTGTCGCTGTCCTCGATGACGCTGCCCCACGAAATGGCCCGACTGTTCCTGGCGGAGCAGCTCTATCGCGCGGGCACGATCCTGCGCCACGAACCGTACCACAAGGGAGCCTGAGGGTGACCGATCCGACCGTGAATCTGGAGTTCCTCGTGGGTCGGCCCACCGGGGCCGCGGTGGTGGCCGGGTACCTGGCCGGCGCCGACACGGCCATGCCGTTCTACGGGCGCCACTTCGAACGCCTCGACGCCTACCGGGAGAAGGCGGCCGAGGTGGACGGGCGCTTCGATCGCGAGGCCCGCGCCGTGGCCGCCCGCATCCTGCGCGTGCCGGACCGTGGAGATCCCGCCCGGCTGGAGCGGTTCGTGGAGGAAGGCGGCTACATGGTCACCACGGGACAGCAGCCGGGGCTGTTCGGCGGTCCGCTGTACTCCATCTACAAGGCCATGACCGCCGTGGCCCTGGCCCGGCGCCTCGAGACGGCCCTCGAACGCCCGGTTGTGCCGGTGTTCTGGGTGGCGTCGGAGGACCACGATTGGGCCGAGGCCAACCACACGTGGGTCGTGGGCGTCGACAACGAACTGCACCGCCTGGCCGTCGAGGCCCCGGACCCGTCGGTGCACCCGGCACTTCATCGCGTGCCCCTGGGCGACGATGCACGGGCGGCGGCCCGGGCCATGGTCGACGCGTTGCCCGAGACGGACTTCAGTCCGCGCTTCGTGGACCTCATCGAACGGGCCGGGACCCCGGGTCGGACGCTTCCGGAGGGCTTCCACCTGATCCTTCAGGACCTTCTGGGCGACACCGGGCTGGTGTTCGCGGACGCCGCGGACCGGGGACTCAAGGAAGCGTCGCTGCCCACGCTCCTGGACGAGCTGGCGCGGTCGGCGGAGACCGAAGCGGTGCTGGTGGCCACCGGCGAGCGGTTGGAGAAGGCGGGCTACGCCCACCAGGTGACCCTGATGGAGGGGGGCGTCAACCTCTTCCTTTCGGGCCCGGCGGGCCGCGAGCGGCTCTACCGCGAGGACGGCGGGTTCCGGCTCCGCACCTCGGGGGAGCACCTCTCGGAAGACGACGTCCGGGCACGGGCCGCCGCCGATCCGACGGTTCTGACACCCAACGTACTGCTCCGCCCCGTGGTGGAGAGCGCGATCCTGCCGACCCTCTCGTACGTGGGCGGACCGGGAGAGTTGGCCTACTTCGCCCAGCTCCGGGACTACTTCGACGCCTTCGGGGTGGGCATGCCGGTGGTCCATCCCCGATGTAGCGTCACGGTCGTCGAGTCCAAGATCCGGAAGGTGCTGGACAAGTTCGGCCTCGACGTCCCGGATCTGGCCCGACCGTTCCACGAGATCTCCAGCGACATCGCCCGCGACGAAGTCCCACCCGACGTGAAACGTGCTCTGGGCAGCCTCAAGGGTGCCGTGGCGAAGGGGGTCGCCGATCTCGAGAAGGAAGTGAAGGCCATCGACCCGACGCTGAAGGGTCCGGTCCAGCACATCCGAAGCCAGGCGTTCCAGGCGCTCGACGAGGCGGAGAAGAAGGTCGTCCACGCGCTCAAGCGGGAGAAGGAGATCGCCCTGGCGCAGCTCGAGAAGGCCCAGCTCCACCTCTTTCCCGACGGAGTGCCCCAGGAGCGGGCCATGAACGCGTTCTACTACCTGTCGCGCTACGGTGGCGCGTTTCTTGATGCCCTGGCGGAGCGCTTCGAGGTGAATCCCGAGTGATCCTCCGTCGTAGACGTGGGCACCGGGCACCGCATCGCCCGTTGATCTCTCCGACCGGCCTGGCCTAACTTCGCCCCATGTTCCTGCAACTCATCCTGGTGCTCGTGGTCCTGATCCCGCTCCTGGCCATCGTCCTGGACTCCCAGGTCGGCCGGGCGCTGGCGTCTCGCCTGGAGCGACGGAGCCTGGACGGCCCGCAGGACCTGACGGCCGAGCGCATCGCCTTCCTCGAGGGAGAGGTGGAGCGCCTGGGCCAGGAGATCGGTCGGCTCGACGAGGAAAGCGCGTTCCTGCACAAACTCCTCGCCGAGCGGCACCCCGAAGAAGGGGCGGCGCTTCCGCCCGGTGACCCGAAAGGCTGAGTCCGGGCGGGGCCGCGCCGCCGGCCGGGTCGGCGCCGGCATCTTCCTCAGCAGGCTGCTGGGCTTCGTCCGCGACCGGGTCTTCGCCCACTTCTTCGGCACGTCCGAGTTCGCCGATGCGTGGCGGGCGGCGCTGCGGACCCCCAACGTCATCCAGAACCTCCTGGGTGAAGGCACCCTCTCGGCGTCGTTCATCCCCGTCTACGCCGAGTTCCTCGAGCAGGGCAGGGAGGAGGAAGCCGGTCGCTTCGCCGGGGCGGTCCTGGGTATCCTCACCGCGGTGGCGGCCGGACTCGCGCTGGTGGGCATGGTGGCGGCCCCGTGGCTCGTGGACCTGTTCTTCTTCGAGTGGGACGCCGACAAGCAGGCCCTGACCGTCGAGCTGGTCCGGATCCTGTTTCCCATGACCGCCGTCCTCGTGGTCAGCGCGTGGGCCCTCGGTGTGCTCAACAGCCACCGGCGCTTCTTCGTGTCCTACGTGGCTCCGGTGGCCTGGAGCGTGGCGCAGATCGCCGCCATGGTGGCGGGCGCGCTCTGGTGGTCCATGGACGGCCGCGACCTCGTGGTGGCCCTTGCGTGGGGCGCCCTGGCCGGCGGCGTGCTCCAGTTCGGCGTGCAGCTCCCGTTCGTCGTGGGTCTGCTGAGGGGATTCCGGCTGTCCCTGGGCCGGCGGGTGGCCGGGGTCCGGGAGGCTGTAGCGGCCTTCGTTCCGGTGGTCATGGCCCGGGGCGTGGTCAACCTCAGCGGATGGGCCGACGTGGTCCTGGCGGCCATGCTGGCGGAGGGTGCGGTGGCCGTGCTGGGGTACGCCCAGACGTTCTACGTCCTGCCGATCTCCCTGTTCGGCATGAGCGTGGCCGCGTCGGAACTGCCCGAGCTCTCGCGCATGCGCAGCCAGGACCGGGAGGTCCTGGCGGGGCGGGTGGCCCACGCGCTCCGGACAGTGTCGTTCTTCGTGATCCCGTCCGTGGTCGGGTACCTCCTGCTGGGCGACGTGATCGTGGCCGCGCTGTTCCAGACGGGCGCGTTCGACACGGCCCAGAGTCTCGTGACCTGGGCGGTGCTGGCCGGCTACACGCTGGGCCTGGCGGCATCGACCCGCTCGCGGGTGCTCTCGTCGGCCTTCTACGCGCTTCGCGACACCCGCACCCCGGCCCGGGTCGCGACGCTCCGGGTGGTGGTGTCGGCCCTGGTCGGGGTGGCCCTGATGTTCCCGCTGGACCGGTACGGCTTCCCGACGCTCCGGCTCGGTGCTATGGGACTCGCCCTCGGCGCCTCGGTGGGCGCGTGGCTCGAGTACGGCCTTCTGACCCGGGCCCTCCGGAACCGGGTGGGGAGCCACGGGCCGGGGTCGGGGCCGCTCGTGCGCATGACGCTCGCCGCGGTGGTCGCCGGAGCCACCGGGGTCCTCCTGCAGGTGGTGCTTCCGCCGTCCCACCCTGCGGTGGTGGGGTTGGAAACGCTCCTCGCGTTCGGGGTAGTCTACCTCGGTCTGGCGCGGCTGCTGGGGGTCGATCAGCCCCTCCGCCGCCGGACCCGCTGACCCCGCCCCCGAGCCCTTCCGGACCCGTGCCCGTCGATCCCGCCCTCCTGGGAAGGTTGTCCACCAAGCCCGGCTGCTACCTGTTCCGGGACGCGGACGGGCGCGTGCTCTACGTGGGCAAGGCCAAGTCGCTGCGGCCCCGGGTGCGCAGCTATTTCCGGCGGGAGGGCGATCACAGCGCCAAGACGCGGGAGCTCGTGCGCCACATCGAGGCCCTCGAGACCCTGGTGGTGGCCAGCGAGGCCGAGGCCCTGATCCTCGAGGCCAACCTGATCAAGGCGCACCAGCCTCGCTTCAACATCCTCCTGCGCGACGACAAACGGTATCCGTACATCAAGGTCACCGTGCAGGAGCCCTTTCCCCGGGTCTACGTGACCCGGCGGGTGGTGAACGACGGTGCGCGGTATTTCGGCCCCTTCACGAAGGTCGGCGCCATGCGCCAGGCCCTGGAGGTGGTCAAGCGACTCCACACGGTGCGGTCCTGCCGGTACGATCTGCCCACCGAAGGACCGGACCGGCCGTGTCTGGACTACCACATCGGGCGGTGCAAGGCACCCTGCGTGGGCCTCCAGAGCGAGGCCGACTACCGCGCCATGATCGACGAGATCCTCCGGATTCTCGATGGAGACACCGAGGAGCTTCGCCGCGACGCCGAGACGCGGATGAGGGCCGCGTCGGAGGCCCTCGATTTCGAGACGGCCGCCCAGCTGCGCGACGTCGTGCAGGGCCTGGATACGATGGCCCGGGAGCAGCGGGTGCAACGGGTGGCCGGGGGAGCCTTCGACGTGGTGGGTCTGGCCCGGGACGGGGACATGGCCGCCGGGGTGGTCATGCGGATCCGGGCGGGACTCCTCCTCGGGCGGGAGTCGGTACGATTCTCGGGAATCCTGGAGGAAGACGATGCCGAACTGCTCGCTTCGCTCCTGAGCCGGTACTACCTGAGCGGCGGGACGGCGCGAACCGACGACCTTCCCCGGGAGATCCTGCTGCCCACGGCGGCACCGGACCAGGACGTGCTGGCCGAGGTGCTGACCGACGCCGGGGGCCGGAAGGTGGCGGTGCTGGTGCCCCAGCGCGGGGAGAAGCGGCGTCTGGTGGACCTCGGGGCCGAGAACGCGCGCCACGTCCTGGAAGACCGCGTCACGGCCCTGGCCTACGCCGCAGACCGTGCCGAGGACGCCCTCTACAGCCTCCAGGACGAGCTGGACCTGAAGGTCGTGCCCCGGCTCATGGTCTGCTTCGACATCTCCCACAACCAGGGCACCGAGACGGTGGCCAGTTCGGTGATGTTCGAGAACGGCGAGCCGCGAAAGGCCGGCTACCGGCACATGCGCATCAAAGGGGACTGGGGCAACGACGACTACCGCTCCATGGCCGAAGCGGTGGGCCGGTACTTCCGCCGTCGCCTGGACGACGGAGAACCGCTGCCGGACCTGGTGGTCGTGGACGGCGGCAAGGGCCAGTTGTCCGCGGCGGGGGAAGCCCTCCAGGCCCTCGAGCTGGAGCACGTGGCCGTGATCGCCCTGGCCAAGCGCGACGAGGAGGTGTTCCTTCCCGGGCGTTCCGACCCCGTCCGTCTGGACCGTCGCAACCGTGCACTGCACCTTCTCCAGCGCATCCGCGACGAGGCGCACCGGTTCGCCGTGCGCTACAACCGCAAGCTGCGGAGCAAGCGGACCATCCGGTCGGACCTCGGCGACATCCCCGGCGTCGGCCCGCAACGCCAGACCGAGCTCCTCCGCCGCTTCGGGTCGGTCAAAGGCGTCCGGGCCGCCACGCAGGACGAAATCGCCCGGATCCCGGGGTTCTCCGACGTGCTGGCCAGCCGCATCCTGACCTGGCTCGGGTCCCGCGGCGGATGACCGACCGGGCCGACCCGCCTTCTTTCCTCTCCGGCTCCACGCCTCCATGACCACCGTACGCACACGCTTCGCCCCCAGCCCCACCGGCCGTCTCCATCTCGGGAACGTCCGGGCCGCCGCCTTCAACTGGCTGTTCGCCCGACGCCACGGCGGCTGTTTCGTGCTGCGCATCGAGGACACGGACACGGAGCGGAACGTGCCGGGGGGGGAGGCGATGCTCCTTGAAGACCTGAAGTGGTTGGGCCTGGACTGGGACGAGGGTCCGGACGTCGGCGGACCCCACGCCCCCTACCGTCAGAGCGAGCGGGCCGCGGGGCACGTCGCCGCGGCGGAGCGCCTCAGGGAGGAGGGAAGGGCCTATCCGTGCTTCTGCACGGAGGACGAGCTGGCCCGTCGGAGCGAGACGGGAAAGGGCGGCCGGGAGGTGCTCCGCTACGACGGACGCTGTCGTCGTCTGGCGCCCGAGGAACGGGCCCGGCGGACGGCGGCGGGCGAGCCCCACGTGCTCCGGTTCGCCGTGCCCGAGGGCATGAAGGAGGTTGAAGTCGAGGACGAGGTCTACGGGTCCATCTCGTTTCCAGACAGCGATATCGACGACTTCGTGATACGGCGCAGCGACGGTCGGGTCACGTACAACTTCGCGGTGGTGGTCGACGACATCGACATGGCCATCAGCCACGTGATCCGGGGCGCGGGCCACGTGTCCAACACGCCCAAGCAGGTGCTGCTTTTCGACGCCCTGGGTGCGCGGCGACCCGTCTTCGCCCACCTGCCCACGGTCCTCGGGCCCGACGGACGCAAGCTCTCCAAGCGGGAGGGCGCGGCCGCGGTGGCGCAGCTCCGGGCGGAGGGCTACCCGCCGGACGCGGTGTTGAACTACCTGAGCCTCCTCGGGTGGTCCCACCCGGACGAACGGGAGGTTCTCGAACGCGAGGAACTCGTCTCGGCCATCGCCCTGGATCGCGTCGGCCGGAGTGACACCCAGATGGACCCCGAGAAGCTCCGGTGGGTTTCCGCGCAGCATCTCGAACGGGAGACCCTGGACGAGCTGACCGAGCACGTCCGTCCGTGGCTCACCGCGGCGGACCTGCCGGACGGGGCCGACCCCCGGGCCGTCGTGGACGTCCTGCGCAGCCGGATGGCCACGTGGGGTGACGTGACGGCGCACCTGCCACTCCTGTTCCCTGACCCGGACGGTGCGTGGGCGAACGTGCGCTCCACGTTGGCGGCCGACCCGGAGGCCTTGCGGGTGCTGGCCGCGGTGCGGGAAGCGCTGCAGGGCCTGGATTCCTGGACGCCCGACCGCCTCGACACCGCGGTCCGGGAGGCCGGGCGGGAGGCGGGGGTGCGGGGTCCGGCGCTCTTCCATCCGGTCCGCAACGCACTGACCGGCGCGGAGCAGGGGCCCCAACTCGGCAAGGTTCTTGCAGCCATTGGACCCGACGAAAGCCTGCGGCGGCTCGCCCTGCCGTAGGGGGAATGGCGGTTTGACGCCCATTTCCACCGTTTCTACATTGAACGGTCTACCCACCAACTCACGCACGACCCATATGGAGGATCCCGGATGAAGATCCGTTACGGTCTCGTCCTCACGCTCGCCGTCGGCTTTGGCCTGACCGGCTGTGCCTCGGGCGGCGGTTCGTCGTCCGGCGGCGGCACCAGCACCGCCGCCCCGATGATTCCCGGTTCCGAGACCCTGGCGCAGGGAGAGCGGCCGCGCGACGACGACAACACCCGCGCCGCACAGCGGGCCATCGAGGACGCAGACAACGCGGCCAGCGACGCCGCCGCGGAGACCCTCTACGGTCAGGCGCTCGAGTCGGCCGAAGCCGCCATCGCGGCGGACGCCACCAACCCGCGGGCCTGGCGCCTGGCTGCCGAAGCCAGCATGGGCCTCGGCGATTTCGTGGCCGCCGACCGGTTCCTGACCCGGGCCGAGGAACTCCGTCCGATCTACCAGTTCGAGACGGAAGGAATGCGTGAGCGCGCCTGGATCGGTCTCTACCAGGAGGCCGTGCCCATGGTCAACGCGGGTGAGTACGAGGAAGCCGCGGCGCTCTTCGAGCAGGCCAACGCCATCTACGACCGGCGCCCCGAGGTCTTCATCACCCTCGGCCAGATCTACGCGCAGCTCCGTCGTCACGACGAAGCGATCGAGAACCTGGACCGGGCCATGGAGGTCATGCAGTCCGACATCGTCAGCGAGATGGACTCCGCCACGGTCGCCAGTTGGGAGGAGCAGGCCGCGTCGATTCCGATGACGCGGGCGCAGATCCTGGCCGACGCGGGTCGTCTGGAGGAGGCCGTTGCCGCTTTCCGTGCCCTCTCGGCCGAGGATCCGGACAACCTCATGCTGAAGCGCAGCCTGGCCACGCTGCTGGTCCAGATGGACGCCGAAGCGGAGGCGTTCGAGGTATACGCCGAACTCATGGAGATGGACGGACTGACCGCCACCGACTACTACGCCATCGGCGTCGGCTACTACCAGGGTGAAGCCTACGATCGTGCGGCGGAGGCGTTCGGTGCGGCTGCGGAGGTCAGCATCAACGATCGCGACGCCCTCGAGATGTGGGCGCGGTCGCTCCAGATCGACTCGGCCTACGCGGCCGTTCCGCCCGTGGCCGAGCGGTGGCTCGAGCTCGACCCGAACAACCAGAACGCGCTCCTGATCCTGGCCCAGGCCCTCAATCAGGCGGGCGACGGTGCCGCTGCCGGTGCGCTCGTGCAGCGCATCGAGTCGATGCCGGTGGCGATGGACAACCTGCAGCTGCAGCGGTTCCCCGACGGCGGCGGACAGGTGTCCGGTTCGGTGATCAACAAGACGCTGAGCCAGGGCACGCCGGTCCAGGTCGAGTTCACGTTCTACTCGCCGTCCGGCGCCGTGCTCGGCACGGAGACGACGACGGTGCAGGCGGCCGGTGCCGATATGGCACAGGTCTTCCAGGTGCAGTTCGCCTCGGACCAGACCGTGGGTGGATACGGGTACACGCTGACGACCATGTAGACGTCGGCGCTTCCGCGGCAGGCTCCCGGGCGGTCCCTCTCGCGAGGGGCCGCCCGGTTGCGTTCACCGTCCGTCCGCCGCCTGCCTCCGGCGGCTTGAATTCGCCGGGGGGGCGGCTACATTGAAGGCCACGCGGGAGTAGCTCAGTTGGTAGAGCATCAGCTTCCCAAGCTGAGGGTCGCCGGTTCGAGCCCGGTCTCCCGCTCTGTGGCAAAGCACGGCCCCGCAAGGCTTTACGGCCTTCGGGGCTTTTACTTTTCGGGGGCACGCTCCAGTCGCAGTGCCAATTTCAGTGACAAGCCCTCGGAGGTCGGGTTGGCGTTCACAAGCCAGGGGCACGGAAGCCTCCGTTCGCTTGCGGGGTTTGCGGGTGGGCTCGTCGGCGGGAGCCGGGGAGTTCAGGGTATGCCAGAACTCGGAGTGGTGCCTCATGCGGTAGCTGTTGCCGCGGATGTTGACGATATGGCAGGGGTGCAGGAGGCGGTCGATGAGGGCGGCGGCCATGACGTCGTCGCCGAAGATCTCGCCCCACTCCTCGAAGCTCTTGTTGGAGGTGAGCACGGTGGAGGCGGTCTCGTAGCGCCGTGCCATGAGCTGGAAGAAGAGCATGGCGCCGTTGCGGGTGATGGGCAGATAGCCGATCTCGTCCACGACGAGCAGGGCCGGGTGGGTCAGCGTCTTGAGACGATGGCTGAGCTGGCCCGCGGCCTGGGCCTCCTCGAGGGAGGTGATGAGGTCGGCGAGGGTGCCGTAGTAGACGCGCCGACCGTGCTGGGCCGCGGCGATGGCCAGGCTGATGGCCAGGTGGGTCTTCCCGACGCCGGGCGGGCCGAGAAAGCTGCCCGACTCTGGCCCCGCGTCGTCGAGCGCGTCGCGGCCGCCGATGCCGATTTCCAGGAGCGCGTCGGGGCAGGGGTGCAGGAGTCTCTGGAGAAGCGGCGCAGGCCGCTGGCGAAAGGAGTTGGAACCGAGGCCCCTGGCCAACGCCGCAAGAGGGCGTCGGAACTCTTCAGTATATTCGCGGTACCGGCGACACTCTCCCCTCCGACGAATACCACCAGGTGACAGGCATGAATCCGCGCTTCGGGCCGAACGGGTAGCCGGGTGGAACCACTGGATCCCACGGTACCCATCGTTCTGGTTGAGGACCTTCCGGCGCTCAGGAGCGTGATAGCGAGGACGCTCCGCAAACTCGGGTATACCGTACTCGAGGCCGAGGGTCGAGTGGAAGCCGCGGAGGCGGTCCCGGAGGGGCCGTACCTCTTGCTAACGGATGTCCACCTCGAGGACGGCGATGGCATCGATCTGGCTGCGGACCTACTGACGGAATCACCCGACGCCGAAGTCGTCTTCATGAGTGGCGACGAGGCGGTCCCGATCGACAGGATTCCTGAGCCCCATGTACGCGGCGTCCTTCTGAAGCCGTTCCTCCTAGAGGAGCTCAAGAGTCTGCTGGATGGCGAAGGCGGGCGCTCCCCGGGACTCTAGCGTTGGCCCGGGGTGTCGCCGGTGGCCGGTAGTCCACCACATTCCCCGGACGGGTCGTCCAGGCCAGAGTCTGGGCTCGAACCACACGGTACCAAACGTGGAGAGCATCCATGAGTGACCGCCTGAGTCAGCTCGATCTTCGCAGAGTCTTGGATAGCCTGGGGGAGGGCGTGACGCTGGCCGACAGGGACGGTCGGATCTTCTTCTCCAATGCCGCCGCGGACCGGATTCTCGGGGTCCAATTTACGGACGGGGCCCCGGATACCTGGGCCGAACACTACGGAGTCTTCCACCCCGACGGTGTGACCGAAGTCCAGCCCGACGAGTATCCCCTTGTCCGTGCCCTGAAGGGTGAGTCTACGGACGAAGTGGAAGTGCTGATTCGGAATCCCGCGCGGCCCGACGGCGTCCGGGTTCTGGCGACGGCCCGACCGCTGCGAGGGATCGACGGAGGCATCGAAGGCGCGTCGGTCGTGTTCTGGGATGTCACCGAGATCCGAGACGTGGAGCTGCGTCTCTCCCGGACAAACGCCGAGTTGCGCTCGGCCCACCGCAAGAAGGATGAACTCTTCTCATTCGTCCTCCACGACATCAAAGGACCTGCCACGACCCTCGCGGTGCTCACGGAGCTGCTCAACATGGGAGCGGTCGAGGCAGACGAAGAGACGGTCCGGGACCTCTACTTGGCGGCTCGACACCTCAGTCGGATGACGCTCGACGTGTTGGATGCCCAGCTCGCCGAGGACGGAGTACTGCAGATCGACGCCGAGGAGGTGGTGGTTTCATCGTTCCTTGCCCGCGTCGTTGCGGACATGGAGCCCGCCGCGGGCGTCCGCGGACTCTCCCTGGCAGGCCGGACCAGTGGGAACGAGACCTTCTGGGCTGACCGCCGGCTGATGGAACGAGTGCTCCAGAACCTGGTGCAAAACGGCCTGAAGTTCGGACCGCAGGGGAGTCGGGTCCTCGTGGAGGCCCATGTCGATGCTGCGGGCGTGAGGCTCGAAGTCTCCGACGACGGGCCGGGGGTGCCGCCGAGTCTGCGAGAAGCTGTGTTCGAGCGATATTCCGTCGTCGAACGACGGGACGACCGCGCGGCGAACAGCCGCGGTCTGGGGCTACGCTTCTGCAAGGTCGCCGTCGAGGCACACGGCGGCAGCATCACCGTCGAGGATAGCACATCCGGAGGGGCCCGATTCATCGTCTGGCTTCCTCCCGCGGGAGCCCGAGAGTCGCATCCAACCGGCTACAGGATTCTGGTTTCGCACGCGGAAGATTCAGTGCGAGGCGCGATTGCGCGGCTCCTCGCCAGGGCTGGGCTCCGGCCGATCGTGGCCCGAAGTGGCGCCGAGGCCATCACCATACTCACGGTCCAGCCGATCGATGCCATCATCGTGGATCTACCGACGCCAGAGAGGGACGGGTCCGCGTTGATTGCCGCAGCACAGAAGATGGACCCGGGTCTCCCCGTCATCGTCCTGAGCGGGGGCAGTGGCAGTGGCCGCAGTGTGATCTTGGGTCCAGACCAGCAACCTGACGCCCTTCGGACGATCGAGATGCCGTTTCGGTCTGACATCCTCGTCGAGGCGGTCCTAGCATCCATTCAAGAACGTGGCGACCGACAGGATGAGGCGTAGGCGGTCGTACTGGACGGTCCGGCCTTACGAAGCGTCCGCAGCCCTCCTGCCGCGACGGCCTCTCAACATGTCGCGTACGACGGGCCCAAGGATCGCGAAGTTCGCCGGCTTCTCGATGACACCCCACGCCCCGAGGGCGCGGGCCCTGGCTTTCTCGTTCTCCGTGAGGACGCCCGTCCAGACGAGGACTGGAAGCCGCGGCACCAGGCCGCGCTCCTTCATCCACTGAAGGACACCGAGGCCCGAGAGCCGGGGCATGTGGATGTCGAGAATCACCGCGTCGGGCAGGGGATGCTCCGCGCGGTCCGCGAACGCGCCAATGCCGTGCAGGTAGTCGATGGCCTGCTGGCCGTCCGACACGACGTGCAGGTGGATGCCGACGTGCTCGCGCAGGGTCGCCTTCGTAAGCACCAGGTGATCCGCGTTGTCTTCGACGAGTAGCACGTTCGAACCCTCCATAGTCGGCCTCCTTGCCTCCCAGAGGAAGTCGGGGGGCGCTCTCACACCGTTGCCACCCCTAGCAGGTCGCTGAAAAAGCTCACACTGATGTCGTTCGGGCTTCGATTTGATCTGTTGAGTGCTGCTAGGATGTGCTGGTCGTGGTGCCCTTGGCCCCTCTCGGCGTCGTGCTGACCGCCGATCGGGGCCTGCTCGG
>JAVJOF010000001.1:0-4007 GCA_040216925.1 Longimicrobiales bacterium
GTAGATCTGCGCCTGATAATCCGGCTTGCCGCGCATCCGCCTCTCGCTCCACGATGGGATTCACCTGCACCCCATAAATCTAATCTGCCGTATCTTATTCGCTACGGCCTGAAAGGCGACTTTTTCAGCGACCTGCTAGGCGTCGAGCGCGCCGACCAGCAGCTCGACGTGCTCCTTGGGGCTGACCTTCCGCCAGACCTCCTGGACCGTCCCGTTCCCGTCGATCAGGAACGTGCTCCGTTCGATGCCCATGTAGGTGCGCCCGTACATCTTCTTCTCCTTCCAGACCCCGTAGGCCTCGGCCACCTCGTGGTCTTCGTCCGCCAGGAGCGGGAAGTTCAGGTCGTACTTGGCCCGGAACTTCGCGTGGGACGAGACGGGGTCCGGCGACACCCCCAGGATCACGGCGTCCACACCCTCGAAGCGTGGCATGGCATCGCGCAGGTCGCACGCCTGCGTCGTACATCCGGAGGTGTCGTCCTTCGGATAGAAGTAGAGCACCACGGTGCGGCCCCGGTAGTCGGAGAGCGACACGTCGCCCTCGGTGTCGGACGGCAGCGTGAACCCGGGAGCGGAAGATCCCTTCTCGATCATGGCGGCAGGGGGCGGGAGTGAACGGTTGGAAGAGGTCGGGTACCCGCCGGGCCGGCTCCCGTTTCCCGCGGCCCCTCGTGGGTCACACGGCCGGATCCGTCGCATCGTCCGGAGCGGCCGTCCCGTCCGCACCCCCGGCATCGACCAGACTTCCTTCCCACCTGCAGACGTCGTCGCCCCGGGCCTGGCAGAGCGTATGCACCACCTTTCCCGGCCGGCCCGACGCCTGCTCGAGGACCGCTTCGCAGTACCCCGAAAGGAAGTGACACGCCTCCCCGCCCGGATCGGCGTCGATGAAGATCAGCGAGCGGCCTTCCACCGAGAACGGCCCCCGGCCGAATCCCCCCAGGCGGCGGCCGAAGAGCTTCTTGAGTCCGCGCCGCACCCGGCTGCGGGCCAGCGCGTACGCCGCCCGCTGCGGAACGAAGCGACGCCAGTTTCCCTCCAGGTCGCCTCCACCGAGACTACGCCCCACCCGGAGGAACACCTCGTCGGAGTCCGGCCGGCGGATGACCAACCGGAAGAGGTCGCGGATCTCCGCGTCGGTGAGCCGGACGCCCCGCTTCATGTCCGCCCGGTACGTGCGGATCTGGCGTTCGACGACGTCGCTGAGGCCGAGGCGCCGGGGCATCGTGACCGCCGTATCCTCGGCTTCCATGACGTCGCCGGGACGGTCCTGCTCGCGAAGGACCTCGAGCACGCGGAGCGCGACGAGGGCCCGCACGCGGCGTGGGCCGGTGCCGTCGGCGGTAGGGGGCTGTGCGTCGCTCACGTCGGGGGCTCGGAGCTGGGAGTCCGGGAGGGGCAGGCCCCGAATTTCGCCCACCACGTGGCCCGGAGCAACGAGGATCCCGCCATGCGTTGCCGGAGAGGGGATTTCGCCGAAGTACCAAATTGAGAGTGACATGCGGCGGGCCGCCGTGTATATACAGACTGTCGTGACGGGCGAAGGTGTCCGGATCGGCACTTGAAGCGGGGCGAGCGTGAAGGGAAATCTCGTGGCCCACCCTGGGGGGGCTGGTTCTTCGTGCCACTGAGATCCTTCGCCTCCCCCGTTTCTCTTTTCCACCCGGCGCCGCCGGCCCCCCTGGCCGACGATTCCCCGTCCAATGGCGCCACGGGCCTACCGACGGCCCCCGTCGCGTGCCTAGGTTGACGGCATGAAGAGATACCCTGCCTTCGACCCCCCCGAGTACCTGGCGTGGGCCCCCGACGCCGAGCAGGCCCAGGCGTACCGGGCCCGGGTCCACGACGATCCCGAACGGGCCCGGGTCGTGGAGTCGCTGGACCGCGAGCACCTCCTCGGGCTGTACCGCGACCTGCTGCGCACGCGCCTCCACGACATCGGCCTCAAACGCTGGGTCCGCACCGGCGTGATCTCGAAAGCCTGGCTCGGCACGGGCGAGGAAGCGGTGACGGTCGGGTCCGTCGCGGCCCTCGACCGCCAGCGCGACGTGGTCAGCCCCATGATCCGCAACGCCGGGGCACTCCACATGATGGGCATGCCTCTGGCCGACATGTTCCGGGGATACCTGGCGACGAGCGACTCGCCCAGCGGAGGCCGGGACCTCCACGTCGGGGACCTGTCCGAAGGCATCATCCAGCCGATCTCCCACATGGGCACCAGCGTGACCGTCGTGTCGGGCGCGGCCCTCGCGTTCCGGAACGCCGGGCAGGACCGGGTGGCCATGACCTGGGTCGGCGACGGTGCCACCCGTACCGCGGCGTGCCACGAGGGGCTGAACTTCGCGGCGGTCCAGAACCTGCCCGTGGTCTTCGTGCTCCAGAACAACCAGGTGGCACTCGGGACCCGGGCCGATCAGCACGCCCGGGGCGACCTCCGCCACTGGCCCGCGGTCTACGGCATCCCCAGCTGGGAATGCGACGGCAACAACCTTCTGGACGTGTACTCGGCCACGTGCCTCGCGGTCGAGCGTTGCCGCGCCGGTCGAGGGCCGGCGATGATCGTGGCGGAGACCTTCCGCATGGGTGGACACGCTACGCACGACGAGCGCGAAGCGCGGGAGACCTTCCCGCCCGAGCTCTTCGAGTCCTGGGGCAGCCGGGACCCCGTGGGTCAGTTCGAGCAGTACCTGGTCGAGTGGGGGCTGGAGCCGTCGGACCTCGAGGAGGTGGAGGCCGAAGTCACGGCCGAGATGGACGCCGCCGCGGACGAAGCCCGGGCATCCAAGGACCGGGTCCCGCCTCCCGAGGCGGCGCTTTACGACGGTTTCTCGGAGGGCGGGGTGCTGGTGGGCCTGGAGCGGCGCCCCGTCTGACGAATGGTGGCCCGCGGGCGCTGTCGCACGGGCTCGGGTCACCCGGACGCCCCCTTGAACCACGGGGCGGTCTGGATATATTTCAAACTCAAATCGAGAATCATTCCAGATAACGGAGCCAACGGTCTCCTACTGTCAGGGGTCCCCTACGGAAACGGCTGGGAACCCCTTTCGTGTCCTCGGCCCAGGCTCCATCAACGGAAGCGATATGGTCAACGCCAATCCAGAGAAGGTCAGTCAGCTCCTCGACTCGCGCCCGCTGGACGACCTTTCCGACGAGGAACTGGTCACCGCCCATCTGAATGGTCGGCCCGGCGCGTTCCAGGATTTGTACGACCGGTATCGGGATCGCTTGGTCCACTTCATCACGAGGAAGACCGGAGATTCCGACCGAGCTCAGGATCTGGTCCAGGAAGCCTTCATCCGCGTCACGCGGCACCTGCACCGGTTCGACACGAGCAAGAAGTTCTCGACCTGGGTGTACACGATCGCGAGCAACCTCTCGAAGAACGAACTCCGCAACCGTTCGCGGAGTCCTCTGGTGCTGTTCCAGCGTCTGACGAACAACTGGGAGGACGACCACCGTCCGCTCCAGTTCGAGGATTTCTCGATGCGTCCCGACGACCTCTATCGGAAGCGCTACCTCCGCGGACTGGTCGAGGACATGGTCAAGGAGTTGCCCGAGCATCACCGGCTCGTGTTCCGGCTCCGTGAGCTGGAAGGCAAGAGCTACGAGGAGATCGCAGAGATCACCGGCGTGAACCTCGGCACCGTCAAGAGCCGGCTGCACCGGGCACGCAACTCGTTCGCCCAGAGGATCGAGCCCTTCCTGAACTAGGGAAGCTCTGCACAAGGCAGGTGGGCCTCGTTGCTCGCGCCAGGGCTCGAGCGCCAAGGCGGAGCAACGAAGGCATAGCCCTCGCTACGTCGAGGCGCTCCAACGACGGCGAGCGGGCCCTGCCGCAGCAACCCATCGGCCCTCAAGTCCTTCTCCCCTCTTCGGTTGCGGGCGCAGGGGGTCGCGTGCTGATTCGTCGTCTCTCCTCGCTCGCCGTAGCCCTGCTACGACTCGTCGTCGTTCCTAGACTGAGCGTCCGCGAGCCCCTGCGCGAGGCCCGCCTGCCTTGTGCAGAG